>CAZXEQ010000014.1:0-5158 GCA_964640155.1 uncultured bacterium | reverse complement strand
TGTGATCTGGACTCTTCAAGCCCTACTCAAGCAGAAATAGCATCTTGTTTTTCCTGCGACTTCCAGCTGATTTCTATACCTCCTTTGCCCTGAAAGGCTAGGTGATTCTTGAACTTTGTTGTTTCGTTTCCATACTGGTCCCAACCAGGTCTTTGTTCTCTAGAGAAGAAATCTAATTTCTTCCTTCCTGGGAAATAACTATCTATCATCTTGTAGAAGCCTTCTGGTTTACGGGAGTGTTCTCTTCTCGGCTCTTCTATAATATCTCTTAGGTTAGTAATACCCCAAACAGGTTTACCTTTAATCCCCAAAAAACAGAATTCGCATTGCATCCTAAACCAGTAGCCCATCCCCATTTTTCCCTTATTCCAAATTAGGAGGCTCTTATATTTAAACCCCCATTTATCTAAGATTTGCTTCGCATCGAACAGAAATTTATGTGTGGACCAAAGCCATAGGATGCAGTCATCTGCTATTAGCGTTGGATCAAGAATATCTTCAATTGCTTGCAAGCTCATTTCAGGATAAGGACTAGCCACCTTTCTCCCCACTGGATCATAAAAAGTACCGTAAGGCCAAGGTGGATCGATGACGATGATTTCGTATCTGCCCTCTGGAAAACTCGTTTCAGTAGTGCTTATTTCTTCCAGTGGTTGGTTAATACCATTTTCAGATTGGGTGATCACTATTTTTGAAACTCCTTGGAATTGAGAGCTGTATCTTTGGATTCTATCGAGATTATTTCGCCCTGAAATAGATCTAATGCATATTTAACTAAAGGATCGTTTATCATTTGTTCTTCTCTACTAACTACTTTCTGTTCATCGTTTTCATTTTTTGTCATCTTTGCCAACACTTCATGTGCAATGTTAAGATAGCGGCCCATTTTCCCTCTTTAATATTTTTATGTTAGTTAAGCTTAATGTTGTCCTTCTGTCGTTTCGGTCGTTTCAGTCGTAGATTGTTTTTTTGTAAACCATCTTTCTGCAGGTCTTCCGTTCGAAAAATCATCCAATTTAAAAAAAACCAAATCTGCTTCTAATAAAAAATGAAGAGCTCTATCAATCTCTAAAGAGTTTTTATTGTTCTTAAAAAGATCTCGTATGTCAGTCCTAGTCATTCCAGCTTCACTATCTTTCAGGGCACCTAATATTTTGTCTGCAATAGAGTCCCCGATTGAGCTTCCAAAAATACACCGTGATGAAGCTTCGCAGTATTCCCAAATGGCCAAAGCAGCTAAAAGGTGTTCTTTGCTGATTAAAGGAGAGGTATCTAAAAGAGCATATAGCAAGGCAAGTCGAATAACCTGAGCTTCGGCTCTTGAGGTCACGGAGCCGAATAAACCAGGAGCACCTTTTGAAAGTTCTGGATACACGCTATACCAAATTGCTTTAGCGTTTTTATCGAATGCTATCCTAGAAGGGTTGTTTGCAAACTCTATAGCTTTATGAAGTTTTTTAATAATCACTGAAAAATCTATTGATGTAACATCTCCCCCTTCAGGCAAGCACTTGGAACGACGAACAAGCACCCATAGAATTCTGTTTCCAAAACCATTTGCAGCATCAGTGTTTGTAAAATACTTTGTTAGATCTGCTTTAGTGATGTGGAAAATACATGAAAGATGTGCGCCTGTAGCTTTTAAAGGGGAATTTTTCGTTAAAACTCTTAAATCACCATAATCCCAACCTTGCCTTAGTATTGCACTTAAGGAATTTTTATCTCTTTGTAGAATTTGTAATGTACCGCCAAATTCGGATTCTACAACTAACATTCTACGATCAAGATTATTTAACTCAACGGAACTATCAGATGTAGATGACTCACCTAAATTCACATCACGAAGAAAATGTATTAACCCTTCCCCGCTTGATAATCCTCCCAGAACACGTTCTTGCGCCCAGAATGCATCTACTTCGGTGATAATTCTTTTTACATGTGCCCAAGCTGTTCCTTTTCTTCCTTTTGCTGTCTGACCTACTAATGCACCGTACAAATTTGTATAATGTCGAGTTGATTCAACTAAAAAGTACGCATGTCTTCCTAAAACATTTCCAAAAGCTATCAGTAATTGAAGCATCAATGCCGAAACATCAGATTCTGTATGCGGTTCAATTAATCGAACTATTTCACCTACAACTCCATAATATCCCTCTTCAGGAATCGGTTTTGGCCAATTATCCGTAATAGTAAAATCATGAAGTGAATCCAACGACATAAACGACCGAAACGACAAATCTCCATAATTCTCAGTCAAAAGCGAGGAAGAATAAGTTCCTGCGGGATAACGGGTATACACGGTTTCAACTTTTTTTATCGTTTGGTCTATTGGAAAAGGCGGCGTGCATTTAGAGGCAGCATCTAAAACTAATTTGATCGCGATTTCTTTTGGGATATCCGCACGTCTAAGCTTACAAGCCAAACGAAAAATAGAATTATCTCTTTCTCCCTCCTTAACCCCTTCTAAAATTTCTGCTACAGGGACATTTTTCTTGCTATCAGATAGAGTACAATCTAAAGATTTATTAAAACCAGATAAAGTTGTATGACTAGATTGCATTAATCCAAGTAACCACTCAGGGATTGCAGCAAGATTATCCTTTAGAAGAGATTGTGTTGAAGAATATCGTTTTCCATCACGTCTAAGAGAATTCGCCGCAACAACATATCCTCCGTCAGCTCTAACATCTAGTCCTTTGAATCCTCCTAAGGCTGAAATACTTTTTATCTTTGTTCCGTTTAAAGGATGGGCAAAATACCGATGTTCTCCCCTTGTAGTTTTAACTTTATAGGTCGATTGAATTTGACCGTGGGCTTGAATAAGTTTTGCAAGAGCCTCATATCCTTCTTCATTATCAATATCTAATACAACTAAATTATCAATCTCACCTGTTAATAATCCTATATTTGCATCAGGCCATTTCCTCCACCAATGTCGAATTTTACTTTCGTCAGATGTTGCATCTTTTAAACCATGTTCTAGAGTTCCGCTTTCATATCTTGGATGCTTCCCTATATTTTCACATTTTAGGTTACCGCAAGAACATAGGCCTTCAGTATTGGGGGTATGTAGTGGGAAGATTTTATAACCGCGTTTAACATAACTTAATGCTTCTTCAAGCATGTTAATGTCATCCATTGATGCATTCATCTCATATTCTCCTTCATGTCATATTTGAGTTTATTATTAAGAAAGTGTTAAACCTTTTAGATCTCTTAAATTTGAAAGCAATGTTCTGACTGGCACTTTTGCATTATTCGCATAATCAACAAGTTTCTCTTCACAATTGGTTTTGTCCTTAAAAATGAATCTACTCCGTCCAGAGACATCTTTTTGGACTGCAGTCAAAGCCAGATTACTGGATTTCAAATATGCAGCTACTTGGATATCTGCGGTTGTAAAATCTGAAAGTTCATTTGTTTTCATATCTAGCCCTTTATTTTTCAGCATCATTTAAAATCTAACTTGAGTATTGCATTTCACTAGATAGGTTTCATGACATGAAAGCAGATTGTTTTATGTCACAAATACGAAGTTGAGGAGTGCCGTTAGAAGAAATACTAGAGAAGAATTTTTATGAAAGTTTTCTTTTTAATCTGGAACGTCTTTTTGTAATCGCTTGTATAGAAAAAGGATCTTTTTTGTCAAATTTTTTGTTTCTATCTATTTTTTTGGCTTCTGTTTTATATCTTTCCTCTATATTTTCAAACTCGGGTAGCATTATTATATATTTAGGTTTTAAATTTTTGTGTTTAATCAAGAAGCTATCAAGTGCAGGGATGCGAGATAGACGTTTATGTTTAAGTTCTCCGCCTTGAAGATCCTTCTGTAGAGTTTTTACTACTTTCCAGAAATCCGTAAACTCTTCTTTAGATACAGATGGCGATAAATGAATAATCACCTCTGGCTCTCCTAAATCATTAGAACCTAAATGGGCTCTCACTCTATCCTTTTTTATTAACGCTGGTAAAAAAGCATTAGTAAGAATATAAAAACGTAGAGCTAACGATCCTCCCCATAAACCAAATCTACGAATCAAGTCCAGTATCTTTTCATCAGGCATCTTAATTACAGTAGATTTTACTCTCTCCCAAATCGGTTGTTCTTGTGTTTTAAATTTTTGATATTGGCTATCTTTCTCAAGAACATGTAACCACTTTTCGTGAAACTCCTTCGATGAAGGATCTAGATTATTATTTTTGAGCTGTTCTCCCTTTTGACGCTCTGTCTTTCTTATTTTCTTAGTGAGATTTCTTAACTTATTAAGATCCTTGTTAAAACTCGAGGGAGATACACCATAAAATTTTCTTAGAAATTGAATGTTTTCTTTAAAATCTTTCTTGTCTTTCAATAGACTAAAACTAGAGCTAAAAAGTTTGATATTTTTGTCTTCATAGTTATTTTTACTCTGATAAAGGAAAAGAACAATAGTACGAATAATCTCGGTCTCTTTCATATCATCTTGTTAACCTATTTTATTAGTGAAGGCGATTTAAGACATGAAATAATAAAAAAACAACAGAATTAAAATTCAATTATTTTTCAAAAAATTCTCACGTGTCTCAAATCAGCCTAAAACATTCTTTAAAGCAAAGTATCTTGGGGGCTACCCCTATACCCCCTACTAGTCATCAGCAGACAACAACTTCATAATTTCATCTGTAACATCAAAATTTAGATTTGTTGAAGTATTAACATTAAAGTTCTTGAGCTTACCTGTAACTTGAAAAGCCAATCGACTTGCATTTGCACGAATTTCATCTTTGGTTTTTGAGGAAGTTAGAAGATCTGCAATAGTCGCGCTACCTAACTCAGCCAATCCTAAGTCTCCAATTTGGTGATATAAGGCAATAGCCTTTTGAAGCTTTGGAGATTTGATCTGACGATATATAGTTATATTTGCTGTCTTATTGGCATATCCCGCTGCCCTTGCAGCTCCAGAAATTGAATTATGTTTTGATAGCTCTCTTACAAAGGCTTTCTGTCTTGGACGTAATCCCTCTAAGGCTTCTTCTTTTTGTTTTAATTCTTTTTCTTGTTCTTCAAAAGTTTTATTGCTCATATTTGGCATATAAAATATTCCTTTCTGCGACATTGACTTGTATTAATTAGACAATCTCAAATATTTATTAAAATTGGAACTGATTTTTGCGACAA
>CAZXEQ010000013.1:0-5288 GCA_964640155.1 uncultured bacterium | reverse complement strand
TCAAGGAAGTTACAATGCTTCTCCTTCCTGGTCACCGAAAGGCGATAAAATTGTTTTTAGTTCTGATATGTATGGTGGATTTAAAATTTGTGTCTTGGATTTAAATGACGAAAGCATTACTATAGTCAGCCAAGAAGGTGGTGAAGCTGAAGAACCGGAATGGGCGCCTGATGGACGGCACATCATTTACAGTTCTAGAGTAGGTGGCGTTCACCAACTTTTCATGACAAATATTGTAGATGGTCAGACGATTCGTTTGACGCAGGACAGAACACATCACTTAACACCAGCATGGTCCTTTTGAAAGGGGGAATTGAATGCGTAAATTGATTTTGAGTCTTTTGGTTTTAACCAGTATTTGCTATTTATCAGTAAGCTTCCAGGGATGCGCCAAGAAGAAAAAAGGTATTGTTTCTGAAGGCATGGGAACAGGTATTGCTGGGGACGATTTACAAGCTTCTGCTTTAAGAGGCGAAGACATCCCTCTAGGCGAACAACCTGATATGGGAAATTTCATAGAGCCTAATGATCCACTTGTTTTCGCAGATGTTCTCTTTGATTATGACAAGTCCGACATCGGGTCTGAAGGACGTTCTACTCTGGAAAAAATCGCAAACTGGTTAAACGGCCATGACCATGTTCAATTGATGATTGAAGGGCATTGCGATGAACGAGGTTCTAATGAATATAATCTTGCTTTGGGTGAACAAAGAGCCCTTTCCGTTCGTCGATATTTGACAGGATTAGGGATCAGCACAGACCGTCTTCACACTGTCAGTTATGGAGAAGAAAAACCCTTAGATCCTTCTCATAACGAAGATGCTTGGAGCAAAAACAGAAGAGCTCATTTCTTGGTTTCTGCTCAATAATTAATAAAAACAGGGCTAAGAGTTAAGGGCTAAGTAAAAGTATTTTTCTTTTACACTTAACTCTTAGCCTGTTCTTAACTCTATTTAGACTGTAAAAAAGTTCTAAAAGGTACTTCTCATGAAGTTACATTACGCCTTTTTTTTCCTTTCTAGTTTTCTCATCTCTGGTTGCGCTATGAATGAAGTTGCAACCAAACAAGAAGTTACTCAAGTTCAAGGGACTTTAAGTGAAGAAATGATTGTTCTGAAGAGAAATTTTAATCAAATCCAAGTGGATTTAGAAGAAACCTCTCATCAAAATAAAAATTTCAAAGAAGACACCCACAGTAACATCCAAGCTCTTGCCGGAAAGCTTGAGGCTTTACAAAAACAAATAAACAGTGTAGATCAAAAAATCTCGAAAATACAATCTGAGCAACAACAGTTGCAAGCTTATGTTCAAAAAACTTTCCAAGATCAGTCTAAAGCTTTGCAAGCCCAGAGAAATTCTGATCAGGCAACCACAGAAAAAAAATTGAATATTATTTTAGAAGAAGTTTCTAAAGAAAATAATCGACTCTGGCAAGAAATTCAGCGCTCCTCCAGAACAAGTTCTTCTTCCTCCAATTTTGCAAACGGAGATTCTTATATTGTTCAACCTGGAGACAGTCTATCAAAGATTGCAGCCCGTTTAGGCGTTAGTGCTCAAGCCCTGGCTCAAGCCAATAACATCACAAATCCTAGCAGCATTCGTGTAGGGCAGAAACTTGTAATTCCCAAAAAACAGTCATAAAAGAGTTATACGTTGAGGGTACTGCGTTTTGCGTAAAAAAATTACGAATTGCAATTATAGAATCTGAAAAGGAGTTTTTTATGCAAGATTTTCTAAATAACTTTGGTGAATACTTGCAACACTCTCCTATTCTAGCTTTACTAGCTGCATATCTCGGGGGTGTTTTAACAAGTTTTACTCCCTGTGTTTATCCTCTCATTCCCATTACGGTGACTTACATTGGAGCTCGAGGAACAGGATCTAAATGGAAAGGGTTTTTTCTCTGTTTAACACATGTTCTGGGCATCTCGGTCACTTATTCTGCTTTGGGAGCATTTGCTGCACTTAGCGGAGGATTTTTTGGAGACATCAGCACAAGTCCATGGGCCAATCTCATCACAGGAAACATCATTCTTCTTTTTGGTTTAAGCATGCTGGGAGTTTATAATATCCCAACACCCAAGTTTCTAGGAGGATCTGCCGGGAAAGGAAAACTTCAAGGACATTTGGGAGCCTTTTTAATTGGTTTAACCGCAGGATTAGTTGCGGCCCCTTGTACAGCGCCTGTCTTAGGCGTGATTCTAACATTCGTTGCTAAAGGACAAAGCGTGACGACAGGAATTCTTTCTCTTTTTGTGTTTGCTTATGGAATGGGGACATTACTCATCCTTTTAGGAACATTCACATCTTTTGCAACTTCTGTTCCAAAACCAGGCATTTGGATGGAAAGAATCAAAAAGGCCTTTGGTTGGCTAATGCTTGGAGTCGCTGAATATTTTATTATTCAATGTGGGAAGTTTCTTTTATAAGACAAATCAAAAATTAAAATTCAGGAGTTTATTTATTTCTGGTTATACAAACTCTAACTCTCATCAAAACCAGTGAAGCAAAATACTAGCCTTAGTAAGTTTTTAAATGTACCTTATTTTTGATATTTGATATTTGATTTATTTCTACCACGCCCCTCCCCCGCCTCCTCCAAATCCTCCACCAGAAGATCCACCACTGCTAAATCCACTGCCTCCTGAAGTTCGTGGGACTGCAGTGAATGTTTGACTTGAAGAACGTTCCATTTGATTGAGGCTTCTAGAAAAATAATTCATATTCCAAGCGGAATAAGATCTAGAGGAATACCACTGAGGAGGATCTTGAAAAAGATTAGAAAATTTATTAATCCATGATTTTGTTAGACCAAAAGAAATTGCAAAAGGTAGCAATGTTTCAAAAAGTAATTTTGGATCTGCCTTTTGAAATGTTTCTGCTTCTGCTCTTGCAATGTATTCTTCCAATCCTCTGATTTCTTCATAAGTTTCCACCCCTGCCCTTGTTTTTTTAGGCATTAAAGGAGCAAAAATAAAGAAAAGCAATCCACTCAAAACACCACTCACCACCAAAGGAACAGGAGCTGCAATCCATGAAAGTTGGGGAATGTTAAAAAACAATATGGCTAAAATCGTCCCTAGAACAATCAAAAATATACCTCCAAAACGATATACTTTTCGTATGATGTCAGGAGAATGAGTAAAATACCCTTGTGCAATCAAAGAATGATAAATTCTTTCTCGAATAGGCTTTAGATAATCCGCTGAGAATTTATATTTCAAGCCAGAGAGTCTACAAGAATCTCCATATAAAAAAAGATGATCCAAAATAAATTTTTCATGCGGCTTTATAGAAATTTCAATTTTAGGAATTGTTTTTCTAAAAATAAAATCTTTGTCTTCCTCTTCTTCAATTTTAAGATACCCTTTCACTGCAAGATCCACTAAAGTTGCCGTAATATCACGCATATCCACTTTTTCATCAATCAAGGTCCCTATTTCTGCTGGGGTCAAATTATTCGGAGACTCATAGGTCACCGCCACTGTTCCTTTGCCTTGAGGATCTTTTCCGTGCCTCCACCATTTCAGAAAAAGAAAAAGGAAAACCAAAAGAGGAGCTCCATAAGGCCAGTTATCCTGGAAGAACCATTTCACCTTTTGAAATAAAGAGACCTGCTTTAACATTCCCAAAGGAACACCTAAAACAGCTGTGAGTCCTTCATAAGCTTGCAAAGGTCGCATCACTTCATAAACAATTTCTTGTCCACGCCTCTCAACTTGAATGCTCGTATTGTCACGACTGCCCATCATACCCACAAAAGCAGCATATTGAACCGTTTGATTCTTGCATTCAGGTGGCAAATGAATAATAAATTTTGCTTTTCGAATAGGAACATTCCATTCATTGCCCGTTACATTCCAGTAAAGCTCGTTATGAGAAGGAAAATCTGTCATGACATTCTGTAAGGTGTATTGAAGAGTGTATCCGACTAATCCTTTATATTCTAAATTTGGATTTCCTATTTTAATATAGAGTCTTCCTCCGGAATAGGATTTCCAGTATTGGTCTTTATCTTGAGAGCTTTTTAATTCGTCGACATGCATTCTTAAACGAAAACTTTGGCCCAAGCGATTGATATAGGACAGTGGGATATAGCGATAAATACCATGATGTTCATCAGGGGTAAAATCAGCAATAATTCTTTCTTTCACTGTCACTGTCCTGTCTGATTGAATCCACGCCTCTACAGTAAAAGAGTCAATCGCCCAAGCAAAAATGTGATTAGGGGAAAATAAAAAAACAAGAGAACAAATTCCTAAAAGAATTCTGGATGATTTTTTCAATATAGACCCCTTTTAATTCAAAGATACTTTTGAGACCGCTGATTCCTCTTTACTTTCTAACTGAAAAAAATCTAACGCTTGAAAGTTAAAAATCTTAGCTATGATGAGATGAGGGAATTGATGAATGAATGTATTGTGATCTCTCACAACAGCATTGTAATAACGCCTCGCCTTTTGAAGCATATTTTCTGTTTCAGTCAGTTTTTCTTGAAGGGATAAAAAGGTAGTGTTAGCTTTTAAATTGGGATAATTTTCTGCGAGTAGAATTAAAGATTTAAGATTTTGACCCAACTCAGTTTCGGTTATAGAACGTTCGGCTAGATTTCCCTGCCCTTGAGCTCTGGATCGAGCTATAGTCACTTCAGAAAGTGTTTTTTTCTCATGAGACATATACCCTTCAACACACATCACAAGCGAAGGAATCAAATCATGTCGACGCTTTAACTGAACATCCACATCCGCCCAGGCACCCTGAGCACGTTTTCTTAAAGAAATCATGCGATTGTAAAACCAGATGATCACCATCGCACAACTCACTATAAAAAACAAAGCAGAGTATACTCTCATTAGCCACCATTTTAATGAAATAAAGGGCCTCTTAACAATCAGAATCTTTACCTGTACTAACCCCCCAGCCACCTGGTACAGGTAAATTGTCCAACAGAGTGTTCAGACACGTTCATTTACCCCAGCGAGGTAAATGAACTCAAAGGAGATCTTGCTCCCCCGATGAACATCGGGGACCTTGCTCGCTTGATCTCCAATGGTCTTCACACTCTGTTGGACAATAGACGAGTTGAGTGTCCGAATCTCATCAAGTGTAGCTTGATGGCCCCCTATACTTATCCATGTGTACCAATCGTCTGGGGTTAGAATAAATCAGAATCTTTACTACATTGACAATCTTTCTTTAACCGCTCTATAATAATGGCGTTTGGTTTTCTGAATTCTTGCAATTAAATCTTCTCGAATATTCAGGGGGAATGGTGAGAAGAATAGATA
>CAZXEQ010000012.1:0-5574 GCA_964640155.1 uncultured bacterium | reverse complement strand
TTGTCGCAAAAATCAGTTCCAATTTTAATAAATATTTGAGATTGTCTAATTAATAGAAGGCAATGTCGCAGAAAGGTATATTTTTGAGAAAGCTGATGACAGATAAACCATCCGAAGAGCAAATGAATGAATCAAGAAGAAAGGAAGAAGCCTTAGAAGGCCTACGTCCAAGACAAAAAGCTTTTGTGAAAGAATTATCAAAGCATAATTCGATTTCTGGAGCTGCACGGGCTGTGGGATACGCCGAGAAAACAGCAAATGTAACCATTTATCGTCAGATTAAATCTCCCAAACTTAGACGTGCTATTACTGCTTACCATAGTTTAGGTGATCTAGGGCTAGGTGATTTAGGTGCAGCAACTATTCTAGACCTACTTACCTCCTCCAAAACAAAGGATGAGGTCCGTGCAAATGTAAGTCGATTAGCGCTTCAGATCTCAGGCAAGCTTAAGAACTTCAATATTAATACGTCGATGAATTTAAATTTTGATGTTAAAGATGAAATTATGAAACTGTTATCATCTGATGATTAGTATAGGGGGGGTAGGGGTGTGGTCCCCCAAGATATCTCGGCTTAATGAATGTTTTGAGCCGATTGGAGACACGTGAGAATTTTTTGAGAATGTGATTCGAGCGTAGGTATGTGTTTAGTAGATTTAAAAATCTGCTATTTTGAGCTGCTTTAATAATATTAATAATTTAGGCATGGGTTCCTTTCTGAATTTTGGGTAGCTTGCCACCACAGGCTACCTCCCATGCTCAACCTTGGTGGAGGTTGAATGTCTAAAGGGAAGAAAAACGCTGAAGGATTATTTTTAGAGCAAAGGATATGGGAAATTTTTCTTGGAAGATGCCTCTTAAGGAACAATTCTTTTTTAGAAGATTCGGAAAAATTTAAAAAAACGACAAGCGTGAAAGATGCAAAAACTCTTGATATGATTGAGAAAATAATTACCTCTGAAGATGAAGAAAAAGTGAAAAGGAAAAAAGAGTTAATTAGTTCCAAACAATTGTATAACCTTATAACTAACGGCAATATGATATATGAAGGAGAAACAGCGCCTTTACGAACTATTTTAGATAAGAGAAACATCTTTTTAAAGAAATGGGACCGTTTTCCCTGCTTTACAAAACATAAAGAAGACGAAGAATTGAAGAAGATTAGAGTCTTAAAGCATGAAAAAAGACACCCACTTATACCAAACCTTCCTGCTATAGCCCCTTGGTCAGAAGATCTTGAAAGAAAAGGCTATGTGTCCACGGGGTTTAATGCTACCTATCCGATTGGCGATGTTTTTTCCTCAATTAACACAAAAGTTGCTATAGCAAAGAATCTTTTTCAGGAGCAAACAGGGGTATTAATGCCAAGAATAAAGAAGCCAACTCTTCTGACTTATTGCAAATATTCGCTTCTTAAGCATATGGATTATGAAAAACCTTCATTTGAGGTCTTAAAAGAGATATTTTATATTTACGACATACATGTGAAGAAATATTGGGGTTCCGAAAATATTACAAAATTTATCATTATGAAAAACCCTATGGAAAACGATAAAAAGTATTTGCAAATACAATCTCCCATTCTAAAAAAGGGGAGATTGTATGATGAGCAGAAAAATTCCTATAAGGAACATCCTCGATATGAAGCTGTTCAAAAAGAAGTTAAAAGTAGGTTGACATTCACTTCTAACTGCATCAGGGATGTTCAAAAATTGATATTTCCTCACTTCCAGTCTTTTTCAACACAATAACTAATCTAAATCCCCTCTATTCAAATCAAAAAAATTCAGTTCTAACTCTGAACTATTATCTCAGTAGAAATTTTCCGATAAAAGTTTTTTTATTGTTGCAACTCTTTCTAAGACAACATACTTCTAAGGGGGTCGAATACCTACTCGACACTGACTGCGATAATTTATCCATTTGATAAAATGGAATAGAAAGATAGAGGTGCTGAAATGACAATCAATATAAATCTTAAGAATTCTCGATTCATGAAGAATATGAAGGCCTGGCAGCTGGCTCAAAAAGCTAGTATTTCCCCCCAATGCTTATCTCTGATAGAACTTGGACGGCTGATGCCTTCACCTGAAATCAAACAGAGAATTGCAAAAGCATTAGGAAGAAAAGTTGAAGATCTCTTCTGATGAATTTTTATGGCAAACGAAAAGGCTTATTTAATGAACGAAGAACTAAAAAGTAAATTTCACCCAGACCATTGGGCTGACTTAGAGAAGTCTGGCTTAAGTGAAGAGACTGTAATTGAATCGGGCATTCATACAGTTCCCCCGAATATGATTAACAATAAATTGGGGTTTAATACTACAGGTATAACAAGTGCCTACCAGATACCCTATCCGCAAACAAATCTCTATAGGTACAAACTTTATTACGATGAGAATTTCAAAGAGGAAAAACCAAAATATCGCCAACCATCTGGATCTGACAATCGGCTATTTATTCCCAATAAAGCAAGACTAATTCTTCAGGATACTTCAATTCCTATCTATTTTACAGAGGGTGAGAAAAAAAGCCTTAAAGTATGCCAAGAAGGGTTGCCATGCATTGGCTTATCAGGTCTCTGGAATTGGAAAAATAAGGACGAAGACATTATTGCAGATTTTGATCTGATTAATTTTCAAGAGAGGATGGTTTATATCATTCCTGACTCTGATTATAAAAGTCTCAATAAGCACGGTTATAAAAAGAATCTGATTCAAGCAGTAAACAGACTTTGTCAAAAATTAACAGAAAGAGGAGCAAGAGTATTTATAGTTCAATTGCCAGATGGTGAGTTATGAAAGTAGATGATTACCTGCTTAACCATTCAATTGATGAATTAAAGAAATTGCCAGTTGAGGAATACAAAAGTTTAGAAGTGCGTGTAAATGAAGCGAATCGTGAAAATTATGCGAGCTTGCTAAAGGAAATTGCCTGTGTCGCGGACAGATTAGAAAAGGAATTAATGATCAAAGATCTTGCCGAGAGACTTGGAGTATCAATAACAACCGTTAAGAATTCATTAAAGCCATTTTATAAAGAGACTCAAGAAAAATCTATAGATCGCAACATCGTTATTGCACATCCCGCGTATGAAGTTAATGAGGATTTTTTGAGCCTTGGTTTTCGAGAGAAGGTAATCATAGATGATGCTCCGCAGGATAGAAATTTTTATCTGATTGGAAAGGAGGAAGGATTTTCTGTGCATGAAGGTGATTCGGTTTTTACTTTAGGAGACAAAAAAATTATTTTTGACATAAGGGATAGATTGCTGATTCAGGTTAATGAAAAATGGAATAAAGATATCTTGCTCGACTTTGCTAAAAATCCGAAATCTCCAGAAAGGCTTTTTGTTGAGATTAAAGAAACATTAAAGCATTTTATTGAATTTCAAAAAGATGCGCACTATGGATTAATAGCCGCATGGATTATAGCAACGTATTTTCACCGTTTTTTCAATGCTTTCCCCTTTCTTTTCTTCTATGGAAAAAAACAATCAGGTAAAAGCAGATCTCTGGATTTATTAGAGAGAGTTGCATTCAATGCTATGAAAATTAAAGGGATATCGACTGCATCGATGTCAGACAGTATAGACGGAGTCAGAGGAACATTTTGTAATGATCAAGCAGAATCATTAAGCGATAAGAAGAATTTAGAAATACTTGGGTTTTTAGCTGATAGCTATACGTCAGGAGGTGGACGGCGCAGGATTGTCAGTATTACAAACAAATCGAGAAAAATTATTGAGTTCGAAACTTATTCACCTAAGGCTTTTGCAGCAACGAAAGAAATCGATTCAGATCTAAAAGATCGCTGCATTTTAGTTCCAATGTTGCGGGCTAAGAGAGAATATCCATATCCAGAACCGCACTTACCAGTATGGCCTCAATTGAGAGATAAACTATACAGGTTATTACTCACAAAATGCAGAGAAGTTAAAAACATTTATTCTGCGGCTGGGATAGGAGTTAAACAAAGAATCAAAGAATTATGGAAGCCTATAGAAACTATTCTACTGCTTGAAAAGGTATCGAGTGAAGAACGAGAAGATATCAAAAAAGCTTTTCTCGAGTCAATGCTAGAGACTCAGGCAGAGCTGTCAGACAAAGAACATGAACTAATTGATGCGATCATTAATCTGTTAGAAGGATCAGAAGAGAATCAAGAACTAATATTGTCTATTAATGAAATTGCGGCTGCATTGAACACTACTGAAGAAATAAACCCAAAGGGAATGCAAACTTGGACTGGTAAAAAAATTGGAGAATTGAGCCTTTATGTTCGACCGGCACCTAGAAAGAATCGTAAACGAGCGTATGTGTTCACTAAAGCCCACATCAAAGATGTTCTGAATAGATTCTCTGAAACAAGTGGTTCAGGTGGTGATGTGGTGCCGAAGCAGGAAAATACGTATGATTCAGGCTACCACATACTGAATAGTGAGATATCAGAGGTGGTCGGCAATACCACATTGCAACCACCTATCCGAAATGAAGTGGTTGCTCCTATTCATCTCAACGATAAGGACTTAGACCACCTGACCACTAAAACCACTGAAAACAAGAAACAACCTGCTGAGTCAAGTGTAGATCTTTTGGGTGGGGAAATATGAATATTGGAACGATTATTGGTCGAGTGAAATCCTTGGGTTACCGAATAAGCACTGAAGGGAATAAGTTGATCTATCAGTTTATAGGAACAGATGTACCAAATGAAAAAGAAGCAAAACAGCTATTACAAAATCTTAAAGAGAATAAACAAGCAATTATTGATTATCTGAAGATTGAGACCGAGGATTTGCAACAAAAGATCAATCATAACGATGATAAGTGGACAGGGAATCTTGAAGAGCATCCTTTAGTTAAATATGCATTGAACTTATTCGAGGGCAAAATAATCTCGATAAAGTCAGGGAATGCAATGCCCAATAAAGAAACACAATAGCTCAGGATAATCCTGTCGTCAGGAATAGATAAGAAATGACAACGCAGCTTGAACGTACAAATGACATTGAGCAACAAAAGGAAGAGATAAGAACTAGTGAACTAAATCTTCCTGAAGGAAAATACGAAATCATCGTTATGGATTCACCATGGCCTTACAACACTGCTTATGACCCAGTGGGCAGAAAGGTAGCTAGTCCCTATCCTGAGATGAGCTTAAAAGAGATAGAAGATATTCTTGATCCATCATTAATAGCAGATGACTGTATTCTTTGGCTGTGGAGCACACATAAATTTCTTTTTGATGCAAAAATTATCATGGATAAATGGGGGTTTGCTTACAAAGGACTCTTGATATGGGACAAAAAACGAATGGGAGTGGGATATTGGTTCAGAATGCAATGTGAATTCTGTCTTTTAGGAATCATGGGGCATCCTCGCTGGGGCATTACTAACCTAAGAGACATTATCGAAGAACCCAGAAGAGAGCATTCCAGAAAGCCAGAATGCTTTTACAAGATGCTAGATGATTACTTTCCTGGAAGAAGGAAAATTGACTTCTTCTCAAGGGAGCATAGACCTGGTTGGGACCAGTATGGAAACGAAACAACAAAGTTCAAGAATCACCTAG
>CAZXEQ010000011.1:0-11366 GCA_964640155.1 uncultured bacterium | reverse complement strand
TTTTCAAATGAGACCATTTGATTAAGACGATCTTCTGTCACTATGTGGGTTGGGGCCCCTATGTGGGTTTTTTCTTGCAGGGTTTGCGATAAAGATAAAAAAGATAATGAGCAAATTTTTGAATAAAAATTTGGAGACTGGATTTCAATTGCTGCTTTGACATCAGTCGGTAAGCACCAAAGAAGCTGGCAAATGCTTAATAAGATAGAAATAATTTTACTGCGTTTTGTGCAGTTAAACATGATTGTCCCGTGGATGATCGAAAATAATGAAGGATTGTAGCAAAACTTGAGAGCTGGATAATAAATTATTTTTTCAAATGGATAGTGAAAAAAAATTATGTTCTCTTCGTATGAGGATGCATTGTTTGATTAAACTTTTCCATGATCCACATCCTCAAAATAGCTGAGTATCCAATTCCTTTTTTTGTGCCCAATACCTTTAAGCCGTTGACAATTTTTTTGTCCAGCCTAAGCGTCACAATCTGCCGGTCTGGCTTCACAAACATTAGATCCTTTGTGGGTTTCAAATCTTCATCATAATCGACAAGACTGTGTGTATCCCAAAACTCGGCCGCTTCTTTGTCTGATTTAAATTTTGGTATCCTAGCCATAAGTCATCTCACTTCCTTTTTTTATATCTATATTTTTCTTTTTCATCCATATCTCTGGCTGTAACAATTTTAACCTTCTCATGCCCCAGATAACGGACAACAATGAAAAGATACCGACCCGCATGGGTTTGACCCATTATGTAATATAGACCGTCTCTTCCTCTTTGCTCGCAATGCAATGAAGAAAAACAAACTTCCTCAACTTCTTCAGGAATAACGCTATGACCCGCAATATGTTCGATGCTTTCTTCATTCCATTCAATGTAAATCTTTTTCACACTTCCCCCACCTATTTTCAGTGTATTACAATAGAATACATTTGTCTATCATTCAATTTACGCATCTCCCCTTTCTCTCGGATGGCATTTCTGATGCACTTCTTTGAGATCAACGATAGAAAGTTTAAGATACGGCTCAAGACTGTCCAGATGTTCATGCCCCAGCATTTCTTTGACGTAATAGGGATTGGCTTTGTTTCGAATCATGCCTGTGGCACAGCTTCGTCTGAAGACATGAGGCGTGACGGGTTTGTCCAATCCCGCCTTTTTAGCAGCACTGCTAATGATAAAGGCCAATCCTCCTCTTCCCAGTCTTGTGTTTTTGTTGTTGATGAATAGCGCGTTTGTTTTTTGAGTTTTAATTAATCCGGGTCTGACTCCTTTGATGTAATTGGATAAATAATAGCAGGCCGTCTCTCCAAGTGGGACCACTCTGTCTTTCTGGCCCTTTCCTTGGTTGATTTTGCAATAGCCGCCATCAGCGTCTATGTCTTCTATATTAAGATGCACGAGTTCATTTCGTCTTATTCCAGAACTATAAAGCGTTTCCAGTACAGCGCGGTCACGATAGCCAAGCGATTGATGTAGGTCGCAGGTGTTTAGGAGTTGCCTCACTTCCCGATCGGCAAGGACTAGGCCGGGTAGTTTTTTAGGCTCTTTCACAAGCTCCAGTTCTTTTGCGGGATCGTAGGCAATAAAACCATTTTTCCTCAGCCATTTTGTATAATTTCTTAATCCTATGAGGTGTTGATTGACGCTTTTGGCGGATAATAATTTAGAGTTTTTCGTTCTAAAATTGATGATGTCTTCACGGTATTCTTCACAATGTTTTTGCGTAATGTCTGAGGGCGTTTCGATGTTTTTTTGATTCACCCAGCGAAGCCATGCCTTGAGATATAAGGGATAAGTCTTCATCGTCGCCGCGCTGTATCTCATCTTCATCCAGTTTGTGTATTCATCGATGAGCCACATTGTGCTTCTCCCTCGGATGATATTTGGAATGAGCCTTTTTTAAATCAATGCCTGCAACTTTGATGTATTTTCCTGTGGTTCTAAGCGAACTATGTCCCAGAAGTTCTTTCACGTAATAAGGATGCGCGTCGTTACGAAGTAAATGCGTCGCGAAGCTTCGGCGTATCATATGAGCCGACGGCTTTTTCGTGATTTTCGCCTTCTGGGCAGATTCTTTTAGGATGTCATCCATGCGCCATCGCTGGAGTCTTTTGCCTCTTGCGTAATCCAAGAAGAAGGCTCTTTCCTTGGGATCATGAACAAGTTTTGGTCTTGCCTCTTTTAAATATTTTTTTAAAATTTGGCATGCTGTTCGGCCCAGAGGTTGGATTCTATCTTTCGCCCCTTTTCCACCGCGCACTCTCACATATCCAGTCCGTTCATCCACATCGTCTAAATTAAGATTCACCAATTCAAACATTCTCAATCCTGTGGAATAAAGAAGCTCCAGAATCGCCCGCGCCCTGATTCCCTTCCAGCTTGTTTCATCCCAGCATTCGATCATTTTCTGGATTTCTTTTTCGGTGAGTGTTTCTTTGATTGTCCGATACCGCCACATGTGGCGCGGCATTTCCAGAGCATCTGATGGATTCATGAGGATTTGATGCGTTTTTTCAAGATATTCCAGAAACCGCTTGATTCCCCGAAAATAGGTGCCGATGGTTTCGGGTGAGTATTTTTTTATTTGGGTTTGTTGATTGAAGTGATCCTGAAAGGCTTTGATTCTTGCCTCGGTGAGTTCCCTTAGTTCAAACAGGTTCTGACTCGTCATCCAATTTAATAATATTCGAACGGATTTGGAATAGCTCAAGATGGTGCTTGGGCTTCGGTTTAAGGTCTTTAAATATTCTTCAAAATTCTGCAATGGTTGATCGAAGATATTCACTACAACATTTCCTGTGTTTTGTTGTTTCTACATATATGTACTTCTCGCAAGGTCGCAAGGTCACAAAAAAATCGTCTCTCGTATCTCGTGAAGCGTGAAGCGCAAAGACTTACAGCTATACACAACCTTGCGAAATTGTTTCGCAAGGTGTCGCAATGTTCCACAAGGTCGCCTGCCCCGCCGAATGACTGGGGCTGTTTTTGGTATAACTTTAGTTATAACTCAATGACCTTGTATCTATAAAGCGATCCATTACGGCCCGAAAGAGACATCACATATTCCAAATCCACAAGCTCTTTCAAATACGTCCTCACCTGATAATCCGTCCATTGAAGACTTTCCCGGATTTCTTTGCGGATAAATAAAATCTTCCCCGATGGAATGCCTTCAAGTAGTTTTTGTTCTTTCATTTTTTGAAGATGATTTAATAATGTAAGGCTGGGTTCTGATAACTCCCTTAAATTCTGGCTCAGGAGTTTTTCGGCTAAATGATTGGCAATTTCTAAATCACTTTTCTGTGCCTCTATTATTTTGAAAACTTGTGACTGGCGCCTGTCCGCCGGCAGTGTGGCGGAACTTGCGACTTGTGACTCGACCTCTTTCAGAGGTCTTTGAAATTGATGAATGAATGCAATGGCCTTAATCAGTGATAAATATTTGGGATGATCACGCCTTGCCATTAATGCTTTCATTTTAAATGAAAGCTCTAATGTTTTTGGGATGACCACTTCAATCGGTTGAAGCAGTCTTTGAAAATTCTGATGCAATTGGGCAATATTATTTTGCGCCATCTTCTTTAATAGACCGTCCAGGCATTCAGAAGCTCTCTGGGCTTCCAAGATGCGCTGAGTTTGGCTTTCAGATTCATCAAGGCTGACGGTTAAGAAGCGGCTCTTGGTTTCTTGATCTTGATTGGGTTTCGTGGTGCTTTTAATCACGGATGCAGGACCCAAAACTTCATTGGTCATGGTCGTCATTCGCCCCGTCTGAGGATCTCTTACCGTGGCCTCAATCACGATCTTCTTTGAGCTAATCAGGCTTCGGATCGGATAATTCGCCTCTTCTGCGCCCTTCTCTTCTTCTATGGCCAAAACTTTATGCACCATGCTCAAGTGATCTTTATAAAATAAGGCCTGTTTGGTGAGGCTGGTGAGCTTGATTAAATCTTCTTCAGGACAAAGTGATAGCACTTTATCCTGTAATACACTTTTTCCCGCTCCGCTTCCGGATAGGATTAATACGGATAAGGGATCAGACATTCTTCTTGAACTCATGGCAAGATAAAGAAGAAGTTTGTTGGTATCCTCCCCCACCAATCCCAATGTTTCAAGGTCATGGATTATTCTTTGGGTGAGGTTTGGATCTTTGGCCAACGCCAACGCCTCTTTCTCTTCTTCCGGTTTCAGGCCTCTCACTTCTGTCTTCTGACTTTTGTTTTTAAGGTAGTTATTACATTCAACAATAATCTTCTCTACATCTTGCTCAATAATCTCAGACTCAAGATTGTAAAAAATGGCCACCTCGCGAATGAGATTTGATCTAGATCGAGAGGCGTATAAATCTATTGTGTCAATATGAAAGCGGTGATTCGATATGGCCTTGATATTCGCCTTTAAATGGCGTGGAGAGGTTTGCTCAATCCCGCGGATTTCGTAGGTGCGGCTTGTGTATTGGATGCGAAAACCATCCTCGATGAGTTTTCTTTGCCCAGAAACAGATGACTGACCAGCGACCAAGTTCGTTTCACGAACTTCCGGATAAATAATTTTCTCAAGTTCTTCTTTTGTGTGTTTCTTTAAATAACTATTCGGGTCTTCATTATCGGGTAATGTTGCTATTCTTGAAGGTGTTCCTAATTCCTCAAGCTTCTCTTTTAATCGAATCGCCCCATTCTTCCCCGCCTCATCGCCATCCATGAGAAGAATGATTTTGGATGTGTGATTTCTTTTGAAGCCCATCAGATGAGCACTGGTGAGGCCATTTAAGCCGTAAAGAGGGATTGTGTTCTTAAATCCCACTTGATAAAGGCTTAAACTATCAATAATGGATTCAGTTAAAATAATTTCAGGATAAAGTTTTAATGATGGGCCATTGAATAAGCCTTTGTGAGGCCCTTTCAAATAAAGATGATTTGTGCCCTGCCCCTGAAGTTTCCTTCCATAGAAGGAAACAACGCGGCCATCTTCATCCAATAACGGAAAGACAACACACCTTTCAAAAAACTCTCGGCCTTGATCAGTGAGAATTCCCAATTCTTTTAAAGCTTCTGCATATTCCCCCTCTTGCGATACGGTCTTAAAGATTGTCCCATTGCAGTATCCAATGCGGAAGATCTCATAAAGCTTGGGGTCGGATAAACCACGAACTTCTGATAAATAATTGCGAGCTCTCAGATCTTCATGGAATGTGTGACAGTAATATTCGCACACCTTTTCCAATAATTTCTGATGCAATGCTGTACTCACCCCTCTTTCTTTTAAAGAGGGGCTGGGGGAGTTACCGTTTCCATTCAGCCTCCTGATCGCTTCTCCTGTATCCACCCTCTCTTTCTTCATCACAAAATCAATAATGCTTCCGCCCTCTCCGCATCCAAAACAATGCCATACCCAATTCTCATTCTTTTGAGTCACGCTAAAGCTGGGTGTCTTCTCCTCATGCAGTGGACACAAGGCCAGATAAGAACCATTTCCATTTCGTTTAAATTGAATCCCCAGGCTGGATAGAAATTCTGCGAGATCTCTTCTCTTTAACTCCTCGACACCATTTGCGTGGAATACCGCTTGCATGTTACCTCCCTTTTCTCAATCTGTTTACTCCTCATTAGAAAGAACATCCTGTCTTTGAGTTCATTCAAAGCCCGCTTTAACTGAATTACATTCGCTTGTGCCTTACCCTTTTTGTACTCGTCTGTCAAAATCTCAACCCGGTCGCCATGGAACTCAAACACAATGGATCGCTTGCTATCATTGTCGTTCCACAAATCTGCCAGCTTCATTCCCTGACTCAACAACCACGCTCCTTCATATAAATCCGTCGTCAATAATCTCAAGCTTCCCTCCTTTCTTTAACCTCGCCGTTCTTTTGGCGGGTTTGCTATAATGATCCGGGCGTAAAAAAGGCGAAAGCTTCTTTTACGACCCTCGTCGGCCGTTAGTGCGATCTGCCAAGATTACTCACTAACGGCCTTCTTTTTTAAACCTGTGTCAAATAAAAAAATAACTTTTTATGACCCTCAAAAATGTTTCCATAAAGATACGTTTTTCGTATCCTTGTGTCAATATTAAAATACTGTTCTTAGAATTCCATAGTATAAATGTTATGGATTTTAAATTATGAAAAAACCTCTTGTTGTTACAGATTTTGGAAAAAGGCTGGCTACCATTCGTAAAGCCAAAGGCTTTACTCAACAGGCTTTAGGCTCAAGCATTGGAGTCTCAAAAAGAGTCATTGCCTATTATGAAGGTGAAACCAAATTCCCGCCTGCCCATTTGCTTATCCCAATAGCCAAAGCTCTTCGCATTTCTTCCGATGAACTGCTCGGCATTAAAGAAATCAAGGAACAAAACAATCCTGAATATGCACCGCTTTGGAGAAAATTAAATTCCGTCTCATCCTTACCTCAAAAAGATCAAAAGGCATTGCTTTACTATTTGGATGCCCTGCTTCAAAAAGTTTCCACCCCAGGCCGTTCCCTTTCATTTCGTGAAACTGCTCGTAGAAAAATCAAAAATATTTAGTTTCCGCTTTAATACAATAAGGATTCACCCCAACCAAAATCTTTTCATCCTACATAAAATTTCTAAGCTTTCTTAATTGTCGTTAATCTATCCAAAATGATCCCCTCTTAGCCCATGGCCTGGGACGATCTATGTACCATTGACCTTTTTGCACTCACATATTCCCACTCAATGGTTCATCAAGGTTATAAGGTGTTATTCATTCGCACCCGCTGGTTTGGCCTGGCCTAAAGCCCCGCAACGTCAAGCCCACAAGGGGCGGATAAGTCGACTTATCCAACATTGCGGGGACAGACCAATGCTGCCTTTACCATAATCTCCATTATGGTAAATCACGATCATAAAACTATCGTGATACGGCAGCTCCCCAATTCACATCGGGGTCCAGCGGGTGCGATTCTGCATGATAAAAGATCTGGTTCGACTTGTTACAGATACTTGCAATGTCAGTGACTCGCTCCAGAAAAAATTAAAAAGGTAGAAAAATATTGTTTCGGCGGGAAAAATAAAATTTTTTTATGCTCCCCACCAGAAAAGGTTTTTTGTTTTTAAATCCGATGTGTTTTAATGGACGAGTCCCTGACTTGACTTGTTTCTACGCTCTCCCGAGATAAAACTTTTAACAAGCATGCCTTTCCCCGCGTGGTGAGCGAAGCGAACTCGGCCACGTTGTTTTAATGCCATCACTTGCTTTGCCCTGCTCTATCGCCTCCCATAACTCTCCTTTCCTTCCCCCTTCTTCAATCACGCATACCTTACACCCTCTTTTTTGGGAGGTCCGAGGAGGGACCCAAAAAAGAGGGTGCACAACTTGGGGTGTTGAGAAAAGAATAGGGGTAGACACGACATCGTGATGTCGGGGCGAAGGGGGAAGGAAAGGAGAAGGGGATTTGGATCTATCTAAAAACTTTGCATGCTCAAAGTGGCCGATGGCTCGAAGAGCCAACACGCGGGGATTGATAATTCCTTATTAGAACTATATAAGGACAGCAAAAGCCTGAGCCAAGAATCCAAAAAGTATTAAAATAAAACCCCAAAATCTTTTTGTGAAAGATTCACCAATGTAATCTTCTTGATCCTGAGGATTGGTTGATCCGAACTTTTTGGCTGCACTAAATGCTATCTTTGTAAACCAACCTCCTCGTGCTTTCGATGATGATTGTCTTAGGATTGCTGCCTTAGATGTTATTTCATCACGAATCAGTATGGCCACTCCAATCATCCCAAAGCTTAATCCAAGAAGTGTTGTAAACTTTTGCATTTTCTCCTCTTCCCATTTCAAAAGATTTTACTGAGACGTTTTCTTCTCTCGATATTCGGCTAACATCTTTTCGTACTCAGCAAGCTTGGTTTCTAATTCTTCGGTGGTGCGCGTAGTCCATATAGTTCCTTTGGATATATCCGTCAGACCTTTCCGCCGTCCTTCGATTTTGCTTTGATATACAAGTAGTACTTCGTTTAAGAGGTGTTCAAAATGTTTCCTGATAGCGTGATCATCGACAAAATCGGCGTAGGCGCCTAAAAGAGCCATATTAATCATCCGATATTCTTGATCAAAGATCTCTTTTGTCTTTATGTCATGTGCTGCATAATGTCGATAATACGCGTAGCCTCGAAGATTTCCCTCTGGACTATATTTCTCTTGATCATAATCAATCCAAATTGGCCATCCTTTGACCAAAACAACGCTGACTCCAGTATTCAGCGTTTCTCCTTTGGAAAGTCCAAGAAGCTCAAATGAATATTCCTTGTCATCTTTCTCGAGAATTAAGACTCCTTGATTATCCACGCTTACAAATTCATAGGGACCATCTAGATGAGAAACATCCTTGAGATAATAAGGAGGTTTATTGGACTGACTGCCGCAACCTTTAACAACTGTGACTCCAAGAGCCAAAAGGGTGATAATAAGAGCGGCCTTCCAGTGTTTCATCTCTCGTCTTCCCTTTTGTTGCGGGGATATTCAATCATGTCAAAGAAGTCGTCTACCGATAGGCTGTACTTTTCAAAGGGATGGTTAATGTCCCAACTCCAACTTGTCTCATGGCCAGGGGTGTAAGCCCTAAGATTCAAGTCAGATGAGTCTCCAAAGGTGATAGTTCCTAGATTTGCGACAAAATTCCATGCCGTCTTCACTCCTCCTGGTCCAAGGGCATGACCTACCATGTCGTAACGGTTGATGAATGGTTCGTACACACCAAAGCCCGGATTTTTGTGAATGGCGGGTGCCATTCCACCGAATTGAATGCGGTTTAATGCATCCTTATCAGAGTCAAAATAATTTGCAGCAATTGCCGTTCCTAATCCTCCCTGACTATGCCCAAAGTGAATGATCTTCACATTGCCTGGTGTGTTTGATAGAATATTCTTCCACAACATCCCGAGTCCAACCGTGGTTGCATCATTCATGCCTGTAATTTTCTGCATTCCACTTTGTATGGCAACATCTTCGATTGTCCCTGCAGCACCTTTGGTGTACTTTGTTCCTAGAAATTCCCCTGTTACATCATCTTTATGACTTTGATTTACAACATAATACACAGGCTGTCCTGCTTTGTTTGCAATGAGCTGAGCCGAGTGTCTGGTGCTTTGTGCGTCATTGCCTACCCCTGGCACAAAGGTAATGACATTGGGTGTATTCTTCCACTTGACCCAAGGCGATGGATAGGCGACCCCTACCTCTGCTTTCAAATCTCCAAAATACGCCCCTGGCAATGTCCTAAAAAAGTATTCCGCCTCTCCCATGCTTTTCTTCATGTCGGATGGAATGTTTCTTAGAGAGACTTCTTTGGGCATTCCTTCTAAATAATTTTTCCATCCCGGAGCATCAGATCCAAATTTTGTTGCAGCTATGGTTCTTAAAAGAGGTCCTTCAATCGGGCTTGCCTCAATGAAGGAGTAAGCTGATTTTGCCCCTTGATTCAAAATTTCTAAAATTTTATTTTTGCCCGTTTGATAACTATTTTGATAAAGATAAGCTATTTCTTCAATCGGGGCTTGATTGCCTTGCGCGTCATACCACTTTCTTATGGGGATTTCATCAGAGGAGTTGGGCTGTCTTAGTGATCCAGCGGCTTCGCCATAAATGTTCTCTACAATTTTATCTTGTAGGCTTCGTGTGAAGATTCTTTGGCCATCTGCTCCATAGAGATTTTCTCTTTGGTTTTTTAAGTCTTCTTCTACTGCACCATAAAATCTTCCCTGTTCGTCATATTGTAGAGTTCTTATGAGCTCTGGATTTCCTGCCTCGATGAGTAAATCACTTCCTTTTTCATAGATTCTGTAACTATTGTCGAGTTCCCTTAATACAAGGTTTCCGCTTCCATCGTAGTCTACTTGTGTACTTGCTGTAAGAACGATTGGATCTTGAGCAAAGGTCAAACTGGCCGCTCGGCCGTCTGGAGCAATGATGTAGGATATGTCACCTCTAGAATCATAGGAGATAAGTGAGCCATCCATGCCTAGGCGTGCTTCTTTGGTTCCATTGAGTCGATAAATTTCAATGTTACCGCTCTCATCCATTATTTGAGAGCCTGTCATTTGTCCATTTTCTGTTTTTATTTGTGCTCCAAATGGAATGACCATGAGTGCATGAGAACTACCATTCTCAAGCATGGGAGCAAAAAGAACATCTTGTCCTGTAGCTAAAGTAAACATCGATATGGGTAGTTCTGTTGCAATGATTCTTCCATTTGAGTCACGTATAGCAATCTGATTATCTGGTTTTGATTCTATGAAGTTACCTTGTTTGTCGTAATAGGTTGTGATGCTATTCTCGTGGGTTTTAGAGCCTGTGATGTCTATCGAAGTTGGGATAAAAGCTATTGTACCAGGCCCTGTGTAGTTGATGTTTCCTAGGAGTTCTGATTGTTGAGGAGCTATGTATTGGAGTTTGAATTCTTTTCCATCAAAGTTGTAATGTTCAACCATGCCTGTTTTTGTATTGTATCGCTCAGCTCCTTCAATAGAAAGTCCTCTGAATATAGGCTTTGCTCCTTCAGGTGATTTAATTAAGGCTGTAATGTTATGTCCTATTAAGTCTATGCCTGCATCACTCACTCCTTGTATTGCTGCTCCAGCAAATTGTCCACCAATA
Organism: uncultured bacterium; assembly: GCA_964640155.1. Classification (GTDB taxonomy): domain Bacteria; phylum Auribacterota; class JACPWU01; order JACPWU01; family JACPWU01; genus CAZXEQ01. The sequence goes on along the minus strand of CAZXEQ010000011.1, from coordinate 745 downwards.
GATCCTCCTAATGATTGGCTGATAAATCCTGTGGCTGTTCCTTTAATGGCTCCCCGAATGATAGCTGTTGGGTCATTGCTTGTGATAGAACCTAAGACTCCTCCTAGCACAGCGCTACCAATGGGGCCAAGCTTATCACCAACAGCTGTAGTAATGGATGTGGTAATAAGACTTGTCATTGCTGTCTGTGTTACGTTTTGAGCTATGTGCTCAGCAGCTATTCCCGTAGGTGCAGCAAATATGCTGTTCATAGCTTCTTTGATAGGAATGTTCTGTAGAACAGAATCTGCTATTCCTCTGGCTACTCCTGCCACCATTGCTGTTCCAAATGTAATTGCTGCCCCGAGTAGAGCGTTACCTGGGGATTGTCCAGTGGCAAGGCCTGCTGTGAAGTTTACGGCTGCTCCAATAAGGGCTTTGACGGGTAGAGCTAATGCTTGAAAGCCTGGGACAAACATCAGTAGAGGTGTAACAAAATTTAAGAGTTTTCCTATAGAGAAGCCTGTTGTTTTTGTCTTTTCATAGATGAGTTCTTTGTGCTCGTTGACAATGGTATTACCATTCCATTCAGGTCTGGATTCCCATACTCTTGTGGTCTTTGCACCCTTGGTTCTGGTGAGCTCTGTTTCTTTGTAATAATTAAGCCTGCCTGTGGAATCTGTGGTGCCAATTCTTTCGGTTGAGGAACTATATTTCTTAATCCCAAGACCTTTTTCTGATGTTTGCTTTTCAAATGAGACCATTT
>CAZXEQ010000010.1:0-38062 GCA_964640155.1 uncultured bacterium | reverse complement strand
ACTTCTTTAACGGCTTCTCGAAACTTTGCTGGAATCAAAACTCTATTTTTATGATCTAAAGAATGGCGGTATTCACCGTAGAACATGAGTTAACCCCCTACCACAAGTTACCACTTTCTACCACTTTGAATATAGTTTAGGACTCATTTCTCCCACTGTCAAGGGAAAATGAAAAATTTTTCCCTAATTAATAATTTTAAATAAAATATACAATATACTTGATCAGAGCATATTAAGAATTAAACTAATTAATGAAACATGCCATTAATATAAAAATTTAAATTTTTATATTAAGTCTCATTTTTAATTCCCCTTAAGCCAAAATAAGATATACTAACCGTGGTTTTTAAGAAGTAAGTCGGATAGTCGGCTCGACATCATGTCTGGCAGGAAAGTCCGAACTTCACAGAGCAAGACGGCTTCTAGAATAGAAGTCCATTCCAATGTGAATTGGGATGAGGGAAAGTGCCACAGAGACAATACTAAGCTGATGTTTACATCAGCTAAAAGGTGAAAAGAGAAGAGGTGTTGAAAAACTACTCCTCTTTCTTGATGAGGGAAACCCCATCAAGGATGGAAAACCCCGTTTGAAGCGAGATCAAACAAGGGATTTCGGGGCGGCTCGCCTCATATTTAGTGTAATGCTAAGTAGATTCCGGGTACGATCGCATAGAGAAATGACTATCACCAATTTCGTCTGAGCGTAAGCGAAGTTACGAAATTGAGTACAGAATTCGGCTTATAGACTTACTTCTTAAAAACTGTTACACACATCATGCGTACTGCGACCTTTTAAGCTCCTAATTTCCCATCTCTCACAAACTGTAGAAAATGAATGGTGAAGATACAAATTCCAACTGAAATTCTTAATAGTCGAGAAAATTGAATCCACCATTTATTTTCATTGGACGTAAAAATGCTCCATAAGCCTTCTCCCACAAGAAAAAAACCAGCGGCAAAAGCCCAATAATCAACCACCACAGGTCCGGATATAGAAGAGAATATCTTCTTTGTAAAAAATGCTGCGCAAGCTGAAATTAGAATAGCACCTAATAACACTAAACCTTTTCGTAGTTTCTGTTCTTTTGCTGAATCATCCATAAATCCTGTTTCTCCGTTGTCCATTCAAGTGAACCATATTTTTTTTCCAAAAGAGCAATTATCTCTTCTAGATTCGATAAAATATCAAAACCTTCTTTCAAATCCAATTGAAAAACAGATTCAAAACTCTTTATAATTTCTTGAATTAATAAACTCCGCTTTACAGGAATTTTCTCTAAAGCAATGGTCCCTTGATGTAAAAGAAAGTTTCCTTTCCTTCTTTGTGCTCCACCTACAATTTTCACGCCCTCCCAAATCAAATCATCTTGAGAAGGAGAAATAAAACAAAGATTCCCTCTTTCTTCTTTAGTAGAAAAATAAAACTTTGTTGAGATATCCAAATTCATCAGCGCTTTCAAAATAATCTGATGAATCCAATGGTAACTATTCTTAATGGAATCTAAAGAAGGCAAAGTTTTAAGATCTAAAATAATCGAGAAAGTTAAATCTCTCCCGTGCTCGACAATTCCTCCCCCTGTCATTCGACGAACCACGGGAGCATCAAAATCTTGGGGATTAAATTCTTGGAAATATCCGATAGAGAATGCCCTTTCGGTCCAGCCATAAAAACGAAGTGCAGGAATTTTTTGAATGAAAAGAGCCTCATCCATGGCCATATTTTTAAAAGGAGGAAGTGAACCTGAATCAAACCATTTCATACTACCAAGTTAGTCTTAAGTCTTTCGCTGCAGTAACCTCATCCAAACGCCGCACCGGCATACGTACGGGAGCTTGATGTAAAATTTCAGGATCATCTTTTGCCTCTTGGGCAATTTGGCGAATAGTTTGGGCAAAATGATCCAATGTTTGTCGACTCTCTGTTTCTGTCGGCTCTATCATCATAGCCTCTTCAACCGTTAAAGGAAAATAAACCGTAGGAGGATGAATGCCTAAATCTAAAAGACGCTTCGCAATATCCATTCCTCTAATTCCCTGCTTCAAATAGGGCTTTGCTGAAACAACAAACTCATGCATATAGGGACCAGGAAAAGGCGAAGCAAAAAGATCTTTAATTTTTGAATAAAGATAATTGGCGTTTAAGATGGCTGCTTGTCCTGTCTTCAATAATCCTTCTACACCCAAAGCTTTGATATAAGTCAGTGCACGAATCAGAATTCCTACATTTCCATAAAAAGATCTAATTTTACCTACAGAATCGGGACGATCAGAAACAAGTTTATAATAAGGTGCGTTCTTACCATTCGTGGGACTTTGTTTTTCAATCATCGGAACAGGTAAAAAACGTGTTAGATGTTCTTTCACTCCAACAGGCCCTGCGCCAGGTCCACCCCCACCATGCGGTGTTGTAAAAGTTTTATGCAAATTTAAGTGAACGATGTCAAAACCCATATCCCCTGGACGAGCAATCCCCAACAAAGGATTTAAATTAGCTCCATCATAATAAAGAAGTGCTCCTACTTGATGGACATCCTGCGCAATTTTTATAATTTGTTTTTCAAAAAGCCCTAACGTGTTCGGATTGGTGAGCATCAAACATGCAACATCTTGATTAAGCAAACCTTCCAAAGCTTTTAAATCAACATGCCCACTAGCATCCGAAGGGCAAGAAATCACTTCAAATCCCGCCAAATGTGCACTGGAAGGATTCGTCCCATGTGCTGAGTCAGGAACAATCACTTTCTTTCTCTTCTCACCTAAACGATCAAAATGAGCTCGTACAATCAACATTCCCAAAAATTCACCGTGGGCTCCAGCACAAGATTGCAAACTAAATCGATCCATTCCACAAATTTCACAAAGAATTTTTTCCAAATCATAAAGCAAAGATAAAATGCCCTGAGATAATTCTTCGGGTTGAAGTGGATGTATTTTAGAGAATCCGGAAAGACCGACCGCAGCTTCATTCATTTTGGGATTGTATTTCATGGTACAGGATCCCAAAGGATAAAAATGGGTATCAATCGAAAAATTAAGACTTGAAAGATGCGTAAAATGGCGTACCACATCTAATTCACTTAAAGAAGGCAGGCCATTTTCTTTTTCTCTAATCATCTTTTGTGGAATGAGAGAAGAAGCCTCAACATTCGGAACATCTGTTGGTGGCAAAGAATAAGCTTTCCTACCTGGCTGACTTAATTCAAAAAGAGTTTTTTCCATGATTTACCATTTCTCGTGCTTCTATAGCTAACATTTCGGCGAAATGTTCAATTTTTGTTTTAGTCATCACTTCTGTTACACAAACGAGTAATGCATCATCTAAATCTGGATAATAAGGACGTAACGATAGACCTGGAATAATTTTCTTGGCCTGCATCTTTTTGATTAAATCTTCAGGTCGAATGGGAACTCTTAAAACAAATTCGTTAAAAAATGGATCTGAAAAAGCCAGAGAAAATCCCGGAATTTCACTCAAAAGCTTCGCAGCATAATGGGCTTTTTGCATATTTAAAAGAGCCAATTCTTTTAAACCCTCTGCTCCAAACACGGAAAGAAAAATGGTAGCTGTTAAAGCATTCAATGATTGATTGGTACAAATATTAGAGGTCGCTTTTTCACGACGAATGTGTTGCTCCCGTGCTTGAAGTGTTAAAACAAAACCTCTTTTCCCATCCAAGTCTTTTGTCATGCCTACAATTCGACCCGGCATTTTTCTGACCATATCTTTCCGACAAGTGATAAATCCAAAGTAAGGTCCGCCAAACTGAAGAGGATTGCCCAAGCCCTGTCCTTCTCCCACACAAATATCTGCCCCAAATTCTCCTGGACCTTTTAAAAGCCCCAGTGGAACGGGATAAGTCGCAACCACCAAAAGGGCATTATATTCATGACATTTTTTTGCAATCAATTCTAAATCTTCTAAAGAACCTAAAAAATTAGGCCATTGAACTAAAAAAGCACTGGCTCCTTTTTTAAGTTCGTTTTCTAAAATTTCTAAGTTGGTGATTCCGCCCAGTCGTGGGATTTCAATAATGGCTTCCGAAGTAGATTTCAAATAGGTTTTAACAACCGTGCGATATTCTGGATGAACAGTTTGTGCTATTAAAATTCTCCCTGAATCTTTTCGAATGGCCATCGCCATTAAAGCTGCTTCAGCCAAGGCCGAAGCTCCGTCATACAAAGAAGCATTTGAAACTTCTAGGCCTGTTAAGCGAGCCATCATGGTTTGATATTCAAAAATGGCTTGAAGTGTTCCTTGGCTTGCTTCAGGTTGATATGGCGTATAAGACGTTGTAAATTCACCACGAGAAGCCAAATGTCCCACCACGGAAGGAATAAAATGATGATAAGCGCCCGCTCCTAAAAAAGTATCATAGGTATCTACAGTTGCATTAGCTTCTGCTTTTGATTTCATCCATTGAAGAACTTCAAATTCAGAAAGCCCTTTCTCAAGATTATAATGACAAGCTTTCACATCACGCGGGATTAATGCTTTAAGCAAATCTTCAAATCGTGAGACCCCAATTTCCTTGAGCATCTCTTGCCATTCTTGTGGGGTATGAGGAACAAAATCCATTATGCTTCAACCTCTACTAAACTTTGATAAGCTTTAGCATCAAGCAGATTTGAAACTTCTTGCGCATTCTCAATTTTAATAACAAAAAACCATCCCTCGCCATAAGGATCTTTATTCACTAAAGAAGTATCTTTTACCAAATGATCATTGATACGAATGACCTCACCCGAGATAGGAGCATAAATATCAGAGGCTGCCTTCACCGATTCTACAACAGCACACGGGTCTTCGATTTTAAATTTTTGACCTACTTTAGGAAGTTCAACAAATACGACATCTCCTAACTGACTCTGAGCAAAATCAGTAATGCCCACTTTCACTTCTTGACCTTCAACATGCAGCCATTCATGTGTTTTAGAATATTTTAAATTAGATGGAACGTTCATTTTTCCCTCAAAAAATAAAAAGTTAAACAGCAAGAGAAGCTTTTTTACTCTTTACGCGATGAGCAATCCCTCCCCCTTTGTAAAAGGGAGTTTTAACCACTTCTGCTAATTTTTGTTCATTACGAATCACAACATAAATCGGAATACCTACATGGGCATAATTGATATCTACATAAGCCAATCCTATATTTTTCCCTAGAGAGGGCGAATAAGAACCCGAAGCAACATGTCCAATTTCTTGACTATCTCTGATAATTTTAAAACCCTGACGTGGGACACCCTGATCAATCATTTCAAACCCAACCAATCGTCGAGTCAATCCTTTTTGTCTTTGAACTTCTAAAGCTTGTCGCCCGATAAAATCTCCTTTGTAAAAAGAAATGGTCCAACTCAAGCCTGCTTCTAAAGGAGTTGTTGTATCATCCATATCATGGCCATAAAGGAGATAGCGCATTTCAAGACGTAACGTATCTCGAGCACCTAAACCAATCGGCATGATGTCATATTCTTTTCCTACTTGCGTCGCCTCATTCCAAAAAGTTTTTGTCTGCTTTATAGGAAGATAAATTTCAAAACCATCTTCACCCGTATAACCTGTTCTTGAAATCAATACCTCTTGACCCTGCCATTTCATTTTCTTGAAATGATAATAAGAAATCTTATTGACGTCCTCTCCCATCATCTTTTCCAAAATCAAATGAGACAACGGTCCTTGAACTGCCAGAAATCCAGTAGAATCAGATTCATCCACAAGTGTCACTTCATATTCTTTTGCCTGTTCATTCATCCAATCAAAATCTTTTTGAATGTTAGAAGCATTGACAATGAGTAAAAATTCTTTGGGATCTACTTGATAAACCAAAATATCATCAATAATGGTTCCCTTGGTATTGCAAATGGGAGAATAAATAATTTTTCCATCTTTCAATTTTTTCAAATCATTGGTCACTAATTTTTGAAGAAAATCAAAAGCTCCAGATCCTCTCACCCAGACGCGTCCCATATGACATAAATCAAAAAGTCCTGCGGCATGACGAACAGCCTGATGTTCTTGAAGAATCCCCTGATAGTAAATTGGCATGAGAAAGCCAGCAAACTCACTCATGCGAGCTTTCATGGCAACATGAACATCATAAAGAGGCGTTTTCTTTAACTCAGACATTAAACAGACTCCGCATTCTTTCCGATGGAAGCATCTGAATCTTGAGAAGGTTTCAAGTCTTCTGGGATATAAAGTAGTCGAGAACAATTATCACAAGCAACAGGGTCTGATGATTTACGTGCATTCACCGTAATCTGAGGAGGAAGAAGGGTATGACATCCCTGACAACTTCTATCTACAATAGGAACAATGGCTTTACCGCGAACACGTTCCAAAATACGATTGTAACGACGTAAGACATCTGGCTTAACATCTTTAATCAATATTTCTTTTTCTCCTAGAATTTTCTGAAGCTCTTGTTCCAAATCTTGAATGGCTTTTTGAATTTCAGATTCTCTTTCAGTCAGCTTTTTCTTTCTTTCTTGCAACTCAAAATCTATCTTTTTTAAAAGAAGATTCTGATCTTCTATCTTCCCCATTTTTTCAAGAATATTATCTTCGACTCTCGATATTTCAGTCTTAAGTGTAAAAATTTCCTTTTCTAATGCTTTATACTCTTGATTTGTTTTAACCGTCATCAGCTGTGTTTCATATTTACGCCTTGCGGTTAGTTTGCTCTCTGCATCAATCTCTAAGCTTTTATGTGCCACTTGAATTTCTTTCAAAACATTTTTTTGAGCCTCTAGCTCTTTAGTTTTTTCATCGACGGCATCTTTTAACTCTTGCAAGAGTTTTGGTAGTTCGTTCTTTTTTTCCGAAAGCTTTAAAAGCTCTACATCTTTATCTTGAACGACCAAAAGTTTCTTCAAATCTTCAATCATAAAACTCCTCTTTTTCCCTTCAGGTGTAAAACAAAAATGGTTGATAGAGAATAGCCTAAAAGAGGGTTAAAGCCAAATGAAAAAGACTGTAAATCACAGATAACTATGGAAGAAAAGAGAAGAAATGGGCAACACTGGGCTCGAACCAGTGACCTCTACCGTGTGAGGGTAGCGCTCTAACCAACTGAGCTAGTTGCCCAAGAAATAAAGGTCATGGAACCTTCTCAGCCAAATATGTTTTATTCATCGTAAGGCTTGAGCCAAAGGCTCATCAGCCTCTGGCGGAAAATCCTAGACCCAGACTACTTCAAAGCTCTCCTGCAACAAAATATATCTTAACAATTCATTTAATTACTTGGTGGGCCCACTAGGATTTGAACCTAGGACCAACGGATTATGAGTCCGCTGCTCTAACCGCTGAGCTATGGGCCCGAATAATATCAAAAATAAAAAAGTGATAAGTTATAAGTTGTCAGTTATAAGTTTAGAAGATACAAGATCTAAAACACTCCTAAGAACTTACCACTTATGACTTATCACTTACCACTATTTTAGGCTGAAACGTAATCCAAAAATCCTTTGAGTTTTTTAGAACGGATTGGATGACGCATTTTTTTCAAAGCCTTCGCTTCAATCTGTCTGACACGTTCACGTGTTACATTAAAAACTTTTCCAACTTCTTCAAGGGTTCGAGGAGAACCATCTCCAATTCCAAATCTTAACCGAAGCACCCTTTTTTCACGTGCTGTCAATGTCTCTAAAACACCATCAATCTGTTCGCGAAGCAAGCTATAACCTGTCGCCTCTGCCGGATTACGAATGCTTTTATCTTCAATAAAATCTCCGAACTGACTATCTTCACCATCTCCAATAGGAGTTTGCAAAGAAATGGGATGCTGAGAAATTTTCAAAATTCCACGGACTTTCTCAACAGAAAGATCCATCTCTTCAGCAATTTCTTCAGGCGTAGGTTCCTTTCCATATTCTTGAACCAGTTTTTTAGAAACACGCACCAATTTATTAATGGTCTCAATCATATGCACAGGAATACGGATTGTTCTTGCTTGATCTGCAATAGAACGCGTAATTGCTTGACGAATCCACCAGGTCGCATAAGTACTAAATTTATATCCTCGTCGATATTCAAATTTATCGACGGCTTTCATCAAGCCTAAATTACCCTCTTGAATAAGATCCAAGAAAGATAATCCACGATTGGTATATTTTTTAGCAATACTAATCACCAATCGCAAATTGGCCTCGACCATATCATCTTTGGCCGATCTCATCTTCTGAGTCCAATCATCCAAAATGCCTGCTTCGCGTTTAAAATCGTCTACACTCACACCCAATGTTTCTGCAATTCGTTTGAGTTTACGACGATCATTCTTAACACGATTTTTGCGATTTTTAGAGGATTCCCCAGGGCGAGGATCTTCAATTTCTCTTTCTGTTACAATAACTTTGTCATGCAAACTCAAAACTTTATCAACCAACTCATCGACTACTTCTTGACGAAAATAAAATTTTTGCAGAATGTGATTCAACTCTTTGCGCAAAGCTTCTCGCTTTTTGAGACGTCGGCTTCTAACGGCCTTCGCCAAACGCTTCATTAAGTCTTTATTGATTGTTGTAATATCGGCTTCTATCGACTCTAAACGATTACAAAACTTTTCAAGATTTGATAAATATTTATCTTTATTTGAAACATTTTTATCTAAAATAACGCGATCAAATCTTTCTTTACCAGCCAGAAGTCTTCTGGCAATCAACACGCTTTCTCGAGGAACATTTCCAAAGGTAAAAAGAATACTTCGAATTTTTTCATCAGCCTCTTCAATACGCTTGGCCAAATCGACTTCTTGTTCACGGGTCAACAAAGGAACTTTACCCATCTGCTTGAGATACATGCGGACAGGATCATCCAAAATTTCTAATTTTGAGACTTCATCTTCAGCCTCTTCTTCTTCCTTTGCCTTTGCAGCCTCATCCACAGGAGGTTTGACGTCTTTTTCATCATCAACAACTTCAACGTCCATACTTCGAAGCAAAATCAGCAAGGCTTCAATATCATCTGAAGAAACAACATCTTCAGGTAAAACCTCATTAATATCGTCGTAGGTCAAAAAGCCTTTATCACCTGCAATCTTGACTAGCTGTTTAATTTTCTGATTTCTCACTTCTTTTTGCATATAAGCATCACCTTGGTTAATCTTGAAATTTTTCCCCCGATCCCTTCTAAAAAATACAAAAATAAGCTGTTAAATATATCACACCTTTTTTAATAAAGCAATTGCTTTATGAATTTTCTGAAGCTCGCTAACAAGAGCGTCCATTTGATCCTGATTTTTCCCAGATTTTTCAATTTCTTTTAATCTCAGGTTTAAAGATTGATATTCCTTTCTATAACTTCTTTCTTTTAAAGCTATTATATATTTATTAAGTGCGCTTTCAATGTCCTTTACAGTAGGTTTTTCAATTAATAATTTGGCTTCTAAAGATTCTAAAATAATTTTTTCTTCCGGTTTTAAGACTTTTTTTAATCCTAACCTATTCTCAAACAATAACTTATACTCATGAACCTCAAAATCTTCAGGTCCTAATTTATTTTTTATTTCCGTCATTAATTCATTGTGATGCAATAAGATACACAACAAATCTTCCTCCAACTCATGTCCTGACGTTTTTTCAGGAGTAGAAACAATTTTTTGAGCTACTCCGCTTTTCTGTAGTCCTATTCTTTTCAACTCCTGACGCAAAGCCTGTTCATTTATTTTTAATTTTTCACTTAATTCTTTAAAATAATGATCTTGAAGAATAGAACTTTTAAGTCTACCAATGGTTTTCAAAACCTCACGGGCAATGGTCAATTTTCCAGATTCTGTTTGAGGATTAAATTTTTTAGAAAGAAGTTCTATTTTAAAATCCATCATTGAACCTGCTTGAGAAATTAATTTTTCAAAAGCTTCTTTCCCTTTTGCTCGAATGAAACTATCTGGATCATGTCCATCTGGAATTTTTACAATTTTTACAATCATGTCTTGATCTAAAAAAACTTCCAAAGCCCGCAAAGAAGCATCCAATCCTGCATCATCCCCATCATAGGCAACCACTATTTCTTGAGCAAAACGACGAATGAGTCGGACATGATTTTCATTAAAAGCAGTGCCCAAAGATGCGACAACATTCTCTACCCCTGAACGAAAAACACTGATCACATCAATGTATCCTTCCACTAAAATCGCTTGTGATTTTTCTAAAATAGATCGCTTCGCCAAATGTAAACCGTAAAGCAAATTACTTTTATTAAAAAGAATCGTATCAGGAGAGTTAAGATATTTGGGCATTCGCTCCCCTAAAGCCCGTCCTCCAAAACCAACGATGCGCCCTTGAACATCAAAAATAGGGAAAATGACTCTTCCTCTAAATCGAAAATGTTTGCCTTGCTCATGCTCCGTAATCAACCCTACTTTTTCCAATAGATTTTCTTGTATCCCTAATGTTTTCAATTCTTTTAAAATGCTTGCTTCATCAATAGGACAAAACCCCAACCGAAACGTTTCAGCTATTTTTCTGTCCAGGCCTCTTGATTTTAAATAATTTCTTCCTTCTTGCCCTACTGGAGAAGTTAAAAGGGTTTTTTCAAAAAATTGACAGACTTTCTCAGTAACTTCAAAAAGAGATTTTTTTTGATATTCAACTCCCGCCGTGGGAAGCCCTTGTTTTGGGAGAGTTACACCTGCTTTTTCTGCCAATGTTTCAACTGCTTCGGGAAAAGAAATATTTTCAAACTTCATCAAAAAAGTAAAAATATTTCCCCCTGCTCCACATCCAAAACAATGAAAAATTTGTTTCTCAGGATTAACCATGAAAGAAGGACTTTTTTCAGGATGAAACGGGCATAAAGCTTTATAATTTCGACCTGCACCTTTTAAAGGAACAAGACTACCAATCAGTTCGATAATATCGACCTTCAAACGTATCTCGTCTAATATATTTTCTGGAATAATACCTTGCATAGTACCTATAAGCGAGCTCATTCATTTTTTAAGAAACTAAACCAATTCGTTCACTCCTGTCTTCCGGGAATTTGATCGAAACGAACTTGTTACTGCGTTTCTTCTGAGGGTTCGGATATATCTTGAGAAGGTTCTTGAACGGCTTCCTGATCACTCTCAACCGTTAATTCATCTTGAAGTTTTACAAGCTCTGTTGGAGTTATTTTTTGTTTAACGATTTCGTACAAGACATCTACTTTGGGAATAACGAAAGAACCAATAATCGACTCTTTTGCATGTTCTTGAAAAAATAACTGCCCTGAATGAAGAACAAATGAAAGTAAAATCCCGCTTAAGAGAATGGCTCGAGCCCCTCCCAAAACACCTCCGGCTCCTTTATCAATCGGAGACTGAATAATGAGATGAGAAAGCTTTTGAACAACCTTAGCTATAATCAATGAGACAATAAAGCCTGCTCCTAAAACTAACCACGACAAAAATTGTGTTGTAAATTGAATACCAAAAGACAACTGATTAGCCAAAACAGAACCTGTTGGAGAAGAAATAAACAGAGCCATAGCAATAGAAGCAAGAAGTCCCGCAGTTAAGATGAGCTCTCCCAAAATACCTCTTTTGGTTCCAACCCAAATGCCTCGAAGCGCCAAGGCCATAAAGACAATGTCCATCCAATTAAATTTCATAACGATTAGCCCCATTCTTCATAAAAAGAGTAAAGAAAGGATATCAAAAAGATAGAGAGAGAGAAAGATGAATTGGAAACAATAGTCCCTCATAAAATATTTCTATAGCCGTGTGCCCTTTTTAAGGGTCGCAGGTCCTATCACTTGTCAGGGCCCCCCACCGTGTTCGAGTACTAGTTGCGCGCGGTAGGGCTCCCCGCCAAGTGCCACCCGCATTTATAAAGAACTCACTTCTGTGCACTACGAACCAGTAAAATACTTACTTGTTCCTATTTTTTGAGAGTGGTAAATCCCCGCATGTCCTGAAAAAAGATAACTTACAACACAAGCTAACCCTGCATAAACTCCAATAGACGATCCAAAAAGCTCCATGGCCATGATCATGCAGGTTAAGGGAGTATTGGCCGCTCCAGCAAACACAGCAACAAATCCAAGACCCGCTAAAAGAGAAGTAGAAAGCGTCAAAAAATAACTTAATGCATTTCCAAGGGTTGCTCCAATAAAAAATAAAGGGGTTACTTCTCCTCCTTTAAAACCCATTCCAAGGGTTAAAACTGTAAATATAAATTTGCCTAAAAAATCCCAAGGAGGAAGTTTTATCGAAAAAGATTCCACCATGGTTGGAATTCCAAGCCCAATATATTTCGTAGTTCCACAAAGTTTGATGAGAATTACAACAATAACACCACCGATAAAAAGACGAAGAGGATTGTACGTCACATGCTTTTTAGAAAAAGAAGTTAACCCATGAGTGACAATAGAGAAAAATCGACTGATTAAACCAAAAACAATACCTGCCAATGAAACCTGAACCAAACTGCTGATCGAAAAAGTTGGAATACTAGAAACAATATAAGAAGTGTGATGAACTCCTAAAGCTAAAGTTACTTGATCTGCCACAACAGCCGCAATAAAACATGGGAAAATTGCATCGTATCGAAGTTTTCCAATAGCCAATACTTCTAGGCCAAAAATAGCTCCCGCTAAAGGTGTTCCGAAGACAGAGGCAAAACCTGCACTCATTCCAGCCATGAGTAAGATCCGCCTATCTTCTGCCTTAAATCTCAAAGGACCAGAAAGTTGATCCGCTAACGAACTCCCCATCTGCACAGCTGTTCCTTCTCTTCCAGCGGAACCTCCAAAAAAATGTGTCATCAGTGTAGATAAAAGAATCAAAGGTGCCATTCTAAATGGAACAACTTTTTTAGGATCATGGATTTCATCTAAAATAAGATTATTCCCAGATTCAACTTTTTTACCAAGATGATGATAAATGAGACCTATTAAAAGCCCTGACACAGGTAAACAGAAGATGATCCAAAGATGAGCATCTCGTAACTGAGTCACCCCATCTAAAGAGATAAGAAAAAAAGCAGAAGCACTTCCTGCTAAAATACCGATCACTGAAGATATCAAAAACCATTTAATCGCTTGAGGAAATAATTGAATTTGTTCAGGATAGAATGTCTTCATGAAACACCCAACTGAAAATATGATGGACTTTTGAAATCAGAAAGAAAATTCTGAAGAGAATAATACAGCTGATAAACCTTTTTGAGGGATTTCAGGTTATCGCTTTTCGATGGGGACATATTTCAAGTCCCTTGCACCTGTGTATTCGCATTCGGGACGAATCAAACGATTATTATCCAACTGTTCAATCACATGAGCAGACCAACCTGCGACGCGAGATAAAGCAAAAACAGGTGTATAAATTTCGGTGGGAAGACCCAGCATATAAAGAAGGGCTCCTGCTGGGAAATCCACATTTGGATAAAGCTTCTTTTCTCTGACCATGACTTCCTCAATGACATCACAAATTTGATACCATTGTGTCTGTCCGACTCTTTCCCCTAATTTTTTCATAAGAGGTTTAAGGATTCTTGCTCGGGGATCTCCATTTTTATATTCACGATGCCCAAACCCCATCACTCGCTTCTTACCCGACAAAGCTCCTTTAATCCAAATCTTGGCGTGTTCCCCATCTCCAACTTCTAAAAGCATTTTCATGGCCTGTTCATTGGCTCCCCCATGCAAAGAACCTTTTAAAGTTCCAACAGCCGAAGTAACCCCCGCATATAAATCTGAGAGTGTTGAAGCCGTCACACGCGCTGAAAAAGTAGAAGCATTAAACCCATGTTCAGCATAAATAATCAAGGTCTGATCAAAAACATGAACCGCATAATCATCGGGTTCTTTTCCCGTGATCATACTCAAAAAAGCTTTAGCATGGGATGATTTTGGATCTGCAAGTTGCCATTTTTTACCTTGTGCGATACAGAAAGCTGCAGAAATAAGAGAAGGAAATTTTGCTACCAAACGCACTGCTTTTCTAATATTTGCCTCATGAGAATGATCCCCTTGTTCAGGATCAAACATACTTAAAAGAGAAGCCGAGGTACGAAGCATATCCATAGGATGGGCTGAAGAAGGAAATTGCTTAAAAGCTTCAAGAATGGCTTTAGGAATATCACGGTTTTCTACTAATGTTTTTGAAAACTCTTCTAATTCTTTTTTCTTGGGAAGACGCCCCCAAAAAAGGAGAAAAGCCACTTCTTCATACGTCGAATATTCTGTCAAATCATGAATATCGTATCCTCGGTACGTCAAGTGCTCAGTTTTAGGATCAATCTCTGAAATTTGAGAAAGTCCCGCCACGATTCCTTCTAAGCCAGGACTATAAGGTCTTTGAGATTTTAAAATAACTTCTGTCATAACATCCTCTAAATTGAGTCAAAATTTTTGTAGTCGATTAAATCATAAAGTTCTTTTCTTGTCTGCATTTTTGAAAGCCATTTCTTTTGAGAGCCCGTTTTCTTTAAATCCTTGAATACCTGCTCTGCAGCTTTCATCATAACTCGAAAAGAGGTCATTGGGAAAATCACCAGATAATATCCTAATTTCTGAAATTCCGGAACAGAAATATATGGGGTTTTTCCAAACTCTGTCATATTGGCCAAAAGAGGTTTCTGAATCATCTTAGAAAACATTCTGAATTCTTTAGGAGATTCAAGCGCCTCTGGAAAAACAATATCGGCACCTGCATCAATATAATTTTGTGCGCGAATAAGCGCATTTTCAACTCCTTCAACACTTCTGGCATCTGTACGAGCAATAATTAAAAAATCCGGATTTTTACGAGCCTTAATCGCTGCTTGAATTTTTTTTATCATGATATCCATCGAGACAAGAGATTTTCCTCCCAGATGGCCACATTTTTTAGCCGGGATTTGATCCTCGATTTGAATCGCAGAAGCCCCTGCTTTTTCCATTTGTCTTACTGTTTCTGCCACATCCTGCGGGTCACCAAATCCCGTGTCCACATCCACAATTAAGGGGATACTCACAACATCTTTGATATAACGGACTTGTTTTAAGAGTTCATCTCGCGTGATAAGTCCTATATCCGGTTTTCCCAAAAGGGCATTGGATACCCCGGCCCCAGACAGATAGAGAGCTTTGAACCCTAATTTTTCTGCAAGTTTAGCGGTAATGGCATTGAAGACACCAGGAACTAAAACCGTTTTTTTATTTTTAAGAAGTGGAGAGAGATATTTATTCATAGTTCTCGATTTTTTAAAATTTATGAAACGAGTCCTGTCTCAAATAGTTAATACATATAAATAAGAGTTATCATGATCATCCAACAAAGTGTGAAGACCATTGGAGATCAAGCGAGCATGGTCCCCGATAAACATCGGGGGAGCGAGATCGTCCTCTCAAGTTCGTTTACCTCGCAGGGGTAAACGAACGTGTCTGAACACTCTGAGGGATGATCTATTTGCACTGTTAAACGGTTGCAAACAATCTAACAAAAGCTCCTATATCCTTCACCTTCTCTAAATTCCATATTTGATCTAAAATTTTTACTTGTTGCCGTGAAGATAATCTATTTTTCGCAAGGGTTTTAAATTTTTGTTCAATTTCAGAATCACTTAAAGGTCGGCTGGCATGCCCTTTGGGATTTTCCAAATATTTTTCCAAAACTTGCCCTGATTTCATTATAATTTTTATATTCACAGGAAGTGAATAGGGATATTTACGAGTAAGAGATGTATCTTCCTCGACCGTAATTTTTTGTATAAAAGATTGAAGTTTGGAATCCAAAATTCTTTTTTCCTTAAACTGAGCAAGCTCTACTTTTCCATCCATTAAAGCCACAGCCACGCAATAAGGAAGACTATGATCTGCTGTTTCTCGAGATTGCGGATGCCACTTCTCAGGTTCTCCTGCAATGATTTCACAAGCTGCTTTAAAAGTTTTTACAGAAATTTTTTCAATGTCATGAATATTAGAAATTTTAGAACCTAACTCTAAAGCAGCTTCAATCGCTGCCTGGGCATGATATTCTGCTGGAAAATATTTAATAAAACAGTCCATGATTTTAAAGCGATTGTTTTTCCCACCCCACTCATTCATTTCAAAAGAACCTGAAACCAATTTAAAAAATCCGAATTCTCCTTCGAAAATAGGAGCTGGACCTGTCATCCCCTGCTCAGCAAGAAGTGCTGAAAAAACACCGTTTCGAGCTGTATTGGCAAAAGCAGAACCTTTCCACATGGAAAGCTCTCCCGACCTGGTTTGGCGCAAAGCAATATGCCCAGTTGCAGAAATTCCAAGGGCGTGTTCCATTTTTACAGGAGAAAGCTTAAGCAGTTTTGCAGCAGCCAGCGTAGTAGAAAAAAGTCCATAGGTTACATGATCCCAGCCATGCGCTCGGATAGAAGCGGCATCACACAGTCGACATTGAATTTCATAGGCAAGAACCAAGGCTGTTATAAAATCTTTCCCATTGCGTCCGCAACTTTCAGCAAGTGTTAAAGTCGCTGCAATATTATCGCTGGGATGAGCCGGCTCTTTAGAAAGATAGG
This sequence comes from uncultured bacterium, assembly GCA_964640155.1. Lineage (GTDB taxonomy): Bacteria > Auribacterota > JACPWU01 > JACPWU01 > JACPWU01 > CAZXEQ01. The sequence continues at coordinate 21,607 of CAZXEQ010000010.1, read as the reverse complement.
TATCGTTGTAATCCAAATATCGGATCAATGTTCCATTATAGAAAGCTGCTAAATCTGGAGTCGTTTTTTGAGAAGTTCCAAGTAAAGTTGATCCTTGTGAATCTTTTACACGCTGTACCACTTTTTTGATGGCCTTTGCTGGCTCTGAAGACAAAGCCCCTAACGAACAAGCCAAAGCATCTAAAAAATGCCGTTTAGCCTGATGAATCACTTCTTTGGGAAGCATTTGATAAGACAAATTCGATGCATAGTGACTCATTTTTTGAGCAAGATTCATTATTTTCCTCCAACACTTATAAATCAAAATATGTTTTTTATAAATGCGGGTGACGCTCGGCGGGGGGCCCCACCGCGCGCAACTTTTCGTGAGCACGGTGGGGCTGACGAGTGGCAGGCCCCGCTACCTATTTAAAAAACATATTTTGATAGACAACACCCTTATAAATTCAATCCCTGAAGAAGTAATATATACCTTATGAAGATAAAAAAGAAGAACACTCAATGAAATAGCTCCAGCCAACATCCAAATCCATTTTCTTCTCTTTGCAAAAGTTGCAGCTAATAAGAGAGGAATAAAAAAAGAAAATTCAATCCAAAAAGCCAAAAGATTATTACGGCTAAATAAAAATCCCATCAAGCTAGGTCTTTGAATATCTTCAAAGAATACATACGGACTAATATAAGAAGTTTTCACAAAGGGATAGAGCAAAGGACATCCATAAGCAAAGGATGTATCCATCGCTAAAAAATCCATGATAGGATGAAGAACCACAAGCGAAAAAATAAAGAGTCCATCGACAACTTTCCACGAAGAGCGCCAAAATCCATAAAAAACCCAAAGCCCCATCGCTATACAAAAAGCCCCAAAGAAACTATGTGAGAACCCATGATGAAAACGATTAATATTCCCAATCAATAGTCCCGGAATAAAATCAAGATCTGGACAAATACCACAGAAAAGATGAAAAACCAATCTTTTCCAATCTGACAACCATTTCCCCGGAAATTTTACTCGATGTAACAGGGCACTGGCTAAGGCATGACCTAAAGGTGAAGGCATTGTTACTCTCTCCAACTGGTGACTAAATCAGCACCTGTTTGAAATGTTAAGCGAATGGGTTTACGATTTTCTAAAGAAGCAATATAAATATCATAATAGGGGCCTTGTTCATACTCATGATGCTCGGTAGGGCTGGCTGACCAAGCAATCCACTTTTCATCGGTAGACCAGCAAGGAAAATAATTCCATCGCCCTGCTTCTGTCAGAGGTGTAAATTCTGATCCATCTGCTTTAACCCAATGCAAAGCTGTTCCTCCGGGAGCAAAAAAACACATGATAAAAGAAGCAGAGTCTTTTGCCCATGCAACAAAACATCCCAAATGAATAGGAATAATATTTTTCAAACGATAGCTGGAGTCTAAATCTCCAACATAGATCGCTCTCTTTGCTCCTTGTCCTCCTTTGAAAAGAAATGCTATTTTTTGCCCATCTGGGGAAAGCATCGGGAAAATCTTCCCATTACAACCGGGAAACTGCGAAAAATCAATTTCATGAACAGTCTGATCTGAAAGATCTCGAATAAAAGCTTTCATAGCATCTTTTTTATTAATTTGAAACAGAAGCTTTGATGCATCCCTATTTAAATTGCACAATCTTTCTTCTTTGTCCCCTTCTGTAACTTTTTGAATATCTCCCCCTTTTTCATTCATAGAATAAATCTGATAGAGACCAGAACGATTTGAGAAAAAAAAGATACGATGGTCTTTAGACGACCAAACCGGATTTTGATCATTCGATTTACCATCGGATAATCTTTTTAAATGTCGCCCATCTACATCCATCTGATAAATTTGCCAAAGATGATCTCGATTTGATTGAAACAAAATTTTCCCTTTAACCTTTCCTTGCAAAGCCTTTAAATCCTGCAATTCTGAAGTAGTGGGTTGAATCTCTGCCTGTAAAGAGGAAAGACTACAAATCAAAAACAATAAAATGCTTAATTTTATTCTCATCAATGTCTCAAATTATTTTTCCATAATAATTTTGTATATAAAGGCGTGTCCTTTATAGATGTGGGTGACACTCGGCGGGGTGCCCCATCGAGCGCAACTTTTCGTGAGCACGATGGGGCTGACGAGTGGCAGGACCCACTACTTTTCAAAAGGACACGCTTTTATATAGAGGATCATACAAACTCAATCTTTATGAAAGGCAATCGAAACGTTTTCATTTTTACAATACTTCTCCCCATAAAAAAACTCCAATAAGCACAAAGCATAAAAATCCAGACCTGCAAAAAATCACTCGACAAATCCTTAGCGAGTCGACTCAATGAGGAGATGAATACATCTGACATGATGATCACGAAACTTATAGCGGAAAACAAAATGAGAGCATTTCGAATCAGAAAACGACTGCACAGAAACTCCACAATTCCAAAAAGAAATATAAATCCTATCAAAACAATCACATTTTTATCCCATGCCCCCTGAATTTTTAAATTAAAATCATATCCTTGATGCGCCATATCTGCCAGCCAACGAGAGGAGTCTTGTCCCCCCTGTGATTGAGACTGAATAAAAGAGAAGAAAGAGACAGTAAAAAGAAAAACAAAAATGAGCCTCAAAAACCATTTCAGCCTTTGAAAAGAAGGACTCTCTTTTAAGTTCAAAGAATAAGAAAAAGTTTTTACACAAAAATGTTCTTGAGTATAAAAGCAAAACAGAGTCATTCCAAAATAAATGCAAATCAATTTAAAGAAAAGTTGATAGAAAGATAAGCTTAAAAAAGCGGTCACAAACGAAACAGAATTCAAAGGAAGAACAATACTGTTAAAGAAGAAAATTCCTAGCGCAGGACCTAAAAGAAAACTAAAAAGATAAGATTTAAAATACCGCGTGAATACAAACTCTAAAACGAAAATCAAAAGACTTAAGCCTAATAAAAGAGATAAATTCCAAACCCAATTTTCTCCATAACCCTGTACTTTCGAGAAAAAAATCATTGAGAACGTTATAGATAACATCACTAACCATCGAATCATCACACCTCAATAAACCTCAACAAAAATTCTTTTTTTCGCTTCGTTGTATTGATCTTGAGTCAGCATGGCTTGAAAAGATTCTTGAATACCTTTCTCCATCCCTTTTAAACCACAAATATAAGCCCTCGTATGAGATTGAATCATCAGAGGACCCAGTATCTCTTTATTTTCTAAAAGACGATGTTGAACATATATTTTTGAACCATCCTTATTTTTCTCTTCACGACTGATGGCTGTTACAAAATGAAAGTTAGGATATTTTAAAAGAGAAGAAAATTCATTCTCGTAAAGAAGATCGCTTCGATAAGGAACTCCAAAAATCAACCAAACCTGACCTTTAAAGCCATTTTCAAAAAGATAGGTAAGCATTCCTCGATACGGGGAAATCCCCGTCCCCGTTGCAATAAACACATACTGATAGTCTTGAAAATTTTCAGGAAGCAAAAAACGATTCCCCACAGGCCCTGTCAATTGAATAGTATCTCCTGGTTTTAAGTCACAAATATAGTTGGACGCAACACCTCTTTTTTCATGGTCTGTTGAAGGATCATAATAAATGACACGCTTCAAACAAAGTGAGACATTTTTAGGATATTTTTTTTCTCCTCTGCGAGAAGATGCTATGGAATAAAGCCGCACGGAATAAGGTTTTCCATTTTCATCCTTCCCTGGAGGAATCACTCCCACGCTTTGTCCTTCTAAATATTCCAACTGGCTTTGCGATAGATCAATTACAACATGATGCGTGTCATTAGGGCTTTCTGCTCCCGTAAGTCGAGTATTCTCAATAACTTTTGCTGTTAAAGGACTTGAAACTTTATAAATGTTTAAAGGTATTTTTGAATCACTCATGTTTTTAAAATGGCCAATCTGATTGAAGTTTCGCCCTCAGTTGATTAATTTCATGAGATGGTTTTTCTCGATGATTCATCAGTTTAACCATCGCTTGATCCATTTGACGCAGTCGAACACTTAATATTTTTGCAATTTGATAAACCAATTTAAATGCAACTAATTTTCCTCCAGAAAGAAGACGTTCCAATGTACTTCTCATGATTTTCAAAACAATAACCGAGTGAACTGCAACAGCTGTTGCGCAGCGAACTTGATCTGTCAAAACACCCATCTCCCCCAACACTGCGTTTTCTGAAAGTTTTGCAATCGCTTCTTCATGTCCATTTTCTGATATTCGAATCTCGACATCTCCTTTACAAATAATGTAAAGAGCATCTGCCAAATCCCCTTTTTCAAAAAGAATATGTCCTGGAGAAACTTCTAAAAACTCAAAACTTTGCTTCAACTCTAAAATTTCCTGATCTGAAAAGCCCTTACATAAATCAGAACGTTTTAGAAATGCGAAAACATCTATGGACATGTGTGGTTTCCTTAAAAACAGTTTAACTCTAAAACTGTTTTTACACTCCTCTTAAAGTTAAAGCCCTTGCAACTCTTCCAACACCTAAAGCAAAAGCTGCTATTCTTAAAGAAACTTTTTTGGATTGTGCAATTTGAAGAACAGCATCATAACTTTTAGTCATGACTCGCTTTAATTCTCCTTCTACATGTTCTAAGGTCCACCTAAAACTTTGCAAATTCTGAACCCATTCAAAATAAGAGACAACCACACCCCCTGCATTCGCTAAAATATCTGGAATGACAATGATGTCTTTTTTCTCAAAAATTTCATCAGCCTCAGGTGTTGTGGGTCCATTGGCAGCCTCTAAAATAACTTTTGCTTTTACAGAAGAAGCATTGTCTTTGGTTAAAACACCGCCGAGTGCCGCAGGAACCAAACAATCACATTCCAAAGCCAGAAGTTCTTCATTGCTCATCGGTTGACCTTGAGAAAAGCCTACAACCGTTCCTTGAACTTGATAATGTTGATGGAGTTGATCAAGGACCAATCCTTTTTCTGAATAAATACCTCCTCGTGAGTCAGAAACAGCAATGATTTTTGCTCCTGCCTGATAGAGGAAGCGAAACAAGTGATAACCAACATTGCCAAATCCTTGAATTGCAAATCTAATATTTTTAAGAGATTTCCCCTGGTCCTGAAAAAATCTTTCAATGATCATTGCACAACCTTGCCCTGTAGCCTGTTCTCTTCCGCAAGACCCCCCCAGCTCTATAGGCTTGCCAGTAACAACACCCGGGGCATAACCCCGAATTTTAGAATATTCATCCATAATCCACGCCATGATTTGGGCATTGGTATTCATGTCAGGAGCTGGAATATCAACGGTGGGACCAATAAACTCATAAATTTGACGAACAAATTTTCGAGTCAAGTTTTCAATGTCTTTTTCGCTCAGTGACTGTACATTACACGTAATCCCACCCTTAGCACCTCCAAAGGGAATATCCACCACAGCAGTTTTCCATGTCATTAAAGAAGCCAGTCCCTTGACTTCTCCCAAATCCACTTCAGGATGATAACGCAATCCTCCTTTGAAAGGACCTCTAGAATTATTGTGCTGAACACGATAACCATCAAAATGAGCTAATGTTCCATCTTCGCGTTCAATGGAAATAGAGACTTTTAATTCGCGACTTGGATTTAAAAGCACTTCTTGGACGCGATTGTTAAGTCCAATTAAAGAAGCCGCTTTATGAAAATAGATATTTGTAATTTCAAAAGTATTCATAAGGTTTAACCTATTCTAATTTTAACAGAAATATGATCTCAAAAAATATGTTAAAATTTCTTTGGTTAAACAAAGGATGGTTTCATGAACGCATTGATACGTTTTCTCTTGCTTCTGATAGTCGTCCTAGGACTTGCTTTTCTTGTTCAACAATTCAGAAAACAGCCTGCTTTCACATCAACTCCTGCTAAAACCTTTGACCTTGGAAAAACCAAAACTGAAGAACACTGGAGTGAATCTGATCTTAACATCCGTCGTCAACTGGCAACTCAAGCACAAGTTTCAGAAAAATTGATTACTTTAAACGATGTAAAATTCAAAAATGATTTTACTGATTTTCTTTTTATCAAAACTCCAAGCTATTCCATTTTAACGGAAAATAAATCCTTTGCTTTTCAAAATGCATTTCAAACACTCACGACGTTTGAAAAACAATTCCGACAATTTTTCTCTCCTCTCATTCGTATCCCAAAACAAAAAACTATGGAAGTTGTATTTTTTGACTCTCAAAAAACCTTTGATCGCTTTCGATCTAGTATTGGTGTCCCTGCTTGGGTTGCTGGATTTTACAATCCCCATCAACATCGTTTGTTTTTATTCAACGCCATGGATATTTCAAAAACGGTTCCTTTTGCTTCTCATGTTAAAATCCCGTTTCGATATCAGGAAATACTCCTCCCTACTTTGACAGGACAAATGGATCAGGTTATTTCCATCATGAGGCATGAAGCTTCTCATCAACTTTGTGCTCATTACAACATCCTTCCCCCAGAAGCAGCTAGTTGGCTCCATGAAGGTTTAGCTGTCTATTGCGAAAAGACTCAAATTGGACTTCCTCATCGTCAATACATGACTCTATTACCTTATGTTCCTAAAGTTTCTATTTCTGAATTAATGGGAGCTCCTCACTTTTCTGGCATGGACGAAAAACAAGTCTTTGTAGCCTATATTATGTCATGGAGCTTGGTTTATTATTTAATGCAAAACCAAAGGCAAGCAGGATTTTATCAATTCATTCGTGAAATGAATAAAAATCCGTCAGCAAGTACAAATATACAAACCTTAGCAAAAAAACTAAATACCAGTTCTGGGCAATTGGAAAAAGATTTTGAACTTTTTATGAAGCAATTTTCGGGATCAAAGTATTCGAAATAATTTTCGTCAATCGTCGCACGTTATGCGTACTGCGTTTATGGAAATTTTATTTATTTCCTTTTAAACGAATGCCGCTTGACGCATCATGCAATACGTTATTTAAAAATAAGCAAGCGCCTCGCAAGGGTCCAACCGAGAGGCCTTCCAAGCAGGATATAATCCAAAGAAAAGGCCTACCCAAAATGTAAAATGCAGAGCTACCGCAATTGCTTCCCAAGATAAAATAGCTTCCCAGCGATCTGCCATGGGAAGAAAATGATTAAGAATCATGGTAATAGACCCACTGATCAATATCCCTAAGACAATTCCCAACAAAGCACCAATGAAAGTAAGAAAAAATGATTCAAAAACAAATTGAAAAAGAATATCCCATGCTGTAGCCCCCACTGCTTTTCTAACCCCAATCTCTTTGACCCTTTCTGAAACAGATACCAACAAAACATTCATAATCCCAATTCCGCCAATCATAAGACTTATCATTGCAATCGATCCTAAAGCCCATTTAAAAGCATAAGTAATGCGGTTCTTTTTAATCAGTAACTCTTCCTGATCCCAAATCTCAAGCTTTCTATTTTTAAAAAGATCTTGAGTCTGACGAATAACATTTTTAACTAAATTAGAAGCTGTCGAACGAATCCATACTCCATGAATTTCACCACTCTGTCCTTGCATTTCTTGCAAAGTCGTTATGGGCAAGAAAATTTCTCTGTCAAAATCCACTCCCCATATTCTTCCTTTTTGAGCTAAAACACCTACAATTTGAAAATTAGAATCCCATAAATGACACGTTTGACCTAAAGGATTTTGATTTGGGAAAAGCTCCTGAGCCAATTGCCATCCTAGAACAATAACTTTTGCATGATTGGAGATATCTTCTTCCACTAAAAAACGCCCACTTTGCAAATTCAAATCTCGAACAAGAGCAAAAGAAGAAGTGACTCCTTCCAAAGTAATCACTTTTTCGGTAGAACCCACTTTCATCATAAATGCAGAACCTAAAAAAGGCGCATAGGCTACAATCCCCTGTAATTGTTCCAAACAACGAATATCTTGCAAAGTCAAAGGTCTATTCTGAACCCATTGTCCTTCTTCTGACATACTTTGGGGCGTAATTGAAATCAAATTAGCTCCCATCGCTTCAATTGTTTTTAAGATTTTTTGACGAGTCCCCTCACCTATGGCTAAAGTCACCAAAAGGGTCAAAATCCCAAACACAATTCCAATCACACTTAAAAGAGATCTTAATTTGTGGGAAGAAAGCATTTGAAAAGAAATTTTGATATTGTCGTAAATGAGAATTAATCCCGGTCTGAACATTTCAGAAGATTCCCGTCTTGTAAAAAAACTTTGCGATTCGCATGATTGGCAATGGCTAAATCATGTGTGACGACAATGAGCGTTTTACCTTCTTTATTCAAAATCTTCAGAAGAGCCAAAATATCTTTTCCCGTCTGAGTATCCAAATTCCCAGTGGGTTCATCCGCTAAAATAACGCAAGCAGAACTCACCAAAGCTCGAGCAATGGCAACACGCTGAGACTCTCCTCCAGAAAGTTGATAAGGGAAGTGATGTGAGCGATGCGTCATTCCTACTTTTTCTAAAACTTCATAAGCTTTAAGTTTTCTCTGACGAGGGGGTATATGTTGATAAATCAAAGGCATTTCAACATTTTCTAAAGCTGAGAGGGAATTTAAAAGATGGAAAGACTGAAAAACAAAACCTATCTTTTTACTTCTCAAACCTGCCCAATAATTTTCAGAAAGCGAAGAAACATTGATGCCATCAAAAAAAATTTCCCCGGAAGTAGGTCTGGATAAAAGACCCAAGATATGAAGCAATGTACTTTTACCAGATCCACTGGGGCCTAAAATAGAAAGAAACTCTCCATCATAGACATCTAAACTAATAGATTTTAAAGCACTTACTTTTCCTAATCCCACTGGAAAATGTTTTGCTACTCCTTCAACTCGAATAAGAACAGAAGTTTCACGAGAACAACCCTCCCTCAAAGCTCCTGCAGATAAAGAATCCAACTCAACTATTGAGTTCATAACTTCTATCTCTCTTTTTCATGAAAATCTTGTAAAACAATTTCTTGATTTTCTTGTAAACCAGAAATCACTTCAACATTATTTTCATCACTGACGCCCAAAACCAAAGGCACAAAAACTTTTTTATTTTTTTGCAAAAGCCATACACCTACGCCTTCTGGCTTCCTAACAATAAACTGAAGAGGGAACATCAAAACATTTTTTCTTTCTTCAATAAGAATTTCATACTCAGCCCCTATTCCTAGACGTACCGATTCTTTTATTTTGTCTTGAAGTAAAAGCTTAACTGAAAATTTTCTAATATTTCCATTGATCTTAGCCATCGGAGAGATTTCAGACACCTGAGATTGATAAGTCCCATCCATTCCAGAGAATTTCAAAATAGCCTTTTGCCCTTTTTTAATTTTTGAAATATCCGTCTCGTAGACAGAAGCTTGGACAACCCAAGGTTTTTGCGTATTCACAAGCGTTAATACAATATCGTCTTCTTTGACAACATCTCCTTTCTTTTTTGAAACCTCAACAACAAGAGCGTCAAAGAATGTTCGAGCGCGTCTTTTTTTCCAGTAACGACTTAAAACTTCCAACTCTAATTTCATTTTTGCGAGCTCTGCTTGTTTTAGCTCTACTTCTTCTTTAGAAGCTGGTTTTGAAAGGTCCTCAAATCTCTTTAATGCAATTTTTTCTTCAGATTGAGCGTTTTCCAAACGACTTTGTGTGTCATCTATTTCTTTTTTTGAAATAAACCCTTTTTGAAAAAGATCTGTTTTATCTGAGAATTCTTTTTGCACCGTTTGAGTTAGTTTTTGAGCTTTTTCCAAAAAGCTTTGTGCCTCTAAGGTTGCCGTTTCACTTGATTTGGACAACAATTTTTTTAAATCTAATTTTGATTGATAATATTTGGCTTTCATCAAACGATATTCTTTCTGAAAATTAGGACTACGTACTTGAAAAAGAAGTTGTCCCTTTTGAATAGAGGTTCCTGCCTCAACATTTATTTTTTGAATTTTCCCAGGTAAATGACTCACAACAGGAATAAGTGCATCAGCCTCTAAATACCCCACCCCTCGAATAACTTGACGAATATCCCCCCTCAAAACTTTAGCTTTTAATGATTGAGGAGAACCTTCATCTAAAGATTTAAAAATTCCAATAATTGAAACACCTAAAATAAAAAGAGGAGCAAAAATCCATAGAATTGTTTTTCTTTTAGAAGACATAAATGTTATTCCCAAATATCAAATCTATTTTTATTTACTAAAGGCCTCTTCTAAACTTTTAAACCCTATCGCCTTAGCCAAAGAAACCCAAGATTTTAAAACATTGAGTTTAAGACTATCATCATTCACCTTGGCGCGTTCAGAAGTCAAAGTCGCCTCTTGCCATTCAAAATCAGATAAATTTCCATTCTTATATTCAATTTTAGATTGTTCTAATTCTGATTGTATATCTTGAAATTGAGATTTCCCTAACTCCCAAATCACTTGAGCATCTAAGACTTCACTATAAGCCTTTTCTACCTCATCTTGAATTTTTTGTTTCGTTTGATCCCATTGAAAATAAGACTTTCGCTTGGCTAATTCAGCCAAAGTAATCTGTAATTTTGTTTCTCCTCCATCATAGAGAGGGTATCTGGCAATAACACCTGTTCGGAATTGAAACTGATCAGAACTTCTTTCAAAATCATCTAAAGCAAAAGCATTTCCTGCAAAAAGATCTAAACGTGGGAATCTTCCTAATTTCGCAACTTTTAAAGCTTTCTGGCTTAATTCACATTGAATTTCACCTTCTCGAATTTCTGTACGACTTGATAACGCAACCTCAACACAAATTTCTTTCGCCGTAGAAAAGGGTTTCAAGGCTGTACCCCATGAAATCTGAATGTCTTCATTCAACGGTAAATTCATATCCTCCTTAAGTTTCTTAGCTAAAAAGTCATACTCTCGTTTTATTTTTTCAAGGGTATTTTGTTTTTCAAAGACCTTTGTTCTAACTTTCAGAACATCCATACGCCGTATTTTCCCCTGCTGAAGTTCTACTTGAGCTTTCTCTAAAGATTTATTTTCTAGATTCAAGTCATGTCCCTGTAAGGCAATAAATGCCTTTTTCTCTAGAAGTTCATAAATACGATTTTCAAATTGATAGGCCAACTCTATTTCTTGATGCTTTCTTTGAAGAATTGCTAATTCCACCTGTGCTTTTGCTTGGGCCACTCTAAAGAATACCAATCCATTTTGAAAAAAATTCCAGTCTAAAATAAGATCTGAACCTACATTACGATCTTGATCAAAACTGGTAGGAGAAAGAAGATCTACTCCCAAGCTTCCCTGTAAAGTTAAATGAGGGAAATAAGAGGTTTTTGCATATTTTAATTCTTTTTTAGCTCTTTCAATATCTTGATCCATCAATTTTAATTCCCTGGAATTCTCAACTCCCCTTTGCACCAGTTCATGAACGGAATAGATTTGAGAAGATGGCTTCTCATCAAATGAATCTGCCCAAATAGAAGATAATAGAAAAATAAAAAACAGGGGGAAAATAAAAATTTTCATATCTATTTTTATTTCACTTTATTGAGTAAAGATTGTATTAATTTAAAATTCTTGTCTAAAGCACCTCTCTGAGATAAAAGAATTTTTATGGCTTTTTCCCCAAGACTTTTTCTCTCAGAAGGATTTTCTAACAAACGCTCTAAAACTTCTCCCAGTTCCTTTTCATCTTTCACTTGAATAGCTGCACTTCCTTTGACAAAAGCATCGGCCATATCTTCAAAATTTTCCATATGAGAACCGAAGACAATGGATTTTCCAAATTGAGCGGGTTCTAAAAAATTTTGACCTCCCCCTCTTAACAAACTCTTTCCAATAAAAATAATATCGCCCAGAGCATAAACTTTTTCAAGTTCTCCAATGGTGTCTAAAACAAGTACTTGATGAGAATCTACCATGACAGATGGATTTTGTCCTAAGTTGAATTGAGTTCTACGAGAACCTTTTAACTTTTTTTCTCTCACTAAATCCATAATCTGATCTGCACGATCAGGATGGCGTGGAGCCAAAATCAAACGTAACTGAGTGAATTTTTTTAAGAGCTGTGTATAAAGTCTCAAAAGAACCTCTTCCTCTCCCAAATGTGTACTGCCTGCAATTAAAATCACCGCCTCTTTGTCAAATCCCAATTCTTTCAAAAAGAGCATTTTCTGTTCTTGGGAAGGGAGAGGTGGAATCTCTTTTTCATGTTTTAGATTTCCTACAATATGAACAACCGAAGGACGAACTCCCAAAAGGAGCATCTTGGCGGCTTCACGGGTAGTCGGGGCTGTCACAAGAGAAAGTTTTTTCATCAGATATTTCACAAAAAAAACAGCTTTAAAATATCGAATAAAAGCCCTTTTCGACATTCTGACATTAAGCAAAGCAATTGGGATTTTTTTTCGATTGAGTTGATGCAACATATTGGCCCACAATTCGCTTTCCACCAAAATAACTGCTTCAGGATGAATAAGACGAATAGCAATTTTGACAGCAAGAAGAAAATCTAGAGGAGAATACAGCACTGTTGCAGAAGAATCTAAAAGCTCATGAGCCAAACGATTTCCAGTTCTGGTCACCGTCGTCAAAACAATATGATATTCAGGAAGATTTTCTTGAATTTTTTTAATCAAAGGTAAAATGGCTTTTACTTCTCCCACAGAAGCAGCATGAATCCATAAAGTTTTCTGGCCTTTAAGCTTTTCAAAAACAGTCTTATCGTAAAAGCCCAATCGCATCTTCAAACCTTCACGCCACTTATCCGAATAAATCAGCTTAAAGAGAAAATAAGGACTGGCAAAAAGAAAACCTACCGTAAAAATAATATTATATAGAAACATCATATTGTTTTATCAAATTCCTATTCACAAGCCACAAATCACTGCATTTTATGCTCTCGGATGAGCTTGATCATAAATTTTTTTCAATTTCTCAGCTGTAACATGTGTATAAATCTGTGTTGTAGAAAGATTGGCATGACCTAAAATTTCTTGAACGGATCTTAAGTCAGCTCCCCGATCCAGCAAATGAGTTGCACAACTATGTCTAAAAGTGTGAGGAGTAACTTTTTTTGAAACTCCCGCACTTCTGCCATATTTAAGAACCAAACGTTCAACACTGCGACTGGTTAAACGCCCTTTATTTTTATTAATAAATAGAGCTTGTGTTCTTTTATCTTGTCTGGCCATTAAATAGTTTCGTAATGTCTTAATAGCAATTCGGCCTAATGGAACAATCCTTTCTTTTTTACCTTTACCACGAACTTTAACGAGTTCTGTCCCAAAATCAATCTCTTCTACATTAAGTCCCACCAATTCACTAACACGAATTCCCGTACTGTACAAAAGCTCAAGAATAGCCTGGTCTCTGAGTCCCAACCAATCTGATTTATCTGGGGCTTCAAGCATTCTCTGAACTTCTTCAATGGTCATAAATGAAGGAAGTGATCGCTGTTTTTTGGGCGATGAAAGAGATGCAAGAGGATTCTCCTGAATAATTCCTTCTCTCCAAAGATATTTAAAAAAACTTTTTACAGCAGCTACCTTCCTTAAGATTGAAGCCCTTGCATACTCTTTTTTTTGAAGATCCCCTAAGAAACGACGAACGTCAAAATGATGAATGGATAAAAGATCCTGATCATTTTTACCCATAAAAGAAACAAATTGATCAAGGTCACGTCGATAATTAGAAAGGGTATGAGCTGAAGCATTTTTTTCTGCAGAGAGGTATTTAAAAAACCGATCGAGGTATGAAGTCATGATTCACGAACAATGACCAAACACCAAATCACAATAACCAAACTTTTGGGTAATTGGGTATTGAGCATTTAAATTTATTTGGAGCTTGGAATTTGGTTATCGGTGATTGCAATTTAATTTTAGAGTCCAAACTTCGTAATGAATAATCTCGTTTTTAATTCTCTTCTTCATCCCCACCTTCGTCCTCTTCTTGAGCATTTTCTGAAGAAGAACCCCCTTGGGCTTTTTCAAGACTTGAAGCTACAAAATCACATTCGGGATAACGTGTACATCCAAAGAAAGTCCTTCCCTTCTTAGATCGACGTTGTACGATTTTACCTGTGCATCCAGGCTTGGAACAAGCAATCCCCGTATCAATTGATTTCACATTTCGACATTTTGGAAAACCAGAGCATGCCATAAATTTTCCAAACCGACCCGTTCGTATCACCATCATAGATCCACATTTTTCGCAAACTTCATCTGTCGGAATGGGAGGTTGTTTAACACTTTGCATCGTCTTAGAAGCAAGCTCAAAAGTTTCCATAAAAGGATGATAAAATTCAATAATCAGTTTTTTCCAGTCTTCTTTGCCTTCTTCAATCATGTCCAGATCTGCTTCCATTTTCGCCGTAAACTCAATATTCATAATATTGGGGAAATGCTCAAGTAATAACTTTGTAACTGTAAAACCTAACTCTGCAGGCATGAGTCTGCCTCGTTCTTTAAAAACATAGCCTCGTTTAACAATCGTTTGAATTGTAGGAGAATAGGTACTGGGTCTTCCAATTTCATTTTCTTCTAAAGCCTTTACCAAACTGGCCTCTGAATAACGAGGAGGAGGCTTGGTAAAATGTTGGTTGGGAATCAATTGACTTAAAAGCACTTCCTCTCCGACTTCTAACTTCGGTAGTAAAACATTCTTTTCCTCTTCGCTGTCTTTTTCATCTTCTTCATCTTTAACAACAGGCTCTTCTAATACCAAATATCCAGGGAAAACAACTTCGGTGCCTGTCGATTTAAAATTATATTCTGCTTTTTCCCATTGATCTAAATTTGAAGAACTCATCCCAGAGATAATATTGACCGTATGGGTTTTAAGAAGTGCCGGAGCCATTTGACTTTGCAAAAATCTTTTCCAAATCAATCGATAAAGTTTGTACTGATCTTCTGACAAATATTGTTTAATGTCTTCAGGGTTTCGATTTGCCGAGGAAGGACGAATCGCTTCATGCGCCTCTTGTGCTCCTTTTTTGGCTTTATAAAAGTTAGGTGTTTCAGGTAAAAATTCCTCGCCAAATCGGGTCTTCACGTATTGAATGGCTTCTTCCTGGGCTTCGGGAGCGATTCGATAAGCATCCGTACGCATGTAGGTAATAAGCCCCACGCTTCCCTCTTCTCCCAACTCAATTCCTTCATAAAGCTCTTGAGCCACTTTCATTGTCTTATAAACTGAAAATCTTAAAGTCGTTGCAGAAGCCTGTTGAAGTTGACTTGTAATAAAAGGAGGATACGCTTTTTGAGTTTTTTCTTTACTCTGAACATTGGCAATAATGAAAGGTGCACCTTTGGTCTGAATATCTGAAACTACTTCATGGGCAAGCTGTCCATTTGAAATATCTATTTTTTCACCCTTCATTTTATCTAAATGAGCTTCAAAAGAAATTTCTTCAGATTTTTTCTTAAAAAGCGCTTCCAGAGACCAAAACTCTTTTGGAATAAATTTTTTAATTTCTTCTTCTCTATCGCAAATCAAACGAACGGCAACCGATTGCACTCGTCCTGCACTTAGACCTTTTCCCACTTTTTTCCATAAAAGAGGACTGATTTTATATCCCACAACTCGATCTAAAACACGACGGGCCTGTTGAGAATCTACTTTATTCATATCCAATGGGCGAGGATGTTTGAAAGCTTCTAGAACAGCATTTTTCGTAATTTCATTAAAGGTAACACGTTGAATCTTCTTATCTTCTTTTTCAAACAACGAAGCCAAATGCCACGCAATGGCTTCCCCTTCGCGATCAGGATCGGGAGCTAGATAAATTTCTGAAGACTCACTTGCAATTTTTTTTAATTCTGTGACAATTTTTTTTCGGGTTGTAAGAACTTTGTATTCAGGTGTAAAATCATGTTCCACATCCACACCAAATTTGCTCTTAGGTAAATCTCGCACATGTCCCATAGAAGCCTTCACAATATAATGAGACCCTAAGATTTTATTAATCGTCTTCGCCTTGGCAGGAGATTCAACAATCACCAAAGCTCCTTCACTCTTTTTTACTTTTTTACCCGGCATTTTTTAAACCCTTATCCTAGTTTTTCAACTTTTACGCCTGAGGCACATCCATCTCTGAAAATACGAAGCATTCATTGTCCACAGTCTCTAATCTCAACGCAAGGCAAATCTTAAGTACAGGGGATTGTGATTAGTGAATTGTAAAACAAGAAAAAATAAAATTACAAACCCCTATCCACAATACACTATCCACAGCATTTAAGTCCTTACATAATATTTCCCTGGTAATTGCTTAACCTGCTTTTTCAATTCTAATTGAAACAAAAGCGACAAAACCTTCGATGTTTCTAATTGTACAGAATGTCGTACCTGATCAACATTCACAGGATCATTTCCTATCGACTGAAGAACTTTATTTTCATCAGGACCCAAGACTTGACCCATAGACTTTGAGGAAACTGCAAGGGCTTCTTGTTCAATCCCCAGTTCTTCAAGAATATCTTCTACGGATTGAACCAACTTCGCCCCATCTTTAATTAAATGTAATGTTCCAGAAGCTAAGGGACTATCAATACGCCCTGGCACAGCAAAAACTGTTCTCCCCTGTTCTAAAGCAAAATCTGCCGTAATTAAAGACCCACTTTTTTGAGCTGCCTCAACAACAACCACCCCCATGGAAAGACCGCTGATAATTCGATTACGACGGGGGAAATTTGGACCGATCGGAGGTGTTTCTGAAGAGAACTCTGAAATTAAACTTCCTCCTTCTTTAATAATCTCTTCAGACAAAGATCGATGTTCTTCGGGATAAAAGTATTTAAACCCGCATCCCATCACACCTACTGTTTTCCCGTGTCCTGCCAGCGCTCCGCGATGTGCATGAAGATCAATTCCACGGGCCAATCCACTCACCACAGTTAAACCAAATGAAACCAATTGAAATGCTAATTTATAGGCTGTTTCATTCCCATAATGAGTAGAAGACCGAGCTCCTACCATTGCAATTGACTGAGTAAAATTTGTATTCCCCTTCACATAAAGAACAGGAGGAGCATCATAAATCTCTTTCAATAAAGTGGGATAAGATGAATCCCAGAGAGAAACAACTTCTATTTCTTCTTGCTGGAGAAAATCTAACTCTTTTTTAAGATCAATGGTTTGGGGAGCTTTCAAAATATTTTGAACAACGGCTGGCTTGATTTTTATTTTTTCTTCTAATGTTTTCGAACTACAACCCCAAACATCTTGAATATGAGGAAATTGTTCCTTTAAAGACCGAATGGTTCTGGGCCCTAACCCATCTACCATATTCAACAAAATGTAGGTTTCTTTTTCTGTCATAAATAACGATTTAAAACAATTCCAATTGATAATCCTTGATCAAATCATATCGTTTTAGAATACGAATCAACTGTAAAGTAGGACTTTGAATATAATTCTTAGAGACCTCAACACGCTCAATAAGTTCTTCTAGAATCGTTTTAAAATCAAGAACGTAATCAATCCCCTTTTCTTTGAATGTCTGCAACACAGTTCCCTTAAGATTTAAGTCGGTGGGCAAACCTGGAATAACAATGACGCGGGAGAAAGATTGACCTTGAAAGAATCTTTTTTTAATACTCTCTTCATCTAACTCAGCCAGATTAAGGAGTTCCGGAGAAAATTTTAAACGAGAAGGGGAAAAAACCTCACTGTGCCAACCACGAACCGCCATCACAAAACGTTCTAAATTTTTTATTTCTCCCTTTTCTAAAAGAATACCTCGCACCGGGAGATTCACTTCACAAAGGTTTGTAGCAACGACATCTACTTCATCTAAAGCATTTCTCTGCGCACCCGTTAAAAGAAATTTACGATGTACTTTCACCGCAAATTCATTTAATTCTAAATATTCTCTGACAATTTCTTCACTAACACTGGCCATTTTAAAAAGTCTCCAGTTACCCCAAAACAATCTTTCGCTTTAACAATCTTATAGTTTGCTCAAAAAGTCCCAAGACATTTTCTTATAGTCCCCGTAAGGGGATGCAAGGCGCACGCGAGCGACTGCGGAGGCGTATGTTTCGTTATAAGCCGCACAAAGGAGCGAAACGTGTAACGAATAGCAAAGCTACTACTCCGTGGCAGATTGGGCTTTTTCAGCAAACTGCATTATTTATAACATCTCTTCAAAGCTTCCTTAATCATCTTCTCAGAAACATCCCGACACAAAAAGACCTCCCCAATTTTCTTGGGTAAAATAAAAGTAAGTGTTCCTTGTTTTTTCTTTTTATCCGCCCATAAATAATGATAAACCTCTTCTGGAGATGGTCTTTTATAAGTGATAGGAAGGTTATATAATTTAATAACATTGTTCTGTCGCTTTAAATCGCTTTCATTCCAAAAACCTCTTTCCTTAGCAATCCAGCCAGCACAAGCCATACCCACCGCAATGGCTTGACCGTGTTTATATCCTTGATATTGTGTTCCGGCTTCCAAGGCATGTCCCACCGTGTGACCATAATTTAAAATGGCTCGCAAATTGGATTCTCTTTCATCTTCTGAGACGACCCAGGCCTTTACACGACATGAACGATGAATAATCCATTCTAGAGCCTCTTTATTTCGAGCCGAGATACGTTTATGTTCAGATTCAATAAAATCAAAAAGTTCTGGATCTTTGATCACACCATACTTAATAATCTCTCCCATTCCTGATCTAAATTCATCTTTACTTAGGCTCTCCAAAGCATCTACATCACTTAAGACAAGACGAGGCTGGTGAAAAACTCCCACCAAATTTTTCCCAATCGATAAATTAACCGCTGTTTTTCCACCCAAACTTGCATCCACTTGAGAAAGCAAAGTTGTTGGAACATGCACAAGGTCCAACCCTCGCATGTAAGTAGCAGCCACAAATCCTGCCAAGTCACCCACAACACCTCCCCCTAAAGCCACCACAAAAGAACTGCGATCTAAACCACTTTCGATCATTACCTGATAAATGCGACTGGCCCACTCCAAGTTTTTCGAAACTTCACCTTCTGGAATAAAAATAGGATAAACGCGTTGTCGATTTCGCTTCAAAGAAGCCATAATCCGATCGCCAAACATAGAGAAAATTTTCTCATGTGTGATCAAAGCACATGAAGAGCCTAAACTTAAATGAGAAGTTAATTCTCCAATACGTTCCATTAGACCAGCTCCTACCATCACTTCGTAACTTCTCTCACCTAAATCCACTCGAACCATTTCCATAAACTTTTCCTTCGTTCAAAATTTTTATCACAACTTTGTTACACTTCTATTTTAATTTTTTATTTTTTCATGTTCATCAAGCAAATGAAGAATTGTTCCAATTACATCATGTAAAGAACGATCACTGGTATCGATTTGTATCGGAATTTTCAAATAATATGATTCACGAGATTTTAGCAGTTCTTGGATTTTCATCATAGGATCCTTGTCTTTCAATAAGGGGCGATCTTGCCGATGACGCGTTCTCTCAAAAATAACTTGAGAATTTGCATTCAAACAAATACAACAACCCCATGCCAAAAAATCTCTAATATTAGCCTCATCAAGAACTACTCCTCCGCCTGTAGAAACGACTAATCCATCTTGTTTGATCAATTCCTGAACTAAAAAACGTTCTTGTTCTCTAAAAAATTTTTCTCCGTGTTTTTCAAATATCTTTTCAACGCTCATTCCTTGCTGAGTTTCAATTTCACGATCCATATCCACCCAACGTAAATTCATACGTCTTGCAAGAACTTGAGCCACAGCAGATTTGCCCGTACCCATAAAACCAAAAAGAACAATGTTCATTTCCTTAATCCTAAATATGTATTTGGTAAATCATCACAACAAAAACGACATATCCCTCATCCCTATTATTTAAAGGTAGCCACCAATTTTAAATACCACTTTAAAAGTTTTTCTCCCCACAGCATGTAAGTAAAAGCTCCCATGGAGAGAAAAGGGCCAAAAGGGATTTGACTCTCAATTTGAAGTCTCTTCATGCCAATAAAAATCAAACCCACAACAGATCCGATAACAGAGGCAATCATGACAGAAGCAACTGTTGCTTTCCACCCTAACCATGCACCCACCATCATCATCAATTTAACATCTCCAAGTCCCATCGCATCTTTTTTCATAAAAAATTTTGCAACCCATCCAATCACCCACAAACCTCCCCCTCCAACCAAAGCCCCTAATAAAGAATTAAAAAGAGAATGGAAACGATTCTCGACACCCCAATGTGTTGGTAGAATCAATGACAAGGCAATCCCAAGAAAAAAGTAAGAATAACTAATTTCATCTGGGATAATATATAAATCCAAATCCACCATGCTGACAACAATCAAAGCATAGGTTAAAAGCAGTCTTAAAAGAACTTCAACCAATTCCAATTGTTGCCTCTGTCCCTGACACCAAATCAATAACGTAAGCAACGCTGTTAAAACTTCAACAAAAATATAACGAAAAGAAATTTTGTGCTTACAAAAACGACATTTCCCTTTCAAACAAATAAAACTCGCAATAGGAAAATTGTCATACCACTTGATTTTTTTTGAACAATGGGGACAAAAAGAACGAGGTTTAATCAAGGAAAGATCTCTTGGAAGTCGATAAATACACACATTTAAAAAGCTTCCAATGCATGCACCAAAGATAAAAACAAAAATTAAAGTGAGCAAATGTGTTGTATCCTTTTTTTAAGGTATAAGAATTAAGCAAGAACCCGTCTTTCCAGCCTTAACCCCTAATTCCTATTCTTTCTCAAAATGTTTTTTCAAAGCAGCTTGCATTATTTTGACAGGTGCTTTTCTCCCTGTCCATATTTCAAATGATAAAGCCCCTTGATAAAGAAGCATCCCAAGCCCTCCTGACGCATGACATCCTTGACGAATAGCCTCTTTTACAAAACGAGTTTGAAAAGGACGATAAATTAAATCATAAACATAAGTTTTTTTAGATAACCAGGAAATAGGTATGGGCAAAGGATCTTGAGTCTTCATCCCTAAACTTGTTGCATTCACAATACAATCAGCCAATAAAATTTCTTTTTGAAGGCTTTTACTATCACTTTTTAAACCTACAATTTCAAGACGAGGGAAATTTTCATGAAGATGCATCATTAGTTTTTTTAAGCGAGTCTGATTTCGATTAACAATGATTAACTTCTTAATTCCTACCAAACTCGCTTGAACTGCGACTGCTCTTGCAGCTCCACCTGCACCTATTAAACATAGATTTTTACCTTTAAGAGAATCACCCCAATCCTCTTGTAAAGCCATCTGAAATCCTTTCGCATCTGTATTAAAACCAATCAAACGTCCTTTCACACAATGAATCGTATTCACCGCCCCAATCAAACGAGCCTCTGGACTCAACTCATCTAACCACGGCAAAACCTTTTCTTTAAAGGGAACCGTTACATTAATCCCTGTGAAATTTAAAAGACGAATGGCTTCAACAGCTTTTTTAATATTTTTTGGGATAATCTCAAAAGCAGTGTAAGAACCATCAAGTTTAAGCGCTTGAAAAGCAGCATCATGCATGACTGGGGAAGCCGAATGAGAGATAGGAAAACCAAAGATGCCACAAAGATATGGACTAGTCATAAGTCATAAGTGATAAGTAGTAAGTATAGAATTTATTCGTTTTGCTTATAACTGACTACTTACAACTTATCACTTTTTTTAAACTCCCTTTACATC
>CAZXEQ010000009.1:0-39960 GCA_964640155.1 uncultured bacterium | reverse complement strand
ATGTGACCCTCAAAGAGAATGTGATTCTATGGGGAAGTGGATGTGTGAACTATGGTATAGAGAGTGGGATTAGGCCTATTGTAGATGGAAGAAGTAATGGTCCCTCTATTACCATGGCAGATAATACCAAGATCTGGGGTATGGAAGTGATTAATACGGATATGGGGGGTGCTAATCAATTTCGTTCTGTAGCTGGACAACTTTTTAACGTCAAGCGCATAGGTATTTACGCTGAGAACAAAACCAATTTAGAAATCAGTTGTGAGAATTATATTCATGCTAATTCTATAGGAGTTTTTTTAGCTGCAGATAGTGTTACAGATTTTACTTCAACAATTTCCGATAATACCATCAGCCAGAATGATGTAGCTGAAGGGATAGGAATTATTAGTTTAGGGACACTGAGTTCTTCATTTAACACAACTATTTTAGATAACACCGCTACAGGAAATGCATTTGATGGAATTAGTATTAGTACAAATGATTATGATTCCTTTACGGCAACCATCCGTGGAAACACAGTTTCAAACAATGCTAATCGTGGTATATGGGTTAACTCTGGTTCGCGTGCACCCACTACTGTAAATGTTATTGATAATGTTCTTGAATCCAATACTTCTTCAAATGTGGTGTTGGATGTTGATACGACAGGAGGAAATATTGAATTAAATGTGACAGATAACCAGTCCCATACTTCAGGAGGATATGGGATTCGTATCAATAGCGAAGTTGCTGCAACTACCATAGGAGCAATCAATGCTACTATCAGTGACAATCGTATGGAAAGTAATACTTTAACTAATTTATCTGTGACGCTCACTTCTCAAGATGCGGATATTACACTTACCATGGATAACAATAGAGGCCTCACTGGGTTAGCAGATGGTGCTGCTATTTCTGCAGTTGTGGGTGGAACTGGTTCTGGAGAAGTGAATGCTCTCATCAATAGGAATAATTTTAGTAACAATGTAACCAGTAACTTTTCTATGACTTTAACCTCTCTGAATGCGGATCTCAATGTGACAGTGACCGGAAATAAAACGAGTTCTAGTACTACAAGCTTTGGTTCTTATGTGTCAGGGGCAGTTTCAGGATCAAGTTCGGGCGCAATTAATGCTGATATTAGTAATAATATATCGGAACTCAATGGGACGAGTAATTTCTTTGTTTTTCTTAATTCGCTTAATGACAATATCACTATCACTGCTACAGGGAACCTTCTAAATAATAATAATGCAGGTGGTTTCGGACTTTCCATCACTAATACAGTCTCAGGGAGTGGTTCTGGATCAATTGTGGGAGTTATGAGTGATAATAGGGCTAGCAATAATGGGGGCACTAATCTATCTATCCGTAATCGATCTCTTAATGGTGATATCAATGTCACCGTGACTGGAAATACGGCAAGCAATAGTCTGTCTAATTTGGGGATTGAGATTACGAACACAGTTTCTGGAAGTGGTGCAGGGTCAATTTCAAATTTTATAAGTACTAATACTGCTATTGGAAACGCAAATATGAATATATCTATCATAAATACATCTCTCAATGATGATATCAATGTCACCGTGACAGGGAATATAGCGAATAATAGTGGTAGTTATATGGGGATTGGGATGGGCAACACAGTTCTGGGGAGTGGTTCTGGAGCTATTGAGGTTTTTACAAGTACCAATACGGCTACGGGTAACGCAGATAATAATATCTTTATGGTTAATACATCTTTGAATGATGATATCAATGTCACGGTGACTGGAAACATAGCAAATGGTAGTACGGGTGGTTTTGGCCTTTTGATCAGCAACTCGGTTTCTGGCAGTGGTTCTGGTGCCATTGTGGGAGTTGTAAGTACCAATACTGCTAATAGTAACTCGGGGGATAACATATATATCGGTAATGCATCTCTCAATGATAATATCAATATTACGGTGACAGGGAATACAGGTAATGATGCCGATACTGGTTATGGGCTTCTGATTAACAACTTGGTTTCTGGCAGCAGTGGAAGTGTCAGTACCGTTTTAACCGACAATGTTACAGGTGCTAATTCTCTTTCGGGAATTGTTTTGACCACAACAGCACCTGATGATGTTACCGTCAGTGCCATCACCAATACTGTAACTAATAATGGAGAAGATGGGTTTTCTTATACCATCACTGCAGGGACAGGGGCTGGAGATGCTTTAATTTTATATGGAGAAGGAAACATCATTCGAAACAATGTTGGGGATGGTGTTTTGTTTTCACTGAGTGCCAGTGTTCCAACTTACACGATTGACTTTGGAGGTGGAGGACTTTCTAGTCCAGGAAATAATTCTCTGACGGGAAATGATTCAGATAGCAATGGTGAATTTGATATGAGTGATACCAGTGCTGCTGCAGGTTTCACCATCGATGCAGAAAATAACTATTGGACGGGGGGCGCCAATCCTCCAGGAGGAACTTTAGTTAACTCTACCAATAATACGATTGATGCAGATCCTGCATTATCCTCCGATCCCAATCCGTGATTTTTGTGATAAAATAAATCAATGCAAATTTCTAAAAATCCCTATCAGAAACATCTTTTTGTATGTGTCCATACTCGAGATAACGGAGAAGCCTGTTGTTCTAAAGCAGGAGAAGAGATTTTTGAATGTTTAAAGGCTTATGTGAATGAAAATGGTCTTAAAGGAAAGATTCGAGTAAGTCGTTCAGGTTGTTTTGATTTTTGTGCGCAGGGACCTAATGTGATGGTTTTCCCGGATTATATTTGGTATCGAAATGTTCAAAAGGAAGATGTAGAAAAGATTATTCAGGAACATCTTCAAAAGAAGTAATTTATCTTATTATCAACTACGAAACAAAAATGGGTTTTACTTTTTTAGGAATCAAGCCTTCTTCATATCCTCGGGTCAAAAGAATTTCAATCGCTTTTTGAGTTCGTTCAGACATTTCTACAGTTTCTTCATTGACATACATTCCAATAAAGCGATCTGCAAGTGCTGGATCAAGATCTCTGGCGTATTGAAGAGCATGTTGAATGGCATCTTTGCGATGGGATAAACCGTATTGAATGCTTTCTTTGAGAGCACGAGCAATTTCTTTCTGAGCAGGGGGGGCTAAATTTTTTCGAATGCCGTTAACACCGAGGGGAAGGGGAAGACCTGTTTCTTCATGCCACCACTTTCCTAAATCTAAAATGTTATGAAGACCACTGTTTGTGTAATGAAGTTGTCCTTCATGAATTAAAAGTCCTAAATCTGCTTTTCCCTGTTGAACAAAATCCATAATTTCCTGAAAAGGGACTACAACGGTTTTGGCTTTTTTTGTGAAAAGTTTTAAGGCTAAAAAAGCTGTGGTCATTGTGCCAGGTACAGCAATGGTTTTGTTATGAATTTCTTCAATGGATATAGGTTTTTTTGAAACCAAAATAGGTCCGTATTGATCTCCAATGCTGGCTCCATATTTTAAAATGTCATATTGATCGCTTACATAAGGATATGCGTGAACAGAAAGGGCAGACATTTCATAAACACCTTTTAATGCTTTTTGATTGAGAGTTTCGATATCACTTAAAACATGTGTGAATTCTAAGATTTCAGATTTTACAAATCCTTTTGCCAGTCCATAAAACATAAAAGCATCGTCCGCGTCAGGACTGTGAGCTAAATGGGTCATAATTTTTTTTAAGTCTAATTTTGTTTTCATAAAGGTCTTTTTATAAAAGGTTGCTTATTGCTAAATTGTACTTTGTTGTGCGTTGTGCGGGATGCGTCGCTTGTGTGTTTTTACGCAAGACTCAGAACGCATCACGCATTACGTTTTCTAATACTTCGTCACGCTTGTAAAATGAAAATCTTTTGCCTTTACTGCAGGGACTACCATGTCAAACCCTTCTTCTCCTCCAGCTCGAACGGCAGGTCCTAAAATTTCAATATTGTTTAGAAAGTGAAATAAACTTTCATTGAATCGTAAATTTCTAACTGCATTTTTAATCTTACCATTTTCAATTAAAAATGTGCCATCTCGGGTCATTCCTGTCAAAATCTTTTGCATCGAATCCACTTCACGAATATACCAGAATCGTGTGATGAGAAGTCCATGATCGGTGCTCTTCACCATCTCTTCAATAGAAGCATTCCCGCCATGAAAAACAATATTCGTGGGCGCTTCTCCCCAAGAGTTAGGAATAGAAAATCCGTGTCCTGTGGGTTTTGTTTTTGCTTGTTGAGCGCTGGCACGACTGTAAACTAAATTTTTAAGAATCCCTTTTTCAATGAGTTGAACTTTTTGTTTTGGAATGCCTTCTCCATCAAAGTTTGCTCCACTTTGCAGGGGATGATAAACATCATCTTCAATATGAATATTTTCTCCAAAAACTTTTTTGCCCACAAAATCTGTGAAGCAACTTCTTTGTTCATGAACTGCCAAGCCTCCAAAATCCATTAACATAAATTCCATTAAGTCTAAAACGGCAGAAGGCTCTAGAATAACGGTGTAAGGGCCGGGGTTTATTTCAATCGGGTCTCTGCTTAAAATGGCTTTTTCAGAAGCTTGAAGTGCAAGTGTTTCTAATGGAATTTTATCTGCATTGGGATGTCCAAATTTAGCCCATCCCGAGCCAGAATCAGCCATCATCGTTGTAGAAAAAACAGCATAGGTTTCTTCTGAATAAGCACGTAATCCTTTTGAATTTCCAAGAGCGTTCTTTTCAAGACTATTTGAAAAAATGCCCGCTGTTTTTAAACCTTTCAATTGTGCAATTTGAATGGGAACCTTGACAGCGTGGGCGCGCGTTTCAGCTTTAATCTGTCCTGTACGTTCATGTGCATGATCGACCGGTGTATATTCTTGAGGTTCGGGCATGGGTAGAAGATCAGGATCTTCTGCATTTAAGGAAGCCAAATGATTAGAAAGACATGCGATTGTTTCCAGAGATTCTTTATCCGACTTGTTGGTTGTGACACGAGCTGTTTTCTTTCCTAGATTTGAGCGAATGGAAATTTCAAAGTTTTCATCAGATAAATTTTGATGAATTTCATTATTGGCAAAGCGGGTTAGAGAATCTGAGTTCCAGGAAATAGAAGCTTCGGTTTCATCCGCTTGACTAGCTTTGAAAATAATTTCGAAAATCTCTTCAGTTTTTTCTTTAAAATTTTTCATTTTTTTTAATGACTAGCTCCAACTTGAATCTTTCTAAATCTTGCTGGACTTGCGCCATGTCCTGTTCCCATGGTTTGACAGGGTTGTCCTTTGCCACAATTAGGAGTGCCCCAAAGTGTCCAATGATTTTTGTCACAAATAGCATCACATGCATTCCAAAATTCAGGAGTCATTCCCCAATAAATAGGATTTTTGACCATGCGGATTTTCTTTCCGTGTTTAATTTCCCAACCTAATTCTGTCCCGAATTGAAAATTGAGCCTTTGATCATCAATGCTCCAGCTTCGATTGGTCTCAAGAAAAATCCCATCTTTGGTATCAGAAATCATTTCATCGAAGGTTTTATCTCCAGGCATTAAACTGATATTGGTCATACGAATGAGTGGAATTCTGTTCCATCCTTCAGCTCGCATCGTCCCATTGCTTCTTTTTTGCCCAAGAGAGGAGGCTGTCTCGCGCGAAGAAAGATATCCTACAAAGCGTCCCGAGCGAATAATATCTGTTGTTTGTGCTTGAACACCTTCATCATCAAATCCAAAAGTACCCAAACCAGGTCCATGAGAGATTTGTGCGTCTGCGACCACATGGACAATGGGAGAGCCATATTGAAGAACGCCCAGTTTTTCCAAAGTCAAAAAACTTTTTCCTGCGTAATTGGCCTCGCTCCCCAGAACGCGATCCAATTCGATAGGATGGCCAACCGATTCATGAATTTGAAGTCCTAGTTGAGAGCTATCCAAAATCAAATCTTTTGCACCTACTGGACAGCTGGGTGCATCTAAGAGTGCGACGGCTTCATCTGCAATGCGAGGCGCATTTTCCAAAAGTTTTAATTCCTCAATCAGTTCATATCCTTTTCTTTGGAATTGTCCACCAAATGAATTGGGATAAGATCTTTTTTGTAAATCTCCATCTTTAAAAGCTAAAGCAACGAAACCTGCTCCGCTGGTAATAAAATTTTGTAGAATTCGAGAACCTTCACTGGAAATAAATAATTTTTTCTCTTTTTCAAAATGCATTTGAGTTTCTGAAACGCTGATTTTTTTATTTTCGCGAAGGGTTTCATCCAGTTTGAGCAAAAAATTTAATTGCTGATCAATAGAAATCAAAAAGGGATCTATTTTAAAAGGAGTTGACCATTCGGTTTGAATGATAGGTTCTTCAGCTAAATGAAGAGGTTCTCTTTTGAGTAAAGCACTTGCTTTAGCAATTTTTACCGCTTTGAATGCCGTACGAATCACATTTTCTTTGGACAAATCATGCGTTGCTGCAAAACCCCATGCCCCTTGACAAATAACACGAATGCCGAGTCCTTGCGATTCTGAATGGTTGAGAGATGTGGGAATACCATTTTTTGTTTCTAAACTGCGAGTAGTAAGTTCAATAAGCCGGACATCGGCATAGGATGCACCCAATCGTAAAGCTTCATCCAAGGCTTCTTGAGCTAGTGCTTCATCAGAAATTCTGGTTTGAACTTTTTGTGAGGTATTCAACATGAAAAAGATAATACCTTATAAAATTCAAAAATCAAAAATTTTCTGCTGATTTTGTGTTAAAATAAAAAGCGTGAATATTGTGTGGCTCTTACAAAACATCGATAGATTTGTTCTTTCTTTTTTCGTCCTAGCCTGCTCAAGTTTTTTGATTCTTTCTCTCTTAAGATATAAAAAACTTGCTCGATATGTTTTTACCTGGGTATTACGTGCGGTACTGGGTGGGATAGTTGCGGCTTTGATCTCTATTCCTCTGATATTTATATTAATGTATTCTCAGATGGAACAGCAGGGAGGGCTTGTTTTCTTTTTCTCAGTTCCTTGTGCATTCTTAATTACCATGGTAGGCATTTTGGCTTTTTCAGTTTTCCGTTTGGGTGTAAAACGTCAGCAGCTTCTCGTTCGTGAAGAACATTCCCCTTCATGGCTCTTAATGTTTGTGATGATGGTTCTTATCTGTATTTCAGTTTATCTGATGTTTATTTCAAACATGCGTGCGGAATGGACAATTATTTTTCTCTGTTTGGGTGTTCCTATCATGCTTATAGTCGTTTATGTATCTGAAAAGAATAAAAGTAGAGGCGACTAACTAAAAAAGGTGTTTAATGATGACATCTCTCATGAATTGGTTCTTTCGAAATTTTCAAGTATTAATCGTGATTTGTCTTGTTTTTTCTTTCTTAACTTCTCCTGTTTTATTGCTCTTAGGTTATCCGAAACTCGCTCGCTATATTCTTATCTGGATAGAGCGTATGCTTTTTACAGGTCTAGGGGTTGGATTTATCGCTCTTCTAAGCTTTTTTATTATCTTTCCTACTGATACAAAACTTCCACCGATTGCTATTAGTATAGGCGTAATAGCCGCGATGAGTATTCTGGGATTTTCAGTCATTAAGCTTATTCAAAACTATCAACAATTTATAGTTCGAGAAGAAAGTTTTTATTCCCTTCCTTTGATGCTAACTACAGGTATTTTTACTTGTGCCGCTATTGCTTTACTTTTTGTGCCAATTTCAGTTCGTTTAACTTGGGCTATTCTTTTGATCTGTATTTCTTTTCCAGTTCTTAAGAAAATAATAGGATAAGAATAATGTTTGAGTGGTTATGACAAATATATCTGATGTGGGTCAGAGGAGGATAAAACGAATGAAAAATAAAACAATCAATGTTTTTACCGTAGCGGTTCTTCTTATCGCACATGCCAGTTTCATTTTTGCAAATGAAAAATTGAACGAATATCTTAAGAAAGCCATTGAGGATACGGATGTTCAGCAGGTGAGGTCTCTTCTGGAAAAAGGTGCAGATCCTAATTACAGACGTATGACTGGTTCTATGCTAGAGACAGCTGTGCAAGATCATGTGCAGGATACAGATGAGGGAGCTGAGATTGTCGACTTATTGATTAAGGCAGGAGCAGATGTGAATGTAAACAAAGGAGCTGCATTGTCGTGGGCCGTAGGTTGGAGAAAAGTCAAAACAGTCGAGTCTTTGATTAAGGCGAAAGCAAATGTAAATATTGATACACCGATTATTAGAGTGGTTACTAAAGATAGATTACTTCCTTATGATAGCAATGACATTAAGTTGCTCAAGATGCTCCTTGACGCAGGTTCTGACCCAAATATTGTGCCTAAAAACGGGACGCCCCCTATTTTAACTCTAGTGCAAAATGGAGTTTATTTTTCTGAAAGATCAAATCAGGAAGGGATTTATCTTTATCAACAAAAACAGGCTATTGAGGCATGTGAAGCGAGTAAAGAAATGGTAAAAATTCTCGCAGCAGCCAAGGCAAATTTAAACGTTTCGGATGGTGTTTATACACCCTTGAGTTATTGCATCGAGAAAGGAAAGAAGGATTGGGTTGAGTTGCTCACGAAACTAGGTGCGGATGAAAAAGCGAAAGTAAGTATTGAAAATATACAATCTAAGCAGGTATCCGACTCTAATCGTGTTCCTAAAGATGTTAAAGTTGTATTCAATATTACTTTGCAAAAGAAAGTTTACAAACCAGGCGAGTCTTTTCCTGTGACTTTGGAGTTTTTAACTGGTGAAGCATCAAGTTTAAGTTTAAATCTTAATCAAAATACAGTGAGCTTTTTGTTATTCCGTCCTTCAGGCAAAGAATGTTTTCAAAAGAAATTTTATAGCGGCATGAGCATGGTTGGCATGGGACGTAATGACAATTATGAGACTCATTTGGATCTGAAGGATCAAATCAACGTCTCTAAAGGGCATTATAAGCTTCAGTTTATCTATGGAGATACCGACGGGGTTGTAAAGAAAGCTGGTGAGTATCACGGAGTTATTAGATCGAACCAAGTAGATTTTGATGTGGAGTAATTATGAATGATAAAACTTGAGCTAGATTATTACTTATCCAATTCCTCAACCACAATTCTTAAAATCTCTGCCACATTCCAAGCATGTGAAATAGTACCATTGGGTTCATGGGGAGGATCTCCATCAAACAATTCAGAGATGGTTCCTAATCCTGCTTCATAAATGTGATCTCTAAAAGCTTCGACAAAAGATTTGGCTTTTTCAATCGTTTTAGGAGTTCGTCCATAGGTTTTAAAATAAGCGGTTGTGAAAGGACCTAATAACCAAGGCCAAACGGTTCCCTGATGATAAGCACGATCTCTTTCTAAAGCATTTCCCGCATATTTGCCAATATATTTTGGATCTAGAGGTGAAAGGCTACGAAGGCCATAAGGAGTGAGTAATTCTTTTTCGATGATTTTCATGACAGAACGAAAGCGGTCTGATTTTAAAACAGGGAAGGGCAGACTCAAGGCAAAAATTTGATTTGGACGAATCGATGCATCTAAATTTTCTCCATTGATGCAATCATAGAGGCAACCCATTTCTTTGTTCCAGAATATTTCATTAAAACTTTTAGAAGCTGCTTCGGCCATGGCGCCGTAACGATCACGTGTTGGAAATTGACGAAAACGTTCTGCAAAAAATTCCATAATTTTTAAAGCGTTATACCATAAGGCATTAACTTCAACAGGTTTCCCTATACGGGGAGTAATAACTTCGTTGCCAATTTTAGCATCCATCCATGTCAATTGTGTTCCCTCTTCTCCTGCATAAAGAAGACCATCCCCATCCACATGAATGTTATAACGCGTGCCTCGTTCATGCCATTCGATCATTTCTTTGAGGACGGGGAAAAGTGTGTTTCGAATAAAAGTGTCATCATTGGTGTAAAGGAAATATTGATAAACAGCATTAAAAAACCAAAGTGTGGCGTCGACTGTATTGTAATCAGGCTGTTCACCTTCATCTGGGAAACGATTGGGAAGCATGCCTTCAGAAGCATATTTCGAAAAAGTGGTTAAAACGCTTTTAGCTAAATTATATCGGCCTGTGGCGAGTGTTAGGCCTGGAAGACTAATCATTGTATCTCGGCCCCAATCACTGAACCAATGATAACCTGCAATAATAGATGCAGATCCTTTTTCTCCTCGTTGAACAAGAAAATGATCTGCTGCTAAAAATAAGGACAATGAAAGTTTATCTTCTTTTTTACAATTTTTGAGGACCAGTTTTTTGCGTTCTGTTTCTTTAAATTCGGCTTGCAGAAGATCGGAAGAGGAGAGCTCATCCGTAGAAGCAATCAGAAAGCAAGTCCCTCCCGGGACAAGATCAAAGGTTAAATCACCGGGAGTAAAAAGATCTTCGCGATAATCTAACCCACGTCGCTTTTCTTCAGTATATTCAAAATTGAGATACCACATGGGGTTTTCACCGTATTGTGCAGGGCTGAAAAAAAGGTGAATCATGGGTGCGTTTTTATAAGGTTTTAAGCGTAAAAGCCCATCACTGATTTCAATATCTTCATTAAAAAATGTATTTTCGCGTGTGAGTTCATGAAATCTCCGACATGCAATAAAACTTATGAGACTTAGTTTAACGGGCTTGGGGCTTTCCAAGAGCCGATAAAAAATGATGGTCGCATTTTTTTCAAAAATCATATAAACATTTTTTTCTAGTTTAACGCCTCCTGCCGAATAAATAAATTTTGGATAAAACTCAAAAGAAAAAAGATCTAAATATTGATTTCCTTTAGGATGAACTGTTCCAGGAAAACGATTGCATCCTAAATCGTAAGATTGCCCATCGATATGAAGTGTTTCATCAACTTTAGAAAGGATAACCGTGCGTCCAAGTGGGGGATGCATGCTTGAGACCAGTAACCCATGATAGCGACGTGTGTTTCCTCCACAAAGAGTAGAGGAAGCATAACCGCCCAGACCGTTGGTGACAAGCCACTCACGTCGAGAAGCACGTTCGTAGTTCTTAAGAATTTCGTTGTGAAATGCGATCATAAAATTCGCTCTGTGTGATGCGTTGTGAGAAGTGCGTAACACGATGTTAGAGAAATTGTAAGATAATGTTTTGAAATTGACTATTAAAAACAGTGATTTGAAATCTAAAAACATATCTGATTTTTATTTTTTATTGTTGATGTGCTGGAGATAAGAGTGTGTTTTTTTGAAAAGTAGTAGGTCCTGCCACTCGTCAGCCCGACCGTGCTCACTAAAAGTTGCGCGCGGCGGGGCTCCCCGTCGAGTGTCACCCACATATATAAAAAACACACTCTTAACAGGATCCACAATCCCCATTTTGATAGTAAAGTAGAATTAAAAACGCTATAATGGTTTCGTAGAAACTTTATATCGAAAGTTTCCCCTATGAATGTTTTAGTCATGCAAGGTTTTAAGAAGGATTATGTTTTTCCTCTGGGAGAAACTCTTTCAATTGGCAGAGATCCTACCAATCAATTGCCTTTACAAGACCCCAGAGTTTCTCGGGTTCATGTGCGTATTCAAAAACAAAAAGATCAATATTTTCTTCAAGATCTGGATAGTTCAAATGGTACCTATGTCAATGGGAAGCTGGTAACGCAGTGTGTGATTAAAGAGGGGGATGAAATTGTTGTAGGAGACACACGTTTGAAAATAGTATCGGAAAATTCCTCTTTAGAATCCTTATCTAAAGAAGAAGTTTCCATTGTGTTAGAAGAAGCTCCTCAAACACGTGTCACGAGCTCTTTAGATTGTAAGCATTCTACATTTTTAGATATAGACGGACGCAGTTTGAAATTGGATCAATTTAAGAAAACGGCAAAAAATCTTTCTATCCTTTATAAATCAGGAAATGTTTTTAATTCGATTTTAAATGAAGAAAATTTAATTGTAAAAATTGTAGATATGGTGATGGAGGTGATTCATGCGGATCGCTACGTGATTTTATTCCGAGATGAAAAAACACAAGAATTAGTCCCTCGAATTGTAAAACGTTCAGAGCAAAAAAAAGGATATTCTCCCATTGCAATCAGTCGTAGCATTGTTGAAACGGTTTTGAAAGAACACGTGGGTGTGATTTGTGCCCATACAGGTTTGGATGATCGTTTTAAGAATGCAGAGAGTTTTTATGCGTATGGGATTAAATCTGCCATGTGTGTCCCCATTGCTATTAAAAATCAGATTTTAGGACTTATTTATTGTGATAGTTTGATTAAAATCAGTCATTTTGAAGAAGACGATCTAAAGCTTTTAACAGCGATTGCAAGTCAAGCGGCGATTGCATTAGAAAATGCTAGGCTTTACCGCGAGATTCGTGATCAGGAGCGCATCAAACATGAATTACAGATCGCTCGTGAAATTCAGCAGATTTTATTACCCCGTACTTTTCCAAAAATAGAAGGTTTTGATTTCTCTTTTAGAAGTTTGCCAGCCCAAGAAGTAGGCGGAGATTATTATGATTGGTTTTGGGTAAGCCCTGAAAAATTAGCTTTGGTGATTGCAGATGTAAGTGGTAAGGGGGTTCCAGGTGCTTTGGTGATGGCGATGTTTCGTTCGACATTGAAGTCCAGAGCCTTGGGTGCGACGAGTACGGCAGGCCTCTTAAAAGAAGTGAACAATCTTTTGGTTCCAGATATGAAACAAGATATGTTTATCAGCGCTATTTTGGCTTTTCTCGATGTAAAACAGAATACCCTTACTTTTTCTAGGGCAGGACATTTACCTTTGATTGTATATCGAGGTCCAGACGTTCAATTGCATGAGTTTTCTCCAAAGGGCATTGCTTTGGGTTTTTCAAAATGGACGGATGATGAAATGCCGGAAGAATATACTTTGTCCCTAAAAAAAGGGGATCAAGTTATTTTATATACAGATGGTGTGGAGGAAGCCCAAGATTCCAAACAGCAATCTTATGGAAAAGAAAAATTCCTTGAAGCCTTGAAAGAAATCATTACTCAGATCGGGAATCAAAAAACACATATCATTATGGAAAAAATTCTTGATAGAATTACTGAACACGCCCAGAATGAAGCCCAAGCAGATGACATTACTTTGGGATTGATAAAAGTAGAATAGAATTCAGTTCATCGTTATGATGAAGTTGGAGTTAAAACGAATGACATTGGAAAGAATGAAGAAATGACAGATTCTTCTCCTCCTGAAGAAAATAAAAATCCTTCTATTGAACAAATCGAAAATTATAAAATCATTCGTCAAATTGGCCAGGGTGCAATGGGGCTTGTTTACGAAGCCTACCATCCTCGCTTGGAACGTAAAGTTGCTCTAAAAGTGCTTCCCTCGCATTTGGCGCAAGATCATACCTTTGTCAAAAGATTCCGCAATGAAGCTGCTGCGGCGGCTCGAATGAATCATCCCAATATTGCTCTTGTCTATGACTATGGAGAAACTCAGACAGGTCCTTTTATTGCCATGGAATATATTGAAGGACAAACTTTGGAACAAGTTTTTTCAGCCGGAGGATTACCTTTTTCAAAAGCAGTTGAAATTTCTGAGAAATTAGCGGAAGCGCTTGCTTTTGCTCATGAACATGGAACCATTCATCGTGATATTAAGGCTTCAAATATCATGCTGGATCCCACAGGTCGCCCTGTGATCATGGATTTTGGTTTGGCCAAAATAGAAAATGCAACGCTTATGACTCTTGATGGAACAATCATGGGAACCCCAGCGTATATGTCGCCGGAACAGGCTAGATCGGACCCCGACGAGCCATCAACCAATTTGGTTGATGTTTATTCTCTGGGGATTTTAATGTATGAAATGTTTACAAAAGAGCTTCCTTTTCAGGCTGCAAATCATTTGGCTTTATTGAAAAAGGTTTTGGAAGAAGAACCTCGAGCCCCTCATTTGATTAATTCTAAGATTCCAAAGGATTTAGAAGTGATCATTCTCAAGGCCATTGAAAAAAATCCCAAAAATCGATATCCCTCTGCTCAAAAATTAGTAGAAGATTTAAAATGTTTTCAAATGGGGGATCCCATTTGGGCACGCCCCACGCCCTTGACGATCAGGTTGTATCGAAAGTTATGTCGTTATCAGGCGGTGCTCTGGGCTTTAGCGATTATGCTTGTAATGGGTCTTGTTTGGACTCTTTATTTGGTCGCTCAGCATCAACGTGCTCAAAAGGAATATAAAAAGATTTTGCATGAAGCTCAGGTCAAATTAACAGGAGTCCAACAAGAAAGAGAAATTTTATTGGAGAGATTATCCGAAGATCCTATTTTTCGGGTTTTGCAGAGTAAAGATCCGCTGATCAGGGCTCAAGCGGTGATTACGTTAAATCAAAAATTGCGTGATCGGGAATTAAAAGGAAAACTTGAAAAAAAGAGTTTTGAATTAACTTTAAAAGCTTTAAATGATGCTCATCCTTTGGTCCGACGTCACGCAGCAATTCTTCTTGGAATTTTAAAGGATACACGGGCTAAAGAAATATTGATTTCGCATATTCAAGATGAAGATAGTGAAGTCAGAAAACATGTGGTGTTAGCTTTAGGGCTTTTACAGGATCCCTCTGTTGCTCCTCAAGTGATGATGCATTTAAAAGATGAAGATGCAGAGGTTCGTGCGAATGCAGCTTTATCTTTAGGTCTTTTAAGAGCAGAAGGCAGTGTGAGCGCTTTGGTAGAAGCTTTAAAAGATCCATTTCCTAAGGTGAGAAGCCATGCAGCCGTTTCTTTGGGGTCCGTTCGTGATCCAATCAGTATTTCAAGCCTTATAGAACTCTTGAACGATCCTGTGTTAGAAGTTCAGCAGAGCGCTAAAGATGCTTTGGAAAATTTTGGTGAGTTAGCACGACTCCCACTACTTTTAGCAACATTACAAAATCCTAAAAGTGATGCAAAAAAAATAGTGCAATATTTAGGACAAATTAATACTGAAAAAGATCAGGCCACTTTTGATGTGATACTTAAACTTTTGAAGCATCCTGACTCAGAAGTAAGATACACCTGCGTACTGCTTTTGGGGATTTTTCAAAATGAAAAGGCGGTTCCATCTTTGATCGATGTTTTAAAAGATCCTGATTCTTCTGTGCGAGAAAATGCTCATTTGGCTTTAATGGGTTTGACGGGTCGAGATTTAGGTTTGGATCCTAGAAAATGGAAAGAAGGATGGAGAAAAACAAAATCAAATATAAATATTAAAACATCTTAGCTTTGATTTTTTAAATTTAATTGTTTAAGCGCAACGATCAAATATCCATCGAAAAGATTTGCTGGGTTGTTTAGCCAAAGATTCTTCCAGTCGTTCAATTTTCCCTGTATACCGTCCTGGCAAATTGCAAAGATATTCTTGTGCTTGCGCACTTTCTGGGGAAGAAGTAGAAAGGGTTGGAATGCCCCAGAGATTAATCAAGTGGTCAATGATTTCAACATAGTCATGAATGGTATAAACACCAATTTTCTGTGCAACGACAGAGAATTGATTAAATAAGTCTCGATCTGTTTCATCGGACATGAGACGGGCTGGCATGATGACTTTTTGTTTCATCATGTCTGCAAAAGCACATAGAGCTCGAGAAGGATCTAGTTCGAGTATTTTGGCGAAAAATCTCTTGTAAGCTTCTTCATGTCGAGCTTCATCTCCTGCAATCAAAACGCACATTTTGCTCAAGGTTGTTTCACCACATTTTTCAGCCAATAAACCTACATTACGATGAGAAATTTTTGTTCCTCTTTCTTGAAACGCAGCATAAACCAAGGCTTTATAGAAACTGTCTCCGGATCGTACATCAAAGCCATTTCTAATGAGATTTTGTGTGGTGATTTCAACCGCATGCATGTTAACTCGCCCAGAAAGATATAAGTATTTATTAAGAAGTTCACCATGACGGTTTTCTTCAGCAGTCCAAGCCCTTGTCCAAAGAGACCAAGGATTAGAGCTGACACCTGTTTTATCGCTCATGCCTTCAAAACGATTTAACCAGGTTTGATAAGAGGGTAAGGCCTCTTCTGTAACGGTATTCCCAATAAGGACGACGAGAAGTTCATCGGATAAATTCGATGTTTTTGTGCGTAATTCTTCAACTTTTTCGTGCCAGCATTCATCACTCATGTCTGGCAAAATATCGCTGGGCTGCCAAGAGTCTTTAACGGACTTTAGCAAATGAAGTTGTTCTTCAATAAAGCCTTCAAGTTCATTCAGTATTTCTGTATGCATAGTTGACTCATAAAATTTGGGTTAAGAGACTCAAAAGAGACAAAATTATATCCCAAAACAGCATTGAACTCCTACTCTATACGTTAAGATGAGCCATAAAGCAAGATGAATCAATGGTAGAGATTGCCAAAATTCATGAAAATGGGGTCCTGCCCCTCCTCACCCCCATCGACGGCACATGTAGTTATAGCCCCTGTGGGGTCAGCGTCGGCAGGGCATTTAATGAGGATTCTCAGGTTTTAGGCGACGCTTGCTGGCGCTCGATGGGGAACCCCCAGTCGGGTCACCCCATTTTCACTTGTGGAATTGAATGAAGAATTTCTTGGATCTTGTGCAAAAAAGTGTGTCCTTTACAAATACGGGTGACACTCGACGGGGAGCCCCGCCGCGCGCAACTTTTAGTGAGCACGGTGGGGCTGACGAGTGGCAGGACCCGTTTCTTAGCTAATAAGAACACACTTTTGTATACGGGATTATCTCTGTAAATTTTCTTTCTTAATATTTGATTTTTTATGATTAACCAAGCATACTTACAGCTTCGTGGGAAACAGGAGAGGGCTTTAGTATGCATGCATATCAGGATTTGAACGATTTTATAAGAGCTTTGGAAAAACAGGGAGAACTTAAGAGAATTTCTCAAGAAGTGGATCCTATTTTGGAAATTACTGAGATCACGGATCGTGTGACAAAAGCAGGTGGACCTGCGCTTCTTTTTGAAAAAGTAAAAGGTTCAAACATTCCGGTTTTAATTAATACCTTTGGCACAGAAAAGCGAATGGCAATGGCTTTAGGTGTTGAAAGTCTTGAAGCATTGGCTGAACGTGTGAATGTTTTTTTGGAACCCAAAATGCCCTCCGGTTTTATGGAAACGGTTCAAATGCTTCCCATGCTTCAAACTTTGAGAGCATTAAAACCAAAATCAGTGCGTCGAGGTCCCTGCCAGGAAATTATTAAAAAAGATCAATTCTCCCTTTTTGAAATTCCTGCCTTGAAATGTTGGCCTCAAGATGCAGGTCGATACATTACACTTCCTGTCGTGATTACAAAAGATCCAGAGACTGGAATTGCAAATTATGGCATGTATCGACTTCAAATTTTTGATGAAAAAACAATTGGAATGCATTGGCAAATTCACAAGGGAGGCGCCGCTCATTTTCATAAGGCAAAAGCGCTTGGAAAACGAGTCGAAGTGGCGGTGGCTTTGGGACCAGATCCCGCTGTGATTTATTCAGCTTCAGCTCCTCTTCCTGAAGGTGTAGATGAAATGATGTTGGCAGGTTTTATTCGGAATGTGCCAGTTGAAATGGTGAAATGTCAGACGATTGATTTGGAAGTTCCAGCCAATTCTCAAATTGTTTTGGAAGGTTATGTTGATCCTACAGAATTGCGACAAGAAGGACCTTTTGGAGATCATACAGGATTTTATTCATTAGCCGATCAATACCCTGTTTTTCATGTGACAGCAATGACCATGAGAGAGAATCCCATTTATCCAACCATTATTGTTGGAAAGCCCTTGCAAGAAGACTTTTTTCTGGGTAAAACAACGGAACGTATTTTTTTACCTTTGCTTAAAAAGCAATTGCCAGAATTGGTGGACATGAATATGCCAGCAGAAGGCGTATTTCATAATTTATTAATCATGTCGATTGATAAGCGATATCCGGGGCAAGCTAAGAAAGTGATGAGCGCTGTTTGGGGCCTTAATCAACTTTGTTTCGCAAAAGTAGTTGTTATCGTAGATAAAGATGTGAATGTTCATGATGTCAAGGAAGTAGCTTGGAAGGCGTTAAATCACATTGATCCAGAACGTGATTTTCTTTTTACGCATGGGCCGGTAGATGTTTTAGATCATGCTGCGCGCTTACCTGCTTTAGGAAGTAAAGTGGGTATTGATGCCACACGCAAGTGGAAAGAAGAAGGGTTTACTCGGGATTGGCCTGATGAAATTGTGATGGATGCTGCTGTAAAAGCAAAAGTAGATGGGATGTGGAAAGAATTAGGATTTTAAATCAAAGATCAAAAATCAAAAATTAAAATGACAAATTAAAATTCAAAAATTTTAAAATCTAAAAAAGAGGATCTTCTTAATTTTTACATTGTCGTTTTGATATTTGATTCTTGATTTTTAATATTGTCGTGAGGATATATGCTTGAACTGCTAACACAAAAATCAGAGTTGTCAGCTATTGCAATCAAAGTTGAAAAAGGCGAACGTCTTTCTTTTGAAGATGGAATGACTTTGTTTCATTCTCATGATGTTAATGCAATAGGTGCGCTTGCCAATCAAGTTCGAGAAAGAAAAAACGGTAATAAAACCTATTTTGTGATTAATCTTCATATTGATTACACCAATGTTTGTGCGGTGGATTGCCTGTTTTGCTCATTCCGCAGAGATTTAAAAGATCCAGATGCATATACGCTTAATAAAGAGCAAATTCTTAAAAAAATTGAAGCGGTTTGGAATCAGGGTTTAACCGAACTTCATATGGTTGGGGGACTTCATCCTGAACTTCCTTATCCGTACTACATTGATTTGTTAAGTACCATTAAAAAGTTTTATCCCAGTCTTCATATCAAAGCCTTTACTTGTGTTGAGATCGATTTCTTCTCTCAAATTTATAAAAAATCGGCTTATGAAGTTTTAAGTGATTTTAAACAAGCCGGGCTTGATTCTTTGCCAGGGGGTGGAGCTGAAGTTTTTGATGAGAAAATTCGCAAAAAAATTTGTGGTGAAAAAGCAACGGGTGCAAGATGGCTTGAAGTGGCTAAAACAGCGCATCGTTTGGGTATTCCAACAAATGCAACCATGCTTTATGGTCATGTTGAAAAATACGACGCACGAGTGCGTCATTTATTGGATCTCCGAGAGGCTCAAGACGAAACCAACGGTTTTCGATGTTTTATTCCTTTGGCCTATCATCCTGAAAATAACCGAATGGGAAAATTGGGATGGACGACGGGAGTTGAAGATTTAAAGACTTTAGCGATTTCACGACTCTTGTTGGACAACTTTAATCATATTAAAGCTTATTGGATTATGCTTACACCTGCATTGGCTCAGATTGCTCTTTCCTATGGAGCGGATGATATTGATGGCACGGTTATTGAAGAAAAAATTTATCATGATGCAGGTGCAAAGACAGATAATGCGTTGACCAGAGACAATTTGATCAAGCTTATTCGAGAAGCAGGACGAGAGCCTGTGGAGAGAGATGCAATTTATACTACAGTAGTTCGTAGTTAGCAATTCGCAATTCGTGAAAAACAGTAGTTCGTATTTCGTTTTTGCTAACTACGATTTACGAACTACGAAATACGGTCTTTAAATGAAAATAGCAGCATCAGATTTTTTAAATGCAA
The DNA here is from genome assembly GCA_964640155.1 of uncultured bacterium. Classification (GTDB taxonomy): domain Bacteria; phylum Auribacterota; class JACPWU01; order JACPWU01; family JACPWU01; genus CAZXEQ01. The sequence goes on along the minus strand of CAZXEQ010000009.1, from coordinate 20,468 downwards.
AGCCATTAACTTATGGTCTTGCAAATAAGGACATGGTAATGACTTTTGCTTCTCCCAATGCTTGTGCGCAAGCTTTGGCGAAAGGGGAGGTAGATATTGCAATGATCCCTTCTATTGAATATGCCCGTATCAAAAATTTATCGATTGTTCCTGACGCAGTTATTTCTTCCAAGGGAGCTGTAAAATCAGTTTTACTTTTTTTAAAAGGGAATTTATCAGAAGCTCAGACGATTGCAGTAGATCCTAGATCTAAAACAGGATTTGCACTTTTAAAGGTCTTGGAACAAAATTATTTCCAACGTTCTTTTAAGTATGAAGTAACGACTCAAGGTTTTGATAAGCTACTTGAACTTTATGATGGTGTTTTGCTCATAGGAGACCAGGCTTTAAAGCAATCTTTGAATTTTAAAGGGCAGGTGATTGATTTAGGACAAGCCTGGCAGGAATTGACAAATCTTCCTTTCACTTATGCTTTCTGGGCCGGACGAAGCGATGATATTGATGAAACTTCTTTAATTCGATTGATTAAATCAAAAAAGCGAGGACAAGCCAATATACAAAAGATCGCTAGAGAAAGTGTCCTTGAAATTAATGAAGATTTTGTTTTGTCTTATTTAACTCAAAATATTTGTTATGATTGGACGTCTGAACATGAAGCAGGTTTAAGGCTTTTTTATGAAATGGCTTTTCGCGAACATTTGATTCCAAAACTTCCGGACTTAAGGTGGTATGAGCTTGAAAAATATTCTTTCAAAAATTATTGATGGCACGCGCATCAGTCCTTCTGAAGCGTTAGAACTTTTTTCTTGTCAGGATTTGCCACTTTTGGGTGATCTTGCAAATCGAGTTCGTTGTCGAAAGTCAGATCCTTCCACCATTACCTACATTATTGATCGTAATATTAATTACACCAATTTTTGTGTAACCGATTGTCATTTTTGTGCTTTTTATGTTCGTCCAGGTTCCAAAGATGGTTATGTGCTTTCTAACGAAGAATTAGATAAAAAAATTGAAGAAACATTAGCGTTGGGAGGAACACAAATTCTTCTTCAGGGCGGACATCATCCTTATTTAAAAATAGATTTTTATGAAGACATGCTAACGCATATCAAATCCAAATATCCTATTTGGATTCATGGTTTTTCAGCTTCGGAAATTTCATTTATTGCCCAAGTTTCAAAATTATCTCTTGAAGAAACACTCAAGCGTTTGATCAAAGCTGGTTTAGATTCTGTTCCAGGAGCAGGGGCTGAAATTTTGGTAGAACGTGCAAGAAAGGTCATAGCTCCTAAGAAAATTGACTCCGACGAGTGGTTGAATGTCATGCGCGTGGCACATCGATTGGGTTTGCGTTCAACAGCAACCATGATGTTTGGACATGTTGAGACGTTGGAAGAACGTATTGAACATTTAGATCGATTGCGTCAACTTCAGGATGAAACGCATGGTTTTACCGCTTTTATCACATGGACATTTCAGCCGGACCATACGCCTATGGGGGGAAGCAAAACTTCTTCTTTTGATTATTTGAGGACATTGGCTATCTCAAGAATTTATTTAGATAATTTTGATCATTTTCAAGCTTCTTGGGTAACACAAGGTCCTAAAATTGGCCAGTTAAGTTTAAAATATGGCGTCGACGATTTAGGAAGTTTAATGATTGAGGAAAATGTGGTTCGTGCAGCTGGAACGGTCTTTTTTATGACTGAGCAAGAAATGGTACGTCTGATTGAAAATGCAGGATATCAGGCCAAACGGCGTACGATGAAATACGAAATTTTAGGTGATCCGTATTTTCGACTTCAAAAAAACACAAGCAAAACACTTTCTGATTTATCGGTTGTTTCTTCGTAATAGGCATGAAATCTCTCTTAAGATACCTTTTAATGGGAGTTCTCTTTTTCTCTTTATCTTTCCCTCTGTATGCTCTGGCTCCATGGTCTAAAGTAGAAAATAGAAAATTTGAAAGAAATTTTCGAAAAGCTGCCCAAGCATTATTAAAAAGAGATACTCGAGAAGCTTCGAAACTTACGGGTTTTTCTGAAGATCTTTTGGAAGAAGTTTTTCAATCGGCTAATTTTTCAATACTAACCAAACGTTTCCCAAGTTTTAATACAACTTCTCCTAAAACCTATCCAGAAAGTCTATATCACTGCTGCTTTAATTTTTATGAAAGAGCCTGGAGATTTATTTTACTAAGACCAGAGGATCGAGACGTTTTTCAATTACATGTTCTTAATAAAGTTGAAGAGGCAGATGATTTATTGGGATTCGTTCTTTCGGATATCGCGGATGCTTTTGGGATTGATGAAGGTGATATCAAAGGCATTTTTTTATATGGCAGTTGGTTATGGGCTGGTTTGAAATTAGAACCTTCTTATATTCGTAAAATAATGGAGGCTTCTGAAGATATAGATTTTATGATAGTTACTAAAAAAAGGCCTTTTCATTCTGCTGCGAGATTAGCATATGAAGTTTTGGGAGAAGAAAAGGTTCTAGATGTTCAAGTGGTAGAAGAGTCTGACTTTTTGAGAGGGAAAGGTCCAGACATGGCTTTTATGAAGTTACTTGCTTATGGAGGAGTTCAAATTCGAGGCCCTTTTTATTTTGAAGGGGAAATGGCAGCTTTTTCGCATCTTCTTACTCTTGCAAATGCTTATTTATCAGCATTTCTTGACGAATGTGAACATCATTTAGACTTTCGAAAGGCTGCTTTAAGATTGAGAGAAGCAGAGATCATTTTAAACTATATATTATGGCGTCATGGAAAAGGAAAAGTCGATTTTAGTCATATTTGGGAAATCCTTGATAAAGACGATAGGGTTTTAGGTCAAATTGATACAATACAGAGGTTTCTTATTAAACAATTGGTAAGTGCTGTTAACATTGTTCAAGAAGAAATAATCATAAAAAAGTTAGAAGATTTAGTGAGCTGTTCTACTTGAAAACAAAAGTGGTATCCTAAAGGGGAGGTTTTTCTTCAGTAGGAATAGATGATTCAGAATTCTTTGAGCTCTCTTTTTTGTCCATACAGAATTGATCGATGATGCTTCGATTTTGATCTGTAATCTCCGTATAAAAAATAGCAATGTCAAACATGCCTTGCCTCTGAGTGGGTTCCATACGAACGACACGAGCGACTAATTGAACAGGTTTTTTAATGTGGGGGAGGGAAAGGCTGACATCAATAATGGTATTAACAGGAATGATTTTGGGTGAGCGGAAAAGCAAACCTGAGGCACTTAAGTTGATGGTTAATGCAGCTTCGGGCCTTTGAAAAAACTTTCCATGAACTTTATGTTCAATAAAATAGCGTTCATCAGCTCCAAAGTATCGACGTACGTAACCACGCTTCTCTTCATAACCCATAATTTGTAATTATATCAATTCGCTTCAAGAAGAGGGAGAATTTTTAAAGAGAGAGCTTTCGTTAAGTTCTCTAAAAATATGATAAAATGAACGTTGAGATATTTTTTTGTTCTCAAAAGGGTGAATATTTTATAAAGGTTGTTTAAATTGAATAAAAAATCTCGTTTTAGAGCCATATTTTTTGATGCGGGAGGAACACTCTTTACACCTCATCCTTCTGTTGGAGAAATCTATGCAAATATAGCGAGACCTTATGGATGTATTTTGAATCCTCAGGAAGTGGAGGAACGTTTTAAACAAGAGTGGCTTCGCCGTGATCATTTGCCTCATTCTGATGTCCATCCAGAAGAAAAAGTGTGGTGGTATGAATTGGTGAGAGATGTTTTCTCTAATTATGATCCCATTCGTGAGTTCGATTCATTTTTTAATGAACTCTATGACGTTTTTGCCAGGCCAGAATATTGGAAGCTTTTTCCAGAGGTTGAAAGTGTTATTCAAAAGCTTAAAGAAAGAGAATTTATTTTGGGAATTGTATCGAATTGGGATGCAAGACTGATTCCTCTTTGTGAAGGTTTAAGCATTCGAAAATCTTTTGATTTCATTCTTGCTTCAGGTATTGTCGGTTCTTCAAAGCCTCATTCAGGTATTTTTGAAGAAGCTTTACGCCTTTCCAAAGTTAAACCCACTGAAGCGATTCACATAGGAGATAGTCTTAAAGATGACGTCAAAGGTTCTCAAAAATTAGGCATTGAAGCTGTACTTGTGGATCGTTCGGGTCAAAAAAGACATCCCGTCCACACGGTAAAGACCTTGTCTGAAATACTTCCTTTCATTATGAGTAGTTAGCAATTTTTGAGATAATTTGATAATTAAGTGGCACCCGCATCTATAAAATATGCATACGTTTATATACAAAATCTAAATCACTGATTACTATCCTTTCCTCGATCTGAAGTGTAATCCTTGATATAATAGATACGAAGAGCGGGAGGGAAAAGCCATGTTTCTCATCCGAAGCATAGAAAAAAAAGATCTTAATGCTTTCTTCCGTTTGGCGTCTATTTTGGACACTTATAATCTCCCCAAAGATCGCCAGCTTCTCTCCAAAGTGATAGAAATCTCCAGAAAATCTTTCGAAAACATTCTTAAAAATCCTCATGATGGGCGTTTTGTTTTTGTGGCTGAAGATGTGGAATCCGGAAAAATTGTTGGAACTTCTGAAGTGCTTGCCAAAAGAGGGGTGCCTGGAAAACCTTTTATTTATTGTGATGTGGGTGTCGATTGTCTGAAGAGTAAAACTTTAAAAAAAGAAGTTACGCATCGTTATATCAAACTTCGTTCAACCGAGGATGGTGCAACAGAAGTAGGTGGATTGGTAGTAGATCCTCACTTTCGTGGCAAAGGAACAGGCATTGGGAAAGCCCTTTCCTATATTCGATTCATGTATATGAAGGCCCATCCCCAGCGTTTTCAGAAAAGAATCCTGGCTGAACTTTTAGCTTATCTGGATGCAAAGGGAGAAAATCCTCTTTGGAATTTTTTAGGGAAACATTTTACGGGTCTTTCTTATCATGATGCAGATCATTTAAGTTCCTCTAATAAAGAATTTATTCTTTCCCTTTTTCCGTCAGAAAAGATTTATACATGTTTGTTGCCAGAAAAAATTCAGGCTATTTTAGAAAAACCGGGGACTGAATCTGTGCCTGCCAAACTTCTTTTAGAAAAAATAGGATTTAAATATTTAAATCAAGTAGATCCCTTCGATGGGGGACCTTTGTATGGAGCGAGAACGAATCAGATTTCATTAATTCGGAAAACAAAGAGTTATGTTTTTTCGGGAATTTGTTCAGAAAATAAAAAGCCCACAGGCCTTGCTTTAGTTGAGAGAAAAGGCAAGATTCGGGCTACTCTTGTGCATGCGAAGACAGAAAAGAAGGGCTTTTATTTAGATCAGAAAAGTGTGGAACTCCTTTTGCTAAAGAAGGGAGATCATGTTTGGTACTATACTTCTAGCCGGTAGGCTACAAAGTAAGGACACTGATTTACTGGAGACTGGTAACCGGTGACTGGAGACCGAAGATGCGTGCCGTTGCTTTAGGTTGTCCTTCCTTCTTTCGAATTAAATCTGGCTCTAATCCTCATACACGCAATCGTTGGGGATTTAGAAAGAGAGTTGATTTATCACGCGCTTTGGCTCAATGGAAACGATTCAAAGATCAGCTTGAAGATTTGGAGCTTCATGTTTTTGTAATTCCTCCCCAGAAAGAATGGCCAGGCATGGTTTTTCCTGCCAATGCAGGTGTTGTCATAGATAGGGAAATCGACAAACCCTTTTGCGAAAAGTTTTTTCTTATGAGTCGACTTATTCCTGGCCGCGCTGGAGAAGGACATTATTATCGCCCTTTCCTTGAAAATTTAGGATTTCAAATTCGAGAAATACCTTTTTCTTTTGAAGGAGAAGCTGATTTCTTTCCAGCAGGGCCTTATTGGATGATGACTTATGGGAAAATTATTCGTCAATGTTATCAATTCAAATGGGGGTTGCCACCTTACAAACGTGTTTATGGATTTAGAACAGATGTACACATGCTAGAGGTATTATGTTCAGAGTTTAAGAATCTTCAAATTTTGGATATTGAACTTATAGATGAACGTTTTTATCACGGAGATACAGCGCTTTGTGCTTTTGGTCCAGCGCTAAAATTTTTGTTGGCGTATCTACCTGGTATTTCAAAGAAAGGGCAGGGTCTTCTGAAAACCTCTTTTCATGATAATTTAATTTCACTCAGCGCAGAAGATGGAATTGCTTATGCGGCGAATTCATTTTATGCAGAAACGAATACCGGAAAGTTTTTACTCATGCCTAAAGGTGTGAGTATGCAATTAAAAGAACAGATTAAAGAAAGAGATGTAACCCCGATCGAAGTCGATGTTTCAGAGTTTTTTGAAAAGGGTGGGGGATCTGTTAAATGTATGATCCTTGATTTGGGGCCCTATCAGACGTAGAATAGCGCCCATGAATTTAGAATTTAGGAAATATATCAAGGCTGTTGGAACTGGGCCTAAACTTTCGCGAGATTTAACGGTTGAAGAAGCAGAAGCAGCTTTTCGCCTCCTTTTAAAAGGAGAAGCAACAGATGCTCAAATTGGAGCGCTTCTTGTTCCTTTAAGAATGAAGGGAGAATCTGTTGAGGAGCTTGCTGCTTTTACAAAAGTTACTCGTGAGTACTGCCATCAACTTGAAGTTGATCTTCCTCATCTGATTGATTGTGGTAATGCTTATGATGGGAAAGTAAAATATCCTCATGTTAGTCCAGCTGCAGCTTTTGTGGCTGCCGCAGCAGGTGCGCAAATTCTTTTCCATGGTCAATCTCAAACTCCTCCTAAATATGGTGTTAGTGTCAGAGATGTTTTTCGTGATTTGGGTTTACCGATTCATTGGACACTTGAAAAAACAGAGAATGCATTAAAAGAAATAGGGGTCGGATTTGTTTCGATTGAGCATATCTCGCCAAGAGTTGCTGAGCTTAAAAGAATCCGTGAAGAATTGGGCCTGAGAACGGTTTTTAATCATATTGAAAAATTATGGAATCCTCTTAATGCTCCTCATCAAATCATTTCTATTTATCATGGTCCTTATTTAGAAACAATTCCTGCGATATTAAAAAGTCTAAAAATGTCACATGCCTTAGTGGTTCAGGGAGTGGAAGGTACCATTGACTGTCGAATCAGTAGAACAACCAAAGCTGTTGAATTGGATTTGAATGAAACACATCCTTTATTAATTCAACCCAAAGAATTAGGCCTTGAACGGACTGAAGAGCTTGAGTTTGATTCAATCAACTCTGGGATGAATGCTGAATTTGTGTTAAATCTTTTAGAGGCAAAGCAAAATCATTTAAGCCATCTTGTGATTTTGAATGCGGCTGTTCTGATTTATACCTCTGGAATCTCAAAAAATTGGCTAGAAGCAGTCGAAAAATCCAGAGAATCTCTTTATTCAAAACAACCCTTGAAGAAATTAGAAGCGTTGCGTAGAATGAACGACTTGAAGAGTTGATCAATCGAGATAGAACAACCATCCTTATTTTTTGAGAAAGTTTTACGCATCTGATTTCCAGCTGCTTGAAAGGGTAATAATGGAATTAACAGCAATCGATAAACAAATATTGACGAGAATTCAAGAAGATTTCCCTCTTCATGAAAGACCTTTTAAAATTTTAGGAGATGTTTTTGGAATTTCTGAAGAAGAAGCTCTTCAGAGAGTTCAGGTCATGAAGAAGGCCAATATCATTCGTCAAATCAGTGCGATTTTTGATACCCGCAGCATGGGTTATCAATCCAGTTTGGTTGCTGCAAAAGCACCGTCTGATCATATTCTTGAAACAGCAAAAATGATTAATGAACATCCAGGGGTTTCTCATAATTATCGTCGCAATCACGAGTTTAATCTTTGGTTTACGGTAGCCGTTTCGCCTAAAAGTCGTTTGGGTTTAGAAAAGACTGTAGAATTGATGGGGATTTTATCAAAGGCTGAATCTATTCGTTTGATGCCCACACTTAAGCTTTATAAAATTGGTGTTACCTTGGATATGACTTCAGAAGTCAATTTGGCAAAGAGTGGAGATGGGGTTTACAATGAAGAAAAAATAAACAAAGAAATTCTCTCTCCTTCCGATATTACTGCCATCTGTCAGCTTCAAGAAGATATACAGCTGACACTAGAGCCTTTTAAGCCTCTTGCCCAGAATTTAGAAATTTCTCAAGAAATGCTTTTTCACATTATTCAAGATTTAGTCAGAAGAGGTAAAATGCGTCGCTTTGCTGCAATTCTTCATCATCGTCGAGCAGGTTTTATGGCTAATGCGATGGGTGTTTGGTCTGTTCCTTCTGGAGATGTTGATGAAGCTGGGAGAAAGATGGCGCAATTTAAAGCGGTTTCTCATTGTTATCGCCGACCCACTTATCCTGATTGGCCATATCCACTTTTCTCCATGGTTCATGGGAAGACAGAAGAAGAATGCGAAAAAATTTTGGAAGCCATTTCTCAAGACACAGGTCTTCACGAATATAAAGCACTTTATAGCTCAACTGAATATAAGAAAACGCGTGTGAGATATTTCTCGCCTGATTTTGAAGAATGGGAAGAAAAATATGCAGCGTACGCTCGATAGGGTTAACTTTAGTGAAGCCGCTGTTTCTAAAATTAAAGAATGTTTGTTACAAGAAGAGGGAAAGGGTTTGCGTATTTTTCTTGAAAATGGAAAATACGTTTTAGGTATTGATCAAGCAACTCAGGAAGATCTTGTTCTGAATTATGAAAACTTTTCTCTCTACATTGATCCTCAGTCTTTAAAGTATGTCGTAGGATTAAATGTAGATTTTATTCAAGATGAAGAAGGTGGTATTTTTGAATTGACCAATGCTTTTTCAAAAGATGGAGGATGTAGTGAAGGGAAAGGAGCTTGTGAGTGTAACAAGACAGATAAACATGGGGGAAATACAATATGAAAAAATTGATCTTTAGTGCAATTGCGGGTGCCGTTATTATTTTTGCTTGGGGTTCTTTATCCTGGATGGTATTACCATGGCATATGATGACACTTAATTCTTTTAGAAATGAAACATCTGTTACACAAGTTGTTTTGGATAATGTCTCTAAAGATGGAATGTATATGTATCCTTTTTGTCATAATAACAACGAACAATCCACAACCGATGGCGCTACAAAAAACATGGAAGAAAAAATGAAAGAAGGTCCTTTTATTTTTGCCTCTATTCATCAAAAAGGTTGTAAGGGAGGAATGGGGCCACAAATGGGAATAGGATTTTTGACTCAAGTGCTTGCTTCTTTATTAGTGGCATGGCTTTTACTTCAAACAAAAGGTTTGTCCTATTCTAAACGTGTTTTGTTTGTCACGCTTTTTGGTTTGGCAGCAGCGATTGTAGGGCATATTCCTTATTGGAATTGGTGGGGTTTTGAAATCAAATATACATTGGTTACGTGTGCAGATCTCGTGATGGGATGGATTTTAGCTGGATTTGCTATTGCAGGAATTGCTAAACCCTGAATTATTCACACATTGTGTGAATAATTCACCCGTAGGGCCGTGATGCACACGTTTTTACGGGTGCAAACGGGGCTAACACTTTTTCACTGAGGTGAAAAAGTCCCGAGCCTAAGTTATGTAGTTTTTCCTTAGGCGAGAGCGAATATTGCACGATAATCGTGCAATATTCAGGAAAGAAATAAGTTATCTAGGAAAGAAGTTATGAAAATTGAAAAAAGCCCTAATGAAAATAGTTCATCTATTTTAACTCATCAACCCTTGCCTGCTTCAAAGAAAGTTTATGTTTCAGGCACTCAAGGGATTCAGATTCCTATGAGAGAGATTGCACTTCATCCAACAAAAGACACCAAAGGAAATGCTGTAGAGAAAAACAAGCCCTTTCGTGTCTATGATCCTTCAGGGCCTTATACCGATGCTGATGCGCAAATCAATATTCGAAAAGGGTTGTCGGATGTTCGTCGAAATTGGATTTTGGGTCGAAAAGATGTGGAAGAACTTCCCTCCATTTCTTCCTCCTATGGCCAAAAACGAGCGAGTGAACCGACGCTTGATTCCATTCGATTTCCAAATTTAAAAAAACCATTACGGGCAAAAACGGGGCAGAATGTAACGCAAATGCATTATGCCAAGCAGGGGATCATTACGCCTGAAATGGAATATATTGCCATTCGTGAAAATCAAATGTTGCAAGAAGCAAAGGCGCAAGGCAATCTTGCGGCACAGCATTCAGGTCAAGCTTGGGGTGCAAGTATTCCTTCCTCTATTACTCCGGAATTTGTTCGAGATGAAGTAGCCAGAGGACGAGCCATTATTCCAGCCAATATCAATCATCCAGAACTAGAACCCATGATTATTGGACGTAATTTTTTGGTAAAAATTAATGCGAATATTGGAAATTCTGCGATAGCTTCTTCGATAGAAGAAGAAGTTGAGAAAATGATTTGGGCCATTCGTTGGGGGTCTGATACGGTGATGGATCTTTCAACGGGAAAAAATATTCATGAAACTCGAGAATGGATTATACGTAATTCTCCAGTCCCCATCGGTACAGTTCCTATTTATCAAGCTTTAGAAAAAGTGAATGGAAAAATTGAAGATCTGACTTGGGAAATTTATCGGGACACATTAATTGAGCAAGCGGAGCAGGGGGTGGATTATTTTACCATTCATGCAGGGGTGCTTTTACGCTATGTTCCTTTGACTGCGAAACGTGTAGCGGGAATTGTATCTCGTGGCGGATCGATTATGGCCAAATGGTGTTTGACTTATCATAAAGAAAATTTTCTTTATACCCATTTCGAAGAAATTTGTGAAATCATGAAAGCTTATGATGTGTCCTTTAGTTTGGGAGATGGTTTACGCCCTGGTGCGATTGCAGATGCCAATGATGAAGCTCAATTTGGAGAACTCAAGACTTTGGGAGAACTAACCAAGATTGCATGGCGTCATGATGTGCAAGTGATGATTGAGGGACCAGGACATGTCCCCATGCAGATGATTCAAGTGAATATGGAAAAACAGCTTGAGGAATGTTTTGAAGCCCCTTTTTATACTTTAGGTCCTTTGACCACAGATATTGCTCCAGGCTATGATCATATTACATCAGCCATTGGTGCTGCCATGATCGGTTGGTATGGTTGTGCCATGCTTTGCTATGTAACTCCCAAAGAACATTTGGGTTTGCCCAATCGAGAAGATGTGAAAGCAGGAGTCATTGCCTATAAAATTGCAGCGCATGCAGCAGATCTGGCCAAAGGTCATCCCGGGGCTCAAGCACGTGATAATGCCTTGTCAAAAGCCAGGTTTGAATTTCGTTGGGAAGATCAATTTAATCTTTCACTCGATCCTGAAACAGCTAAATCTTATCATGACGAAACCTTACCTGCTGAGGGTGCAAAGGTTGCTCATTTCTGCTCTATGTGTGGTCCTCATTTTTGCTCCATGAAAATTACCGAAGATGTTCGAGCTTTTGCTGAAAAGAAAGCTGTGGATGAAAAAGCTGCTTTAGCTTTAGGAATGAAGGAAAAAGCAGAAGAGTTTAAAAAACAGGGCGCAGAGATTTATCAATAAACTTCGATTAATTTTTTAATCTTCCACACTTGCTGAATACTGAGGCCCTTCCCAAATTCTTACTCTTTTAATTTGAGCAGGATGCCCTTCAAATTTCTTTTTTAATTCTTCGAAAATCCAAGTGGCAATATTTTCAGTAGAGGGATTAATCTTGTCAAAAGGGGCAATGTCGTTGATGTACTTGTGTTCAAAAGGTTTGATAAGCGTATCTAAGGCAGATCTTAATTCTAAAAAATCGATGGCCATATCTTCATGATCTAATCCACATCTCTCGGCAAAGACTTCTGCCTTCCATGTGTGTCCATGAAGGGGTTCAGGTACTCCATGATACTCTCTTAAATTGTGAGCTGACTCAAAGAGGGTTTCGATGTGAATGGTATATTTTTTGGTGTTTTTATTTTGAGGTTTCATATTTAGCTAATCTACAAGAATAGAAGTATATAAGGCAATGTATAATTTAAAATTTTTATTCTTTTCCCTTTGAAGCTAACTTTACTTGAGCCCACTCCATATGCTCTTCCAACATTGGATTTTGAATTTTTGATTTCATGATTTTTAGTGTTTCAACAAAGGAAGGGTTTCCAGAATTTCCCATAGCGATGATGGCATTTCGCATCAAGCCTTCATATTTAAGCCGTTTGATGGGGCTGTCAAAAAAAAGTTTCTGGAATTCTTCAGGTGTAATTTTTGAGATTTTCTCTAAAGAAATATTTCCAGATCCGTTTTCTTGAAATTCAGTTTTGGGGTAGAAGTCTTTGATAGTAGTTGGAATAGGTTGATGATTATAAGGGCACACATCCTGACAAATATCACAACCCGAGATATGACTTCCCATCATCTCTCTTTTTTCTAAAGGGATTTCTCCACGATGTTCAATTGTAAGATAACTGATACAGCTTCTTGCGTCTAAAATTCGTGGGGCCGTGAAGGCTTGAGTGGGACAAGCATCTAAGCATCGGGTGCAAGTTCCACAATGATCAGTTGCAAAGGGTGTATCATAAGCGAGTTCTAAATCTGTCAAAACTTCCCCAATAAAAAGCCAAGATCCAATCTTGGGATGAATCAAACACGTGTTTTTGCCAATCCATCCGAGCCCAGCTTCTTGCGCATAATTCTTTTCAAGAATAGCTCCTGTATCAACATAAGATTTGTTTTGTGCTTGAGGATTGATTTCAGTGAGAATAAATTTTTCTAAAGCTTCTAACTTTTCTAAAACAATTTTATGATAGTCCTTACCCCAAGCATAACTTGCAATTTTCCCATGACTCTTTTCATTTTGTTCAGGAGGTGTTTCAGTATAGTAATTGATAGCGCATGAAATAATAGACTTCACGCCTTTTAAAATAAGATCTGGATCTTTTCTTTTTTCGGTCCCTCTTTCCAAATAGGACATTTGACCTGCATATCCTTTTTCAAGCCAGGAAGTAAAAAGGGGGAAGTGAGAGGCAGGTGCGGCTCTTGTGATTCCAACAAGATCAAATCCTAAGTCTTTAGCTTTATTCTTAATTTTTTGAGATATTTCTTTTGTATTAAGCATGTCTGAATTTTGATTTAAAGATTGATACATAGAGTATGGTAAATCGTTCAACAGAGTGTTCAGACACGTTCGTTTCCCCCTGCGAGGTAAACGAACTCAAAGGAAATCTCGTTCATCCCGATGAATATCGGGATGCCATGCTCACTCGATTTCCAATGGTCTTCACGCTTTATTGAACGATATCATTATCAACAAGTTTCATGTAAATAAAAGAGGGTTCTTTCATAAATGAGGGTGACCAACGAATCCTAATGATGAGCGATCGCACTCGAGTGAAAGCAACGAAGGTAAAGACACCCTCTTCAAAGCTCATCTCTTACTTTAGCAAACCGAAAGTTAAATCAATTTCTTTATGGTCGCTGGAATGCGTACGAGAGAAGATCGCAAATCATGATTCGTTGGGCAGGACCCTATTCATATTGTTTTTGTTTGAAAATTATCAATATTCCAGATAGTATACTATTCTTAATTTGGGATAGATATAGATGATGAGTGAAAAGGAAAAATCAATGAGTGAAAAGTCGTTGCATAAGAAAGAGCTTGCCCCTGAAGTAGAGGCGGAGATACAACGTTTTGAACGTGAAATTGCGATGTTGGACTCTGGACAATCTCTGCCAGAAGATTTTCAACGCTTTAGATTAACCAATGGAATTTATGGAATTCGAGGAGAACCTAAACTTCACATGATTCGTGTGAAGATCAAATATGGAAATCTTACCTCAGAACAATTAGATGTTTTGGCGGATATTGCTGACAAATACACTCCTAAAAAAGTGGGTCATGTGACAACACGTCAAAACATTCAGTATCATTATGTCGAGCGTCAAAATGTTCCGAAAATTATACGACTCCTAGAAGAAAATGATCTTACCACCCGCGAGGCTTGCGGCAATACAGTTCGTACAGTTACAGCGTGTCCCTATGCCGGACTTTCTGCGGCAGAAGCTTTTGATGTGACGCCTTATGCAGATATGGTTTCAGATTTCTTCTTAAGAAACCCACTTTGCCAAAACATGCCTCGAAAATTTAAAATTGCTTTTGAAGGTTGCCCTGAAGATCATGCCCGTATTCCGATTCATGATTTGGGTTTTGTTGCCAAAATGAAAGAAGTGAATGGAAAAATGGTTCGTGGCTTTCAAGTCTATGTGGGTGGAGGACTGGGCTCTACCCCTCGATCTGCAATATTGATTGAGGATTTTACGCCTGAAGAATTTGTTCTTGCGACGACAGAAGCTGTCATTCGTATTTTTGATCGTAATGGGAATCGTAAAGATAAAGCTCGTGCAAGAATCAAATTTGTGGTGAAAGAATGGGGAGAAGAAGAATTTAAAAAAAGAGTTTTAGAAGAAAGAAAGTCTGTATGGTTAACCCAAAATGGAAATGCTTGGATGACCAAGGTAAAACTTTATGAAGAAAAGCCCCCAGTGGTGACGCTTCCTAAAGAGGCTCCCTCTTTTAGCTCTGCGGAAACTTCAGCCTACAAACGTTGGCATTCGACTAATATGTTTAAACAGAAACAGTCCGGTTATGTTTCTGTTCTTGTTCGTTGCCCATTGGGAGATATTACTGTTGATCAAATGAAGAAAGTAGCGGTTATTGCAAAGAAATATTGTGGGGGTCGAATTCGTGTGGCCATTTCCCAAAATTTAATTTTGAGATGGGTTCCAGAAGCAGCATTGCCCTTTTTATATAAAGATTTAGCGGCAGCTCAGATTGCACATCATTCAGCTGAAAAAATTGCTGACATTACCCGATGCCCTGGAGCGGATACTTGTCAGATTGCGATCACACATTCTCGAGGACTTGCTTCGGCTTTGATCCCTCTTTTCAATAATGGTTTGGGAAGCGAAGAAGCTTTGCAAGATGTGAAAATCAAAATCTCTGGCTGCTTCAACTCTTGCGGACAGCATCATATTGCAGATTTAGGATTTTATGGAATGGGTAAACGCGTAGGTGATCATGAAGTCCCTCATTATCAAATGTTGGTGGGGGGAGGAACGAAAGAAGGCTCAGCTACTTTTGGTTCAGCAGTTGCCATGATCCCTGCGAAGCGTGTTCCAGAAGCTGTCGATAAGATTTTGAAATTCTATTTGAAAGAAAAACAGTCCTCTGAACGTTTTCAAGACTTCATCAAACGTCAGGGCATTCCAAAATTTCGGGAACTGGTTCAAGAATTTCAACAAATTCCTGATTATAAAACAGCTCCTGAATATTATGAGGATCTTGGGGATGAAGGAAAGCCTTTCAAGATGGAAGTGGGAAAAGGGGAATGCGCGGTTTAACCCTTTAATTATAATCTCGTGGGGTGGATTCCCTGATCTAAATCCATATTATAAAAACTCTTACAATGCTTCATAAAAAGTATTGTAGGAGTTTTTAGTTTTGAGTTGAACAGAATCCAAAAATCTAATTTTGGAAAAGATGATAATGACGAAAAAAGACAAGCTTTATGCGGGTAAGCGTCGTAAACTAGAAGATTTTAATTTTGGAGAGAAGACGGCAGCCGTTTTTGATGACATGTTAATTAGAAGTATTCCTCAGTATGTTGAATTGCAGAGAATGATGGGAGAGATTGCTCGAGAATTTGCAACTGAAGGCTCTGATGTCTATGATTTGGGCTGTTCGACGGGTATTACGCTCAGTACATTAATCAAAAACATTGGACCCAAAGCCCATTTTGTAGGGGTTGATTCTTCGCAAGCCATGCTCGACAAATGCCGAGAGAAGTTTTTATTAACTCATCCTTCTTCCTCTTTTGACCTTCAATGTGCAGATCTCAATAAGGGCTTTCCTGTTAAAAATGCTTCTGTTGTGATCCTTAATTTGACTCTTCAATTTATTCGACCTCTTTGCCGAGACACGCTCATTCAATCGATTTATAAAGGATTAAATGAAAATGGATGTCTTATTTTGATTGAAAAAGTATTAGGAAACGACTCTCTCTTTAACCGCATGTTTATCAAGCTTTATTATGAATTTAAAAAGAGGCACGGTTATACTGAACTTGAAATTGCTCAAAAAAGAGAAGCGCTTGAAAATGTTTTGATTCCTTATCGTGTGGATGAAAATATCAACCTCTTAACAAAAAATGGGTTCCCTCATACAGATGTTTTTTTTAAATGGTATAATTTCTGTGGGATATTGGCTGTTAAATGAAATCTAAAATTTTGATTCGATTGGGCAATTTTTTCTTCTACTATCGAGATTTTCTTTTTCCCGTGATTTTTCTTGGACTCCTGCTTTTTTCAAAACCGATTTTTCCATGTGGAAGATATGATTTAAGTGTTTGGCTTGTGATAGGTGGATTTTTTGTTGCCATGGCAGGCCAGATTCTAAGGGCATTAACAGTCGGGTATGATTATATTGTGCGAGGAGGGGTTAACAAAAAAGTTTATGCAGATCGATTGGTGACAGGAGGCGTTTTTTCTCATTCAAGGAATCCGTTGTATTTAGGAAACTTTATTATTTTGGTTGGCCTTTCTCTGATTGTAAACGCACATTTGATCTATTGGATTGGTATTCCATTGTTTTTTTTGATTTATGCTTCGCTGATTGCCGCTGAAGAGAATTTTTTAAGACAAAAATTTGGTTCAGAATATGAGGATTATTGCCAACGTGTGAATCGTATTTGGCCGAATTGGAAAGGATTCAAAACTTCTATTCAGAACATGAATTTTTCCTGGAAACGATTGCTCAATAAGGAATATGGTTCTTTTTGCATGTGGATCATTGTTGCTATTCTCATGCGTATGTGGAGTCTTCATTGCGTTCTTGGAAAAGAAGCAGCGATGGAAATTAAGCGTTTAGCGTTCATTTTGATTTTGCCTATTAGCATATATATATTGATTCCTGTCTTAAAAGATAGAAAGTCTATATCTGAATAGGATATTTATGAGAGTGTTCAGACACGTTCGTTTGTCCTTGCGAGCCAATCGAACTTAAAAAGAGAAGAACGGGTCCTGCCCAACGAATCATGATTTGCGATCTTCCCTCGTACGCATTCCAGCGACCGTAAAGGAAATTAATATAACTTTCTTTTTGATAAAGCAATAGATGAACTTCAAAAGGGGGTGTCTTTGCCTTCGTTGCTTTCACTCGAGTGCGATCGCTCATCATTAGGATTCGTTGGTCACCCGATTTTATACACATTTCTCAAGACAAAATAGCCCTTTTTTGACATAATGTTTTACTTATTTGGCTAAGGAGAAAACATGAAACATACCATTTCGGTGTTGGTAGAGAACAAGTTTGGGGTTTTAGCGCGTATTTCGGGTCTTTTTAGTGGGCGAGGTTTTAATATTGATAGTCTTGCAGTTGGTGAAACACAAGATCCCACTGTTTCAAGAATGACCATTGTGGTTCAAGGGGATGATTTGGTTTTGGAACAAGTGGTGAAACAGCTTAACAAGCTCATTGAAGTGATTAAAGTTATTGATATGAAGGGGAAAGAAAAGGTTGAGCGAGAGCTTGTTTTGATGAAAGTGGGAGCCAATGCCAAAACACGCTCTGAAATCATGCAAATTGTAGATATTTTTAGAGCTAAAATTATAGATGTAGCACATGAATCAATGACCATTGAAATTACAGGTGATGAATCTAAAATTCATGGTTTCTTTGATTTTATGAAATCTTTTGGAATACAAGAAGTAGCAAGAACTGGGAAAGTAGCATTACTAAGAGAATAAAATCGTTGTGCGTTTTGCGTCGTGGGTCATGCGTGAAAACTGAAGACTCAAGACTCAAGACTCAAGACTAAAAGGAGAGTTATGGCTAAAATGTATTATGACAAAGATGCAGATTTAAAATTTCTAAAAGGTAAAACAGTTGCCATTCTTGGTTATGGAAGTCAGGGACATGCCCATGCGTTGAATCTAAAAGAAAGTGGACTCAAGGTTGTTGTCGGTCTTTATAAGGGAAGTAAGTCTTGGAAAGAAGCTGAGAAAGCAGGCCTTGAAGTGATGGATTCAGCCGAGGCTTCGAAAAAAGCAGACTGTATCATGATGCTTGTTTCCGATATGAAAGCTCCTGAAGTTTATCGGGATGCAGTGGCTCCATCCTTAAAAGCAGGAAAGTCGATTGCTTTTGCGCATGGCTTTAACATTCATTTTGGACAAATTGTTCCTCCAGCCGATGTAGATGTTTTTATGATTGCCCCTAAAGGTCCTGGCCATTTGGTTCGCCGTACCTATACAGAGGGAGGAGGCGTTCCTGCATTGGTAGCTGTTTATCAAGATGCAACGGGTAAGGCGAAAGATGTTGCTTTGGCTTATGCCAAAGGAATTGGATCTGCCAGGTCAGGTGTTTTGGAAACAACTTTTAAAGAAGAAACAGAAACAGATCTTTTTGGAGAACAGGTGGTTCTTTGCGGAGGTCTCTCCGAATCCATTCGTGCAGGTTTTGAAACCTTGGTGAACGCAGGATATCAACCTGAAGTGGCTTATTTTGAATGTTTGCACGAAGTTAAATTGATTGTGGATTTGATTTATGAAGGTGGAATATCCAATATGAGAAAATCCATCAGCGAAACAGCAAAGTATGGAGATATTAGTCGAGGCTCTCGTGTGGTGAACAAAGAAACACGTGAACGGATGAAAGATATTTTGACTGAAATCCAAACAGGTCAATTTGCACGAGAATGGATTTTGGAAAACAAAGCAGGTAGACCTTCTTACAATGCTCTTTTAAAAAGAGATGCAGAGCACCCTATTGAAAAAGTAGGTGAAAAGCTTCGTAAGCTGATGCCTTGGTTGGGCGGTAAGGAAATTAAACGTGATTTGATTTAGGGTTAACCCCTGAGTGGGTTGGTCTGATTATTTATTAATTCGTGATTATTATGACACCATCAAAATCTGACGAAAAAATTATCATATTTGACACAACCCTTCGTGACGGAGAGCAATGTCCAGGTGCGAGTCTAAATTTGCGCGAAAAATTAGAGGTTGCGCATCAATTGGTCGCTCTGAATGTAGATGTTATCGAAGGAGGTTTTCCTATTGCCTCGCCTGATGATTTTGAAGCTGTAAAAAGCATGGCTTCAGAAATCAAAGGGCCGATCATTGCTGGATTGGCGCGTTGTGTTGATAAAGATATTGAAAAAGCTGCTCATGCATTAGAAAAAGCAACTCGCCCACGCATTCATGTGTTTTTAGCCACTTCGAAAATTCATATGCAATACAAATTGAAGAAAGCTGAAGACGAAATTCTTCGCATGGCTGTGGAAGGTGTTCAAAAAGCCTTGAAATACGTGGATAATGTTGAGTTCTCTCCAGAAGATGCTTCACGAACAGAACCTGCTTTTTTGGCAAAAGTGGTTGAAGCGGTGATTGCAGCGGGCGCAAAAACGGTTAATATTCCAGATACGGTGGGGTATGCCTTTCCTGAAGAGTTTGGAAAATTAATCAAATATTTAAAAGAGAATGTGTCTAATGTCAATCAAGCTGTGATCAGTGTTCATTGTCACAATGATTTGGGGTTGGCTGTTTCAAATTCTTTAGCTGCGATTCGTAATGGTGCCCGACAAGTGGAGTGTACCATCAATGGCATTGGTGAAAGAGCAGGGAATGCCTCTTTAGAAGAAATTGTTATGACACTTCGTACGAGAAAAGATGTTTTTCCAAATATCTATACGGAAGTAAATTCTGGGCAAATTATTAAAACCAGTCGTTTGGTGAGTAATTTGACAGGGTTAGTCGTGCAACCGAATAAAGCAATTGTTGGAGAAAATGCTTTTGCCCATGAGTCGGGTATTCATCAAGATGGCGTTTTGAAAGAAAGAACTACTTATGAGATTATGAAGCCTGAAGATGTAGGCTTGTTGGAAAACTCTTTGGTGTTAGGTAAGCATTCAGGTCGGCATGCTTTTCGAGAACGCTTGAAGGAATTAGGTTTTAAATTGGGAGATGAAGAGATTGATAAGTTGTTTGAGAAATTCAAGATCTTAGCGGACAAGAAAAAGACAGTTTATGATGAAGATTTGGTGGCTTTGGTAGAAGATGAGTTTGCTCAAGTCCCAGAAATTTTTGTTTTAGAATATCTTCATATTTCGAGTGGGAATACAACTGTTCCTACGGCAACTGTACGTGTGAGAAAAGACAAACAGGTTTTGGAAGATGCTGCATGTGGAGATGGACCTGTTGAAGCTATTTATAATTCCATTGATCGCATTACCGGGATTAAAGGGACCTTGGTGGATTATGCTTTACGTGCCATTACGGGGGGTAAAGATGCTTTGGGTGAAGTGGTTGTAAAAGTTAAAATCGACACTCGCATGGTGACAGGGAAAGGTACTTCCACAGATATTATAGAAGCTAGCGCTAGGGCTTATTTGAATGCGATCAATCGCGTTCTTTTCATTAAAGAGAAAAAGGATGTAAAGGGAGTTTAAAAAAAGTGATAAGTTGTAAGTAGTCAGTTATAAGCAA
>CAZXEQ010000008.1:0-95241 GCA_964640155.1 uncultured bacterium | reverse complement strand
GGTTTAAATCTTTCAAGGTATTGTACATAAATTCGTTTTAGACTGGGACTGATTTTTTGATAACTTCTGAAACTGTGTCAAATGCAAGACAACACTAAGGAAATAAGATGGAGTATTAATCAGAGAATAAATCAAAAGATATAAGAGGTTAATTGTCTTACAAAAACACATTTGAGTTTAACAAGGACAGTCTCTTCTCAACATTCATCCGTGTTCTGATCCATACATTTTTCACACATGTGTCCCTCATCTCCAGTGCTATAACTATCAGCTCTTAGCTTAATGACTCCGCCACATTCACGACATTTCGTTGGTTCATATTTTGGCGGGTTTTCTAGTTTTTCAAAGTTGTATTCATTGGTCCCGAACCAGACATATATCTCTGTTTCAAAGGAGTCTCTGCAGTCTTTACACCCTTTCCAATTCCCTTTATGTTTTTCTGCTGAATGAAAACTGCAAAGTGTGTATCGTCTATGTCTATCTAAGCAGGTTCTTTTGCTGACCAGCGTTACTCGTTCACCCGCTTCGCCTGCACAGAGCTTTCGTCCGCAGCATAATGTTTTGAAAAGCTGCTTCTTTTTCCTGCATAAGCCGCATATTCCTCCACCTTCAATCACTTTGAACGCCATTGCTTTTTTCTCTTTCACGGGGTGGGATAAAATTTTATGAACTAGTCAAGCAGAGACTAACCCGTTTATTGTTTGTCTTGAGTTGCTTTCATGTTCACTTTTAATTATGGATTTCAGAACGTTTTAGATTTTATTTCGAGGATTTTTGCTAGCTTGATAATCGACTAGCATCTTTTCATATTTGGTAAGCTTAAATGTCTGGGACCAATTATTTTATTGCCCATTTCCGTGATATTCTGCCCCTGTGTGTTTTACTTCCTTCACTTCTTCTGCCTGCCTTATAATCTCTGGCTTCGCATACGTTCCATCTTCTTTGCGGTATTTAAAACTTTCTACCATGTGAGCAAAGATTTCATCGTCTTTCGAAACCCGAATGTCACGATCGGCGGGGTCCATTGGTCAACCATTTCTCAAAAGCTTAGTACCCCGTACGATTTTTTGCTTACTTCATTATTTCAAACTGTTTACCATTCATTTCTAATGAAAGACTCAAATCATTACTTTCAAGAAATGAATGGATACGTTTTTGAAGAATAGACTCTGCACGTTTTTTTGCTTCTTTAACTTGATCTATAGTCATTTCCTTTTGTACCAAATCCATTATTTTTTGAGCATCTTTATTTCCTTGAGATGCTGCCACATGAAACCATTTATATGCTTCTATATAATCAATAGAAACGCCTTCTCCTTTTGTATAAAACAAACCCAAAATAAATTGTGCTTCAGACATTCCCTGTTCTGCTGCCAGTTGATACCATTTTATTGCTTCCAAATAATTTTGCATTACACCATGTCCCTTGAAATAAGCGTCTCCTAAATAATAGTGCGCTTGTGGTATCCCTTTTTCCGCTGCTTTTTTAAACCAGGTTATGGCCTCTGAATAATCCTGTTTTACCTCTTCCCCACTATAATATATTAAACCCAGATTATATTGGGCGTTTGAATAACCCTGTTCTGCAGCTTTACGATACCATTTAACAGCTTCTTCAATATTCTTGTTTACACCTTTTCCTTGTAAATATGCATCACCAACATTAAATTGCGCCTGCGACATCCCCTGTTCTGCGGCAAGGCGATACCATTTTATGGACTCAGTGTAATCTTGTGCCACACCCTGCCCTGAAAAATATGCATTACCCAAAAAATATTGTGCCCCAGGCATTCCCTGCTCCGCGGCCTTACGGAACCATTTTACGGCTTCATTTAAGTCATTTTGAACTCCCCGTCCCATGGCATACATTACCCCCAGTTGAAATTGAGCCTTCATATCTCCTTTTTCTACAGCCTTCTTGAGCCACTTGACCGCCTCAACCTCATTTCTCTCAACACCACTTCCTGTCAGATAAGCAAGGCCCATTGCACACTCGGCTTCAGCATGACCTTGTTCTGCGGCTCTTAAAAACCATTTTACAGCCTCTTTATAATTCCGCTGCACCCCATCTCCACGCGAGAAACATAAGCCCAACCTGTATTGAGATTGTGCATCTGCCTTTTCAGCGGATACGCGCAGTTCATCAATCTTAACTGACGGCGTAACCTTGCTGATATCATTTGAATAAACCGAATTTGCATTTATTATAAAAAGACTGCATGTGATCATTAAAAGCGCAGTTATCAATTTCATAAGCTTTTATCTTTCTTCGTTCGATATTCTTCTAACATCTTTTCATATTCGGTGAGCTTGGATTCTAATTCCGCTGTACTGCGGCCTAGCCAAATAGTTCCCTTGTCTGACTCAACCCCTCGCTTCTGAAGAACAATCCACTCTCGATAAGACTTAATGACTTCCTTTAATAACAACTCATAATGCTTGTGAGTTCGACTGTCATCAATAAACTCAGACGTACCAGCCCAGATTTCATATGCATTAATCATTCGATAACCTCTTGATAAAATTTCTCCACTTTTCCCATGGTGTATTCTTTCATGGTCATAATAAAGATAACCTTGAAGATTCCCTCTAGAACTCATCTTATTTTCATCATATTCAATCCAAAGCTCGTATGCTTCTCCATCCAAAAAATCGTTTATTCGATTGGATAACCACTCTCTTTGTGGAAGTCCCAAAAACTCAAATATATATTCTTTATCATCTTTTTTGATCACTATAGAACCATCTTTATTAGGCTTAACATAACGATATGGTCCATCAAATTGCGAGACGTCCCTGGTTTCAAAAGCAGATGTCTCACTCTCACTGGCTCCGCAACCACGCTGAAGAAGAATGCTTCCCATTACAATCCCTATAAGGAAAATACTAATTTTTTTACGTTGTCTCATTCGACATCCTTATTAATGGAATACTGAAGTTTATAAAATCCCTCATCTATGTCGGAATAATAGCTCTTCAAGGCGTGACCAACTCCATGTCCAGGTGTGTATTCAAGAATTCTATAATCCTTTGTATTTCCTGCCATCCAAGCTATTGGGAAATAAGCAACATTGCCAATTGTTTTGATAGCTCCTTGGCCAAGAAAATGCCCTACTACATCCAAAGGATTAATATAAGGATCAAACGAAGAAAAGCCTGGATTGGTATGACTTGCTGTAGCAAGAGCAATGTAGTGAATTCTCCTTTTCTCATCTTTATTTAAATAATTCGCTTCAGCTCTTGTATAAAGTCCATCTTGGCTATGTCCCACATGAATAATTTTTATATCAGTTGATGGTGCATTTTTCAAAACTTCCGTATGCAACTTAAACTTGGCAGCCATCGTCGCATCAGGCATGTCTATAAATTTCTGAGCCGAAGCTTGTACCAAAACATCCTCTGTAACTCCTAATATGCCTTTCTCCATAGGCATTCCAGTATATAAACCCAGTACAGGAATGGCATTGAGTACTTCTGGAATGGTTGTGATTTCATCTTTATGACTTGGATTTACTGTGTAAAGGACAGGCTGTCCTACTTTATTAGCAAGATGTCTAGCTTCTTCATAAGCACTTTTTGCATCGTTCCCCACACCTTGTCCCAGCGTAATGACATATTTCGTATTGTTCCACTTCACCCATGGTGACGGATAGGCAATGCTTATTTCAGATTCTTGGTCACCGAACATGTTCGCAACAATATGGCGCATGCGATATTCTGTTGGTCCCATTCTTTTCATAAGTTCAGGTTGAGAGTCGGAGAGATTTATTTTACCTAATAGATTGTCTTTATCTAACCAGGTTAGCCATCCACCTTGATCTTCTCCAAGCTGAATACCTTTTGTAATACTAAGGATTTGAGCCTGGAGCGGACTGTGATCATACGCTTTTTGTAAGGCGTCTATTCCTTGAGTAATAGGACTGAGAACGGTATTTTTACCGTTTTCATAAAATTTTATATAAACGGATAGAATTTCTTCTACGGGTGCTCGATTGCCTTGTGCGTCATACCACTGTCTCAATGGAATTTCATCGTAGGTGCTTGGTTTTTTTAGAGATCCTGCTGCTTCACCATAAATATTCTCTATAATTTTATCTTGTAGGTTTCGAGTAAAGATTTTTTGGCCATCAGCTCCATAAAGATTTTCTCTCTGATTTTTTAAGTCTTCTTCTACTGCACCATAAAATCTTCCTTGTTCATCATATTGCAAAGTTCTTATAAGTTGTGTGTTTCCTGATTCTATAAGGAGGTCAGTGTCTTTTTCATAGATTCTGTAACTATTGTCGAGTTCTCTTAATACAAGATTACCTTTTAATTCATAATCCACTTGTGTGTTAGCTGTAAGAGTGATGGGATCTCCTGCAAATGTGTAGCTTATCGCTCTACCGTCTGGAGCTATAGCATAAGAGATTTCTCCCCTGGAGTCATAAGAGATAAGAGAACCGTCAATACCTAAACGGGCTTCTCTTGTGCCATCTATGCGATAGATTTCAATGTTGCCATTTTCATCTATGATTTGAGAGCCTGTCATCTGTCCGTTTTCTGTTTTTATTTGTGCACCAAATGGAATAACCATGAGGGCTTGAGAACTACCATTCTCAAGCATTGGAGCAAAAAGGACATCTTGGCCTGTGGCTAAGGTAAACATTGATAGTGGCAGTTGAGTTCCTATTTGTCTTCCTTGTGTATCTCTGATGGCATATTGATTATCAGGTCTTGATTCTATGAAGTTAGCTTGTTTATCGTAATAGGTAGTGATGCCATTGTTGTGTGTAACAGATCCTTTAGCTTCTAGTGTTGGGATGAAGGCTATTCCATTGGCTCCTGCAAGATATGCAGTCCCGAGTACTTCACTATTTCTAACGTTGGTATATTGATTTTCAAATTGGTTGGTTTGGCTATTATATTGATAAATAGTATTTCTTCCATTCTCTTCGTCCTGTATCGCCCATTTGATTCGGCCATCTTGGCCTTTGTAAGCTTGAGCACTATTCGGCAATGCGTCTCGGGCCTTTACGTTATACGCAATTGTTTTAATCTCTTGTCCAATTCGATCAATGGCTGCGTCTGTAAAGCCTCCAATAGCTGCATTGGCAAGCTGGGCTCCTGTGGAACTGCCTAATGCCTGACCTATGAAGCCTGAAGCTGCTCCTTTAATGGTACCAAGTGCTATTTGTGTCGGATCACCTGTCATGACGCCTGACAATGCTCCGCCTAGCACTGCGGAGCCCACAGGTCCTAATTTTTCTCCTGCTGCACTCATGATGGAGCGGGTGATGATTTGTCTTGTTACGCTGGACTCAAGAGATTGTTTGGCTGTTTGTACGCTTAGTCCAAAGATTTTGCTTCCAAAGATGTTAGCTCCTGCTCCTATACCTGCTATGCCTCCTGTAAGAAGTGCTCCCTTTAATGCTTCATTAGGCTTAGCTCCCATGGCAATAGATGTAACCATGTTGCTCATGAAGCCTGTGACTCCATGGGCTACCATTTGCGATCCTACTGAGCCAATGCTTGCACTTAAGGCTGTACTGATTCCTGCTGTGACAGGGGCAAGGATTAGGCCTAAGGCTATGGGTAAAACAATTCCAACTATTCTTTGGAAGATCCCACTGCTCTGTTTGATCTTTTCATGGGTCATGATTCTGTTTTCAGATATAAGTGTATCGCCTTGATATGTGGGCGTTGCCTCGAATGTGCGAGAGATTTTGACTTTGCCTTGTTTGGTTCTTTCGTTCTCAATGTAATGAGAGAGTTTTCCAGAGCTATCAACTTCGCCTGTTCTTGTAATGGTTGTAGAGTATTTCTTGATGCCTAAGCCCTTCTCTGAGGTTTGCTTCTGGAATGAAACCATTTGGTTGAGTCTGTCATATTGAACCCCTGTAAGGGCTTCATGGAAGCTATAGATTGTCTTTTTGTCAGATTTTAAGGTTTTATTCTCTTCACTTGAAGTTACTCTGCCTTTGCCATCGTGTTTGATGGTGCCACTGGCTTCGTAGACAGCCTTTCTACTTATGACAGATTTAACGCCTTGAGATGTTTGAATAGATGTGGGCTCTGTGTCTTTGATTAAATAATTGAGTTCTTGGACTTTTCCTGTTCGATCTGTCTTGTAGTTATAGCTTTCAGTTCTAACTTCTTTACCTAGGCTGTTTACTTCTTTGAGGCTTGCTAATCCAAATTTTCCATAGCTCATGTCTACTTTAGAGCCTGTGACATTATTGCTAATTTTAACTGTTTTCCCTTGGGTTTTGGCCTCTGCTAAGACATTGCCATTGGCATCTTTGATTTGAGCTGTGTTGCCTTTGAATATAATTTTGAATTTACTGATATCTATTTTTGAGAATGGATCCCCGACTGAAACTTTCGAGGATGACATAGACCTAGAAGAAGCTAATGCTCTGTCTAGAGATTGCTTCGTCGCTAGCGCTCCTCGCAATGACAAATCTTTTCCACGATTCGCTATCCCTGATGCACTAATCATAGCTTTCTTTGCTTCTTCCATTTTCTTCTGAGCAATAGCTATTTGTGTTTCAGCGCTCTTTTTGGCTGCTTCAGCTTGGGCCCTGGCGCTTTGTGTCTTTGCATTTCTGATTTGGTTTTCAGCTTGAGCTAAGGCGCTCTTAGCTTGAGCCATGGATTTTTGGGATTGAGCAAGAAGTGTTTGAGATTGCTTCGTCGCTGCTGCTCCTCGCAATGACACAGTATTTATTGATTTACTTGCTACTGAGAACTTATCAATGGCCACTGCCTTTAGCGCTTGATTCAGTAGTTCTTGTTCTATTTGTTTTTTGTATCGGGCCATGAGATTTGAAGCAGCCTTTTGTGCTTTTCTTGCCCGCTCTTCTGCTCTACGTGCTTGCTCTCTAGCTGCTTTAATGCGAGGACCTTCTTCTATAGATGTTTGTGTGCCCCATTTGTCCAATGTAATGATGTAATCAGGATGTTCTACGCGTGTTTGATTCAACACACCATTGTTATAGCTGTAGGTTTGTCGGATGCTGTCTTGGCCCTGTTCTCTTATTTCTTTAGATGAGAGTTGGCCTAATGAATTGTATGTTTGATGAATGAGATTGCTTCGCTGTGCTCGCAATGACTCTGTAGATCGATGATCTGTAATATTTTCAGTATATTGAGAAGCTCGACCAGCAAAGTCAAATACTTGGACTTGGGTTTGTGTTGTGATATCAAAAACTTTGCCGTCTGTCCCTGTTCCATTGGTGTGAGATGTCCAGCTGGTTATTCTGTTCTGGGCATCATATTGAATAGCGGAACGAGTTTCTTTTCCAGTTGCACGTTTTCCATTAGCAAATTCATCGATGGTATTTTGTTCATATCCACTCACTCGACCTTGAGCATCATAGTTTGTTGATGTTCTATTGGTGATGTGTTTACCCATGTCATCTGTTTCAGTTCTTTGATAGGTAAGTTTTTTTCCTAAGTCATCATAGGTTATATTGTTCTCTTCTGATGTGTATGCTCCACCATTAGCCCTTGTTCCCTTTTCTTTGATAGAGGTGATGTGTCCAAGAATGTCTTGTTCTTGTGTGCGCGTAAAAGAATAACTCCCGCTTGCATTAGAATTTCCACTTTCGGAGAAAGAAGTGATTTGACCAAGCGCGTTATATTCAATATCACTTCGGGTCGATTCAATAATTTCTCCAGTAGATAATCTTGTAATGCTGCTATCCCCAATAAGTTTTCCACTTTTGTCATAGCGCATGTTCGTAATTTGTTTTTCGTATTGGAAATTCGATTGACGGATAGAGTCCTTCCAATCGGTACCATTCTGAGAAATCCAAGAATCACCTCCATTATTGGGAGGTAAGATTTCATTGTTTCTAGAATTATTTTCTAATCCGATAACTCCCCCATCCCCTCTCAGCGAAGTAGTCCTCTGGGATATATTAAGAGGAGAGCCAGTGGAATTTTTCAAGCTTTGTGTGTTTTCTGTAAAAGGCAAACTCAAGCTCATGGGCATTAAAACCATGAGTCCGTTACTATTTCCTTGAGGATTTGTTGTTAAGTTGAGGCGAGGAGTGACTAAATTCTCAACTTCAGTATATGAAACCTTCCCTGTTTGAGAATCAATTTTTATATCAATACCTAAATCTGCAGTTGATTTCTCTGGCATATGAAAATAATCTGCTTTTATATCACCGGGATCTGCCACGATTTCTACTTTTCCCCCCGTATGTTTTCCATAAGATGGAGCTTCTCGTGTAATAAAGTTTGCTTCAGTTTTAGCTTTACCTCCAATCACAAAATCTACGGATGAAGAGTCAAAACTTGCTGCACCAATGTCATCCGCAAAATTAGGATTGGTCAAAGGGTGATCTTGTGACCAAAATTGAGCATCTGTTGTATTTGAATTTGGAAAACTGCCTGCCCTTTTAATTTGAGATCCTTGACCAACTTCATCTAAAGCTTTTAGCGCTTCTGACGAATAAGATTGCTGAGCTATTTCTCGAACAGTTCCATTGTCGTTCAATACATTAATCGTTCTTCTTTCTATTTTAGTTAGATCATAAGATTCTTCTGCTAATTTCTCCGCCCTAGAAAAAGAGTTTAAGTATTTCGAAAGAGTTCCTGCTCCTTGAAAGCCTTTTGAGATCAGAGCTCCTCCATAAGAGAGTATATCGTCAAAGGGTATGGGGGTTCCTTGAGAAGCTTGCATTGCAGCAATGCTCCACTCATCAATATTAGCCCCTGTCAGTTTGGTAACACCAGAATCTGCTAATTCGTAGAGCGTATTGATATCTTGAAGAATAGAAGAACCTGTGAAAGCTAAAAACTGGGTCGTCTCTTTTAATCCCGCTTGATTCCAAGCAAAATCTTGTACCTTTGCTCTGGTATCCACCAAGCCTTTGTAAACGGTGGGCGCTTTTTCTCCAACAAGAAAATGAAGAAGTGTGAATTCTGCAAGATCAAGTCCAACTTTAAATTTTTCATAATTAGACAAGGTGTTTTGAGGAGCATTAGAAATTTGAGAATTTTCTTGCATGAGAGAATCTTTTGGCATGTGAAATTCAATTGTAAGAGGCATTCTTCCATTCTCATCTGCACCCTCTACACCCGGTTCGGCTTGAATCGCTGAAATACTAGGCCACTCATTAGACTGAATAGATGAATGTTGGCCAGTACTGTGAGAAACAAATGGTTTTTCGGAAAAAGGAGTATGAACGCTTTGTTTCTCACTTGTATATTTCTTTCCCGCATGTTCAATAAATTCAACATTCCCTCTAGCCTCCCCACCCTGAATCAGATTTGTATTGGATGGTAAATTAAAATCATATCGGGGACTAACGTCTTCCCATAAGGGACTGTTAAACTCTGGGAGCAAAGGTATTTCTTCAAAAAGATCATTTTGCCATTGGTTTTGATCTAAAGTCGCAGGCTTCATTTCAAATGTTTTTTCAAAGAAAGTGTCTAGTTTCTTTAGATCCGCGCCTTCTTTTAATAAATTCAGATAATTTGCTGTTGTTTGAACCGCTTTTTGGTATTCAGTTTTTAATGTAGGAGTCGAGAAAGTGACATCAGGGACAAGAGGGCTATAATTTAAAGGCTCTGCTAAACTTTGATTTTCAAACATCCATGGTTCACCAGGTACTGTGGTTGTTGTAAGAGTCCAGATTTTGTCTCCTTCTTTGTGCATGGCAGCCAAAGAAGAATCTTCTTGTTGAACGTGATAATTATAAAACTCTGTGATTTGCCCTGATTCGGAATCTCTCACTCCATGACCTGAAGCATAGCTATCTTGAATGAGATGCATAACAGAACTGGCTTTTGCTAATGCTTTATTCCAATCACCCTCTTTGATCAGATCAAGAACTTCTATATTCGTATTATGAACCCAATTTAACATTTTGTCTCTTGTGGCTAAATCACTTTCGCCTTCCGCTTTCATCGCATGGAGAAATTGATAGTTTCCGTAATGGGTTTCACCTAATTTAGCCAAACTTGCGCCTGCATAGAAGGACTTCCATCGTGGAGGATCTATTGCTTCAACAAAGCCAAGATCATTATCTCGAACATGACTCATCATGATATCAATTTCATCATCCGTGAATAAACCTGTTGTTTGAGCTGCAGCTTGAGTCAAGATTTCATGTCCAGGTTCACCAACACCCAATACTTCAATACTTGCAGCACCTGCTTCAGGGATTAGAAGATGATAAATGGAAGATAGACCCGACGCAGCTAAATCTTTCGCCTTATCCCATGCACTTTTGTCTTCCACTTTTAGATTCGTTTCAGAAGTTAAGTCAATACCTCGTAAATCTATTGCCAATTCCAGTGATTCATTGGAAGGTAAATCCACAGCATCTTTACGTATTGCTTCTTTAGGTGTCGAAATATTTTGTGTTGATGTATTCGCAAGATTTTCAGCAGGAATAATTGCTGTGATTTGCCCTTGAGCATCCCAAGTAATTTGATTCCCAGCTTCATCTATCAATGTAGCTCCAGTAATTTTCTCATGAATGAAACCATCCAATCCCTTTTCTTGTACGCTGATCACTTCAGCCTTGGTTGGAGTAAGAGCAATTGGAACCGGATTTCCACGCTCGTCTCTAACAAACTCTCCGTTGCGTATCTGATAATGCTCAGTCCAGCCATCTTCTTTATCTTTTTTTGCTCCATCAGGAATCAATCCATCCCGAGTCAATTCAGACCCTTCAGGTTTAGAGAAATAAGCTGTTAGGTTTTGACCTATTACATCAATCATAGAATCTGTAACTGCTCCCATTGCCGATGCAGCAAAATTAATCCAAATAGAATCGCCAAGAGCACTACTAAGAAAACTTGAAGCAGCAAACTTTGCCGTTGTAAGAACCGCTTCTTTTGCAATTTGTCCAAAATCAAAATTCGAAGTCGAAAGTGCACTTGCAAAGCTGTTTCCGCTGCCAAAAAAGCTAGAGCCAAACATAGAACCAACGCTAGCAATTAAAGAGCCCCATCGGCCCAGTCTATCTCCAAAAGCTGTGGTCATGGCTGTCGAAATGACTCGGGCGACTAATGTTCTTACAGCCGTTCCGGACACTTGCTGCATGAAAGCATTCGAGACACTGCTTGCGACTGTTTTGGCAGCACTGGTCAAGCCTTGCATAATACCTCCGATGCCAGCGGCCACCATGCTTGTGGCAAAACTAATCACAGCACCTAAGAAAGCTTGCAGAGGACTTTGGCCCATGGCCATTCCTGTGATGAAATTCCATGCAGCAGCAATTCCTGCAGCAGCAATGACATTAATGCCTGGGATGAAAAAAGCAACTACGGCAAGAATGGGAAGAATAAAACTAAAGAGTTTTTCCCACCAAGATTTTCGAACAACAATCTTTTCATATGTTTTTTCTCGATGTTCATTGATGATTTTGTCTCCATCATATTCCGGACGAGCTTCGTGAATCCGGTCAATGGTGACCTTTTTCCCCATCGTGGTATGTTCTGTTTCTTTATAATAATTTAGCTTCCCTGTTTCATCGACTGTACCTTCTCGGGTAATATTGCTGTTATAGCCTCGAATACCCAATCCCCCTTCTCTTTGTTCGCGATGGAAAGAGACTTGCTGTCCCAAACGGTCATAAGTAATGCCTTCGATGCGAAGATAGAAATCATATGCCACATTCCATTTACCATTTGATAATGTTCGACTTTCTTCATGAAAAACAGCCTGACCTTGATCATTAAACTTTGTAGTCCCCCAAGCATTTAAGACGCCTCCGCCTGTAGCCTTATAACCTTCAGAGGTTTGTACACCCATTGCATTTTCATCATGAAGGGTATAGTGATGCTCTGTGACCCTACCGGAAGCATCCGTAGTATACGTATGATTTTCATTTCTAACTTCAAAGCCGTAAATGTTGCTGAGCTCTGTTGAACTTTCAAGGCCGTATTGACCATATTCCATGGTTGTTTGATGTCCCGTCACCAAATTATCAATGATGAGTTTATTTCCTTCTACCCGAAGCTCAGCAACTTTTTCACCCTGGCCATTCGTAATCCAGGCCTGACGTCCAGAAATGGTAATGCTAAACACGTTTCCCATCCATCCTTTGCCCTCGGCAATATAATTTTTCTGTTTAGACCCATCCTCTAAAGTTTGAGTTTCGCCCTCTTGCCGAACAGGTCCATCAATTTGGCGGGGATTATAACGTTGAACTCTTCCTGAATTAAATCCTGATCGACCTCCCTGATTTGCATTTTCAGCTCTTACCACTTCTTTGTGAGCAAATTCCATGGCCCTGAGAGCTCTTTGTTTTTCTTGTGGAGTTCGAGCTCCCAAATAGGCTCTTTGAGCCCGTGCATAGGTAAGCTCGGCTTTGATCAGATTTCTTTCCGCTTCTTGCCATGGAGATTTTGTGCTTTCTAGATCAGCTAGTCTTGCTTCGAGATTTCTTATCTCTGCTTCAACTGATTCGAGCGATGGAGGATATTGAACAAAACCTTCAGGAGACTTTGTCCCCTTGCCCATACCTCTACCTCTAAATCCCTGCTGCATCTGATCATTTTTATCTTCCCATTCAACTTTGTTCGCCTCTAAGCCATGATCCAGCAAGGCCTCTTCTACTTCCTGGGAATCTAATATTCTTTCCAAAGCACGCCAACCAATTTCATATCCAATCTGGTCACCAAAACGATCTAAAACAAGAATATAGTCGGGATGTTCCATTTTTTGAGTTTCAAGAACACCTGTGCGGTCATATTGGTATCTATGAATAATTTCATCGCCTTTTTCATCCGTAAAACGTTTTTCGCTTAATTGACCTTTGCGGTTATATTGATAGCTAATATCATGACTTTGAGTTTTTCCTTCTTTATGATCTGTGACCGTTTCATGAGTTTTTATAGAACGTCCCACCTTATCAAATTCAAGAACTGAAATAACAACCGTACTATCAAAGGTGTCCCCTTTAGAATTACTACCCCATGTGTGTGTATTGCGGCTGGTTATACGATTCAGATGGTCATAAGCAATTCCACTCTCAACTGTTTCTGTGTGAGTTGTTACACCATTACCTAGTTGATCTTCACTTTTTTCGTGATAGCCAATCACGCGATTTTGAGAATCATAATCCGTAGAGAGTCGATCTGTAACATGTGTTCCCGTAGCATCCTTCTCAACTTGATGATAAGCAATGACACGGCCCCAATCATCGTAAACTACATTTGATTGATCTGTTGTATAGTCACCACCTGATGCACGAGTGCCTTCTTCATGAGAAGAAATCACTTGGCCTAATGCGTTAAAGTTTTGTGTGCGCGTGAAAGAATATTGTCCGTGAGCATTTGAATTTCCTTTTTCAGAATAAGAAACTAAATTTCCATAATTGTCATACTGCATATTTTCTTTGCGATAGGAAATACGTTCTCCGCTCGGATACTCCAAAGTTCCTACTTCTAAATTTACTCTTCCTTGAGCATCATACGTTTGCTGTCGGACATTTCTTTCATACTGATAGACATCGTCTAAATATACCTTTTCCTGACTTTGAGAAATTTGGCCTTGAGCATTATACTTTTGAGTGATATTCACTTCTGTTTTGTGGCCAGTGATGCGATCTTGAGAGATTTGGTTAAGGGCTGAAGCTCGCCCTGCGTGGTCAAATTGTGAAATGGTAACGGTTTTTGTTTCATCAATATTTCTTATTTCATTAGCTCCTTGTGTTTGAATCTGATAACTCGTAAGACGATTCATTTCATCATAAACCATATCTGTTTTTGTTTCTGTGACTTTGGTCCATTGTCCATTTAGGAATTTGCTTTCAATGTCTTGCACATAACCATCCATGCGTCCCAAACGATCATAATGAGTTGAAGTTCTTTGTGTAATATATGTCCCCATTGAATTTGTTTCAATTCGATGGAAAGAACTTACTCGACCTAATTCATCGTATTGAATGTTAGATTCTTGAGCCGTATAAGCACCATCGGAAGAGCGTGTTCCCTTCTCGCGATAAGCAACCACCTCACCTTTTTCAAATTCTTGCTCACGGGAAAAAGAATAATCTCCACTTGCATTCGAAGAACCGCTTTCGGAAAAACTTACCATATTGCTTACATCATCATAGATTACGTTTTCACGTTTTGCATGCGTCACTTCTCCTGAAGCCAAACGTGTTATGGATTCATCAGAGATGATGCGTCCGGACTCATCATAAATTTGATTTGAAGAAGTTTTTTCCTGTTGGAATAAGCCCTCTAAAAAGACCGCTTCTTTTTTATTTTTGATTTGCCCTAAATCATTGTAAGACTGATCAATGATATTTTCTGATTTTAAGCCTTCTCTGTGATTGTCTATTTTTTGAACAAAGCGAGAGCTTCGACCGGCATGATCAAAACTTTGAACATATGTTTCAGTCGTACGGTCAAAAGAGCCCGTGTCTGTTAAGTCTTTGGTATGCTCTTTCCAATATGTTAAACGATTGGCGTTATCATAAGTCATTGCTTCCCGAGTTTCTTCAGCTTTAGCGGATTTGCCATTTTTTAAATTTCCTTCTGTTGTTTGCCGATAAGCATTGGTCCGCCCTTTAGAATCAAAACTTGTCCATTGGCGCTCTGTTAAATGGTTTCCATAAACGTCTTTTTCTTCAGATAAAAATGAAATTTTTCGACCTAATTGATCGTAGGCAATTTTTGATTCAAGAAGCGAATAGCTTCCATTAGAAGATCGCTTGCCTTCCTCGTTTGTTTGTGAAATTTGGCCTATGGAATCATAGATAAGATTTCTAGAAAATTCATAGTTCCCATTTGCGTTTGAATATCCTTTTTCTGAAAACGAAATAAGATTATTGACCTCATCGTAAGTTAATTTTGTTCGCTCAGAGTGAGTTATTTCTCCAGATGCTAAAGATAGAACGGTTCTATCTGAGACAACACGACCATAAGAATCATAAACTTGATGAGTTGTTGTGCGGTCATGCTGAAGAAAACCATCTTCATAAAGACGTTCGGTCTGTGAAGTGAGTTGTCCCATTTCATTATACGAAGTCTGTACTATCGATTGCATGGTTCTAGATTCAACATGATTTTGAGTGATTTCCTTATATTCAATCGTACGACCCACCTCATCAAAACTACTCACGTTCATACTGACGGTTTGCTCGAGTGCCCTTCCTTGGCTCGTCCCCTTGGTATAATTCTTAGAAGAAATCAACCGATTAAAATCATCATGAATCATTTCAGATCGAGTTTCCTGTATCTGGGATTGCTTGCCGTTAGTAAGTGTTTCTTGAGTATTTTGAGCGTAAGACTGAACATGTCCCAGCGAATCATATTCAGTAGAAGTTCTTTCGATTTGTCTTGTTCCAAACAAATCCTTTTCAAGTCGTTGATAACTCTCTTTTCGTCCTAAATCATCATAAACGATATTTGCTTCCGAAGCCTCATAAGGAGGGCTTGAGAATCTTGTCCCCTCTTCTTTAAAGCTTGAAAGTTGCCCAAATACATTAAAGGTCTGATTTCTAGAAAAAGAATAAGAACCGGTAGCGTTTGATGTTCCGCTTTCTTGATAAGAAGTCAGATTCCCATGTTTGTCGTATTTTAAGTTGGAGCGCGAAGATTCGATTTTCTCGCCTGTGGATTGTATATTCACCGTACGATCTTCAACAAGTCTTCCTGCCACATCATAGTGTTGATCCAAAACCTGACGTTCGAATTGAAATACATTGCTCTCGTAAACTTTCTCAATTGATGCGACTTGCAAGCCTAATTTCGAATATTGAATCTGACTAATATCTTTTATTGTTGCTCCAGGCTTCTGGGTGTTTACGCTATCGCTTGTTTCTATATGTTGCGTGCTTGCTTCTTTATAAGATTGCAATTGTCCGAGGCGGTTGTAAGTTGCTTGACCAAATTGGACTTTGGTTTCTTTAATGGGACGACCCTGTAATTGTTCAGAAATGATTTGCGTCGAACTGATCAGCTGACCTAAAAGATTATATTGATAATTTGATCCTGCGATTCGTTTTAAGGTAGTCACCAGTCGCCGGTCACCAGTCGCCGGTTGTAATGTTTCTGTAATATCTGTGATAAAGCTCTTTTCTTTGCCCCTGGCTGTATATTCAATGTCATGCTTATGGATTTTTTGAGTGGAGTTTTTAATTAAATCTTGAATTTTTTCTTTATATTCTAAAACACGACCTTCATGAATGCTGTACCGAGAAGCACGGTACTCTCTTATTTGCTGTTGTAAAAAGTTAGTCATGCCCGCCATGAGAGCTGAAATTTCTTCATGATAAGAAATTTCCAAACCTAATGCATTTCTCAAAATATCGCTTCGAATGATTTCACGAGTTACATCAATTTCATTTCCAAATTCATCGCGACCTTGTTCGCGCATTTTTTGTTCGGTGTGTGTAGCATAGCCATCACTATCAAAATCTCCGAAGGCCTTATCGATCGTAATCGTTTTTGCTGATTCAACACTGGAAACGTAGGTTTCAGAAGTTCGTGTGATTCGTCCAAACGCATCATATTCTGTATTTGTGCGATATGTGGTCTCCTCGGTACGCAGTCTACTAGGTTCACCTGTCACTGAGGTTCCATAATTCAAGGGATTGTTGTAATATCCATCCGTGATAATACGATCAATGAATGCAATGATTCGGCCAAAACGATCGAAAGACTGAATTTCTCTGATTTGAGTAACAACAAGTTCACCTTCTTCTTCCTTAGGACGATCTGGATCTAAAATAATTTTTCGAGTCTCTGTGAAACCGATAATGATTCCCAGTTCATTCCGGGTGATGTTCGATCGAATAACCTGCGTTTCAACTCCTGAGGCATCACGTTCAATCTGCTCAAATCCAATTTCCTGACCAAAGATGTCATAGACTGTGGCCACTCGATTCACAGAAGTTTCTATTTGGATTTCCTGAACTGATCCATCGGGATTGGTAATCGTCCCAAAAATTCTTGTTCTTTCGACAAAGCCTGTGACTTGTCCAGAAGCATTATAAGTTGTCCCGCTTCTTTCTATTTGCGTTGTTGTACCTCTAAAAACCAGGGCCCCCGTCGAAGCAGTTCCGCTTAAACGTTGAAGCGGAATTACATTTGGCAGCACAGGACGGTCTAAAATACTTATGATGAGTGGATTGTGAATTGTGGATTGTGAAATATTTAAATCAGCATGTCGCGTTGAGAGTTCAGAATTTATTAAGTGAGATTGGAGAGATAAGATTGCTTCGTCGGCTCCGCCTTCTCGCAATGACGTTTCTTTTGCACTAGTCACTATCCCCAATTCACTATTCCCTATAACTGTACTCCCATGTCGCCATAAAATTTCTGGATGAGGTATCATACTATCATCGGGAGTTAAACTCAGGTCTGTGTACGCAATACCACTATTGTGTGTGGTCCCTGTTGAATCAATATAATCAAAACTATTGATTTGGCCTTGATCGTTATATCGAATTTGATCCCAACCTTCTAAAATCGTTGAAGTGCTAGGATTGACTTCGAGGCGACTTTCAATGCGCCCACGAATATCATAATCCAAAGTCTCCTCATAAGAAGATCTCCCAGAAAGATTGGTCACAGTGACATCTGAAGAGGTGATTTGGCCTATTAAATTTCTTTGAATATTTGAAAATTCATATTGAGAATTAAGCGTAGGATTAAGAGTGTTGGCATATTGAGTATCGAAAGAATTAACTTGTCCTGCCGCATAAGTAATGCCAGAAGTGTTTACCGTTTCAATTGTGCTTCGAAGAGGATCTGAGTTTTGTTGGTCCCAACTTTCACGATAAGATGTTAAAAGACCTGAGGCAGATCGAATCATTCCTGAAAGAGTATAAATCGTTCTTTCTAAACCATCACGTGCTGTACGCATAGGATCATAAGTTGTTGTTTCGCTAAAACTTGTCATCAAATTTTGTGGACTATAAGTAAATCTTCTTTCAATATTATCTGTTTCTGATAAAACACCTGTGGCTCTTTGGCTTTCACTTGAAGCTCTCGTCATTTGTCCCAAGCGATTTGTTCTGACATCAGAAATACGCTCCGTTAAAACAATTTGATCACGATTGGTAGTTTCGACATCTATCCATCCTGTCAAGTTTCCTGTTAAATCATAAGTGATGGCACTTCGAACGGAAGTGCTGGTTAGAGAATAATCCAGGCCTCCATTTTCATTTCTTCTTTCAGACCAAGAAGACACTCTTCCATTTGCTGCGTAGGTTCTTGTATTTGTTAAAGTCACTTGTAATGCTGGGCGATTGGAGGCCCTCATATTTTCCACAGAACCAACTTCTTCTCCATGAGTGTTATATGTCGTTTGCATTCGCTGTGTTGTTGTAGTGACATTAAGTCCAGCGCCCAAATCCATTCTTTCTTCAACAAAGGTATTTAAAAAGCCATTATCATTATAAGTTGAAGCACTTCTCATCAAAACATTTTGCAGGCCTGAAAAGCGAGAGTCTGTGGTTGTCGCTGTGTAGGACAGAAGCTGGTCATTGCGATAATTCAAAGAAGCATAGTTTGTTGTTAACGTCCAAGGGGTTAAGCCTACGCCCGAAAACTGTTGCGTCTGGCGATAATCTGTTACATTGCCATCTCTTCCATAGTTGATGTTAGACTGCGTCGTGGAAGTTGTGAGATCTGGGCTGCTAGAATTTGTCGATCTTTGTTCAATTCGGTTGACTTGAGATTGACGATTATATCCAAGCGTTGTTTGAGTTGTTTCAGTCACATCTAGACCTGGACCTGCTGAATGATTGACAGCTTCGTATGAAGTTAATTGACCTAAATGATTCCATCTAGCGTTATTGACTTGTTCTTGAGTAAGAACAGGATGTGCAGATTCTGTAGAGGTATCCAACCATGATGTCATAAGTCCGAGCGTGTTATAAATAATAGCATTTCGAGTCGCAGTCGTGGTTAGTGAATACCCATCGCTGCCTCTCGCCTCAGTTGCTTGTGTTAGTACAGAAATCTGTCCATTTAAGTTATAGGTTCTAGCAACCGTTGTTGTCAATTCAAGGCCTGAACGCGCAGAGTCGGAACTTCTTTCGGAAGCGCCAATCTCTCTACCTCGAGCATCATATTGAGTTTGAAGACGATCCACGGTTGTTGTCACATTCATTGTGGGCGAGCGTTCAATATCTTCACGAGAGAATGTTAGTAAAAGTCCATCGGGACTATAACGAAGTGAACTAAAGTTGGATTGTCGGGATGCATCGGGAGAACGACTATCCATTGTTTGACGCGTATAAGCAGATAAAAGCCCATCCGTGTAAACAAGCGAATTATAAGTTCCTGTAACTGTCCAAGGATCTATTCCAATGCCATCAGTTATAACCCGCTCTCTATACGCAGATCTTTGTTCATTTGTTCCATAAATAATATTATCTACTACTGTTGTCGTTGTGATGTCAGGCGCGCTGCTGTTTCTCACAACCTCTGTTTGGTTTGTTAATCGACCTTGCCGGTCATAGCCCAAAGAAAGCCGAACCGTTTCTGTCACATCCAGCCCTGTTGCGGTATGACGAATTTGTCGATCCTGATTTAAGAGAAGGCCCAAGTCATTCCATTGACTATTGGAAATTTGCTCTATTCTTCGTTCGCTACCAATCGTTATCACATCCTGCCAAGACTCCATCATGCCATCTGCAGTATAGCTAATGCCGCTTCGCTCACGGGTTTCAGTGCTATTCAAAAGAGCACCATTTAATGCTGTCTCTTCTCGAAAATCTGTTTCCAACCCCATACTATTAATGCCAAGCGTTTGATGCTCTGTTTGTTCGACCAAACCTGGGAATCGACTATCTAACTCCTGATCAGTGTAACCAATTAGAGCGCCTTGAAGCAATGCCCCTGCATCATCATAAAGCATGTTCTGCCTCGTGAAAGTTTGAGTCACTCCACTACGATTGGTTTGCCTTTGATAGTCAGTCACTCTTCTTAAGGAATCTTGAGCTGTTACCTGATAATTTTGCATCCATAAAATGCCGTTTTCATTCATATCATCTCTATACGCAATGACTGTATCTGAACGACCATCGTATAGAATACTGCTTCTGACTTGAGTAAGTGTCCAATCTAGGCCTGAGTCTGTTTTATGAATTGTTCGGGTAAAATCACTCACTCGATTTTCACTGTCATAACCAATAGAGCTCGTATCAATAACTTCCAGTGAAGAACCACTGGTTCGTTCTTCTCGAGAACTTAAAAGACGACCCAAACTGTCATAAACAGCATTGCTCCATGTGATATTAATAATATGCCCACTCCCTCGATAAGGTTCCAAAATAGCTTCATAATAGACAAGTCTTTGATCGCCGTCATATCGAGCATTTCTAAAATCAAATACTTGTGTTTGACCAAGACTTGCACTTGTAAGACGATAAGCCATTAATTGCCTCAGACCATTGTAGCGGGCATTACTGAAAATGTTTTGAGTACGGACTCCTCTGTCATTAATCGTTTCAAGATAATGAATGATATTCCCCTGACGATCATAACGCACATCTGTACGAATTCTTTGAACAGTTGTTCCAAAGCCTTCTTCCTCTTCAATATAACTGAGTAGTTGTGCAAAAGGGTTATATTGAGCTCCATAAAATCTTCTGATATTTACTTGACCAGGAATATCACTTCTTTCTCTCTTTTCTCTATGACTGATCAAACGGCCTTGATCATCGTAATACATTTCTGTTCTTGCTGTTCTATGCTCAACGCTGTAGGGATCCATCATCATTTCTTCATAACTAAAAAGTCTTCCCAACGGATCATACAAAATGTTTTGTTGTTCAATAAATGATGTGCGGTCCAAGGTTATCCCATGAGAATCCGTCCCGTACTCTCGGGTGTATTCTCTATATCCTGTGACTTGTCCTTTTGAACCAATAAGGGTCAGCTCTCGAACTCTGTGTTGGGTTAAAAGACTAGAGTCGCGCGTTGTGATTTCTTCGTATTGAACAAGCTCTGAACCTTGATACACCATACGATTTTTTTGAACTTCTCTTTGCGTTCTAAAACCATCTCCCATTTGAATCTCAGATTCTTGTCCTTCGAGGGCTTGGCCCAGCAAATTATAAAGAGGTACCTGTACGGTACGTCGTTGAAGAAGATTAAGACTGAGCGTTATCCCAGATGAAGCATCTAAAGCACTTCCATTGGCACGGATGCTCTCTTGATAAGAACGAATTTGCCCCAATAGATCTCGAGTCATCCCATAATGATCTGTAACGACAACTTGTGCTAAAGCAG
This sequence comes from uncultured bacterium, assembly GCA_964640155.1. Taxonomy (GTDB): domain Bacteria; phylum Auribacterota; class JACPWU01; order JACPWU01; family JACPWU01; genus CAZXEQ01. Next base: position 74,037 of record CAZXEQ010000008.1, on the reverse strand, counting down.
GATCACGCACTTCTTCGTGATATCTCAATAACTCTCCATATCGATTGTAGCCCCTAGCATTCCAGTTAATAGTTTTTCTTGTATCAAGTAAGACCCTAACTCCATAGGGGTCAATGGTATCTCCAAAACGACTCATTTGATCTCGGTAACTTTCAATAAACCCCAAACCGCTATAGGTTGTGTTTTCTCGAATACGTGTTTCCAAGACACCATACGGATCTATAATTTCTTCTCTATATCCTATAAGTTGATCCAAAGCATCATACCGTGCTTGACTCCAATCACGACGAGTCATGCGAGAGTCAAAAGAGGAAATACTTAAAATATTCTGATTAATTTCTTCATGATAAGATTGAATGAGTCCTGTGGGACCATATGTGGCGTTTCGCCACTCCCTCAAACTTCTTTCTCCATATTCATTCATTAATTCTTCTTCATAAGAAATCAATTGATTTTGAGTGTTATAACGCATTTGATTTCTATTTTGAACGATCGTTTTATCTATTCGGCGTTCCACACCCAAGGCATCTATATATTGCCCATAATCTCTTAGCGTTTCTTGATAAGAAACCAGTCTTTCTTCTTCATCATAATTTGCATTTTGCCAAATTCTAGTTTGGGATAAAGCATTTGCATTACTTTGAATGGTCTCTGTATAACTTTCAAGTTGACCTTGCGTGTTGTAACTCCCTAGTCGCCATTGACTGAGTTCTGTCTGATCTAAAATGGCGGTATTTGTTTCTAGAACCGAAGTTTCCTCCCCATTGCCATCTTGAGTAGGAATAGTCACAACAGCTTGAGCACGTTTACGCAAAACATCATCTCTTGCAATCACCTGCCCCTTTTCATTATAGAGAATTCCGAAGCGCGTAAAATTCTCTAATACTCCATTCGGAAGCTGTCGCCTCTCACTAAGTTCTATCTCCTGTCCTAAACGATTATATGAAGTGTTTAATCGATCTATCAGTTTTGTGCGATCAATAGCGACAAGAACACCATCTATTCCGGTATAAGATCCTTGAGTATTCTCAATTTCACGATAGCCTAACAGAAAATTTCCAGCCACGCCGCCATACATCATTCCTGTGCGTGTAATATTTTGAATGAGTGGAGTTAAATTGCTTTGAATGATTTGACGTGTTTCATAAATTTGGTTCAAGAAATTATACTCAGTGAAATTCTGAAAATGTTGTGCTTCGTCTAATTTGCTAGAAGTCTCGACATTACTGATTTCCCTATCCCATGCATCATATTGACTATCAATACGTCGTCGGGTTCTAATGCTGCTCGCCCCTCTTTGTTCAGTTTCGGTGTAATGATCGATAAGTCCTATGGGGTTGAAAAGTTCATTTCTTCTAACGCGAGAGATGGCAATTCCCAAATTTTCCACAATCGTCTGCATGCTTGTCAAAATTCGTCCAAAGTCATCATATTCGATTCCGCTCCATAAAATCTCTTTCACAGAATCGAGAGGATAACTCATTCCTAACACTTGATAGATGCCTCTTTCTCTAAAAATTTCTCGATAAGTTGTGAGTTCACCGTTGTCATTATAAAAAGCATCTTGGAAAGTACGAATAAGTGTTTTATCAGGAGTTGCGCTAGATCTTATTTCCTCAGTGCTTGAAATGAGCTCACCGCGTATATTATAAATCTGAGAATGAATTCTCTTTTCAAAAGTTTCCCGAAGCGTTTGGGTTTCAAGTCGAGTAATCAAATTTCCACTCACATCCACAAGAAAATTCCCTTCGCTATCCGTTTCTGGAACAGAAACTTCACCCGTGCCCGTACGTACAATTCGAACATTACGACTTGCTTCTTGACCCGAGATATTATATTGAATATTACTCTCTTCAATATTTTCCTGAAAACCATATATATCTCGATGAAGCGTTTTTCTGAAAATTTCTTGTCCGAGGCGATTGTATTGAATTTCAGTTCGGTCGCTCACGGTTTCTCGGTCAATGACCACTTCCCTTCCAGTAGAAGAACGGTATTGTCCTGCTTCTTCTTCCTCTTTGTGATAACCCAAAATTTGACCTGCAATACTATAGAAAAAATAACCCTGCCGCATCACCCTCGAAAGAGCTGTTGCATTACTTCTGATTTCCTCTACCAATCCTCTTAATTGATGCAAAGCATTGTAAGTTTTACGAACAAGATGCTCTTCTCTTAAAATTCCTCTTTGAAGCTGATAGCGTGAAAAAATTTCGCGTTCAAAATAATCATATTGCGTTTGAATAACATCTCGAATGGTTACAACAGAACCTTGCTGCTCTATTTCACGATAACTCAAAATAAGATTTCGATTAGAATAGACAATCGAGTCACGAATTCTTAAAATTTCAATATCACCTTTTTGATAAAATTCCTGATACCGAATAGGTCGCCCACGACGGTCAATTTGAGTGCCAGATCTTGTGGTCTGAGCTCGTCGATAGATTCCCGGTCCTGTTTCTTCAAGAATCTCAATGAAGTTTGTTAAATGACCTCGTGTGTACTCCATCCCTTGACGGGTACGAATAATGGTTAAATCAGGCATAGCTTCATTTCTTTCAGTCTCACGACTAAAAATCAACTCTCCGCCAGAGTTGTAACGTCCTTCAAAATTTCTTTCTAGCTCTATCACCTGCTCAGTTTGTTCACGGCGAGTTTGAATTTGTCCATCCGGACCATAAACATATTCTCCACTCTCAGTACGCAGTGGTACGTCAATCACACCTGCAATTTCTCTATGAATCACATCATGATATGCAGTCACTCTACCCGCTTGATTTCTGAGAATGCCTGATCGCAACGTTTCTTCTGTAAAACCTAAAGGATCTTGCACGCGTTCAAAATATTCTGTTTCTTGACCTACACCGTTGTAACGCGTGTAAACACGTTCCGTGACAGTCACGCGATCAATGTCAAAAACTTCTCCCCATTCCAGCGAACTTCCTATCTCAGTTTTAGTTTGTAAAAAACTATAAATGAGTCCATTTTCATTATAAGTAATGTCACTCATCTCAATGATCGTTGTGAGACCTTCGCTTTCAATGGTATCCGTGTAGGATGTTTCTAAACCCAAGCTATTGTATTCAATATCACTACGTGTAGTCCTAATTTCTCCCTCTTCTGTGTTGGTAATACGTATAAATCCTAAAAGCTGTCCTATCTCATTATATTCAGGTTCTATAAATTCAACTTCCTCAACTACTCCATTGGGATAGGTTATTTTTTCAACATACCTTAAAATAAGTCCAGTTGATGTATATTCAGTTTCCAACCGTTCTGTAATAGTGACTTCTCCACCTACTTCGCTTCGAATATTATATTGAATGAGTCGCCCCCATTCATCATATCGACCTCCACGAAATTCGTTGTTATATAGAAGACCTAGTCTTTCAATTCTCTCATGATAGGATGTCTGTTCTTCATACTCGTTGTATTCAATCGTGTTAATATCTCGAACAGATGTTAAACCAAGTACCGTTGTTTCCTCATGAAAAGAAGTTAAAAGAATATCTGGCTCTTTTTTAAGATTTTTTAAAGCCTTCTTCTTTGCATAACCACCTGCTGGGTCTGGATTCTCAGAAGTTGGTGTAAAGGGCTGTTTCACATACGTTGCATTTGACCAAACCGTAAGACGCGGTGCATCGGGAGCCTGATTAGAAACATAAGTTTCCGTGTAGCCTGCGATTTGTTCTTGAACAAAACGCGAATTCAGCTCTTCATCTTTTTTGTTATAATAAAGAATATTATCTCTCCGACGTGTAATGACTTCCCCGCTTGGAAGTTCAACCATTTCTGTATAAGATTTTACATAACCTTCTTTTGTACGAGCATTCAGTTGTTCATCAGATTTCGTATAGTAAGTGCCTTCTTTCCATGTTGTCTTTGTCGTGTTACCTAAAGCATCTAAAGATTCGCTTTCATAAGAAATTAACTGGCGTTTCTCGTTATACTTCATATTTCTCGTGTTTCGAATTGTCTGCTTCCCGTGAGAATCGACCAAACGCTCATTTTCAATTCGAATAGGAACAGCATTAAAGTAAGTGGTTTTTTTGATGCTTTTATCTTTATTGTAAGCCAGAACATAACGTTCCATATAGGCCGCAATACGCCTGAGTTCCATCTCTGCCAATGAACGCAACTGTCGATGAATATTTTGAGTTTGAAAATCTAGAGATTTAAAAGATTGAACGGGATCATTCACATTCATAAAGGGATTGGGATTTTTAGAAAAAGGAGAGCGAATTAAAGAATGACTGGACCGCAAGGCCTGCATTTGAAATTGTTTGTCTTGCAAATACTGCTCATGCTCTTGAATTTCTCGAGCTTGTTTCAAAGGAATGAAGGAATCAGAAGAAGGATTTTCAGCAATAGGAACGGCATTGGACGGCTCTTGAAAATCCTGAGCAAATAAATCTTCTGGAATAGACCAGAAAAGTTGAAGAATGCTTAATAAAGATGCAATAAATTTCTTCAAACGGGTGCGCCCCCTTATTCACCGTTTTGAACCTGATAAACAAATTAAACTAAAGTATGTAGTAACAAATTTTTTAGGAATTCTATAGAGAAGATTCTTTGGGGTCAACAAGAAAATTCAAAAAATTGTCTGCGGGAAAAGTTCTCTGGCAGCTTTAACTCAAAATGAATCTTTCATCAAATGATAAGAAAAATAATTACGCCATTGCATCAATGGTGCGTTTGGCGCGTATAAAAGCATCTAAGTCTTTTTGAAAATGCTGATTAATCGGCGGGAATAAGATTTCTGATTTTACTAAAATTTCTTCTAAAGACATTTTGCTTAATATTGACTGGGCTTCTTGAGGATTTCCCTCATACAGGGCTTGTATGAGAATGGAAAACATTTTGCTAACTTGTCCGTCTTCTCTTGCCTCTTTTTTGCCTATATCAGCAATATAGGTTGCAAAATTGGTTAATTCATTGAAGATTGTGTCGGAATTTTGTTGGTCAGCATTAAGTTTAATAACCATAACCTGCTCTATTTCAGCAGGCAATGACGTTGCGTTTAAAATAGCTACTTTATAATTTGGATCAAGCTCTATAAAGGCGTCGTAATTCTTCCAAAGATGTTCTTGTGTTTTATCTTCTTCCAGACCTTCTACTTTTTCTGTTCGTAATACCGCATAATATTTTTGACAATGTTTAAGAAAGGCTTCCCTATCATCACCTGTAAGTGATGCCAATTTTTGCTTTATAAGTTCGGCTTCTATTAAGATAGGATGTTTTCTTTGGTCTAAGCTTTGAGCAAAGTATTCTGAAGCTTTAATGACATCAGGAGTAATTCGAGCAAGATTTCCAAGGTCTTGACTGATATGAATAAGATCGACAGCTTCTATTTCTATTCTTTGAGCTGTTAATTCTCCTATAATTTTTCTTTCGTTAGGAGTTAAAGTTTTTTGATCTGGACTCATTAATAAGATTATAGCCTTTTCTAAGAAATTTCCCCTTTGCTCTGATGTCGCAATATCTATAACAATTCTTTCAACGGAGCCAGCCAACTTTCCAACCATAAGACTTAAGGCTTGTATAACCTGACTGGAGAGTTTTAAACTTTGTTTTTTACCATCAGCCAATGTGACGATGATTTCTCCCATAAGAAGATCGATTCCTAAAGTTTGTATATTTGGAATTTCTCTAAGTTTGTCTTTAAGAAAGCTTATGAGTAGCTCGCTTTCGCTAGCAATTTGAATATTGTGTATTTTCTCTGTGGCCGCTTGTATTTGCATCAAATATCTTTTTGCTCGATCATCTTCGGTGGTTCGAATGCGATCAGCGATTTTACGAGTGAACACAGTCGATAGCGGACCTCTCAACTTACCTATAACAGTATTGTCATCAAGCATCGCCATTTCTGGATGTTCCAGAAGTTCTGCAGCATTAATAATAGCCTGAGTATTATCCTTTTCTTCTAGAAGAATATCGGCCTCTACTTCGGCGAGACTATGGACTAAATTTCTGAGCTCATCTCTACTGAGCCTAGCTGCTTTTACAACTTCAGCAGATGAACGCTTATCCACCTTTTTGGGATCTTCACGGTATTCATGTCGGTAAGACTCTAATTTTATTAAAGCCGCTAACGCTTGAGGTCCTTTTTCAGGTAAAGCAAGTAATCGTTTTACAAGCTCTGCCCTAAAGAAAATCGAAGAAGTTTGGCCTTTTGGGTCTTGACCTTTTTGACCATAATGAGCATAGACAGATCCCAAATCATTTTCTTCAATGCAGGCTTGTTTTGGATTTGGCTTTGGTCCGCTCTTTTCATCAACTTGGGGTTCCGGTAGCAAAACAACTCTTACGCCTTTTAAGGCATTTTTTGTTCTTGAATTCAAAAAAGCACCTTTTAAAAAGCTTTGCATCGCTCTTATTAAATCAGAATCTTTTGAAAGAATGCCTATCCCCTCAACAGTCTCGATGGGAACAGCATCTAGTGCAACCATATCACGAGCGATTGCCTGATTGGTCTTAACATGAGTCACAGCAGGTTTTTCTCCCCCATCTATATAACCTCCATGAAGAGCCAAAAAGTGAGGACGAGATAAACCCGGGATAAGAAGATCTCTTGTCCAATGACCAGGAAGATTTCTTACCCACTGATCTAGTACTTCCGTATCACGTGGAGGAATAATCCCTGTCGAAGGTTTATGTATTCCATTCTCAGAACCATTCTCAAGAACTTTGTCAGCACCATTCGCGTGTGGGGCATCAGGCGAAATCGGTGAAGACTCTTCCTGCGAAGGCGCCACAGCTTTTGTTAAAAGCGCTTCTAATTTCTGACGAATATCCCGATAAGCATCTTCCTGAGGAATAAGATTTAAAAAAAAGTTAATATGCCTTTGAGCTTCAGTATAATTTCTACTATGAATTAAATATTCTAAAAAATGAATCTGACTGTACAAAAAAGAATTTATAATCTCTACGACGATTTTTGCTCTTGGCCCAGGACGAGCCAAAAGACTTATAGCTTTTTTTAAAATAAGTTTTAATTCTTCAGAATTCTTTTGTAAATCAAGAGAAGGACTCCATAAATATTTAAACCATTCAACAGCTAAATCCAACTCTGTCAAAACAGGCTCTTCTGTTCTAAAAACATTCTGTATTTCAAATCCATATTCTAAAACTCTAAAAGCATCATTTAAATCCACCATAGAAAGTTTTTTTAATTTGAGATTTGAAAATTCTTCTTGAAAAAACAGACTGAGCAACCAAATTCCTCTTTTAAGACGTGCGCAATCACTTTGAAGTATTTCTAAAACAGAAGTGATTTCAGGGAAACGGACTTGATAGGCATTTAGCAAATCGAATGCTGCTTCTAATTTTAATAAATCTTCATAACTCTGATAAATATTTTCCCCTGTTTGCGACTTATTAATTGCTTTATTCTCAATTTTTTCAAATTGAATACGCAAAGATTCGCAATAGGCTCGCAAATATGCTTGTATTACTTTTTCTTGTTCTGACTCATTCTGATGGGATTTAGGAAGAGAGCTTACTTTTTTGTTATAGAGAACAAGTCTTTCAGATAAAACTTCATAGCCTAGCTGTTCCAGTAAGGGATTTTGAGCATCTTCAAGCCCCTGAAGTAAAATGCCAAGCGTATGAGCACCTTCCTCAGCCAAACTCCTTTCAGTCGATATAAATATTCGTGTACGCTTCTTTAAGAGAGAAGTTATTGAGTGAACAGACTTCAATGCCTCAAAAGATTTGTTTAAAGCTTCTTTATAAGTCCCTCCTTGCAAAGAAGCACTTTCAGCATAACAATCTTGCGTCCAAGCATACATCACAGGAACAAGAACTCGACTTAAAACATGGAGAAAAGGAAATTGTTCAAGTTGTTTTTCAAAATCTTGTATTTTATCAAGGTTTATACCATTCAAATTTGCCATTATTTGATTTCGTATTATTACAAAGCGTTTCTTTATTTCTAAAAAAGTCTTTCGACGATCAGAATCCTTAAGACTATTCTCAAGCGCTATTTCACTTTCGTCGCTAAAAAGTTCATTAAACTGAAAAGTTGACATAATCTCATGTAAAGCCTCTAGAGAAGTAGCTGCTTCTAGCCCTTTTTCAAAATCCTGAACAACTTTTTTCAAAAGATTTGTGTAATCCGAAAAGATATTATCGTCATAGGGAGCATGATTTAACCATTTTTGATAAATGCCAGCTAACGCCATCCAATGCGTTGAGGATTTGTCTGATTTTAAAGCGATCTTTATTTCGTTGATTTGTCGTCTTAATTCTAGAAAAGTCGTTACTTCATCTGCTACATGTCTTAAAAGATCTTCATTGAGTGTCAAAATTTTCCTATTTTTATCCACAAGCTTTAAAAAAGTTTCAACAGAATCTAACTGTCCCTTTTTTAAAAGAACGAGACATTCGCTTAATGCGTGATTGATCAAAGAAGATAATCGATCTTGAAAAAACACTCCTCCATAAGTACTCGCTATTTTTAAGAGTTCTTCAAATTGTATTAAATCACTTTTAGGATTTAACAAATTTGAGTTCCCAATCATTTTTCTTTCTTGAACTGCTCTAACTAAAAGCGCATTCCCCTCCTCAAACCCTTCATTAAGAAAATGAATTCCTAAAGTGAGCTCATTTAAAAAATGATCTTCTTCCTCGGCATTTTGCGCTCCTGTAATGGCTAAATGTAATAAAGCCTGCATCCATTGCTGACGATAATAAAGGACAATACGCTGAATGGTTTCTTCGTGCGATTTTAAAAGTGGTATTATGATGTCTTCCCCAAAGATATTTTCATTTAATACTCTTAACTTCTGGACTCTTTCAAGGGGGGATTTTAAATTATTTAGTTCTCCTAATGATTGAGCATGGGTTAAAAAAATCAAAAGAAATAAATTAACTTGGTCCTTCATGTCTTGAAGTTTTACAATCACTTCGTCTTGGGATACCGAAATCATAGCCATCAAATCATCTAAAGTTCTTATGCATCTTTGAAATGCATGTACACAAGCACGAATATCGTTTAATTGACTTTTACCAAGATGCTTTTGAGAATCATTGATATATTGAGAAATAGATTCAAAAGTTCTCTCTACAATCATTTCAAGAAAAGTCTCATCCAAAAATTTTTCCTTAACCATTTCTGTTAACCCAAGCAAAAGCTTTTCCCTATCTTCAAAAACCAGTGAATCAAAATTCTCAAAACCTTTTTGCAAACATCCTGAAAGCACTTCTAACAACCCCAGCCTCACCAGGTCATAATCCCTAGCACTTAAAGCATCTTTAGCCATTCCCAAGGAAACTTTTAAAACCCATAAAGCATCTACAGGTTTTCCTGCACCATCTATTGCTGTTAAAGAATTTCTATAAAAGGCTTTCATTTCTTTGCAAACATCCAACCTCTTTCTAAGCTCGCTCCATGGCAAAACAGATCGATCAATGTTTGAAGGAAATAAAGATTCAGCTAAGTCTAATTTTGTTAATGCTTCTGCCATATTTTCAACTTGATATATATGCTTAAAAAGCAAATCATGAACTTTAAAGAAACTTTCAATCTGTCCATGCAAATCAAGTAATTCACTATCCCAAATCTTTTCATAAAAGCTTTCTTCTCGAAAAAGCTGAATCAATGATAGAGTTTTTCTCCAACTCGTAAGTTTTTCTTTAAAAAGAATACTTTTACGAGTTTTTGAAATTTCTTCCGTAATCTGAGACAAATAAAAACGAATTTTGATTTGGGCTTGAAAAGCCGTTTGGCTTTCTTCTTGGGGAACAAAACTCTTTGTTAAACTCTCTGCCTCTTCTTTAAGTCTATGAAAGGAAGTTTCATTATTGATCCTAGTTTGATCACTCACCTCGAAAGAATAATCCTGATTTAATTCCATTATTTTTTCAATAATAGACCGGTACAAAGCTTCATTTTTTTTCTGTGTTTCGTCTTGGAATCTTCGCATTTCTGCTTCTTTTAAAGATAAATCATTTTTATTTTTCCATGCTTCTTCCTTTGCTATAAGCTCCCCAATTGTCTCAACCTGGTCGGTTAAATTTAAAACCTTGAATATAAATTCCAGAATATTCTTTTGATCTACTTCACCCAAAGAAAGATTTATCATAGCTTGGTGAATCACACGAAGTTGTATTAAAACGAGACCTCTTTGCGTTTGTTGTGCCAGAAGATCATCATCTGCTTTAACTGGAACAAGCTGCTTAAGTGCAGCTATTAATCGTAATGCTATCGTTGTTGGATCTTTTGTTTGATCCTTTCTTTTTAAACTTTCTCGACCTTTTGTCTTCGCTTCTCTCATTAAGTTGAGTCGATCTTCTAGGGATGCTGCTCTAGGAGGTTTTAAGAGAGGTTTTGTCTCGTTTCTTTCTGAGCTAGCAGAATTGATTTGTGCGGCCAAATCTGTAAAAGCTTTCGATCTTTTTAATTCCTTTAAAGGTTCTTCAGCCCTAACAAGAAGCGCTTGACGTATTTGAATTTGTTTTTCTTTATCTTCTTTTATTTCTAAAAATGCAGCTTTCTGTATTTCCAAGAAAGACATTTTCCATAATACCTGTGCCCTCCTCTGTAGCAAATTCTTCCAAATTCTTTTGTTGCGAATATCCTCTTGAATATCCTCTTTCTGTACCAAGTCTCCTGCTGTTTTATCAAGCTTTGAATCTTCTCTTGTCTTCAATAAGGACAAAACATTTTGATTAAGAGTGGTTAGCTCCTCCAAACTTGAAATAGGCTTAGAAAGAACTTCGTCTAGCTGTTGGTCAACTTCAGCAACTTGTTTGGCAAAATGAGCCCTCAATAAAATCTCAGATATTGGGAACACAACTTCTGCATGACACATCTGCATTTTAGCAATCGCACTAGAATATAAATCTGAACTTTCTTTAAAAAGTTTAATATCTGTATCTCTTTCACAGTCCAAAGCATATCGAAACAAATCATCCGCAGCAGTGATCGTTTCCATGATTTCACTATGCTTTTCTTGCTCTGCAAAAAGAACTTTTCCTTTAAGCTCGCTTGCCCACATTTCAGAATATCTTTTAATCTTATTAACACTCCTTTTCACAGAAGAGAAACTCCCTTTTCTTAGCTCTTCTTCGGCACGAATATAGATTTGGCGAGCCTCTTTTAATCCTTTCCATCGTTTTTGAAGCCCCTCATATTTCCTATGCTGATCAGGAGAAAAATTTTGTTGAAACTCATCTAAAAGAAATTCGGTAAAAAGTTCTCCGACACGCTCCAATCTCAAATCTACCAAATTTTTTTCAACTTCTTCCTCCCCAACTTTTAGCTTTGTGCTTACTCGAGTTGTTTCTGTTTTATCCAACAAGTCATTAATAGGTTTAAAGGCCAATTTCCAATGGAGCTGACGAGCTTTTTTTATTTCAGGAGCATCATGCAATTCTTTAGAAGCTTCAGCTTGTTTTAAAACTTCACTCATGCGAGCATATTCCCTTTGCTCAATCAGATCAGTGAATGTCATCCAAAACTCTCTTCTTTTTATTAAACCCTGAATCTGTTTTATCTCTGTATCTCGTAAATCAAAAGAAGCAGACGCTTCCATTAGTGTCTTCATTTTTTCTAATTTAGTTCTTTTATTTTTATCATCCTCGGATATTCCCTCAAACTCAATCAAAGCGTTTATGAAATCCAACATTTGCACTAACCACGCATCATCATAGAGCTTTCCTCTTCTGTCTATTGAAGTTAGATTTAAAAATAACAAATCATTTTTAACCTTTTTAAAAGCAAGACGAGACAAATTCCAATATTCTGATCTCTTTTGTGCATCCGTGAATGTAAAACCCATATGAAAAAATTCAAAAGCTTGATGAAATTGATCTCTCGAAGTTCTTTGGTCTGTCTGAAATTTTAAACTCTCGGATTTTTCCCCAAGAGCACCGGATATTTGTCGCCTAAATGCCGTTAAAGGAAGCTTCACTTCAGCTAAGACTTCTTGATAAGGAGATGAAGTATCTAAAATAATATCTATTCTTTTTAAAATACTGGCTATTTTTTTGTATTGTAAATTTAAAGAAGAGGTATCGTTAATTGATGCATAGTCTGCATCAATTTTTAAAAACGCTTGAATCAAATTACGCTTCAAAACAATCTTAGATCTTTCAATTTTTAAAGACCGATTTTTAGAGTTCTCTTTTAGTAAAAGAGAATAATTTTCCAAAGCTGTTTGCAAAGCTTCTTTGTCAAACTTCCGCTCTGTTTCTACCGTTAAAACTCTCTTAAAAGCCTCTTCCCCCTTCTTCCAATACTCATCTAATCTCTCTTGAATCTTCGCATTGAAGATATTTTTTTCATCAACCAATTTTGCACGTAGTATCTTGGCCCAGATCGTTGATATTCTTGAAATCCGCTCAGCATTTTGCTCCACTCCCTCAAATTCTTCTCTTTCAATTAATTCAAGTGTTTCCTGATAAAGTTTATAAGCCTTCTTGATTGATTTTAAGCGTTCTTCCAAAAGGCTCATATCAGCATAAAGAGAAGCGGGTACTGGACCCGGCAATCTGATTGCAAATAGCTCATCAAGTTCTAATAATGCTTTCCCAACAGCTTCAGAATTTTGAACAGCATCCGTTAATTTCTGTTTTAAATGAACAAACAAGTGCTCATAAAAAAACTGCGCCAGAGGCAGCGCTTGTGCAGCGTTTTGAAGCGATGATATACGACTGATCGCCCGGGGAAGATCACCTTGCATAATTTGCAAGCGAATCTCTGCTATGAGTTGATATTCTGCATATAATCTTTCAAATCCTAAACGTTCTTCATCTGAAAGTTTCGTTTTTTCAAAACATTTCTTTAGAACTCCTATAAAATGCTCTACTTGAGTTCCATCCCACTTTACAATTGCATTTTCAAAATGGATCAAGTTCTCGAGCAAGCTAATTCTATCCTCGAGCATCACAGGAGTATAAATAAAAGAACGATTCCCTAATTTTATTTCAAAAGAATCTAATTGAGCCTCCCTCATGAGAACTTGAGAAGAATGATATAAACTCAACACCTCTTCAAAAGTAACTGTACTTTCTGAAAAATCTTTTATCATTAATCCTTCTTTAAAAATTTTTGAAGCATCTAATAGCTGCATTCTTAAATCAGGCAAACGTTTTCTAGCTTCTAAAAAAGATTTTACTTTTTGAATTTCTTTTAAAAAGTCACCTTCTTTAAAATCATTTTCTAAAAAAACAAGATCAAAAAGCGCTAAGGCTTCTTTGAGATGACCCTCTTGTGCAAGCTTTTTGATCTCATTTAAAAAACCAGAAAGATATAGCCCAGCCCTTTCGTACAACGCTACTCTCTCATCCAGCAATGCCTTTTGTTCTTGCCTCATTATAGCTTTGATAAGTTCAATGTGATTCATCCAAACTGCTTCTCTCATCCAAAACGCACTCGGCAAATATCTCTCCATCTCTACAATCATGGGCGCTATTTTTTCAAAACAAGCCGGGCCTAAATCTTTCATTGGATCAGATTTAATTCTCAATAAAACTTCTTTAAGAAGATAAGAAGGCACAAAATAACTTCTAGAGCGCTGAAGAAAATAGATAAGAAGGTCTAAAGCCATCAGCACTTTTTCTTCGGCTTTTTCCTTTTTTTGTTCTTTTAAAAAAATCTGAACTTCATCCATCATTTTCCGAATGACTTTTATTACAATTGCTTGAGTTGCTTGATGGCTTTTCTTCATCATCGTTTCAGTTAAATAGACAAGCCCTTCATATTTTTTGCTTCCACCAAAAGCTTCACGAACAACACGCTTAGCTAAAATTCTTTCCCAATGACTGCTGCTATCTAAGCGGGTCAATGATAAAAAAACCTCTGCAGGTGCATATCTTTCAGATGCAAGAGCTACACGTTCTACTTCTAGAGCATCACAGTCAGGAGCAAGTCTCCTTTCTCTCATCCAAGAAGAAACTGTTTCATTGATTGTTCCGATTCTGGTTTCATCAGCTTCTCTTAATAAACCTTCTAAGATTTCTTGATCTAATTGTGTATATGCTTTCTGGTTTAGTACTTTTAATACTTTATCCACAGGAATTCCTAGCATGCGTCGAAGTTCATCAGAATTATCCCTCAAAATAAAACGTTTTGAGGAAAAGGCCTCTTCAAGATTAAAACTTCTATCCATCATAATTTTTTCATAAAAATTCTCTTTGGAAAAATTTCTAATTTGTGGCGTCCATGTAACATAAGAAATTTTTTCTTTTTCCAGCTCTTGTTGAATTCCATCTGTATGAAAACCTCCCGTAATTAAAACTCCTACCTCATCGGACTTAGACAATCTCTTCAATGTATTATTGATTAACACCTGATCTCTTTTTTGTGCATACCCATAAAAACTCTCAGCCGTTTGCAAAAGCTCTTTAAAACTCTGAATATCGAACAAAGATAAAACCACAGAAACATCGTTTAATTTTATGAGTTGATGATGCCACTGATCAAAATTCTCTTCCAAATTCCATTTTTTTATTTCTGTAAAATCTCCTTTCGACAACTTAAGTAAAACCAACTTCTGAAACAAAAACCAAACCTTATCCAAATTCCTCAATTCTATTACACCCTCTCGTGTGGATATCTTTTCAAAGAGAGCGTTTATAAGATCTTGAAGTTCTTCCTGTGCTTTTGAAAAATTAAATTTCTCCTGTTTTAAGCTTAATTGTTTCCATTTTTCTAAATGAGGATATTTCCGGTCAAAGATTTCTAAAGACATTTGAGTTTTTACTATTTTTTCTAAATCCTCAAAATACTCAAATGCAGAAATCCTTCCTAACCGATAAGTCAGTCCACTTTCCACAAGCTGTTGCAATTGATTTTTGGGAAGTTTTTTCTCAAGTTCTTTAAATAAAAGTTGTAACTCCTCCTGGACAGCGTTTTGATTTATGCTCTCTCCTGTTTTTAAAATCTCATACACTTGAGCAAGATTTTTCCACTTATCCCAAACCCATCCTTCTTTGAATAAAAGCGGTTCTAATGAGCCGATGATTTCTTTTAAATTAAAATTTTTATCATTTAGAGATTTCTCCATAAAATCAAGTTTTTGGAGTTCTAAAGAGAAGCACTTGTCTTTAAGTTCTTTTAAAGAAACTTCTATTCTCTCAATCATAGTTTCATTTTTTTTGTGTAATTGGCGAGTTTTCCAAAAAGCCTTTAAATTCTTGATGTAAAGATTAATATTCTCAACACCGTAAATTTTTAAATTACTCTGTAAACCCATTTCAATAGCTGCAAATTCAGCCCCAGTTAAATAACCTTTTTCAACAAAGGTCTTACTAGCTTTACGCCGAATATTCTTATCGGGAAAAGATTGATATAATAAAGGACGAACAACCCCAGAGGCCCCCTCAATAAATACTTTAGCAGATAATTGTTTACATATTTCTTTGAGTGAATCCGCAATCTTGAATTGGGCTTCTGGTTCGGCATGAATATCTCGAATAAGAATAATTTGAAAAGGCAGAGATCCTTTAAAGGTTTTTTCTAGCTGCATATCTTTAAGATCTAAAGAATCAATTCCTAATGAAGTTCCTGCTTTTTGAGGATTGGACAGAGGGAGGACTTGAGCCTGAAGTTGCCTTTTTACACTAATACCAGTGATATCCAGGCTTAAAGAAAAAATTAATAAGCCAACAATAATTCTCCGTAACAAATTGTTATCCTCCATAAGTTGTAATGACTTATTACAGATTAGCCATTTTTAAGGAGAGTGCTCTTAATTTGCTACAAGTTTGTTTTATTTAACAATCTTAGTGGCAAGCTTATTACAGGTAGATGAGCTAGTCAAGAAAAGGTAAACAAAAAACAATTTTTTTAGAAAAAAGATAAGAAACTTATTTGCGAAGAAATCGCATTAAGCCAAACCACTCATCTTTTTGCTCTTTTCTTCATCCTTCAAAAGCTTATATTCGAGACTGTCCACCAAGGCTTCCCAGGAGGCTTCAATGATATTCTCACTTACACCCACTGTTCCCCACATATCTTGATCATCCTTGGTCTCAATCAAAACACGTACTTTGGCACCAGTTCCTGCTTTGGCATCTAGCACACGAACTTTAAAATCCTGAAGATGAACATTGGCAAGTGATGGATAGAAACTCATCAAGGCTTTTCTGAGCGCGTTGTCTAAGGCATTCACAGGTCCATCCCCTTCAGCTGCAGTATGCTCGCAAACACCATCCACTTTTACTCTGATTGTTGCTTCTGAACGAGGTTTTCCATTGCCTTGTTTTTCGATGATGACACGAAAACCTTCCAATTCAAAAAAGTTTTTATGCTTTTTAAGAACCTTTCGCATGAGCAATTTAAAAGAAGCTTCAGCTGCTTCATATTCATAGCCTTCATGCTCAAGTTTTTTAAGTTCCTGAACAATTTTTCGAACCTCAGGATTTTGATCTTCTTTTGTTAAATCCACTCCTAATTCAATGGCTTTGACCATAATATTGCTTTTCCCGGCCATTTCTGAGACAAGAATTCTTCGTTGATTTCCCACTAATTCGGGTTCAATATGCTCAAAACTTTTTGTGACTTTTTGAACGGCATGAACATGGGTTCCACCTTTATGAGCAAAGGCATGTGCGCCTACATAAGGTGCACGCTCATCATGACGAAGATTAGCCAATTCATCTACAAATCGTGATAATTCCGATAAATGTTTTAGCTTGTTCTCGGCTAAACAGGAATATCCTAACTTAAGCTGTAAATTAGGGATAATACTACAAAGATTGGCGTTACCACAGCGCTCGCCATAACCATTGATGGTACCCTGCACTTGAATGACTCCAGCCTCAACAGCTATGACAGAATTTGCAACAGCTAAGCCTGCATCATTATGAACATGAATCCCCAAAGGAGCTTTGATTTCTTTACGCACCTTTTGAATGATTTCAAAAAGTCGAGAGGTCAAAGTTCCACCATTTGTATCACATAGGGCAATATAATTTGCCCCAGCTTCTTCGGCTGCTTTTAAAGTTTTTAAGGCATATTCTGGATTATCCTGATAGCCATCAAAAAAATGCTCTGCATCATAAGTTACTTCTCTGTCATGACTCTTTAAGAATTTAACTGAGTCATGAATCATGGCAAGATTTTCATCCCATGTGGCACCTAAAATTTTTTCAACATGCAATGTCCAACTTTTTCCGAAAATGGTAACAGCAGGAGTATCTGCATCCAGCAAAGCTTTGATTTGAGGATCTGAGGCTGCAGAGCTATTTAGTTTTCTTGTGCTACCAAATGCAACAAGCTTTGCATTTTTAAGCTTAAGTTTTTTTGCTTCTTTAAAAAAGTTAACTTCTTTAGGAGAAGATCCCGGCCATCCTCCTTCGATATAAGGAATGCCAAAATCATCCAGTTTCTCTACAATCAAAAGTTTGTCGGTTCCGGAGAATGTGATCTCAGCTGCCTGAGCGCCATCTCTTAATGTTGTGTCGTAGATTTTTATTTGCTTTGTCATATTTTTAAGACCTGTAGTTCGCAGTTCATTTTTACGAAATACGAATTACTGTTTTTATTTATTTAATTCAAACTTTTTATGAATTGCTTTTACTGCTTTATCGGCCATTTCTCTTCGAATGACACAGGAAATTTTAATCTCAGAAGTGCTTATCATCTCAACATTGATTCCTTCATGCGCCAGTACTTCAAAAAGGCTTGCAGCAACGCCTGAATGACTTTTCATTCCTACCCCCACCACAGAAACTTTAGCAATTTTGTCATCCGAATCAAGCTTCTGGGCGCCCACTTCAGCACATGCATTTTTAAGAACTTTAAGCGTTTTAGGTAAATCCGTTTCACTTACGGTAAATGAGATATCTGTATGCCCCTTCTCACTCACGTTTTGAATGATCATATCAATATTCACATGTGCATCAGCTAAAATTTTAAACAGTTTCGCAGCAATACCCGGCTGATCAGGAACTTTACTAATCGTAACTTTGGCTTGATCTTTATCTGCTGCAATCCCTCGAATCACGACATCTTCCATTTCTTTTACCTCCTCCGTAATCATCGTCCCAACTTCATTATTAAAGCTAGATCTTACATGAATATCTACACCATATTTTTTTGCAAATTCAATTGAGCGTGAATGCATCACCTTTGCGCCTAAACTTGCCAGCTCCAACATTTCATCATAAGAAATTACAGGAATTTTCTTTGCTTCTGGAACCACTCTGGGATCCGTTGTGTAAATGCCATTCACATCCGTATAAATTTCACATGTATTTGCTTTAAGAACCGCAGCCAAAGCAACTGCTGTCGTATCAGACCCGCCTCGGCCCAATGTTGTAATATCTTGAGTATCATTCACTCCTTGAAAACCTGCAACAACAACAATGTGACCTTCTTTTAAAGCGCTTTGAACTCGGTCTGTACTGATACTTCTAATTTTTGCTTTTGTATGAACATTGTCTGTATAAATTCCCACCTGTGCACCCGTAAAAGAAATGGCTGAATATCCTAATGCATGAATTGCCATACACAGCAACGCTGCCGACATTTGCTCTCCTGTTGCCATCAGCATATCCATTTCACGATCGCTCGGATTATCCGTAATCTTCTTTGCCAATTCAATCAAATCATCCGTGGTATCTCCCAAAGCAGAGACAACTGCAACAACGTTGCTTCCAGCTTTTTTTGCAGCCACAATACGATGGGCCACATTTTTAATTCGCTCAGGATTTGCAACTGAGCTACCACCATATTTTTGAACAATCAACGACATGCTTTAAAATCCTTTTAAAAAATTTTATATAAATTTTAAAACTTCTTCTATTTTAGGTTTGATAACTTTTGGTTCTCCAGCTACTTTAATCGCACGATCCGGATCTTTAAGGCCATTTCCTGTTAATGTGGCCACGATGATTGACTCTTTACGATTCGCAAAAAAATCTTTTTCTTTAAGCTTTATAATCCCTGCTAAGGTTGTAGCAGAAGCAGGTTCAACAAAAATTCCATCGAGTCTGGCCAACATTTGATAAGCTTTTAAAATTTCTTCGTCGCTCACTTTATCAACTAAGCCATTTGAATCTTTCACAGCCTCACTTGCTTTTTTCCAATTAGCCGGATTCCCGATTTTTATAGCGGTCGCAATCGTTTCTGGCTTTTCAACAACATGGCCCTCTACAATCGGAGCAGCTCCTGCAGCCTGAAATCCAATCATTCTTGGCAATTGATGAGCTTTCTTTATCTGAAAATATTCTTGATACCCTTTCCAATAAGCAGAAATATTGCCTGCATTACCTACCGGAATAAAATGAAAATCAGGGGCTTTGCCTTCCAACCAATCACAAATTTCAAAGCTTCCTGTTTTTTGACCTTCCAGTCGATAAGGATTAATAGAATTAACCAAAGTGATGGGATGCGTTTCAACAATCTCTTTCACAACGGTTAAAGCTTCGTCAAAACTTCCATCCACAGCTAAAACAATGGCACCATGCATTAAAGCTTGAGCCAATTTACCCAATGCAATTCCACTTTTTGGAACCAGGACAATACATTTCAAACCTGCCCGAGCAGAATAAGCAGCTGCAGCTGCAGAGGTATTTCCCGTAGATGCACAAATGACAGTTTTTGATCCCTCTTCAACTGCTTTTGAAATTGCCATGGTCATTCCACGGTCTTTAAAAGAACCCGTAGGATTAGACCCTTCCAATTTAAAATAAATTTTGAGCCCCGCGCCTAATTTCTCGCTAATATTTTTTCCATAAATTAAAGGTGTATTGCCTTCATTTAAAGAAACAATAGGTGTTTTTTCAGTAACAGGCAAAAATTGTCTGTATCCATGAATAATTCCCTTCCAACTCATTCGACACCTTCCTCTTCTACTCGAATTCTTAAAGTTTTTGAACGAATCGCATCCATCTGATCAATCTTTTCAATGGCTTCTCTAAAATTTTTTTCTTTAGCTTGATGTGTCATCACAACAACAGGCACCGCACCGCTGGCGTGTCTTTCTTTTTGAATCACTGAAGAAATGCTGATGCCATGTTTACCTAAAACCCCAGCAATTTTTGCTAGCACGCCTGGCTGATCAAGGGCAGAAAATCTTAAGTAAGAGCGTCCAATCAACTCATCCATACTTTCAACATTCTTTGACTTGGCCAAAGATCTTGCTTCAAAATCAATTTTTATGTCTCCAAGCTTTTTTGCCGCATCTACAATGTCGCTTACAACTGCACTGGCTGTAGGACCTGCGCCTGCACCTTTCCCATAAAGAAGTCCTTGCCCTACAAAGTCTCCCTCGTAAAAAATTGCATTATAAACACCATTCACCGAAGAGAGCGAATGGTGGCGTGAAATCAAAGTTGGATGCACATGCGCTTCAATTGCATCACCTTTATCTTTTGCAATTGCTAAAAGCTTAATAACATATCCAAATTCTCTCGCCCGTTCAATGTCTTGGGCTGTGATTTTTGTAATACCTTCCGTATAAACTTTTTTGAGTGGAATCCAATGCCCATAAGCCAGTGAAGTCAGAATCACAAGCTTATGAGCAGAATCAATTCCCTCTAAATCAAAACGCGGATTAGCTTCTGCATAACCTAGTTTTTTGGCTTCTTTTAAAGCTTCTTGAAAATCAACTCCTTCTAAACTCATTTTGCTTAAAATAAAATTTGAGGTTCCATTCACAATACCATAAATCGCTTTTAAATGATTTCCAACCAAACCTTCACGCAGTCCTTTTATAACAGGAATGCCCCCACCCACACTTGCTTCAAAAAAAAGATGGCGTTGATATTGGTTAGCCACTTCAAAAAGCTCCTGTCCGCATTGCGCAAGCAAAGCTTTATTGGCCGTAACAACATGTTTCCCGCTTCGAAGTGCTTTTAGAATTAATTCTTTGGCGGGATGGATTCCGCCCATCAACTCTGCAACAATTTGAATCTGGGGATCGCTTACAACCACTTCAGGATTTGATGTTAAGCAATCCTGGTTTAAAAAAGAAGACCGCTTCTTTTTAGTGTCATGAATAGCGATTTTTTTTAAATCAAGAAAAATTCCTGTTCTAGAAGCAATTAAATCTCGATTTTTCGAGAGAAGCTCCACAACGCCACTTCCAACAGTCCCGCATCCAATAAGTCCAATTTTTATAGAGTTCATATTCCCTTTGTAAAGAATTAGGAGAAAAAATTATATCTAAAAATAGAGGTCTCTACAATGAAATAAAGGGAAGAAGTACAAGGGAATGTGCATGAAGGATAGTGAATAGAGAAAGGTAATTTTCATGCGGATTAGGATACGATCAATTGCCAATCCCTATTCACCATCCACTGTTTTTAGATATCCTTCTTACAAAGATAGAAATCCAGCTTCTCATAAGCAGCTGCAAGTCGATCAACAACTTCTTTCTCTGTCTTAGGAGGAGGAACAATGACCTTTTCCCCTGGTTTCCAATTAACAGGAGTTGCGCAAGCATTTTTATCTGCCGTTTGAAGTCCATCGATCAATCTCAAGATTTCATCAACATTGCGTCCTACATTCATAGGATAATAAATAATGGCGCGAATCACTCTCTTCGGGTCAATCACAAATACAGCACGCACAGTTGCAGTTAAACTCTGCCCTGGATGAATCATCCCGTACTTTTGAGCAACAGCCATGTTGATATCTGCAATTAACGGATAATTAATTTTACAATTAAAAATCTTTTGAAGATTCTCACGCCAAGCTAGATGAGAATGAACACTATCGATTGAATTTCCGATCAATTTTACATTACGCTTTGCAAAGTCTGCTTCACGACGAGCAAATTCTGAAAGCTCAGTCGAACAAACAGGTGTAAAATCTGCAGGATGAGAAAATAGAAGAACCCAGGAATCGGCTTGCCACCGACTAAGCGTTAACTCCCCTTGAGTTGTAATCGCCGTAAAATCGGGGGCTATATCACCAATCTTTGGAATTCCACCTATATTCGTTTCAATTGCTGTCGTCATAAAAACCTCCTCCATTTATTGAGGATAAAGAGTACTCTAAACCTATTCTTCTTTCAATTTTAATCGCACATTTCATGGAATGGGATATATAAATTTAAGAATAATATTGTGCTATAATCTTTCTTCATGAAACCTAGTATTTTACTCGTTAATCCACCTATTTATGATTTTTCCGCATATGATTTTTGGCTAAAACCTTTTGGCCTGTTACGTGTTGCTGGTTTTTTAAGAAATGAAACTCATTTTCAGCTCTTTGACTTCTTAGATCGCGAGCATCCTCTCATAAATCAAACTTCTCTTCGCGGCGACGAATGGGGGCGAGGAGAATTCCTTTCTGAAATCATTTCTAAACCTGTAGTTTTTAAGCATGTTCCTCGAAACTATAGAAGAAATGGAATCCCAAGACTTCATTTTCAAAAATTTCTTCAAGACAATCCTCCTTCTGATTTTGCTTTTGTTCAAACCGTCATGACTTATTGGTATTTAGGAGTAAAGGAAGTGATTGAAGATATTCGAGCGTTTTGGCCAAAAACAAAAATTATTTTGGGAGGCGTTTATGCAACCTTATGCACGGATCATGCAAAAAATCTAAAAGTAGATTTTATTGTTGAAGGATTAAATCTTGATCCCCTTTGGAACCTTTTAGGAATAACTCCAGATCTTACACAACCCCCTTTATGGGAGATCTACCCTAAACTTCGTGTGGGCGTGCTTAAACTTGCGGAAGGCTGTCCTTTTCGATGCACCTATTGTTCCGTTCCTCAAGTGTATCCGAAATTTATTCCCAATCCTGTCGAAAGATCTTTAAATGAACTGGAATTTCTTTTAAAACTTGGTGCAAAAAATATCGTTTTTTATGATGATGCTCTTTTATATCAACAAAACAAAATTTTGATTCCTTTTCTAGAAAAGGTCATTGAGAGAAACATCCATATTTCATTTCACACCCCTAATGCTCTTAACGCACGCTTTATCACTCCAGAAATTGCAAAGCTCATGATAAAAGCTGGTTTTAAAATGCTTTATTTAGGTTTTGAAAGCACTGCTTATGAATGGCAGAAGAAAACAGGCGGTAAAGTATATTCCCATGAGTTTGCACAAGCTATTGAGAATCTTAAAAATGCAGGAGCCAATTTAAATCATATTACGGCTTATCTGATTGTAGGACATCCTCAGGGAGAAACGCAAAATGTAGAAGCTTCAATGCGCTTTGCAAACAGTTCAGGGATTAGAGTTATGCTCTCAGAGTTTTCCCCTATCCCGGGAACCCCTGATGGAGAGATGTGTCGAGAATGGATTGATTTAGATGAACCTTTGAATCACAATAAGACAAGTTTCCCCATGTTAAAGCTGGGAATCTCAGAAATAAATCGACTCAAGCGACTTTGTCACGAGATGAATCAAAATATTTCAAATCATCGAATGCTCGAAGTTGCAACTCCGCTCTAAAAGAGAATCCTACCAATTTAACGGAATTACTCTAAAGTCATTCACAAGAACTTTATTGCCTTCCAACAACTTAATTCTTTTTATATCATCATCATGATTAAAGAAACGATGCCTCTTAAACCGAAAATTTCTAAGATCAATAACAATAAGACCTTCCCCCTTAGTTCCAATGACCAAATACTCATTTACTTTACGCAATACTGTTGGCCAATGATACATGCTGTTGGGATGATAAAGAACAACGTGTTCGTTTTTACTTTTATTATAAGCAATCACCGGTCCCATTTTATAGGCAACATACTCAATTCCATTCTCCTCCCATTGATCTGTTGTTTTCCCTAGATCAGAAACAGACCCTTGATAGGAACGAGTCTTCACGGTGCCATTTACAAGATTTACATTATCTTTAGCCCAGAAATAAAAAGCATATTTTGGATTTGCAGAATCCTGCTCGATCATTTGCTGATCCAAATAACCATATTCGAATTTAACTTTCTCTAAGAAGTCACTTTCGGGTTTCAATAACTCTTGAGAAAAATTTTCCGATCTCTTTACAACTGAAATAGGATGTGTTTTCTGATCATCAAATCGCATGGACAAAGTAATCAGCGAAAGTTGCTTTGTATTTAATAAACTTAATTGAGTAATATGAAAATCTGATCCGGATTGTTTACCTGCAAAGAAAATATCTTCATCCCCTTCACCGCGAAGATTTAACACACCTATGTCCAAAATCTTACTGGAAGGAATATCAAGCATTTTTATAATTTTGCGACTTGGGTCGCGAACAATAGCTTTCCAATCATATCCTCGTTTTTCAAAAAGGACCGTCCCCTTCCCTTCACTTGAATATTGAAACTCCATTGATATAACAGTCTGCTTTTCGGATATTTCCTGAAATTTAATTTGATTTTTGACAGAGTCTGCTTGAGATGGAAGAATGGCAGCAAGAACAAACATAAAACACATGCTAAAAATTTTCATGTTATCTCCAATCTACTTTGTTTCATTTTTACTAACCGCTAAACACAAGATATGAAATGATGGTTTTAAAATATCGGGCCGGGGAGAATCGAACTCCCGACCTCCTTCACGTCGTCGTCTTCGGACTCCTCCCGAGAAAGGCAACCTATGGTTTCCTTTCTCGATCTATCCTTCCTACTCAGGAATCATCCCGCCACCTAATAGAGTTCGCGAAGCGAACGCCTCTTTGAGGCTTGCCTCCTGGCAAACTATCAGGTGGTGGGATCAAAATCTCATCGGGAAAACGACTGTTTTCCCGTACCCTTTCCTGGTTCAGGAGTTTAAAGCCGTTTAATCTCATAAGCATGCATAAAATCAAACAAACATATCGGGCCGGGGAGAATCGAACTCCCGACCTCCTGAACCCCATTCAGGCGCGCTACCAGGCTACGCTACGGCCCGCAATTAATTCATCTGGTAATAATCTGATCTAAAAGAGGTGATGAATATATCTTTATTTAATAAAAATTCCAAGCGCCAAGTATCAGTTTTCAGGTTTATTTTCTAAGAAACTTCCCTATCCGGTCTACGAACTCCCCGTAAATACGCCTGAATGAATGCATCGATATCGCCGTCCATCACCGCATTTCCATTGGAAGTTTCAACACCCGTTCGATGATCCTTAACCATGGTATAAGGTTGAAAAACATAAGACCTGATTTGACTTCCCCAGGCAATATCTGCTTTTTGACCTTGAATCTTGGCCATTCTTTCCGTCTGTTCTTTTTGCTTCAGGTCATAGAGTTTTGCACGCAACACCTTCATAGCAGTGGCTTTATTCTTATGCTGTGATCTTTCGTTTTGACAAGCCACAACAATACCCGTTGGAATATGTGTAAGCCGAACTGCAGAGTCTGTTTTATTGACATGCTGGCCACCTGCTCCACTGGCCCTGAATGTATCAATGCGCAAATCTTTATCCTGAATGTCTACTTCGACATCATCAGCAATTTCTGGAATTACATCCATAGAAGCAAATGACGTATGTCGTCTTTTATTGGAATCAAACGGAGAGATTCTCACCAATCGATGTATGCCCTTTTCGGCCTTTAAATATCCATAGGCATATTCCCCTTCAACAATCAGCGTGACACTTTTGATGCCCGCTTCTTCTCCTAACATGATTTCCGCAATCTCATCTTTAAATCCATGTGTTTCAATCCAGCGGCGATACATGCGCAGTAACATTTCTACCCAATCACAAGATTCTGTTCCTCCTGCACCGGAATGAATCGTTATAATTGCTGAATTAGCGTCATACTGGCCACCTAAAATATTTCTAATTTCAAGATCTCCAATCTTCTTTTCAAGACCTGAAAGATCTGTGTTTATCTCCTTGATAAGTTCATGCGCTTCGGCAGAATCCTCTCCATGAACTAAATCTAAAACGCTTTTTAAATCATGAAATTTTTTTTCGAATTGATCAAACGGATCAAGTTTTCCTTTGAGCAGCTTAACTTCATCAATGGTTTTTCTAGATTTCTCAGAGCTATCCCAAAATGCCTGTTGAGACATTTCTTCTTCTAGTTTTTTGAGGCGGGCCTTTTTATTATCGTAGTCAAAGAAACTTTCTTAAATCTTTAAACTGTTGATCCACCGTCTTAACTCTTTCTAAAATTTCAGGCAGCATATTCAATCTCCTTATGTTTCATAGTCTTTCTAAAAATGAATTTGAGTAATCCAAATATAATAACAATTCCTAAGCAAATTTGAGAAAAAAGGTCTCCATAGGCCTGATAAAAGGTTTTAACTTTCTTAGTCTGAACGGAATACACCTTACTTCCTTCTACTTCTATATTGTTTCCGAATGAATCTTCTATTCTTTTTTGTATTTCTCCAAATGGGGAAATAATACCGGAAACCCCTGTGTTAGTAGATCGAACTAGGCTTACTCCATTCGCAATGGCAGAGAATCTTGCCAAATTAAAATGTTCCTCGGCTGCTTTAGAACGACCGAACCATCCATCATTACTTAAATTAACAAGCCAATGGGCTCCAGATTTAACAAATGAACGAACGTGATGAGGCAAAATATCTTCAAAACATATTACAACAGAAAATGGGTCAAAACCGTTGGTAAAGACCTTGAAAGTTTTCCCCGGTGAAAAATCAATATCACCAAGTGTAAAACTCCCTAGCCAAGGCATCCATTTTCTCAAGGGAACGTACTCTCCAAAAGGCACAAGATGAATTTTATCATATTGATCTATAAGACTTCCTTCGGGATTAATCAAATAGGCTGCATTTGTAATAACACCTGAGGTATCCAAAAGATCATCATTTCCCCCCAAACACATATAAGAGTTTGTTTCAAGGGCAAGAAATTTAATTTTTTCTTGAAGTTTTCGGCTCTTCTTAAAATCACCCGGCATAGCAGTTTCTGGCCATAAAATAAGCGCGGGATTTTGAGATGCGATTTGCAGAGTCATACGCTCATATTTTTTTAAAATAAAATTAGCCTGAACAGGATCCCATTTTTCATCTTGAGGAATATTGGCCTGAATGAGCGCAACAGACAAAGCAGGAGACTCTTGATTATATAATGATCGTTGTTGTAATCGCACAAGTCCAGAACTATAAACGCCCACAAGAAAAATACATCCTATTCCCAAAAATAATAAACGGTTTTTTAATGATTTTTTATAATAAAAGAAAAATTCATACAGCGCCCGATTCATCCAAACAATAAAAAAGGACAGACCAAAACTTCCACTCCAACTTATCATCTGTAAAAAAGATAAGTGTGCATGCTGGGAATACCCTAGAACAAACCAGGGAAAAGCCAAAGGCCCGCACCCTCTTAAATATTCTAAAGACGTCCACAAGCATGCCAAAATGGGAATAGCCCAAAAACTTTCTTGAAGCATCCACTTTTTATAAAAAAACCCGAAGAATCCAAAATACATCGCAAGCATAAAGCAAAGAAGAAAATAACCAACAGTGGTTACTTGAGAAAGCCAAAAAGCTAAATAAAGATAAGAGCCCAGTCCAACACACCAAGACCAATGAAATGCACGTATGGGACTTGGGATTTGATCAAGCAAATAAAACAGAGGAATGAACGAAAACCAAATGGTAAGACCGCCTAAAGTTCCACGAAGAGCAAGAATAAAGAAAATAATAGAGAGAAATGAGAATAACCTAAAAACGAAAGATTTTCTTTGTGTTAAATCAACTTTCTCCATGAGAAATAATCATCCATTATCAAACACCGAAACTGCTTATTTACTTGCCACAACATTTTTTATATTTCTTTCCACTTCCGCAAGGACAAACATCATTACGGCCTACTTTTGGAGCTTCACGATGCATAGGGATCTTCGACGCTAGATGAGATGTTTCTTCGTTGGTTTCTATATTCTGCTCAGTTTCTTGCGCTTGAGCAGGTTGAGGTCCGGCCACTTGAAAACCTTCGACCTGTTTGTGAATCAATTGCGTGGGCAAAGCCTTCATAGCTTTCTCAAAATATTCTGGAGTTGCGGTAATTCTGAAAATTTCTCTGCAAATTTCGGACTTTATATTCCCCATCAGCTCTGAAAACATCGTATAACCTTCTGCACGATACTCTACCAAGGGATCCTTCTGACCATAAGCCCTCAGATAAACCCCTTCCCGCAGAGAATCCATATTATAGAGATGCTCTCGCCATAAACGATCAATTACATTTAGAAGAACGATGCGTTCAAGGCGAGGCATGCGGTCTTCTTCAATTTTTTCTTTGAACTCGTATAATCCATTAATTTCTTTTAAAAGAAGTTCTAGGACTTCTTCTTTATCTTTTTCCTCATACGAGTTCATTCTCTGACTTAAATGAAGAGGAAACGTCGAATCTATCCATTTACAAAATCCAGCTAAATCAATCTCACCACTTTCCGAAAAAAACTCATTGGCTTTAAGAGTTACAACTTCTGTAATAATTTCGAGAATGTCGTCTTTGAGGCGTTCGCCTCTTAAGACATGATTACGAAAATCATAAATTACCTGACGCTGTTTATTCATAACATCGTCAAATTCAAGAGTATGTTTACGAACTCCAAAATTGCGTTGCTCCACACGTTTTTGCGCTGTTTCTATAGACCGGGTTAACAAGGGATGAGTCAAATCTTGCCCCTCTTCAATTCCCATACGATCCATCACCCGAGCAATACGATCGGATCCAAAAAGTCGCATCAAATCATCTTCCAGAGAAATATAAAAACGTGAAGATCCTGCATCTCCTTGACGTCCACTTCGTCCTCTGAGCTGACGATCAATACGGCGAGCTTCGTGACGTTCTGAGCCAATGACATGAAGACCACATGGAACTTTCTTTTTACATTGAAGCTCTTCCAAATGAGGACAAGGTTCTTTGCTAGATTTAGGCGCTATAAGTGCACAATTGGTGCTTTTAACAACACTGGGGGCAAGTTTAATATCAGTTCCACGGCCCGCCATATTTGTTGCAATGGTCACTGCCCCAGGCTGGCCTGCTCTGGAGACAATCTCAGCTTCTCTTTGATGCTGACGCGCATTCAAAACTTCGTGAACAATCCCTCGTCTCTTAAGAAGTCGACTTAAAACTTCCGACGCTTCGACTGAAACCGTTCCAACCAGAACAGGATGCTTGGCCTCATGAAATTGAGCTATCTCATTCACCATTGCATTGTATTTTTCTCGTCGCGTTTTATAAATCACATCGTGATAGTCCATGCGACGAATTTTATCGTTCGTAGGAATCACAACAACAGACAATTTATAAATTTGAAAAAACTCGTTGGCTTCAGTTTCTGCAGTACCAGTCATGCCTGATAATTTTTTATACATTCTGAAATAATTCTGAATCGTAATTGTTGCAAACGTTTGAGTTTCACGTTCAATTTTTACACCTTCTTTAGCTTCAAGCGCTTGATGAAGACCATCGCTATAACGTCGTCCAGGCATTAAGCGTCCTGTAAATTCATCGACAATTAAAACCTTATTATCTTGGACGACATAATCAACATCCTTTTCAAAAAGAGAGTAAGCACGCAAAAGCTGACTTAAATTATGAAGTCTTTCGCCCTTATCGTTATAATCATTTTGAATCTTGTCTTTTTGTCGCTGTTTTTCTTCTTCGGTTAGAGCTTCATTTAAATCGATTTCCTGAAAAATACTTCCTAAATCTGGCAGAGTAAACTCATGCGGATCTTTAGGCGCTATAAGAGATCTTCCTTTTTCTGTCAGATCAATTTCATGACCCTTTTCATCAATGCTAAAATAGAGCTCTTCAATCGCCTCATATCTCTCCTGCTTACGAAGCTCACTCATCATTTGAAGTTCTATTTTGTCCAAGATGGTTCGATTGGAGGGCTCTTCCATCATTTTTAAAAGCTGTCGATTCTTTGGGGTTCCCTTAAGCACTTGAAAAAGTTTAAGTTGCGCCTGCTCTCTTTCCTCTTTCGATGAGGTTTCTTTTTCGATAACGTCGCGAGCTTCTTTAAGCAAGCGATTACATAAAAGAGTTTGTTTCTGAAATAAATTTTGCACCAGAGGTTTTAATTCATCATAGCGATGCGTTGAAACTGTGGAAGGACCCGAAATAATAAGTGGCGTACGTGCTTCATCAATCAAAATGCTATCCACTTCATCAATAATAGCGTAAAAATGACCGCGTTGAACTTGCTCCTCAACGCGTGTCGCCATGCTGTTATCTCTTAGATAATCAAAGCCAAATTCACTGTTCGTTCCATAAACAATATCGCAAGCGTACACTCTTTTTCTGTCTTCGAAATCCATGCTGTTTTGAAGAAATGCAACACTCAAACCTAAAAATTTATAAATCTCACCCATCCATTCACAATCACGCTCTGCCAAATAGTCATTGACCGTCACCAAATGAACCGGATTGGCCAAAGCATTCAAATAAACAGGTAGAGTCGCAACAAGTGTTTTCCCTTCTCCTGTTGCCATTTCAGCAATCTTTCCCTGATGTAAAACCATTCCTCCAATGAGTTGCACATCAAAAGGAATCATTTCCCAACGCAAAGGATGACCTACCACATTCCAAGATTTGCCTACCATTCTGCGGCAAGCATTTTTAACCACTGCAAAGGCTTCAACCAAAAGATCATCAAGTGTTTCGCCTTTAGAAAGCCGATCTCGAAATTCAGTCGTCTTAGCTTTTAAAGCTTCTTCACTTAAACTTTGATACTCAATCTCTTTTTCATTAATTGCGGCAACTCTTTTAAACAAACGCCGCACTTCTCTTTCATTTTTAGTTCCAATTGTCTTGCTTAAAATCCACCGAAGCATAAGCTCTCCTCTAAATTTTAAAGCTCGAGTCTAACAACAGAGTTCTACAAATGCAATTTTAAAAGGCTGAGTAATTTTCTGTATTCTAGATTTTAGATAATATAACCAAGAATCTTAATTTCCCTCTTGGGCAAAAAAAAGAAAGGAGAGATTTTTAACTGAGAGAAATGGGGCCTACTAGAATTAGCTAGAATAAGGTAAAAATTTATCTTCGGGTTTTAAATTTTAAATTATGCCGCAACGTCACAGTATCTATGCTGAGAGGATAAGACTTCAAGATCTTTAGTCTCAACACCTCTTCTCGCTCCCTTCACGACTTCCATTAAAATCGAACAGATAACGCTCCCGCCTTCGTTTAATGCATCTTGGCCCACCACTTTTTGTAGCGAAGCTAATTGACTTAGCTGAAGACCCAACGCGACGACTGCTTGAGCGTTCATCCCCTCCGGCATTGCTTCTATAACATCAGATAACATAATTTGTTTATTAATTTTATCTTCTTTCAAAAGTTTAAAAACCTTCTTACCATCAATAATTACATTTGCCCCCAAAATCTGTTTAGCTGTTCTCTGTATATCTTGCACAAGTTCATCTCTATTCTGTTCCCCAAACAAATAAACCCTTGAATCTCCTATAGTAGCCGGTGTCTTGCTTTCTTTTGATGCTCCTTTTAAAACGCTCGCCAACGCTGAAGACGGAAACTCGGAAAAACGACTTATTGAAGACATATTTCCAGCAGGCTTAAGAAGAATGTAAAGAACTAAAACTAAGATAACAACAAATACTATCCCCACTACTGCAATGAAAACATATATGAAAGCATCAAATATTTTGTTCCAAGACGTGCTTTGAACCTTTGGCGATGGCTTAGAAACAGCAACTGGTGTTATTTCAGATTTTCCCACAAGCGGATTTTGATCGGAGGGTCTTTTATCGATAGAAGCTCTTTTTTTGTTTTCTGCTACTGATTCTGGTTGACATTCTATGTATGGGAATACTATTCCATCTTTTCTCCATCCATCTCGAAAAACCTTTGCTCCTTTCATCCAATTATTTTTAACTCCTGCGTCTTCTAGGCCAAATATAATGCCTGAAAAGTCTCCATCTAATAATGCTTCTCTTCCCTCTGTTCTAATGGCAATACCTGTACGTCTATCAGTAGTACTACTGGTAAAACCCATCTTTACTTCTGAGGGAATATCACTGTGGATATGTAATGTATATTCATCTTCTTCAATCAAAACTCCTACTTCAAAAGCCTGGGAAAGCACGATCGCCCACATATAAGCTGCTGTATAGCAATCTTGAATGTTTTTTCTTTTTGAAACTTCAGATAACAATTCTGCTAAGGAATCTTTCTTTTTCTGATCATCTCCTATCTTTCTCTGTAAATAGAATTTTGCTTCCAAAGAATATCCTTCAAAAAACTCTCCCACAAAGAGAATCCATGCGTCTCCCACGTTCATATTTATCCCTCGATAAATATGCTGTGCCCATAAGCTATTCAAAGCCTCTAAAATCTGATCTGCCGCTGCATCTTTCGAAAAATCGATTGGCGTTTTTATGTCTCTCACTTTAGATCTAGCAATTATCTTCTCGCGTCTTTTCTGTATCACACTTTCAATATCCAAACTTCTATATCCTTTTCTTTGTCTCAAGATATTTGCTATTTTTAATGCTTCTATTAAAAATGATGCTGTAAGATCGTCAGGAGTATTGATAATTCTATATTCGGTTATCGTCATTATTTCACTTTTTAAGTCTAAGACACTTCCTGCCAATAAAGCTTTTTCTAGAAACATTGTCGACATAAAAGCTATTCCTGCTAACTTGAAAAGCTCTTTAATGCTTTTTAGATCAATCCCTCCATACTGAGCAACTAGATCTTCAATGCTTTTTCGTCCTATCTCATCATGAGCTATACGAGATGCCCAATGCGTCAATATTTTACCCAATTCACTCAGAGCTAAAACTGGGGAGAGATTTTTTATACCCACTTCTCCTACTGATTGATTGAAATTTTTGAATTGATTCATCATGACATTGAGATAAGGCGACTTTTCATCGATCTTGGTAATTCTGGGAAGAATCGTAATATATGAAACCTGTCTGTCTTTTAATTCTTGAATGATTCCATCCGCATGAAATCCACCTACGACAATTACAGCAGTGTCTTCATGATCCTTTTTCATTTTTTCGAGAAGATTTTTGACAAGAATCTTGTCTCGTTCTAATGCCTTCTTATAAAAATATTGCGCGGGTTGATTGACTTGACTCACTTTATCAATCAATTTTTTGTCATTCAGTTCAGAAGGAATATTGATTTTCTGTTTTTGGGCCAGCGTCAAAACAGATTTTAGAATTGCTGAGAGAGATAAGAGAGTTTTGTTGTGATGGTAATACTTCAGTTCTTTGCGTGTGAGCGTCAACTGATAAAGCTTATCTAAGATTCGTACCGTTTTAGCAGTTTGATCTAAGTCACTTTCTGTGGTGTTCTGATAAAGATTATTTCGGATCATCTGTTCCACTTCTTCTATTTCGTCTGAAAGAACTTGAAAATCAAGCTTAGCTTGAAGTTTAATCAATTGGCTATACCGCTTAAGATTTGCAATAGATTCTGAGTCTTTGAAATGATGCAAATGAGAATCAATGAATTTAAAATAATTTTCTGCAGATATTTTCCCAAGCCTAAGAAATAAAGTCTTTTCAATGACGATCTTTAATTCATTTTTAGTGAGTTTCTTTCCTAGTTCCTCAATAAAAAACTTCCTCTCCTTTTCCAAAGCTCTAAAATCAACTTTTTTGCTGAGCCGATTTATTTCAAGAAAAAACTGAATGTTTTCTTTTTTGCTCACAAAGCTATTATTTGAGCTTAAATATTCAACCCAATCCTTTATGTCCAGCTTGCCGTCTTCATATTTAAGAGCTTTTCCATCTAATTCCAGCAAGCCTTTATTAAAAATTTTTGATTTTAATAAATGAATCACCGAACTTATGATTTCAATAAATCTTTTTGTTTCCGATTTATTCTTAATCGTATTTCTAAATCCGGTAAAATTTTCTAAATATAATCTTGTCTCCTCAACCCCATAAATAGTAAAAGGTGAATCTTTTGCTTTTGCTATTGAGAGCGCTTCAGAGGCACTCAAAATTCCATTTTTAAGATATTTATCAGCTACTTTCTCCCTCATCTTTGAATCAGGATAAGCGCTAAAAGCAGATGTATCCACCAAACCTTCTGCTCCTTCTACGCAAACCAAATCCACCTTATAATCTCGAATGAGGGTTTCTAGTATTTTGGATATATTCTTTTGAGCCTCATACTGACAATGCACATCTTTGATCAAAATTACTTGAGATTTGCCATCAATATGTGATTGATCAATACTTCCATAGGCTTCTGGAATAAAAACAGAACAAGCAATATTTGAGTTTTCAAATTTTGAAGTTGGAATAGACGTAGTGTCTGAAAATGAGACATTTATAGAATTTAAAAAGAAGGCGAATAATACAATTGAAGTTACGAATAATTTTAGAGAAAATCGCATTTTATTACGCTTTATATATTTTATCGTTAATTTTTTAACTGACAGAGTGACGTAAATATAGCATATTTAAGGAGCAAGATCAAAAAATGGATTATTATATATTTACATCTTACTCCAGAACAATATGTTAAAAAAATAATACGTATTCAGATCTAGGCGACCCGAAGAAGGATAAAAATAAGTACTGGCTCTGCTTGCTTCTCGACGCGCCTTACAGGCTTGCTCGAAGAGTAAATTGGGGGGGGCACATTCCTCAACCCAAGGGACGTTTGATGTACGCTTAAATACAGTTCTTTCTCTTACAGCTTTCCTAAGCATAACTTCTTAAAAATTTTCTAAAAAAACATTGACCATTTGACTGATCTTTGCTATTTTTTGCGAACTCTTATCACGGTATATCATCTAGCACACTAATCATGGGTACTTTATGGAACACAAATCTCAAGCAGATCACAATTTAGAAATAGAGCTTCTCAAAAAAATAAAACTAAAAGAAGAAAAAATAGAAAAATCTATTCAAGAAGCACAAGCTCAAGCTTTAGAACAGGTTGAAACAGCACGCAAGACTTCAAAAGAAGCCTTTGAAAAATCTCTTAAAAAAGCTCGGGAAGAAGCTGAAAAATACAAAATAGATAGAAGAAAAACTTTAGCTGTTCAAACCGAAGAAATTCTTTCTGAAGCTAAAAAAGAATATGAGAAACTCCTAAAACAAGCCCAACAAAATACAAACAACGCAATTCAGGTTGTACTATCGGCTATGCTTCCAAAACACGCCTCAAAAGCATCCAAAGAAAAACTGGATATTTTGTCGGAGGCTTCTTCATGATTGCACAGATGAAGAAGATCGTTGTGTCGGGACCTAAATCTCTGACACAGGCTGTAATCGATCTCCTCCAAGAATTAGGCACCGTTCATCTTACAGAATCCGAAAAAACTGAGAAAAAGCGTTTAGATGAGAAATTAGGGCATGAACTTAGCGCCCAAGAAAAACTCCTGGCCAAACTTGAAACGTTAACTTCTCTTTTGCCTGTTTCTCAAAAGATAAGTCATTCAACTTTGGATTCAGAAATTAAAGATTGGGAATCATGGTCTAATGATTTATCTCAAAAAGTTTATGATTTAGGACAAAAGAAGCAAACACTAAGCGACGAACTTTCCATTATTAGAGCTTATCAAGAGACCTTAAAAACCCTCGCTCCCTTACTTGAACCTCTTTCAGGAAGTAAAAACTTTGAAACCTTAGGATTTATTGTCTCAAAGAGAGAAAGCAAGCGTTTGGAAGAAATGGAACAAGAACTGGCAAAGCTTTTCGCTGGGAAAGTTCTTCTTTTTAAGAGATCCACGGATTCTGATAGTTTAGGTCTTGTAATTGCCTTCTACAAATCTCAAAGTTCTCAATTGCGTTCTTTTTTAAATCGCTATGGGCTAAGCGAAATCAAACTACCCTCTTCATTGGCTTCTTATTCTTTTTCAGATGCCGTAAAGCAAATGGAAATAAGACATCAAGAAATTCCAAATCTTCTTAAAGAGGTCGAAAAAAATCTTCAAGAAATTTCAGATAAGAATCTTTCGTCACTTCAATCATTCAAATTTAGAATTCAAGATCGAATTAATGCGCTAAAAGCGAATCGAGGGCTTGGACAAACTCAAAAAACTTTTGTCCTTACAGGTTTTAATCCTGAAAAAGATATTAAAAGTTTGGAAACAGCACTTCAAAAACATTTTGGTTCTTCCGTTTATTTAGGCGTGGAAGATTGTCATCATGCCCCTACTCTTCTTCAAAATAAACGCTGGGCACGACCCTTTGAACTTTTTATAAAAGTGCTTCGCCCTCCCAAATATGGAAGCATTGATCCTACGCCGTTTGTTGCTATTTTCTTTCCCATTTTCTTTGGTTTGATCATGGGTGACATTGGTTACGGCGCTATTTTCTTTGTAATAGCACTTATTCTTAGATTTAAAACCAAAAATGAAATGATAAAAAGTGTTTCTGAAATCATCCTTATGGCGTCGACTTATACCATTATATTTGGATTTGTATTTGGCGAATGTTTTGGCGACTGGCTTGAAAGAAAAGGCGTTCTTCATCCCCTCACCATGCATTTGGGTGGCACTACCATCGAATGGAACAGAATGCATTCTCTAGTCCCCCTTCTTTTGCTAGCCATTGGAATAGGCGTCATGCATGTGACTTTAGGTTTCGTTTTAAAGTTAATTCAATCTATAAGACATCGTCACAATCATGAAACTATTGAAGTGATAGCCATTTTAGTGGCCCTGGCTAGTCTATTTGCCTTAATCGGTGTTTTGGCCGGCCAAATCCCCAATGTCATTAAGATTCCATCGGTGATTGCGATCGTTATATCGATTCCTCTTCTTATTATCATGAAAGGCCCCATGATGCTGATGGAGCTTCTTTCATTTGTGGGGAACATGCTTTCTTACGCTCGTTTAATGGCCGTAGGAGTCGCAAGTGCCTATTTGGCCTTTGTCGGAAATATGATGGGAAGTCTTGTAGGAAATGTCATATTAGGAGCTATCATTGCTATCACTTTTCATATCATTAACATGATTTTGGCTTTCAGCCCTACAATTCAATCTGTTCGTTTGCATTATGTTGAATTTTTTACAAAATTTTATGAAGCAGGCGGGGATTTTTATCAACCCCTAACCAAAAGTGGTAAACGTTAACAACATTCAAAAACAGTACAAAGGAGAAAAAGAGATGAAAAAAGGTTTATGGTTAATTTTAGTTTTGGGAATGTGGTTTTTTGGTGCAACTCATTTTTTAAGTGCAGAAACAGAAGTTGCGCATGAAACAGCCGTAAAAACAGAAAAATCTTCTTCTAACGTTGGAACTAAGGCAATTGCTGCTGCTATTGCGGTAGGCCTTTCTGCTTTGGCTTCAGGACTCGCTCAAGCCAGAATTGGTGCTGCAGGCGCAGGTGCATTGGCTGAAAAACCAGAAGTTGTCGGTTCTGTTATTATTTTAGAAGCCATTCCTGAAACCATGATTATTTTAGGATTCGTCGTTGCAGTTTTAATCATATTTGTTCTCTAAAAAGGTGCAATGCAATAGTACCGATCCTTCAGTTATTGAAAGGAATAATAAAAAGGTGACGAGATGTCTATTGAATTAATGCTAGAGGCTCTTGAAAAAGAGGCATCTATAGAAAAAAACAAAATTCGCGAGGAGTCTGAGACCCAGATTCAGCTTCTTCAAAATCAGACAAAATCTGAAATTGAAAAATCGCGTGATGAAATCATGACAAAGGCTAAAGAAGAGATGGATATGGAAGAAGCCAAAATGCTTGGAAATGCAAAATCTCAAAGCAATCAACTTCTTCTGGAATCTCGACGAAAAGCCTTTGACAATGTCTATGCAAATGCACAAGAGCGGATTCAGAAAACATCAAAAGAATCAGATTATCCACAGATTCTTGAAAGCCTGCTTCAAGAATCCTTAAAGAATTTAACAGGTAAAGTGACTATAGAAGTTTCTGCAAAGGATGTTTCTTTAGTTCAAAACTTACTTAAACAGCTTCACAAAGAAGCCGATGTTCATTCAAATCCAAAGGTTTTAAATGGTGTTGTTGTAAAAACAGCGGATCATAAGTTGATCATTGAAAACACTCTGGATAATCGGCTCTCAAAAGCGATGAGTAATTTAACGACGGAGGTGGTCAAAAACCTTTGGCCGTCATCATAATAAAAAGCACAAAAAACAATGAGTAAAGTGGTTTCCTATTCAATTAGCGCCTCAACAGATTATGCTTACATCAACGCCCGTATTCGAGGCATGAAAAGTGAGCTGATTTCTCTTGCCCAATTTCAAGATCTCAAAACATGTAAAAACTTAGATGAAATTCTTGAAATTCTTAAAAACACTCACCTCTCAAAGCATTTTCACCTTTTAGAGGAAAATCCTTCGCTCAGTACTCTTGAAGAAGTATTCCGACGAGATTTAGCTGATACAACTCAAAGCATTTTAAAACTATTAGATGGTGAGCCACGTAAACTATTTGAAACTCTCCTTCTCTATTGGGATATGGAAGCGATACGAACTGTTTTAAGGGGGAAATTCACGAATCGATCCTCTTCTGAAATTTTGTTCTCTACTCTTCCCGTTGGACAGTTAAGCGAACCTCTTCTGAAAGAATTAGCTGAATCACCTGATCTGAAATCTGTGATTGAAATTCTTTATATCTGGAAATTTCCTTTTAGTAGGGATTTATTTCAAGTTCTTTCAAAATTTCAAGAAACTCAAAAATTAATTATTCTTGAAAGCGCACTTGAAAATTCATTCTTAAGAATTGCTGATGAGCAAATTAAAAAGCTTAAACAAGAAAAAGAAGCTTTAGGTGAATTTTTATCTTATCTTAAAGATCTTTTTAATGTACGTTCTGCCTTAAGAATTCGAGAAGAACATCTCCCTCTCGCGCAAGGGCTTTCCTATTTCCTTAATAAGGGAGCACATATTGGGAAAAGCCTGTATACCTCCATTCTTCAACAAGAAACAAGCGAAGCAGCCTGTCAAATGATTAGCACCGCTTTAGGCTTGTCTCAAAAAGCTAAAGATGAAGTATGCGTTGAAAGACTTCTAGAACAAAAAGTATATCGTGAAAGCGGTAAAGCTTTTTTAGGTGATCCTTTAGGATTTGATGTTGTTTTTGGATTTTTATGGCTTAAAATTGCTGAAATTCGAAATTTACGTATCATTGTAAGAGCAAAAATAGCGCGCATTCCTTCTGAAAAAATTGAAGAGGAACTCATTCATGTCTAAAGTTCCTTTTAGTCTGATTAGCAAAGGAGATTGGTCAAGCGGTTTTCGGCTGGCTGGGGTTAATGTGCTGGAAGTAAAATCTGCACAGGAAGCCAAAGATCTTTTGCAAGGTTTTATAGATAGAAATGAACCGAGTTTAGTTGCGATTGAAGAAGACCTGTTTCCTACAAATGACAAAAAACTTCAAAAACATCTTGAGGAAAAACCTTTTCCTGTTGTTCTTCCTCTTCCCAAAATAGATATTTCTAAAGAGGATCAGGAAAAATACGTTTCTGAATTAGTTCGTTCTTGTATTGGATATTACGTAAAACTGAAATAAAAATAGGGCCAAGTAAATTAAGGAGTTGAACTATGAGTGGCATGATTGCACGTATTGCAGGACCGGCAGTAATTGGCCGCGGAATTACCGGCGCTAAAATGTATGACATTGTCCGGGTAGGAAAATTAGGGCTTTTAGGAGAAATCATTCGCTTGGATGGGGAAACTGCCTTTATTCAAGTTTATGAAGATACTTCAGGTCTCTTTGTCGGAGAACCTATCGAAAATACAGGTCTTCCCTTAATGGCAGAACTTGGACCCGGTCTTCTTTCCACAACTTATGACGGCATTCAGCGTCCTCTTGAAGTAATTCGAGCCAGTCAAGGCGATTTCATTGAAAGAGGAATTTTCGTTGATGCACTTTCGAAAGAGAAAAAATGGCCCTTTACGCCTAAAGTAAAAGTGGGTGATAAAGTAGCCGCTGGCGATGTTATTGGAGAAACCCAAGAAGGTGGATTTAAGCATCGCATTCTCGTTCCTCCTGGCATGTCCGGAACAGTTTCTGAAATAATCAAAGAAGGTTCTTATACCATTCATGAAATTATTTGTCGCTTTTCTGAAGGACAAGAACTGACCATGGTTCAACGTTGGCCCGTACGAAGTCGCCGCCCTTATGCAAAGAAAATGGATCCTAATGAATTGTTTGTTACAGGGCAAAGAATTTTTGACTCTCTCTTCCCTCTTGCCTTAGGAGGCAATTCTTCAATTCCAGGCCCTTTTGGATCAGGGAAAACAGTGGTTCAGCAAACTTTAGCTAAATATTCCAGTGCAGATATTATTATTTACGTAGGATGTGGTGAGCGCGGCAATGAAATGGCTGATGTGCTTCATGAATTTCCAGAATTGACAGATCCTAAAACAGGTCGTCCTTTGATGGAAAGAACTGTTCTCGTCGCAAACACCTCTAACATGCCCGTAGCTGCACGCGAAGCTTCAATTTATACAGGTATCACGATGGCCGAGTATTATCGTGATATGGGCTATAACGTTGCTTTAATGGCGGATTCTAGCTCTCGATGGGCTGAGGCTATGCGTGAAATTTCATCCCGACTTGAAGAAATGCCTGGCGAAGAAGGTTATCCTACTTATTTAGGAACTCGTCTTGCTGCATTTTATGAACGTGCGGGCCGTGTAGTTTGTTTGGGAAGAGATAACCGAGTAGGATCTGTAACCGTTGTAGGAGCCGTATCACCTCCAGGAGGAGATTTTTCTGAACCTGTAACGCAAAGCACATTACGAATCGTTGGAACTTTCTGGGCTCTTGATGCAAGTTTAGCTAATCGGCGGCACTTCCCCGCTATTAACTGGGGAAAGAGTTACAGTCTTTATCAAGAACATTTGGAAGACTGGTATAAAAAGAATGTCTCTGCCGAGTTCACACAAAACTGTAAACAAATCATGGAGCTTTTACAAAGAGAGTCCGAACTCATGGAAGTTGTTCAATTGGTCGGGCCCGATGCATTACAAGATAATGAACGCTTGGTCATTGAAATAGGTGCCATGCTTCGGGAAGATTTCTTACAGCAAAGTGCATTTTCAGAAATGGATGCATATTGCCCCATGGAAAAGCAAGATGGCATGTTAAAAGCTTTGCTCGCTTTTTATCACAAATCAGCCCAAATATTAAAACAAGGCGGTAACATTGAGATGGTACTTGAATCCCCCTTGCGTGAAAAAATTGGTCGTTTAAAAGATGTTGGTTTGAAGGACTGGAAAAATAATCTGCAACAAGTTTTAAAGGAGATCGAAACGTGGAACTTGCAACCCGTTACTATAACTCAGTAAATTATATTTCAGGACCTCTTCTTTTTGTTGAAGGGGCAAAAGATCTTTCATATGGAGCCCTCGTTGATATATGGCTTCCTGATGGCAGCAAAAGAGGCGGTCAAGCCATTGACGTTTCTGAACAATTCGCAGTCATTCAAATCTTGGAAGAAACAAGAGGGCTTGATCTTGCTAAAACCTCTGTTTCTCTTCGTGAACATGTCGCTCGAATCGGCGTCTCCAAAGAGATGATTGGACGACGCTTTAATGGTATTGGAAATCCTATTGATGGGCTTCCTGCCATTGTCCCAGAAAAAAGAATGAGCATCACAGGTATTCCAATGAATCCAACCTCTCGAGAAAAACCTGCAGAATTTATTCAAACAGGTATTTCAACGATCGATGGATTAAATACGCTTGTTCGCGGACAAAAACTTCCTATTTTCTCAGGAGCAGGACTTCCTGCAAATGAAATTGCTGCACAGATTGTGAGACAATCTAAAGTCTTGGGTGCCCAAGAAGAATTCGCAGTTGTGTTTGCCGCCATGGGAATTACCATGCGCGAAGCTTCATTTTTTATTCGTGATCTTGAAGAACGCGGAGCCCTTTCAAAAACAGTAATCTTTCTTAATTTAGCGGATGATCCAACCATTGAACGTCTCTTAACACCTCGCTGTGCTTTGACTGTGGCAGAGTATTTGGCTTATGAACATGATTATCAAGTCCTTGTGGTATTGACAGATATGACCAATTACTGTGAGGCCTTGCGCGAAATTGGAACTGCAAGAGAAGAAATCCCAGGTCGTCGTGGCTATCCAGGATATATGTACACGGACTTGGCAACCATCTATGAACGTGCAGGAAAAATTAAAGGTAAAAAAGGGTCCATCACACAAATTCCTATTTTGACCATGCCAGATGATGACATCACCCACCCTATTCCAGACTTGACGGGATATATCACGGAAGGACAAATTGTTTTATCACGTCAACTTCATCGCGTTGGAGTTTATCCTCCAGTAGATGCTCCTCGTTGTCTATCTCGATTGATGAACAGCGGTATTGGTGAAGGTAAAACAAGAGCGGATCATCGCGAATTGGCTAATCAGCTTTACGCAGCTTATGCTAATGGGCGTGATTTACGCAAGTTGGTTGCTATCATCGGTGAAGAAGCCCTCACAGATTTAGATAAACGTTATCTTAAATTTGCCGAAGACTTCGAAAAGAAGTTTATCAATCAAGGCGTTACAAATAGAACGATCGAAACGACTTTAAATCTTGGATGGAAACTCCTTTCAACTCATTTACCGAAGAGCGAACTTAAACGTGTTCAGAAAAAACACATTGATCGCTATTACGGTGAATTAATGGAAGAAATAGTAAAAATAGATTAATAAAAGAAAGCTGCTTATGAGTGCGAATGTTAGCGCAACAAGAATGAATTTACTGAGCCTAAAGCATCAGGCAGGTCTTGCCCGACAAGGGGTAGATCTCCTCAAGAGAAAACGAGATGCATTGGTGATGGAATTTTTTAATGTTGTCAAACAAACTTTGCAGTCTCGCCAAAACCTGACAGAAG
The DNA here is from genome assembly GCA_964640155.1 of uncultured bacterium. Taxonomy (GTDB): domain Bacteria; phylum Auribacterota; class JACPWU01; order JACPWU01; family JACPWU01; genus CAZXEQ01. The sequence continues at coordinate 31,391 of CAZXEQ010000008.1, read as the reverse complement.
CCATGACTAAAAGCTATCAAGAATTAGCTTTAACAAAAGCGATTGAAGGAAGTGATGCCGTTGAGTCTATGGCCATGGCGGGTTCCAGACAAATTCGCCTTGAGAATGAATTAAGAAATGTGTGGGGCGTTAAAGTTCCTGAGTTCTTAGAAGAAAAATGGAAAAGATCTCCCCTAGAGAGAGGTTGCAGCCCAAGCGCCTTAAGCGCTCGAATGCATCGTACAGCGGTTTCTTTTGAAGAGGTTTCATCTCTTTTAGTTAAAATTGCTTCGATTGAGGTTAGATTACGTCGATTAGGCCTTGAAATTAAAAAGACAACCCGCCGCGTAAATGCCTTAGAGCAAGTCATTCTTCCTACAATGGCCCAACATATTCGATTTATTCGTGGGGTTATCGAACAAAGAGAAAGAGAAGATACTTTTAGACTTAAGAAGATTAAGCTAAAGTTAGAGAGAAAAAAGGAAAGTTAAACGGTTCCTGTTTCAATTTATGTGAGAGTATGACCCATTGCATCTTTTGTAAAATTGTTACAAAAGAAATCCCTGCAACACTCCATTACGAAGACAAAGAAATTCTTGCCTTTAATGACATCAAACCCCAAGCCCCTGTGCACCTTTTAATTATTCCTAAGATTCATATTGAAAGAATCAGTGAAATAAAACCTGACAATCTTTCTCTTTGGGGTAAAATGCTTATGGTGGCCAATCAGTTGGCCAAAGAAAATAATATCGACCAAAAAGGATATCGCTTGGTTGCTAATTGTAATCCTGAAGCTGGTCAGACAGTGTATCATGTTCATCTACATCTTTTAGGTGGACGGCCCATGACTTGGCCTCCAGGTTAATATGACGATAAGTCCGCATTTATTTTTAATATTGTTTGCAATTTTAGTGGCAATTTCAGCTGCCATTGCCGTTTTTATTATTTTAAACCGAAAAGAAGCTGCGCCGGATCGTATATCAGCTAAAGACATTAAAAGCCATTTTGAAGATGTTCCTTTGCAAAATGTTATTCAAAAATTAAGAAACCATTTAGCAAAAAATTTCCGGTGTTTCAAATGCCAGGAACGCCGCTATGAAACAAACCCTTTTGACGCAGATTTATTCGAAGTTTATTGCCAGGGATGCGGACTAAAACGCTTCTATCATATTGATTTATTAGCGGGTTCAAATCGTCCAGAGAAAAAAATCAATAGTCCTTGGTTTAAAGAATGGATCAAGGATTTTCGAAAGAATTCTTGTCCAGACTGCAAAAATACAGACTATCGTGAGTTTAAAATGTTAATGGATGTAAAAAACAAAATAGGGGGATTTTGGGATAGAAAAAAAATAGAACTTTATCTTTCATCATGCAAACAATGCGGTTTTGTACAATTTTACGATCGAACGAGGTCATAAAATGGGATTAAACTACTCTATTTTTAATGATTTAGCCGAAAAATTTCAATGTCCTCAATGTGGCCATCATGGAGGAACAACACAATTCTTCATTTATGGATCAAGTGAAAACACTTGCATCAGTTGCCTTAAATGTGGATTTATAGAACTTTACGAATATCATATTTTGAATGAAGAATACTCCATTAAACTATGAAACCTGAATATTTAGAAAAATCTAAAACATTTCAACATTCAGGACCTCGAGAAATACTCGAATGGTCCATAAAAGAGTTTTGGCCTGATATTGCCATGAGCACGGCTTTTGGTTCAAGCGGCATGGTGTTAATGCATATGATCAGCCAAATTAATCCTGAAATGAAAATCATATTCTTAGATACAGGGTTTCATTTTAAGGAAACATTAGAGTTTAAAGAAAAAATCAAAAAGATGTATGGATTAAATATTGTCGAATATCACCCTACTCTTTCAAAAGAAGAACTCTTCAAGAAAATAAGTCCACACCCTTACGCAAACAATCCTGATCTCTGCTGCCACATTAATAAAGTTGAACCAATGCAAAGAGCGGTACAAGGGCTCAAAGCATGGATTAGCGCTCTTAGAAAAGATCAATCTTCATCGAGAAGTAATATTGAAATACTAGAAGGTTATGAAGGTGGACTGATTAAAGTTAATCCTCTTGCAAATTGGACACGTAAAGAAATTTGGAATTATCTTTATCACAATAATGTCCCTTATCACCCTCTTCATGATCAAGGTTTCCCAAGCATTGGATGCGAACCCTGCACAAAATCTGTTGATGCTGGAGCTGAGGAGAGATCAGGCCGTTGGGTGGGTAAAGGCAAATTGGAATGTGGAATTCATACATTTCTAAAAAAAGAGAAGACAGGTACGCAAACCTCATGAATACAAATTTAAAACCCAAAAGTCCTTCAGAATCTAGAACCATCATGTCACAACTCATGATGCCCAACGACGCCAATCATCTTGGAACAGTGCATGGAGGCGTTATTTTAAGCATTGCAGACAAAGTTGCTTATGTCTGTGCCTGCCGCCACGCAGATTCTTACTGTGTTACAGCTTCTGTGGATCGAGTCAGCTTTGATTCTTCTATCAAAGTCGGTCAATTAGTTATTTTTGATGCGACAGTACGATATGTGGGACGAACTTCTCTTGAAGTTGGAATTGATATTTTTGCCGAAGATATTATTACCAAAGAAAAAACTCATACTAATGATTGTTACTTTACTATGGTCGCCATTGACGAAAAAGGGAAGCCTAAACCCGTTCCTCCCCTCACTCTAGAGACAGAAAAAGAAAAGAAGAGATATGAAAATGCTAAGCTTCGAAAAGAACTTAGTTTAAAGTACGCCCAAGAAAAAAGAAAGACCACCGATTAAAACGAACATTAAAAAGTTAGACTAGAGATGCTCCTGCAAACCTAAAGATGAAACTGAGTCGACGTGCCCATCCAAAAAAGCAAGATTTCCCTCTCCCTTGTGTCTAATCTTAAATGTACCTACTTCAAGCGTTTCCCCCACTGCATCGCCCAGAATGGCAATCGGTTTATTGGAAACATCGCTTGTTTCAGGAAGTGAAGTCAGCTTGTAATTCAAAATCCTTTGATTCAAGCCGTAAGAACCTCTTGGAAAAGACTCGGAATTAAAACTTCTTAAATCGTCCGGGCAAATGACAATCTCTTTTGGGTTTGAATAGTATTTTTGAATAGTAGCTCCATAAAGCGTTGTCGGAAAATTCCCTTCGAAATCATTTGAATAAGCCGCCACAGCTAAAGCCAATTGTCTTATTTGTGCCGCACATATTGTCGCTCGAGCTCTGTTTTTAACGTTGGATATGGTTGGAATCAAAAATCCCATTAAAATGCAAATAATGGCAAGCACCGAAAGAAGATCAAATAGAGTTATTCCTGAAATATTATCGTTTTGCGTGATGCGTTTTGCGTCTTGCGTCATTGAATTTTTATTGTTATCAAGAGTGCAACAAAGGATTTTTTATTTTACTACCCACTGACGACCGGCGACTGGTGCCTGAAGACTATCTTTGTTATGTTCCAATCTGAATGCCGCTCAAAATTTGACTCAAAGTTTGAATCGCAGAAAAGGATGCCAAAGTACTAGTTTTTGGATTTTTAACCGAAGGTTCGTTTTCAATCAAAAAAGTTGCTTTCCCAAATTCCCCTTCAATAGAAATCTCATGCGTGTTTTTCTTAAAGCTTCTGGAAGTAATTAGAGTCACTCTTGTCTTTTCAAGGCCAATACCCGCCAAACTCAAGGTAGCAGCAACATTGACATTCTGAGGAAAAGCTTTTATGGCTTCGGAGGCTTTACCTTCAAATATTGTTTTTTCCCCTAAAATAGAATCTAAATCAATATTTGCTTGCTCAATGAAAGGAGCTCCTCTCAAAGCTTCAATAGGCTTACTGGTTTTTAATGCAACGGAGTAGATTTTTCCAACACCAGCAGATTTTAATAAATCAACTCCACCAATCGCGCCCGACGGTAGATAAACTCGAATCCCTCTACCTTCAACCTGCTCAACTAAACCTTCTTCCAGAAAAAGACCCCCAACGCTCAAAATCAAAACATCTCTTCTAAGAAGGCAAGCTTGCCTTAAAAGATGCGGGACAACATCGGGATGTGCCGCTTCTATAATAAGATCGGATTGCTCAACACATTCCAACAGACTCACATTTGGAATATTTTTCCCCGTTGCCCGATCAAAATTCTTTTTATGCTCTTGATCAACCTCACAAACAACTTCAAGTGTTGCCGAATGAGAAAATTTGTTTAAAACAGCTAAAGCTACTTCTGTTCCAATTGTTCCACATCCAATAAGGCCTATTCTTTTTTTTGAGCTCATTTCTTGACAGGTCTATTTTGATCATTTACCAAAATAATTTTAGGCTTATGCTTTTTGGCTTCTAAAGAGTCCATCTGAGCATACGTTATAATCAAGACAGTATCACCGACACAACCCCATCTAGCCATTCCCCCATTCATTCCAATAATCCCAGAATTTCTCTTGCCTACCATAATATAGGTTTCTAAACGGGCACCGTTATTTATATTTACGACTTGCACTTTCTCGTAGGGCAAAATATCGGCAGCCTCAAGCAAGGCCTCATCAACCGTAATACTTCCCCGATAACGCAAATTAGTTTGTGTAACAGTAGCGCCATGAATCTTTGATTTTAAAAGCGTCCTAAGCATGAATAACCTCTTATACTTCAATGTTCAAATTATCAATCAACCGTACTTTCCCAAATCTCACTGCTAAAGCAATCAAAACTTTCCCTTTCAGGATTTTTATGGGTTCCAGTGTATCAGAAGAAACGATATCTAAATAATCGATTTGTGCCGACTTTTTTGTCTTAATTAACTTTTCCATTTTTTGAATAATCTTTTGACTTTTTCGCTCTCCGCCAGAAATCATCATTTTAGCCATAAACAAAGCTTCGCTTAAAGACAGGCTGTCTTGTCGTTCTTTAGCAGAAAGTCGAACATTGCGCGAAGAAAGCGCCAGACCATCCATATCTCTCACAATAGGTAAAATTTGAATTTTTATATCCCAATTTAAATCTCTTACTATTCTTTGAATCACAAGAGCCTGCTGAGCATCCTTTTGACCAAAGAAAGCAATATGGGGTTGAACAATATTAAATAACTTCGCCACAACAGTTGTCACACCTTTAAAATGCCCCGGACGATCTTTACCACAAAGCCCTGCAGACAATTTCCTCTCTTCAACATTTGTAGAGAAATCTTTTGGGTACATCTCTTTTGCAGAAGGACAAAAAACAACATCCACATGATGCGCTTGAGCCAAATGGAGATCTTTGTTCATCATTTTAGGATAAGCCTTTAAATCTCTAGAATCTGAAAATTGAATAGGATTTATAAAAATGCTTAAAACCAAGCAATTCCCTTGTTTTCTAGCTTTTCTTAAAAGACTAACATGCCCTTCATGCAAAGCCCCCATGGTGGGAACAAAAGAAATCGTTTTGCCCTGAGCTCTCTGACGAGAGCTAAATTCTTGCATTGCTCGAATCGTTCGTATAACTTCCATAATTTATCCTATTCGGATGACCAACACCTGTGGTTAATAGCTCTGTTCTTTCCCTGGAAACTTCTTATTCTGCACATCATTGATATAACTTCCAAAAGCTTCCTTCATTGCTTTACCCAGATCCGCATAGCGCTTAACAAATTTGGGCTGTATTTTTTCATAAAGTCCCAACATATCATAACTCACAAGAATTTGTCCGTCACAATGAGGTCCAGCGCCAATGCCAATAGTTGGAATTTTTACCTGCGTTGTAATTTCTTTGGCCGTATCACTTGAAATACATTCTAAAACAATCCCGAACACACCTGCTTGTTCAAGCGCTAAGGCATCACGCATTAAACCATCTTTAGATTTTTCATCTTTTCCATAAACATGGTATTTGCTTTCAGTATAAATGTGCGTAGGGAGCATTCCAATATGACCCAATACAGGAATCCCAAGATCTACCATTCTTCTTATTTCACCTAAAATGGTTTCTCCTCCACCCTCTACTTTCACTGCTTGAGAACCACCTTCTTGAAGAAACTTTTGAGCATTTTCTAAAGTTTTTTCTTGAGACACTCCATAAGATAAAAAAGGCATGTCACTCACCAGCAAACTATTTTTTATCCCTCTGCTCACAGCCTTGGTGTGATGAAGCATATCCTCCATTGTTACCTTTAAAGTATTCTCCAATCCTAAGGCAACCATTCCTAATGAATCTCCCACTAAAATTACATCAATCCCAGATTCATCAATGATTTGTGCCATAGAAAAATCATAAGCCGTTAAGGCTGTAATTTTTTCTCCTAACTTCTTTTTGCTCAAAAGTTTTTCAATAGTTGTTTTTGAGTTCATGCAACACGCTTGTTTTTCAAATTTAATGGAAACCGAAATAGCTTCTTAACAGAATGATTATCGTTTAAGTCAATTAAAAGCTCTCCAAAAGTTTTTTTAAGAATCGGATGTACGAGCTTAGGATTTAATTCACAAATAGGTTCTAATACAAATCTTCGTTCATGCATGCGAGGATGAGGTAAAATTAAAATTGTTTCTTTGAAAATTTGATTCTCGCTTATCAATAAATCCAGGTCAATTACTCTTGCCTGTTGATTTTTTTCTCTTTGTCTTCCCATCTTTTTTTCAACACTTAAAAGATGATTCATTAATTCAATAGGATTTGAAGAACTTTCAACTTCTAAAACTGCGTTATAAAAAAAACCTCCTTCGCAGAGAACAGGACTGGTTTCATAAATACTTGATGTAGCCAGGATTTCAAGTCCTGCAATTCCTGAAAGAAGAGAAACAGCTTTTTGAAAATGCTCTAAACGATTTTCAAGATTTGAACCTATGCCGATATAAGCCCTCATACCAATACTACACTTTTTAGTCGTGTGACCGCTTCATAAATACGTTTAACTGGAACAGTCAGGGAAAAACGAATATATCCTTCTCCGCTTTTTCCAAAACCAACCCCAGGTGTGGCTACAATGCCAGTTTCTTCCAATAACTTTAGAGCTAAACTTTTGGAATCGTAGCCTTCTGGCACTTTTGCCCAGACATAAAAAGAAGCTTCCAAAGGACTGACCTTCCATCCTGCATCTTTCAAACCTTTTAATAAAACATCCCGTCTTTCTCGATAAGTGTTTAAGAGAGGAGCACGATCACTATCGCTCAAAGAAAGAGCGCAAATTCCGGCCCATTGAATTGCTTGAAAAATTCCAGAATCAAGATTTGATTTAACTTTTGCTAGCCCTTGTAAAGCTAGAGCATTTCCAACCGCAAACCCGATGCGCCATCCCGTCATATTATAAGTTTTAGAAAGAGAATGAAGCTCAACCCCTATTTCCTTTGCACCCTCAACTTGTAAAAAGCTTGGAGGTTTATTTTCATAATAAATTTCTGTGTAGGCCGCGTCATGGCAAACAATGATGTTTCTTTCGTTTGCAAATCGAACTACTTTCTTAAAAAAATCTAAAGACGCTACCGCTCCTGTGGGGTTATTTGGATAATTCAAAAACATGAGTTTAACTTTGGATAAATCCTGTTTTGAAAGCGAATCCAGATCTGGCAAATAATGATTTTTCTCTAAAAGACTCATGTAGACAGGTTCTCCTCCTGCAAACCATGTTCCGGACTGATAGACAGGATAACCTGGTTCTGGAACGAGAACTTTATCTCCAGGATTAATGAAGGCCAAAGGAAGATGACCAATTCCTTCCTTGGAACCGATTAAAGGTAAAACTTCTTTTTCAGGATCTAATAGAACGTTAAAACGCTTCTGATACCATTCAGCAATTGATTTACGAAACTCACTTAATCCTGCATCAAGCGCATAGCGATGATTTTTAGGATCATGAGCAGCGCTATTCAAAGCTTCTATAATGGGCTCCGGCGTTGGAATATCTGGATCTCCAATGCCCAGATCAATAATATCTTTACCTTCGCTCATAGCTTTACGCTTTGCCCGGTCAATTTCGACAAAGAGATAAGGTGGTAATTTTTTCAATCGATCAGCAAATTCAAATGATTTCATAATTTATCAATTCAGTATTTAAGGTTAAATTATTATAAATAAAAACTATTTAATCCCAATTCCTAGCACATCTTGCATACTGTAAAGTCCAGGCTTAGCTTTTACAACAAATTTTGCCGCTCTGAGAGCCCCTTGTGCAAAGGTTTCTCTGCTGTGCGCACGATGAATAAGCTCTAAACGTTCCCCAGGACCTCCGAATAGAACAGTATGATCTCCAACAATATCACCTGCTCTAATAGCAAAAACTCCAATCTCTTTTTTATTTCTCTCTCCAACCATTCCGTCCCTACCTGTCACAATATCTTTTTTTAAATCACGATCTAAAGTTTCCGCCAAGATCTCTACAAGTTTTTTAGCTGTTCCACTGGGTGCATCTTTTTTGAGATGATGATGTGCTTCAATCACTTCAACATCGTATTGATCGCCGAGAAGCTTTGCTGCTTCTTTAACTAAAAGAAACAACAAGTTCACCCCCACACTCATATTGGGCGATTTGACGCATGCAATTTTTTTTGAAAAATTCTTGATAAAAGCTTCTTCATTTTCAGAAAACCCTGTTGTACCAATAACAAGAGGAATATATGAATTCTCTGCAAAATGAAGAAGTTTTTTAGAAGATTCTACTGTTGAAAAATCTATAATGACGTCTGGCTTACCAGTTACATCAAATTGGGCCTTTACCTTGACGCCTAAAGCCCCTACTCCAGTTAATTCACCAATATCTTTTCCCAAAAAAGGACTTTGCGCATGATCAATAGCACCGATAATTTCAAAATTTTCATCACGAGCTGCACAGGCAATAATTTGGCGGCCCATTTTTCCACAAGCACCGTTCATCGCTAGTTTAATTTTTGAACTCATAAATGAACCCGTAATCTAAATGTTAAATAAGCTTTAATTTTTTAAGCTCTTTCTCCAACGCTTTTCGATTTCCTTCACTCATTTTAACAAGAGGAAGTCGAATCTCATCAGAAATAAGCCCCATCAATGCCATTGCTGCCTTAATCGGCGTAGGATTGGTTTCACTGAATAAAACTTTACATAAAGAAAAAAGTTTAAAATGTATATTTCTAGCTTCCTCAATATCCCCTGTGTCCCATGCATCAATCATGTCTTGAATTTCTTTAGGGACAATGTTCGCAAGAACAGAAATGACCCCTACACCTCCAATGGCCAGAATCGGCAGAGTTAAAGAATCATCTCCTGAGATCATTGCAATGGATGGTGCCACGGCCATAATTTGACTCATTTGATCTAAACTTCCACTGGCCTCTTTAACTCCCACAATATTTTCAAACTGGGCTAATCTCTGAAATGTCTCTGGCAAAATATTCACACCTGTTCGGCCAGGGATGTTATAAATCACAATAGGAAACCGAACTGTTTCTGCAATAGAGGCAAAATGTTGAAAAAGACCTTCCTGTGTGGGCCGATTATAATAAGGAGCCACCACCAACGCCCCATCAGCGCCTATTTTTTTTGCGTCTCTTGTTAATTCAAGGGCTTCTATTGTAGAGTTCGACCCGGTTCCAGCAATAACAGGAATACGTCCTGCTGCAGCCTTTACAGTAATCTCGATCACAAGCCGATGCTCTTCATGATTTAAAGTTGGAGATTCTCCAGTCGTTCCGCAAGGAACGAGAGCTTTTGTCCCATTTTGAATATGAAATTCAACCAAATGCTCCAAAGCTTTTTTATCTACCTTCCCTTTTCGAAAAGGTGTAACCAACGCCACCATGGAACCACGAAACATAGAAAAACTCCTTAATTTAAATCAATTCTAAATAAGGCCTACATCAAAAAAAAACAGAAATTATACAAGGAGAGAAATTATATCACTTTGAAAGGATTTTTTCACCACGAATGAGATCTTCTAGATTTTCCCGTTCTCGAACGATTTGAAAGTTTTTACCATCAACCATCACTTCAGCAAGTCTGGGTCTGGAGTTATAATTTGAAGCCATAGAAAATCCGTACGCCCCGCTTGACATAATCGACAACAAATCTCCAGGCTCAATAGAAGGAAGTTTTCGATCCTTTGCAAAAAAATCTCCAGATTCGCAAATGGGTCCTACAACATCCGAGACAACATTTCCTAGCCCATGATGATGAACTGGAAAAATCCCGTGATATGCTCCGTAAAGACTAGGACGGATTAAATCATTCATACCTGCATCCACAATTACAAAATTTTTCACTGAATTGGCTTTAAGATATAATACCTTTGTCAGAAGAGCACCTGCATTTCCTGCAATAAATCGACCCGGCTCAATCAAAATCTTAAGCTTCAATCCTTGAATAAGAGGAAGCACTGCTTTGGCAAAAGCCTCTGCTGTGGAAGGGGTTTCTTCCTTATAAACAATTCCTAATCCTCCTCCAATATCTAGGATTTCAAGAGGAACTTTCATATCTTTTAATTTTTGAATGACGGGGAGAATTTTTCCAACAGCTTGCTGATAAGGACCCGTTTCAACAATTTGAGATCCAATATGCATATGAACCGCACAAGCTTTAATAGCAGGCAATGTCAATGCTTTGCGATAAGCCTCCATTGCCGACTGAATATCTAAACCAAATTTATTTTCTGCTTTTCCCGTAGAAGTATATTGATGCGTCTTAGGATCAACATCGGGATTGACACGAATAGCAATCGGAGCCTTTTTCCCCATTCGAGTTGCAACAGCATTAATGGCATCCAATTCAGGAAAAGATTCTACGGTAAAAAATAAAATGTCTTGTTGTAAAGCTTTTTCAATTTCTTGATCTGTTTTCCCAACTCCCGCAAAAACGATTCTTTGTGACTTAGCACCCACCTTCAAAGTTCGATACAGCTCTCCTTCTGAGACAATATCAAAACCGGATCCTTCATCAGCTAAAACTTTTAATACTGCAAGATTTGAATTTGATTTAACCGAGTAACAAATAAGATGATCCACACTCTTGAAAGCAGCATCTAACTTTCTAAAATGTTCTACCAATGTTTTTTTGCTATAGACGTAAACAGGAGTGCCTACTTTCTCGGCAATGTCCGGCAAAGGAACATCTTCGCAATACAAAATATCTTGTAGATAGTGAAAATCGTGCATCATATTTTAAGTTTTTCTCCCCACTTTTCAAGCGACATTCGAACAAAAGCAGGATTTGTACTTCCTAGAGATTTTTTAGCTTTAACCGATGCTTCCCAGCCTAAAATCTTTTTAAAATCTTCTTCAAAACTTGGAGAGAATTTTCGGACATCTTTTAACGAAAGTTCCCGAAGTGTTTTCTTTTGTTCAAGACAATGAAGAACCACCTGCCCCACAATTTCATGTGCCTGACGAAAAGGAATATCCTTTTGAACTAAATATTCGGCTAAATCCATACTCGATGTAAAATCTTCTTTTTCCTTTAAAGATTCAAGACGAAATTGAATGTCAGGGAAAAGTGCTGTCAAAATTTCAAGAGACTGTTTAACCGTATCAATAGAATCAAACAGAGGCTCTTTATCTTCTTGTAAATCTCGGTTATAGGTTAAAGGCAGTCCTTTGAGCAAAACCAAAAGGCTTGTAAGATTTCCAATCAAACGACCTGATTTACCCCGAATAAGTTCAAACACATCCGGATTCTTTTTTTGTGGCATAGCACTTGATCCTGTTGTAAAAGCATCTGGAAGCTCCACAAAATTAAATTCAAAACTAGACCAAAGAATCAACTCTTCTGATATTCGAGATAAATGGACCCCTAAAATGGCAAGGTCTGAGGCTACTTCAATCACAAAATCACGATCACTTACTGCATCCATACTGTTTTCACAAATACGCTTGAATCCTAGTTCATTCATCAAAAATTCTCTATCAATGGGCATGGAAGTTCCCGCCAAAGCACAAGAACCTGCAGGAAGACTGTCTAAACGATCACTTGCATCTTCTAAACGAGTAACGTCTCGCTCTAACATCTCCAGATAAGCCATTAAATGATGAGCAACCAAAACAGGTTGAGCTCTTTGCAAATGTGTATAGCCCGGAATAATCAGACTTTGATTTTTATGAGCAAGTGCCCAGATTGACTTCATAAACAAATGAAGAAGATGAGAGATTTTATGAATCTCATCTTTTAAATAAAGTCTCATATCTGAAACAACCTGATCATTTCGACTGCGAGCCGTATGAAGACGGCTGGCGGTTTGCCCTATTTTTTCACGTAAAGCAACTTCAATATTGGTATGAACATCTTCTAATTTTTCATCCCAATAAAATTTTCCCTTTTGCACTTGAGATAAAATGCCTTGTAGGCCTTGAATGATTTTCTGAGTTTCAGACTTGGATAAAATGCCGCTTTTCTCTAGCATTTTTGCATGACCGATAGACCCCTGAATATCATAAGAAGCCAGCCTTTGATCAAAATGAACAGATGCGCTTAACTTTTCCATTAAGGGATGTGCTTCAGACGAAAAACGACCGCCCCACATTTTTTTTTGTTCACCATTCTTTTGGGTCTGCTTTTTTGAAGAAGCCATTTCTACTTTTCCTTATCCCTTAAGGCTTGTAATTTAAGCCTCAAAGCATTCAATCGAATAAATCCAGTAGCGTCTTTTTGATCATACAAACTACCACCTTCAAAAGTTGCAAGATTTTTAAGATAAAGTGTTTTAGGAGACTTTCGTCCAAGCACCATGCAATTCCCCTTATAAAGCTTCAAACGAACCGTACCTGTTACATTTTCTTGAGATTCTTCAATCATTGAGTTTAAAAGCTTCATTTCAGGAGAAAACCAAAACCCATAATAAACAAGTTCTGCATATTTTGTAATTAAACTATCTTTTAAATGCATCACTTCACGATCCAACGTAATGCTTTCAATTGCACGATGTGCCAAAAGAAGAACCGTTCCTCCAGGAGTTTCATAAACACCTCGAGATTTCATCCCTACGAAACGATTTTCCACCACATCAATTCGGCCCACACCATGTTTACCTGCTAAAGCATTTAATTTTTTCAAAAGTTCATGGGGTTTCAAGGATACGCCATTTACTTTAATGGGTGTACCTTGTTTAAATTCAATCTCAACTTCTTCGGATTTGTTGGGTGCTTTTTCTGGGCTTACCGTCAACTTAAACATGTCATCAGGAGGAGCAGCCCAGGGATCTTCTAAAACACCACCTTCAAAGCTGATATGAAATAAATTGCGATCGCTGGAATAAGGCTTGGCTTTTGTAACAGGAACAGGAATACGATGTCTCTTTGCATAGTCGATGAGGTCTGTCCTAGATTCAAAATCCCATTCTCGCCAAGGCGCAATAATTTTCAAAGAAGGATCCAAAGCCATATAGGTTAATTCAAATCGGACTTGATCATTTCCTTTACCCGTCGAGCCGTGAGCTACATATTTTGCTTTCACTCGATGAGCAACATCGACATGTTCCTGAGCAATGATAGGACGTGCAATGGAAGTTCCCATCATATATTGGCCTTCATAAACTGCATTGGCTTTAATCATAGGGAAAATAAAATCTCTAACAAAAGGCTCTTGCAAATTAGCGACCACCACTTTCGAAGCACCTGTTGCCATAGCGCGTTCGCTGATATTATCAAGCTCGCTTTCCTGACCTAAATCTGCGACATATGCAACAACATCCAGGCCCTTTTCGAATTTCAACCAATGCAAAATAACTGAAGTATCTAATCCACCGGAATACGCAAGAACTACTTTTTCCATTTTCAAGACTCTCTTATTTTTAATTTTTAATTTTTAATTTTTGATTTTCCATGAGCATCACCATCAAAGCTTTTTGACTATGCAGTCTATTTTCTGCTTCCTCAAAAATAACAGAATGAGGACTTTCCATTGCCTCGGCTGAAATCTCTTCTCCCCGATGTGCGGGAAGACAATGCATCACAAGCACTTCTTTTGAGGCCACTTTTATCAAATTTTGATTTACTTGATACGGAGCCAAAACCTTTAATCGTTTTTCATTTTCTTTTTCTTGCCCCATACTCACCCAAACATCGGTATAGATAATATCTGCACCTTGTGCAGCCATTAAAGGATCTTTGGTAGCTTCAAAGAATCTTGAGCCCACTGAAGAAAGTTTCACCGCTTGGCGAACACACTCAGGATCTGGCCAAAATTCAGGAGGTGCCGCTATTCTAAATTTCATCCCCATCACAGCGGCAGCAAAAAGCCATGTATGCGCCATATTATTTGCACCATCCCCCACATAGGCAATCGTCAAATCCTTAACCTGTCCTCTCTTCTCTTTAATCGTCAAAAGATCAGCTAAAATCTGGCAAGGATGTAGCGCATCTGTTAATCCATTAATAATGGGAATAGTTGCATTTTTAGCGAACTCCACCACATCCTCATGGGCATAAGTTCGAATTACTAAACCATCTAAATAGCCAGAAAGAACTCTGGCTGTGTCTGCAATTGTCTCACCTCTTCCCAACTGCAAACCTTGACTATCTAAAAAAATAGAATGTCCACCCAGCTGAATCATTCCCACTTCAAAAGAAACACGCGTTCGTGTTGAAGATTTTGTAAAGAAAAGACCTAATGTTTTTCCAAGCAATAGAGGCTGAATAGGATTGGCTTTTAATTTTTGAGCTAAATCTAAAAGCTTTAAAATCTCTTCCTGTGTAAAATCTTCAAAAGCTAAAAAATCTTTTTTCATTGTTATACTTTCAGTCCTTCAAATACATTTCTCAAAATAGTCAAAGCCGTTTTTAATTCTTTTTCTGTCACAAAAAGAGATGGAAGCATTCGAATGACATTGCCTTGAGTACAATTCATAATTAAACCCTGATTTAAACACTCTTTAATCAACTCTACCCCGTCGATAGAAAGCTCCATTCCTAACATAAGACCCATTCCACGAATTTCTTTAACGAATGAAAAGTCTTTTTTCAATTTTTCAAATTCTTTTTGCAAAAGGCGACCCATTTTTTGAGCTCTTTGAGGAACTTTATCCCTTTTCAAAACTTTAAAGGCCGTCAAAGCAGCGCGACAAGCCAAAGGATTTCCCCCAAAAGTAGTCGCATGTGTTGCAGGCTGCAATACATCTCCAATTCGACGTTGGGCAATCATGGCGCCAATCGCAATACCCGCTCCTAATGTTTTTGCAAGCGTCATAATATCAGGTTCGATTTTCCAATTCTGATATGCAAACATTTTCCCTGTCCGCCCCATACCTGTTTGCACTTCATCAATGATTAAAAGGGCATCATTTTCCTGGCATAATTTTTTAGCCTCTTTAAGAAAATCTTCGGAAATGACGTGAACACCCCCTTCTCCTTGAATCACCTCCATCATAATGGCACACGTTTCCTTATCAAATGACTGTCTTAAGCCCGAGACATCATTAAAAGGAATGTGAACAAATCCTGGAACCAAAGGATTAAAACCTTCTTGATACTTGGGTTGACCTGTTGCAGTTATGGCGGCAAGGGTTCGTCCATGAAAAGATTGCATCGCCGTAATAATTTTATATTTACCTTTGTCATGGCCATATTTTCTGGCTAATTTGATGGCTCCTTCATTGGCTTCAGCGCCACTGTTCGAAAAAAAGCATTTCCCATCAAAAGAATTTTTGGCAATTTCACGGGCCAACTCACCTTGAACCTCATTGTAATAATTATTAGCAATGTGCATCAAACGTCCGGCCTGATAGCGCACTGCTTTTACAATTTCTGAATGACAATGCCCCAAGCCACTCACTCCCCAACCCGGAAACATATCCAAAAATTTACGACCATCAATATCCCAAACGTAAGAACCCTTCCCTCGAACAAAAACAACAGGATTTTTTCGATAAGTCGGCATTACATAATCATCATAAAGATGAATAACTTGATTTGTTTTTGAACTTAATTTCATAGGACCTTTCAAGAATTCTATAGAGAGTAAAAGTTTTAATCGTGTTTCATATGATGATTCAATTGAGGAATTGTCTGCGCTTCAGCTCTATTCTCTCGAACAATTTCAGTACCAATACCTTGATCAGTAAATATTTCTAAAAGCAATGAATGAGGAACTCGTCCATCTACAATATGGGTTTTTTCAACTCCACCTTCAACAGATCGAATGCAAGATTTTACTTTGGGAAGCATCCCTCCTGAGATAATTCCATCTCTAATCATTTTATTGGCTTGCTCTATATTTAAAGTGGAAACCAAAGACTCAGGAGAACGAGGATTAGTCATAACGCCCCCAACATCTGACAAATAAATCAATTTCTCGGCTTTAAGAGCTACAGCGGTTTGACTCGCCACATGATCTCCATTGATATTATAGGCATTCCCTTCCAAATCAACACCAATAGGAGTAATCACAGCAACAGCCTGCTTTTGTATCAATTTGCGTATAGGCTCAGGATTTACAAGTCTTACTTCACCCACAAAACCAACATCTGCAAATTCAGTTTTACCATTAGGAAGTCTGGTTTCAACAGGTGGATACTTGGTCACTAAAACCATATTTTCTGTGCGACCCGAAACTCCTTTGGCACGCCCACCAAAACTCTGAATAACATTTACCAATTCTTGGTTAATCTCTAGCAAAGTTTCTTCAACAATTTTCATCGTTTCAGCATCGGTGACACGAAGTCCCTCAACAAATTTAGGAGCTTTTCCTGCCTGTTTCATTCTTTCACTGATGAGAGGTCCACCTCCATGAATGATGACTGGATTAATTCCCACACATTCCATAAATACGGCATCGCGCAAAATGCTCATCAAAACTTCTTTTTTGGTCATAACACTTCCACCAAACTTAATCACCACCGTTTTATTACGAAAGGCTTGAATGTACGGAAGTGCCTCAACCAACGTCGCAGCTTTTTCAATATATTTTTGCATATATCTTCTCTTTCAATAAACGCATAACGCACGACGAATAACGCACAGCGAAATTACATATTAATATCAACATACTTGTGTGTTAAATCACATGTCCAAACAGTGCTTTTACCTTGGCCTTGCCCCAAATCAACATCAATTTCAATTTGCTTGGCTCTCATAACTTTTCGAGCTTCTCCACGCGTAATATTTGTCGCTTTACCTTTCTTCACAAAAATGCGTCCATTAAATTTAACAGAGATTTTCTCAGAATTTAATCCTTTTAAGCCTGTACTTCCAAGCGCTGCCATTAATCTTCCCCAACTGGGTTCCTCAGCATAAAGAGAAACTTTAAATAAATTGGAATTAGAAATAGCTAGACCCGCTTTTTTCGCATCTTCATCGGTGGTAGCTCCTCGGACCTTAATTCGAACAAGCTTTGTAGCGCCCTCTCCATCCCAAACAATAAGCTTTGCTAATTTTAGAGTCACAAAAGAAAGAGCCTCACAAAAGATCTTATAGCCTTCAGAACCTACTAAAATTTCTGGATTACCTGCCTGGCCATTTGCCAGCAAGATAACAGAATCATTGGTACTCATATCCCCATCAACGGTAATACAATTAAAAGAATCTTCAACTGCTGTTTTAAGCGAAGCCGTTAAAGCCGACAACTCAATAACTGCATCCGTTGTAATATAACAAAGCATGGTTGCCATATTGGGTTGAATCATTCCAGCGCCTTTTGCGATCGCGCCCATTCGTACTTTTTTTGATCCAATTTGAAATTCAACAGCCACCGTTTTAGCACAGGTATCTGTTGTTAAAATAGCGGTAGCAGCATCTACATCTCCAAAACTTGATATCACGCTAGATATTTTTTTAATACCCGTTTCAATCGTTTCCATGGGCAAACGTTTACCAATCACACCCGTCGAAGAAACTAATACAGTTTCAAAAGGAATTCCCAATTCTTGTGCTACCAGTTTTGCCATTTTCTTTGCATCACGCGCTCCCCCGTCTCCTGTGCAAGCATTTGCATTTCCGCTATTGGCAATGATAGCTTGAGCAACTCCTTTTTTCACAACTTCACGACACCAACGAACCGGGGCCGCCGCAAATGCATTTGTCGTAAATGTTCCTGCAACGCGAGCAGGCTTTTCTGAAACGATTAGCATCAAATCTTTTTTTGTCATTTTAATTCCAGCATTGATTCCTGCAGCGACAAAACCTTTAGGAAAACAAACTGAAACATGAGAAATTTCTTTAAAAGATGCCATTTTATGCTCTCTTTATATTTGAAATCTTATTAGAATTTTATAGCCCTAAATTTTCTGGAAATCCACACATCAAATTCATATTTTGCACAGCCTGACCTGAAGCGCCTTTAATCATATTATCAATAGCGGAAATAATCACGAGTTTGTTGGTGCGCTCATCCACGACTAGACCGATATCACAATAATTAGAATTGCGAACAAATTTTGTCTGAGGGATTTTCTTCTCGGGGTACACACGAACAAATGTTTTTCCTTTATAAAAGTCTTGATACGCCTGAATCGCTTCTGCAGTTTTTATCTTTTTCTTCAAATTTCCATACATGGTACACAAAATTCCTTGTTCAATAGGAATAAGGTGTGGAACAAAAAGAGCATTGACGTTAGCCTCCGAGCAAATCTTAAGCGTTTGCTCAATTTCTGGGGTGTGTTGGTGAGTACCTATTTTATAAGGCTTCATGTCTTCATAAGCTTCAGCAAAATGAGTCCCTAGGCTTGGACTTCTTCCTGCTCCACTTACACCTGATTTTGCATCAATGATAATATTTTGAGAATCAATCAGTCCCATCTTTAAAGCTGGAACTAACCCTAAACATGTTGCTGTTGGATAACAACCTGGATTAGCTATAAAATTTGCGGTTTGAATTTTATCTTTAAAAAATTCGCAAAGCCCATAAACCGCTTTTTCAACACCTGAAGGATCTAAATGCTTTGCACCATACCATTTTTCATATTCTTCTGTTTTCAAGAGACGATAGTCGCCACTTAAATCAATCACTTTTACATTCTTCTTAAGATAAAGAGGTGAAATTTTCATTGAAAGCGTGTGAGGTAATGCTAGAAAAACAAGATCCACCTTTGCTTCGTCGGGACCTGCTTCCATCTGATGACAAACCAAATCTATTTGACCCCGAAATTGAGGGAAAACATCGCTGTAGGGCTGACCCGAAAATTGCTGTGAAGTCAAAAAGCCAATTTCCACTTTCGGATGTTTTAATAAAATCCGAACGAGTTCTCGGCCGCTATAACCTGTAGCCCCACATATTCCAATTTTCATCGTGTCAGTTAGAACCTTTTAATGAGGAGTTTTATTATATGTTAATGATTTATAGATACAAATAAAAAAGCAGAGGAAATATGAATGTCCTCTGCTTTTCTTTTAAAAAATATTTTTAAAAATAAAACTTTAACAAATAAATTGTTTTCACTCCTGACATTCTATCGTTTCGAGAATTGGAAACGCTTGCGAGCACCTTTTTGACCGTATTTCTTTCTTTCGCGTGCTCTTGGGTCTCGAGTCAAAAAGCCACCTTGTCTCAAAATGGACTTGAGTGTTGGATTGGAGGCTAGAAGCGCACGTGCAATACCATGTCTTAATGCACCTGCTTGTCCAGAAACCCCACCACCCAAAACACTCGCATTAACATCGAGTGTCTTTTCTGTTTTTGTCGCCTCAAGAGGCTGACGAAGGAGATGTTGCAAATTGAGTCGAGGAAAAAATTCTTTAAAATCACGTCCATTCACAAGAATTTTTCCAGAACCTGATTGCAAAAAAACTTTTGCAATTGCTGTTTTCCTTCTACCTGTTCCTTGATGACGAGCAACTTCAGCCATTTTTTCCTCTTATAAATAAAGTTTAAACTTCTAATTTTTGGAGTTTTTGTGCCTGATGAGGATGCGCTGTGCCAGCATAGACTTTAAGCTTTTTAAAAACAGCTCTACCTAAAGGATTCGAAGGTAACATACCCTTGATCGCATGCTTAAGAATATGATCTGGATGCTCCTCTTTCATCCGTTCAAAAGAAACAATCTTTTGTCCACCTGGATAACCAGAAAAGGTGACGTATGTTTTTTGATCAGCCTTTCGACCGGTTGTACGTACTTTTTCTGCATTCACTACAACAACAAAGTCTCCGCAGTCCACATAAGGCGTAAAAATAGGCTTTGTTTTGCCTCTCAGAATATCAGCAATACGACATGCCAATCTTCCAAGAACCTTGTTTTCTGCATCAATTAAATACCACTTACGTTCTATTTCAGAAGCTTTTGCCTGATAACTCTTTGTACTCATTTGGTTTCCTTAAAATTTGAGGCCAGTAAAATACCATTCTGCCTAATATGTGTCAACTATATAAATTGAAAAATTTTACTCTTCTCTTCTGGCCTATTTTTAGCCTATTTTAACCCCATCTAAACTGGCCTTTTTTAAGATATTAGGGATCAAATCTTCTCTTCCTATACACATTAAATGAACGCCACTTGATACCCCTTGCAACTCTTGAATAGTCTGAGCCGCGATCTCAATTCCCACTTCAATGGGATCGCTTGCTTGTTCGAGACGTTGAATTAGTTTTTCCGGAACATGAATACCAGGCACCTTTTCATTTAAGAACTGTGCCATTTTTGAAGACTTAAGAAGGATAATCCCCGGAATAATCTTGGCAGAAAAAGAGGCTATTTTATCCATAAACTTCTTAAAAGAACTCACTTCATACACACCTTGTGTCTGAAAAAACTGGGCACCACATTCAACCTTTTTCTGAAATTTTGAAAGTTCTACCTCTAAATCCTTTGCTCCAGGATTGGCCGCAGCACCAATTAAAAATTCAGTTTTTCCATTCAACTCTTTACCTGCTAAATTCACACCTTGGTTCAAACCTTGTATTGCTTTCATTAGTTGTAAAGAATCAATATCAAAAACTTCTTTGGCTTCAGGATGATCTCCCACCTTCACAGGGTCTCCTGTTAATGAAAGAATATTATGAATTCCTAAAACATGTGCAGCGAGGAGATCTGATTGAAGACCCATACGATTACGATCACGACAAGTCACTTGTAAAATAGGCTCAAGTCCTTCGCGAACAAGAAGTGCTGATGCGCCTAATGAACTCAAGCACATCACCGCACGATTATTATCTGTAAGGTTAACTGCATCCACCAAACCCTTAAGCTTTCTTGCCTTTTCTAAAAGCTCAGTGACATCCGGCCCTTTCGGAGGTGAAAGTTCTGCGGTAATAACAAATTTATTTTGATGTAATTTTTCTCTTAAACTCACTGTTTCTCCTATCGTTTTAATACTTCACTTTAACAAGACACAACCCGTGAGGTGGCGCTGTTTTACCTGCAAAGCGTCGGTCTCTTTTTTGAAATATCTCTTTAAATTCATTAGCCGAAAGCTTTCCTTCTCCTACATCTAGCAGTGTTCCTACAATAGACCGAACCATTTTATAGAGAAATCCTTCTGCTTCCAACTGAATTGTGATCAAATGACCTTTTTTCTTCAATTGAGCATCTTTCATTAATCGCACTTTATCTCTTAACGGTTTTCTATTTAAATTGGGATTGACTGCAAAGCTTGAGAAATCATGTCGCCCCTTTAAAACTCTAACTGCTTTCGCCACGCTCAGGACATCAAACTTACCTGGATGATGCAACACAAAATGTCTTTGAAAAACAGGAAGAGTTTCTCCCAACCAAATATGATATTGGTAAATTTTTGACTTAGCTGAAAATCTTGCATGGAAATCTTTTAAAGCTTTTTGTAACTTTATAATTTGAATATCGTCAGGTAATTTACTATTGATAGCCCGTTTTAAAATACGCTCTGGAATTTTTGTTTCTGAAATAAAATGAACCACTTGCCCCGATGCATGCACCCCCGCATCTGTCCGCCCAGCGGCCGTCACACGAATTTTTTCATGAACAATTTTTTCAATGGCTTCTTCTAACACTTCCTGGACAGTCGTATGGCCTTTTTGCAACTGCCAACCATGATAGTTCGTTCCGTCATAGGAAAGGATAAGTTTAATAGTATTCATTAATTATAAAAATACATGCTTTTTCTAGTTTTTGCTAGCTTTTACTCTTAAAAACATGCTAATGTATTTATGGAGGTTGTTCCTATGACAGTACCCCTGGCTACAAGAATTGACGCTAAAGCGAAAGCGATTCTTAACAAACTACATAAAAAAACACATATTCCGATACGGCAGTTAACGGAAAAAGCCATATTTTTGCTTGATGACCATTATAAACAAATGAGCACAACCTATACTGATGGTGCTGTTGATAGCATGTTTGCTCAACTTGTGGACTATAGTCTTAAAAAGCATCATGCCACTTATAAAAAACTTGCTGAATGACTCGTTATCTTTCACTCGATCAGATTCTTTATGTTCATCAACAGGTTATAGAAGCTCATGGTGGGACGCTCGGCATTCGCGATAAAGGCCTGCTTGCATCTTCTGTTTTGCGCCCACAAGCATCAGCGTTTGGTCAAGATGCCTATCCTTCTCTCTTTGGAAAAGCAGCGGCTTTACTGCATTCAATAGTTCTAAATCATCCTTTTTTAGATGGAAATAAAAGGGCCGGATTTGGAGCCATGCATCTGATGCTACTTATCAACCATCATGATCTGACCTCAAACTCTGAGGAAGAAATTAAGATGTGTTTAAAAGTTGCAACAGGTGAAATGAGTTTTCAGGAAATTGAAAACTGGCTGAAACAGCATTCAAAGAAGAAACAATAATTACGCACTCCTCATCTTTCTTTAAGCAGCAGCAGCAAAAGCACCTTCATTGACCCGTAAAGGAATAACTTCTGTAGGTCTAACAACAGGAAGATGCGCATGAGAATGTTGCTCTTCGCTAGGACCAAAAACAATTTTTTCCATTCCTACTAAAAGTTTCTCCATAGCTTCCAGATGTTCATGCGTATAATACTCACCCAAGTCTTCATTAAACTTATATTTCGAAAGATCTATTTCACCTTTTACCAAACGATTTAAAACTTCAAAAACTCGGTCAATTTCTTCTTTGGTGTTATAAATTCCAAAACTGATGCGAACAGCACCTGGTTGATTTGAACGACTTTGAGTTTGAAGCTCTGCAATTTGTTTTTCCCCAAGTCCCCACAATCTCTGAATGAGAAGATCCGCACAAAAACAGCCTGCTCGACCTCCGATACCACCTTCTTCAGCTAAAATTGCAGCAACAAGATTATAGGGAAGAAATTTTCTCTCTTTAAGACTTGGAGGTAAATATTTATCATCTATCTGAAGATTAAAAACAATCACGCCTGTTTTATTTTTAATATTGTCAGACTCAGTATCGTTAATTCCATAAATCTGCACATTCACTCCTTCTTTTTTATTTAAATCCTGGAACTTACCCAGAGCATAGCGCAAAAGCTCTTCTTCATGATGAGCCACAGCATCTAATCCTATGTCCTTCTTTAAAATCTCAAAAGATCTTGCTACAGCGATTAAACCTTCCGGAGCAGGAACAACCGCTCTTTTTTTCTTTAATAGCCCCTTTCGTGCAATAAGTCCCCCATGACCAAAGGGTGCATAAATCTTATGAGCCGAATAAACCAAAAAGTCAATATTCCATTCTTCCATATTGACTTCGCGATGAGCAGATAGCTGCGCAGCATCAACCATTAATTTTACATCGTATTTTCGAGCTAGTTCACCTATTTCTTTAAGATTATTCACCGTTCCTAGCACATTTGATGCGCCTGAAATGGCTACAAGTTTAATACGTTTTCTCCCATGTTTTTTCTCTATATTATATTCTATTAAAAATTTTTCAAGTTGTGCTGGGTCAAAAAATCCATTTGCATCCGGTTCCAAGCGAATCTGACTCTGTTCACTTCTCCAAGGAAGCTCATTGGAATTATGTTCTATAAAAGAATTAACCACAACATCATCTTCAGAAGTTATAAATTCATGCGCCACATAGTTTGCTGCTTCTGATGTATTTCTAAAGGAATAATGTTCATGATCTTCTGAAGAGGTCCCAAAATAATCAAAAACAGCATCTAGAGCCTGTGCAACCATTCTAGTCTGCTCATCGGTAGACGCGAAAACATATTGTTCAATGGCTTCCAGAATAGGTACAAATGTTGGGGTTGAAGAACTATTATCAAAATTTACATATACTTTATCTCCATATAAAGTAGGAACAAGCAAATCTTTCCCAATTAAACTTTCTCTTAAAGAATCTATAGTAAAGGGACGTTTTTGAGGCAATGCTCTAGCTACACTTTCTCCAAAAGGTAACCGTCCATTATTTTTTAGAAATGATCCTAAAAGAATAGTCCCAACAATATTTGGACTTCCCACTTCAAATTTATCAGGAGCATCAGCCCAAATGACTCTGGCCTGTGAATTAAATTTCTTTGTCCCCCCTCCTCGTAAGCGAGGAGACTCTTTCGAATCTGTCTTGAGAAGGCTTCGATCTGCTAAAACCACTGTCGGCGCAAAAGGAGAAATTTTCCCACCCTCAAAAATTAAATAATCAACCCCTAAAGACTTCGCATTAACTTCTTTATAAGGCCATTCACTTGCATCTACAATAAGCTTTACCCCATACCGGTGTGCTAACTTACTTAGCCGAGAAATACTTGAAGGATACAGTCCCAATTGAACAGGATGTTGGATAGAAAGGACTTTAACAGCTCCTTTTCGCAAAACAGCTTTTAATTTCCCAAAATCAATTTCTCCATTCCTCAGAGGTAAACCTGTTCGATTCAAAAAGCTCCATGGTTCTTCACTGTCAGAAATCACTCCGTCGCTCGGCGTTAAACGCAAATCATGTGCTAATGCTTCCATCATATCCTCAGGGTGAGTTCCTAAAATCACCTCCTGCTGCTTTCGATCAGCTCCTAATTTTTCTCCAATCCAAAATCTAGCTTGTTCAAAAAGATGGGTGCTTACTTGTGAATGCTGTCCTGTTCCACGATGCACATTAGAATAACGCTCTAAAATTTTGTAGATTGCATCAAAAGCTTTTAAAGCACTTTTGCGATTTTTTGGTTCTTGAACCTGACCAGCTGCTTCTTTATCCATCATGAGCGTCACATTAGAATGGAATTTTAAATAAGTTGCAGGAATTTCTTTCGTAGGCGCGTGATCTAAAAGTTCTTTTATAATCTTGGCTTTCTTGGGACCATTAGCCAAAACCAGTATTTTTCTAGCTTCTAAAATTGTACCTATTCCAGTTGTCAGAGCATGGGTATATCCTTTTGCTTTAGCTTCTGGATTTGCTTCAATCGTCGATTGCGCAAGTTTAAATCTACGTGTATGTGTGTAAGGAGAAGCCCCTTTCTCATTAAAGGCAATATGTCCTTCAACACCTAGCCCTAATATAGCTAAATCTATCCCTCCAGCAGCTTGGATTTTATCTTCATATGCTTTTGTTTCAAGATTCACATTGTCTGTTTGACCATTCAAAACATGAATAATAGGTCGATTCCCTAAAGGAAGCTTATGGATCAAATTTTCATGAATAAAATTGTAATAATCTCTCCCACCTTCGTATTCATCCAACATAAAAATAGTCACTTCACTAAAATCAATCTCCCCTGCTTTAGCCATTCGAGCTAAATGTCGATACATGCCCTTAGGTGTATTGCCTGTTGGAAATAAGAGCACAGAATTTGGTTTTTGCAAAATTTGCTCTTTTACTTTTTCTGCTGCTGCAAGACTTAAAGATTCATAATTTTCATAAATTTCTCTTGAAAGAGGATTGGAGGCACGCAGAATCTGGGCCAACTGATTTTTCATTTCTTCCAAATATCTCCCTTTTAGCCATCCTAAATCGATACCTGCAATCTCAAAATTTGCCCCTCCCATTCTATCTGCTTCATCTGCAGCGTAAATGACCATCTCTGAAATATCTAAATCGCTCATGCTTGCACGCATTTTTTGTAGTTCAAATTGGACTTTTGTTTTAATAATGGTACTGGTTAGCTCTTCTACATCAGCTGGAGCGAGGCCTAAATCACGAATAGCTTTTAAACTACTGCGAGGATCTTTAAGAGGATCTTTAATTTGATTTTTGGTGAGGATTGTAATCCCTTGACTAAGAAGCTCTTTTCTCTTCTTTTCACGATAAATTTTTCGACTCATTTCAATTCGAATCCACAGAGTTAGCAAAGGTGGATGTTTTAGCAATGCTTTTAAAAGCTCTTCACCAATAAATTGTGTAGGTCCGCGATCTTCACCATAATGTCCAAAGCTCATTCCATTTTTATCAGAAGCAACTTCCACTTGATCCTTAAGAATGACGAGTCTTGTACTCTCAAATGCTGTTTTTGTTTCCTCATCTAAATCGCTGTATGTTTTCGTTGCCATAAATTGGCCCAATTGGCCTTGCAACTCATCTCCTGTTTTATCTCTTGCATCAACGACATTAAACGTGATTATTTCATCGTCCCTTTTAGCGCTCACTTGTCGATTGACCGTCTTACCCCTAATACCACCATGTCCTGCAACCACACCTCTGGGCAATAAGGCAATATTTGAAGGCCCTGAAAAATCAGGCACAAAAACTTCTGATCGGACTTCTTGAATATCACTTATAATTTTATCTATTTCCCCTAGCAAATACGCCTTAGCAGCCAATCTTAATTTAACTCTAATTAATATCGCGACAATGTTTTGAGCCGCTTCGACATCGGACGAATGAATCCCATCGTTTACCAATAATCTCATCACTTTTATGAGTCGTTCAGGATTAAATTCCTCTACCAAGGAAAGATGATCAGATAATTTCAAAACATTTTTTGAATCCGTTTTTTTAGGAGAGTTCTCATGATCAATTAAAAACAATTCTAGACCTGCAGCATCCTTAAACAAATTCAATTCCTCTGATGAACCTAACTGATAAGCCTTCGTGAGAAGTTGTTTCAATGCCTCGTATGCCCTATCTTCCATACTAGAAAGCTTCGTAAGTCTATGAATTCTAACTAGCAAATCAATGCCTAAAAGTAAAACACGTTTGGCTATAGCTTGATCATCCGGATTTAAATCCCCGCTCGACAACTGATTCATTGTTCGTTGAAGTGTATTCTCAATAGCAGCAATCAAATTAGAACTCATTAAAAGACCCGGTAGCTGAGAAATATGAGATGCGGCTGTTGAGGGATCCGAAGTTTTATCACATAGTTTTATTAATTTTTCTAAAACATGGGCGGATACGTCAAGACGACTTCTGGGATGGAACAAAATATTTCTAAAAACATTGAATGTATGTGCTAAAAATCCTGCATCCCCTCTATCAGCGAAATCATAAAGAAGCTCAACTACTTCTCTAGAAATATTTGGGTTCACTTTTCGTAAATCTTCTCGCAATAGAAATTTCTCAAGTTTGTCAAGAATTGTATCGCTTCTGTACTTGTTCACAAAAACCTTCACCATAGCAAGTGTACGGGGAAGAGCATAATTATAATCTGAATTTTCAAAAACTTCCTGACACAGACTTTCAACAAAATTTAAGATCAACTCTTTTCTAGAAATATTATTTGCAGTAAAAAATTCTATACATATCAGCAA
The DNA here is from genome assembly GCA_964640155.1 of uncultured bacterium. Taxonomy (GTDB): domain Bacteria; phylum Auribacterota; class JACPWU01; order JACPWU01; family JACPWU01; genus CAZXEQ01. Next base: position 3,972 of record CAZXEQ010000008.1, on the reverse strand, counting down.
ATAAGTGATCCGATAAACAACTCCATCTGTCAAATCCTTTCGTAAAAACCGTTCTTTTAGTCCTGCAAGCAAAGAATCTGTAGAATGAGCACTCCAAAATAGAAAGGACAGCACCGATGCCACTGTCGACATATCTCCTAGCTCTAAATCAGAACTTAAAAGAATCTCATCGACAATAAACCAAAATACTACCTCTGAGGAAATAGCATCATTCCTACCAATCAAAGCAACTGCTTCCATCACACGCCAGTCTGGAGGTAATGAGCTATTCAAGAGAATGCTTTTTACACGCTCAAGAAAAACAGAATTTTTTAACATCTGAATAAGTTCTGACTCGCGACTAAAAACATCTGTAACAAGCAATTCTTGATCGGTCATTCCTAATGTTCTGGCATAGAGAGCATCTTCTTTTAATAATATCGTTTCATCTTCAACCGAGTTACTCACGCTTGATTCATGACGCAACTCGTGCCTTAAACCAATCATTAAAAGCTTTCTTCGAAGCTGTGGAGAAATGGTTTGACTAAAAAGCTGTGCATTAATTCCGATGAATCCGTTGGTTTTATGATCTTCAAAAAGGTGGGTAGAACTAGAGAGAAGTGCAATCATAACTTCATTTTGTTGAGGAGGTGAGGTTTTAAACTGCTCCGCTAAATATTCTTTAAGGAAATGAACAAAATCATCTTGCGACTCAAAACCAAATTCAGAAAACCTGTATAATATTTCATTGTCAATCCAAACAGCTTTTCCTTCTATTTTTCCATCTAATTGAGTGGATTGGGCTTTCGCGGCTTCTTTAATTTTAAAAACATTTTCATCTTTAATCTCTTGATCTCTCCATCTTATCGGGCCTCCCACTTTCAATTTAAGGCCTTCCATGTGCGCTGCGCTTGTTACTCCTGCGTGTCTCATTGAAAAACAATTTCTGATTCCCTCATCACGAGCATTTTTGTCAGGCCTACATATCAAAGAAGGCGAGAGACTTCCACGAGTAGACGGCAAAACAGTAAACAATTGCCCCTCTCCCTTGTCTTTGCCAAAAACTTCAATAATTCTTTTTTCAATACCATCCTCTCTAAGATTCCTAGGAATCTTACCATCATAAAAAAGCTTAAGAAAAAAAGCTTCGGGAGTTTCAAAAGATGGGGAAGAATTTCTTAGTACAGGGTATCCACCAGGAGTAACCAATACATCTTCATATTGCGGCATACCTCTTTCAGGATCAAAATTATTTTCGATAAACTTTGTGAATCTGCCTAGAAAGGCAGAAAATTCTGCTTTTCTTTGCTCTTGAGGGAATCTTTCCAACCAGCTTCCAACAGATTGAATAGGTTGTGCTTTTACAGCAGAATCTGATACATAGCAACTCTTAGTCGAAGCTGTCTCCCCTTGAGAAATAACCATAAGAAATTTTATTTTGCCTGCTTCAACATCAATTACTTCATAAGTTCTTACAATCGCAGGCATGCCCGCCTCTATTCTTTCAAGACTCAGCTGACGAATGGGAATATAACCATTGTCAACAATTTGCTCAAAAGAATCGTCTAATTCCTGTCTTTCACTCGCTCCATGCTTATCAGTAGTTGAAAAGGCTGCTCTTGCTAAAAATCGTACGACAGGGTTAAATAAAACAACTCCACTTCCTATTTGAACAGCTTCTCTTTTGTAAGCCTCTACTAATACATTTACAACAAAGCCTCTGATTTTTTCTTCAAATTCCTTTTGGTGTAAAACTGTATGAGGTAAATACCTTGTCAGAATGTCTTGTGAACGTTCCTCAATTAAAAGATCTACTAGAGCTTTATAATTTAAATTTTCTTGGGGATAGAGAAAGCCTAAAAGATCTTCCAATGTTGAACCTGGAAGTGATGCAGAAGAACGAAATGGAGATCTTCTAAGATCTTCTCCGGATTGTTGAGACATTGCAAAATGAATATCATAAGCCCATGCAAGGATATGTAGAATGCGCTCAAATGTATAATCTTCGGGCCAATATCCACTGCCTATATCAGCATGAATTTTAGCTCCAAACTCACTTCTAATATAAATCTCCGTTATTTCATGCCATTGATAAAAGCTAGTTTGTGCTCCTGCCTTTGAAGAAATAAAAACATAATTCTTCCCATCTTGGGACAAAGAAGCTGGTATATGAAATGCATGTTTAAATTCTTTTGATTTTGCAATTTGCCCAATTTTGTCATTTTCATCATCTTCATTATAAATAACCACCTGAGATTCGATAACCTTCCCATTTATTTCAGAGCTATTAGTTTGGCTTTGCCCTCCAGATAAATCTACGAGATGGTCCATTTCACTTTGACTTAAAGTTTTTGGTGTTTTATAAGGGCCAATCGCTCGAAGTGTACCAACCGATTCCCCTGTTGCCAAAGGTAAAGAACGCGGAGGTTTAACAACCCGATAAGCATGATTAAGAGAATCGTCATTAAATTTTCCATCTATCACAACATCTGAGATTTCTTCTAAACCAATTCCTTTATTTTTAATTCTACTAGCTATTTTTCTCACAGCAGCAGACATATCCATATTACTTGCAATACCTGGAAGAGTAGTTTCAGGAGTAAACCAAAGAATTCCTTCTGGTTTCACAAGTGCCAGCAAATTCCCAATAGCTCTCGACATATCTCCATTAAAATTAAAAAAAACATGAAACATGGAAATGACATCAAATGTATCTTCTTCATCGAGCGTTAAACCATCTTTACTCATTACATTATCAATATTCTTAGTAATAAATCTTACGGGAAGAAGTTCTGAAATATTTAATGCTTTATAGGAAACTTCAAACCACACGCGTATACTTCCCATAATATCTGGATCTAAATCCACAAAAACACACTCAACCCCATTAAGACTTAATAAAAAAACCAATTTATTAAGTGCCATACCTACATGTAAATACTTCTGCCCTTCTTTAAGATTTAACTTTTCAATTGCCTCTCTTAGCTCTCTCTTTTCTGTAGAGTCGAAGAAAAATCCAATTTTATTCAGCTCTTCAAAAATAGAATCCCAATCCTTTCCATAGAGAGCTCTCCATTCAGCGAGAGTCTTGGATTTTTGCCTATTAAAATGGTCTTGGGCGATTTTAACTACAACAGAATCCTCTCCAAAAACCTCCTCTAAAACTCCAATGGCAAGATAGGCTTGAGTTTCACTTTTAGGATTATATTTTTCGATTTGAAAAACTTGATAAAAAAGATCAAAAACTTTTTTTGCTATCCTTTGTTCTTTCTCATTCAAATCCTCCCAAAACTTTTCACCAAACCATTCTTCAAAAGTTTGAGGAACAGAAGCCCCTTGTCCTATTCTAAGATTCACAAATCTTGCAACAATTTTTTGTTGAAGTGACGCCTGTCTTACCTCTCCAAGCGCTTCGAATTCAGCAATTAAAGATGGGCTTGCAAGCATTTGATGGATGGAATCTTTGTCATGCCGGGTTGAGATACGTTTCTGGGAGAACTCAATATTGTCGAGATCAAATCTCTCATCCATCATGATCTTTTCATAAAGGCTTTTTGAGATATCTCCGGAGACAATCGGGGTCCATGTGCTGTAGCTGATGTTTGATTCTTCTAATTGCTTTTGGATGGCTTCTGTGTGGAAACCGCCGGTGATTAAGATAGTCGCCTGTTTCCGGTCGCCGGTCTCCAGTTCTAGTGTATTTTTGTTTTCTGGAGACTGGAGACTGATGACTGGTGACTTCAATGCCCTTAAAGCATTTTGAGCCAAAACATGATCACGCTTTTGTGCCAATTCATAAAACTGCCATGCACTTTGAATGAGGTCTTGAATGTCTAATTTGAACTTGTCGCTTCTTTCAAAAAATGGATTCCCGATTACAGCTTTCGGGAATGACAGGAAGTTTGTTGGTTTGTCATCCCCGAGCGTACTTGTCGGGGATCCATTCTTTTTTAACTCTTCTAATTCGCTTCTGCTTAGCTCTAATTTAATAAG
>CAZXEQ010000007.1:0-185047 GCA_964640155.1 uncultured bacterium | reverse complement strand
TTCTTCCCATTCAACAGCAGTTTACGACCCGAAAGCCTTCATCCTGCACGCGGCGTCGCATCGTCAGGGTTTCCCCCATTGCGAAAGATTCTCGACTGCAGCCTCCCGTAGGAGTCTGGGCAGTGTCTCAGTCCCAGTGTGGCTGACCATCCTCTCAGACCAGCTACCCGTCTTAGCCTTGGTGAGCCATTACCTCACCAACAAGCTGATAGGACGCGAGCTCCTCCTTAGGTGACAGCTCCTTGCGGACGCCGCCTTTGACAATCAAAAGATGCCTTTTAACTGTTTCATCAGATATTAGTCCCGTTTTCACGGGGTTATCTCCACCCCAAGGGTAGATTGCTCACGTGTTACGCACCCTTCCGCCACTATTCATTTTGATGTATTGCTACACCAACCTAAACCGTTCGACTTGCATGCCTAATCCACGCCGCCAGCGTTCGTTCTGAGCCAGGATCAAACTCTCCGAAACGAAAAATTATTTCCTTGTATCAGGAAAATGTTTCAGAGTTTACTACTTTACTCAAATGAACACTAACATGTACCGCACTATTCAGTTTTCAAAGACCCTCTAACATCGCTTGTGCCAAGGAGTTTAAGCTTCTTTTCCTTTAGCGGGGGATATAATATCACAGGTCCCTTTTGAGTCAAGCTTTTTTGAAATAAATTTTCTTAAATTTTCTTTTTCCTACTTGAATGATGATTCCTTGCTTTAAAATGACTTGTTCATCTTCACTGGAAACCTTGATGCCATCTACGGTTACAGCATTTTGTTGAATGGATCTTCGTGCTTCGCTGCTAGAGCTCACAAGACCCATTTGCTGTAATATTTTTACGATCCAAATTTTGGAATTTTCTAAAGAAGGTTCTAAAGTAAACTCTTCAATCTCAGTTGGAAGCTCTTTTTTAGAAAAAATCTTTTCGAATTCTTGTTGAGACTCCTGAGCAATTTGAGAATTGTAGAATTGCTCAATAATTTTTTGAGCTAATTCTTTTTTGACAATCATTGGATTTAATTCTGCTCTAGATATTTTTTGTTCGTATTCTTGAATGGTGTTTTCTTCAGTGTTTGTCAGTAGTCTCAGATACTTTGAAATAAGTTCGTCAGGAATAGACATCAACTTTCCAAACATTTCTTTAGACGATTCTGTAATGCCGATATAATTGCCTAAGCTTTTACTCATTTTCTTTTTTCCATCAAGTCCTTCAAGAAGAGGTAGCGTCATAACAACCTGTGCCTCTTGCGCTGCATTTCTCTGTAGATCGCGTCCAACAAGCAGATTGAAGGTTTGGTCTGTTCCCCCAATCTCCACGTCTGCTTTGATCATGCATGAATCATGGCCTTGAATCAGAGGATAAAGAAATTCTAAAACAGAAATGGGTTTTCCTTCTTTGTATCGGATTGAAAAATCATCGCGCTCTAACATGCGAGCGACATTGTATTGGGCTGCAAGTTTTACAACGTCAGAGAAATTCATTTTCTCAAACCATTCACTGTTAAAATGAATCTCTGTTTTATTGCGATCAAGGATTTTAAAAATTTGTTCTTGATAAGTTTTTGCATTTTCCAAAACTTGTTCTTTTGTCAAAATAGGACGAGTTTTAGATTGGCCTGAAGGATCTCCAATTGTGGCTGTAAAGTCCCCCACAATGAAAACAACTTGATGTCCAAGATCTTGAAATTGGCGAAGTTTTCTTAAACCAACGGTATGCCCTAAGTGAATATCAGGAGCAGATGGATCTGCTCCATATTTAACACGAAGAGGTTTTTTTTCTCGGATAGATTTTTCAAGCTTCTTGCGAAACTCTTCTTCTGTGATGAGTTCAACTGTTCCTCGCTTCAGGACTTTAAGTTGATCATCAACAGAATTCATGAGAACAGACCGCTTGTGAAATTATTCGTTTTCAGGTTGAGAAGTTTTAGCACGAGGCTTTTTAGCCCCTTTCTTTTCAGCTGCTAATCCTTCTTCACGACTGAGAGAAATTTCCTCAAGGTCTTTCATGCTAAGAGCAATTCGTCTTTCAGCAGATTCAACTTTAAGAATCGTAGCTTTGACAACATCACCCTCTTTGATAACATCTTCGAGTTTTTTGAACTCTTGATTGGAAATTTGGGAAATGTGTACAAGACCTTCGATTCCTTCTGCAAGCTCTATGAAAGCTCCAAAGCCGGTTACCTTGGTGACTTTACCTTCAATGGACTGTCCAGGTTGATAGATCTCATTGATGCGAAGCCAAGGATCTTCTTGGAGTTGTTTAAGCCCCAAGGAAATCTTCTTATTTTCTGCCTCAATGGATAATACAACTGTCTCAACTTCATCCCCCTTCTTTAAGAGTTCTGAAGGATGATTGATTTTTCGAGTCCAAGAAAAGTCTGAGATATGAATCAGACCATCGATGCCTGGTTCTAATTCAACAAAGGCACCATAGGATACAAGATTTCGCACAATACCTTTGGCTTTGGCACCAATTGGATATTTGCTAGAAATCACAGTCCACGGATTAAGCCCTGTTTGCTTGATTCCCAGTGAAAGCTTTTTATTGGCTGGATCGATTTCAAGAACAACAGCTTCAATTTCATCATCCAGCTTAAGAACTTCTGAAGGATGATTAATGCGCTTAATCCAAGAAAGTTCAGAAATATGAATGAGCCCTTCAATACCTTTTTCAATTTCAACAAAGGCTCCATAAGGAACTAGATTGACAACTCTTCCCTTTACTTTGGTACCCACAGCATATTTCTCTTGAGCTTTTTCCCAAGGGCTGGGTTGAAGTTGTTTAAGTCCTAAAGAAACTCTTTCTTTTTCGCGATCAAAATCCAAGATCTGTACTTGAATTTCTTGACCTAAAGATAATAACTCTGAAGGATGATTGATGCGTCCCCAAGTCATGTCCGTAATATGTAAAAGTCCATCAATACCATTAAGATCGATGAACACACCGAAGTCAGTGATATTTTTAACACGACCTTTTCGAACATCCCCAGGTTTGATTTGTTCAAGGAGCTTCCCACGATCTTCTTTTCTTTGCTCTTCCAGTAATTCTCTTCTGGAGAGAATAATATTCTTTTTCTCTGCATTAATTTTGATGACTTTGAATTGATAGACTTTATAAAGATAATCATCAATTGAAATTTCGCGCAGGGATTTTACATCAATTTGAGAGGCGGGTAAAAAAGCTTCCATTCCGATGTCTACCATAAGTCCGCCTTTGACTTTTCTGCATACGCGGCCTTCGATGGTTTGACCTTCTTTACATGAAGAAATAATTCTTTCCCAACCTAAAACCTTTGTTGCTTTTTGCTTGGAAAGTACGACTACACCATCATCGTTTTCTTTACTTTCAAGGAAAACTTCGATGACGTCTCCTGGTTTAGGAGCGCCTTCAGTGAATTCACTTAGAGCTATGACCCCCTCTGATTTGTAACCAATATCGACAAGAACCTCATCTTTTTTAATGGAGATGACAGTCCCCTTTACTACATTTTCTTCCTTAAATTCCTTAAACGTACTCTCGTATAACGACTTAAAGTCCTCATTATCAATTTGTTGGGTCATAGTTTCTTCTGTAAGCATAAATGCCTATTCTGCCTCCTTTTGGCAATCGTATTCGCCTCCCTGGGGAAGCGTGGGCAATAAGCTACCATGCTTGTATTCAAATGTCAAAAAATTTTTACAAGTTAAGATTTTTGATTTTCTTTGAGGACATGGCTCTTTAAGATAGAAATTTGATTCATTACTTCATCACTGATGGCTTGATAGATTTCTTCATTTCCCTTTTGAGCATAGAGATTCTTAAAATAAAGAGGCTTACCAATCAAAACAGTTACTTTTTTAAGACGCGGAAATTTTGCTCCTTTTGGAAGAATCCCATATGAACCATGAACATACACAGGAATAATAGGAGCTTGAGATTTTTGGGCAATAAAGCCAATACCTAATTTCCCCTTTTGAAGTTCCCCATCCACACTACGAGTTCCTTCGGGGAAAATCATTAAAGGTTTTCCTTCTCTTAAAACTTGAACAGCTTTTTTAAGACTGCTCGCAGCAGGCTTATCTCTATCAACAGGGATGCAATTCCACAGTTGAAAAAGAATTGTAAGCACTTTGTTTTTCATCAGCGTAGATCTGGCTAAATAATAAATTTCTCTTCGAATGGAACAACCTACGATATGTGGATCATAAAGACTGGCATGATTGGGGGCAATGATGAATGAACCTTGCTTTGGTACATTGTTTGATCCAATGATTCTTATCCTAAAGAGAACGGTTGCTAGAATTTTGGATAAAAAATATGCACCTCGATAGACAAGAATGTTCGCAAGTCGGTAAAGAATCTTTTTCATTTCTTAACGCTTTAATTCTTCTTGGATAAGTCTTAAATTGCGAGTAAGTGATGCTAATTTTTTTTGTTTGATTGATGTCTTAAGTTTTTCCAGGATTCTAGAGAATTTTTGAAGAAACTTTAAAAGATTTTTTTGATTACATAAAAAGATTTCACTCCACAAATCTGGGGAGCTGTGAGCAACTCGAGTCATATCACGCCAAGCTTCCCCCGCTAAACCATCCCAAAATTGATTTTTGGGAAGAGTGCCTGCTAAACCCCAAGAAATAAGATGAGGAAGATGACTGATGCAAGCAAAAATGGCATCGTGTTCTTCGGGTTTTTTAAACACAGGCTTCATACCAATTTTTTTCCAAAGTTCTTGTGTTTGTTTTAAGGTTTTTGGGGAAGTATTTTTGTCTGGTGTAATCACGCATGTTGCATTTTCAAACAAGTTACTTCTTGCAGCTTCAATCCCCTTCTTTTCTGAACCTGCAATAGGATGAGAGCCAATATAAGATATGCCTTTTTTCTGAAGAAATTTTTTATAAATTTTCATGACAGGGGCTTTGATGCTTCCGACATCTGTGACAATGTGAGACGAAGTTAAAATAGGCGTAATAAGTTTTAGAATATTTTCAAAACTAGAAGGAGGTGTAGCTAAAATAATCCAATCATTTGATTTTACGGCTTCAATGAGATCCGTGGTCGCTGTGTCAGCAGCTTTAAGTGAAAGAATATTTTTACAGGCTGTGGAAGTTCTGGCAACGCCTGTTATTTTAAGATCAGGACATTTCTTTTTAAAAGCCATTCCCAGAGAGCCGCCAATGAGGCCCATGCCGATAATGCAAACCTTCTTCACGTTTCACGCTTCCCCGTTTTTATATTTCTCTTCCTATTGCCCTTGCAATAGGTCTTAAGTCATCCATCATAGATTTAAACATATGAGGATAGAGGGATTGTGCACCATCAGACAATGCTTTTTCTGGACATTGATGAACTTCAATAATCAGACCATCTGCACCGCATGCAACAGATGCTTTAGCCATAGGAGCCACAAGATCTCTCTTGCCTGTTCCATGACTTGGATCTGAAATAATGGGAAGATGACTGAGTGATTTGATTAATGGAATAGCACTTAAATCCAGGGTATTTCGAGTCATGTCTTCAAAAGTACGAATACCACGTTCGCATAAAATGACATTCGGGTTTCCCGTGCTAAGAATATATTCTGCGGCTTGAAGATATTCGGTAATTGTAGTCATCATCCCCCGTTTAAGAAGAACAGGCTTTTTACAATGACCAATTTCTTTTAAAAGAGAAAAATTCTGGACGTTTCTAGCACCGATTTGAAGAATATCCGCATATTTTTCGAACTTTGCAATGTCACGTATATCCATGATTTCGGTACATATGGGCAATCCTACTTCTTCACCCACCTCGGCCATGACTTCGAGGCCATGTTCACCTAGCCCTTGAAATGCATAAGGAGAGGTTCTGGGTTTATAAGCCCCACCACGTAAAATTTTGGCACCTGCCTTTTTTACTTCAATGGCTACATCGGTCAGCATTTTTTTATTTTCGATGGAACAAGGGCCAGCAAAGGCAATGATTTCATTCCCACCAATTTTTACCCCTTTGACATCAACAATCGTGTTCTCTTTTTTAAATTCACGACTGACAATTTTATAGGGTTTCAAAATTCGAACGACGGATTCTACGCCTTCGAGCGCTTCAACATGAGGTTTGGCCTTGAGCACATTTTCTTCGGAACCAATCACACCCACAATAGTTCTCTCGACGCCATGACTCACAACCGCTTTAAGATGGTATTCTTCTAAAAATTTAGTGATATGTTCTTTTTGTGCCGGTGTTGCACTTGGTTTTAAAACGATAATCATTTTTTACTCCTCTCAATATTGCTTACAACTTATAACTTTTTTAGTCTCTTGTCATAAACGGATAACTTCCTAAAACTTTTAAGAAATTACAATGCTTTGCCAGACCTTGCAAGGTCTTCTTTACAGAAGATTCTTCTTGATGACCTAAAAAATCAACATAGAAATAGTATTCCCAAGCTTTCTTTTTAGAAGGTCTAGATTCAATTTTAGTAAGATTAATTTTATGTTTTTTAAAGGGTAAAAGCACCTCTGTCAATGCCCCAACTTTATCTTTAATAGAGAAAACAACCGATGTTTTATCCTTACCCGTAGGTTTAGCGGCGTGCTGCCCAATCACTAAAAATCGAGTGATATTGCTGCTAAAATCTTCTATGTTTTCTGCTAGAACTTTGAGTCCATGGACATGGGCTCCCAAAAGATTTCCAATTGATGCAGCATGAGGCTCTTTGACCGCAATTTCTGCTCCTCGAGAAGTACTTGAAACTTCAATTTGTTCAGCATGGGGTAAATTTTTCTTCAACCAATTTCGACATTGACCAAAAACCTGTGGATTTGAATAAATCTTTTGAATTTGATCAAGCTCTACATTCGAGAGCAAAGTATGATTTATTTTCAAGAGAATCTCTGAGCAAATTTTAAGTTCAGACTCTATGAATACATCAAGCGTATGATTGACTGCTCCCTCGACGCTATTTTCAATCGGAACAACTCCATAATCTGCCCTTCCCTTCTCTACCTCCAGAAAAATATCCGAGATGCTATCCATAGGAGCATATCCAACACTAGATCCAAATTTTTGTATTGAAGCTTGATGAGTGAAAGTTGCCTTAGGTCCCAAATAAGCGACTTTTAATTCCTTTTCCATCGCCAATGCACTGGACATGATTTCGCAAAAAATAGATTTTAACGCTTCGGCTGGCAAAGGTCCGTTATTTTTATCAAGAATATTTTGATAAACACTTACCTCTCGCTCCGGAGAGTAAATTTCCTGACCGTTTTTAATTTTTTGTTTACCAATCTCGAGAACGATTTTCGTTCTTTCATTAATCAAATCAACAAGCTTTTGATCAACTTGGTCTATTTTCTGTCGCAACTTCTGTAGGTTCACTGGTTTCCTCTTTTATAGTTTCCTCTTTAGTATTTGAAGGAATCACTTTTAGTTCTTCTTTTTGCGGTAAATCATTAAGGCTTTTTAAACCAAAATATTCTAAAAATCTTTCGGTTGTTCCATAAAGAAAAGGATGACCTAAAACTTCTTTTCGTCCACGGGTTCGTATCAAACCTTTATCAGTCAGTTTTTTCAAGACACCATCCGCATTAACACCTCGAATTCCCTCAATTTCAACTTTTGTAATAGGCTGGCGATAAGCAATGATGGCTAGAGTCTCAAGCGCAGGCTTGGAAAGGCCTTCACTATTACGCACTTGAAGTAAACGCTTAACCCATTCTGCATTTTGCGGATGAGTACAAAATTGCAATTTCCCCGCAATTTCCATGATTTGAAACCCATGATTTCCAGAAGCATATTCATTTTTGAGGGCTTCGAGCAGATCTGTAATTTCTTGTGTGGAGATGTCCCATTCTTGATCCAGTGAACTTTTAATTTCATCAATTGAAAGAGGTTCTCCTGAAACCACTAATAGAGATTCAATAATAGATTTGATTTTTACAATATCTTGTTCTTGTATCATTTTATGCAGCATTCCTTTGAATAAGTATATTTCCAAAAGCTTCAGATTGTGCAACTTTTATTCTTTTGAGACGAATCAATTCTAGCACAGCAAGAAACGTAGCAATGATTTCCATGCGCGAAGAAGTCTCGGCAAAAAGCTCTTGAAACGCAAAACTTCCAGCTACTGAAATCATTTTATCTATCATTTCGATTTTTTTTTCAACAGATACTTCTTCTTCAAATATTTTTTTGAGGCTTTCTCGAACGCCGATTTTTTGCAATATTTCAGAAAAAGCACTCAAAAGATCAAAAAGACTGACAGGTTTAAGATCTAAGCTAATATCAGAACTGTCGACTTCTAGTGAAGCTTCTCTTGGGAAATACTGTTTTCTCTTTTCTTCCATTTCCTCAAGACTTTCAGCAGCTTCTTTAAATTTTTTATATTCAAGAAGTTGCCGAATCAGTTCTTGATGAGGATCCATCTCGTCTTCTATTTCTTCTTCCGGACGCTCATCGGGTGGAAGTAGCATTTTACTCTTAATATAAATTAAATTAGATGCCATCCATAAAAACTCTCCCGCAATATCCAAATCCAACATTTTCATCAATTCTAAATATTTTAAATATTGATCTGTGATTTGAACAATAGGAATGTGATAAATATCTACTTCTGTCTTCTTTACTAAATAAAGAAGAAGATCAAGGGGTCCTTCAAAAATTTCTAATTTAACTTTATAGTCTTCCACTATAGTCCCATCGTTTCTCTAACTTCTGCCAATGTTGATTGAGCCACTTTTCGAGCCTTTATAGCTCCTGATTCTAAAATTTCTTCTACCTTTTGAGGCTTAGACTCCAATTCTTTTCGCTTTTCATGAAGCGGAGCTAATCCTGATGACATATTTTTAAATAAATTCATTTTACAGTCGGTGCAGCCTCGTAGGGCTTCTCGACATTCATGAGAAATAGTTTCAAGTTCAGGTTTACTAAAAAGTTCATGATACGAATAAACTGTACAAACTTCTGGATGACCTTTATCAGCTCTTCTTTTCCGAGCTGGATCTGTGATTGTGGCCATCACTTTTTTTTCTAAAATAGATCCTGAATCAGAAAGATAAATTGCGTTTCCATAACTCTTACTCATTTTACGCCCATCCATTCCCGCAAGCTTGGGCGTTTTCGTTAAAGAATCTTTAGGTTCAGGAAAAATTTCTTTTTTATAAATAAAATTAAATCGGCGAACCATTTCTCGGCAAAGTTCCAGATGAGGAAGCTGATCCACCCCTACCGGAACAAGCGTTGCCTTATAAGCCAAGATATCTGAAGCTTGTAAAATAGGATAACCTAAAAATCCAAAAGTTCGTATATCTTTACCCTTAATTTCTTCCAATTGTTCTTTGTAAGTAGGGTTGCGCTCTAGCCAAGCAATCGGGGTAAGCATTCCCAGTAAGAGATTTAACTCTGCATGTTCTTTGACATGAGATTGAATAAAGAGTATCGATTTTTCAGGATCAATTCCGGCGCTTAAATAATCAATCGCAACCTGGCGAATATTTTCTCGAAGTTGCTTAGGATTTTCGTACTCAGTCGTGATGGCATGCCAGTCGGCAATCATAAAAAAACACTGATCTAGCTCCGTTCCAAGCTTATCTTGTAGTGTTTTCCAATTTTGTATTGCCCCAACGTAATTACCTAGATGCAGACGATCTGTCGGTCGAGTTCCACTTAAAACGCGTTCCATTTAACCTCATTGCAAAGTAATGAATAAGAGTGATTCAATTTTTAGCTATATAAGATATACGATTTGGGATGTGTGAGCTACTACAATCTCAAGTTTAAGCAGCTTCTTCAAAAAATTCAAAGGAAAGAGGAACATCCTGTCTGCCTGGGATAACTCTCCTCCATCTTCTTTCCAAAAATTCATCTCGAATACGATCGACTGTTTCTTGAGGGACAGAAATAGCTTTTAAATGATGACGAATGGTTTCTTCTGAAAGATCGGTAGGAACTTCAACTGTAATAGCTCCTGGAGTTTCAAAGGTAAAAGGAAGAGGATAATCCCGAACATCTTTCCAAAAAACAAAACAAACCATTATTTTCTTGATCAGAGGATGATAAAAAACAAGCTGGTGAAATCTTATCTGTTTCTCCTCTAAAAATTCAGACATAGTTAAAGTTGCTTCCTCTAAATTTTCAGCGTTAGAACTCGAAAATGCAATATGGTGGACAGGATAATTCGAAAGACTTCCTATTTCCAATCCATGTAAGCAGGTAGAAGAAATAAAACTTCCAGCAAGCTCTGCTATTGGGAAAGAACCCACAGGATAAAGATGAGAATGCTGATGGTCAACAAATCGATTCCCCCGATGAAAACACAAAATGGCATTTCGACTAGCCCATTTTAATTGAGAACGAATAAGGTCTCGTATTAATTTTTGAGGTTTCCATTCTTTGCTGATTAGAAGAGAATCATAAGTTACTCGAGGCCATCTTCGAGTCACGACAAGAATACTATTAATAGAATCATCCATAATTGTGTCCTCCTCTAAAACATCTAAAAAATCAGAACGAATGCAACTTTCTCGATGTATACGACGAGAACGTCTGTTTGGCATATCTGGAATTTCAAAATAGACAAAGGGACCAACTCTTTTTGTTTTAATTTCTTTAGGATCATAAGCTATAGCAACGGAAGGATTATACATTAATCCTAAGTCTTGATTAAAAACCCATTGCAGACGACTTTCCTCTAACTTAGTATTCCATGCATTCTTCCATCTTTGAATTTCTTCATTATTTTTAGATGTTTTAACTAAATTTCCAACCAAATCTTGATATTCAAAATAGAAATCATTAATAAACAAAAAGATAGCATCTACATGCAAAAGGCCAAGACAACATAATAGTTGAATATCATTTTCAGTAAGCCTCGCGGCGGGCTCCGTTACTTTTATAGAACTTGCTTCTCTAAGCATAGAAAAAATTCTTTGTTCACGTTCTGATAATTGTCCTTGTTCTGTCTTTCTTTTGCTTTCCCACTCATCGATTAAACGAAGTGTTTTTTCTGAAATTGCTTCAGTACTTTGACCCTGCCCTGTTTTGATGACCCAGTCCTGAAATGCATGTACATAAGCTTCTGCTAAAGCTCTTTGCTCTTCTGCGTGCACATTTGCAAATACATTCAATACGAGTGATACATTGAAAAGAGACGGAACAGGAATTTTTGAAAGGAGTAAGTAATTCTTTTGGATTTGAAGATGACTGTGTGCAGTAAAAGTCTTTTGGGTGATGGAAGATTTTGATAAATCAAATTCTCTTTTGTCAGTCTCACTTGCCTGAAGGAATGAGCTCTGAAGAATAAAATAGAAAATAAGAATATCCAGCATGGTTTTCATTGGTCCTGAGTAATATACATCATATTTTCCAAGAATCAAGCCAACCATTAAAATAGTCATAACTTTCTCCATATAAATATAATACAGAAATAACATTATTTTTATTTAATTTATTTTTTGACAAATATATAATATTTAATATAATAGAATCATGAATTCGATCTCATTAGAGCTTAAACTTAATCGATTGAAATCTCATTTAAGCCAAGTCGAGCTTGGAAAAATATGTGGACTCCCCCAATCAGCCATTTCTGCTATTGAAAACCAAAAACGAGACATTACGGTCCGTACTTTAAATCGTATTTGTGAGGCTTTAAAAATTTCTTGGGTAAATTTAGAGCCTCATCACTCACCTCTTGAAAACTTAAATCGACATGAACTGGATAAAATTGCATTGCAAATAATTACAGGAAAAAGAGAACTTTCTGATGAAGAAAACAAGTTGTGTGATGAAATAGAATTACTTGTTCTCACTAAATTGCGTGCGGTAAATGTACCACGTCCTCTCTTCTATCCACATCGAAGAACCTTCGTAGCAAAAAGATGGAGTGAATTAAAGACGCTTTACTCTCAAAAATTGATTACACATTTATTAGATCGAATTGATAAACATCTCTGGAAATACATTTCATGAAAAAGAATGATATTGATGTTTTTTTTGAAAAGCTTTCTAACGAGTGGAAACATCCGACAGAAATTATTCTTATTGGAGGAGCTGCTGCACTTCTTTTTGGAGGAGTTCGTCCAACACTCGATGTCGATTTTCAATTTCAATTTAAAGAGGCGTGTTCATTCAATGCGTTTTCCGAAGCTGTTGCTAAAGTGGTCCATCAAACAGGAGTTCAGGCTCAATTTAGTGACAATGTTGATCGATGGTCTTCATTAAGTTTCCTTGATTTTGACAAAAATATTATTCTCTATAAAACTTTTAATGAAATTAAAGTTTATCTCGCTCATCCATTGTACTGGAGTATTGGAAAGATTGGACGCTATCTGGTATCAGATTGCCAAGACATGATCGAAGTTTTCAAAAAGAATCCTTTTGATCCCATTAAACTAGCCCAACTTTGGCGCAAAGCCCTTAGCAAAAGTCCTCGATCGGAACAATTATTTGTGATGAAAAAATATATGATTGATTTTTTCCGACATTATGGCCAAAAAATTTGGGGAGATACTTTTGATTTAAAAAAAATTATTCAGATCTATGAATAACCATCTAGATTGTCACGCTCGGCCTATTATCCCCTCGGATGAAATTGTTTGTGGACGGATTTAATTCTTGAGCGATCAACCATAGTATAGATCTGAGTGGTAGAAATATTAGAATGGCCTAGCATTTCTTGAACAGCCCTTAAATCTGCTCCCCCTGCCAAAAGATGTGTTGCAAAAGAATGTCTTAACGTATGAGGACTGACATTTTTTCGAATGCCTGCTTTTTTGACATAATATTTGATGCGATGCCATAATTCTTGACGCGTTAAGAGACTCCCTCGTGCTGTAATAAAAAGATACTCGGTGATTTTATTTTTTAAAAATTTTGCCCGTGACTGATTTAAATATTTTTGAATGCTTCGAAGCGCTTTTGTCCCAACGGGAACAATTCTTTCTTTGTCCCCTTTCCCAAAACATCGAATAAAACCAATTTCCGTGTTGAGATCTGTGATTTTTAAATGAGCCGCTTCGGAGACACGCATGCCTGTGGCATACATGAGCTCAAGAATAGCCTTGTCTCTTAAGCCAATCGAGGTTTTTTCATCTGGAGATCGCAAAAGCTTTTCAACTTCTTGAATGCTTAAAACATCAGGGATAAGATGCCAGATTTTAGGACTGCTTAAAATCTCGGCTGGATTATGCGAAATATAACTATCCGACATCATGAATTTAAAGAAGGTTCTTAAAGCTGCGCCTTTACGAGCCAAAGAGCTTTCAGAGATGCCTTCCGTTTTTTTATGAAATAAAAAATCCAACAAAGTATCTTTTGAGACATCGTGAATGGAATTTATTTTCTTTTTTTTCAAAAAGATAAGAAATTGATCTAAATCATTTTTGTAAGAGCTTTGAGTGCTTTTCGAGAGGCCTCGTTCCAAAGAGAGATATTGAATAAAGCTTTCGATGAGAATGGGCAAAGCTTGAGGTGCGTTCATTTATGAGTCTTTTGATTGAGTAAATTTAAAAATTCTTTTTCATCTATAATCTTAACCCCTAGCTTTTTTGCTTTATCTAATTTGCTTCCAGCATCTGTTCCTACAATAACATAATCTGTATTTTTACTTACACTGGAGCTTGTACGACCCCCCTCTTTTTTGATGAGATCGCTTGCTTCATCTCGAGAAAGAGTGGGAAGTGTTCCTGTTAGAACAAAGGATTTTCTATCAAATAAACCTTTTGATTTTCTAGAAGAAAGCTCAGTGTCTTTCATATTTACACCAACATCTTTAAGTCGTTCAATGGTTTTTAAGTTTTCTTTGGTTTGAAAAAAAGAAATAATACTTTTGGCCATAACAGATCCAATTTCATAAATAGCATTAAGATCTTCTTCCGTTGCTTTAATCAGTTCTGTCATATTTTGGTATTTGGAGGCAAGAATTTCTGCGGCATGAATGCCCACATGTCGAATGCCAAGTCCAAGAATCAAACGATGCAAAGATCTTTGTTTGCTTTGCTCAATTCCATCTAAGAGATTCTGAGAAGATTTTTCTCCCATGCGATCTAATTGAATTAAATCCGAAAGTTTTAAAGAGTAAAGATCTGAAATGCTTTTAACTAAACCTTGATTCACGAGTTGTTCGACCATAGCTTCTCCTAACCCTTCAATATCCATCGCATGCCGAGAAGCAAAATGTTCCAAACTTCTTTTGAGTTGAGCAGGACAGGAGAGATTATCACATCGAATTGCAACTTCATCTTCTTCTCTTATAACTTTACTTCCACACTGAGGGCATTGCCTTGGAAATTGAAAGGGTTTTGCATCTTTCAATCGTTTCTCTACAAGAACACCCGTCACTTTAGGAATCACTTCCCCGCCCTTTTCAATCATGACCGTATCACCGACACGAATATCTTTTCTTTTAATTTCATCTTCATTGTGAAGTGTAGCTCTACTGATGGTGCTTCCACCCAAAGCAACGGGTTCTAAAATGGCGACAGGAGTTAATGTGCCTGTTCTCCCAACTTGAATCTGAATTTCTTTAAGTTGGGTTACAACACTTTGGGCGTGAAACTTGTAAGCCAGCGCCCAACGAGGATTTTTAGAAGTACTGCCAAGTTTTTCGCGAAGGGATAAGGAATTTAATTTAATGACCATTCCATCAATATCATAGTTGAGCTTTTTTCGTTTTTCTTCCCATTTATCACATTCTGTTAAAACAGCTTCTATGCTTTGGCATAACTGATAATGCTCGACAACAGGAATACCTAGAGATGAAAGAAGAGAGAGCGCTTCTATATGTGTTTGGGGGCTTATCCCTTTGATTTCCCCAATTCCGTGGGCGAAAAATTTTAAAGGCCTTTGTGCTGTGATGCGAGGATCAAGAAGTTTCAAAGACCCGGCAGCTGCATTTCTAGGGTTAGCGAATAGGAGTTCTTCATTTTTCTCTCTTTCTTGATTCAATTTCTCAAATCCTATTCTATCCATATAAACTTCACCTTTGACTTCCAAAAGCTCTGGAATCTTTTTACCTGTCAACTTTAGAGGAATGGAACGAAGGGTTTTAAGATTTACAGTAACATCATCTCCCGTAAAACCATCTCCACGTGTAGCACCGACTGTAAATTGACCTTTTTCGTACTTCAGTAAAATTGCCAATCCATCAATTTTAGGTTCTAAGGTATAAGCAATTTTCTCATTGGAAATAGTTTTTTGCACTCTTTCGTGGAATTCTAAAATTTCTTCATGGTTATATGCATTTTCAATACTCAGCATGGGAATAGTATGTCGAACAGATTTAAATCCCTCAATGGGTTTTTCTCCCACTCTTTGTGTAGGAGAATCAGGTGTAATGATTTCTGGAAAGCGAGTTTCGAGATCTTTCAGCTGACGGAAAAGCATGTCATATTCATAATCGGAAATGACGGGCTGACTCTCAACATAGTATTTTTGATCGTGTTCTGTAATTTGACGGCGCAAGTCTAAAGCTTCTTGACGAGCCTGAGTGAGTGTTTTCTTTTCTTTTTCCATTGAGAGAGATTATAGAAGAGTCATTGCAAATTCGCAAGAAGGGGAAGATATCCAGAGATTTTTAAAGAACAAGCGAACGGGGTCCTGTCACTCCTCACCCCCATCGACGGCATCGGTACCGAAAAAAAGTCTCATGAAAATTTTTGAGTATATCGACGATACCTGCTGGCGCTCGATGGGGGTCCCCCAGTCGTGCCACCCCGCTGAATGTGATATAGATTTATGAAACCTTCAGAAGAGAATTTGTTTCACTTAAGTGTTGTTGAGCCTGCGAAAGAACATATTGAGGGATAACTTTAAAAAGTGTTAGTTCAAAGTTGGAAGGAAAACGTCCTAATTCCAAACTGGCATTTTTGCATAAATTGCTTACAACTTCGAATGTTTCTGGCAATCCTCTGCCCTTGGCTAAAAGAAGCTGAATTTTACTTTCCGGAACATCATGATTGGATTGAACGATAATATCTTCAAGAAGTTTTTTTTCTTCGGAACTTAAATGTTTCAAGAGATGTATTAAAGGAAGCGTCATTTTCCCTTTTTCTAAATCTGTCCCTAATGTTTTTCCTTCCTCAGAGGAGCTTCCCATAATGTCTAAAATATCATCTCCAATTTGAAAAGCATTTCCCAGCAATTCACCATATTTTGCCATGGCATTGACAAGAGATGTATCTAACCCTGAAATGATAGCGCTTCCTTTGCAACATGCCGTAAAAAGAGAAGCCGTTTTCTTACGAACAATTTCAAAATAATTTGCTTCGTCAAGATCGATCTTTCGTGCATTTTGAATTTGTAAAATTTCTCCTTCACATACATCTTTTGTTGCTTCAGAAACTAGAAAAAATAAATCTTTTGATCCTAAGGAGGAGAGTAGCATGAGGGCTCTTGCAAAAAGATAATCTCCCAAAAGAACTGAAGTTGTATTCCCCCAAACCGAGTTGATACTTGTTCGGTGCCGTCGGGTTTGAGCTTCATCTAGAACATCATCATGAAGAAGTGTGGCTGTGTGAATGAGTTCGATGATCACAGATAATTTAATGTGTTCGATTGTTACTTTTCCAAAAGCTTTTGCGGCTGAAAGAACAAGAATGGGGCGAAGCCTTTTCCCATGATCTAGAGTGATGTGTTGAGATGCACGATTGATAAAAGGAAATTCAGAAGCACTTGCTTCTTCAGCAAGCATTTGCTCAACCTGATTCAAAGGCTCAGCGATTGGTTCTATTAATTTTGAAATTTCAAGAAGTGACATAATTAAACAATATATTTAAAAAGGATTTTTTTAGATAAATATTTATCAAAACCTAAAACTCGACCTGCTTTTGTAAAAAAGACTACTAAAAGAGAAATAATCACATGCCCTATTTGCCACATGATATTTCCTTCACTGCCGCCCAGATAATAATTCAAATAAAGGGAAATTCCTAGTAATGCTGACAAACCCGAAAGAAAACCAATGATCAGTGTAATCCCAATATAGAATTCTCCAATAGCAGTAAAATAAGCAAAAAACTTTGCATGAGGAACTATAAAATCGCTGATGAAATTGCGATAAAGTTCAAAAGAACTATCATGAGCCCAGCGACTAACCATTCTTGAAAATTCACCCAGATAAGAAGCCGTAAATTTACTGAGGCTCGTGTTAATAAAATAAGCCCCCATAAAAATTCTTAAAACGGCTAACCAATTTTTTCCTGCGCCATCTCCCCCTTTTGAGGGAGCTTGACTACCTTCAGCAGAATTTTTTGCCATAAATATTCCCCAAATGCGCATCTATACAATCATAGGCTGAAAGTGTTGTCAATTTGTTTGAAGAAACACAGAAACTACTCATTTAAAAAACCTTGTATTCCCCGTCAAATTTCAATAGGTTAATAAACGATCGAAATGGGGGTTTTTGAAGTTTAAACTTGAGTTTTAGCCTCCCAAAGCAGGTTTAGGTGAGGTATTTTTAACCCACTAACTGAAGGTGAAAAATATGAAACGATATGCACTTTTTATTCTAATGATAAGCTTAATCGCAACTCGAGGTTTTTCGGAAGATCCCACTCGATCCATGCATGATTCTTTTGCAAAAGGTTTTCAAGCCATTAAGGCAAAAAACAAAGCTGAAGCTATTCAACATTTTCAAGAAGCAGGTCAATTTGCTGCTCAAGCAAGTGAGCCAAGAGGATGTTTGGATGCTGGGAATGCTCTTTTAAAACTTGGCGAACCAGCTCAGGCATCAGGTTTATTTGATCAAGCTTTTCAAATGGCCGAGCAAAAGCAGGATTGGAGAATTGCGATTGCGGTTGGATACGCGTTTGCAAGTTTACCACCTGATCAAGGAAAAAAAGAAAGCAGCAACCAAGCTTTTCATTTAGCCGAACAAACTGCTCAATCACAGAATGATTGGATTGGAATGACAGAAGCAGCTAATGGGCTTATTCAAATAGGAGATCATGATGGTGCTGCAGGTGTTTTGTCTGTAGCTAAAACAATCGTGGATCAAACTCAAAGCGATAAAGGAGCACAAGTTATTGCTCAATTGTATGAAAAATTGGGGATGACGGAAGAATCTCAAGGAATGAAGATCTCAAGAGAAGACTATCTTAAGGCTCGTGGAAATGCAAAAGTTGCAATTGCCCCTCCTCCAGGTTGGAGTCCTGTAGGTGAAAGCGTTGCAGGCCCTAAAGTCCCCAGCATTGAACAACAAAAAGCAGCTAGAGCATCAGCAGATCAAGATATTGCTGCTAAAAATGAGTATATTTTGGAACAGGAAAAACTCGAGTTAGAAAGAGAAAAACTCGCGAATGAATATTCCAGTTATTACTACTACCCCTATGGATATGCTTCTTACACAACCTATCAACCTTGGGGTTGGGATCAACTTGTTTCTTGGGCTGATACATGTGGAAGTTCCTATGCCTATGTAGATGGATATTATGTTTATGAGTCAGGACCCTACACAGGATTCGGATTTGATTTTGGATATTCAGATGGGCACAGCTCTTTTGGAGTGAGTTTAGCCGTATTTGATTAAGAATTCTGTTTCGCGTTTAAAATGATTCTGTAACTGCTCGGATGGCATGATACGTGCTTCCGAGCAGTTTTTTTATCTCATTATGTTGAATAGAGAGTGGAGGCATCAAAACGATGACATTTCCAAGAGGTCTCAAGATAACTCCCCTTTTTCTGGCTTCTTGACAAACACGAATTCCAATTTTTTCCTCAGGTAAATAGTCTTTGCGAGGAGATTTATTTTTAACAAGATCTATCCCGATCATGACACCACATTGACGAATTTCTACAACATGAGGAAGTTTTGAGAATAATTTTAAGCCTTCCTTAAAAATCTGAATCTTCTTCTGTAATTTTTTAAGGACATTTTCTTTTTTAAAAATTTTGAATGAAGCTAGTCCTGCTGCGCAAGCCAAAGGATTCCCTGTATAAGTATGTCCATGAAAAAAAGTTTTGAACTGATGCTGCTCTCCTAAAAAGGCCTGATAAATTTTTTCTTTTACCAAAGTTGCTGCGAGCGGAAGATAGCCACCTGAAATACCTTTTGCAATAGCCATTAGATCTGGACTAACATTTTCATTTTCACAGGCAAACATCTTTCCTGTTTTTCCAAAACCTGTCGCTACTTCGTCAACAATCAAGAGCAGATTATATCGATCACATAAATTTCTTATGGAACGCAGAAAGCCTTTGGGATGGGTCAACATGCCGGCAGCACCTTGAATCAGAGGTTCCATCACTATGCCAATGATTTTATTTTTCTCTCGAATGATTTCTTTTTCTATTTGATCTAGCAAAACTTCCGGTTGATTCTTAAAAAAATATGGAGAAGCAAATCTAATGACATCAAAGAGAAGAGGTTTAAATGCATGATGAAATAATTCTACTCCTCCAACACTGACAGAGCCAATCGTATCTCCATGATAGGCTTCCTTAAAACCGATAAATTTTGTTCTCGATGACCCAGGCCCTATGTGTTGCCAATACTGATAGGCCATTTTAAGAGCAACCTCTACCGCTGTGGAGCCGTTGTCTGAATAGAAAACTTTTGTAAGACCTTTAGGAGCAATTTGAATAAGCTCTTTTGCTAATTTGATAGAAGGAATATTAGAGAGACCTAGAAGTGTGCTATGTGCAATTTTTTTCAGTTGTTTTTGAATGGCTTGATCAATTTCTTTTTTTTGATGACCATGAACATTAGTCCATAAAGATGAAACGCCATCTAAATACGAATGGCCATCACTATCAATAAGAGTGTTCCCCTTTCCACTTTCAATAATTAAGGGATCGCCTTTGACCCAGTCTTTCATCTGGGTAAAGGGATGCCAAACATATTGTTTATCGAACTTTTGAAGAGTCCTAGTTTTATTTTGTGATTTCATGATTTTTAAAAATAGATTTTATTGTTCCCAATACTCCGTCCATCTGTTGTCTTGTATGTGTTGCCATTAAACTGATGCGTAATCGCCCTTCTCCCTCTGGAACCGTAGGCGGACGGATACCTGGGACAAAAAAACCTTCTTCTTTTAATTTTTGAGAAGCTTTCATCGTATCCAACTCAGTTCCTGTAATGATAGGGATAATGGGTGTTTTTTCTTTTGGGCAATCCATGCCAACTTTTGTTAATCCCTCATAAAAATAATCAATATTTGCTTTAAGTTTTTTAACTAATTGATTTGATTTTACAATCAACTGAATTGATTTAAGAGATCCTGCGCAAACTGAAGAAGGAAGTCCTGTTGTATAAATAAAAGTTTTAGATCGATTTCTCAAGTAATCAATAAGTTCTTTTTCCCCCGCAATAAATCCACCTAAAGATCCCAATGCTTTACTTAAAGTTCCCATGATGATAGAAACTCTTTTAGGATCAAT
This sequence comes from uncultured bacterium, assembly GCA_964640155.1. Classification (GTDB taxonomy): domain Bacteria; phylum Auribacterota; class JACPWU01; order JACPWU01; family JACPWU01; genus CAZXEQ01. The sequence continues at coordinate 164,719 of CAZXEQ010000007.1, read as the reverse complement.
GTCAAAGTATTCTAATGCTCCTCTTCCATTTTCTCCAAGAACTCCTGTAGCATGAGCTTCGTCAATCATAAGAAAGGCCTGATGGTTTTCACAAATTTTTAGAATTTCTGGCAATGGAGCAATATCCCCATCCATACTAAAAAGACTTTCTGTAATGACCCATTTTCGACGAAAATTCCTTTTTTTAGCATTTTCGAGAACTTCGTTGAGACGTTCAAGATTTTTATGAGGATAAACCCATATTTTCGCTTTGGAAAGAAGACAGGCATCAACGATGCTAGCATGATTAAGACGATCTAGAATGACAACATCTTCTGGTTCGATTAAAGCAGAAATTACCCCTAAATTGGCCATATAACCTGTAGGATAAACAAGAGCTGATTCAGCCCCTTTAAATGAAGCAATCATGCGTTCTAAAGCGTCATGAGCGGTTGTATTGCCAGAGATAAGCCTAGAAGCTCCCGAACCTGTTCCAAACTGCCATGTGCTTATAATAGAGGACCATTTCACTTGGAAGTTTTGTGCAAGTCCTAAATAATTATTTGATCCAAAATTAATAAGTTTTTTATTCCCCAGAGTAATAGATGGTCCGGAATTTGATGTAATCGTTTGGAATTCGCGAAAGCGATTTTTAGTGTGAATATCCATCAATTCTTGATTTAAAAAATCAAAATGTCTCATATTATATCTTTCTCACAAGAATTCCTGAGATATGACCACCAAAACCATATGCCAAGCCAATCAAAGACCGTATGGTTTTCTCTTTTCCATAACCAGGGGTATAATCAAGATCGCATTCAGGGTCTGTTTCTTCCAAATTAAGTGTGGGGGGAACAAACCCATGCTTCATAGCTAATAGACTAAAAATAAGTTCTACAACGCCACTGGCCCCAATTAAATGTCCTGTAAAAGGTTTGGTGGCACAAAATGAAATTTTTTTTGCCTGCTCTTTAAAAAAACTTTTAATTCCACGTGTTTCTATCAAATCATTCCAAACTGTACCTGTACCATGAAGATGAATCAAGTCAACATTATCCATAGAATATTGAGATTTTTGAAAAAGATGTTGAAAGATTTGTGCCACACTAGATCCATCTGGATTCATACGAATCGGATGAAAAGGGTCAATTCCGTAATAGGAGGACAAAATTTCTCCATAAATCTTCGCGCCTCTTTTTTGAGCTAATTCTAAAGACTCCAGAATCACCACCCCGCTGCCCTCGCCCAAAACGGTTCCAGTTCTATCTCGATCAAAAGGTTTAATATTTTTCTGGGGAGATTTAGAGTCAATTTTCGCTAGAATGCCTGCCTGTTCATAGGCATGAATCAAAAAGGGATGAAGAACCGAGTCACTGGCTCCAGCAAAAACTATGTCACATTTATTTTCTTGTATCCAGCGTGTTCCCCATGAGACAGATTGAAGACCCGTTGAACAAGCCCCCACAAGATTAAGAGAAGGTCCTGAAGTTTGATAATATTGAACCAGTCTAGAATTAATTTTCTCCAAAAAAAATCCATTTGTAGGGTTTAGAATATCTTCAAAATCCCCCTTGCTAGAACTCACACAAATTCCAATTCTTTCAGAGGGGATATTCTTTATTTCAAGACCAGAATCTTTTAAGGCTTCTTCAGATGCATTCAACGCAAGCAATTCAGCTTTTTTATTTTCAGAAGATAGACTTGAGACATATCCAGCTGGAATTTTGAGCTGATCAAAAGAAAGCGTTTTTATTCCAGATTCTCCTTTTTCAAGTGCTTCCCAAGCTTTGGAAATCTTAGTTCCAATCGCTGTTGAAATTCCCATCCCCGTAATTACAACTCGAGAAGGATATTGGCAAATTTGCATATTTAGTCACTCGATTTTCTAAAATAAATAATTGACCTGTGGTTTCTTGGAGAGAAGCTATTTTTACAATCCATTGAGCAATATCAGATGGCAAACGCTCTGAAAAGTCTTTGAGTGCCTTACTTCCTTTGCTCATTTGCGTCTCTAAAAGTCCTGGAATAACTGCATTAACTTTAATTCCAAAAGGATTCAACTCCAATGCAGCAGTTTGTGTTAAAGCAATCAATCCGGCTTTTGACGCAGAATAATTTGTTTGTCCCTCATTTCCAGTAAGTCCTCGAAGCGAAACAATATTGATAATGAATTTTGATTTTTTTAATTGTTCTTTAGTGAGTAAAGAAATAGCTTCTTTCAAACAAAAAAAAGAACCTGTTAAATTAACTTGGATAACTTCATCCCAATCTTCGTAAGACATTTTTAAAATATTCTGATCCCGAATAATGCCTGCATTATTGATCAGTCCATCCAATTTTCCCCAACGCGATGCAATTGCAAGAAAAAGCTTTTTTACCTCTTTCTCCTGACGAATGTCGCATTGATAAAACTGACAAAAACCTCCTATTCTCTTAATGTTCTCTTCTAACTTTGTAATAGCAATATGATTTTGATGATAAACGCCTAAAACGATGTCTCCCCTATTTGCAAAAGCTAACGCTAACTCAATGCCCAGTCCCCCTGACACTCCTGTAATCAAAACAATTTGAGAGGGCATAATTGTTAACCTGCAATAAAAAAAAGGTTAACAATTGATTCAAAAAAAATTTTATTTTGTCTCAGCTTCAGTTGCAATGTCAATTTGATCAATTCCTTCATTGCGAAGAATATCTAAAACCTTAACCATTTGACCATAAGAAGTGCTGGTATCACCTCGCAATAAAATTGCTAGATTTGGTTTTTTTTCTTTTTCTGTTTCAATACGATTTGGAAGTTCTTCTAAACTAATCATTTCTGAATTCCAGAAAATAACTCCCTCTTTTGAAACGCTAAGACTTGTTACTTCTTGTGGCGTATCTACCTTTTGTGAAGAGGCTTGAGGCAATTTTAAATCAATTCCTGTTTCAATCACCGGAGCCAATAGAATAAAAACGATCAGCAAAGTCATGGTGACATCGACCAAATTGGTCATGTTGATATCGCTGACAATCTTTTTGGAGCGCTGCTTTGTAGATATCATGTGGAGCTATCCTGAATCCTAGCGTAGAACGTGTTTCTTCTCAACTGCAGATAAAAATTCAGAGGCAAAATTATCAGTCTTAATAGCGATGGTATTGAAACGGCTTTGAAAAAAGTTATAAGCAATAAGAGCTGGAATTGCAACTAGAAGACCAATAACTGTTGTAATCAAAGCCACAGCCACACCTGGAGCAACTGCACTGATGCTAGCTGTGCCCTTCTTTCCAATCCCCACAAATGCATCCATAATGCCCCATACTGTGCCTAAAAGGCCTAAGAGAGGCCCTACCGAAGAAGCTGTTGCGAGAACAGCCAAAGATTTCTCAAGAGCCATCATTTCTTCAGAAGTCGTACGCTGAAGAATCTTTTGAATGCTCTCTAATTCTAAAATAGACATTTTAGCAGGCCCACTTCTTTGCGCTCCAGGAGCAATCGTTTCATTTGTTTTTAAAACGGCTTCTAATTCATGGCAACCCACTTTATAAATTTTGACCAAAGGCGAAGGATCTTCTACTTTTGCGTAATTCTGTCGATAAAAACCCAAAGGATCCATTTCACTTTTTCGAAAACGTTCTAAGAAAATTTTTGAACTTTTATCAATAGATCTTAAAAGCTTCATTTTATTTAAGAAAACAGCCCAACCATAGACGGAAAACAGAGCAAGGATGATAATAATGAGTGTTCCAACAAAATCTAAATGAATGAGAGTTCCCATAATATTAGCTCAATAAATGAACAATGACTCCTAAAGTGATTGCACAAATTACAAAGATTAAAAAACTTTTTGTTCCTTCTTGCAAGATTTTCTTAAGGCCTTCATGAGTCAGAGAAACCCATACGAATGAAACTACAAAGGCAATATAAAGAAACAGAAAAACATTTTTTATGAATTCGCTTGGCATTCTGTCTTACCTTTGAGCAACAATTCGATCAAATGAATAATAACCAGTAAATTGAGTGCCCCTGATATTAAAATAAAAGTGGTTCCCATTTCATTAAAATAAAACGAAAGCTCATAAAAAGTTTGATAAAACAAAGTACTTAAAAATGGAAAACCGTTAAAAAATTTTACAATATAAGCCAAAACCGTTAAAAAATTCATTTCATCCCAAAGAATACCTCCCCCTAAAGAAATCCCGATGGCATAGGTGAGCACAATTGAGACAAAAAGAAATAATCCAAGTCCCCTTTTCCCCATATAAAAATGACCTAGCCCTGGGAAAAGATAGGCTAATAAAAACGCAATAGCAGGGTTTTTCTTTTTAGGACTTTTAGTCATATTACCTTTTTCAATAAGCATTTTGCCGAGCAAAAAAAGTTTTTAAAATAATTTTTAAATCAAACCAGATAGACCAGTTCTCAAGATAATACAGATCATATTTTATTCGCTCTAAAATAGAAGTATTTCCTCTAAGACCATTCACTTGGGCCCAACCTGTCATACCTGATTTAATACGATGCCGTGACATATATCTAGGAATTTTTCCCTTAAACTCATTTACAAAATGAGGTCTTTCAGGTCGGGGGCCCACCAAACTCATATCAGCCTTAAGAACATTCCAAAGCTGAGGAAGCTCATCGAGATTAAAACGTCTCAAAAATGCACCGATGCGCGTACGTCGTGGATCATCCTCTTTTGCCCACACAGGTCCCGTTTTTTTCTCTGCATCAGGACTCATGGTTCGAAATTTAATCATCATAAAATGTTTTCCATCTTGTCCAATGCGCTCTTGTGTATAAAAAATGGTACCTGCCGAATCTTTTTTAATCAAACAACCAATCAACAAAAAAAGGGGCGATAAAAGAATCAATCCAAAACTTGCTCCCAGAACATCAACTGTTCTCTTATAAAAACGATTGATCGCTTTCTCTAAAGGAAATTGCTTAAGCCCTAAAAGTGTAATTCCATGAAAATTTTCTAATTCAACTTGTGTTGTTAAGATCTCAAAGATATCAGGAACCATTCTAAAATTCACCATCTCCTTTTCACAAGCCAAAATAATTTCAACAATTTTCTTATGTTCTAAGCCTGGTACAGTGAGTATCACTTCATCTATTTTTTGTGATGTCAGTAATGCAGGCAGTTGATCAACAGATCCTAAAATAGGAAGAGTGGATGATATTTTGTAGTCTGTCAAAGATGAATCTACTTGCTCTATGTGGTTTAGAACTCCTACAACTTTATAAAGATCAGGATCAACTTTAAGCAAACTTTGCATAATAATCTTTGAGCATTCACCAGCTCCAATAATAAGAAAATTTTTATGAAGTTTTAAAACAAGATAAATATTTTTTCTAATAAAACGCATTAAAAATCTTCCCAAGACGATCATGAATGCGCCTAAAAACCAAGCTATAACCACAAGGAGTCGTGAGTAAGAAATTTCGCGATAAAGGAAGGTAAGAGAAGTTAAAATAAACGTTCCTAAAGATACAGCTTTGATGGTTTGAAAAAGCTGTAATTCCTTTCCAAATTCTTTTTTAACATACAATCCCATAGATTTAAAGACCAAAAGCATGACAACCGTAGCAGCCGGAAAAACTTCCGCATATGAAATAAATGAAGGCATTCCTCGAGTGACTTGAAACAAGCCTGAATGAAAGCGAATAAAAAAAGCAAAACAAAAGGAAAGATAAAGCAAAATAGAATCTAATAAAATTTGAAGAGCAAGAAGCCAAAAATCAACTGAACGCTGACGAGCCATATTTTTCCCTAAAATAGTTCTAAAATTATTCTATTCCCTTTTCTTTCAGAAAAGATTTGAACTGTTCTTGAAATACTTCTTTTCGAAAACGAAGCGCATTTTGGCGCAAGGCTCGCCTATCATAGGAGATGTTGTTAAATTTTTCAATAGCTTCGATCAGAGATTCTTCATGTTGCTGATTAAAGAAAATTCCCGTTTTTTGATCCTGAATGGTCTCTAAAGCCCCTCCTTTACCGTATGCAATAACGGGCGTACCACAAGCCTGAGCTTCCAAAGGAGTAATTCCAAAATCCTCTTCTGAAGGGAAAATGAATGCTTTCGCCTTAGAATAATATTCTCGAAGCTTAACGTCAGACTGCCATCCTAAGAATTCTATGGTGGGACCTGCTTTTGCTTTAAGACGATTGAGCTCTGTACCTGCTCCAATAATTTTTAACGGTTGTTTAAGTTTGTTAAATGCTTCAATTGCAATATCAATTCGCTTATAGGGCACAAGAGCAGATGCAATTAAAAAATAATTCTCTTTTGTTTCGCTTTCATCATAGAAATATTTGTGAGTATCTACAGGAGGATAAATAACCCTAGACTCTCTCCCATAGATTTTTTTTATTCTTTCAGCCACATAGTTTGAAATTGCAATAAAGTGATGAACATTTTTTGCAGTTTCAAAATCCCACTTTTTTAAAAAAGAAAGAAGAGGTTGAAGGCCTAAATGTTTTAGCCAATGATAGGGACCTTTTCCAAAATATTCCTCGTAGAAACCCCATAAATATCGCATAGGCGTCAGACAATAACAAATGTGAAGGCTTTTGGGTGGAATGCGAACCGCTTTCGCGGCGCAATGACTGATGCTTAAAATCGCTTCATATGAACTAAGATCAAAACTTTTAATCGCAAAGGGGAAAAGAGGTAAATAATACCGATATTTTTCACGCCAAAAGGGCAATTTACCAATCCAAGACGAAGTGATAGGAGATTGACGAATCAACTCAGATACTTTCTCTTGCTGATATAAAAGTGTAAAAATAGGCGTTTTAGGGAAAATTTCTAGAAGTGTTTCTAGGCATTTCTCCCCTCCCCTCATTCCATTGAGCCAGTCATGAATAAAAGCCATTTTCATCTTTGACATATTTTTTCATACTCTAATAAAAGTTGTTCAATGGTCTTTTCCCAATTAAAAAGAGAAAGTCTTTGATAGCCCTTTTCAATGAGCTTAAGTCGAAGTGACTCGTCCTTCAATAGACAAGAGATAGATTCAACCCATTTTCCAACATCATCGGCATCCAATAGTATCCCCGCATCTCCTACAATCTCTGGAATAGATGCTGCGTTGGAGGCGACCACAGGAACTCCACAGGACATGGCTTCAAGCAGCGGTAATCCAAAACCTTCATATCGGCTCGGCAAAGCTAAAACAGAAGCTTTTTTATAGAGATGAACAAGGTCGTTTTGCGAAAGAAAACCTGTGAGAATAACCTTCGAATCAAGTTTTAATGCTGAAATCGTTTGCCAAAGCTCTGGGTACCTTTCATCTCTAGATCCAGCAATAACCAAAGAGAGATTGTCAAAATCTTTTGAGAGCTCTTTAAAAACTTTCACAAGATGAATTAAGTTTTTATAAGGGTCTTGCCTTCCAACATAAAGAATAAAAGGGCCTTCAAGCGACAATTTTTTCTGAATTGAAAATTGGGGTTGGGATGTTTCTTGAGAATTAAAAGAAGGATCAATACCAAATGTCAAAATACTTGTTTTCTTGTCCGCTTTTTTAAAATTTTGAATCAAATCATTATAAGAGTTTTTAGAATCCACAAAAATATGATTCACTTTTTTAATAATACATTGCATCAGGAAACTATAAAAAAAATAAAATCTACTTTTTTTAGATCGTGGTGCATATTCCGGAAAAAGAAAAGGAATAAGATCATGTATGGTTGCTACTACTTTTGTTTTAAGACTAAAAAGAGGAATCATAAAATTGGTAGAGTGAAATAAATCTATTTTCATTCGATTCAAAAGAAAAGGAAGCTTGATTTGTCCTAAGAAAGAGAAAACATCGTAAGATATAAAAATAGGTTTAAAATTTTCTTTTTCTTTTAAGTTTAATTCTAAACTAAGTTTCTCGAAAATCTCTCTTTTAGAAAAAATGAGGAAATACGTATTAGAATGATTTGAATGTTTTGATAAATAACGAATCAAATTCGTTGTATATTGCCCAATACCAGAAGATTCTTTTGTAATCCACCGTGCATCAATCGCAATTCTCATAATGAAAGCCCCATGGCTTTATAATAAACATCCAGCGTCTGCTCAGCTGTTGTTTTCCAATTAAACTTTTTAGCTTGTAAGAGACCTTTTGCAATAAGCATCTGTTTATACTCTTGATCGCAAAGAACCCTTTCCATATTCTTAGCAAGACCTTCTATATCTTCAGGCTCTATCCATGCAGGAGCCTCGCCCAAAACTTCACCTAAAGACCCCCTTTTTGCTGCAATAACAGGCACTCCAGAAGCCATCGCTTCTAAAGGAGGCAAACCAAATCCTTCATAAAATGAAGGATAAACGAAGAGATCTGCTTCTTGATAGAGTTGAATCAGTTGATGATCATCAACATAGTTCAACAAATGTATTCTCTCTTTTGATTTACATTTTTCTAAGCTTCTGAACGTTTCTTCATAAAGCCACCCTTTCATACCAGCAATGATCAATTGATAATTTTGTTCTTTCATTCTTTCTGTAAAAAGATCAAATGCTTTGAACAAATGAGTGAGATTTTTGCGAGGCTCAATGGTCCCAACAAAAAGAATCTTTTTTGAGGCCTCGTGATTTAAGGACGGTTGAAAATGAGAATCAATGCCCAGATGAATAGAATGAACACGAGTGGAATCTATTTTAAAAAAAGAAAGAAGCTCTGATTTTGTAAACTCGGAATCAACAATGATTTGATTCGCTCGCAACACAGTCTCTTCTATCTTATCTGTTAAAAACTTTAGATTTTTGGGTTCTGTATATTGAGGAAAACGAAGAAAGGATACATCGTGAATGGTTGCAATCGTCTTTCCCTCGCGAATCGGTCGAATAATAAAATTAGGGAAATGAAATAAATCCGCTTTACCAAAGAAAAAGTCATAAGATGGAAATTTTAGTTTTTTCCATAAGGCACTTACCATTCGGCCAGGAATAACACTTTTTCTCTTTTTAAAATTGGCCGCCAAATCAGGAATCACATGTTGTCGATTTTTAAAATCAAAAAAAGCCAAATGATATTGATTTTTTGAGTCTATTTGAGAAAGGGCATGAATCAAACCCCAAATGTAAAAACCCACCCCACTCTTTCTTCCTAAAAGAGGCTGAACATCCATGGTAATGTTCATGATGTTGCCTCTGCTTGTACGGTGGGCGGGGCAAGCACAAGATTGAGGCCTAACTTTCCCGAAGAGCTGCTAGCAAAATTTGACTTAAGAATACGAAAAGGTGGTAAAGCATCTAGCTTTTTTAAAAATTCGATTAAGCTTTCTTGAGAAAGATCTTTTAGTGAAATTTCAATGCAATCATTAATCGATTTTAAAGACTCTAGATTGTTTTTAAGCTCTAAGGTCTTAACAAGCTCTTCGATAGATTTCAGAAGGGTTTGATTATTTTTCGGAATTCCCTTTTGAGAATTTTCTTTTAATTTCACAAACGCGTCATATTCAGATTTAAGTGTCCTTACTTTATCATGAAGGTTGCTCGCATGATAAAAAAGTCCAATTAAACTGACCAACAATGCAAAAGCAATAAGACTCCCAATGATTATTTTTTTCATGATGAAGAAACAAGTGTAAAGGTTAAATAATAAGTGAGTGAATTGTTCGAACCCGTATTCCTTTCTTCACTCAATCGAATATCTTTAAATTCACCATCTTGAATCTTTTCACTCCATTGACGGATTTCTTCAGATGATGCACCCATGACTTCTATTTTAAATTGATGATCCAATGAATCAATCAGATTTACAGAAACATGAGCTGGCTTAGACTCGTAAAGATGATTCAATGTTTTTAGGAGTTGATGATGAGTAATACCAGAAGTTGAAGACTGTAATTTTTTTTGTTGATCTATTTTTTCCTGAAGCTGTTGAAGAGGGGCAAGCATAGGAGTTTTTGCAGAAAAAAAACTATAAAATACTTCTTCGAATTTTTGACTTATCGCTGAAATTTCTTTCTTTGCCTTATAAACTTGTGTCCAACCTAAACTTAAAAGGAGTATTCCAGTTAAAGAGACAAGCTTTAAGCTTTTGATCCATGTTTGTCTAAGAGAAGAAAGATTCAAAGAGGAAAGATGATTTCCTGAAAGTTCAATAACGGGGTTTGAATATTCTAAAGCAAAAGCAAGTGCAGCACAAATTCCTTCTAAATTTTCTTCATTTCCCTTTAAATTCTTTGGGAGACCCTTTTCTTGCAAATGTGTCCAAGTTATTAAATGCTTAGACTGATTTAACAATGCTTGGAATCTTGCATCACACCAACTGTAAAAATATTTAATTCCGGGAACGGCTGAAAAGATTTGTTCTGCAAGAATAGGCCACTGATCAGAGTGGTATTTTGAAAGATTTCTTATACATGAGACTTTTCCATTCTTCCCCCAGGCAACGATTAATCCTTGTTTTTTTTGATAAAGCAATAGACTCGTTTCATTTGTCGGAAAATGAAAGATACGAGAAAAAGACTGAAAGAAGGCAAAAGGGTTGGTAGCTGCTAAACCTAGCTCAATTTCCTCAGAAAAAGGAATGAGAGAATCTGAGACACTTATCTGAAAATATTGGGTTTTGTCTTCTTTATCTTCCCCTTTGAGATAAAAGGTTTTCAAGCTCTTTTCTTCTCTGGGCGTATTAACTTCTTGGGTCATATGAAGAACATAACTTAACGTCTTGCCAGAAGCATTCCGAGGAATTTGAGTTTCATAAATATAAGAAGATTCTAAGGGAAAAGGAACGCTTATTCGTCCCACATTCTTTTTTAAAATATCTTTAAAAGAATGCTCTTTTTGGGGCAAGTCGATGCTTGCAGAATGAAGGATTTCAACTTCACCGTCTTCTAAAATAAAACGAAGAAGCTGAATTTTGCTATCAGACATTTTCTCTAAACTTATGACTTCTCTTCTTCTAGCCATTGGCAAATTTTAACTTCCCCTAATTCTCTGTTTAAAATAACTCTTATTTTGTGTTGATCTTTTTCAAAACTCTTAATTTGAAAAAAAATACTTCGAGTCGTGAGAAAATCAATTAAATCTGAAGGGACTTCTCTTAACTGCTCTTTATCCTTAAAACCAGACTTTTTCCTTTTATAGAGAATCTCTTTTATCAGAAATGGACTGGCTTCGGCTAGCAAAACCTCTAAAACCTCTTTTGAAGCCGTATTAATATTGATACGCCCTGCCGAGTAAACAGTTAGAAATTTCTCCAAATCAAGCCCTCTTTCCTTCTTGATTTTTTGAATTGCAGGGATTTGTTCTAAAGAAATAAGGGGTCCTTCATTTTTAACTTTGTTTAGAATGGCTTGTGAGTCTATCGATGCAATTCGCAGGTTTTTGAATAGTCGTTGGATAAAACTCTCATATTTTTCTTTAAATTTCTTATCTGAATGTAATAGTTGGTTTAAATCCAGTTTCGAGCATTCATCCTCTATCTCAAAATAAATAGGCCCAGAAGAATCATTTAATCCTCGGATTTGATGCCAAGGTTCTGTTAAGTCATCTTTTTGAGTAGCATCCTCTGTCAAAAGTGCAATGGCTTCATAAATTTTTGAACGATGGAGAAGATCTTTCTCAAAATTTTCCTTGAGAGATTGAACTCTTTTTTGCTCAGATGCAAGAAAACTCGAGAAGAACAAAAGACTGATGGCAATAAAAAAGACTCCTATCATTAACTGAATGAGAATGAAACCACCCTCTAATTTTGAAGAATTTTGTCTCATTTTCATTCCCTGTTCCGAATAGGAAAAATCATTTTGAATAGGTCCTGATCCATTTGAATGGTCATAAGTATGGCTTGCGGAGGTTTAGGATCATTCCAAGTTTTGAGCCATTGTTTTTTCGAGTAATACGCCCAACTACCTTCTATTCTTCTATCATCTATTTTTTCGTGTTTTTGATTCTCTTTTCGATAAAGTTCTTTTCCCTCAAAGTTATAGGAAATTTCCCCATCCAAAGTTTCAAATGTAATTCTAGAATTTTCACCGTGAAGATTTTTAATCATCCTATTTAAATCTTTTTCAAAATGTGAAAAAATTTGTGTTCTTTTTTCTGATTTTTGACTTTGAGCTTTGAGCTCTTTAAAAGACTTTCTAATGCTTATATGGATATGTAGGATGCTTCCCCAAAGGAGCAAAATGATACTTAAAGCGATTAAAAGCTCAAGCAGAGTAAAACCTGATAATTTTTTTAAATTATTTAACTTCTTCATTGAGAGGCATGCTCTTTTCTTGAAGGGGTGCCATAAGTTGACTTGTTTCATATTTTTTCCTGCCTTGAGGACTATTCCAGCTAACCTCAATAGCTATTTTCTTTAAGTGCTGATTGACATCTTCCATAGAGTGAGTTACTTGAAATTTAGAATCATAAATAGGAATAAAATCAATATTCTTAATTCCTTGAGTGAGCTCTGCTTCTGTTTTCAAAATTTCATTTTTGGAAATGAGAATAGCTTGCTCTTGTTGTTGAGTGAGCACCCAATTCTTTCGAGTTTGAGTAAAAAAGGTATAAGCGCTTGGAAGAATGATGAGAAGAATTGCAAGACAGATAATAGCTTCTAACAGAATAAAGCCTTGATGTCGCTGGTTTAAGCGTGAAAAGGAATGCTTGGTTTTTAGAAATTTACGCATCGATTGAGGGGAAAAATTAGAAAGATTTTTCTTGGTCAAGATTCCAACTTTCAATATCCTTATCCCATCCTTGACCCCCACGTTGTCCGTCTTGTCCTAAAGAGACAATATCGTAAGACCGTCCTTCTAATCCCGGGGAAAGATAAAGGTAGGGATGATTCCATGGATCAAGAGGCAAACGATCTGTATCTAAATATTGCTTAGCAGTGTCCTGTTTTTTCCTAATCAAAGGTTCCAGTCCTTCATCTGTTTTTGGATAAAACCCCTCGTCAATGTAGAATTGTTCAAGTGCTTCTTGAAAAGACTTTATTTGTAGTACTGTTTTAAGTCTTTTTGCCTGTTTAGGTCGATCCGAAAGTTTTGGAACAACCAATACCGCAAGAATACTCAAAATGGCCATGACCACAAGAATTTCAAGGAGAGTGAAGCCCTGTTGATTTTGATTTAAGTTTTTATTCATTTTCACAGACATTCAACCTTAAAAAAATAAAATTTTTTAGCAGATGTTTTGGAGTGATCTCATTATACTTAGTGATGAGTAAATCTTATGAATGTTTAGTATATTATGACCTTCTTTGTAAAACAACCTTGTTTTCAAGATCGGAAGCTCAATCGTGGAAGTAGACTATCTTTTTAAAAAAGCTTATATTGTCGATGGAACAGGAAATTTAGGGCAAACAGCTGATGTAGCTATTTTAAAAGACCGCATTCATTTAATTGCTTCTCAAATAAACCTTCCTGCCCGTCATACCATCAAAGCAGATGGACATGTTCTTTCCCCAGGTTTTATTGACATTCATGGACATACAGATCATTATTTTTTTATTGATCCTCAAGTCTCTAGCAAAATCACTCAAGGAATTACAACAGAAGTTTGTGGAAATTGTGGCTACTCACCCTTTCTTCTTAAAGAAAAGTTTATCCCTCATTTTCAAACCGAATTGGATTTATATGGACTTCAAGCAGAATGGAACGATTTAACTTCGTTTGCAAATCGCATTGCTCAAGCTAAACCCAGCATGAATTGGATGACTTTAGTAGGACATGGCACACTGCGTCTTGCTTGTATGGGACATGAAAATCGTCCCCCAACTCCTAATGAATTAGAATGGATGAAAAAAATTCTACATGAGTCTTTGGAACAAGGCGCATGCGGTCTTTCAACAGGATTGATTTATACACCGGGTTGTTTTGCTCAAGCTCCAGAATTGATTGAATTAATGAAAATCGTTGCTGAACATGACGGTTTTTATGCAACCCATATGCGTAGCGAAGGAGATCAATTATTAGAGTCTATTCAGGAAGCTATCGATATTAGTCAAGAGGCACAAGTTCCATTACAAATTTCTCATCTTAAAACAGCAGGTGAGAAAAACTGGAAAAAAATTGATGCGGCCTTAGAAATACTTGAGAAAACAGTCAAAAGTGGAATGGATATAACCTGGGATCGCTATCCTTACACTGCTTCTTATACTTCATTGGATACTTATCTTCCCCGAAAACTTTTTGATGGTGGAGATTTAAAAGCTGTCGAAAGATTAAAAGATGTTCAAACACGAAAAAATCTTATTTATGAATTAGACCATTTAGGCGGACAATTCCCTTTAACCTTGATCGCCTATTTACCCGGAGAAAACAATAAACAATGGATTGGGAAAAGCGTGAAAGAATGTTCACAAATCAGCCAAAAATCAATGGGCGAATTTGTTATTGATCTTTTGATGGAAGAAAAAATGCAAGTAAACGCAATTTTCTTTTCGATGAACGAAGTTAATTTAGAAAGAATTCTTACAAATCCTTTGGCGATGATTGGCTCAGATGCTTCGTCTAGAACTCGAGGAGGGAAAACCTTTCTTCCTGTAGTTCATCCTCGAACTTATGGCACCTTTCCACGCTTTTTGAAGAAATTTGTCATAGAATCTAAAATACTTTCTCTAGAAGAGGCCATTCATAAAATGACGGGTTTGACAGCAAGGCGTTTAGGACTAAAGAAAAGGGGTTTGATCAAAGAAAATTTTTATGCAGATCTTGTATTAATGAAAATAGAAGAAATCAATGATCGCGCTACTTTTCAAAATTCAACACTCGATTCTGAAGGAATTCAAATGGTTTTTGTGAATGGTCAACCTGTTTTAGAAAAAGGTCAACCATCCTCCACTCGATCAGGTCGATTTCTACCTTTTGGAGAATCATAATGTTAGGTAAAAAACCGAGAATTGCTATCATTACAGGCTTCCAAGAGCCCTTGAGCGTTCAGGCAAAAGCCAAGCTTGAGAATTATATACAAGCTATTAAAAAAAGCGGCGGTCTGCCCTTTTTAATCTCTGCGCATGAGGACATTCAACCACATGAATTATTATCTAAGATGGATGGTCTACTCTTAACCGGAGGTGGAGATATTCCTGCTCATTTTTGGGGAGAAAAAGATGTAAAAGATCCTACTCCCTCGGAAGAAAATCGGGCTCGATTTGAGCTTCCTTTAATTCAGAAAGCCCATAAAAAAGATATTCCTATTTTTGGAATTTGTCTTGGAATGCAAGCTATCAATGTTGCTATGGGAGGATCACTCCATTTAGACTTAACAGATCCTCAAAGCTCAAAACTTCATTGTCGCAAACAAGATGGCAGTTCTTCCTCCCATGCAATTACCATTGCTTCAGATTCGAAATTATCTAAAATTTTTCCTTCAGAAATTGAAGTCAACAGCCGTCATCATCAAGCAGTAAAAAATCTTGCGAATGGTTTTAAAATTTCTGCACAAGCTAAAGACAATGTTGTTGAAGCCATTGAAAGCTTGAACTCGAAATGGATTTTAGGTGTGCAATGGCATCCGGAAGATTTATTTGAAAGTTCTTTGTTACAACAAAAGCTTTTTGAAACATTCATCCATGCGTGTCTATGAAAACATCTAGGTTTAAATCTTTACTCATTATAACTCTTCTCATTTTTTCTCTGCCATGGAGTTGTGCTCAAAATAGTTCAAAATCAAAAATTCTTCATCTTTATTTAGACACAGATCCTACGACTTTAGATCCGGCCCTGATGACTGATGTTCGAAGCGGTCGTCTCAGCGCTTTAATTTATGACACGCTTATTGGCTACGATAGAGATTTAAACCTCCAACCTCATCTTGCACGTACCTGCGAAATTTCAAGCGATGGGAAGACTTATCATTTTTCACTGAAAGAAAATATATCTTTCTCAAATGGAAGTCCTTTAACGGCAGAAGATGTTCTTTTTAGTTTGGAAAGACTCGCTCATCCTAAAACCATGTCTGGCCGATCTTGGATTTTATCTCATGTAAAAGGTTTTGAAGATTTTCGGTCTGGAAAATCAGATCATCTCATTGGGCTACAGAAGAAAAACAACTATGAAATTATGATTACTTTAGAAAAACCTTTTTCACCTTTTCTATCTCTTTTAACCATGCCTAATGCGAGTATTATTTCTAAAGATTCTTTTCTAAAAAATAAATTAATAGGAACAGGCCCCTTTATTCTAGATTATTGGAAGCATGACTATGAAATTTTCCTAAAACGTAATGACGTCTACTATGAAGAAAAAGCCAAGATTGATGGGATTTCCTTTCGTATCATTAAAGAAACTTTGTTTGTTTCTTCAGAATTTCGAAGAGGACGACTCGATATTATTGAAATTCCGGGTCCAGAAATTCCTCTTTATCAAAAACAACCTCAATGGAAAGACAAAATTTTGATTCAAGACAATTTAAGCCTCTATTATTTAGGATACAATTGTCAAAAACTTCCTTTTTCTCAGAAAGAATTTCGTAAAATGATCGATGCGTTAATTGACAAAAAAACAATCGTTCATACTTTACGAAAAGAGAGAGCTGTTTTATTAAATGGCCCTATTCCTTCTGTTCTCCTTCAAGATAACAAATTGATACTCAATTCTTTTGGGCAGGATGAAGCAAGGCAATGGATTAAAAATCACTCTAAGCAATTAAACGATCAACCTTTGATTCTTTTACAAAGCGCAAATGAAGAAACATTGGAATTATCAGAGGCCATTCAGTCTCAGTTAAAAGAAGCCGGTTTACAGTCAAAAATTGTTGTTCAAGAATGGAGCGCATTTAAGACACGTCTTATTGACGGAGATTTTGATTTTTTTATTTTAAGTTGGTGGGCAGATTATCCTGACGCCGAAAACTTTCTCTATCCCCTTTTTCACAGTACCAATTTTGGAAATGGCGGCAATTACACCCGCTTTCAAAATGTGCAGGTGAATCATCTTATTGAAAAAGCTCAATATACGAGTGATAAAGAAGAAAGAGATCTTCTTTATCGAGAGATTCAAGAAAAAGTGGTTGAAGACTGCCCCATAACTTTTTTATATAGCTCCAGAAGCATTCTGGTTCAGCAACCTAGAATAAAAAATTTTTCTCCCCATCCTCTTTACAATGGTGAGAAATTTACTCAAATTGAAATTAATTGATTAAAGGTTAAAAAGTGAAATATTTTTTACGAAAATTACTTGGAACTGTATTTATTTTAACAGCGGTTCTTTTTGTTACATTTCTTCTCATCTACTGTGTTCCTGGAGATCCTGTTCAAAATTTTGTGGGACAAAGAGCAGATGCTGAAACAATACTAAGTCTTAAAAAACAATGGGGATTAGATCAATCTTTGCCTATTCAATTCTCTAAATATATCTGGAGAACCCTCCATTTAGACTTAGGACGCTCTTACTTCAATCAGGAAAGTGTGATTTCCGGTCTTCTTGAAAGATTTCCATTTACTTTTTTGCTAGCAATACTTGCAGTAGGTATTTCTGCTCTTGTTGGAATCCCCATAGGTATTTTATCTGCAACTTTTCCAAATTCTTTATGGGATAAAAGTATTATGACTTTTTCTTTATTGGGAATTTCATTGCCTATTTTTTGGGTAGGTGTTTTGGTTCTGATGTTTGCTTCAAAAATTGATACTTTACCTGGAATTGATTCTTTGAGTCCTTTAGCATTAAATTTTATTTTGGCTGGAATTGTTTTGGGCATTCGCCCTGCAGCTATGATTGCTCGTATTACCCGAGCCCAAATGCTTGAAATCTTTCGTGAAGATTACATTCTAGCCGCATGGGCTAGAGGTTTATCACGTCGTCGTATTATTTTTATGCATGCGCTAAAGAATGCTTGGGCCCCTATTTTAACAACACTCGCACTTGATTTTGGGAGCTTACTGAGCGGTGCAGCCATTACGGAAACAATTTTTGGCATTCCAGGAATTGGTAAATATGCTTTAACTGGACTTGGGAGAAGAGATTATCCTGTTATCATGGGCATGGTTCTTTTTTCGGCTGTTATTTTTATTCTTGTGAATGCAGTTGCAGACATGATTATCCACTTTTTAAATCCAAAATTACGAGCCAAACAATAATGGATAAATTACGCATTTCAGGGCTATTCATCATTGGCATTCTCTTACTCTTAGCCTTCCTAGGCCCTATTTTAAGTCATTATGACCCTCTGGCAGTCAATCTCGTGATTCAACCACAATCCCCTAGTATGACTCATTTTTTTGGAACAGATCAATTGGGACGAGATCTGTTTATTCGTTCAGTTTTTGCTCTTAAAGAAAGCTGTCAAACGGCACTTTTAGCTACCTTTTTTATTATTCTAATCGGAACTTTCTTAGGGGTCTTAGCAGGATATTTCGGAGGCATTATTGACGCCATCATTGTTGGGCTTATTGATGCCATGTTAGCATTTCCTTCATTACTTCTTACAATTGCTGTGTGTGCAGTTTTAGGAGGAGGAAATACCACCATTTTAATTTCTTTAATTGTTTCAGGATGGGCTTCAATGGCCCGTATCAGCCGTGCAACGGTACAAACGATCAAAGCCAAGGAATTTGTTGTTTCAACACGTCTGTTGGGGGCAGGACATTTTTATATTTTGCTACGTCATATTTTGCCACATTGTGTGCCCGTTCTCTCGGTTGTTTCTGTCATGACACTTTCTTCCGTTTTTCTTTCAGAAGCAAGTCTATCATTTCTAGGATTTGGTTCTCCTCCACCTCTTCCCTCCTTGGGAAAATTGATTTATGAGGGAGCTCGCTATTTTCGCATTGCTCCTTGGTGGAGTTTTTTCCCAGGCCTCCTCATTGCTTTAATTATTTTAAGTTTAAACCTCATTAGCGATAGCCTTAGACGTCAAGCTCATATTAAGGAGAGTCTGTGATTTCCATTCAGAATCTTAATATTGCATTTAAAGACGATCTTCATACTAACAAGTCCGTAGTTTATAATACACATCAAGAACTTGTAGTACTACAGGGCCGATCGAAAGTCCTGTCGGACCGTCAGATAAATAACGGCCCTGTCAGTAAATATAAAAAAGTTGTTGAAGATCTTTCTTTTGTTCTCTTAGAAAATCAAATCACAGGACTCATTGGGGAATCAGGTTCTGGGAAAACACTTACAGCCTTAAGTTTGATGGGACTTTTAAAAATCAAGTTTCCATCGATAAAGGTTTCTGGAAAAATTGAATATCAAGGGCTGAATCTTCTTCAAATTTGTGATGAGGATTATTTAAAAATTAGAGGCAAACAAATCAATATTGTATTTCAAAATCCATTTACCTTTTTTAATCCTTCTATTCGAATTCAAAAACAGTTTGAAGAGGTATTGGGCTCTTTACCTATTTCTCGTATTTCAGAAGTTTTGAATCAGGTTCAGCTTTACGAAGAAAAGAGAATCTTAAAAAGTTTCCCCCATCAATTAAGTGGAGGACAACTTCAACGTTTAATGATTGCATTAGCTCTCCTTCATCATCCAAAACTTTTAATTGCTGATGAGCCCACCACTGCTTTAGATCCCACATTAAAATGGGGCATCTTGCATCTATTAAAAGAATTAAACGTTCAGAAAAATTTAACGCTTCTTTTAATCTCTCACGACCTAAAAGCAATAGGATCGATTTCTCATCAAATTTTAGTCATGTATAAAGGTTGTTTAGTTGAACAAGGCCCTGCGCAAAAAATTTTAAACAACCCTCTTCATCCTTATACACAAGCTTTAATGGGAGTTGAAAAAGCATCCCATCAAAAACTACAGAAAGTAGATTCTCATAATGCTTGTCCCTACACTCACCTTTGTCCCGATGTAAAATCTATTTGCACAAAAAAAATGCCTCCTGTCTTTATTAAAGAAGAACAAGAGGTACGTTGCTGGCTTTATGGTGAAACGAATGAATAATCTGCTAAAAGTTAATAAACTTTCGAAAAGCTATCAAAAAAATGCGTCTTCTTATGCCCTTGAAGGATTTGACTTAACCTTAAATGATCATGAGCAAATTGGTATTGTAGGCGAAAGTGGTTCAGGCAAATCCACGTTAGCTAAGCTTTTGATTGGATTACTCAAACCAACATCAGGCGAGATCGTTATTAAAAATCAGCCTCTATCTCAATTCACCATAAAAGAAAAATCTAGATTCATTCAGATGATTTCTCAAGACTGGATGTCTTCTTTTAATCCGAGAATGACTGTTTTCGAAATATTGGCAGAACCTCTAAAAATTCATCATTTTATTCCTTCAAAAGATATTCAAAAAAGAATCGAATCTATTTTCTTAGAATTTGACCTGGATTTGGCATTATTGCAGCGTACTCCTCGACAACTTAGTGGAGGTCAACTTCAAAGAGTTGCTATTGCTCGAGCCTTAAGCCTGCAACCTCGTATTTTAATAGCCGATGAGATCACCTCATCTTTGGATGTCTTCTTAAGAAAACAAATCTTACAACTTTTAAAAGAAAAATCTCAGAAGCTTGAATTTTCATTGATTTTTATTTCTCACGATATGGAGGCTGTAAAATCTATTGCTTCTCGTATTCTTGTTATGTTTCAAGGAAAACTTGTTGAACAAGGATCTGTAAAGGCTTTAGAAACATATGCGGTTCATCCTTATACAGAGCGCTTAATAAATTCTGAAAAATACATTGTTCATCAAGAGAATCTTTGGGAAACATTTCGTCGTGATTTTAAATGGGAGAAAATATGTCCCTTCATAAAGGTCTGTTCTCATGTTTTGTCCATATGTCATGAGAAGCCTGTGAGTTGGAAAAAATATGATGCGAATCAAGCAGCGTTATGTCATATTGAAAAACAATAAATCGATTCTAAAGTTAATTCTTTTAAGGAGGAATAAATGCCGTCCGAATACTCATTTGACATTATTTCAAAAATTGACCTTCAAGAAGTCGACAATGGCGTCAATCAAACCAAAAAAATTGTTTTAACTCGTTACGATCTTAAAGGGTCAAAATGTGAAGTCAACTTTGATCGTAAAGAGAATAAAATCCAAATTATTGCTGAAGATAAAATGAAATATGCGACTCTCTTAGACATTTTAAAGGAGAGGCTCGCAGCTCGTAATGTTCCTCTTAAGTCTTTAAAATATGGAAACGAGGAGCAAGGAATTGATGGCTCTGTACGGCAAACGATTGAATTTCAAATGGGAATTCCCACAGATATTGCAAAAGAAATTAACAAATCTATTCGTGATTTAGGTCTCAAAGTTCAGCCTCAAATTCAAAACGATCAAATTCGAATTACTGCTAAAAGCAAAGACGATTTGCAAACTGTGATGAATTTTCTAAAACAAAAAGATCTGTCCATTCCTCTTCAATTTAGCAATTTTAGATAGTAAAATGGGTTTTTTATCTTCTAAAATAAAGTGACAACTCTTTATGCCCCAAAAGCTTACGAAGTCAGATCTAGAATACATTAAAACCCACTTTAGAACCCGTTCTAATCGTCAATTGGCAGAAGATCTTAAAGTTGATAAATCCTCCATTGTACACGCCATTAATAATCTGCGTCTTCAAAGAACTCGTGAGGAAGATTTACGTTTTAAAACAGGTAGTCCTGACTTTAAAACTTCATCTCCTCTGCCTATTTCACAAACACAATCTCTTCAATCTTCGAATAAATTTCACTGTGTGGTTTTAGGTCTTCTCTTTTCCCTGGTTTTCCTTCTTTATGCAAATTCATTCCAAAATAAATTTGTATGGGATGATGAAATTCTTGTTGTTCAAAATAACTATTTACGCGATACAAAGCATATTCCTCAATTTTTCACGGAAAATGCTTTTAAGGGCGGTGATCGAGACAGCAATTTCTGGCGTCCAACTCAACTTTTAACCTATATGCTTGATTATAAAATTGCCGAGTTCTTTATAAAATCACAAGCAGATTATGCCAAAAGCTGGAACTCTGCTGTTGTATTTCATATTTCAAATACACTTTTTCATGCTTTAGTTTGCATTCTTATTTATCTGTATATTTTTCTTATTTTTAGACGAAAAGATTTAGCCTTGATCACAAGCTTAATCTATTCTGTTCACCCCGTTCACACTGAAGCTGTTACCTACATAGCTGGACGAGCAGATTCTCTGGCAACAATGTTCATCCTTGCATCACTTTGTCTTTACATTAAAAGCAAAGACTTCATAAACACTCAAAAGAAAACTTTATCTTATTTAGGTAGCATCATTGCTTTTGTTTTTGCTCTCATGTCAAAAGAAATGGCCATCATGCTTCCTGCTTATTTAATTCTAACGGATCTTGTCGCACCTTCTGTTCAAAAGAAAACAACGTGGTCCCATATCATCTTAAGATATTTACCTTTTCTTTTGATATTAGGAGCTTATCTTTATCTTCGTTCTACTATTTTAGACTTTGCAAATATTCCCCTTTTAAAAGAACAGCCTGCCCGTCAGATTCCTGCCTTTTTAAGATTTACTACTTTTACTCGAAGCCTTTTTGGATTTGCCAGAAATGTAGATACACACTTTTTTGATCTTGGTTATTTTTGGATACTTCTTTTCCCTTTTAATCTTCATATGGAGCGCAGTACTCCCTACGCTCTTCATTTCTTCCCCCAAAGCATTAAGGAACTCCCTTACATCTTTTGTTTCCTAGGGTTTTTGACATTACTTGGACTTACTTTTTATTTCTACAAAAAATCTAAACCTCTTTTCTTCGGTCTTGCTTTCTTTTTAATTGCACTTATCCCCTTCATGGATATCATGCCTCTGAATGCCAACATGGCCGAACATTGGCTTTACATTCCTTCTATTGGTATTTTTGTTTGTATGAGTCAATGGATGGTCTCTCTGCTTCGTCTTCAACCTCATTTTTCAATTCAAGATACACTTAAAAAAATTATTTTCTCCCCTATTCCCATCTATGTTATCTATTGCAGTATGCTGACGGTGATTAGAAACCTTGACTGGAAAGATGAAAAGACGATCTGGAAGGAAACAGCCAAGCTTTCGAACAGTTCGCATATTCATGGGAATTTAGGAGTCGCCTATGGAAGAGAAGGAAACATCCAAGCAGCAAAACAGGAATTTATAAAGGCTCTACAACTTCAATTCAATTATCCCGAAGCACATAATAATTTAGGCGTGATTTTTATGATGGAATGGCAAAAAAATAGAAATCAGAATATATTGATGTCGGCCAAAAAAGAGTTTGAATTAGCAATTCAGTTTAATCCAAACTATTCCAATGCCTATAAAAACTTAGGAGATGTTTATGCAGAATTAAAAAATCTTTCTGAAGCAAGAAGATTTTGGAAGAAAGCACTGGAGATAAACCCCTATCAGGAAGATGCGAAACAACGCTTATTGCAAGATCCTCAATAGTTTCACCACAAGCCCTAATTATAGATTTGCTTCTCTTAAAGCCTTTTCTGATATATCCCGATAATGAAAAATCTGATTTCTCCCCTGAGTCTTAGCAAAGTACATAGCCTGATCAGCCCGATGAAGCAATTCATCATAATTCTTAGCATCCATAGGGCACGTGGCTATCCCCCCACTGAGCGTAAGGCGAATAGGCTCCCTCACTCCAGGAACATCAAATACTTGAGATTCTATATTTCGCCTTAATCTTTGAGCAACCTCAAGCGTTTTTCTCCCCAATGTTTGAGGCATGACAACTACAAATTCTTCCCCCCCAAATCGAGCAACAAGATCTGAATTTCGAGAAGAATGCTTAAGAATCTCCGCCACTCTCTTAAGCACATGGTCACCACAGGCATGTCCATACTGATCATTGAGAATTTTAAACCGATCAATATCTAAAAAAAGAATGGAGAAGACAATGGAATAGCGCTTCGTCTTTTCAAACTCCTTCTCCAGGTAATCCTTCAAATAACGACGATTATAAAGGCCTGTCAGTGAATCCTGATAAGCAGAATCCTTCATTTGAATAAAATCTTGTGGTTCTACAATAAATATTTCTCTGTTTTTTCTTAGAACATTTAGAAAATAGTCTGCCAGAGCAACAGAAAAACCAATAGGCCTAGCCAAGGTCTCTTCAAGACCTTTTTGATGATGTGTCACACAATACCAATGTTCCCGAGCTTCATCTTCTGAAAAGTGAAATCCACAGAACTGACTTAAAAGAGCTTTGAAATTTCTATTCATATTCATAGCCCCCCCTTTCATTTTTAGATCAAGAATTAAGACCTAAATATTAAAAACGACAACCAAAAATCTGAAAAAATTAAATTTTCCTGATTATCTTTATTTTTGAATTTTGAATTATTTTCCATTTACCGTCCTTTGAGTTAGAGATTTTGAGCTTTGATTTAAATTGAAAACCCTGCGCTTTTCTCAGCAATACTCTTAGACATCTCTTTAATCTTTCGTGATTCTCTTTGCCATCCACCCTTATCCCAAATTTCTATTCGGTGGCGCACCCCTACAATCACAACTTCATCTTTTAACTCTGCGTACTCTCTAAGACTTTTAGTGACGACGATTCTGCCTTGTGGGTCTATTGGACATTCAATGGCATTTGCAAAAAGAAATCTTTCAAGTCGACGGGCATTTTCACTACTGGTTTGAAGTGTTTCCACTCCATTGGCAAACTTCTCCCATCGCGATTTTGAATAAATATAAAGACATTTCTCAAATCCAATGGTCATGACAGGATGATCAGAGCCCCCCCCATACAGCCCCTCACGCATGCGCGCTGGAACACTGATCCTGTCACGGTTGTCAATGCGATGGTCAAAAATCCCAAGAAACATGAGTTTTTCCCATTTATTCCATTAAAATCCCATATTTACCCATATTGTAAGAATAGAGGCTTACTTTGTCAATAGTTTTTGAAATTGAGGAATATTCACAAAACGAGGAAAGTTTCTTCATCTCTGCTACAAAAGAAGGAACGAAACTAAAATTTAGATAGAAGCTCCGGGAGAAACTCAAGGGCTTGAGGAAGCTTTGAAGGGTCTTTACCACCTGCTTGGGCAAGTTCGGGTTTACCACCACCACCGCCATCCACTTTTTTGGCAAGTTCTTGGACGATTTTTCCTGCATGAAAACCTTTTTTTATCAAATCATCTGTAACCATGCTTAAGATAAAAGCTCTATCCTCTTTTTGAGAAGCTAAAACAATTACACCTGAGGTGATTTTGCTTTTCAACTGCTCGGCCAGATTACGTAAAGCTTGACTATCTAAATCCTGAAAGGAACCTACATAGATCGGAGCATCTTTAATTTTCTTAGGAGAATTTAAAATCTGCGCAAGCTCTCCTTGAGCTTTATCTATTTGTTCTGCTTGAAGTTCTTTTTCTAAGCGTTTCTTTTCTTCTAATAATTTTTCCATTCGAACAAAAGCGTCTTGAGGAGAAACGCTCAAGAGATTGCACAAATCAGCAAGAGTTTGTGAGGTTTGGCGAACAGATTCATAAGCTTTGAGTCCCGAAACCGCTTCAATTCGGCGCACTCCACTAGCAACGCTTGACTCTGAAAATATTTTAAATAACCCAATTTCTCCCGTGGCCTTGACATGGGTCCCTCCACAAAATTCAATACTGTATCCTCCAATATCAATCACTCGCACAACATCTCCATACTTATCACCGAAAAAGGCAATCGCACCCACTTTTCGAGCTTCTTCAATAGGAAGCACTAGTGTTCTTAAAGGTGTGTTTTCAACTATTCTTTCATTGACCAAAGATTCAATATGCTCCAGTTCAACATTTGCAAGTTTTGTGAAATGAGCAAAATCAAAACGAAATCGTTCTGGATTTACCAATGAACCTGCCTGTTTCACATGAGTCCCAAGGACTTTTCTTAAAGCATAATGTAACAGATGCGTTGCTGTGTGATGTCTAGCTGTTGCTGCCCGTGTCGCAGGGTCTACAGAAGCCAAAACTTCATCTCCGACCCGTACAACACCTCTCTTCACCTGTCCATGATGAACGGTAAGACCTTCAATGGGCCACTGAGTATCTAAAATTTGTACTTCACCTTGAGGAGTGCTCAAAATTCCTTTATCCCCAATTTGTCCTCCCCCTTCACCATAAAAAGGAGATCTATTTAAGATAATGTCTATTTTATCTCCCGTTTGAGCCTCTGGAATTCCAGCATTATCCTTTAAAATTGCTAAAACTTTCGCATCGCTGGACAAACCCTGATACCCCAAAAATTCTGTCGAGCCAATCTTGGTTTTTAGCTCTTCCAAAGCAACCGCTTTACCAACTTGACTGGTTCCGACCCAACTGGCTCTGGATCGTTCTTTTTGCTTGGACATAAGATTTTTAAATGTAACTTCATCAATAGAGAAACCTTCTTCTTCTGCTACTTCTTGAGCCATTTCTAGGGGAAATCCATAAGTATCATAAAGTCTAAATAAGTCTTCACCTGAAATGACCTTACCTTTATTTCCTAAAGAACTAGAGTCTTGGGTTTTCATTAAATCTTCAAGAACGGTCAGTCCAAAAGAAATTGTTCCGATAAATCTTTCTTCTTCAAATTTAATCATTCGAGCAATATTTTCTCTTGTCTCAACAAGCTCTGGATAAACTTCTTTCATTAAATCCACCACAATTGCAACTAACTTATAAAGAATAGGCTCTCGAATTTCTAACTTTTGAGCATATCGACTTGCACGTCGCAAAATTCTCCTTAAGACATAGCCCCGACCTTCATTGGAAGGAGTGATTTGATCCCCAATAGCAAATGTCAAAGCCCTCACATGATCTGCAATCACATGATAGGCCATTTGAGTTGCACTACCATATGGTCTTGAAGTGTATTTCGAAATTTCGTGAATGATGGGTTTAAAAAGATCGCTTGCGTAATTACTTTCCAGTCCTTCTGAAACAAAAGTAACGCGCTCCAAACCCATTCCTGTATCAATGCCGCGTCTGGCTAAAGGTTTTCGACTTCCATCAGGCGATTGATCAAATTGAGGGAAAACCAAATTCCATATTTCTATAAAACGTTCACAATCACATCCAGGCGCACATGTTGATTTTCCACAACCTCGGGCTGGACCCAAATCAAAATAAATTTCAGAGGATGGTCCGCAAGCTCCTGAATCCCCTGCAGGGCCCCAAAAATTATCTTTTTCTCCTAATCGAACAATTTTCTTTTCAGGAAGTCCTATTTTTTTATGCCATATAGAGAAGGCTTCATCATCATCTCTAAAAACAGAAGGAAACAACTTTTCAGGATCTAGTTTGACAATTTTTGTTAAGAATTCCCAGGCCCAAACAATCGCATCTTCTTTGAAATAATCTCCAAAAGAAAAGTTTCCAAGCATTTCAAAAAAGGTGTGATGTCGAATCGTCTTTCCCACATTTTCTAAATCACTGCCCTTTCCTCCGGCTCGCAAACATTTTTGACAAGTTGCAGCTCTTTTGAATTGCAAAGGAGCCCCTGCATAAAGAGGTTTAAACTGAACCATCCCAGCTGTTGTAAAAAGAAGTGTTGGGTCTCCCTTAGGCACAAGAGTATCACTGGCCACAACGGTGTGGCCTTTAGAAGCAAAGAAATTTAGAAATGATTTCCGGAGTTCTTTTGATTGCATTTTATCCCTTACATACATTCAAACAAAAAAAATAGTTCGTACATGTAACTCGTAGTTCGCTAACAATGCGAAATACTCCACTAAAGGCGGATGCGCCTCTGGCGCAGAATTACTAACTACGAACTACTTCTTTAATAAAAATTAAACTTTAAGTCCTGTCTTTTCCTTAATTTCCTTCACAATGGCTTGCATCACGGCTCTCTCTTTTTTCAAGAAATCGCGCGCTTGTTCTCTGCCCTGTCCTAACTTGTCATTCTTATAGGCAAACCAAGTCCCTTTTTTCTCGATAACGCCCAAAGCAGCTCCTACATCCACCACTGTACCTTCTTTTGAAATACCTTCTCCAAAAAGAATATCAAATTCACCTTCACGGAAAGGAGGTGCTACTTTGTTCTTTACTACTTTAACCTTTACTTGATTACCCACAACAACACCCTTAGGATCTTTGATAGATCCTGTACGTCGAATATCCAACCGCACAGATGAATAAAATTTAAGCGCGCGTCCACCCGGTGTAGTTTCAGGATTGCCAAACATCACACCAATTTTTTCTCTGATCTGATTAATAAAAATAGCACAGGTTCTTGATTTGCTAATGGATGCTGTTAATTTTCTTAAAGCCTGACTCATCAGTCTGGCTTGAAGCCCCATGTGCTGATCACCAATTTCGCCTTCAATTTCAACACGAGGGACCAATGCTGCTACCGAATCCACAACAATAACATCCAATGCATTGGAACGAACCAAAACTTCAGCAATGTTGAGTGCATCTTCACCACAATCAGGTTGAGAGATAAGTAAGCTTTGAATATCTACGCCGATTATTTTTGAGTAGGCGGGATCAAGTGCATGTTCTGCATCAATGTATGCCGCTTTTCCACCTGCTTTTTGGGCATTGGCCACAATTTGAAGAGCTAATGTTGTCTTACCAGAAGATTCAGGTCCAAAAATTTCAACAATACGTCCTCGCGGAACTCCCCCAATTCCTAAAGCGATATCTAAAGACAGTGCCCCTGTTGAAATAGCAGAAATAGGAACCACCGGACGATCTGATCCCAAAAGCATGATGGCCCCTTGACCAAATTGTTTTTCAATTTGACCAACTGCAACTTCTAAAGCTTTATCTCTTCCTGAATCCGTTTTTTCCTGTTTTTCTTTCTGCTCTTGTCTGTCTTGTAATGTGGCTGACTCTGGCATTGCTGGCCCCTTTATTTAAAATGAAAAATTGTAAAAGTTATACGCCTTTTAACCTAACCTTATCTGATGCAAGCATTGATAAGTGGCTCCCTCCCGAGTCAGGGAACTTTGTATCAAAGATACCATATTTACCGAAAAACTCGCAAAGCTTGTTTTATCAAAAAAAGAGGCTTTTTCGCAAAAGCCTTTTACCTCTCTAAAATCTTTTACTCTTGCCAAAGTCAAATGTGCTTGAAAGGAGCGATTCTCAAGGTGGAATCCCACTTTTTCCAGTTCAGATTCTAGATAAGAAGCTATATTAGATAGTTCTTCCTCCCCTTGATCAATCCCCATCCAAATAACTTTTGGACGACTTAAATTTGGAAAACCACCTAAACCCAAAAATTTAATCGAAAAAGATTTGAAAGATGAAAGATCCGATATTTTCTCATGAATAACTTTAAGCTTTTTCTCTGAAACTTCTCCTAAAAATTTCAGAGTTAAATGAAGATTTTCAGGACGAATCCATTTAACTTTTGGGAAGGTTTTACGCAGAGGCACTAAATCTTTATAGATTTTTTCTCGAATTTCATGAGGAATTTCAACTGCAATAAAAATACGCATTATTTTAGCTTGTCATCCCGGAAATCTTTCAGCGAAGCAGTCCCGTGGGATATCCGGGACCCATTTTTAAATAATTTCTTGGTTCGCTCGATTCTGATGCAGTAATAATCTTCTCAACATATCTAACGCCGCTTGAGAGGCTTTGAATTGAATTACATCGCGGCTGCCGAGAAAATGATGCTCTTGCACATAAGTTTTTTTACCATCTGTTAAACCAATCCACACCAACCCTACAGGTTTTTCAGGAGATCCCCCTGTTGGACCTGCAATGCCTGTGATAGATACACCAAAATCAGATCTAGCTTTCTTGCGAACACCTAAAGCCATTTCTGAAGCAACCTCTTGACTCACAGCACCAAATTTCTGAAGAGTTTTTGATCGAACACCTAAAATATTTTGTTTTGCTTCATTAGAATAAGAAACAACACCTAATTTAAATACCTTAGAAATCCCAGAAATGCTGGTAAGTCTCTGAGCTAAAAGTCCTCCTGTACAAGATTCAGCAATGGCTAAAGTTTTATTTTTTTGAAATAATAATTTTGCAACAATCTCTTCCATTGATTCTCGATTCAATCCATAAATCCACTCTTTAAGATCTTTTTCGAGCCGTTGAATAAAAGAAAAAAGTTTATCCCAACTTCGCTCTTTACCAGCTACTCGAACATCCACACCATGAGGTGACGACGTGTATCCAAGACCATTCAAAAATTTTGGAGCATCCTTAAAAATTTTACTCATTCTTTCTTGAACATCTGATTCCCGAATTCCAAAAGTTCTAAAACTTATAAAACGAAGTCGATCTTTCTTAATCGCAGCTTGAATAACAGCTTTTACATTTCTCTCAAACATGGGATTTAATTCAAAAGGTGGACCTGGAAGTAAAAAAATTTTTTTCTTTTTTTCTTGAATGTACATTCCAGGAGCTGTTCCAAAGTGATTGGAAATCACTTTTGCTCCTTTTAATACAAGAGCTTGCTTCTCATTAGATAGAGGAACTTCTAGGCCCCTTTTATGAAATTTACGCTTAAGATCCTTTAGAACAGTTTTGTTCATCTCCAAAGGCCTTTTGAGGACGCTAGACACCACTTCTCGGGTCAAATCATCTGTGGTAGGACCTAATCCCCCTGATAGAACAACAATATCAGACAGAAAAAGAGCTTCTGCAAAAACTTTTTGAAGCTCCTTAAAATCATCCCCAACCGTGTAATGGCGATACACAGGACATCCTATTTTGGAAAACTCCTTTGCCATAAATCCAAAATCTTGGTCCATGACATAACCCAACATCAACTCCGTGCCTGTAGAGATAGTGATAATTTTTTTCATTAAGGTTAATTATACTGGCTAGAACTTAAGGTTAAAAGTAAATATGCTACGCCATCGCTTCGACGGTGCGTTGGGCCCGCAAGAAGGAATCCAGATCTTGCATGAAATGGGTATTGATGGGAGGGAAAACGAATTCTGGGTTAGATAAAATTTCTTTCAAAGACATATTATCTAGTATTTCTTGCATCTTCTCCTCGTCTCCAGCATAGAGTGCTTTGAGAAGGGCTTCAAACATTTCTGCAGCCCGAGAATCACCTTTTGCAGCTTCTTTACCTACATTGGCAACATAAGAAGCGAAACTCATCACTTGAGTAAGAGCATTAGGTTGATCTCTTTGCTCAGAATTAAATTTTAAAATCATTGCATCTTTCATTTCATCTGTACGCTCTACTTCACTTGATAGAATAACGACTCTAAAATCAGAAGGTAATTGGGAAAACTTATTGTAATTTTTCCATAAAGCTTCTTGAACTTCTGCCGACAGTCCTTCTATATTTTGTCCTCGAATCACAGCATAATATTTTTCACAGAGCTTTAAAAAAGCTTCTCGTTCGGAGCCTTCCAACAAAGCCAATTTTGCTTGTAAAAGTGCTGCTTCTATAAGAACAGGATGTTCTGTATTTTTATTTGCTTCTGCATCAAAAAATTTAACTGCATCCAATGCTGTGAGATTATGCTTTGTCTTAGCTGTCATTTTTCTTAAGTTACCTATTCCTCGCCCCACATGAACCAATTCTCCATCCCCTATCTTCAAACGCTGTGCAGTCAAATCTCCAATCGAAAGCGGCTTTTCATCTCGGGCTAAAGATCTTTGATCCGGATTCATCAAAATTCCGATTGTATTTTCAAGAAAACTTGAGAGTTCATCTGGGTCCTCACCAGCAGGCAGATCCAATACTACCATTTGTACATTTCCAACTAACTTTTCAATCATAAGACTTAGAGCTTGAGAAGCAGCCCCAAGTTCTACCGTTTGAGTCTTTCCATCAGAAGTATAAACAACCACTTCCCCCATCAAAAGATCAAACCCAATAGATTGAATATTTTGAATATTTCCCAAAGCTTCATTTAAAGCCTTAACTAAAGTATGACCTTCATCTTTACTTCTTGCTGTTTCAAGCTTTGTCACAGCAGCTCGAATTTGACTTAAACGCTCTTCTTGATTTTTCATTCTCTGAGCCAGTTTGGCAACTAAAACATTTAGAAGTTTTCCTCTCAACTTTCCTAAAATAATATTATCTACACTGGCTTGATCAGCTTTGTGTTCTAAAACAGTCGCCGAGCGAATAATCAATTCAGTCACATCTAAATCTTTTCTTTCTAAAAGAATATCCGATTCAATATCCACAATCGCATCCAATAAAGCTGAAAGCTCAGCTCTTGTGATACCTGCATCTTTAACCACTTGAGCAGAAGAACGATTATCTTCTTTACCACCTTGCCGATGCTCATAACGATTACTTTCAAGCTTAAGTAATGTTACAAAAACTTGAGGTCCATTTTTTAACGTGAGTAATCGTTTTAAAAACTCCGCTCTCATAAATATAGAAGGTTCTTCATCTTGACCGTAATGGGCATAACTTGCCCCCAAAGGATTCTCGACAATGGATATTTGAGCTGGTTGATCCCCCGAATCTTGATCCGGAGGTAAAAGCGCAATTCTTATATTTTGAAGAGTTTGTTTCACTCCATCCCCTAACGTACGATAAGCTTCTGTTCCCATAAAACTTTCAACTTGATCTGCAACAGCTTTATCTTCTTGATGAAAAACAACTCTTGGACCATTTTGAATTTGTCTTTCACTTAAAGTTTTTGAATCTTCCATAGCGTTCATCAATTTCTGTATCACTATACCTGCATCCTCATTGTTGGGAGCAAGTCCAGCATCGACTCCCATCCCAAAGGGGCTCGCAAAATGACTGGCAGGACCTCCTTTCACTCCTCTCATACGCTCTACTGTTCTCCCCAAAACACGTGCACTGGCTGCTGGAGTATTTGCTTCATAACCTCTAGGAATGGGATTTATAAATTCTAAAACTTTTTTTCGTTTTAAAATGCTCTCAACTTCATCCTCTGTTAAAGATCCAAATGACATTAACATTCTGTGAACAGAAAGCGCATGATCAACCAGGCTTACTCCATAGGGAACAAGCGCTCGTTCATATTTTGGAAAAACTTCTTTATTACTTGTAGATTGATTTTTTGCCAATTCTATTGCTAAACCCATTAAGTGTTTTTCAGAATCATCAGAAAGAGTATACATAGCCAATTCGCTGAATACTTTAAAGAAAGACTCAAAAATTGTAACACCAGGATATTGAGTTCTTAATTTCTCAAGACCCTTGATAATTTGTTTTCTCTGTTCTGGCTCTAAAGAAAGAAAGTATTTAAAATCCTCAAAATAAATAGTTGTTTCTTCAAAACCTTCCTTAACGGCCGCCCCCACATCATTAAATTCTCCAAGAAAATACCCAGACAAACGAGCTTGTTGCTCTTGAGGTATTCCCAATTTCCCCTCCCTAACAGTTTCTCTAAAAATAAACAAATCGGCATAGTGAAATTCATGAACAAGAAAAAGTTCAAAAAGCATAGGATATTCTAAAAGCTGAAGATTGATTCCAATCTCAAATTGTACAGTTTCATTTTTTATGTTTCTTCGAAGGAATGATGCTTCTGCATTTGCAGGTTTATCAGCTCTATAAAACATTCCTGCATAGAATTTAATTCTATTCCTAATGCCAAGGCCAAAAGCACTATCCATAAATTGCGGCACATACCCTTTACGCCTCATCCAATAGTCACGGACATGTTCCTGAGCCTCTTTATTTTTTTGATTAAGTTCGTCCTCTGTGTCTCTATCAAACCTACTTGTAAGTACTTCCCCACCAGGAAGGGCAGCAGCCACATGAAAATCATCTGGCGACTCCATTGTAAGGACAAATTCAACAGGAGGAGATGATTTAGCACTTTTGCCATGTTCCTTTAAAAGCCTTTCGATAAGATGTAAATTCATCAAATCTTTTGTAAGGGGAGCCCGTCTTTCAAGTTTATGGGTTCTCAAATTAGCTCTAACACCTAATACAATGGCAGCTAGAATAAGTGAAATTAGGACAAAAGTCGGAGCATTCCATCCTAAGACGGAACCGTTATTTGCAAATGCAAGCTGAGGAAATAAAAATACAACAAGAGGCGCAATCACAATAAATATTTTTAAACTTCTCTTAACCCATTTCTGAGTAGAAAGATCTGAATAAATCTCATAAATTTTTTCTACGTATTCTTTTAAAGTCAGCGTAGATTGCTTTGTACGATGGGGTTTAAATAAAGTTGTAATAGACGCGGTCGATATAGTCACAGGAGAAGAAGAGTTTGTATCAGAAGACGTGGCAATATGAGCAATAAAATTATTAAGCCAATTCACTAAAGAATTCCAACTATCCATCACAATATAACTTCCTGCCGTCATAGAAAGAAATGTAAGTATGGTGGGGATAATAATTATTGGCCATCTATCTTCACTTGTCTTATCAACTTTAGAATATAATAAAAATCCAACAAGTGTTGCACTACCAACTCCAATGAGAAGATTTACTGCAAACGGATTAAGAAAACTTATAATAGAAACCGCTGCTCCTGATACTACAACGCCTATAAGACTTACTATAATCACTCCTCCACCTATTACTTTCCAAGGAGTTTTTAAAGATGAAAACCATGATCTCAAATCCTGTATAGAAGAATTAATTAATCGGTCGTTCTTAAGTAATTCCGGGGCTACTCCCACAGCAGCAGCTTTTTTAGCGTCTGACATTTGAGCAGATCCTGGTGCCACCTGAACTTTCGCTCCCGGCTGCCCTGGCTGAGCCGGGGCTCCCGCAGCAACTCCACCGCTTGCTGCAAGTCGTACAACAGGAGGTGGTGCAGGTCTTGTCGAAGCAACAGGAGCAGCAAGCTTCACAGGCATTTTAACACTAGCACAGGAAATATCATCATCTGCAGTTTGTGATCTTTCAGCATCCACATTGTCACGTGCCATTGTGACATACAGTTCTTCTATAGGTATATCTTCAAAAGAAGCGCCTTTTCTTAACTTCTTTTCAATAGCTTCTTCCAACTGTCGGTCTGGAACATTATCCGGACCACCATCACAAACAACAATAAGACGTCCTTTGCCTGTTCCACTAGGACTAAAGAATCTTGGGCCTCTTTCTCCTGTAAAATGACCCCTGCCAACACTTGCTGAAATTGTATTCCTAGAAGAATATAGCTTTTTGGCTAATCCATGATCATCCATCCCAACCTCTTCTAGCTTGACATCATCCTGCCACCACTTTTTATAAAAAGCCTTTATTAAAGATTCTTGAAGGAAGTGAACAAAATTAGAATGGGTTTCCTCGTATTGCTTAACATATTGGGCCAAAAGCTCTGCTGACACTCGACCAGAAACTGACATTCTTTGAAGCTCAGGATCAGGAACACCACAACGGCTTAAAATACTTTCTAACTGAGCACCATCTAAAGCCGTTACCAACTTCTGCAACCCTTCATACTTTCTATCATATTTACTTAAGAAAATAGCCAGATTCAGTAGCCGCCATGTATGTACTTTGCGAAAAATAACTCTAGCAGCTTCAGTCGTATGATCGGTAAGAATGATTGCAGCATCTGCAGCAGTAATAGCTCCTTTTCCTTGATAAATCTGCGCATATTCTCTAATTCGATCTTCAGAAACACCTGTATCATCCAAACCTGCATCTAAGCTTTCAAAAATCTCAGAAGCTTTTGTAGGATCTAAAAGGATTTGATCTCCTGCTCCAAGTGGAATCACTTCTTCATCAACAGCCTCAGTGATCGTATTGTAAATAGCCCCATCATCTCGTGTAATTCTTTCTACACTTCCATTTTCATACACCCTATAAGCTCGACTATCTCCGACATTGGCAACGACGGTTTCTTGCTCTCCTTTGTCATTTACAAAAACAACACTTACAACAACAGTCGTGGCCATACCCAAAAATGGTTTAGCCTCTCCTGGTCGATTATCCCGAGCTGCTTTTAAAGCCGTTGTAACGAATATCAAAACTTGATTTAAATCATCTCCTCTCAAATCCCATTGAAATAAATCCTCAAGAGGACTACCCACTACCACTGCTCCATCTGTATCAATATCGCTAATTTCAATTTGGGATAATTCAAAAATTTTTCTATCTGCAAATTGAATTGCCAGAGTTAAGCAATTTTTTATATCTTTGTTTGTTAACGGACGACCTGTACCTTCATGAGCACTCATAAAATCTTTGATAGAAGCCTGGATTAAAAGACTCGCCACCTGGCTAGCAATATTTCCAGCATCACGCCCTCCGACTCCATCACAAAGACCTAAAACAGCAGCTCGGCGTAAAAATAAAGTAAAAAAGGCATCTTCACTCTGATAAGCATGGTAACGAGCAGCTTGTTCTGCATAAGCTTTTTCATTCCCATCAGAAACCACCTCTTTTCCCACATGCATATTAAGAGCATTTGATGCACCCGGATAAACCTGAAGAGAAATGTCCGCAGATAAAGCCCGAATAACTAATTGACCATTTACATCTCTAAAAAGAGTAATTTGCTTTTCCACATGATTCATAAAACTGGGAGTTTTTGTCTGTTTATATTTTGGACTAGATCCAGGCTGTAAATAAGCCCATTGTTTAAGACCCGTCTTAAAGAAGGGACAAACGATCACTTTGTCCACTCGAACATCATACATTAAACAATATTCTTCGGTTTCTCCTGGATTTCTACCAGGAATAGTTAAAGTCATAAAACGGTCTCTACCCAATTGTCTAGGATCTATTTTGATCGTATTGCTTTGAGGAATAATTTCATCTTGAATATCTGTAAGAGGAATAGTATTTATCGTCCGTAGAAATGGCTCAAAATCTTTCGCCATTTTTTCATGAGCAGCTCGGCTTTGATCTCGATGATTATATTGAAGATTTTTAGATTTAATTCCCTCTATAACTTCTACCTTTGAAATATGAATAAGTTGTTTTTTCCCGAAAGAATAAAAAATAGCATTATCTCCATCTTCCATAATAAAAAGATAAGAATCTCCTATTTTTCTACCTTCATTATCTGAAACATTGGGATCAATAATGACATCTCCTTGATTATAATTTTTAAAATCAATCCCCAGGGATTGTCTCTCTAAATCAAGCCATACGCTACCACTTACAACTGTAGCACCTGCAGCCTCAAGCTTATTTATCGCCCCAGTAACTTTCGCCACCTCTACACCCAAAGTGGGGTTCGCACTTACATCTTTGTTATAAGCCCAAGCTTTACCTAAAACATCATTGATAGTTAAGCCCGTTTCAATTGTAGCCGTATCTACAGCACTCAAATCTGTTAAATCTCCCACAATTTTTAAGAAAAACATCGCGCCTGTTGTTCGATCTTCTGAGACCAGAATAAGATGTTCATTGGTTGTTGCATTGCTAAAAACATTTCCTGGTTTTAAAGCGTTGTCAATATGCTCTTGATCAGTAGTATTAGAGGTAGCAGGTGCAAGAAACTTTGTATTAACATCTGATCTAATCTTTGCAACATCCAATGATTCTAAATAAATATTGCTTCCATTCGTGGTTATACAATAAAGAGCATCACCATCTTTTCGAACAACCACGCGCCTCAACCCTGTTATAGCCAGGAAAACATCTCCGACGTTTACTTGAAGAGGAGCAGCAGATGTAGGCGCAGCAACCAGTGCTGAAGCTGGGGCTGGCGCACCTGCTGACGGGCCGGCCGAAGCAGAAGCAGATTTTGCAACAACTTCTGGCATTTGGGTTACCATAATGAGAGCATCATCGTCTTTAGCCCGAGGACCTGTTTTCACACTTCTTGCTCGACGAAGAATTCTTTGAGGAGCTTCAGCAATGGATCCTGCCTTAAACTCTTCTTCGATTACACGATCAATCAACGGGTCATGTCCACCATCCGTCATTGTCAAAAGTATTCCTTTCACACCTTTAGCAACTGTTATGACAGGTTTGTAATCCCTTTTAAGAACATTTTCAACCGTATGTCGCCTATTAAACATAATCCTTTCAATCGGCCCTAAAGCCCCTAAATCTCTATCCGTTTCAACTGTAACTAAAGCCTGCAGATGAGACGCTTTCCATTTTTCTCTCACTTGCTCAAGTGTAATTGTTTTAAGGGAACCATCGTCGCTGCCAGAAATATTATCAACTGTGAGAGGTTCAAAAGTTTCATCAGAAGAAACAAGATAAGTACGAACATCTCCTGCTTGAATAAGATAAACATTGGAAGTTCCATCAGCTTGAGGAACTACGACATGCACAAGCGCTGCAGTTCCCATTTCAGAAATAGGTTTTCCCCTTCGGACAATACGCAAGAGCAAATCATTAAACTCGTCTTTATTAACACCGTGCTCTCGTTCCATAGCTTCCGCAATACCCAAAAGTTGCTCAGGTGTGCTTTGAAGAAAATCTCTCAAAGATACAATGAATTGAATAATTTCTTGCGCTTTTAAAAAAGCATCGGCAAGAATTTGAGGAATACTGTCTTCATTAACACCAGAAGAAAAGTCCCGTTTTAGTGCCGCATGCACAATCATTCGTGTAATATTGCTAGCTAACTCTCCACCACCATAACCTCCCATACCATCAAAAACCCCTGTCACAACCCAGCCATTGATTATTTCTGCAAAACCACAATCTTCATTCCATGCAGGATGGTTAAGAGAAGGTTTGCTTGCTCCCTGAACAACATCTGCCGTTGTTATTGGATCTTTTATAGAAGGAGCTATAGGTAAAACAACTGTTTCAGCATGATAAAGCGTTGTTTTGTCCGAAATACTTTTGACAATCAGTTTTCCTCCTTGAATAGAAACAGAAATCTGTTTATGCGCCATAAGAGTCCTAAATTCTGAAAGACTGGAATTATTAACTTCAAAATCTGCTAAATCTGAAATTCCTACTGTTTCCAAGTCTGCTCTTTTACGCCCTACAGTAATTACTTCCCCTTCATTTAAAAACCGATGATTACCTTTACCATCTCCATCAAATAAAATAAATCGACCTTCCTCTTCATCATAAACAACACTGACTTCCATTTTGAAATATTTGCTTGTTCCTAATGTCAGCGTTAAAACCCTTCCTTTCAAATCCTCCACTGATACAGAAAGCTCTCCTGATAAAGATATCTCTGTTTCAGGAAGCGCTGACGCAGCTGTGGGAGGCGTAACAGGTGCTGAGGATGATGGCCCCGTAGCAGCTACAGGCATCGCTGGAGAAGGATATGTCGGCGCTCTCATTGGAGCAGGACCCACAGCAAGTGCAGGTTCACCCCCAGCCGAAGGTGCATCTATGATTGCATCACCTGCATCTAATGAATCATCTGTTGGGATGAGCCCCTGAAGATCTGCCAAAGAAATCTTATTATCCGCTCTGCCCTCCCACACATTTACACTAGCACCTATTGCCTTTTCATAGACCTCAATCGCAGGTTGAGCTGCTGCAATAGCTGCAGGAGTAGAAGCTTCGTAGGTTAAGAGTTTTGCTCGTGCATTTGTTACAGCTTCTCTTAATATCAGAGAAGGGCCTTTTTCGACATATTCAGTTCCATCTTCATTAACCCAACAAATAACTTCGTCTCCTTCTACTGCAATGACGGTCCTTTCTATTTTACCTCCCTTAAATTTAGCGCCCCTAGTAAAAGTAATCGCAGCAACAGAAGCTGGAGGTGTACTGACTCTTAAACCTGCAAGTCTTCTGACCTCACGAATTCTAGCTGCATCAATTCTTTCTGTAGATGGTAATGTCTTATCAGCAACTTGATATAAGTCTGCTATAATTCTATAGAAAGGTTTTTGTTCGGTTGCCGCATCGAGTGTTTGTCCTTTAGTTTGTAAAACAGAATCATGGTTTGTATTATATTCTCCCCAAAGAAGCTGTGATTCCTTCCTGATTGTTGAATCATCTAATTCTTCTTGGGCATAAACACCTATCATTGAATCTACAAGTCGAAACAGAGTAGAGAAAACAAGTATTGCTTTTCCTTGATTAAGTTCGTCTAAGGCTCTGCTATGAGGATCTCTACGTGCATTTGTAGTTACAGCAAAACGCTCAAAAGCAGCATGAAGCAATGAGGGCCAAGCCTCTAGTCGTGCTCTTTGTTCTGGCGAAAAAGTCTCTTCTTTAAGAATCATCACCGGGCTTTTCTCTCCATCATAAAGATTGCGAATCTCAACTAAATCTACAAAATCTGTACTTTGAAGTACATTCTCTACCCTATCCAAAAGCGTATCCACATCTGTTGCCGCTTCTGTGGCAGCAGATGTTGCAGGTGCAGCAGGAGGAGCTGCTGGAGATGGTGGCTCAACAGGAGGTTGAGGAGCACTTGCTCCAGGCGGTGGTGGTCTGGGTGCTTCAGGCTTTGCAGCAGGAGCTAAAATAGGAGAAAGAATAGCAAGAAACGCTCGCATCTCAACTTCAAATTCCTCAAGTGTAGATTTGCCTTCATAAAGCTTATAAATTGCATCTAGAATTTTAGGAGCTAACTCACTTACTGAGGCAGGCAAAGCAGAGATATCCACTTTCATCACTTCTGCCCAATGCTTTAGCATTTGGTCTTTTTGAATAGAGGAAATACGTCTGCCTTCTTTGAAAAGCTGCGTA
Organism: uncultured bacterium; assembly: GCA_964640155.1. GTDB lineage: Bacteria > Auribacterota > JACPWU01 > JACPWU01 > JACPWU01 > CAZXEQ01. The sequence continues at coordinate 124,479 of CAZXEQ010000007.1, read as the reverse complement.
GGATCAATAATTCTACCTGTCAATAGCTCAAGCATCAACCGAACACCTGACTGAACATCCATGTTAGCTTGAGCTTTTTCATCTGAAGTCTTTTTACGTAAAACAGGTGTAATCTCAAATTTATTTTCTCTATCATTAAACGTAAATGTGAATGGCAAGCCCTTATTTCTCCCCAACATCTTCTCTCTAGAAATCTTAAGTTGAACAACTAAAAGATTTTGATCAGGATGTACATTTACACGACCACCCTCACAGCCAGACACAGGAATTAAATCAACTTTTATACTGTCGTCTACACCCACCAAACTCAATCGGCTAGAAGCACCCTTTCTTTCTAAGGCATCTAATGGGATATGTACAACCGTCCAAAGATGATCAGGATCCACATCAGTCGAATTGTCTGGATCCAAAACGACAACAATTCTCCTACGTCCTGAGGAATCTCTTTTTATCTGAATATTGGTTTCATGAAAATCTGCATGAACTATGTTCTTCTTTTGTAAATGAGCAAGAATTTGAGCCAATTGAATCGCAAGATCTATTTGTTCATCAGGGCGAGTATCATAAACAACTGAATGACCTTCAAAAGAATTGCCATGCTCAAACTTCCTAGAATCATCCGTTTCCTGCCCCATCTCCTGTGCGTTGATAAAAGGTCCTTCTAAACCATCAGCAAATGATTGAATAGACCATTCAATAGAAGAAGAAGGAGCATGTCCAGCATCCAGCAGTCTCACAAAATGATCGATAGGAAGAGCAGGATCTTTAGAAAATTCTTTTAAGTATCGATCATATTTAACTTCAACACTTTCATCTCCAGCTGCAATAAAACTTGCCTTTAAAACAACTTCTTCTTGTCCCCCTTTAAGATCTGGACGAGTCATTAAAAAAACAAGACCTTTTTCTCCAGCTCCTAAAACTTTTTGAATTCTAAACTTTTCTCTTCCTGGTTCAGCTATCCAGCCTTGAACCCAAATCAAAATTTCTTTTCTTTGATCAGCAGTGAGAGAAGCAGTGATACTCAAAGCTTCCGTTTCGATTGCATTCCAATCTGAATCTTTTCCCATCTTTGCATTAAGAGCTCGAATAATTTTGGCTTCTATCTTTTGTCCGTCTGGCAAAAGAGCATTTAATTTTTCATAAAGATTAACAGCTCTTTGATAAAGGAGATTTGTACTCTCTTCAGCCTCTATCCCACCGACAGCAGCCGCTCTATCTCCTTCATTAGAAAAATACAAAGCAAGATCCTTAACACTTCCTTTCAAATGTTCAGCTATACCCGCTCTCAAAGCAACTACACTCGAACTAGCTGACAAATCCCTTGCTTCATATCTGTCAATAAAGATTCGCGCAGCATTCAAAAGAAGAAGACTTAACTTTTCAGCGGAATCTGACTTAGTTGCATCTATACTGCCCTGATCAATAAGATCTTTTGCTTTTTTCACTCGTGAAATAAATATGTCACTAAAATCCAGTTTCTGATCATCCAACAAAAGAGCATTAAACTTTTCATAAAGATTCATTGCTCTTTGATAAAATGCTGCTGCTTTCTCTTCTGCTCCTTCTTCATCTAAAATAGCAGCTTCATCTCCTTGAGCTTCTAAAGCAATCACTAAATCTCTAATGCCTCTTTTTAGATGTTCAGCTATTCCTGCTCTTAAAGCAGCGAGACTTGGACTAGCTGGCAAACCACTGACTTCATATCTTTGAACAAAAGCTTCAGCAGCCTTTAAAAAAGTTAGACTTAATTTTTCAGCAAGATCTAATTTTTTTACTTCAGCACTCCCTTTACTTATTTCATCAGATACTTCTTCCAATCTAGAAACAAACAGAGAAGAAAGCATGTTAAAAACTTTCTCTTTCGCTTCCGAATCTGTAACAACTTCTCCTAATGTATTAAAAGGAGGGTTTGCTTCACGAAATAGGCCATTAAGATTAGCAAAGCTTCTAATTTGTCCTCGCTCTATAACCCATGTTCCTCTACTAAATACTCTTGCTATCTCCGAAAATTCTTTACTCCCTATCCCCTTCAAAACTTCACATCTTCGTTCATTTAAAAGGGAAACCTTTGCCCTCTTTAAAGTTTTTTCTCCCTTAGGAAGAGCAGGAAGAGCAGAAGACGACAATTTTCGGGAAGAAGTTGCTCTATCTAATGAAATAGCTGTTGGAGATTTTATTTTAGAAAAAGATGGGCTAGAAACACTTCCAGGTTCAAGGGGAGGAAGACCTGAAGGTTTAGAAGATGAACCCGGATATGTCACCACCTCTACAGATACAGAATTGATATCATCCAGCAGTTGATAGGTTCGAGCAAATAAAGCAGAAACTCCATCTTCTAAACTGAGATTTATTCCATTTTCAATTAATACATCAGCTAAACTTTCCGCAAAGCCTAACAATTCTCTACCTTTCTTATTAGGATATTGTTCTAAAACATCAAGTAGAGCTCTTAAATCATCTAATTTTTTTGATTTCTTAAAACGATTTAATAAACGTCGAGTACTTGACACCCAAACAGTTGTTTGAAAATACTTAGCTTGAAGTCGAAGAGGAGAATCCGCATCTATCGCCCACGTTGCTAGTTGACTATCTGATTCTATCTTACTTCCAGCAGATTCAAGTCCTGCTTTTAATGCAGAATAATCACTCTCGCTCACTTCTTCAATATCCGAAAGGGTTTCCACAGCTTTACTCAGAGAATCAAAAACTCTTTCAAGATCTTTCTCTCCAAATTCATATTCTTCAAAAGTTTCTGTTACAGCCTGAATATTAGCAGCCGTCAAATTTGCATCCAAAGCAGCACACGCTCTTTCAACGGGATCTAGGACAGGAGTTTTTCCCTTCACCTTTGGTCGATAAACAGCAATAGCTGCATTCTCTTTATCAACAGCTTCAAGAACAGCCAGAGCTTCTTTGGCCTCATCTATTTTGATAGGAGAAGCAGTTAAATATTCATCGATTTTAGCTGTGTAATGAGCAAATACAGCTGTCCTAAACTCTCCAGCAAGAGTTTCTAATCCTGAATGATGAAGTGCATTGGCCAACTCTGCAACTAGCACAGTATTCACAGCAGTCACTTGCTCTGCCACCAAATCCTCTCTGCTCCCTTGAGCTGCAACCACTCGTCTTAAATCTTCAATCAATGAAATACGCGGCAAAAGATTTTCTTCAAAATACTTTTTCCATTCAGGAAGTTTTGCATCTTGAGATCTCTCATGAGCTATTCTCTCTTGAGTCCCCAGAATTTCGGATCTAATTCTAGATGCTTCAACTGGATTTTGCTCTCCATACAATTGTTGGATTTGGTCAAAAACCGCAATCAAAATCTCTGCATAGCAAGCCTCTTCACCAGGGAAAACTTTGCAAACCAATATCAGCTGGTTTATTGAAGCTCTGGCTGCTTCAAATCCCCCCACGATCATTGTTCTCTCAAGATCAGTCATCTTTCTTAATTCAGCAAACCGAGTACTTCCAAAAGCAAAAGCTTGTTTAAAAGCACCTCCTCTTTCTCTAAAAGCGTCTACTCTTTTAGAATCTACTTTTCCATCATACAAAGACTCCAACCTTACTTTATTTAAAAGATTTAATACTGGCTCTATTACCTTAAGATTTGCCTCACCAATAGCCCAATCCCCTGTTAACAAAGCTTGCGCTGTTACTTCAAAAAGAGCTTCCCCCTCACTCATTTTTTCCTGTAAATTAGAAACTAAAAAATCAGAAGCCTGAGTTTGAATCGATATAAGTTCACTGTCCTTACTGGCTGTAATCACAGGCAAAAGAAAATCTGCTATTACATCAATCGTTTTCCCTTCATCCAAGGCTCTTCTGGCTTGAGCCAAAGCTAAGGAGCTTAAACCGCGATCTAAATCTAACGATTTTTGAACAATAAATTCTTCACGCACCTGTCTTTCCTCAGCTTCGAGGTAAAATGATTCTATAAAATTATTACACACTCCTCGCATAACAGCATAAATAGCCCTAGCTTCATCAAATTCTCCTCGACGAACATGAAGTGCTGCTCTATTCCTAAGTAATGTCCAAGATATCCCCATAAAGTTATCTACTCCTGCTCCTCCTAAGCTCTCTCCCCTTTGAACTCCAGCATTCACATCCAAAATGATCTTTAAATAAGTCGCCGCCAAATGATAAGGAGCATTTTCATCTGATCTTAATAATGCCGTCGAATCAGTCCAAATATAATCCATGGAAGACACTAACTCATTCGACAAAAATTGAAGATCTGCTTTTAAATGAGCGCCCAATTGGGAAATACTTTCACTATCAGGAACATTCGTTGAAGTAGCAAAATCAGCTAAAACATCTTCCATTACAGCATAAACTTCCATGGCCTTAATCATTTCTCTCTCAATTACATAAATTTTTGCACGTTCTCTTAAAATGGTCCAAGCCCTTCCAAAAGCTGCTTCAACCTCACCATTCCATTCATCAGCCTGAAAATCTCCTCTAGCAACTTTTTCGATTAAAGTTTTAGCTAAATGATAAATAGTTCCATCATCTGAATCTAAAAGAGCATCCCGACTAGGTATAGCAATGGGAATTCTAGAAGCCAAAACTGAGATAGATAATTCTTGAACGGGTTCTGGAGTCATAGCTGCTTCTAAACGCAACTGAATATCTTTTACAACTGTTTGAAATTCAACTACAGTCTTTTTTCCAAAATAAAGTTCTCGTAAAGATCCTACCAATTCCCTGGCCAACGCCTTCGCGGCTTTTGGTAATTTTTCACCCGGACCATTAATATCTTTGTAGTTTTGTTCCCAACGTTGAATCACCGCTTCTTCAGGATCAATGGCATTAGCCATTCTGCGACAAATAGAAATATGATTATCGGTGTCAACTGTTTGAAAATCCGCAGTATTTTTTAGCTCAGTAAATTTAGGTAAAATCTTCCCCCTCCCTAAACCTGCAGACTCTTCTTTCACATACCCTTCTCTAATCAAAGAAGCCCAAATGTCATCTTGAGATTTATCAAAACCACGAAAATCTCCTTTGGAAATCATTCCATTTGGGAAAGTATCGAGGGTTGCCCAAACTTTACCAGTCAAAATCTTTAACATTAAACGAACAGCCCCATGAATGTCTGCATTGGGTTGAGTATGATCCGTTGATTCTAAATCTACTTCCTCAACTTTGACTGGATACCTACCCTGAGCATCCTCTGCCAATACTGTTATGTGAGGATACCCTTGAGCATTTCTAGCAACTTTTCGGTTTGACCCTAACCTTTTATTTACTATCAATACCCCTCCAACCAAATCATGAATAAACCGTGCACCTGATTCCAAGCGTTCTGATTTGCTCCTCACAGCACTTTCTTGTGCAGAAGTCATGTGATATCTTCTTAAATTTGCCCTTACAAGAACCCCATTACTCCCTCGTGTACTCTCAGACAAACTAAAATCGGTCACAACAAGAACAAGACGATCCCCTTTTCTTTCATACTGAACACTTGATTCATCAAAGTCTCCATGAACAACTTCCCCATTTGAAAGTTGAGATAGAACATCGCACATCTGATGCACCCAATCTAGTTGGGTTTGCACGCTAGCACGAGTGACCTCATCGTTCAATGGCTTCAACACGGGCTCGTCAACAGGCTCAGGTGAAGCTGCAGCTGCCTGAGCAGATACAATGGGCTTTATTTCCCTGAAAGGCTGAAGCTCCCATGTTCTTGTTTCTTTATCTATTGAAATATCTCCTGCTTCCAAAATTGGGACAAAGTGGTCTGCCGCTTCTGATGAAATCCCATCAAAAAAAACCTTCAAAAATTCAGTCAACTTCATTTCTGGAGTAGAATCCCCTTTCAGGGAAGAGCTCTTCAGCTTAAGAACAAACGAGACAGATCTTCCAGAAGCATCTGGTCTCTCGATAAGAAAATCGACCTCTCCCAGGCCCCCTCCTAAAACTTCTAAAAACTTCCATCCTTCTTCTCTTTGAGAAAATAGAGTAAGTATATTTTCCAAAAAAGAAATGGTTCTGACTCTAGGAGCATCATCTACCCCAGATAAAGAAGCAACTCTTTCTTTAAGTTGTTTTTTAATTTCTGTAAGCGCTTCTCCCTCAAATCTAAACCCGGATGGACTTACCGAAGGAAGAGCGATTTTAAATTCAGGATTTCTTACCAAGCGTTCAAGGGCCCCAATTTTTGCATCAAATTCTTTTTTTTCTTTGACAGCTTCAGGACCAAATAATTTGAGTTTATGGAGGAAAACATTTTTTTCTGATTCAGCCATTGCTTCACCTAAAGTTTTCAGTTTTATCCAAAAATCTTCCTGCTCTTTTTCAGACATAGAGTCTCGTGTCTTCTTCGTTTCTCTAACACTTGCCCGCCATTGAGACAACTGACTTAAAAAATCTCTTTTTTGCGTATCATCGGAAAGCGCTTGAAACAAAGCCTCCAATTCTGCCTCAAAAGCATCTCTTGCAGCATCTGAGGGATGTAAAAAGACTCTAGCTACATTATGAATGCTCAAAAGCATTTTATAAGCTGTTCTTGCTGCTTCAATTTTACCGGCCTTTACCTTTTCGCTATCTGCCCCAGGAATGGCGTCAACTTTCCCTTTGATTTGATCTTCGAGTTGACTTAAAACTGGATTTGATTTTTCCCATACAGCTTGAACCATCCCAACAATTTGATCCCTTTGTGAAGTCCATCCTTGTTTTTCACATAACTGAACAAAACTTTCAGCTAATTTTAGTCTCGTTTCCAAAATTTTCACAAAGTCATTGTAAGAATCTCTATCGGAATCCAGAAGAGAACGAAAGTTTCCTCCTTGTATTAACATTCTTTGACTATCCACATCTGCAGATACATCTGTTGAATCAGTTGATTCAACTCCAAGAAATTGTTTTACAAGAGTAAAAAGTTTCTGCTTCTTATCTTCATCAAGAGTCAATTCCCCTTTCTTAATTGCTTGATCTAAAACTCCAAAAACTGACTCCCCACCATCAAATAAGTTTTTTACTTCAGAAACTTCACCTCGAGTCCCAGCCTCTAATATTGCACATGCATTGTCATAGGGAGTTCTAAAATCTTTAGAAATAAATCTTAATAAATATTGTGCTTCCTCATTAATTCTACTCGCTGGCTCTTGCTCAAATGTGGAGGCATTTTCCCTACGGGCCTGAATCAACAAATCAAGGATATTGCGAATTTTATCCCTCACATCCCCATCCAAAAGAATATTTTCAATGGCGCTTTTTACCTCAGCATGTTTACTAAACTTCTTTTCCTCAAACAGCACTTCCTTCACAAAAACCCTTACATCACTCAACCGACTTGCTTCAAACTCAAGGGTTTGTTGCTGTGCTTCTAATCCAGCGCGAATCAATTTGTAAATTTCATTGACTGCATCCCCTAATTTTTCGACATCTCCTGCTTGACTACCGCCGTTTTTAGATCTCTCGTAAGCTCTTAAAGCTTTGTCAATTTGAAGAACTACCCTAAAAGAAGTGAGTATAAGACTCGGTGTTGATCCTGGAATCAAAGCGCATAACCGTTCTTGTAAAATATCTATTGTCTCAATGATATGTGTCTGACCTGCTTCATAAGCTGCAACATCTTGTTCGGCGCTCACAGCATTCGCCCATTGAGCTAAGAAAGCTGCTGTAAAAGGTTCATCGTCCAGTGTAAAATCATCGCTTCTTATCCAATCTTGAAAACGCTCTGCAACAGTCGAATCTATAGGAGAAGCAAGAAGTGCTCTCATGAGATCTGCTCGTTTAGCCTGTGCATCTAAGCGAGCAACTAAAGATGGTGCCGAAACGGACTCTGCCCCACTTCGAGAAAATCTTTCCAATTCTTCATACATTTTTAAAGCTGAAACAGGATCTCCTTCATTTTGAATTTTTTCAAGAAGTCTCGCTTCATAAACACGTGCTAAATCGTAAAATACATCCCCTTGAGCAAAAACTTCTGCCTGATGCTCGGGAGAAGGTCCCCCAACAAGTCCGGGAGTCAGGCAAAATTTTCGAAAAACTGAAATCAACTCAAAGCCCAAGCTAGCGAATTTTCCCACTTGAATTAAGGATGAAACATTGTCGTCCAAACGAGCTAACTGACACTGAGCTAAAACAAAATCTTTCAAAACAACTTTTAAGCCATAGCCCGAACTTTCTGCAAACAAATTTCTATTAACAATTATCCATTGATTTTGAGCTTCTTCTTCATTTTCCTCCTGTAAAGCCTTAAGAGAATTCCCAATAGCTACAAGAACACGTGCATGTTTCAATTCAGCCAAAAGATCAAGAGTTCCCGGAAATGAACAAGGAGCCTTTATCGCTTCATACAATTTTTCGGCCTCAACAAGTTTTTTATTAGCAACAACTCTATCCTCTTCTATTCTCATATCCAAAGCTTCTATTTCTTTGAGTAAAGCAATGGCCTTTCCATATTCATTTTCAGCCTGTGGTCTGACCGAAAGCGCTCGAATGCGGTTCATTAATTTAAAATTTTCTGAACTAGACTCAAACAGAGAAGGACTTGCTGTCAAAGCCTGATTGCACATGCGAAGCATTCTTGCATAAATTGCTTGAGCTCTTAACAAGTCTGTTTCAAGCAACGCCTGTGCTTGAGTTTCCATCGCGGACAAAATCACTTTGACTTTCTCATTAAAAAATTGGTCGACAAAAATAGAAATATTTCCTGCTATCTCACCTTCATGAAGATCGTATGCTTCGTATTTAGATTTAAAGGCTTTCGCTAAGCCCAATCCCATTTCAACTAAAATATCAACTCGTTGAGGATAAACACCCTCAACAGGAACAGCAACTTGAGCAATTTTTTTGGAAAGTTCTGTATAAACACGATCCAACTGTCCAGATAAAATATGAAGATGCAAAGTTCTATCTTCATCATCAGGAATGTCTACTCCAGCAAGACGATTTCTCCTCTCATAAAGATTTCTCCATCCAGAAAGATCCGAAAAATCACATGCATAAAGTAATTGACCTATACCCACAAAATCCGCAATCTCACTTGAAATTACAATACGATGTATTCTATCTTTTAAATTTTGATATGCTCCCTTATTTGCATCGCCTTCAGGCAACTCATCCAAAATACTTCCTAACAAAGCTTCCGCACGTCTATAAGTCTCCAACCCCTCTCTTTGAAAAAAACAGTCCCCGACACGACTGACTAAGACATTCGAAATCTCTAACACTTGGCCCCTAGCTTGAGTCCTTTTAGCTGCCACCTCTAAACCACGAAGAGCTCTATCCAAATAAACAACTTTTCCCGTACTATCAAACAGCCGAATATTACCTTGAGATTCCTCAATCTGAGCAAAATAGGTAACTCCCTTCCCCAATCCTTTCTCCCGATCGGTTATTCCTGCAGAGCCAAGTTTTTCATCTAAAAGCTTAGCAGTTTGATGAATCAAACCCTGAATCTGTTCCATTAACGAAACGTCTTTAAGCCCCTTTGTTGCTCCATCACATAGTCGAGCCATTGTAAAAACAATCGCTATTTCCCATACATCGATATCCTGATCTTTAAGACTCGAAAGGCGTTGAAAGATCTTTTCGGCAATAATCTTCACATTCACTCCACTAAAATCCCCCTTACAATCTCTCAAGACATCTGAGAAAAATGAAAATTTGCCTCGTATTTTCTCCATATCTTTTGAGGGGAAAGCCGCAGCAGCCTTTTGATAAAAGTCTAAAAACAGATTTAAATATCGTTCTAAGGATAAAAAGTTTTCTGCCCCCAAAAGAGAAGCTTCAAGATATTCGCTATACGGTTTACTTTCTTTTGTAAATAGACCTCTCAAATCATTTAATACAGAAAATTTTCCATCTAAGAAACCTCGATCTGCATGAAATTTTCTAAAACCAGAAATCAAACCAAACGTGATAGATAGCAAAGACCCTGCCCTCGTCCAATCCCTTTGGTTACAAGCCTCTTGCAACTGAGGAATAATAAAGCTTTTAACAACAATTGCAACGTTTGCAAGTAAAGCAAGATATGAAGCCTCGTCAGCAGAACCCTCTTTTCTTAAAAGTGCATGATCTCCTTCATAAATGGATTTTATTATTTCCAATGCACTCTCCTGAGGCATGGCTTGAAGAGCCTCAAGAGATAAAGCATTTTGCAATGCTTCAAGAAGATTATCGGAGAATCGTGCAATCAAGCTTGTTGTTCTTCCCACTAATGCAGAAGAAGAATCTAATGCCTTCACCTTTTCTAAAACAGCTTTAGCCAAACCCAATGTAAGAGTTCTGGCATTTTCAAAACGACTGTTATCTTGAACACTTGCTAGGCCAGCAGCAAAAAGTTCTAATCCAGCTAAAACATTTTCTAATTCGTTTATGTCACAGTCTGCTCTTTCTAAAAGACCATTCATCTGAGTTTGAGTAACTTCCGCTGCTGCAAGATCTGCCTGTGTAGAAAAATCTAAACTCATAGCTAAAAGTCTAAAACCAAACAGTTTCTTTATAGAAGCATCCCTACCTACATATCCTTCAAGAGTATATAACTCCTTAATCTGTTGTCCTATCCAGCGAATACCTTCTGTGCGGTGCTCACCAGTCAAAGTCGAACTTAGCGATAATAGAAACTCCATTTGATCCATACAAACATCCAAAGCTTCTTTGGCAACATCCGGATCACTACTTGTGCTGTGCAAAACAATATCTCTTAAAACTTTCAAGTCTCTATCGTAGCGACTCCAATTTCCATCAAAAGATTCTGAATTAGCCCTCGAAAAGCCCCTTCTAATTTCACTTACCTGGAGTTCCAATATTCTTGTGTTAAGACGCTTTTTGAGCTCCTCTCGTTCCTCATTCAAAGAAACAGCCAATTTATAGAGCGCATGCGATTTGGCTTCGTCAAAAGATATCCCTTTCCATTGATATCTTAGAAGATTTTTGAAAAGTTCATCTCCTTCATCCAAAAGAGTTTTTGCAGAAGTTAAGACAGATTCCGAATAAGAAAAAACATTCTCATATGTAGCAGCCAGAGCTTTTCTATAACTTACTAAAGCATTTTCAAGATGACCTTCAATTTCCCCGACTAAAATATTCTGAACTTCACCAGGAACAGTACCAGGAAGTTCTTTTGCAATTTTCAAATACGCAAAAGCAATATTGGTAAATTCTTGTATTTCTTTTAAACGTTTAATCTCATCTCTTTCTCCTGAAACTTTCTTCAACTTAAAATTTAAAGCCATCACAGCCCCCACTGCTTTTTCTATAGGGCCTAACTCCTTAGCATCTTTAGGAGTAAAATTGCATGTATATTTATCAAATGTTTTTATTAGTTCTAACAGCAACTGAACTGTTAAACGACTTTCCTTATCCAGTTCAGGAGAACACAGCAGCGTAACAGCCATTCTTAAAACAACCACTTTCCTTATTTGATCATCCTCTATTCGCTTATTCACTTGAAGATATGTATCTATTGTCTTAAAAATATTCCCGACCGACAGCTCCACATCAAGCTTTTTTTTCTCATCAAGTCTATAATAAATGCTAAAGAAAAGATCTCGAGCATTTTTAGAAGATCCTAAGAAATACACAGAACAAACAAGGGCCGATATTAAATGTTCTCCCTTCAATTTATCCCAGTATGCCACTTCAATATCCCAAGCCTTATGATCAATTGCATGCCTAATTATAGCGGTATAAAAAAGACGTAACTGCTTTACCCTTTCTTTTTCATCAGCAATTTTTACAATCTCGCCATGAAAACGCGCAATCAAATCCTGAACTTTTTTAGATTTAAAGAACTTGCTTCTTCCCAGAAGCTCCACAGGCTCGTGTGCATATTCGATCAGTCCATCTTCAATAGCTCGATTCGCCAAATGAATTGCTAGTTCAATGTCATTTGCTTTTAACGCCATTCTTGTAAAAACAATAAAATATCGTCCTAACGCATCTTTCGTTCCTTGAGAGTCAGGTTCAGATTTAATCCGTCTTTTAAGTCTTTTATAATAAGCGCTCATCAGAAGATTACTTAGTTCTTCTTGCACGCCCAAAGCTTCTATTGTTTTAAAAATAATTTCTTCTGAAACATCCTGATTCGAGTCTAGAGTCTTTGTGACAGCCTGCGCAAAACTCCACCATAAAGCCTTTACATTGATATCTTTATGTTTATATTTTGAAATATTTTGAATAAGAAAAAAGGCTATTTCTAAATCATCTGCGATAGCCCGCTCAACAAAACTTGAAATTGCAGTCCAATCGCTTTCTTTCCAAGCCAGAATGACAAGAAGAGCATAAAAATTTCTTAAAGCTATTTTTTTCTCTCTCGATGGTTTTTGTCTTTGAAGCGCGCTATAAAAAGCCAGTGTCAAACCTGCTTTTCTGGCCCCCGCCTGGCCCAAAATCTGAACAAGCAACAAAGAAAACTCCATAATGCTTTTGGGAGGATAATAAAGAGTATTTAAAGAGCTTGCAGCGTATTTGGCTGCAAGCTCCCATAATTTGTTTGCGTTTGCATATTCAAAAATAAAATTATAACAAATGAGATAAAGCCGATTACGCTGTGTATCCTCTGCAATATTTTTGATAAGAGCAAAAGCCCCATCTAAAATGGCTTGTCCTCTTTCTGTCTCTAATTTTATTCGTCGCATCGCACTAAAAGCTCTTTTTTGATCGCTCTGGGAACCCTGTAAAGCTTGTACAAACTTTTCTGCATCCATCGTATCAACCAAATTTTGTATTCGTCTTTCTTCAACCCAATCCAAAGCTCCTGCAACAGAAGGAAGCTTTTCCTCAAGCCAACTTTGAGATTCTACATCGGATGCATCCAAGACTGCTTCATCGGACGAACCCATTTTCGAAACATCTGCCAGAGTAATTCCCATACCAGCCGCCAATATTTCTGCAGGAACAGCAGGAGGTCCTTTTGCTGGAGGAACAGCACGCGGTGCAGATGTTGGCACAGGTGGAGGTACAGCTGCTTGTGTTGCCACGGATGCCGGAGCTATTGCAGCAGGCGGAGCAGGTGGACGAAGAGATGCACGTTCCGATGCTGTCCTACCACTAGGTTTCGCTCTAGCAGAACCTGGTGCTGCTGGTAGACCTGACGGTACAGCTGAAGGTCGAGAAATAACAAGTTCTGCAGAAAGCTCTGTAGGTTCATCTACTACAGGAACAGCAGCTAAAGCACGTCGCCTATTTTCTAGATCTGTAAGTTTGGCAGAAAACGATTTTTCATCTTTACCAATACCAAGATCACCCGGATTAATTTCCCCCATTGATATTGCAAGTGCTAGACCTTCTGCCCTTACCACAAGTAGTCCGTGTGCTCCTTCCATACCACGACAAATTTTTTCAGATTCATCATAAATTTCTAAAGCCCTAGATCTTTCACCTCTTGCAACGTGAAGTTCTGCACGAGCCATCAAAATATTCCACATTTGATCAAAAATACGTCCTCTCTCATAAATACTCTCTCGACTCTTTACTTTAAGAGGCACCCTATTAAACTCCGCATAAAAAGCTCTCACAGCTACTAATGGTCCATCTTTATCATCTCTCAAAAGCTCAGCTTCATTTGGAAGACTTTTGGGAATTCGAGCAGCAAGAGCTTCTAAGGAATCTGATGGTGTAGACATTTCTGCAGGTGCTCCAGGGAGTTGATCAACCACAAAAGCTGAGCTTGAAAGTTCTTCAGGTGCATCTTCTGCCGGTTTAGCTGCTGCTACTGCTGTAGCTGCTTCAGGGGGAACAGCTGACGCAGATGCAACTGCCGGTGCAGCAGGCAAAGGAGGTGGTTGAGGAAACGGTACTGCTCCTGAAACTTCTAGGACAGCATCAATAGGAATAGGTGGAGGTGCAGCAACAGCACCTGTAGATAATTTTGTAGACCTGGCAGCCGGTGGTTTAGATGGCCTTGCTCTTGGAACAACGCCTTTAGGACCTTTAGTTGGAACTGCTGGAGGTTTTTGAGCGCCTTCTACTTTTGTTGCTACCGGTGCTGGCACAGCAGGCATTGCTACTCCTGGAACTGATAATGACTCAAGAGGAAAATCTGGCACAGAAAGCTCTATAGTTCCACTTCCTTCTGCTGCACTACCTGCAGCAGGTCCTCCTGGGAAAAATACTGAAGGATTAGCATCGCCAGATGCCGGAGCCGCTTCTGGAGCCTTAGCTACAAATATTCCTGGAGGTATTGAACCGTGTGTAGGAGTTGGACCCCTTAGTGCAGAAGGGCTTGCTGGCACAAGAGGTGGCATTTCTGATAATCTTATCCCTACTCCCTCTTTTGTAGCCTCCAAATCTCTTATTTTTAGTGCTAACTCTGAACGTTTAGAAAAAGAAACCACTCTTTCAGCTGCTTTATAAAAACCAATTTGCTCATCGTAAAGCGCTCTTTTCTTATTATCAGGCAATGAAAGCTCTTCTAATTGATCCAACCATTCCACTCTGAGTTGATCTGACGGAGACCCTTCACAAAGCTTATCTGCTACTTGTGCTAAACCTTCTAAAGATGAACTCTCTATTCCCAATCTATTCCCCATTACTACAAAATTTTCTATTAAACGAAAACCTGCTAAAAGCAAGGTCTGTGCATCTTCAAAAGAATATCTAATGTAGGCATAAGCCAATTCTCGAACTAAATATCGATCTACAAATTCAATCAGCTGAGTTTTCAAATTTTCAAATTGACTAGCATCCATTGTCACAGTTGTTAAGGGAGCCTCATCTCCTGTATACAAAGCTTCCAAACTTGCAAGAGTTACTGTTTCTAAAGAAACTCCTTCTGCCGAAGGTTCAGCAGAAAATGTTTTGGTAATAGCCAAAATTCTGCGCCCGTTTTCTATATTTCCTTGTTTGTCTGTAAAAGTCTTTTCAACTCTTCCAATCTCCTCTCTACTAACCACCACACCTTCTTTACCGATAAGTGTTGAATGAGCTTTTTCCATGCTATCAAGCACTGTAATAGAACCAGAATAAATCCTAACTGCACTATCCCATTCACGCCTTGCTACATGAAGCTGTGCGCGAGCCATCATTATTTGCCAACAATGATCCCAAATGCCGTCTTCGCGATAAATTTCTTCTCTATCTCCTAACAAAGCATCTCGAGTAAACGCACCACAAAACTTAGCTATAGCTCGCATCGGACTGTCATCATCACTTCTTAAAAGTTCTGTCTCATTAGGAACATTCACGGGAATTTTAGCAGCAAGAGAATCCAGCAAAGCCTTCCCTGTTAAAGTTACTTCTTGAGCAGGTACACCAACTGGTGCAGGAACTGCTACAGCCGTAGGAGCATCTGCAGCACGAGGCAGAGCACCTTCTCTCTGAGAAGCTTCCGGAAAAGGTGCTGGACGGTCAGAAGCAGATTGGGCAGAAGGAAGAGGTGGAGCTGGTCGCGAAGGAACACGGTTAACTTTAGGCTCGCCTAATGAAAGAACTGTCTCACCATCTTTACCGACCGCTACAATTTCTACTTCTCCTCCATCACCTCCTGTCAGAGGTTTAACATCCTTTGGAGATATGGTAGGAGCTTCTTTCATCCTTCTCAAATCTAAAGGAATAGAAGCTGCAGATGACCGCCCTGCAACTTCTCGTTTATCAGGTTCAGGTGGCACAAGACTCTGTAGTACCTCTGCTTCTAAAACATCATCTTCAACAACTATACCTTCTCCCTCCGCTTCTTCAAACTCCACCTCATCGTCAGCCGCAGATGCATCAGCTATTGCTACAGGCGCTTTTGCCCCAGATGCCGGAGAGGGAGCACGAACTGTTCCACTCGGAACAGGAGGAGGCATAGCAGGTCTATCAGAACGAGTCGTAGCTCTAGCTTCTCCAGGTGGCAAAGCCGGAGGCCTCACGCTTGAACCGCGAACAAGCAGCGCAGGTGGAGGAATGGCCGGACGTTTAGCCGCAGCAGCATCAGAAGTTTCCGCCATGTATGCATCAAGGTCATCAATGACAAATTCTTCTCCATCTGACGAAGCATCTGCTACCGGTGCCGACGCAGCTGGTAAAGCGGGAGGCCCTACTGCCACACGTGAAGAACCCATTGGCGCATCCGGCGGTAACGACCTCACATACTCATCAGGCAATAAACTCTCAAAAACAGGAGCAGAGGCAGGTACAGTGACTTTTCCTTCAGCATCTTCATCATCAAATCCTGTTGCCATCGCAACAACCCGTGGCGCACCAGAAACATCAGCACCACTTAAATCATCTTCAATAACAATACCTAAATCTCTATCAGATGTAGACGACCTACCAGCCACAGGAGAGAATCCAACAAGAGCTGCAAAATGCGCTGTCCCAGCCAATCTATTGTTAGGAGAAGAACTCCCGGCTTTCTCTTGAGCGGCACCCCTCAAAGTTCCAAAAGTTCTAGTAGAACCTTCCAGAAAAGATGCAACACCATTACTTCCTGTTTTATAAACATCTAACACCTTCACTTCTTCGATATAATTAGCGAGATCAAGTAGAATATTTCCTACAATGGTATCATCCTTAGCGGTTGCATCCCCTAATCTCGCCTCAATATCATCCAGCACTCTACCAAACGTGAGCATACAAACTTCTAAGAAAGATTGAACCGTTTCCCCTTCATTTGATTCAGCATGCAAAAGGCCAATAGGTCCCTTTAAAAGGCGAATTCCCGTACGAAGCTCTTTTAAAACTTCCGCCTCTTCATCTCCTTTTGGAGCGTTTGCCAACTCAAGCAATGCTTTTACTAAAAGCTTCAAATAGGCATGTGCAAGCCGCTTAGAAACTTCTCTCCCCACAGAAGTTGCAGCTGTATCATTACTTCTCTCTACAGCAGATTCATAAAAATTCGTTACTCGGTCAACTCGCTCACGCAAAGAAGATTCTTGAGAAACCGTATCAGAAACTAAGCGATATTTTGCATCAACAATTTTTGAGATTAAATTCCCAGCCCATGTTGGGGAATGGGGTTGAATAAGAGCAGCTTCGCCCTCCACAAATGAGAAATTTGCTTGAGATCCTTTATTTACCTGAACAAGGGCAAGTTCATAATCTTCCAATGCTTTATTTAAATTTTCTACACGTGCCTTAAGACCACGTAAGATTTCTTCCTGAGGCCTATTTAAAGATATTCCTATTCTTTCAAACTTTTTAAAATCAGCTATGGCTAGTTCGGCTAATTTTAATTTCGCCGAAACGTCTGCTTTTCTTTTTTTAAAATCTTTATCGACTGTTTCCATTAAAGATAAACCGGCTGCTTCATCCAAGAATTTTGTAGCCTTATGAGAAAGAAAATCAAAAAAAAGAGCATTTGCTCTTTTTACACCTGCTGTTTCCTTTAGCTCACTCTCCACACCTTTCAACAAGTCAAAGACTTTTCTCTCCTCAACCTTGGGAGCAGACAAATGCTCCTTAACTTTTGAGAAAATTTCCAACGCTCTAATTTCTTTATTACCTTCATCCTTTCCTTCTGCTCTTCTTAAAATAGTTTGTGTTAAAGCAACAAGACCTGGATAAGTATCGCCAAAAGCAGTTTTAACCACCCTCAAAGCCAGATCTCGTTGTGCTCGATTGGCAGGATCAACAAGTCGATCCATATCCAAAAAAACTTCCTGAGGAAATCCACGAGCCGCGGCTCGTGCTATGCGAGAAGCTTCATCCTCGTTCATCCTAGGTCGAAACCATTGATTTAACATTTCATTTACAGTTCTAAACTCCGTTTCCCTCCCCTCCGTAACCATCATACTTAAAAGATGCTCAACCGCTTCTGTATACCGTTCTTTACTTAGAGCTTCCAAAATTTTTCCTGCAAGAACAGGAATCCCCAACATTTTTCGAATCTCATCAGATCCATCACGCAAAACCAAACGCTTTTCAGAAAATTCACTTTCACCCAAATTAAAACTTTCATCCATCATGATTTTTTCATAAGGGCTTTCTTTTGAAAGATCTTTAATCTGAGGAGTCCAAGTTACATAAGAAATATTTTTCTTTTCCAAAATTTTCTGAATTCCTTCCGTATGAAAACCTCCCGTGATCAAAACAGCCGCATCTTGAGGTCCAGATAATTTTTCAAGTGTTTTATGAATTAAAACTTCATCTCTCTTCTTAGCCAATGTATAAAAATTTTGAGCTGTTTTTACCAAATCAAAAAGTTTCTCAGGAATCTTTGGAGGGTTAGACCCCTTTTTCTGAGAGGCTTGCCCCATGTCGGGGACTGCTAAAGCTTGTACGCGTTCATGTATAGAAGCGAGTTCCTGTTCTAGTTTTAAAGATTGAATCTGTTGTAAGTCTGCTCGAGAAAGTTCTAGTTGAAAAAACTTGTGAAATAAAGTCCATTTTTTATCTAAATTGACCAGTTCGGTTGTTTTCTCTCGAATTGCATATTCATTAATCAAAGTATCGAAAAGATCTTGAACTTCTTTCCACACTTCATTTAAATTTAATTTTTCTTGTCTTTGGGATACAAACAACCAACTCTGCAGGGAGGGAAAATCTTTTTCAAAGTTCTTATCCGAATTTTTCTTTTGATATATTACTTTTAAATTTGTCAAGTAATGCGCACTAGAAATTTTCCCAAGCCGATACTCCAATGTTTGCTTAATCAATTCTTTGACTTGTTCACCAGAAAGAACTTTTTGTAAGAATGTAATTAAATCTGTCAATTCCTTTTGAACGCTAGCCTGATCTACTTGTTTATTGGAATCAATGATATATGATAATTCCTCAATATTTTTCCATTTGGCAAGTGTTCTTCCATTTACTTTAAGAAGACCGTGAATCTGAGTTACAATTTTTTCTAAATCTGCATTTTCTTTTTCCCAGTCCTGTTTTAAATCATCTAAACTTTGAAGCTCTTGGGAGAAGTGAGTCTTTTTTAAAGAATTGATTTTATTTGTGAGAGATTGGATTTCTGATTCGAGAGTCTGATACTTTAGACGTGTTTGGCGAAAGGCTTTGAGATTTTCTACATAAAGTTTAGCGTCTTCTGCTCCATAAAGCTCAATGTTTCCGCCCAAACCTAATTCAATTGCCGCAAGTTCTGCTCCCGTTAAATAACCCTCTTTCACAAACTCTCTGCCTACTTTACGTCTGACATCTTCATTGGGAAAAGCTTGATAAAGAAGTGTTCGAATAGGACCTTCAGCTCCTTCTATGAAAACCTTGGAAACTTTAGACTGTTCATAGATTTGTTGGAGAGAATGAGCAATTTTAAGTTGGGCTTCTTCTTGCGCATGTAAATCTCTAATGAGGACAACTTCAAGACCGGATGAGGACTTAAAGGTCTTATCTTTTCTCATTTCTTTGAGGATTAAATCTTGAATAGAAACAGAGGTAATATCGACGCGCGGAAACGCTGACACGGTTTGAGCTTCCACCCTTCTTTCCCAAGATAAACCAGGTGCATCGACAATTAACGAGAAAGAAATGCTCGAAACAATGACTGATCGTAACCACTTCCAATTCAATATGTTAAATGGACTGACTGTCTGCATATTTAGAGAATGTTTTGGGAAGCTCCCCTTGTTGCCTAAATATAGCATATCTTTTGCTAATATGCAAATTTCCAGAACTTATTTATTAGGAGCTTGTTATACCTTATTGTACAAATTTGTATAAAATATCGCTATTTCAATCGAAAAATACCGTTTTAAGACTTATTCCTACTTTCTAAATGATTCTATCACTTTCTTTAAAATAAATTCAAGTGAAGTCTTTTGTTTAAATCCGATGAGATTCTGAATTTTTGTAACATCAGGCACTCTGCGCTGCATATCTTCAAAACCTTCTGTATAAGCTTGCTCATAAGGGATGTGCTGAATTTTTGAATTACTTCCTGTCATATGAATAATTTTTTTAGCAAGATCAATAATAGAAATTTCTTCTTGAGAACCAATATTGAAAACTTGTCCCCATGCTTTAGGGTGTCCCGAGAGATCCATCACCGCTTTTACAACATCTTCCACATAGCCAAAACAACGGGATTGTTTTCCATCCCCGTACACCGTGATGGGTTCGTTTTTAAGAGCCTGCTGAACAAATCTAGGAATCACCATTCCATAACGACCTGTTTGCCTGGGCCCTACCGTATTAAAAAATCTTACAATCATGACTGAAAGATTTTTCTCTCGGCTATAAGCCAAAGCAAGAAATTCATCAATGGCTTTGGAACAAGCATAACTCCACCGACTCAAAACCGTTGGACCAAAGACCATATCTCCATCTTCTTTGAATGGAATTTTATCGCTTTTCCCATATACTTCTGAAGTGGAAGCGATTACCACTCTTTTTTTCTTTTTATCTGCTACTTCCAAAACCTTTTCAGTACCACGAATATTCGTATCAATGGTATAAAGAGGTCTATCTACAATTAGCTTTACGCCTACTGCAGCAGCCAAATGATAAATGATGTCGCAAGCATCCGCCATTTCAGAAAGAAGCTGATAATTCATAATAGTATTAATCGTGTAGTGAAAATTAGGGTGATTTTTTAAATGCTCGATGTTGGCCATACTTCCTGTAGAAAGATCATCCAGAACAAAAACCGTATGCTTTTCTTTCAGTAAAGCTTCTGATAAATAAGAGCCAATAAAACCTGCTCCGCCTGTGATCAAAATATTCATTTGATTTAACCTTTTTGAAAAATGCTAAAACGAGCCAGCTTAAATTTCTGCAGCAAAAATTGCATTAATACCCATAAGGTCTTAAATCCATACTGGACACTTTTACTAAAATTAATGGATGAAGATTCCTTCATATAACGTACAGGAACCGGAATATCCCCCATTTTAAAACCAAAATAAGCACATTGCGTAATGAACTGAGCATCAAAAGCATAATCATCTGCATTATTTTTAAAGGGAATTGTTTCCAGAACTTTACGCGAGTACGCTCTTAATCCGCTATGGCCATCCCCCATATTCTGCCCCAAAACAATATTCGCCAAGATGGTTAAGAATCTATTCGCAATATATTTATAAATGGGCATGCCCCCTTGAAGCACTTCTCTACGGGTACGAACTCGGTTTCCAAAAATCACATCACAAACTCCTGTTGCAAGAAAACCTGTTATAAAAGGAACCAATCGACTGTCATATTGATAATCAGGATGTATCATCACAACAAAATCTGCGCCTCGAGCCAAAGCCTCTTGATAGCAAGTTTTTTGATTACCTCCATAGCCTTTATTTTGTGAATGAACAACCACTGTAATCCCAAGTTTTTTTGCAACTTCAACCGTTCTATCATGACTGGCATCATCTACTAAAATGATTTCAGAATAACAATCCTTTGGAATATCTCGATATGTTTTTTCAATCGTATGTTCTGCATCATATGCAGGCATGACTATGATAACTTTCGACATATGCTTTCCTCTTATCGACATTCGCAACTAAACAATGAAGCCTCCTCCTAATACTTGATCTTTATCATAAAACACAGCCGCCTGTCCTGGAGTCACAGCCTTTTCTGGTTTTTTGAAAATAACTTCTGCCGTTTTATTTTCAAGAAATCTCACTACGCAAGAAGCTCCTTCATGTGCACTTCGAATTTTAACAGAGCAATCGATTTGACTTTGGAGAGTTTTTTTTGAAATCCAATGCATGTCTTGGACGAGAAATTTTCCAGAATAAAGATCTTCTTCTTCACCCACAATGACTGTATTGGTTTGAGGCTCTAGACGAATCACATAAGTAGGTTTACCTAAAGCTACACCTAAACCTTTTCTCTGACCAATGGTAAAATTTTGTATCCCAGAGTGTTTTGCTAAAACCTCACCTGATTTAGTTTTAATCTCTCCCGGTTGAAATTGTCCGGGAACCACTTTTTGTAAAAAATTAACGTATTTCCCATCTGGAACAAAACAAATTTCTTGGCTGTCACTTTTGTCAAAAACGCGAAGTCCTGCCTGCTGAGCTAATTGTCTTATTTGTTCTTTTCTAAATCCACCTAAAGGGAAAAGAATGTTTGAAAGCTTTTCCTGAGTCAATGTGTAAAGAAAGTAGGACTGATCTTTTCTTTCATCAACTGCTTTTTTAAGAGCAAATTCATCGCCTACTTTTTCCACTTTTGCGTAATGGCCTGTCGCCAATTTTGAAGCACCTAAGCTTTTTGCAAAATCCAAAAGACTCCCAAATTTTAATTTTCGATTGCACACAACACAAGGATTGGGCGTACGACCCGAAGCATATTCCTGGCAGAAATAATCAATGACATTCGTTTGAAACTCTTGTTTGTGATCCATCACATAAAATGGAATGCCCAATTGATGCGCAATCGATCGTGCATCCTCTACTGCTCGAGGACCACAGCAAGAATGCTCTCCTGTATCAGAACAGTCTCCAAGCCAGACCTTGAGTGTAAGTCCAATGACATCATACCCTTGCTCTTTTAAAAGCAAGGCTGCAACACTGGAATCCACTCCTCCACTCATACCTACGACAATTCGTTCTTTCATTATAGTCTCCGGTCACCAGTCACAGGTCACCAGTCACAGGTCACCAGTCACAGGTCACCAGTCACAGGTCACCAGTCACAGGTCACCAGTTCATAAATAAATTTATTCCTACAACTGGAGACTTGTAACTTATTTTCTCAATTTCTTTACTATTTTTTCAACAGCTTCTATTGTTACATCTATTTCTTCTTCGGTATTTTCAAACCCTAGCGAAAAGCGTATGCCTCCCTGAGCAAGGGCTGGGGATAAACCCAATGCCAACAAAATACGCGAAGGCTCTATACTTCCCGATAAACAAGCTGAGCCTGAAGAGACTGAAATCCCCTCCAAATCTAGATTAAAAAGAAGCGCAAGTCCATCCACATTTTCAAAAGAACAATGAAGCGTATTGGGTAAACCTAAATTTAAATCTCCATTTATAAAACATCCTGGGATTTTTTTCATCAAGCCTTCATAAAGCTTTTGTTTTAATTGGAAAATCATTTTTGCTTGACCAAGTCCCCTTTCAACGCTCAATGAAGCTGCCTTTCCAAAACCAACGATTCCAGAAACATTTTCAGTACCAGCTCTTAAGTCTCGTTCATGATGTCCACCATGAATCAATGGATGAATCTTTAAATCATCTTTTAAGAAAAGGGCTCCCACACCTTTGGGGCCAC
Source organism: uncultured bacterium (assembly GCA_964640155.1). Taxonomy (GTDB): domain Bacteria; phylum Auribacterota; class JACPWU01; order JACPWU01; family JACPWU01; genus CAZXEQ01. The sequence continues at coordinate 101,433 of CAZXEQ010000007.1, read as the reverse complement.
CAATTTTATGAGAAGAAAAAGAGTAAAGATCAACACCCCATTTTTCAACGGAAACTGGAATTTTTCCGACTGCTTGAACTCCATCGACATGCACTAAAACATCCTGCTCATGCGCAACACGAATCACATCTTCAATAGGTTGAATGGTTCCAATTTCATTTTGAGCATGAATGATTGAAATTAAAATTGTTTCTGGCCGGATCTCTTTTTTTAAATCATCTAAAGAAACGAGGCCCTGTCGATTCACAGGAAGAACGCTTAAAGAGAAATCAAAGATTTCAGTCAAATATTCACAAGCCCGAATAGAAGCAGAGTGCTCCACAGAAGTTGTAATAATGTGTTTGCCTTCATTTTGAAACGCCAAGCTAGCTCCTTTAATCGCCAAATTGATCGCCTCAGATCCCCCACTTGTAAAAATGATTTGATCACGTCTAGCTCCAATTAATTTTGCCGCAGAAGTTCTTGCTTCTTCAATGCCATGCCGTGCTTGTCTACCTTCATAATGAACGCTCGATGGATTTCCATAAAAAGAATTGGAATAAGGTGCCATCGCTTCAACCACGCCTGGCAAAAGAGGAGAAGTACTGTTGTGATCCAAGTAAATGCGTTTTTTATTCATGCTACTACCCATAAAACAACTCTCAGCAAAAGATTTGCATACACACTAGAAATCACATCGTCTACCATAATTCCCCAACCTCCAGGCAAAATTTGAGATTGACGTACAGGAAAAGGTTTCCAAATATCTAAAATACGATTAAAGATGAAGCCCACAACTAACGCTGTCCATGAAAAAGGAATCATAAACATTGTAATGAGAAAGCCCATCACTTCATCAATAACAACTTCAGAAGGATCTTTTTTATTTAAAAATTTTTCGGTTTGAGAAGAAACAAAAACGCCCAATATAAAAATAAAAAAGATAATAAACAACTCTATTCCTAAATTCAGATGAAAATACTTTTCTAATCCATAAATAAACACGCCACCCAATGTTCCTACCGTTCCTGGAGCTATAGGAGAGTATCCTAAATAAAAAAAAGAAGAGACGATTAAGACTATGTTTTTCATCCTACTTGCCTCATGCCTCGCGTATCAATTTTCGAAAACCTGAGGAAAGGACACCTTGCAGGATAAAAATTCCTGAGAGAGCGGCAAAAATCCAAGAAAGGATGGATAAGGCATACCCATGAATGTGAAGAGGAATTATCCCTTGAAAACAGAAAAGAAGAACAGCAAAAAAAGTTAATATCAAAGAAATAAAATTTTTAAATGAAGAAAGTCCCAACTCCACCGACTTATTCAAAGAAATCTCTAAAAGATCCACACCTGAATGTACAAAAGCACAACCAATAATCCATGCAACCATTCCTGTTCGCATTCCATGAAGATCTGCCAAAATAATCAAAACAGAAGCAAATAAAATTTTATCTGCAAGCAAACACAAGATTTTTTCTCGAAAAGAAGGATAAAACCTTAAGAGGGAAAGAACAATTTGGACAATAAAAAGAATGAGAACCAATTCTTTTAAAAAAAGAGACTTTTGATAAAGAAGTCCTAATGAAATGAATGTTAAAATCAGTCTTGATATGAAGAGTTTCATGTTTTTCTCGTACGGCGTAGTGCGTAGCACGTCATGCGTAAAAGCTAATATTTATTTTTTAACTTAAGACTTATGACTTACACCTGATCACTGTATTTCCCCCACCAAATCATATTCCAGTGCTTCTACAATTTGAGTCTCCACCATTTGCCCTTTAGTAAGTTGGTTTTTCGGATCATGAATAAAAACAGCCCCATCTATTTCTGGAGCATCAAAATAACTTCTTCCTTCCATAAATTTAGGATCTTTTGGAGATCTTTGATCACACAAAACCTTGAGCTTCTTTCCTACCCACGCTTTGGTAAAACGTTTAGATATTTTCTGCTGAAGCTGCATGGCTCGATTACGTCTTTCTTCTTTGATCTCTTCACTCACCTGATTTTCTAAATTGTAGGCATAAGTTCCAGGCTCTTGAGAAAAATTAAATACACCCAATCGCTCAAATTGAATCTCTTCCATAAAAGAAAGTAAATTTTTAAAATGTTTTTCTTCCTCACCCGGAAAGCCAACAATAAAGGTAGTTCGAAAAGTCATGCCTTTAATTTTATCTCTCATTTTCTGAATCAGCTTTATATAATCATCTCTTGTTCCAAGTCTGGCCATAGCCTTCAGCATTTGATCATCACCATGTTGAAGAGGCATGTCTAAATATTTACAAATTTTTGGTTCTGCAGACATGACTTCGATTAATTCTTCTGTCACGTAAGCAGGATAAGCATAGAGAAGACGTATCCACTCAATACCATCTATTTTTGCTAATTTTTTTAAGAGTTCGGGCAACTCTTGTTTTTGATAAATATCCCTTCCATAATCTGTTAAATCTTGAGCCACTAAAACGATTTCCTTTGTTCCCTGCTCTGCCAAAGTACGCACAGAGGATTCAAGATCTTCCATAGAACGACTGTTCATCTTCCCTTTAATTCTAGGAATTACACAAAAACGACAAGGGTGATCACATCCTTCTGAAATTTTGACATAGGAAAAATGGGAAGCGGTGAGTCTAACAATGGGACTTCGATGGGATAAAAGATTTTTTTGACGCGAGAGTGCTTTAAATTTTTCGCCTTTTAGAATTTTCTGAACAGCAACTGCAACATCTTCAAAATGAGAAGTACCTAAAATAGCATCTACACCTGGATGTTCTTTCAAAATTCGTTCAGGGGATCTTTCAACCAGACAACCTGCGACAACAATTCCACGACATTTGCCATTTTTTTTGAGTAGCTCCATCTCTGAGATGGTATCCATTGACTCTTGAGTAGAAGCTTGAAGAAATCCACAGGTATTGATAACAATAACATCGGCATCTTCTGGATTTCTGCATAAAGACATGTCATTGGCTTTTAAAGTTCCCACCATCACTTCTGAATCTACCAAAGCCTTTGGACAACCCAGGCTGATCATCCCTATTTTAATCGGACTAGAAATATTTTTTTCTAACAAATTTTGACTATGCATATTCACTGACCAATTTTAATTGTTACAGTTTGATCAAAAAGCCTGAGATACGAGGCGCACGCAAGCGACTGAGGAGACGTATGTTTTCTTATACGTCGCACAAAGGAGTGAAGCGTGGAACGAAGTAGATGAGGCTTTCTCATCGAACTGCTAATCTCTGACATGCCATCCATCCTTACTCAGACGCACATCTCGGATTTTTCCGCCCGATATTCCCATAGGCCCTAATTCTTTACCATCCAAAGTAAACTCGATCGAGTCTGGATTTCCAACTCTCAAAATAAAATATTGGTTCGCTTTCCAAGTCTGAACAGCCCCCTTCTTCAAAGATCCTTCAAACGCTCGAACCCCGTCAGGCTTCACTCGAATCCAAACGGCTTGTTTAGCATGTCCTACAAGTACCAGCGATGATTCAGATGTTTGTGCTGATAAATTTTGCGCAGGTTTTGCTGGCGCAGGAGTTGTTACTGGTTTTTCATCAATAGACTCTGGAATTGAAATGATCTCTACAGACGTATCTTCTGAAGAAACAGGCTCTGTGGGTTGAATCAATGCAGCAGGTTGATTTGAAGAGTTTTTTTCCATGGCCGGAGGCAGAGAAGATTTATGTAAAGAGACTGGAAAAATCCATTTAATCAGAATAATCAGGACTAAGACTCCTCCTATCGCAAGCCAGACTTTAGGATGAACTTTTCGAATCAAACCCAAAATAAAAACATATAAAACCTGTGCCAAGCGACGGATAGACGCATATAAAGAGTTCATTCCCTTTAAAATCAAGGCCGCTAGAATTTCCCAAAGATGAGGAACTTCCCCTCCTTTATCTTTTTCTAAGACCAAAACTTGTTTCGTCTCGCCAACTTGATTTTTTCGAAAGGCCTCTAACACTTGCGTAGGATCCAAACCCACCGATTGAGCATAAAGTTTCACAAAGCCCTTGATATAAGGAGATGCTGGTAATTCTTCATAACGATCATTTTCAAGCGCAATCAAACTCTTTTCAGAGAGTTTGGTCATTTTAGAAACTTCTTCTATTGAAAGTCCTTTTGCTTCTCTAGCACTTTTTAGTTTTTGTCCGACTGCTTCCATTAGACCTCTTGAGCTCCTATATCAATGAGAATATCTCTGGCTTTACTTCCTTTATAAGGCCCGACCACTCCTCGCTCCTCTAGAAGATCCATAATCCGTGCAGCACGACTGTATCCGATTTTGAGTTTTCTCTGTAGCACAGAAACGGAGGCTTGATTTGTATTTTTAATAACTTGTATGGCTTGCTCAACCACTGTCTCATCATCTGCGTCACTGATATCCCCATTAAAACTTTGTGCCTTTTCTAAAACTTCCTTGGCATTGATATTAAAATTAGATTCAATATTTTGTCCTTTAATAAAATCTAAGACGCGTTTAATTTCTGTATCCTTGATATAAGCCCCTTGTGCTCGAACTAATTTAGAAGAACCCGGAGGCATAAAAAGCAAATCCCCTTTGCCTACAAGTTTTTCTGCACCAATCGCATCTAAAACAGTTCTTGAATCAACTTTTGAAGAAACCTGAAATGAAATTCTAGCAGGAAAATTGGCTTTAATCACACCCGTAATTACATCTACCGAAGGACGCTGTGTTGCTAAAATCAAATGAATCCCAATAGCTCTAGCCAATTGAGCAAGGCGGGCAATGCTGTTTTCTACTTCATAGGCTGCAACCATCATTAAATCTGCCAATTCATCAATCACAACCACAATATAAGGAAGAGGTTTCAAAGGCTCTTCACTTGTATGAATGGTCACTTTTTCTTTAACAACTCTCTCATTAAAATTTTCAATATTGCGAACACCCACCTCTGCCAAAACTTTATATCTTCGTTCCATTTCTGTCACAAGCCAAGCCAAACCTGCCGCTGCCTTTTTAGAGTCTGTAATCACAGGAAAAGCTAAATGAGGAAGATTATTAAAAAGAGAAAGTTCAACCATTTTTGGATCGATCAAAAGAAAACGAATATAATCTGGACTTGCATAAAAAAGAATATTTAAAATGATAGAGCTCATGCAAATACTTTTACCTGAGCCTGTGGCCCCTGCAATTAAAAGATGTGGCATTTCTGTCAAATCCGCCACAATAGGAACGCCTGTGACATCCTTACCTAAAGCTAAAGGTATTTTATGACGAGAACTTTTGAATTCATCGGAAGAAAGCAGTTCTTTTAAATAAACCACCACACCTGTGTTGTTGGGAATTTCTACCCCCACAGCTGCCTTACCTGGAATAGGGGCTACAATACGCACACTGGCTGCTTTCATCGCTAAGGCAATATCATTAGAAAGCCCTACAATTTTCTGAACTTTGAGACCCGGCGCCGGTTGAAGTTCGTATCGCGTAATCACAGGCCCCTTGGTGATATTCACTACTTCCACTTCTACTCCGAATTCAGCCAAAGTCGTTTTTAAAATTTCTGCATTTCTTTGCAAATCTTCATTTGCAACTATTTTTGGGCCTACCGCATCATCCAGAAGTTTCAAAGACGGAAGTTGATAATTACCCGATGTAATGAGTTCTAGTTGAACTTGTGTTTCCTTTGGCTTTTTATCAGTAGGTAATGGACGTTTTACTTCTGTCACCGGGATAGGTTTGCCAGAAGATTTTCGTGTGGGTTCTGTTTCTTCATCCTCATCTATTTCATCATCATCTTCTTCAGGTTTCTCTCTCCATAAAGCGGGTTTTACTTTTGCAGATGAACCAGATTTTTGTCTTTCCTCAATTGCCTGCTCTCCTGCACGTATCAATCTTGTTTTTATAAAACTCAAGGAATCTCTAATCGAATTTAAAACCGTATTAAAAATATGTGTCCCATAATAGGCAAAAAACTGACCTAACTTAACCAAACGAACTTCTAACAAATAAAGTAAACTTGCTAAAAAGCCAGAATAAAGCAAAATGTAAGAACCTTCAACTCCCATCCACCTGGCCAAGGCCTGTCTTAAAATCCATTTTCCTAACATTCCTCCAGGACCAATTTCAGCAAGTCCAAAATGTTGTGCTCCTTGTAAAAGCATCACACCTCTATGCAATTCAAAAAGACATGCTGAGCTTGTTAACAAAGCCAGTACAAGTCCCACCTTAGGCCAGAAATGATGTACTTCTTGTTTCCAAAATGCGCGTACTCCAAAAATAAAAAGAATGGTAGGAACAAGAAATGAAGCCAAACCAAAAAGAATGAGCATTAAAAAGGAAAGCCATGCCCCTACCAACCCAACATAATTATGTGGAGGGTCTTCAGGATGAGGAGTTAAAAAAGAAATATCTGAAGGACTATAAGAGATAAGGCCTAAAAACAAAAAAATACTGATTCCGATGAGGAGAACGCCTCTAACTTCCCCCCATTTATTGGTAGGAACTGAAGGACGTTGTTTGGAAGTTTTTTTTCGCATTGAAAGCCGTTGTGCGTCATGCGTCGTGCGTCTAGTCCGAATATTCTATAACTTATGTCATTCCCAAAAGTATTAATTGGGAATCCATTTATTAAAACTATTTACATGGATCCCCGAGTAGTTTCTATCGGGGATGACAAACTTCTGACACGGTTTAGCGTTTACGCAAAACGCATAACGATTTTTTTATTTTCCTGCTGGAGATTCTGTACCTAATTCCGCAAGAGCTGCTTTTCGACTTAAGTTAACTCGGCCACGATCATCAATCTCAGTCACCTTCACCATGACCTCGTCTCCAAGCTTCAAGATCTCATCCACCTTTTTGACGCGATAATCAGCCAATTGAGAAATATGAACAAGCCCTTCTTTACCAGGCATCACTTCAACAAAAGCACCGAATTCTACAATGTTTTTTACGGTCCCTTTGTAAATTTTGCCCACTTCAACTTCAGCCGTAAGCTCTTGAATTTTTTCAATTGCTGCCTTCACACGATCTTGTCTGCTAGAAGCAATTGCAACAGAGCCGTCATCCTGAATATTAATTTCAGTTTGAGTTTCCTCAATAATCTTCTTGATGGTCTTGCCACCAGGGCCTATCACCAAACCAATTTTTTCAGGATTGATATGAATCGTGACAATACGTGGAGCAAATTCAGAAAGATCACTGCGATGGGTTCCAAGAGCCTGTTGCATGACACTCAGCACATGCAAACGAGCTACTCGAGCATCTTCAAGGGCTGTCTTAAATAAACTTTGATCAATCCCCTCAATTTTCAAGTCCATCTGAAAACCAGTGATTCCATTTTTTGTTCCGGCTACTTTAAAATCCATATCGCCTAAATGATCTTCAGAGCCCAGAATATCTGTTAAAACAACCGTCTTATCTTCTTCTTTAATCAATCCCATAGCAATACCTGCAACAGGCGCTTTAATAGGAACACCCGCATCCATCATGGATAATGCACCGCCACAAACAGAAGCCATAGAACTGGAACCATTAGATTCCATGATGTCAGAAATAATACGAATCGTATAAGGAAAATCTTCTTGTTTTGGAAGAACTGCCAGAAGTGAACGTTCTGCCAAAGCACCATGTCCAATTTCTCTACGTCCTGGACCACGTGAAGGCTTCACTTCTCCTACGCTATAAGCAGGAAAATTATAATGCAACATAAAAGATTTTGAAGTTTCGCCCTCGAAACCTTCGTATTTTTGAGCATCATCTACTGTACCTAAAGTTGCTGTCGCCAGACATTGTGTTTCACCACGTGTAAACAATGCGGATCCATGGGTACGAGGTAAAATACCTACTTCGGAACTGATCGGACGAATATCTTTAACTCCTCTTCCGTCATTACGAATTCCTTTATCGACAATCATACGACGAAGTTTGTGACGTTCAATCTGAGCAAAACCTTCTTTGTACATCATTTCTGGAATTTCTGGAAATTGAGTGCTTAAAGTTTCTTTCATTTCGTCATAAAGCTTGCCCAATCCTTCTTCACGGGCAGCTTTTCCAGAAATGACCAAAGCCTTATCCATCTTCCCACTTAAAAATGTATTCATGGCAGCAGAAAACTTCTCATCAATTTTAAACAAATCAAAAGTCTGCTTTGGTTTGCCACATTTCTCACGCAATGTATTTTGAGCTTTAACAATTTTTTTAATCTCATCATGCCCTAAACGTAAGGCTTCTAACATCTGTGCTTCTGAGAGTTCACGAGCTGAACCTTCAACCATCAAAATAGCTTTTTCAGTTCCAGCAATCACTAAATCAAGATCACTTTCAGGAAGCTCAGCATAGGTAGGATTAACAACCCAACGACCTTCCTTCAAGCCCATGCGCACTCCTCCAACAGGACCTAAGAAAGGAATATTCGAAATATGAAGGGCTGCTGAAGCAGCAATAATAGACAAAACATCTGGATCATTATCTTCATCCGCAGAGATGACTTGCGCCATGATCTGAACTTCATTGAAGAAACCTTCAGGAAATAAAGGTCTAATAGGACGATCTGTAAGTCTGGAAGTCAAAATTTCTTTTTCGGTAGGACGACCTTCTCTTTTAATATAGCCACCAGGAAATCTTCCTGCAGCTGCCATTCTTTCCCGATAATCAACGGTCAAAGGGAAAAAGTCTGTTCCTTCTTTTACTTCAGAACTAACACAAGCTGCAACAAAAACAATCGTTCCACCCATTTGAACCGTAACGGCTCCATGAGCTTGACGAGCCATACGTCCTGTTTCAATGATAATCTGTTTAGAACCAATTTGCGCTTCAACTCTATGAATCATAGGATCACTTTCTTAATTTTAATCGTTCAACCAACTTTTGATATCTCTGGGCACTGACGCCATTTAAGTAGTCCAAGAGACGCCTGCGATCACCTACCATTTTTAACAATCCACGTCTGGAACCCTGATCTTTCACATGAGCCTGAAGATGCTTGGTCAACTCATTGATTTGCTCGGTCAAAAGGGCCACTTGTACTTCTGTAGACCCTGTATCTTTTTCATGAACTTTATAATTCGTTTTAATGCTTTCTTTTTTCTCTTTTGTCAGCGCCATTTGCTTATCTCCTTAATCTAAATTCTTAATAAGGTAAAGATGATATCATATGTTCCTTATCAATTGCAAGGCCGTAAATGAAATAATTTTCTGGGTTTCATCCTCCTAAAATCTACCTATTTTTGTGCCTAAGAAGATGTTCCATCTACTAATTACTATATACTAAGATACTTTTCTTTTACATTAGAAATATCTCTTTTGATCTGTCCGGACAACTCCTGAGGACTTTTAAAACGTATTTCATCACGTATTTTATCAAGAAAAAATACTTCTAGCCATTGTCCGTATAAATCACCCTGAAAATTTAAAATATGGACTTCCATATTCATTTGAGGATTTTGATCTTCAAAAGTAGGGCGAACACCCAAATTTGCAAGACCCAATCGCTTTTCTCCATTCAACTTAACTTCTACGGCATAAACACCTCGTGGAGGAAGCACCAAGGAATGAATATCTAAGTTGGCTGTTGCAAAACCGAGTTTAGCTCCTAAACCCTGCCCCCTTATCACATGACTTCCTATCGAATAAGTTCTTCCTAAGAGTTGAGAGACCTTATTTAATTTCCCCTCTTGAATAGACTGACGAATCAAACTACTTGAAACAATCTCTCCATTGATATTAAAAGGTGAAATTGTGTCCACTCTAAATCCAAGCTCATTTCCCAAAGAACGAAGCATTTCCACATTTCCCTTTCTTTGATTTCCAAAGGCATAAGGGTGACCTACAATCAGTTCAGCAAAATTCAAATGTTTAAAAAGCAATTCACGAATAAAAAAATCTGCACTTAATTTAGAAAATTCAATATCAAAATGAATCATGCAAACAACATCAATGCCCACTTCTTCAAATAACTTCAATCGATGTTCTAAAGAGCTAATTAAATGTAGAGGTAAAGATGGATTTAAAACATGTCGCGGATGAGGATTAAAGGTAACAACAACAGACTGTGCATTCGCTTGAGTTGAACGTTTTTTTAATTCATCAAAAATTTTTCGATGCCCAAGATGCACTCCATCAAAATTTCCTAATGTCACAAAAGGGCGAGAAGAAAAATTTTTAAGTTCTTTAATATTTTTAACGACCCGCATTCTTTGATAACCTCTCAAGCAACCGATGAGGCAATAAATTGAGGTAAAGAAACATTTCCTTTTTGAACATCCTCGTAGCGCATAAGTCGAGTTCTTAAATTCTCTCGACTCATTTCTCCTAGTTCAGGCCACATCACTGCATGCTGCAAAGAAAAAGGTCCTGATCTGGTTCTCTGAAGAGCATAGAGATAACCCCCAACGCCTAATATCTTTCCCGCATCATGACAAATGGTACGCACATAAGTTCCTTTGGAGCATGCTAGCCGAAAAGATATAAAAGGAAGTCTCACCCATTCAATTTTTAAATCATAAATCCAAACTTTTTTGGGTTCTCGTTCAACTTCAATCCCTTTTCGAGCCAGTTCATAAAGGCGCTTACCTTGAAAACGTCTGGAAGAAACCATTGGAGGAATCTGAGAAATCTCTCCTTTAAAAGCATTTAAGACTTCGACAACACGATCTTGTCTCAAATGACTAATGTCATTCTTTAAAAGAAATTTTCCTTCGCGATCTTGTGTACTTGTTTCACTTCCTAATCCCAAAACAGCTTGATATTCCTTTTCCTGATCAATAAAAACATTGGCTCTTTTCGTCTCCTTTCCCAGAAGAAGAATAAGCACTCCAGTAGCCATGGGATCCAGAATCCCTGTATGACCTACTTTCGAAATACCAAATTTTTGCCTTACAAAAAGAACCACATCATGTGATGTAATCCCCGCCGGCTTATCTACAACTAAAATGCCATCCATTTTAACCCCTGGTGGATAGGATATTGGATATAGTGATTTGTGTATTAAATATTTTAATTAAATTTTCGTTTTTCAATTTCTAACAACCAACATAAATGTACAACTTTTCCACAATCCACGATTCACTATCCACAAACCGCTCTTTTATATTTTCTTAAAAAGTTCCGCTATGTGATTCAACTTATCTTCTGTCTCATCCAAAATAAATTGAATACTGGGCGTATATCTCAAACGAACTTTACTCCCTAACTCACTTTGTATAGCACCCGTCTTCATTTGAAGCCAATGAATGGCTTTTTCACGTTGAGGATTTGCGCCATACACACTGAAAAAGATTTTAGCATGATGTAAGTCATTAGATGCACGCACTTCTGTAACTGAGACTATCCCAAAACGCTGCGTACTCAGATCTCGTTGTAAAATCTCGCTTATTGCTTGTCGAATTAATTCATTAACTCTCAGAATTCTTTGTTTCATAAAATTTTTCCTACATTTATAAACTTCAATTTTTTAGGGGATAGTTTACAGGAAGGCAAAAAAGATTATAATTTCTGTGCTGTTTTTTGAATTTCGTAGAACTCAAACGTATCACCTTCTTCAAGCTCTTCAAAACCGTTCAAGCGAATACCACATTCAAATCCTTGTCGAACTTCTTTCACTTCATCTTTAAATCGTTTTAACGATTGAAGGCCGCCTTCAAAAAGAACATCTCCTTTACGTAAAACTCTTACCTTAGACGATCTCAGGGCTTTTCCATCAACCATCGAACAACCTGCCACACGTCCTGATTTAGAAATATCAAAAATCTTCTGAACATGTGCATGCCCTATCACAACTTCATTTTCAATAGGTTCCAGAAGTCCTTCTAAAGCGAGTTTCACATCATCCACCAATTGATAGATGATAGAATACAATCGAATTTGAACGCCTTCTTTTTTCGCCAAATCTTTAACCACCATTGATTCTTTAACATGAAATCCAATCACAACAGCACCCGAAGCACTCGCAAGCATCACATCATTTTCTGTAATGTCTCCCACACTTTCGTGAATGACTTTTAGCTCAACCTTGTCTGAAGGGATACTTTCTAAAGATGCTTTCAAAGCTTCAAGAGAACCTTTCACATCTACTTTTAAAATCAAACGAAATTCTTTAATTTTCTGAGTTGATATTTGTTGGAATATATCTTCCAAAGTAACTTTTTTAAGTTGAAGACCCTTGGTTTTCTGATCTTCGGTTCTTTTCTCAACAAGCTGTCGAGCAAATTTTTCGTCCTTTACGGATCTTAGTTCCACACCTACTTCAGGAGCATGAGATAACCCCAAGATTTCAACAGGCGTCGCTGGTCCAGCTTCTTTAAGCTTTCTTCCATGATCATCTAACAAAGCTTTGATACGACCACATGTGGTTCCACAGATCACAGCATCCCCTACACGGAAAATTCCTTCTTTAACCAAAATGGTTGCCATAGCTCCCTTGCCTGGCGTTAACTTAGACTCTACGACAATTCCTTTTCCTCTTCGGGTAGAATCTGCTTTTAATTCCATGATTTCTGCTTGAAGCAAAATCATTTCCAAAAGATGATCTACTCCTTTTCCCGTTTTTGCGGATACATCACAAACAATGGTTTGACCTCCCCATTCTTCAGGAAGCATACCTTTGTCCGAAAGTTGACGCTTTACTGTTTCAGGATTTGCATTCGGCTTATCCATTTTGTTTAAAGCAACAATAATAGGAACTCCTGCTGCTCTACAATGACTAATCGCTTCATGGGTTTGCGGCATCATTCCATCATCCGCAGCCACCACCAATACCACAATATCTGTAACTTGTGCACCTCGAGCTCTCATCATCGTAAAAGCTTCATGACCTGGGGTGTCTAAAAATGTAATTTTATGATCCTTAAATGTGATTTGATAAGCTCCAATATGTTGTGTAATTCCACCTGATTCTTTCTCCACAACTTTTGTTTTTCGAATAAAATCCATCAAAGATGTTTTGCCATGATCGACGTGACCCATAAATGTTACTACTGCAGCACGTGGAGTTAGTTGAAGAGGCTTGTCTTTTTCTTCCTCATCCATTATCTCCGAAACTTCTTCTTTGGGGGCTTCGATAAAATGAACTTCAAACCCATATTCTAAGCACAATAGAGATATTGAATCTTTATCGCTGAGAGAATCATTAATGGTTTTAATTTCGCCTGCATTCATAAACTTCAGAATGAGTTGATTGACAGGAATACTTAGACGAAAGGCCAAGTCTTTTAAACTAATAGGTAAACATATTTCTAAAATCTTTTTTTCTTCTTTTATAGGCTCTGGTTGAGCAGGAATAACTTCAGCCACTTTTTCTTCAATCACAGGTTTGGGCACAGGTTGAACAGGTTCTGCAACTTCAACTTTGGATTGTATTGCGTGAGCAACTTGTTTTTTTTCTTCTTTAGGTAAAACAGGAGCAGGAGAAACAGAAGAAGATACTGGTTTATCAACATTTACAACAGGGGATTTTTTTGAATGCTTTTCTCTGATTTTTTTAACAGCATCTGCTTCTAAAGCACTCATGTGATTTTTGGCTTCAATACCTAAGTCTTTAAGATCAGAAAGAATATCCTTACTGACCAGACCCAACTCTTTAGCCAATTCATGAACTCTCATTTGATACTTCCCCCAAACAACACTATGCTTTTAACGCTTTTGAAACCAATTCTAGAATTTGTACAGCTTGTGACTCATCAAGTCCTAGAATTTTCGAAAGATCTGCAGCAGATAAACGTGAAAGCTCTTCAGCTGTACGATACCCTGTCTGTCTAAGACTTCTCAAAATAAAATCATCTAATCCCTGAACCTTTGTAAGGAGCAAACCAGAAATAGGATCTTGATCTGTTTCTCTTGTTGAAAAAAGAACCGACTCTTCTTTGTCTTCTGAAGACTGAACCGCTTCGCTCACTCGATCGGCCAAAATATCAATATGAAAGCCTGTCAATTTTGCACAAAGACGAGCATTTTGTCCTTTACGACCAATCGCTAATGAAACTTGATCGGGTTCAACAAGAATTTCAGCACTTCTGCTAGCAGCATTTACATTTACTTTTTTCAATTTTGAAGGACTCAGTGCATTTGCAATAAAAGCAGCTGGGTCTGCACTCCAAGGAACAATATCAATCTTTTCTCCGTTTAATTCGCGAACAATATTTTTAATTCTTTCTCCTCGCATACCCACACAAGCACCCACGCTGTCTACTTTTTCTGACTTAGAAGAAACAGCTACTTTAGAACGAAAACCTGCTTCTCTTGACACAGCCTTAATTTCAACAATACCATCTGCAACTTCCGGAACTTCAAGTTCAAAAAGACTTTTCAAGAGATCTGGATGTGTTCTAGAAAGGATGATTTCTAAATTTTTTGAATTATCACGCACTTCTAAAATCATCGCCTTCACTCTTGAACCGACGGGATATTTTTCAGTTGGAACTTGTTCGCGAGAAGGTAAAAGCGCTTCGCATTTACCTAAATCAACAACCAACGTCCCTCTTTCAAAGCGCCTGACAATACCGTTAACCATCTCCCCACGGCGATCTCGATATTCATTAAAAATGATTTCTTTTTCAGCTTCGCGAATTTTTTGAATAATGACCTGTTTCGCAATCTGTGCCGCAATACGTCCAAAATCTTTAGGAGTAACTTCAATATTAATTTCATCTCCCAATTTGGTCGAAGGTTGATGATGCTTGGCTTCTTCTACAGTAATTTCTTCTTTAGCATTTACTACTTTTTCCACCACCAACATTTTATTATAAACTTTAATATCTGCGGTTTTGGGATCAATAACAATCAATGTATTCTTCTGAGCAGAGATTCCCTTACGAGAAGCAGATAGAAGAGAAGTCTCTACTGCCTTGATCAAAATGTCTCTTTTGATCCCCTTTTCCCGCTCAAGATATTCTAAAACATTTAAAAGTTCGCCGTTCATAACTTATTCCTCTTTCGAGTATAAACGAAAAAGAGTGGGTTCTTCCCACTCTCTAAATAGACCATAAAACGCCTTTTTCGCGGCTAATTTAATAAAAACATAAATAAAAGTCAAGGAATAAAATGAGTGTTATGAGATGTGATTTTTACAATTCTTCGAGAATCTGAGCTATACGTGGAAGAACCTGTTCAATAGGAACTTCTTCTTTTTGTTGGCGAGAGCGAACAAAAATTTCTAATTTACCTGTTTCAAGTGATTTTTGGCCTAAAGTCACTTGAAGAGGAAATCCAATTAAATCTGCATCTTTAAATTTGACGCCTGCTCGCTCAGGACGATCATCAAGAAGAACATCCCAGCCTTTGGCAAGCATCTCCTGATAAAGCTTTTCGGCTAACTCCCGCACGGGAGCTACTTCCATTTGCAGAGGAAGAAGGACAATCTCATAAGGAGCCAAAGCCCGATTCCAAAGAATTCCATCCTCATTTGAATTTTGTTCCACAAAAGAAGCTAAGGTTCTAGAAACACCTATGCCATAACAACCCATAACACAGGGTGTTTTTGCTCCTTGAGGATTAAGAACATGAGCGTCAAGTTTCTGACTGTATTTGGTTCCTAATTTAAAAACATGCCCTACTTCAATTCCTCGAACAATTTCAAATTGAACTTTACAGGACGGACATAAATCTCCTTTTTGAGAAAAACCCAAATCTGCATAAGCATCAATTTTACAATCTTGCTCTAAATTGACATGTGTCAGATGTGCGTCTTTTTCATTAGCACCTACAACAACATCTTGCAATCCTTGTACACTCAAATCAGCAATAATACGAATGTCTTTTAAACCGACAGGGCCTACAAATCCCATAGGGATTTGATATGTTTCTTCTACTTTCTTTTCATCAGCCAATTCTAATTTTGTTACTCCAAGGAAACGACACAATTTACCTTCATTAATCTGAACATCTCCTCTGACAAGCACGGCCACTAATTTCCTCTGAGCCCAATAAAGAAGTGTTTTAACCAATTGAGTCGGATTTACATTTAAAAATTTGCTGACCTCTTCTACAGATTTTAAACCAGGGGTTTGAACAATTTCTTTTTTCTCAGAACCGCTAAAAGCAGGCATCAGAGGAAGCCGCTTCGCTAATTCTCGATTGGCTGCATATTTGCAAGAAGGGCATGAAAAAATTTCGTCTTCACCCGTCTCTGCAAGAACCATAAACTCATGACTTAAAGATCCGCCCATCACGCCTGTGTCTGCTTCCACCATTCTAAAATTCAAACCACAGCGTGTAAAAATTTCTTGATAGGCTTCGGCCATATTCCAATAACTTTTTTCAGCTGAAGGATCATCCATATCAAAACTATAACCATCTTTCATTAAAAATTCGCGCGCGCGCATCAAACCAAATCGAGGACGAATTTCATCACGGAATTTTGTCTGAATTTGATAAAAATTTTTGGGCAAGTCACGATAAGATTTAATTCTTTTTGAAACTAAATCCGTGATCACTTCTTCATGAGTAGGACCCAGAACAAAAGAACGCTTCTGACGATCTTCCGCCACAAGCATCAGGTCTCGCATCGTTTCCCATCTACCGCTTTGAGTCCAAATATCTTTAGGCTGCAGAATAGGCAAAAGCACTTCAATGGCACCATGTTTACCCATCACATCTCGGATAATGGCCTCTACCTTTCGTAAAGACCTTAAGCCCATCGGTAAAAATGTATATAAACCTCCTGCCAATTTTTGAATCAAGCCCGCACGAAGCATGAGCCGATGACTTTTAATCTCGGCTTCTTGAGGAGATTCTCTTAAAGTTGAAATGTATGTATTAGACCAGCGCATTCATTCATTTCCTGTAATATTTGTGCTTTACCTAGTCTGATCAAAAAGTCCGAGACATGTTTTTACAAGTTTTTCTAGTACCGTTAGGTATAGTCCCCGTAAGGGGATGCAAAGGCATCCCGATAAACATCGGGATAACGAAGCAGATTGGGCTTTTTCATCAGACTACTATTTTCCAAAAAACTTTGTTATGAGCCTTGCAATATCTTGATACGTCACAAAGAGAATAAATCCTATCAAAATAGTCACAAAAATATTTTGAATAATGATGAGTGCCTTCTTTGGCAAAGGTCTTCTAAAAATAATTTCAATTAAATTAAAAAGGACATGCCCTCCATCCAAAACTGGAATTGGAAGAACATTAAATACACCCAAATTGACGCTAATCAAAGCCATAAGCCCAAGAAAATATACAAGCCCCGCTTTTGCAAACATTCCAATGATCACTAGAATTCCTACAGGCCCTGATAATCCTTTAGGGGAAACCGTTCTTGCAAAAAGAGCACTTAAAGTTTGAAAAATATTTTGAATATCATTTTTCATTTCCGTAAAAGGATTCGGATGTTCTGTCACAAAATCCATTTCACTTGTAAACCCCATTGAAAGCTCTTTTTCATCCTGACTTTTCTGTGGAGTAATCGCGAGTTCAAGATTATTGCCTTGCCTGTTCACGAGCAAGATCGCTTCTTTATCTCCGTGTGTTTGAACTGCTCCCATCAATTCATTCCATTGATAGATTTTTTGTCCTTCAAACCCAATAATAATATCTCCTTTTTGAAGTCCTGCTTTTTCAGCGGGCATTCCAGGATCAATTTCCCCCACTTTAATCGTCTCTTTTCTGCTGATTCCAATCATTCTCACTCCCCTTTTTGCATCCATTTGAGGAGTGACTTCTATATCAAGATTTTGTCCATCGCGCAAAACTCCCATATGCAGCTTATCGTTGGAAGAAAGTGCTATTGTATTTAAAACCTCTTTCCAACTTGAAATAGCATGATTGTCCATTCTAATAATTTGATCTCCTGGCATCAAACCTGCACTTTGAGCTGGAGAATCTTTTACAATACTACCAATGATCGTTACTTTCTCATCGACCAAAACAGGTCGACCCATGACAAAAATCATGCAGTACATAACGAAAGCAAAAAGAAGATTCATTCCGGGACCAGCCAAACAAGTCCATATTCTTTTCCACGGACTCACAGAGTAATATGCCCCTTCTGTCTTGTGAGCTGTTTCATTATCTAATTCATCACCCAAAAATTTCACGTAACCACCAAAAAAGAGCCAAGAAACACAATATTCAGTTTCACCTCTTTTCCAGGAACAAATTTTCGGACCAAAACCAATCGAAAATCTTAAAACTTTAATTCCACACCATCGCGCAACTAAAAAATGTCCTAATTCGTGAACAAATACAACGATACCCAATGCAAACATGGGCACAAAAACATTAAAAAATATCTTTGCTATGATGCCTTCCATTGAAAAGCCTCCTCTCGAGCCCAGCGATCGGCATCTAAAATTTGATCTAAACCAGGCGATAAATAATTCTGATGAGAACTAATAACATTTTCAACCAGTTGATATATTTCCAAAAAATGAATTTCTCCTGAGAGAAATCTCGAAACTGCAACTTCATTAGCGCCATTCAAAACAGCAGGCAATGTCCCTCCAGCCTGAAGTGAGCGTTTCGCCAAACGAATGGCAGGAAATTTCTCGCCATCTACCTCCATAAATGTCAATGCCCCTACTTTTGCTAAATCTAACCTAGGAGCTGGACCCTTTAGGCGCTCAGGATAACTTAAAGCATACTGAATCGGGATTTTCATATCAGGAACACCCAATTGTGCCAATACCGATCCATCTTGAAACTCAACCAAAGAATGAACAATGCTCTGAGGATGAATCAAAACATCCAGTTTGTCCAGAGAAGAACCAAAAAGCCAGTAAGCTTCAATCAATTCAAGCCCTTTATTCATCATCGTAGCAGAATCAATCGTAATCTTTGGTCCCATTTTCCAATTGGGATGTTTTAAAGCTTCCTCCACTGTCACACTTTCTAAATCCTTACAACTTTTATGAAGAAAAGGGCCACCTGAAGCTGTAAGAATAATTTTAGAAATTTCTTCATAGTTTTTACCATCAATACATTGAAAAACGGCGCTGTGCTCACTGTCGACAGGCAAAATTGTTGTATTTCTTTTCTTAGCCTCTTTTACAAAAAGCTCTCCCGCCATGACCAACACTTCTTTATTTGCAAGCAGAACTTTTTTTTGTGTTTTAACTGCTTCCATGGTTGGAATCAAACCCGCGGCTCCAACAATGGCTGAAATAACGGTTTGTGTTTCAGAATGAGAAGCCACTTGCTTCATTCCTTCCAGACCTGGAATGATTTCTAATCGACCATTGCCTGTCGAAAAACCAGAAAGTTTACTTTTAAGAATTTTCGCTTTTTCAGGATCTTCGACAGCAACCTGATGAGGTTTAAACAATCTGATCTGCTCTTCTAAAATTTCAATATTTGATTTTGCAGCAAGTCCCACCACACGAAAACGATCAGGAAAATGGCGAATAATTTCTAGTGCATTTTTCCCAATAGAACCTGTGGAACCTAATATGGAAACTCCTATCATAAAATACTTCCCAGCATATAAAAATACATCAACGGAACTGTGATTAAGATACTATCTAAAAGATCTAAAAAACCGCCCATGCCAGGCAAAATACTTCCAGAATCTTTAACTCCTGCATCTCTTTTTAAAGAAGATTCAATAATATCTCCGAGCTGAGAAAAAAAACCAAATAAACCACTTAAAAATAAAATATCATGCCATTCCAAAGGAGCAAGTTTCGACTTCAATAAAACAAAAAGTAAACTCCCAAGTCCAATGGCCCCTAAAAAGCCTCCGATGGCACCTTCAACGGTCTTTCCAGGACTAATGGATGGAACCAACTTCTTTTTTCCTATAAGGCTTCCTACGATATAAGCTGCAATATCAGTCACTTTGGTGACTAAAAGAACGAATAACAAAAACCAATGTCCCATGCCTCCTGGGAAATAGCGAATTTTAATTAAAAAACTAAAAAGCCAGGCCACATAAAAAACGCCCAATAGCGTGCTTGCAATGCATGAAATGACCTGAACTTTTCCAAAACGCGAAAGAACAACAAGTAAAACGCCCATCACAATCAAAAATGTTGTTAATGAATTTAAATCAAACTCACGATTAACCGCTGGATAACGAATGGACACAAATTGAGTCAAAATAACAATAATTCCAGAAAAAATTCCAAAAAAAACCAAAGGATATAAACCCTTTTTATCCATCATGGAATAAAATTCTCTCAAAGCCACACTCACCAGAAAAATACACATTCCAAGAAAGAGCGGCCACGGCGCCAAAAAAATCAGAAATGGCACCAGAAAAATAAGAACAATGGATGTTAAAAATCGTTGCTGGAACATATTTTAAAAAGACGTCTCAAACGCCTCCAAACCTTCTATTTCTTTTTGAATAATCTTCAATGGCCTTCCACAATTCATCGCGATTAAAATCAGGCCATAAAGTTTCCGTTACCCAAATTTCAGAATATGAAATCTGCCAGAGCAGAAAATTAGAAACTCTCATTTCTCCACTGGTACGTATTAATAATTCTGGATCAGGGATATCTCTTGTATAAAGATGACTTGCTAAAACTGATTCGTCAATCTTTTCTAATTTTAAATCCCCTTTTAAAACTTCTTTGGCAATTTCCTGAACTGCATCAATAATCTCTGCTCTTCCTCCATAGCTTAAAGCAAGAACCAATGTTAAACCTTTATTATCTTTTGTTTCACGAATAACGCTCTGGAGCTCTCGTCTAATGGGAAGAGGAAGATCTGTTGTTCGCCCAATGGTTTGAAGCCGAACACCATTTTTCATAAGTTCTGCTAATTCACTTCTCAAAAATCTTTTTAATAAACTCATCAAAGCAGATACTTCAGAACGAGGACGTTTCCAATTTTCCACAGAAAAGGAATAAAGAGTAAGATACTTTACCCCCCATTCCCCACATGCTTGAACAACTTCTCGAACTGATTTTATCCCCGCCCGATGTCCTGCAATGCGCAAACGCCCTCTGGCCTTTGCCCATCGACCGTTCCCATCCATGATAATTGCGATATGCTGAGGAATGTTCATCAAAAAACCGTCTTGCGTGGCGCGTATACTGCGTTTAAATAACGATTGTTTGCTCTCTATCAGCCCCAATCGAAACCATCTTAACTTTTGTCTCTAAAACTTCTGAAATTCTTTCGATATACTTCTGTGTGTTAAGCGGAAGATCTTGATATTTTTTCACCTTGGTTAAATCTTCACTCCAACCTTCCATCTCTTCGTATATGGGCTCACACGTCCTTAAAACACTAATATCTCTTGGCACCGAATGAAAAACTTTATCCTCATAACGATATCCTACACAAATCTTTAACTTATCCAAACCTGTTAACACATCTAATTTTGTAATAATTAAGAAATTAACACCATTGAGTAAAATAGAATATTTTACTAAGCATGCATCAAACCAACCACAACGCCTTGCACGTCCTGTTGTCGCTCCATACTCTTTACCATGAGATCTCACCCATTCCTGCATTTGATCTTTAAATTCTGTTGGGAAAGGTCCTTCGCCCACACGTGTCGTATAAGCTTTGACAACCCCCAGTACATCATCTAGGTCTCTAGGAGCCACACCGGTTCCAATACATACTCCTGCAGAAGTAGGATGAGAACTCGTAACATAAGGATAGGTGCCAAAATCTAAATCCAATAAAGTTCCTTGTGCTCCTTCAAACAAAACAAACTTTTTTTCCTTCTTTGCTTTTTGTAAAAGCTCAATTACATTACAAACATAAGGTTTAAGCTTTTTGCCATATTCTAAATATTTTGAATAAATATCATCAAAATTGACAGTCGGCGCATGAAAAACCTTCTCTAAAACTTCATTCTCAAACTCTATATTTTCTTTTAGTTTTCGATAGAATCTATTTTCATCGTAAAGATCAATCAAACGAATTCCGGTCCTTGACGCTTTATCTTCGTAAGCAGGACCAATCCCTTTTTTCGTAGTCCCAATCGCATCTTTACCTCTTCTCTTTTCCTTTAATGCATCAATTTCATAATGATAAGGGAAAATAAGATGCACTGCTTCACTGATAAACAGATTTTTTTCATTCACCTCAATACCACGAGCTCTTAAGCCTTCCATCTCCTCTATAAGAGCCGCTGGATTCAAGACAAGTCCATTACCAATCACGCATTTCTTTCCTGGCCAAAGAATACCGGAAGGAATCAAATGTAAAATAAATTGTTCACCCTTAATCTCAATGGTATGACCTGCATTATTGCCGCCCTGATATCGAACAACATAATCAGATTTCTCTGCAAGAATATCAATAATCTTGCCTTTTCCTTCATCTCCAAACTGTGCCCCAATTAAAACTGTATTCATCTGTAAACCTTTTATAATAATGCTATTTTTACATCGAGAACATTTTTTACTTTCGCTAATTCCTTTAAAATTCCATCTGGAATAGCACTGTCTATATTCATTACGGTTACCGCTTGGCCGCCTGGTACATTTCTACCTACAGTCATGCCTGCAATATTAATATTGTTCTGTCCCAAAATAGAAGAAATACCCGCAACCATGCCTGGCTTATCCACATTGCTCAAAACCAAAAGATAGCCTGCAGGAACAGCATCCACATGAAAATGATTAATTCTCACAACACGAGGTTCTTTCTTGGTTCCCAGTATCGTCCCCGCCACAGAAAAGACTCCTGTATCTGTTTTTACTTCAACAGAGATAAGATCTGCAAAATCACGAGATGTGGTACTGTTGGATTCCGAAATTTCTATTCCACGATTTTTAGCCAAAATAGGGGCATTTACAAAATTTACTTTTTCTTGAAGTGCGGCCCCAAGAATTCCGCGCAGAACACTAAGGGTAATAGGTTTTAGATCACCCAATTCTGCCACTTGTCCTTCATGTCGAATTGAAACCTGTTTCAAAGATCCATGCATCAGTTGAGCGACAAGCATGCCTAACTTCTCGCCCAAATAAAGATACGGCCCCACCTGCTTCATCATTTCAGGATCTACACTCGGTGCATTGACCGAATTAATAATAACTCCGCCACGCAAAGCTTCGATCACCTGATGAGCAATTTCAATGGCTACATTGACCTGTGCTTCTTCTGTTGCAGCTCCTAAATGAGGTGTTGCAATAACCTGATCCAATTCTAAAAGTTTTCGATTTTTGGGCGGCTCTACTTCAAAAACATCTAACGCAGCACCTGCTGCCTTTCCTGATTTAATCGCCTCATACAAAGCGTCTTCATCTACAATGCCCCCTCGGGCACAATTGATGATGCGCACCCCTTTTTTCATTTTTTCAAATTGAGCCGTGCTAATCATCTTTTCTGTTTCACGCGTAAGAGGAGTATGAACCGTAATATAATCTGCTTTCTGATAAATCTCATCTAAAGTAGCTGCTTCGATATCAAACTGTCTTAACTTATCAGGAGAAATAAAAGGATCATAGGCAATCACTTTCATATTAAATGCAAGCGCACGCTTAGAAACTTCAAAGCCAATACGACCCAGTCCCACCACACCTAATGTTTTTCCACAAAGTTCAACACCTGTGAATTTTTTTCTGTCCCACTCCCCTTTTTTAATCGATTGATTGGCTTGAGGAATATTTCTGGAAAGTGACAGAAGCATGGAGAAAGTATGTTCTGCTGTAGAAATCGTATTTCCTCCGGGCGTATTCATCACAACAATGCCACGCTTGGTTGCTTCTTCGACATCTACATTGTCAACGCCTACACCAGCTCGAGCAATCACTTTCAATTTCTCTGCTGCTTTAATGACAGGGGCAGAAACTTGAGTTTGGCTTCGCACAATCAAAGCATCATAGTCTTTGATAATGGAACAAATAGCATCTTCATCCAACCCTGTTTTAATATCAACTTCCATGTCTGATGCTTCTTTAAGAATATCCAGGCCTTTTGAAGAGAGAGGGTCAGAAACTAAAATTTTCATAATTCTTCCTTTCAACAATAAAAAATAACGTTACCTGTGACCAGTTTTCCGTTACACGTCAAACCAAATTCATTTTATGTCTTAGCAGAATCAAGGGCTAAAGACTAAAAGAAATTCTTGATCTCTTTTTTAGCCCTTAGCCCTTAACTCTTAGCCCTGTTTTAAGAGAGCTAGGCAATTCTTTTCTTAACTTCTTGATTCAATGTAAGATTTGGAGAACCTTTTTTTAATACCACTTCTTCAGTGACTAAACACTCCGTCACATCTTCTCTTGAAGGAATCTCAAACATCATATCCATCATAATATCTTCTAAAATCGCTCGAAGCGCGCGCGCCCCTGTTCCCTTTTGAATCGCAATCTTCGCTAACATTTTCAAAGCATCATCGGTGAATTTTAAGTCTACACCTTCTAATTTAAAAAGCTTTTGATATTGCTTAACCAGGGCATTCTTTGGTTCTGTCAAAATATGAATCAAATCCGACTCTCTTAAACCTTCTAAAACTCCAGTCACAGGCAAACGACCGATAAACTCAGGAATCATTCCAAAACGAATCAAGTCCTCAGGTTCAACCATGGAAAGAATTTCATGCTTTCTTCGTTCCTCAGAAGTTTTAATCTCAGCACCAAATCCTACTATCTTATTTCCTAATCTTCTTTGAATCACTTTTTCTAAATCTGTAAAAGCTCCCCCACAAATAAAAAGGATGTGTTCAGTGTTTACCTGAATATATTCTTGATGCGGATGTTTACGACCGCCTTGAGGAGGAACATTCGCAACTGTGCCTTCTAAGATTTTGAGCAAGGCTTGTTGAACGCCTTCACCCGAAACATCTCGCGTAATAGAAACATTCTCTGTTGTACGACGAACTTTGTCTATTTCATCAATATAGACAATTCCTACTTCTGCGCGAGAAACATCAAAATCAGAGGCCATTAGCAATTTAAGCAAAATATTTTCAACATCTTCTCCGACGTAACCTGCTTCAGTGAGTGTTGTCGCATCTGCCATACAAAAAGGAACATCCAAAATTCTGGCCAGAGTTCTCGCCAATAAAGTCTTTCCACTCCCTGTTGGTCCGATGAGTAAAATATTGCTCTTTTCTAATTCAACTTCATCCGCCGCCAACACTCCTGTGTTAATTCTCTTATAATGATTATGTACGGCAACAGACAAAGCTTTCTTAGCACGTTCTTGCCCAATAACATATTCATCCAATTTTTTCTTAATAAAACTGGGTTTGGGAACTTTGAGCTGATCTCTTTGTTTCTTTTTGGCAAAACTGGTATCACGCCCTAAAATATCTTCACATCTTTTGACACATTCATCACAAATATAGACACCCGGCCCCATGATGAGTTTCCTCACCTCTTCTTGGCCTTTGCCACAAAAGGAACATTCAGAAAGATCGCCGTCGGTTGTTTTTTTCATTTTATCTATTCCTTCTTAGGAGAAGCTGTCCCTGTTTCCAGAGGGCCCTTCACCACTTTATCTACAAGCCCATAAGTTAAAGCTTCTTCTGCCGACATAAAATGATCTCGATCAGTATCTTGAACAACTTTTTCTAAAGGTTGTCCTGTATGAAAAGACAGAATCTTATTCAATTCTTCTTTTAGTCTTAAAATTTCCTGAGCCTGAATATGAATATCACTGGCTGTACCTTGCACCCCACCCCAAGGTTGATGAATCATGATTCTCGAATGAGCCAATGCATAACGCTTTCCTTTTTCACCTGCACATAACAAAAGCGATCCCATGCTCGACGCCTGACCTAAGCAATAAGTCGTGACATCACATTTTACAAATTGCATTGTATCGTAAATGGCCAAACCTGCTGTGACCGATCCCCCGGGACTATTAATATAAACATTAATGTCTTTGTCTGGATCTTCCGTTTGAAGAAAAAGCATTTGTGCTACAACAACGTTCGCGACATTGTCATCAATTGGAGTTCCAATAAAAATAATTCTGTCTTTTAAAAGGCGAGAATAAATATCATACGAACGTTCCATCCGACCCGATTGCTCAACTACAAAAGGTATTAATGTCATTGGATCTCCTATTCAGGGCTAAGAACTATGTTACTGATTTTTGATTATAGCACTCTTCAAAATGAAATCTATAACCTTATCTTGAGTGAGTCTGGCTCTTAAAGCTTCTAAGCGATTATTTTTTTCAAAATCAGCACGAATCTCTTCTACATTTTTTCCTAATTTTTGTGCTGCCTTTTCTAAATCTTGATTCAACTCATCATCCGAGACTTTTAAGTTTTCTTTCTGAGCAATTTCATACAATAAATAAGCCACTTTGACTCTTCTTTTGGCTTCGGCTTCTAGCTCTTTAAGCACTTGTGGATCTTGCAAACTCTTGGATGAAACAGCTCCTTGTCGCACACGATTCACAAGCTCTGTGTAAAGCTTCTCAGACTCATGACTCACCTGAGATGCAGGAACATCAAAATCTACTCTTTCACTTAAGATTTTAATGGCTTCATTTTTTAAAGCCTCTTGCGATGCATTTTCACGATAAGAACTGATATCTGACTTCACTTTTTCGCGAAGTTCATCTACTGTTTTAACTTCACCCAAAGTTTTCAAAAATTCACTATCTAATTCAGGAAGTTTTTTCTGTTTAATCTCATGAAGTTTTACATCAAAGATCATTTCAGGATGCTCGTGTTCTGCTTTCAAAACAACTTGCTTTGACTCCCCTGGCTTTAGCCCAATCAATTGATCCGTTAAATGATTTTCTCCTTCCTTCTGAATAGAGATTAAAACATTTTTTCGATGATCTCTTTTAGGCGTTTTCTCATGACTCACAGAAGTATAATCAACAATCGCAAAATCTCCTAATTGTAGGGGACGCGGCGCAACGGGCTCAAAAACGCCATGATGTTCACGAAGACCATCGATGGCTTTTTGAATATCTTCCTCTGTAACTTCAGTCGATTTTTTTTCTAGTTTAATCTTCTTATAATCAGGCAAAGTGACTTTGGCAGGAATATCTACAACAGCACGAAATGAGAGTCCTTTTTCTAAATCATATTCCATCTGATCCACAGAAGGATCACTGACAGCTAAAACTTTTTCCGATTGCAAAGCCTCTTTACAAATCTCAGGCAAAATTTTTCTCAAAACTTCTGACTTAATATCATCAAAAAATTTTGTTTCGACTGTTTTAATAGGAGCTTTACCCGGTCGAAACCCTGGAATCTTTGCCTGCTTTTGAAATTCAGTGAGCATCGTTTGATGTTCCGACTTTAATTTCTCAGCTGGATATTGAATCTTTAAAACTTTTTGACAAGGCTTTTGATCTTCAACAACAACTTTCACAAAGAACTCCTATTTATTTTATATTCTCCCTTTTATTTCAAAGGGGAGTTTGAGGGGTTACTTTTTTATAACTCCCCTCACCCCTCTTAGCTTAGAAGGGAACTTCGCTATATTCTCACTAAACAGTTGGAGCGGCGGATGGGATTTGGCGCCTCCGGGATTCGTCCTTTCAGGACTCACCCTCCGGTCGGCCACCCGGCCCTCCTAGTAGTCGCAAATCATGCACTGCATGATTTACTAATATTTTGGTCGGGCCTCCTATTCAAATCCCTCTGTGACGCTCTTAAAACTAGCAACATTCCTTCGCTATATTCTTACTAAACAGTTGGAGCGGCGGATGGGATTTGAACCCACGACATCCTGCTTGGCAAGCAGGCATTCTACCCCTGAATTACCGCCGCTTTCTAAATCAAAAACCTAAATTCTAAAATGAGGCATAATTATAGCGTGTATTTAAGAATTTACAACATTTTCAAAAACTTAATCCCATCCTCTCTTCAAGTGAAGCGAGGACTGAACATTTAATCCACAAATTCTGCCGCGGGAGGGACTTGGCGCCTCCGTCCCTTTGGGACTCCGGTCGGCCACCCGCCCCAACTAAACGTCGCACATCGGCCGCTGGCAGATGTGCATCATTAAAGTGTCGGGGCTCCCTTCAAGTCCCAACGTAAAGAACCAAAAGTCTGTGAGCTTTCTTTTCAAAAAATTCTTATTCCAATTCCTTGCCGCGGGAGGGACTTGAACCCACACGCCTTACGGCATAGGATCCTAAATCCTACGCGTCTGCCAGTTCCGCCACCGCGGCATAAAGAACGTACAATATAAGACAAGATGGAGAAGTAATGCAAGATAAGATGGTATCAAAAAAGATAAAATTTTGACTACCTATTTAGAAGGCGACCTGCTATTATTTCGACTTAATTTAAAGCGCCATTAGCTCAGTTGGTAGAGCAACTGACTCTTAATCAGTGGGTCGCAGGTTCGATCCCTGCATGGCGCAATTTTCAAAAATTCTCTTCTTATAAATCACGCGCATATTCTACCTTAAAGACTAGAAAGTATTCCTGAAGGGATCGAATGGAGTCCCCCGACAGAATATAAATATCGATCATGCTGTGCATGATTGATGACATCTAGTCGGGACGGGTGGCCGACCGGAGGGCGTAGCGAAGCGAAGACCCGAAGGCGCCGATCCCTGCATGGCGCATAAATTTCCTTGAAAGTTTTAATTCACGCCAGGAAACACAGCAGATCAGCATTTCTCGAAGGGTTTATTCCCAATTATTAATATCGTCTCCTGATCCACTATTATTCGTCTTATCAGGCCCTAAGGAATAAAGATCGAAACTTGAAAGATTTTGAGTAGGTGAACTACGAAATCGCAAGGCCTGTCCCCATGGATCTAAAATTCTTTTTAAATCATCGTCAATAGCGCCATCCCCATCAAAATCACAAGCAGAAACTTGAGTCGTTTGAAGTTCATCTCCCGTAAATTTCATATAAGGGCCTGCAAAAATAGACGCATTCACCCCTCTTTTAAAAGTTGCGCCTAAATAATAATAAAGACAATCTGCGGATGAAGCAGCAATCTGAGTTCCATAACGATAAATCACGTTTTGAGGAGGATAAGTACCAAAATCATCTTGATACATTCTGAGAGCCGCACTGATAGATTCTAATAAGGCATGTGTTTTAGTTAAATTGGCTTTCTTACGACTATTAATAGCTGCATTGAGTAAGAAACTCGCAAGAACACCAATAATAGAAGCCACAATGAGTACTTCAACAAGTGTATAGGCATTTTTAACTCCCCTATCCATTTTCATCTCTTTTGACTCCAATTATCAATATTATCCGCATTATTCCCAGACGACGTACTTGTCTGCCAAGTCGAATCATCAATAGCTCGATCAGGTCCTGCTGAAGCCAAATCTACAAAGGCAGTATTATTCGTCCCTGGCCTGGCATAACGATAAGGGACATTCCATGAATCATAAAAAATATTTGAAATGACTCTTTTCGCAGGAAATTTCATATAAGTGCTTAATGCACTCACTGGTACTCTACTAGCCGGACTGGCATCTGGATATTGCCCGTTAGCTGATTTATATCCCTCCAAAGCTGATTCTAAAGCCGCAATATCTGCTTGGGTTTGATGAATTCTCATCTTATCAAAAGATGTTTTTGCAATAGGAATAACAATGGCTATAACGACAGAAATAATCAGTAAAATCGAAAGGATTTCGACGAGAGTAAATCCAGCTTGAGGTAAACGCCGCCCACACATAACGCAAAACCTCCTAACACAACTATTATACCATAGATTTAAGGAGGGAAATAGGTCACAGCCAGCTGCAAGGTAAGCCGATTATGTCGATCGGCTATGATCGATTCCAGAGGAAGGACTGGCCACTTTCTTTGGAAGAGGAGTAGAAGGAGAATGAACGGGTTGATCAATGTCGACCCAACCATCACGAATGATACGCGCAACAGGGCCAAAGAGCGGGGCTAACACGGGGGGCCCACTTCTCTTAAGGTAAATGGTTTCCTAGATTTAGCAAGTTTCATTAAACCATCCACAAACAATGTCTCACGTGCTTTATCCACAGCTTCTTTGGGCAATTGATTTCGTAATTCCTCTTAATGTGTGATTGCAAGGCCTGACCCTACTACTACTGCTACTACTATTAACACCAAATTTGATTGGTTTGACATAGCATCCCTATTTATATATACTTAATAACAAGTATATATAAATAGGGAAAACTCTATGATCTCTAAAAGAGAGCGTTTGATTAACTTTTTCAAAAAGAGGAGAGGACTAGCTACATACTCTGACATTATCCATACAGGTTTTAACAAATCTGATCTTAAAGTCCTACTGCATTTGAAACAAATTCAGAAAATAGATCGTGCTCTGTATAAACTTACGATGAGCACTTCCCTATCCAATCCTGATCTTATTATGGTTTCAATGAAATCTCCTAAAGGAGTGATTTGTCTACTCTCTGCCCTGGCATTTCATGAAGTAACCAGTGAGATACCAAGGCTCATAGATCTTGCTATACCACAAGGGAACCATGCCAATAAAATTAATTATCCTCCTGTTCATTACTATCATTTTTCCAAAGAAACTTGGAACGCTGGAATTGTAGAGCAAGAAATAGATGGTTATAAGGTGAAGGTTTATAATGTGGCTAAAACTGTGGCTGATTGCTTTAAGTTTAGAAATAAAATAGGAATCAATATTGCACGAGACGCCCTTAAAACAGCGGTTCTTGAAAAAGGTATATCTCCCAAGGAAATTATGTTCTATGCTGATATTTGCCGTGTTGCAAATATTATCAAACCACTTTTGGAGACAATATTGTGACGCAAAAAATTAAAAATATTGAAGCATCCGTTCGAAATAGAATTCAGAATAAAGCAATAGAATTAAATCGACCCTTTGCAGAGATCCTTCAATATTATGCGATGGAGCGCTTCCTCTATCGACTCAGTCAATCTGAATATGCCAATAAATTCATTCTAAAAGGGGCATTGATGTTTACAGTATGGCAAGTGCCTGAAAGACGAGCAACATTGGACATTGATTTCCTTGCCCATTATGACAATCAAGTAAACAAGATTGAAGAAGTAGTTAAAAAGATTTGTAGAGTTAATGTCATATCAGATGGTCTTGTATATGATCCTAACACTATCAAAGGGCAAAAAATCAAAGAGGATGCAGACTACGAAGGTGTGAGAATTAAGTTTAAAGGTTTTCTTGAGCGTTCACGAATATCGATGCAAATAGACTTTGGATTTGGAGATATGATTTATCCTAAATCTATAGTGATTGATTATCCTGTAATTTTAGATTTTCCAAAACCACATTTAAAAGGATACCCGCAAGAAAGTGTTGTCGCTGAAAAATTTGAATCTATGATAAAGCTTGGACTTCTTAATAGCAGAATGAAAGATTTTTATGATCTTTGGCTCATGGCTCAGCAATTTCATTTCAAAGGTCAGACTCTTGTAGAAGCTCTCAAAAAAACTTTTACCCATCGAAAGACAGTAATTCCTACAAAATCTCCACTTTTTGCTGAACAAATTTATGACGAGAGCTCTGATCGTCAAATGCTTTGGAAAGCTTTTCTGACAAAGGGAAAAATCAAAAATGTTCCGGACAAGCTTAAAGATGTTGCCGAGGCAATTGAAAAATTTCTTCTGAAGCCCATTAAGGCAATTGATCAAAATAAAAATTTTGATCAAGAATGGAAAAATTCTGGTCCATGGGGTTAAAGGCTAACGCTAAGAAGAATAAATGAATATTGCTCAAGCGGGAAACCTTAGAACTTCCCACTTTCATAGAAAAGAAATCATTTTAAAAAAGACTGGCATCTAAAATACTTAATACTTCCTCTAACAATGCTACAGGGGCTCGTTCAACATATTTGACCTGTCTGGTTCGATAATCTATCGATTTAACCTGGTCTACCATCACGAAACCTGTGAGTGAAGAAGATGGATGGATTTTTACATGAAATGGGATTTTACGATCCGTGTTTGTAATGGGACAAGCAATGGCAAAACCCGTAGATTGATTAAACAAATTATTACTTACAATCAGTGCGGGTCTTCGTCCTTTCTGTTCATGACCCGCTTGAGGATCAAATGTCAGTATGACCAAATCCCCTTTATGAGGTACATAGTTCAACATTTACCAAACTTCCTTACCAATAGGTTCACTCCATGCTTCCCGACCCGGCTTATAACCTTTAGGCATTTGACGTACGAGATCTCGCAAACTGTATTTCCCACGCACCTGATGAACGGGCTGAATAAGAATACAATCCTTTTGAACTCTAATATCTACCATGTCTCCAATAGCAATATGAACCTTTTCCAGTATCTCTTTGCTAACACGAAGACCCTGGCTATTTCCCCATTTCTGAACTCTGGTAACCATACGACAGACACCTCCTCACTGGATATACTATGTATATCCCATTTAGATACGCTTGTCAACCAAAGAAAAAAACATCAAAAAAAACTGGTCAACTGGCTAACCGGAGGAAAGGGTATTGGTATTTTATTTTTGCGAACTACGCTTCACGAACTACGAATTACTGTTTTTTACGTCGATCGGCTATGATCGATTCCAGAGGAAGGATTGGATACTTTCTTTGGAAGAGGAGTAGAAGGAGAATGAACAGGTTGATCAATGTCGACCCAACCATCACGAATGATACGCGCAACAGGGCCAAAGAGCGGGGCTAACACGGGGCCCACTGCTCTTAAAGTCAATGGCTTCCCAGATTTGGCAAGCTTCATTAAACCATCTACAAACAATGTTTCACGCGCTTTATCCACAGCTTCTTTGGGCAATTGATTTCTTAATTCTTTCTCTAAAGCTTCTTGCTCAGCAGAATCTAAATTTTGATGATATGCCCGAAGCCAATTTTGAATATCCAAAACTCTATCCGTATACTCATCTGCATTAGCAGCATTTTCAGGTTTGTCTGCCATCGCTTTAGCTTGTCTAACAAGTTCTTTTTGAATTTGAAGTCTCACTTCTTTCAATGCAGAGATCTTCTCCGCATTTTGAGCGTCTGCAACTAAACTTTCTTCAAGATAACCTTTCACTTTTAGTAAAGTTTCCAAATTTAAAGTAACCCCTGATTGAATTTGGGAAGCATATAAGAGACCTAATATTGTTTTCACCTCTATATTACTGGTGTTTTTGGCTAAAATATTTTCATATCTTTGAATCACATTTTCTAGAATTTTAATTTCTAAAGCTTTAGGAAGCTGTTTAAAAAACTGTCCTAATAAAGCTTTAAGGCTTCCCAATTGCCCATTCTGTAGTGAAATAGTACCTTTCATAATTTCTAGGACTTGCACCATTCCACTTCTCACATCAGGATTATCAATGTTCCTCGCAATATTTCCCAAAGCTTCCTTTTGCTGATCACTCAATGAATGATACTCAAAAACTAAAAGATACAAGTCTCCTAAGTGGTCAATCGTTGTATCTTCTGAATTCCCATATTCACGCGTCAACTCAGCTCTCACAAATCTTGCTGCATTTTCAAAGAAATTTGAAACGCCATAAGTCCCTTCATTTTCATTGAACTGCCTTCGAAGATTTTCAGCTAAAGATGAAACACGATTGACGCGCCGAGCTACAAGAAGATAATCGGTCATCTGACTTGTATAATTCTTTAGACTTTCCATTACATTTTTTACCTGATCAGTTTGTACAGATAAATCTGAAAACTGCCGATTAAGCTTAACCATATCTCTTCTTAAAGCTTCATAGCGTTTCGCATGTTCTTGAACTGTAAGATTGCTCTCACCTAATTTTGCCAACTGCATTAAAATTTTACTATAAGCTTTCATCAAAGGATTTAATTCGAGCTGAGTTACAACTTCTATCACTTCCGAAAGGGTCTTACTCTGTAGTTTCTTCTCCAATGCAATATAGCGCTTCTCTTCTTTTTCCAATTCAGCATATTCATTCAAAGCAGTCTTACGCGCTTTAACATCAGAATTTGAAGTTTCTTTAAGACATCGTACTTTTTCAGCCTTAATTCTAGCTAACTCATTACGAAGGAATTCCAAATGTGGAACACTTCTCCGTTGAATTTCTGATTCTAAGGCCTCCATCACCCTTTGCTCTACTGTTTCAGGATAATAGACAGTACCCTCTTCTCCAAAAGTAATATTTTGAGCAAATTTCTTCACGCTTTGATGTAGAGAAGAAAGTCTTTGAAGCTCGCCTTGTAAAGATTGTCTCTGTTTTAAAACTTCTGGAGAATCAGGTTTTGTTGTCTCTACTTTAAGCTGAGCACTTATCGTTGCATATCGATCTTCTAATTCATCTATGCTCATAGGAAATAAACGTCTCAAGCCGGGAACCAAGAATAAATCTGAGAGACTTCGGAATGGACCCGGCTTTCCCGAGATAGTCAATTGTTGACGAGCTTGAACAATCGCCTGGGCCAAAACCTTCGTTATTCCCTGAACTTTCATCAGATCTTCCACACCAGCTTCATTTACATTCACAGGCTTAACTTTCTTAGCCTCAGCTTCAGCGGCTTGGACTTTGGCTTTTTCGTCTTCGATCTTCTTCGCTTCAGCTTCCGCAACTTTGGCTTTTGCCTCAAGGGTCTCAACCAACTTCATATATGCTGCTCGCTTCTCGTCCTTAGCATCCATCGTTTCAGCCAGTTCCTTAATGGCAGCGGCCCAATGTTTCAGTAGTTTCACTTTGTAAGCAGGAGTGGAAGAAATGTCCGTTGTATCAATACCCATCAACTCTATAAAATGATCTTTCAATTCTGGCTGTGCCTTCAAAACTTCTGACATTTCTTCTTCCCAAACAACAGCTTGTGCTTTTAAATCTTCAGAAGTTTTGGCATAAGCATCTTTAGCTGTTTGCTCTGAAGGAGCAGGTAATTGTTCCATGATATTTAGAGCAATCGCTTGCATATTTAAATACTTCTTTAAAGCTTCCAGTGATTGTTCTGTAACACGTGGAACCAATTTTGGCTTTTGTCGTAATGACTGTAAGCGCACAACCACCTTCTTCGCTTTACCTTTGAGAGCCGATGAAAAGTTCAAGACGGCCTCTGTTGCACGCGTCGCACGATTTGACCATTTTTGTTGAGATTTCAGAGAGCCTAACTTTTCTTCTGCTTGCTGAAGTTCTCTTGTCACGTGAATGAGATACCGCTCACGAGTAGCTTTTGCTTCTTCTGTATCGGCTTGAGTTTTGGAAGCCACAAAATCACCTTGCCGGGCCCTCATCTCATTCCTAAGATTTTGACTTAAGGACATCTTCCTAAGATTCTCTATTTTTCTCTGAGCATCTGAAATCTTCTGGTTTAATGCATTGATCACCTGCTCTTGAGTTTGGACTTCATCCATAGCTTTCGTCATTTTATAAAGTGTCAGTACGCGACGAGCTTCGTCTCTCTCGGCCTTTGCATTCCTAATCACTTCTTCCTGAGCTTTAATATCTTCGTCATAGGATTGAGATTCTTCAGATAATGTGAGTATGTCAACGAGGTTTCCTTGAGGTTCTTTCGATTCTTTCTTAAGAGCTTCAACTCTTTCCTGTTGAGCCGCTATTTCTTTTACCAAAGCCTCGCTTTGTTTAGCAGCTTCAGTCTGATCCGGTACAGCAGGTGTTTCTACCTCAGGAGTCACTTGAGAAATTTCCATATTGGGTAAGAATCTTGAAAGATCTTGACCTTTTAATTCTGGATGACGGCGTGTCAATTCGGAAATAGCTTGGGCCTGTTCATTATAGAAAGCAGCCGCCAAGGCATACACCCTTTGTGTATGTATGTCTTTTTCTTGAGTAGCTAATTGACTCATCATCTTTGCTTTAAGACTTGGAATTGAATCAGAATCTTCTGCATTGATAGCGAGAAGAAGGGCAACATTCATCTTTGAAAGTTCTTGATGTGTATTCATCAACTCACGAAGTGTCTTCGCTAAAAGTTTAGCTTTTTCTAAAGATATTTTTCCTCCGTAGAGTTTCATTAAAATTTGTGCCAAACCTTGAGAGGATATCTTTTCACCAGCAGAAGTAAGCTCCTCTAATGTTATTCCAAAATCTTCTGTTCCCTTACTAAGAACCTCTATTTCTTCTCCCAACTTTTTCTTCTGCTCTGCAATCTGGGCTTTCTCTTCAGGTGTAGATTCCCTTTGCTCTCCTCCACCCATCAATTGGCTAAGTAGATCTGGATTCTGACCGAGCATCTCCGGATCCATTCCCTGAAGCATTTCAGGAGACATTCCACCTGGGAAACCACCTTTTTTCGGTTTATCTAAATTTGCTAATTCTGCTCTCTTTTTAGCTAACTCGCCTGCCTTGCCTTCTAATTGTGTCAAACGCTGTTCCACTTTCTTAGAGACAACTCCATTCTTTCTGAAAACATTCATGGCCTCAGAAAACTTACCAGAAGCCATTAATATTCTTCCTAAGAGAAGTTTATTTTCTCTTGTTTTATTTTCCTTCACCAAACGTTCAGCCATTTTAATAGCTTCAGCAGATTTGTTCTGAGAAATCAAAACATTCGCATAAGATTCCACTGTTTCAGCATCCGAAGGATCTTCGCGATAAGCCAACCGATATAACGCAAGAGAGTTCTTCTTTAATTCTTCTCTCTCAGAAGCCTCCAAGTTTTTCCCTTGTGATCGAGTCCACAATGTTTCTGCCATTCTGAGTAAAGTCTTTGCATGACGAGGATCTACTTTTAAAGCAGCTTCCCAAAGCGCTTCTACCTTTTTCTGAGCTACTTCTTGATCAGCTGGGCTCTGATCCTTAGCCGAGTCTAAAATTCTCTGTGCAAAATCAATAAGACCTTCTGCAACCGCACGAGGAGACGGACTAACTCTTTGAGACGAATCTTCTCCCTCTTCCAAAACGCCACTTTCAATAGCTTTTGCCATCGCTTCTTCACTTAATGTTCCCATGATAAAACCAACATGAGTCATTTCCTCTTCGCCAAATAGATTTCTGTTTAAACCTTCATAAACCTCACTTGCAGGTGTTGAAAAATTGGGATAAAGGGTTTCAGCTGCCGCATCCGCTCTTAAATTTTGTTCACTTTCACGATCTCGAGTTGATTGTTCCCTTTGTCTTTCATCAAAAGTTTTGAAGTAAGTTCCAATTGACTTTAAGAATTTTTTACCCCATTTCAATCTACCCGTTGGCTCTTGATTGCGAAGCAAGGTAATAAGACTGTCTACTTTACCTTTGAGTTTTCCTTTAATTGTTTCCCAAGGTGTTTCACCAAATAATTCTTTTTCAGTTGCTCTAACATGCTCCATCTGCCCAATAAGAGCCGTTCGGTCAGAAACTCCTGTTGTTTCATAAACGCCTTCTTTATATCCACCTCTCTTAACTTCATTCTTCCCAAAAGTCAAATCTCCGGAAGGAGCATTGAGGGCTTGAGCATTCATGAGTTCAACATCTGCACCTTCTTGAGCAACAACGTTGCGGCCTGTCACTGACTTCATTCTAGAGCGATCTCCAGCGACGATTGATTCTGCCGTCACATTTTCTAACCGAGCTTGATCACCCGCAACAACAGATCGATCCGCACGTACATCTTTAAGTTGAGAATTTTCACCTACAACGACTGTTACCGCTGAAACCACTTCTAATTTTGAAGCATTTCCAACTTCAGCACTATTTACTTTTACCCTGGTTAATTGAGATTCATTTCCAACCGTGACATCTGACGCTTCTACTCGATTGAAACTGTTATTATTGCCCACTTGAGCATTTGAAAGATTCGAATCTCTAAAAGTATTCCCTGACCCAACAGTTCCTTCATTGATATTTGAATGTACAAAAAGATTGCTTCCCGTTAAAGTGACTTTCT
This sequence comes from uncultured bacterium, assembly GCA_964640155.1. Taxonomy (GTDB): domain Bacteria; phylum Auribacterota; class JACPWU01; order JACPWU01; family JACPWU01; genus CAZXEQ01. Next base: position 63,913 of record CAZXEQ010000007.1, on the reverse strand, counting down.
CACCTAAAGAAGTCTGACCAGGTTTTGCAATAACGATATTCACTTGGCCAGACGCTCCAAAGATAAATTTAACATCATCTTTTCTTGTCTGAGCCTCAGTCAAAGCCTGAGTAACACTATCCGCCTTCAGATCTGATACATCTACGATTTGAACCAAGCCCCTTGCATTCTTAGCAAAAATAAGGGTGCGGTCTCCAACCTTAACTGCCCCTTGCTGACCAGATGCAAGAGCCTTATAAAGGGCCTCGCGAGCTGCTTCATTACTATTCAAAACTTGAGCTGTTGTAGCCGTAAGGTCAAAGTCATATCTCTGAGATTTATTTCCGTCGGCACTTGGGATAGCAAGCCTTGTCGTTCCTTTAACTCTCCCATCGACCGCTGCAGTTTGAATCAATTTCTGTAATGTGGTTAGCGATCTTGTCTCAGCTTCAGGTCGTTTGGGTTGTTGAGCCTCAGGAGATCCAGCAGTTGTTCCTGCTTTCTGACGCGTAGCCTTGGCTTTTGCTAAGTCTATCGTCACGCCCTGACCTTTACGCTTCTCGGCTTCACGTTTCTTCACAAGCTGAGTCACTTGACGTACCGATGGATTTGATCCCATCGGCTGAATGGACTCTGTTTCTACCTTTCGGTCAATAGCAACGTATGCATCTGACAATTCGCCTCTGTTCTCAAGGCGAGCAATGGCTTTGTTCCAAGCACGAGCAGCTTTTTCAAAATATTTTCTTTGCTCTTCAACTTGGGCATGTTTAGCAATCCAGTTCCCAACAGTAGCAGACCGACTTCTCAAGCCTTTACTTTTTGCTGCCGTCCATTTAGAGACAGTCTTCCAATAACGTATCCAACGACTCGCAATAGGTCCAGGAGTTTGCTTCCCAATCCAATCTGTCATTTTATCAGTAAATGCTGCACTCATCTCATCTAGATCTAATCCACCTGTCCCAACTTCTTTAGGTCCATAAACCTTTACAAGCCCATCGACAATATTATTTTGAACTCCCTTCGTAAATTCTCCCAGATAATCTTCCAAGGCTTTTTTAAGTTTGGCGACGTCTTCTTCCGCACGTTCAATTTCCTGCTGTCTATCGATGAAATCCATATTTGCCTGACTTAAGCCCTCTTCAAAAACCTGTCCATCTAATTGAATGTCTCCACGAGCCAACTGACTCAAGAGTTCTTCTTTGAGAAGATCTAATTGCTCTAAAGACAAGCCTTCGATCTTTCGAATGTCAAAAGCATTTTTCAAAACCTCTTGAACAAGGGCAAGATTTTTAGATTTTTTCGCTTCTTCAATGACTTTTTCAATCAAAGCTTTGGCCACTGTGACACTTGTCACATCCGATGTACCTTCACGAATGCCTCCAAAAACATCCGAAAGACGTTCAGAAATATGATAACCCACATTGTTTTTATCACCCTTTTCCAAACGCTGATCCATATCATTGATATCCAAATTCAACTGAGCCTCAGCTTTCATCGTTTGTATCTCTTGTTCCATTCGGCTCAGCTCTTTTTGTAATGTGGCAATACCCGACTTATCCTTCTCGTCCATGGTTTCCAACTTATCTAAAGCATCTAGATATTCCTCTCTCAACTTCAAGAACTTGGCATATTTCTTTTCATTTGCTGCAATTCGATCACGGCCCTCTTTTCCTTTCTGATGAAGCTGGCCGTCCAGCTGCTCTTGTCTTAAACCGGGCTGGATAATTTCTAAAATGTCAGCTCCTGTTTCTTCTAAAGAACTAAATTCAATGGAAGTTCCTGGATCAGCTTGTCGGGCACCACGGCCATCTACTTGTATATCCACACGACGGCTTCGAAATACATTGCGCATGATATAGAAACCATAAGCAAATTTCATAAAGGTTCTCTGACAGACTTGGTCAAGTTTCTTACGAAGCGCCTCATCAGCTCCTTCTGTAAGATTTTCAAAAAACTTTTCTAAATCACGAACAAGAAGTTTTCTGCTAGCCTTTTCTTTTGCTTCTCTTGCATTTTTTAATTCTTCATTCACAGACTGACCTGATTTCTGAAGTGCTTCTAAAACCTCTAGTCGTCGAGAAGCAAGCCAACGCCCTAACGATAATTCCACTTTAATTTCCGCAGGCGCAGCATTAGCAGACGCAGCATTAAAAGCTTTTTCAGCCAGCCCTTTCTGTTTTCTTGCCGTCTCTAAGGCTTGATCAAGAGATTCGCCTGTCTTATTAAACTCTTCTAGAAAATTTACCTGCTCGTTCAAGCGATCATCCTGCGACTGCAACTCTGTCTGACTCATATTCCGAGCTTGAGTGACTTCAGCAGGTGTCAATTTAGCTGTGTTTCCTGCTAATTTCTTGGTTATACCCTCTAATTGATCCAACTGAGCTTTTCTTAAACCTTCAGAAAGACCCTTTCCTTTTAAAGCCTCATCCAACATCTCCTTTGTTAATCCAAAATCAGCCAAGCCCCAGTCTGTTCCACGACCCCCGATCATAGTTTGTATTAAAACATAACCTGGTTCACTGGCTTGAGCTAAAAGCAGACGTCTTTGTTCATCATTTTCTGAACCTCTAAAAATAAGAACTTTACCTTTAAATTCTTTTTTCCCTTCCATTTTAGCGGCTAAATCTTCGACTTGTTTAACACTTCGTAAAGTGATAATCGCAGTCGTATGCTGCATAACTTCTCTCGCCTGTTCTTCTAACCAAGCTTGTGCTGCATTATCGTTTTTGAAAATTTTCGGAGCAAGAATATTGCGTTTACTTGCAGAATAATTAGGAATTCTGACAAATTGAGTACTCTTCTTTCCAAATCCTTTTTCAAATTCTTTTCTGGCTTCACGTGTATCGACAGATCCACTGTATCCGCTGAATCCTTCAAAAAGTTCCTTAATCACGTCTCCACCACTGATCTTAGCACTGGTACGATTATCACCTAATGTCCTTACACGATCCGAATTCAAAACATCCAAGGCAATACCTAAGGCACTATCACGACGATCATTGATACCTCCTGTTGTTTTTTCAATCAATCGAATGCTACCGCTGGCATCATCTATTTCATAATCTTCGCCTCTCTTTCGAAGCTCACGAGCTTTCAATGATTTTTCAACCATCTTGATAAACTCCGGCATAGAAGGAAGTTCTTTGCGTCCCATCATTTTTTGACGTAACACATTATAAGCGTCCATGGCTCTTTGACGGCCCGCCTTGGTCAATCTTAAGACATCGTTATTTTTATCCTTGGTGAAAAGAGTAAGCTTTGCCCCAACAACTTGTTCTGTCTCTTGTGCTTGAATCTCTTCCTTTTGAAGTCCTATTTTTCTCTCGAGTCCAAAAGGTCTTATTTCTTCTGATACACTTCCAGCAAAAGTCCACATTTCTTTCTCTATAGCACTTAAGTCTCCTGAAGGTTGCGCCATCACATAATCCATCAACGCCTGATCCTCAAGAACACTATCCACTTCATCCACATTGGCTTTATGAAGCTTCTTGCCCCCTTGAGGGAAGAATCTCTCACTGAGTTTACGAGCGCGATCGCCTAATTTTTCAAAAGCCAAATCTCCAATGCCAATATAGGTCACACCAGGAGCAGTAAAAGCAAGCCGCTTAGCTTCCATACCTTTATTTTCTAATTCTCTAAGAGCTTCGATAGCCGCTTCTTTTTCAGTAATTCTCTGATTTAGACTTGCTTCAAAAGCCTCTATTCTGGCCCTAGTTGACTTATCTTTATTTCCCAATTGTTCTGCAATCTGGTTAAGATTTTTTCTCTGATCTGAAAGATGAATTTGTTTGAGAAGAGGCTCAATAATGAAAGTAAGACGAGAAGCCAACTCTTCATCCTTAAGAACTTTTTTAAGCCGATCTTTCCATTCATTCAAAGCTGCTTCATTTTTTAACTCTTCTGGCAATTCATTTAATCGGCCTTTTTTCAAAGTTAGAAGCTGCTCTAAGGCTTGACGTTGTGCATCTATCTCTGCAATAGCTTCTTCTTGACCAGGCGTCATCTCTAACTCTTTCTTCTTCGCATCAAACCTTTTCATCAGAATAGGAGCCAAATCTCTTACTTTACCCAAAGCCTCTTGAGTCTTATTATCTTGCCCCAAAGCTTCATCTTCTCGATCTAAATCGCTCATCTCTTTTTCAAGCAAATAATCTCTTGCAATATCGGCCCTCAAGGCTTCATCTATCTCAGTCACACTTGAAGCACGTTGAATGAGAGCTTTCAAATTTTCGACTTTCTTCTGCAGATTCTCTACATGAGCTTCAAAGCCTGCCTTGCCTTGCAACTCAGCCAATTTCGCGGTCCAGCTCTCCAATGTTTGATTCATCGACCCCATCATGTTCTGATGAGAAGTCGCTAATTCATCCAATTGAGAACGAAGGTTTTCCACTTCATTTTCTAAATGCTTCATCTTATCCGCTTCACTTCTACGAACAGCACGACTATCTATTCCCAAAAGATCGAAAGCTGGCTTGGTTTCATTCATATTATCCAAAGCAAAATCTCCCGTGGTCACAATCTGAAAGGAGGTACGACCCGATAAAGCACGAATATAATTCACAATAATAGCGGTTGCTGATTTCCCTTGTCCTGTTCCAATATCTAAGATGCAATCACGCGCCAAAAGATTTCCAGAAAGCATCTGAGTATGATGGAATGTTCTTAGATCCTTTGTTCCAAAGTAATAGGCTAAATTGGCTGCTACTGTGGCCATAAACATGGTTTCATCATCGATCTCTCCTTTATTGTCTTGAACACGCTTCATCAAATCTTTAGTAATGGCAGGTAAAGTCGTTTTCATCTTTGAACGCAAAGCCGCATTCAATTTACGAATCTCGTCAGAAGACTTAAATAGTTCTGAATTTTCATTCAGAACTTTGTTTAACTCAAGTTCTCGACCATCTTTAAGTTGAATTAAAATATCATAACTATTCCCATCAGCTTTCGCTTTCATAATCACATTCACAACGCCTAATTCTGCCCCTGCTTCACGAATAACAGATGCAGCACCCACCATGACCATGGATTTCATCTGGGCTGCATAGCGACGAACCATATCTTGATATTCAGGAGTTTCAGGATTAATTTCTTTCAAGCGGTCCTGAAGACGACGAACCAGTTCTGCACCTTCTGTAACAAATTGTTTTTTCTCATCTCTTCTGAAGATAGAAAGAACTTTATCTACTAAACCTTTGACTTGAGTTGTCCCCGTTTCTTGAACAGCACTTACCTGCTGCTTAGCAATTGTTTCAAGAATTTTGACAACTTTTTGATCTGCATAGAAATTTGTGGCGTCTTGTTTGGATCTATCCTCAGTAGCAATCGCTAAACGAGCAGCCAAGAGCGTGATTTTCTTAGGCTTCCTGGCCTTCTTCATCTTCCCTGCAACTGTCGCATGAACTTGTGCTTCTCGCCCTTCTTGAACTTCATCGGATATGGGCTTATCCATCACATCTAAAAGAGCTGGAGCAACTCCCTGTTGAAACTCTGTATAGTCTAAAGTCGATGTTCCTGTGGTTGTTGTAGCTGCAGCTGCTCCTTCCACATGTTCAGTCAAAGCTTGAGCATATTCAGCTCTACTTAAAGCGGAAGCCACTGCTGCAAATTTTCCTTCACTCGCACTTTGCTGAGCTGCTTGAAGTTCTTTCTCACGAACTTGCTTAGCCCCTTCTTTCATCATATCTCTTACTTGTTTCAAAACAGTGCCCACTTCAATACTCACCACTTTCTGGCCGGCTAAAGCCTGAGCGGCTTCTGCAATACAGCATAGAAGATTATTTTCAATTTGAGCCAAAACACCTAATCCTTCTGCCGTTGTTGAAATGTTCTGAGCAAAAGTCATAGCTTCTTGAATCATTGAAACAGCTAATCGTGCATCAACAGACATGCCCATGGATTTTGCTACAGGATAAAGTTTCAAAACAGCCCGTGCGGCTTGATAACGTTCTTTTAACGAAAGTTTTTGAGAAGCGACTCCATCCAAAAGGCTCTGGAATAAAACATTTGTCGCCTCCTGAGAATTTACTTGCTTCCCACCTTTGATATAAGCAACAAGAGCATTTAAACTATTCAAACGTTCAGACAGGGCTTGACGCTCTTCAGGGGTAGTGTTTTTCATCGATGCAACTTCCAAAGCTTGGCTTGTGATAAGATTACGCAAAGCAGATTCTCTTTCTTCTGCTGAAAGCGTAGGATTAAGGAGTGTAAAAACTTCAGCAATAGAAAGACCGTTTTGCCGACCTACCTCGATAGCCTTACTTAAAACATCTTTTTCAGAACTCGCTTCAATATCTTCTGATTCCATAAATTGAGCGAATGTTTCTGCAGCTTGAGCTACTCTTCTGGTTTGCGAAGTTCTTAATTCGGATCGATCTTGAGTGAGAAGACTGCTCACTTGATCAACTTTCACATTACATTGCTTCGCTACACCCTCAATCGCCATTTGTCTTTGAGCATCTGTTGCCTGAGACCAGGTAATCGTTTGTCCACCACTTTGAATCCCAGACTCCATCACCTGAGAAAGAGTTACACTTGCAATTGCTGAAAGACCCGTTTCACTCAATGCAGAACTGTCTGTATTTAAATAAGACTGAACTTGCGTAACCAAAGCACTCGCCGCAGCATTAACATCCGTAGCTCCAGCTTTTTGTGAACGTTCTGTAGCAATGGCCGTTAATCTTGCCGTACGAGCTGCTGCATCTTTAGGCCATGCAGGTGTTGCGGCCTCACTTCGAATTTGAGCAAGAACATCTCGAAGAGCTCGTGTTTGTTGATCTCGCTCATCATTTTGAGCTACTTGATAGGCTTGCTGAGTTGCATAAACTTTTGAATAGGTCGCACTACCGCGTGCCCCACCATCCACAAATTCGACCCCTGCTCTTCGAAGTTCTGCATCTGTCGCTTGAACCTTACCACCTGATGAAGTTTCAGTGAAAACGTCCCTAACTCGTGTTTCAGCCGCAGCCACTTTCTGACCTCTTTCACTCATCTTCTCAGGCGATGTCAAACCTCTAAAAGCCAATACACCTTCAGCAAGGCTTAAAGTCGCTGCCACATAGTCTCTTAAATTATCTCGAGCACCACTCCAAGACTGCCGCGTTGCTGATCTAATCTCACTCAAGTTATCCAAACCTTTAAGCGCTTCTAAATGGGCATCAATCGTTCTCAAACTTTCTGGTGAAAGTCCTTCCGTCGCTCTCAAAACTTCAAAAACGCGTATGGCATCATTTCGTGCACCTGACACTGTGTCTTCCAATATTTCTCGACCTGAACGGAAGCGATCTCCCAAATGAATGGCTGCAGATTCTGAAAGTTCGGAAGCAGGATTGAGAACCTCTTCATAAAGTTTGTTGATAATATTGTATTCTTTAGAACCTTCTGTAAATCGATCTCTCAAATTTTTCAAAGGTTCATTCGTAAATCGAGAACGACTGACTTCACTTGCAATAAATTTCAAAGCGCGAGATTTGCCAAGAGCCGATTGCCAAATATTTGAAACAACCAATTGCTCTGTTTGATCCATCTCTCGACCATCTCTAAATTTCTCTAATGCTTGTCTTTCAAACGCAGAACCCTTCCAACTGTCGATTAGATCTTGGGCATAACTTCGGGCATCACCTAAATTTCTGGCCAAGGCCGCATCATCTACATACCAAAAACGCTCAGTGGAGGTATCGTTTCGACCGCTTCTTCCTTTCAACTGAAGGAGTAAATTAACACCTAAGCTTTCCGAACCCCATGCGTAAAGATTAATACCGCGATCTCCCCCTTTTTCATTAAATCCTTTATAGTCGACCCCCACAAAACCTTGCTCATTGGTTATAACAAAGAGACGTTTAGGTCCAATATCTCTAGCGATGTCATTAATCGTTTTAGACTCCGTTCTTCCATCAATAACTCTGAGTGTGCCCCCAGTTCCTTCAAGTGCTGCCATTCTTTCGCTCACCCTGCGAGCAAGAGATTCTCCTGTCAAACCTTCGGAAACAGCCTCTGCATTAATCCTTTCTCTAAAGGCCTCACGAACATGCTCCACAAATCGAGTCTGCTCGGCCCCTACAACTCCTGTTAAAACAGCCCGACCCGTTTCAAAATAATCCCCCACAGCCTTTCTGGCCATACTTTCCAATGTTTGACCCGAGGGTAAAATATTTACGAAATCTCGAGGAGCAAATTCGGATGGAGATATATCAACAATTTTTCCTCGCATATAAGCCTGTACAATGGCTTCCACTTCAGGGCCAAGTGTTGCTGTAGTTCCCACCACGCTTCTAAAGAGGCCTATCATTTCTACCATCGAAGTTTGAGAAGTCGTTTGATTAATCTGTATTTCTTCAATCCTTACTTCAGGAATATTTCTAGCTCCCTCTTCTCCCATTGCAGCTCGTGATTCATTGAGTTTCAAACCCAAAGCAATGACACGATTAAAATCACTCAAAGTCTGATCGGTCATTTTTCCACCGCTTCTAGGACGAATGGTCCCATTATTATCAATTTCAACAGTATCATGAAGCCCGTCCGCCAATTCTGCATTAAGCACAGAGCTAATCTCAGAAGTAGTAAAACCTTTCAGCGCTTCAAGCGCTCCTTTATTAATAAAGACTTCACCCGTATTTTCATTAATTGCATAGGCTTTCACCTCAGCATTTTCTCTCACGTTTTCAAATTGTGCCATGTCTAAAGGTTGAAGACGCGTACCTTCTCGAGCAACTCCCGTCATCCAACCTTCACCTAATAAAAGATTTCTTAAATTTGTGATTCGTTCGATTTGGGCTGAAGTAACACGTTTTCCTGAGCCTGAGATAATATAGCTATTGGGAGTAGCCAAGTTTTGAATTTCATCAACAGCAGCTTCTTGTCTCTCTAAAGCTCTTTTCAGACGTCCACCCAATTCACCTGCAAAGCGATTTCCCAAATGACCTAATGCATCTAAACTAAGAATGACAGTGGCCTTGCTAGACTCCAACTTTTCAACCAATCTTTCAATATTATTCTCTTTGACCAATGCATCTCCATCTACAGCCTCAAGACCTCCTAATTTAAAGACTTCTGCATAAGAAGCGCCTATGGTCCCTTCTGTCTCAGAACTTGCATACTTTCCTGATGCTGCAGCGGTGTCTACGATGATCATGCGGCTACCGGTAGGATCCATTAAGGCACGCGCCACAGCCCAAGCCGCAAGACCTAAGGTTTTTCCACCTCCGGTGCCCACCACAGGAATATTCCCAAGAAGAAGTTCTGTAAACAATCTTTTTTGTGCAGGTTTTAATCCGCCTTTGCCATCTGGAGATAAAAATTCCATAGCAACTTCAAAGTAGGCTTGTGCTTCATGAGCGCCAATAGAATCCCTTCCTCCAAAAAGGGATTCACGCAAGGCAAGTGCAATCGCGAATTTTTGTTCTTGCGTCGGAGGAGCTCTTTCACTCAGCATTCTCTCAAGAGCTTGTCGATATTGACGTGTCGTCGCAAGGGTTGAAAGTGTTGCTGATTCAGAAGCAATTCTTCGATACATATCCCGAATCACTTCTAACCCCAGTTCTCTGAAACGACTCAGTTGAAGACTTTTTGCTTCCAGATGTGAAATTCTGTTATCTGCTTCTGTAATTTTTTGATTTAGTTCCTGAATCTTGGCCAAAGCTTCAGTTCTATTACCTCCTGCAACCCCAACTTCCGCTTCCAACTGTTGTCTTTCTAAAACATTCATGTCCCGGGTCGCACTTTCTCTCGCTACAGATTCACTGATCTCATTTACTTGACGAGAGAAGCCATTCAGAGAAGCATCGACTTGAGCATTTGTTACGATGGCACTGCTTTCTGTTTCTAAAGTTGTAATTCTGCCATCGGCTTGCGTAATCTTTTGATTCAACTCCTGAATCTGTCTTCTTGTATCCTCTACAGCACTTCCCTTTTCTTGTCTATGTTCGAGAGTACGAAGATCTGCTTCCATCTGTTCTCTTGCTTGAACATTGGAGTCTCTTTCCATTCGCTCTTTACCCAAAGTCTCACTGATTACATTCAAACGATCTTGCTGAGTTTGGCTTAAAGAAGAAGGCATCTCTGCAAATTGATCGATTAAATCAGCCATATCCTGCAAGCTAATTTCTCTTGAAGTTTCTAAGGTCGTTTCTCCTATCTTGTATCTCGCGCCTTCTGTAAGAAGCTCGATCGAAGTTCCTTTCAACATTTTTTCAATCAATTTTGCCACGGCTCCACTGATTTTAGAGCTGCTTAAAAGAATCACAGAACTTAAAGAGAGTCCGGCAGCTGCGGCCACGCGCATAAACGTTGCAACATGAAGCTGGGTTGCGCTCACGCCAGGTTTTGAAAGCTCTCTGGACAATTGCACAAGAGCCTCTACCACTTTCCCTGTTTGTTCTGAAATGGCTCGAGCCTCAGTTGTTCTTTCTCTTAACATTTCACCCATGCGAACAACCATCGCTTCATGGCCATTTTGTTTATTCTCAGAACGAACTGCGGCCAATTCAGTTACCTCAGATAAGGTCAACAATCGGTTCAAACTACCCCCTTCAACAAGAGAAGCGAGCTCCTTAGCTAAAGCACGTGTAGCAGATAGATTAAAACCCCTTCCACCCTCAATAACAAACAAGACATTTTCTGCAGCCAAACGATAAGCTAAATCTTCACCTAAAACATTTTCACCCAATGCTACAATTTCAGAAATTTTGCTGTTTTCATTCAAGCTCGCAATATCTGTAGATTCACGATAAGCTTCTTGCCAAGCCTTTTCATTTCCCTTCAAACTTTCACTCAAACGAAGATAAGCATTCTGGATCAGGGACCTTAATTCTCCTGAGCCAATCGCTCTTCTCACATCGGCCAAGCTGGTTCTTCCGACCTCTTCAGCCAATGCTTTGTTTCGAATACCCGTTAGGGATTTTAAAACCTCCATAGCCGCTTTTGCATTATCTCCAAATCCAAGAAGTCTTCCTACCACTTCTGAATCTTTAATTTTACTGGCTGTCTCAACAACTTCTGCAAGCGAAGCAGTTTCTTTCAATCCTATAATGGCTGAAACATTCAAAAGATAATTCATGTCTTGATTGTCGCTTAATCGATCACCCAAACGAGCAGAAGCTTCACCCAAAACCTGTTCAACATTTTCAATTCCACTTAACCTCACATCGACCATGGCATTGATCAAGTCTCTTTGTGATGGAGTAGCTTTTTCAATTAGACGTCGATATTCACCCACTGTTACGGTGCCGCCGTTAGATTCAAGAAGACGCATGACTTCAGAAACAGCAGCCAAAGTTTTTTGAAGCTCCGTTCTTAATTCACCCCTTTGTCCACCCATCATTTCTTGACCTTCAATGCCAATTGTTCCATCACGGAATCCCATTCCCGAGCCTAAAGCACCTTCTCGTCCAGATCTTGATAAAGCATCCGCGACAAAACCTACTACCACACGTACTGCTCCACCCTCTTTTGCAACTAAACCTTGTACGTGATTCTGAAGCAATCGAGCAGCAGCAATATTTCTTTGTGCTCCTTCTGGATTTGCTAAATGAACCCTTAATACTTGAGCAAAAGGAATTGAGGCAAGAGATCCTGTCGCCTTATCAAATACGCGACTTCTTTGAACAGCTTCTTTCGAAGCAGCCACAAAGCGATCATAACGAGCCCCTGTTTTTTCATTCAATAAAGCACGATCTACGATAGACCGGCCTTCTCCTATTTCTCGAGCATTTCTCTCATGCGTAGACATGGCATATGAAGATTCCATTCCTAAAACAGCAGCAGCCCTAGCTGCCTCTTGAACATTTAAAATATGTTCGGCTTCTCTATTTGCAAACTCTTGAGCTTCTGTAAGATTAGTTTTTCTTTCTTCAGCTCCACCTACACGTTCATCATTAATTTTCTGAGCATCTCCAATCAATTCAGAGTCAACTCTCTCAACAAGCTTAGATAAAGCTTCATTTGCTTTTCGCATGCCACGCTCGTCACTACGCTCTGTCATTCGGCTCGCTTCCATAATATGAGTAAGCGTAGACAACAACTCTGAATGAGGACCATTTGCCAAACCTTCTCGAGCGGCTATTTCCACTAAATGTCTTACGCTACCTCCAGGATCTACACTTTGAACAAAGGCTTCCGCACTCATGTGAATCCCAGATTCTTCCATGTGAGTACGTGCAGCTTCAAAAAGTTTTGCCACACCTTGCAGTGCAGAAATAGCATCACCGGGTCTAGATAATAAGAGATCATTTAAAATCTGCTCAGCAGCACCCGTTCTACCTTCTAAAATATGTTGAATCAAGCGTAAATCTTTTGTTCCTCCCTCTTCAACGGCTCTTCTTAAAGGCTCATTCAAGGAAGAAACGCGCTCTTTATAAGCATCGAGATTAGGTGCTCTAGCTGCTTCTCGATTAGGAGCAGGAAGAGATTCACCTTCTTTTGGAGCAACTGAATTTGCTTGGGCTTCTCTCCAAGCATTTTCAGCTTGTTGAAGCTCTGCAGGTGCTTCAATACCTTGTTTTTCCAATTCCGCACGTAAAGCCTCACTCGCAGCATTAAACTGATCACTATTTGTAGCCTCATGCATCTTTGTAACATGAGCAGTAAGAACACCCGTCATTTCATTTACTCTATTCGCAATTCTTTCAGTCATCGATTGGACTTGAACAGACCCATCCTGACCACGAACACCTTCTAGCATCGTATCTGCAAATCGCATGGCTGCCAATCCAGATTCCATATGACGGGTCATCGTTGGAACCAATAGGAAAGAATATTCTTTCGCTGTTGCGACCATGTGCTCTATCTGTTCGCTTGTGAACTGCGTTCCTCCAATTGTATTTGAAAGCGCTAAGAATGTTCGAACTGAAAATTCAACACCCACCTCCGCGACCTTGAACATCAGAAGACCATTTACCTGTTGAGCCATAAAACCACTCATAGCAAGAGGACCTGTAATCACCGAAAGAGCTGCACGTTGAGCGACTCTACCCCAAAGAATTTTTGTTGCCCCTCCTTCAACCTCTCTACGAATTGCTGGCCAGAGAACACCTCTTACCGCCTGAGAAACAGATTTGCCCAAAGCCTGCGCTCCAACGCGCCGCATCATCGGCTCAAGTGCTCCATAAAAACCCCCTGCCGCTAATCTAAAACCTACACTTCCCACGGCAAAAATATGGCCGGGTATTTGAAAAGAAAAGAGAGGACCCATTTTCAAACCACTCATATAGGCATCTGCCACACGTCCTAAATGAGCTTCCAAGCCTCTGAGCGTTATCAACTGTCCAAAACTTACAGAAGGAGCTTCATGCATATGACCCACTTGAATTCCAGCACGATTCATTAAATCAACAACAAGATTGAGAACAGGATTCAAAGTATGATTCATAATCGGATTTAAAATGGGGCCAATGAATTCCAACATCGCAAACGTGTGAGCACCATGTCGCATGGAGCCCAATAATTCAATCACTCCTGAACGTTCAAAACCAGCACCTGCCCCGCGAAGTGGATTGATACGCTGAAGCTGCTCACCCCAATGACTCAAAACTTTTTGTAAACGGCTTGCACCTTGGGGAACAGCCTCTCTGCCTACCGTTTTCCCTAATCTTTCCAAACCTTGTCGAACAGCACCTTCTTTAGCAAAATAATGGGTAAAAAGGCTTCGCCCAAAAGCCAACACGTATTGGCCCGCATAAGTACCTACTGCTCTCACTGCTTCACGCCATGCTACTGACCGAATAACATCTCCTAAACCAATTTGGGCTACTTCCTTCACAAGATCTCTGGCTGCTATCCTAGCTCCATCCTTCAATATAACTTCAACACCTTGTGTTGCTAGTCTTCTTGCTACAGATTCCATTGCAGCTTCGGAAGCTACCTTAATTGCCGCACGTATACCCAAACCTCCTCCTGCTGTCACTAAAGTTAATCCAACATCAATGACAACAAATTGCACAATGGCAAATCTTGTTTCACCTGACTTGATAGCTGCATTCAGTTGAGTCACTCGATCCTGCATGCTTGATGAAAGGCCTTCAAAAGCAGTTTGATTGACGATTTGCGTTCTTTGATAAGTAGAAAGCATACCTTCGGCCTGCGTGCTCAACCTACGTAAAGCAACTGCTCCATTGTGCGCATCAAATCCCGTGCAAGCATCTTGAAATTCAAGATAAAGGTCCATAAATCCGCCATGGCTTTTCGTCATATCATAAGCCTGAGTGATGAGATTATTAAGCCCATGCACTCTTTGAGCATTGGCGATAAATTCTCCCACTCTACCTTCACCTCTTGAAAATGCACTGTCCATCTCCTGAAGATTCATGGCACGTGAAGTTTCTTGTCGCGTTACTGCAAGAGTATTTAAAGCTGTTTGACCATTCTCTTGAACCTCTTGAGCCATATTAGCCAAATTCTGAAGAGAACGTGTGTCATTACCATTATTTAGATATTCTTCATGTCGAATGCGGTTCTGAGCATCTACTTTATCGTAATGAGCATCGACCAACGCAGAATGAATCTGATAGCTTAAATGCCCATCAGTAAATTTTCCGACAGTCATACGAAGGTCCATATAAGCTGAAGTGAGGGCTTGCTGATTAGCTTCTGTCATAGGCTGACGACGAAGAGTTTCAATTTGGCCCTGCTGACTTTGAATATTATCCATTAAACTTTGAGAGCTATTCATGAATTCTTCGAGGGTTTGACCTCCAATACCCACTGTATCTCCTTGACCCGAACGAGAAATTTTTTCTGCAGCACGTAAGCCTGAGGTATCCAGAACAGTAGATTGTACTTCGCGCGTGTCTCTACCTTCTTCAACATAAACCCAATAATCAAAATTATCCGGACGATTAGCGGTTGCAGAAGCCACAGCCCATTTTCCAAGCCCCCAAACCATACGGGCTCCATAACCAATGCCTTCTGTGACACCACCTAAAATAACATGTCGAAAATAACCCACGAATGTATCCAAAAACGCAGCTTTTAAATATCTTCCATAAGTCACACCTAAATCTCTGAAAGCACTGGTAATGTTACCTGCGATAAGATTATTCCATGAACTGACAAGACTTTGCCTAGCAGATCCAAACCCATGTTGGACACCATCTGTAAACCTCTCATAAAAAGCCCTTGGCGATGTTCCTGCATTTGCCGAATTTTGCACGGCATTTCTTAAGGTCGTGATATCTGCCTGAGTCAAAGTTTCTCCGCGCTCAACTTTTCTTTGAAGTTCTGTAATCTGTACAAAACTTCTCAGCATTGTCATATGATTAGGTCGTCCTGCAGTATGGCGCTCCAAATCAGACACATTATTAATGTTCATTCTTGTCAAAGCTTGACTTATTGTTTGAGAAATTTGATCCACAATTTGAGAACGTTGATGTTCTAACTCTCGGCGTCTATCACCTACCGCTGTAGCCTCTTTCCCACTTTCTTCATTAGCGATATATCTTTCAATCAAATGTTCAAAATTTGTTCTTTGTTCTCCTTGTAGCCCTAAAGAATTCATCAAAGCTTCGCGATCTCCTTGCGTCGCCTCTTGAATAATTGCACTGGTGGGCGTGCGCTGCGCATCTGCTAACCCCTGATCTACCGTCTGCCTCGCTGTAATGACCGCTTGCATCGCACCCAGTTCTACATTGATCTCAGCCCTTCGAGTGGCACTGTCTGTGCTTATCAGTTCACGTACCTTTGCCACAACAGCTGTAACCACCTGAGTTGCCGTTCGAAGAGGCCCTGTAGAACCCATTCGATAACTACCAGTTGGGATACCCACTAATGCAGCTATATGTGATGAAGCTTGGGTAAGAACTTGAGCATGCTCCATATGCTTTGTTGCCGCCGTATGATCTCCACTATTCATCGCAGTTAAAGCCTGAGTCAATTCCGTATTAGAACGCTGAGTTAAGATCAAACTTGCCAACATATTTTGGGCATCTCGAAGATTACTTTCAGAAAAGCGGCCTTGTTGCGTCAGACTTGTACGAATCAGACCTGCAGTGCTAGGAGAAATAACATCACCCAAAAGCGTGTTTGCATTTGCTGTATTGGCAAGATCTGGAACAAGTAAAAAACGGGATAAAGATTGATTCAATGCGGCTGGACTTCCGTTGGAGCCAAACTGAATACGCCCGTTCGCATCCAATAAACCTAATGAACGAAGCGCCTCTGCTGTCTTCCCATGAGGATTATTAATGACTTCCGCTTTCAAAGCATCTTGTCTTTGAATATTTGCGCTTCGCTGAACTTCATACGTCCCCATCTCCTGATATTGAGAAGCTACTTCCTGATAAATATTTGAAGCTGCTTTAAAATTACCCAACATAATGAACATGGCTCCCTGTCGCGCAAGAGAAGCCGCATTTTGATAGGCTTGTGAACTCGTCACTTCTGCGACAGCCGTCGTAATCGCTCCTACCGCTATTGGATGTCCTGTCGTTGCAGCAAAAGTCACCTGATCTCTGGCTGAAACAGCATTAAAGGCATTGTTATAAGCGTTAAGCTTATCAAAGGACTGAAGAGGAACTGTTTCCCATCCATGTTGTTCCCCTTGTTGGAAAACCTGAGTAAAATTTAATTCTCTTTGAAGGAAAAGATAGGCCGAGCTTCCAAGCTGATCCATCTGAGCATTAAAGGCAAATGGGGCCATTGCATTTCCTATCGCTGTGACATCACCTGTTCCAACCCCTGAAGGATTGACCCCAAAATTAACCCATTGATTCACACCTTCCCTCTGAGAAACCCCGAAACGAACTTGAGCCAATTCAATTTGAACCGACTGCCCACTGGGATCACGCAGATCGATTACAAGGCGTCCACGAGCTGTCCTGTCTGTATAGTTACGTTCAACATGCCCTTCCTCATCGGTATGAGTACGATCAAGTCGTATGCGCCCCTCGCTATAAGCTTGATCAATAGAATTAGCCCTATCCCTTGAAACTGAAACGACTCCCAACATACGATCAGCTCTATCCATTTGAGCCGTTGTGAGATGATCCCGAGAAAGAAGAGTATTCAGCGAATTTAAGATACGACCTCGTGCTCCTAATTCTGAATTTAAGAGTCCAATGACTCCTGCCCGAACGGACAAGGTTTCCACTGCCGCATTTCTTGCAGCTGCATTGCTACGCAAATTCGCCAACGTTCCACTTCTAATCACCGCCCCTTGTCCTAGTCCTAATCTCTCGCCTAAGGCTTCTCTTTCAGAAAGTGTTGTAGACGAGGTGGACTGCTCACGAGCAATCTCATCTCGTATTTCATTAAAGCCTTTATGATGAACAGTGTTTCCTCCAACTTGCTCATCCCAACCTTCATAAAACTCTCTTTGAAGAGTGTCATTTCGCAGCGTACGTTCTCTTTCCTGCACATTTTCCCGAGAAAGCGTAGCCCTTGTGGTCGAGTGTCTAGCCGAAATCCAATCTCCACGCATCATGGCTTCACGAGCTGTTTGTAAATGGGCCATTCCTTGTCGAATATGAACAAGCATTGTGAAGCGAACTAAGCCTGCTTTAAGAACAAGATTGCTTTCATGAGCAGGATTGGATTCCCAAGCACGAAGAACCTGAGTGATAAGCTCTGGTGTGATTTGAAGAGGTCCCGTTGGAACCGTGATATTCAAGGTCGCTAACAACCTGCGTATGGACTGCATATTGCCTTGACCTTCTCTGAATCCTGTTTCATCCAATTGACCAAAGTTATTTACATAAGCTGTCAAAGTTTGATAATTCTGTCCGATTTCCCTGAACTCAGAAGAAGCTCTGTCGTATTGTCTATCCACAAAAAGCTGAATGCCTCTTTCAAATCTTTGATCCAAATCTTGAAGAACGCCTGCGATATTATGGGGACCCCCGTCTACATCAAAAAGAACCGCATTGGTCCCCTTATTGAGTTCTCCCAAACCTTCACGCGCCATTGCAGACGCAATAAGCCCCGATTCATCAGAAGGATTGGCACAAGCATCAGCTTGAGCTGAGGCCTCTTGAGCTGCTACATCATCTCCCCGAACAACAGCGTCTTCTAAATTGGCCATCGCTACTACATAGGTTAAAACTGCAAAAGCTGATGAATGATAAAGATCATTCAAAGTATAGTGTTGAGCTAAATAAGTTGTTTGCATCTGAGCTAACTGTGTACGAGCTTCAGGAGCATAAACAATGGTATGATCTGCATTTTCCCTAGCTAAAACAATCGCTTGGTCTGGAGGTAATTTATGACCATTGAGATCTTTTAAATTATTACTTCCACTGTAGATAAGTTCTACTCCACCTGTAGTTGATCGTCTAGCTGTTGCATTCATGAATGTCGCAGTAATATGTTGATAAGTGCTCAAAATTCTTAAAGTTCTATCTGATTCGTTAAAACGTCCATCATTCAATAAAGCCAAAGCACGACGATTCAGAACTCTCTCATGAGTTAATCTTGAATCAACAATATTAGCTTTCCCTTGATTCAGTGCTGTTTCTTCAGTCGTAAGTCGCGGTCCTAGATTTCTTAAGTTTTCAACGGAAGTATGCGTCTGTTCTGTGGTTCTTAAATCCCTGCGGGCTTGATCGATATTATTAAAATAATGAACCACCACACCTTGGAATTGTCCAACTGCTTCCCGCGTCAGACCGCGAGCTAAAATTCTTAGACCTTCTCCACCTCGATCCAGATAACGTTGAATTCCCTGTCGGCCTGATTGAATCTGCCAGGTGACAGTTCCTTCGCGATCGGTCGTACGCATAATATTAAGCTCAACGCGACCTGCACGTATAAATTCGGCCCTCAATATTTCACGACCTTCCCGATAAGCCTCTCTAAAAGCAGCCGTAAAATCTTCAATGCGATCATAATTTCTAGCCATAAACGAAGCGACAGCAACATTCAAATATCTCACCTTGGCCAAAGCCAACGGAGCTGTAGAACAATAAGTCCGTACAGAAACCCCTTGCGCTCCCCTGGGTTCTGTTGAAACATATTCTCCAGCAATGATACTGCCTCGTTCAGTCAAAGTCTCACGAACCAGACCCGTCAACTCTTCAAGAATAGAGAATCCTTTTCCAGCCGCTTGAGAAAGACTGTCTGCTTTATTGACATCCCCTCGAGCATAGGCCTGCAAAGATTCTCGATGAAATCTTAACGTTTCATTATAAACAGATCGATAGCTGGCTATTTCCTCAGGTGTTGCACGAACTCTTGAAAGAGCATTTTCAAGTCTTTGAGCAGAATCTTGAGAAAACACACTTTCGATGGATATTCCGCGATCAAGACCTCTTGGAGGCGCTTGGCTAAACCTTGCTTCATTTTCTAAAATTCTCTGACCTACGGAAACATTATGAACAGCTCCCTCAAGGGCTTGATAACGTCGATCCTCTCGAAGAGCTTTAACGTCAATCGCTCCAGGTTGAGCTAAGAAGCGTGTACTCAGATAAGTTGTCTGAGCCAATCCTTCTCGGATAAATCCAGCCATTCGTACAGTAGTCGCATTTAAATCTTGAGTTACTTCAGACGCTCGTATTACAACAGAAAACTGATCGGACGCGGCTGGGCTGTAGAAACGAGTCAAATGCTGAATCCCTTCCGCAAGACTTGCAATACGACCTGTAAATTCTCCCATCCCTTCGGCAATATCAAAAACAGCAGTAACTTCTCGAGTTAATCCATGTTCACCCAAAGCTGCAAAAGCTAATTGATATTGGGCGCGAACACGATTTGCAAGATCTTGTCCTGTTCTCAAAAGCCCCTGATAATTTTCTGAGGTAATAGCTGCACCTGTATCATGTGCTGTATGTAAACCACTAGCCAGACGTTCAAAATCTTGGGCTGAAACACGTTCACGACGGCTTGTTGAAAGATCGGATAAAGTACGTGCTGAAGAAAGGAAACCGGTAATTCCCTGTCCATCACCCAAAAGCCGATAAACTCTTTGTATAATGCTTGAATCATAAGGAGTAGAACGACCCACAGAACTATTATAAGAAGCCAAACCTTGATCAAAAAGACCCATGGCTCGTTCATAAAGCCCTCGATCTTGTGTAGCAACATTTGTATGAATATATTGGTCGCCTAATTCTAAGAATCTGACACCTGTATTTCCTCTTTCTAAAATAGCCACACCCGCATGACGCACTGTGTCATCTGATTGCCTTAAAGAATCAGACCCTTGAGCCATTAAGCCTATTCCACTTCTAAAAGCTGCTAAAATATTGCCAGCTCTTTCTCGTGTAACCGGCCGGCCATTCCATTGAACGGTGGTTCGAGCAGTTGATGTTGCGTTCAAAGCGCGATAAAGTTCGGCCGCTCTACCGGCATTTCTCAACAAATGATCTGCGGCCAAATCGTACTCACCCTTTAAGACATCTAGCGAACCACGACGTCTTTGTTCTGGATTTCCAAGATATTGCTCAGTTCGAGAAAAATCGCCACTAAGAAGATCTTCCAATGCACGATTGAGTTCATCTCCATATCGATCTGCAGCAAATTTTAAATTTCTACCAATGGTATTAATAGCAGCCTGAACTTCTCCACGAATTGTTGCATCAGGAATGGATGATGTTTGATAAGTAGCATAGCTACTTGCCTCGTCACGCATGGACTGAACCTGGCCATAGCGGTTTGCCACTTGTCTAAACGTCTCTTCTCTATTTAAAGCAACACGCGTAGGCTCCAGCGCTTGGACAGGTAAGTCTCGATGTTCTCGAATAATGGTAAGAACTTCAGCTAAATTTCCTAAAATATCTGCACGATTCGCATTCAGGGCTGTTTCAAATTCAGCTCTTCGTGCTTGCGGAATTCCTGAGAGAGAAGGAGTGTCTCTTAAAGCTTGAGCTGTACGATCAATAAGACCTAAAACCTCTGGAGTCATGTATCGGCCATGTAAATCTTCACCCGTCTTGTCAACTCCCCGAACTTCTTCCGTAAAACTTTGAATATCAATATTCACTAAGCCATGTTCTCCATCAATGGGCATGGCAAGTAAGGCGTCAATTTCAGCAGATCTCTGAGCCGGAATAAGTCCACGATGAGCTTGGTACCAACTACCGATATCTTCGATATTTTTGGTCATCCTCTCAACTGTTTCTCTGTGATTTCTAGCAATTTCCTCACTTTGATCAGTCCTAACACCATTTTCGGTACGATAAATCGTTCTCGCAACAGGCTGCCCACGATCATTATAACGAACTCTCTCATAGACTGTTTCAATGGTGTGCCCATTGGCTTGTGTTTCCAGAATATACCCTGTTCGAATGTTATAACCTTGAGGTCCAGCAGGAACCCATTGTATGCCTCGATAAATAGTCACTTTGTCAAAAGTAGTGCGCACACAATTGATCGGACGTCCCTCAGGATCAAAATCCATCGTGGGATGCCCAGGTTCTACAGTATCTCTCGTATGCTCGCCTTGATGTTCTCCTGGCTCTGTATTAATGCGTTCAATCAACACATCAGTATAACTTTCCCCATCACGACGTTGGACAGCAAAACCGCCATCACCTCGTTCGACGATTCGAGCATTAGCGCGAGTCACACCATTCAAACTTGTACCATGAGTTGCAAGCATGCCACGAGCAGCTGCACCAGTAAATGTGAAATTAGCTCTGTCGCCATCAAATGCAACGCGCATTCCCCAAGCTTGATTAGCTTCAGCAAGCGGACGATGATCAATAGAGGTAATGAGTCCTGCGTCATAAGTCACAGCATGAATCGTGTCATGACCTTCAACTCCCATGACTTTACCTTGGGCATCGCGTCTGGCAAAACCTGCAGCATCTCTTTGAAGTTCTGGAGTAAGCGTAACAACACTTGCTGCGTTATAAATACGGAAGTCCCGATAAACAGCCTGATTGTAAGAGGTTTCCTGACCTGTGCTAGGATCTCGGGTCATTCCATCTCTGTAAATTACACCACTGGCGTCTGTCAGTTCTACTCCGCCTCCAGGCATCACTCGGGCATTAGCTTCTCCCATACTAGAAATGGTTTGAACAGGCATGATTTGGCTATAGCTAATCGTTCCGTCAGCAGCCACCCGACGTCCTCTTAAGCTTCTGACTTCAACACTGGAGTCATTGTCTCGATAGGTAAATTGCGTATTGGTAAGATCTCGCACCCTGGTACCATCAGCTTGTAAATGCTCCTGAATTCTTTGAACACCACTTAAGCGACGTCCTGTCCAGTCATATTCTAGGAATGAAGCAGTCGCTGCATCGAATCCACCAATAGGCATTCGAGAATCGCGAGACTGAAGTGTAAATCCATTGGCTGTGAGTCTTAAATCCAAAGCCCGGCCTCTGGTATCTGAATAAGATCTAGTTTGAAGAACATTGCCTTGGCTATCTCTTTCTTCAAAACCAAAGCCTGTTGATTCACTGGAAGTAACACGAATATCTCTTGAGCTACCATCCCTATTTGTAAACGAAATTTGTTGTGGAACCCCACGATCATCATATCTTGAAACAACCGCCGACCCACCCGTTTCTGCATCATAAAGAAATGTCGGATTTTGTCTTCCACTTTCCTGAATGCTGACTCCCTCTGTTGTTAAATTCATAGGGGCATAATTATAATTGCCTCTAGGCGCAGGAATTTGTACCGTTCTATTGCCATCGGATAATGTCATCGTCATAGAGCGATCGGCATTGGTTGTCCGTGTCACTGTTTGAGGAGAATGAACAGGTGCACCTTCTGGATAAGTGATTGTAACTGTTGATACATTTTGAGCTGTCTGGCTCGATGAATTTTCGATTCTCATCGATGTTGAAAAATTTGTGACCTGAGCAATTCTACCTTCAGGACCACGAACTATGGTCCTTCCAGTCTCTTGAGTTTCATTTCTTTCAGTCATATTTCTAATCACAACTTGACCATCCGAGAATGAAGCAAGATATCTTTGACCTGTTGTACGATTCACTTGATATTCTGTTTGTGTCAAAGGATCTCTTTGGGTCTCAGGATTGGTCCCCACCAACAGAGGATCAATCACTTCAATATGCACATCAAGTCTTGATTCTCCAGGCTGCTCTTGCGGCAAATAAACGGGAGAGGAAGGCATTCCTGGCATCACCATTCGGAAAGGATTAGCAGTGCCTTCCTGATCGACCCAACGCATGGTCACTCGAATAGAACGCTCTAATTCTGGTTGAGCAGCCAAAAGGCCATAAATTTCCTGAGCACGAGTTGCTGTACCAATATATCTTCCTTCCGATTCTCTCTGGGCTGAGCCTGCTCGCTCTACATCTTGATAGCCTTGAGGACCTTCTTGCCTTGATTGCATGAAATCTTCGACAGACGGATTTCCTGCCCGGCCCATCGCATCCACATAGCGACCAATATGCGCCATCACGTCGCGTGACCATTCGCTCCTGGCTTGAACATAACGATTACTGGATTCCCACTGAGGGGCTGCAAGATTTCTCATCGCAACATGCATGGCTGATTTTGCTAAGGAGAGGGCTCGTCCACTGTCATTCAAAACATTATGGTCTTGAGTATTCATCATGCGATCTACAGTCTGATCAATAAAAGCTGTATACTCACTTAAAGCCGGATGAGCTCCTTGCATTACACCTGTGTTAGCACGAATCGCTTCAGCCAATCCGCCATTATAGAAAGGCCCATTCCCTAATGCTATTTGAGCCACTCTTTCCCAAGGTTGATTTAATGGGAATTGAGCTCCGGGATCTCCATAAAGCCTAAGAATCGTTTGTGTCAACGCAACACGATTATCTGTTCTTGAAGATTCGAACAATTGTGTTCTTAAACCCGCAGCTTGCATTTGAGCAATAGAATCTCTCACTTGATGTCGAGATTGAAATAATGGATTTCCTGATTCAACTGTATTTAATGATTCTCCCAAAGTTCTTAAACTACGTCTTGTTAGCTCTCCACTGGCAGGACCTGGATCCTGTGACTGAGCTAAAGCTGCTCCTGCTTGAGACAATCGAGCTTGAGCTTCTGCACGCCCAGCCGGAGTTCCTCTCATCAGTAAACCAAAAGCATCCTCAATACGACTTAAAGCCAGTGGATAATTATGATGTTCTGTCTGGCTAAGTTGTTGTAAAGCCGCAGACCTTTCTTGATTGCGACTAAAGTCTGCATAAGCTCCTAAAGCTTCTCCAATGCCTGTAAATGTTCTGGCGTCTGTGATGTTATTTTCAGCTCTAGCCAAATCAATATGTGTTAGATCACGCTGACCTTCTCGGTTTATTCTTATTTCTCTTAATACAGCTTCATATCGATTTTCGGCTTGATCCAAAGCCTGACGGGCCAATTCCAAACGACGAGTTGCATCGGCATTGGCAGTAGTAGGACTTCCAATCGCAGAAGCAGTTGCATCCAAGGTACGTCTGGCTTCAGTAATTTGAGATAATCCCTGAACTGCAGTAATAACCGCTCTAGCTTGAAGAATTTCTCTTGAAAGAGCCGCAAATCTTGACTGATCCACTCGTCCCTCACGAATTTCAGGAACCAAATCCATGATGGCATCCAGTCTTCCTTGAAGCAAGCTCACCGCTGCATTTAAATCTGCTCGTCGGCTGCTGGCAGCCGTCTGACCTTCAGGTGAAGCTGATTCTAAACCTCTTAACAGACGCCCTGCGTCAGCCAAATCTGAAAAACCACCAAATGCCTGACGAGCCACTCCCATTAAGGCGACCGCACGATCAATGTCCATATTTCCTTCTTTACTCATGCAATCATTGATGGCGTCGAGAAGTTGACCAAACTCTGCCATTTGAGCTCTCATTTCAGGATGATTTTGTAACATTGTTTGATATTGTTGGGTCAACGTCCTTAAGCCTTCATTTGTTTCTCGTCTTAAAACACGCAAGGATTCAACCGTATTGATAAGTCCCCTTACTTCATACGTCAATCTGAAAGACGCTTCACCCCAATCACCTCTACGAATCGCATCCACCACTCTATCTAAAGCCACTTGAACTGCGGAAATAGCATTTCTAAAGGCAGGATCACGTGCATATTCAGCAGCAATATTTCCATCTGAATCTAAATAATTTTGCCCCATATGAACAAACGCTTCCATTACGCCAGAGATAACACCCATATTGCCTAAAATACGATTACGTTCAACAACGCTATCTGTATTATTAAATTGATTTAATAAATTATTGAATGCAGTGGCTAAATCTCTTAACTGTGCACGAAATCTTGTTAAAGAAGGAAGATCCCGTGCCTGATTTCTAGAAAGATCAAAGCGTCCAACTGCTTCGTCTCTTAAGAAAGCCTGCAATTGATTGATACGACGGTCCTGATCAGGCTCTCTTTGAATGCTATTGAGCTGTTTCCATGTATCAAAATCTCTCATTTTCATTTCCATCGCCAAATCCATCCTTTGACGAATGTATCGATCTGCATAATCTTGCCTTGCTTGAGCCTGTTGCATGGGGTTGAACACAAAGCGATCCAGCAGAGAATTAGCAACTGTTCCAATCGCATTCCACATTAAGTCATGCGCATCATTACCTTCCTTCATCGAACGGCATTGATCAAAGGTAGCGCCCTGTTTGCATTCACCCTTATTAGAACCACTGTCTTCTAACATTCCTTCAAAATCTTTATCTTCATAGGGCTTTGTTATCACCGACATAGTTTTTGTGAACACACCAATTGCTTTTGAAACACCTGATCTTAAAAGAGCATTTCCAAAATTACCTCCACTGGCCGCGCTTCCCAAAGCACTCACGGGAGCCATAATGACTGCATTGATCAAACCACTTAGAAAAGCTCGACCTGCTTCCTTGCCGCAACCCTGTCCGCTTTCATTACCGCAAATAATATTGTTTACTAATTTATCAACGTAAATTCTGACGATACCTCCAATGAGTTGCTCAGCTGTATTCGTTGCAAGACTAATGGCTGTTTGAGCTGCAATTCTGCCCGCATTTGCAGTGGCTTGAAACGCAAAACCTCCTGCAAGCAAATTACTGCCTCCAATCGCACTCCCCGCAGCCGATAATGCAACATTTGCAAAGGCCATCAAAACAGCCCAACCTTCACGACCTTTGAGATTTCCACGAGCTCCCTCAACTACCAAGATCGCAGCTTCAATAAGCAGTGAAAAACAAATCGGGCAGCCAATAATTGTTCCTGCAACTGCCGAAGCAATTCTCAGCCAGAAGCGATAATCAGAAATCATTTCTAATAAATGATCGCCCAAATCCCGATTATCATATTGCTGAGATGTTTGTTGAGATTCAGTACGAGTCTGAGAATGCCCGTTTGCATCGATAAGGGTTTGTGAATAGGTATTTGAATGACTTGTTGATCCAACATCTTCATCCGTACTACGAGAAGAACTATTTGACTGAGTAATAGATCTTCTCATACGGCCATAAAAGTCATAAAAAGATCGAGTGATGGAGCTCGTGCTGGTTTGCTGACCATTGGCCGTCGATGTGGACTGTGTGCGAGAAAAGATACGCCTGCCTGCAGCATCATAAACAATATCGCGTGCTACTCGACTTGGATCCGGATCTCTACCCAACTCAGAAGTCCATTCCTCTGTGATACGGCCGACATCATTGAATCTTTGATGAATAACATGAGTGGTTTTAGCTCGAGGATGAGCGCGATCCGTAAAATCATAACGATCTGCAAATTCTGTGGTTTCTAACCATCGACCGAAGATATCATCGACAGCCGGAAGACCTGGGATAGACTCCCAACCTACAATGCCAGTATCACTGGATGTAGGAGGAAATTCAAATTGAAGATCTAAATGTTGCTGTTCAATTTGATTGCCATGAGCATCATAAACAATGCGCATCCTACCCCGTTCGACTCCTGAACCTGTACGACAAGAACCATCGCTGTTAGGGGTTCCAATACATTGTAATTGATGATTATCGACATCATAGCTACTAGAAGTACTTCCTGAAGTAGTTGCTGCAGCTGCTTGATGTGGATTGTACTGTAGAGGAATGCCCGAAACGATACGAACATATTGATATTCAGTTTCCCAACCAAAAGCATTATATTGAACATTCCAAACGCTTCTAGTCTCTACCACGGGACGACGTTTATTTGGATCTGTATCTGTCGGATTATATTCACGCTCTGTACGTTCTATACGACCAATTTCTTGAAAATTACTATTGTAGCGAATATCAGAACGAGCCTGAGAGCTATAGAGATAAACGAATCCCTCACAAAGACCATCTGAGCGGCGACAGCCATCCGGTGGACTTACAATACGATTATAAGTGAATCGGCCTGTAACCTCTCCTCCCATTCCATAGTTCTGGAAGGTTACTGAATCTGTAGGCCTTTCACGACCCACCACTCGCCTTTCGTCACCCAATCCATATTCAGTTTCTGTATGAGAAAATGTCGCGATTTCTCTTCCAAAGCTATCAC
Organism: uncultured bacterium; assembly: GCA_964640155.1. Taxonomy (GTDB): domain Bacteria; phylum Auribacterota; class JACPWU01; order JACPWU01; family JACPWU01; genus CAZXEQ01. The sequence continues at coordinate 36,607 of CAZXEQ010000007.1, read as the reverse complement.
GAACAAAAGTTCTCTCAGAATAAGTGGTGCTATTCACATAATTATTACCGCGTAAAAGGAGAGCTCTGTTGTCTGTCAAACGAAGAATTTCTGGAGTTGGTATAGTAGAGCCAAGACCTCCGCACAAAGTTTGTAAAATACCGACAGCATCTTCATAATTGATTCCAAGAGTTCTCATAAAGTAGGCACCTAAAGCTTCTCGCATGGCATTTGCTCCGCCCGCACGGTTTGTATCAAAAACTTGTAACATAACATTGATAGCTTCTCTTGGGAAATCGCGCACAACCAAAGCTCTTTCAAAAGTGGCCCGATCTGCTGCTGTTCTACGTCCTCCACTAAGTTGACCTAACAAATCTTCTAAGAAACCTATACCTGCTCCAAACCACATAAACTGCATCATACTTCTAAAATGTTCCATGCTTATAGCCCCGTTATTACCTACCAAACGAAGCGAGCCTCCTTGATTTTCTAACCTTACACAATGCCCTGTCCGGGTAGAGCAAAGATTCATGGAAGTAGGATTGCCCTGATCATCCACCTGATATTCGCTAAATCTTATGCCATAATTTGCTCTCCATCTACCTCCATAGATATTTTGGTATCCGGCATTGTAACCGGTAAGGCCGTACTGAGGATTCTGAACATAACCCGCCAATGCATTTGCAATTTCAGCCAAAGAAGCCACACTGATAGAAGCCCCAAATATTCTCTGAAAAGCTTCATTTAAAATACGAGTAAAGAAAGCTCGATCATTTGACAAAATAGGATTGCCTTGCGCATTACGTGGAGAGTTATCTCGAATATTACTGAGTATCATCACCAAAAGTTGTGTCATCATTTCTACAGTTTCACCATCTACCCCGCGCAACCATCCACTATCGTTCATCAAATACTGACGAATTGCAGCATACATGGAACGATCATCCATAACGCCTATGCGAGAAGTCCCACCCAGAAGTGCGCGAACTATATTCTCTGTTCCACGTTCAAACCCGCCGCCAAAATCTCCAAACAAACCTATATTAACCGTACTCCCACTGGGCAAAACAACATAAGTCTGACCATCCAAAAACCGCACTTGTATACATTGTCCATTTCTACTGCAGGCAGTCATTCCAGATACCTGGCCATTTTCATCTAACTGAATATCCCTGGTTGTAATTCCATTGTAAGTTCCACCCTGTCTTGGGTCTCGACCTCCCTCTTCATGTTTCCAATTACGCACACTCAAAGCACGACCAAAGCGATCAAACGTCATAACATCAGTACTGGTGACTGTCACAGCTGGACGGCGAGGATCATTGGAAACGGATGAACGGAAACTTGCAGCCAAAGTTCCATCAGAACGATATACATTTAGAAATGAGCCGGAGCTTTCTTCATTCCAGTTAATAAAAACACCAAGAGCTGTCCCATTTCTTCTCATTTCTGGAGTTAATTGTTGGCGTGTATAACTTGCCTCAGCAGCAGTTGGATAACGATATTCCTGAGTGGAATTACCTTGCGCATCTTGACCAAAGATCATTTGTTGATAAGCAACTGCTTCTTCCCAGGCAATAGGTTCATTTCTTTCATTGTATTGAATATTTCTAAAATAGTGTCTGCGACCTTGGGTATCATCAAAATAGCCAGACGTAATACGGTTCTGCGCATCTCTTTGAACTCCCTGCATTTCTCTTTCTTGAATTCTCATGGTCCCAAAGGTTCGACTTCTCTCAAAACCTTCTGCAGGACTTCCATAAACATCATAACGCGTAACATAGCGTTCACTTTGCGAGGTAAGCCCAGGTCGCTCTGAACTCCAACTTTGCGTAGAGGTATGCCATTCACGTCCAAAACCATCATACTGAATATAGGAATCTGAGGTTGTTGTGGTAGTCGCATTTATTAAAACGGTTGCAGAATTTTCTGCTGTTCCCGCCCGTCCACTGACCATTCCGGTTTCTCTGGTCACATTATAACGATGAACCACTTGATTAAGACCATTCCATTCTTGAAAATCTACACTGTTAGAAACAAAGCGAGGCTTGCCCGCTTCTGTGGTTCGTCGATTTACAACCACCACCCGCCAATGATCATCATATTGATTGGTTTCAGTGACAGTTCGGTCCGTATTTTGAAATCTAAGTTGGGGCAGGAGACATTGTCCATCTCTCCAAAGAATGGCAATATCTTCTAATCGCGTCGCATCTACATAACCACCGTAAGCACGTTCGGGGGCAGGCATTCGTGGTGCCCCTGAAAAATCTCGAACGCTCATGAGCCGATCCTCAAGAAGATTATTTCTTCCATCTTCTGCAATGACTTCCACTCTTCTCTCACGCACAAGTCCATTTGGAACATTACCACCTAAAATATCGGGACAATAATAAGCCAAACTGTACCAACTCACCCGCCCATTATCGTCATACTGAATGCCATTAATCGCAATGGGAACACCATCCACGACCATAACTCCACCTGTCACACGCCCTTGAGCATCACGTGTCACTGTACCTGGAACCCATTGAACATTGTTTAATGCAGCAGCATTATTTAAATCTCCCACCATTCTGCCCATCACTTGATTGAACAGACGATCTTGTGCATTTTGATCAATCCATCTTGACCCCCTGGCCCATGCCATATTATCCAAACCATCTGGCCTCTGAGTGGGATCTGTAATATTTTGAGAGCCTGGAGAAGCAGGGCTTCCACTCCAACGAATGCCACGCGTACTACCGGTTCCATCTGGAGTTATATAAGAATACGAAGTAGGAATACCATTCGCTCCAATAGTAACTGTAACTTGCATGCCCTCAGAAACAAAACTTATTTGATAGCCTGAAACTCCTCCATCCGGTCCATAAATAATTCCATGAATGCGAACCGGATTGTCTCCCATCATAACAATACCTTCAATAATACGTCCTTGAGCATCTCTACGGATAGAACCCTCTTGCCATTGTCCATTGCCCAACTCAACCGCATTCACACGATTACGACGAATGGTTTCACGAACTCGGCCAAGGCCATCATAAGTGGTTCGCTCCCAATTTTCAAAAGTGCCCAAAACGCCCTGCTTGGTTGTAATGGTATGTTTATAATTTAATCGTCCTGATTCGTCATAACCAAAATACTGTTGTGTTTGAGAATGTTGATTGAGAATTTGAGGCATTCCCAGTCCTAGCGCTCTCATTTGAGACACTGCCGTTTGATCATTGCGCGAATTGATGAGACTATTCATGAAGCGGCCTGGAGAACTTGCACCTCCCATGGCTACGGCTATAAAAATGGCACCTATGGACGTAAGAGCAGAAAAATTAGCAGCATGTTGGGCCTCTTCACCCACCAGATAAACTTCCAGAGGAGTGACTCGTAAATTGGTGAAATTTCCATTGCTATCCATTGTCACACGCATGGTTCCCAAAAGCATATCGCCACGTGTTACGTCAAATTCCATACTCCCATCAGGATTTGTTCCCGTGCGTGTCAGAGTCCCCATGCTTTGTCCATTTGCACCAACAATTTCGATGCTCGAAACACCCTGTGTTCTTTCATCATAACGTGCTACAAAAGAAACACCTTGTCGCGTAGTGAGCCGAGTTTGCAGCATATTGTAGGTGGATTGACCTGTACGCTCATCATAGGAAATCGTCCAGGCTTGCATAAGTTGATTTCCTTGACGATCACGCGTAGTCATTTCAATAGAAATAGGACGACCCAAACTATCAACATCTACATTGAGTCTTACCTGTGTTCCATCTCGACGTGCAATGGTCATCGAGTAACCTGTCAGATTATCTTGGCCATTAAAATCAGCTTGAAGGTCCACAACTTGCCCACTATCTGAAATAAAACGTCCTGAGAGAAGATTACCACGAGCATCTCTTCGAATAGATTCCCAATGCCCAGCACCCACACCTGGGATTGAAAAACCGATCGTATCATTGATCAAACGCGAAGCTACTTTTTGACCTAGGCCGTTATAAACAATATTATCTTCAACACTTCTAAATTCAACACCGGGTCCTGCAGTACTGGTTCTCCAGCGAGATTCTTCACGAACAGCCCTGCCCTGTGCGTCTCGCTCTGTATGAGTAGAGCGATCTTCAACTGTGTTCACAAAATCAATATTCCAACCTGTATTTTGAAGAGCTGTATCAGGCCCCATCAATTGAGAACTTCCTAAAGAGCCTGGGAATGGAATACCAAAACCGCCTAACAAAGTAGCAAATCTGGAATTGGCTTCAGCTAACGGAACATTCTGACCATTAATACGAGCGCCTATAACGCGACTACCTTCGTATTGAGGTTCATAAACTGTAGACTGTCCACCTTGCGTAATAGTATAGGAGCGAATTCTTCCATTGTTTCCATCACGGGCAACAGCAATTCTCGCTATTTCATTTCCTTGGGCATTGCGAATGGTGGTTACGGTGTTACCTTGTCCATCATCTGTGGTACGTATCTGCATCGTAGGTTGGTCATTGACTGCAACATCCCAACCATCGGCTCGACCTGTCTGGGAATCATAATGAGCCGTCATGCGAGTTGTACGTCCATTTCTTTCTACTTCATAATTTGCAAGCCGCATCGTCTGAGGATCATAATTCATTCGAATTGTAGTCCACTGCCCATTTTGTAAAATACGAGTACTTGAGAGAGCCCCATTAGGTCCGTCATAAGCTTTCTCGACTTGTATCACAACACCACCCCGTGCATCTCGAACGGTGTATCCGCACATCTGATTTCCACCTTGACCACAATATTGAATATTTTGAACACGATGGACTTGTCCATTGATACGCACTTCAAATGAAATCAGTCTTCTGCCTGTAGGATCATTGGGATCAGCAACTGGATTAAGAATTTCTTCTCCGTCAAGACCTGAAATATCATATCCATTCACAAAAGTGCTGGATTGCCTGTCGCGCTCTCGGCCATATTGATCATACGCCATGCGACTGACAACCTTGGTTACTGTAGAAGAAAAATTATCTCTTGTCTCTCGGGACTGCCATACCACACGACCACGTTCATCATAACCAAATTGTGTACGCTCTCTTGTCCAACGAACACCTTGACGATTTGCAGGGGCCGGCTCAGGAGCGCCTGGACGTGTGACCGTTGCTTCACCACGTTCATTCGTATTGATTCGAGTCCCATCTGGAAGCCCTTCCGAAGTGGTTGTCCGCTGAAAGCGTCCATTGATGTCATAGTCTTCTCTAACTGTTGTCGTACGCCCATCAGCTGAACGATAATTTTCTACTTGAGTTCTTGTTCCATCTGAGTTGTAAATAATTTGAAGTTGTCGCTGTTGTCCGACATGAGGATCATTGGTAGAAGTCACTGGATGTGCAGGGAATGTAACCACAACCTCAGGACCATTTTCACCTTGCCTTGTTGTCACTGTCGTTCCTTCTGGCCATGGAGAGGCTGGACTTGATTCCACCTCACCTGTTCTAAGATTTCGACTCTCTGTGGCAACGGTCACTCGTCCATCAGGCCCGGTTACAAATGTTCTTGAAACTCTACGATCTTCGGTCTCAATTACCTGATGAACCGTTGTTTGAGTTCTTTCACGACCTTGTGCATCGGTTGTAGTTTCTGTTGTAATTTCTGTATGCGTACGTGTGGTCCGGCCATCACGGGTTACCATTGTATCTTCAGTAACAATATGTCGATTCCCTTCTTGTCTTTCAGTACGACTTGAGAATATGGCAGGCTGTTCTTGTATTTCTTCAGGCGTTCCTTCAGCACCTTCTTGCTCTTGTTCTCCACGAAAATCCTCCCATCCTCCACGTTCACCTCGTAAAGGCTCAGGGCCTAAAAGAAATAAAGAAACAAAATTAATTGTTGATGTTCTTGTCGTAGATCCTGTCTGACGTGTCGCATTTTCAAAATTGAAAATACCCAAACCAAACCCTGCTCCTGCTACTCCTAAAGTCATATCTGCACCCAATCCTCTGCTATCCATTAAGCCACCCGCCATAAGGTGTAAAATATCTCCCGACAATTCAATACTGCCACGATCAGGAATTTCTACTCCACTGATATCTGGACCTCTTAAGCCTTCTCGAACCGTCATTCGACTTTCATCTATCAAACGATTCATTTGAAAATCAGGTTGTGATGGAGATCTCTCTAAACCAGAAATTAAAAGATTTAAAAGAGAAACACTTGTTCCCAAATTCCTTGAGTCTTCCAGTCCTCCCATTTGAAAATCAGCACCTCCTAAATTCCAATCTCCTAATCCTGACCCCAAAGAACCTGTATCTTCTTGAATCATCCGAAAACCTGCTCCTCCTGGAGTCAAGTCGCCATCACGACCCTCCAAAGGTGTCACTTGATATTGAAGAATATTTTCTGTTCGAATGGGTTCTACAAGACCCGAACCCTCTGGACGGCCTGGCTGGATACGGTCTGCTTGCTGCAGTGCATCTGGACTCAACGGTTGTACGCCTAACCCCATATCACTTTCTCTAGGTCTAATTGGATCGGGACCTAAACCGGGCGGATAAATAAAATCTTCTCTTTCCATGGAACCTAAATCTTCTGGAGTTGGCGAACGTCTTTCTCCCGGTCCTCCTGAACCTGCTCGCGATTCTTGCAAAAGTCGTCTGACATTTCCAGCTGTCTGAGCCCGTGACAAACCTCTGCTATCTGAGTCTTGATCTAAAGCAGGAGGAACAAAAGCACCTATTTGTTCTGGTGTCCCTTCACCTGTTAGACTCTGTTGATCAATCACTTCACCATAATTATTGTATTTATAAGCTGTATAAACTTGAGTGACTGCATTAGGCCTGGAACTATCCCATCTGACCTCTGCAGTGAAGACAACAGAACGGTTCTGATCATAGTAAAGATATTGTGTTCCTCGGCTGGAAGAATTCAGAATAGCAACTGGAGGAGCTGTGCGCTGGCCTTGAAGAGGATTTGATAATCCTTGAAGAAATGCCTGATCTTCAGCAGATGGATTAGTAACCGTCTCGCAATTTGTATTTCCGCTTCCACAACGTTGAAAACTTGCTATGCCTTGCCCTGCAGCACCGCCTTGTTGAATATTTCTATATTCTTGTGTTGGACCACCAACTCCGCCTTCTCTTACGCTATATCCCACAACACGATTATTCTCAATAATCTGGGTCACACGTCGAGTCTCTTCAAGTCGCTCAGCTTGCCCATTGGAAGCAGGAATCACTTGTGATTTTGTGTAACCCGTAATGGCTCCACTCCGAGCATCTCGTGCAATGTCCGTCTGAACTGTTTGACTACCTCTATCTGTATGTCTAAATCGAGTAACTTGCCCATTCACATCGTATTCAAAATTACTATAGGTTTCTCGCTGACCATTTGGATAAATAAGTGTTTGACTCAGCATACGATCCGGATGAGCAGGATCCATCTGAACTTCGATACGCGTACCGTCTCTGGCTCTTAAAACAAGATTGTTTCTATCTCGACTCACAATCTGAGCATCGCGAAACTCTGGATTATTAAAATCTATTCCATGACTATCATTTGAATAATCACGCCGATAAGCCTCATTAAAGCCACGATAATGCAACACCTCTGAACTATGTTGTGTTAAAGCAGGACGAGAACGATCAATGGTATAGGTATCTCGACCTAACATTCTTCCACGATAATCATAGCTATACCAAGTGATGGTTGTGGTTTCATTATTAACTCCACGATTTTCTGCCACATGAGGTCGCTCGCGGGTATTGCCTAATTGAGCACCTACCAAATTCACCATGATTTGATTTTCGGCCCCTGTACCTGCGGGCCCTTGTTGAATGATTCGATCAATCCAATTTCGAACATCACTATATCCAGTTTCTCCGATTGTACCTGCCTCAGGAGAAATTCCAATCCCTTCACCCGGAGAAGTTGGCGTTAGTCCAATCGGAAGCGGTTCATCATCCGCAACTTCGGGCGGCGACATTATATCCCGAGGAGTTAAATCTGGCGATCTGAGCATGGCTCCCAAAACAAGCTGAACTTCCAACCCTGCTGCCCGACGCATAAGACCCTCAACAGTTCCATCCTGTGGTAACTCAGGAGATTCGTCTATTGGTGCAGGAGCTCCACCCAAAAGAGTTGAACCCATTCCTAAACCAATTCCAGAAACATCATAAAAACTTCCCGAGCGCATCATCATCATTTGAACTGAAAATCCACCCATCATGCCTGCGCCCATCACAAAAGGTACCTGTATCGCACCCAACATAAGCTGGAGACCTCTACCTCTTGCAGCTGCAGCAGCTTGACGTGCGCCAATGCCATCGATATCTTGTTCAAGAATCCGGCGTAATTCAAAACGAACCCGCCCTAAAAGATCAAAAAGCCTGGAAGTAAATGTGCGTCGTTCAACACGATCTAAACCACGCTCCAAAGAATATTCTTCAACTGCTTGCCCCATTCGATTGTAATTAAACTGTGTTTCCGTATACGTATATTTTTCTCGTTCCCTTTCTGTTTCTCTGGTTTCAGACACACGGGCAGGTGCTGCTGTACTCTCACCTCGTCCAGGTGTAATTCCTGGAGGGGTTCGTGTAGGTTCTTCACGGGTACGATAACCCGTCAGATCATAAAACAAATATGCAAAATATGATTCATAGGGAATAAGAGTTAATTCACCAAAACTCGGAGCGCGTACATTGAATGTAGATTCGTCTGCGCCTTCAAGCGTCGCTTCAGCACCTCGCTCAGACTCACGAGACGTAGATTCTATTCTGCGGCCCCGTTCTTCAGCCTGCTGTTGCGCATTCACATCCTGGACTCGGGTCTCGGCTTGAATCTGATCTGCCGATAATCGGCCATTAGCAATTTCTTCAGCACGTTGTCTTGATAATTCTCTGGTCTCTGTAATCGTTCGATCAATTAAACCGGCAGCATTAAAGAAAATCGCTTGCTCAACAAAAGTAATTAAACCGCCTCGATTATTTAGACTTGTTTGAATCTCTTGAAACTGCGCAATGACCTGACCAAAAACATTAAACACAAATCTTTCTTCTGTGATTTCATCGGTACGAATGGTGTCGCGAAGCTGAATATGTAAACCATTTAAGAAGGCTCGAACATTAGAATTAACAGGGGTACGTAATCCTGCCGCTGATCCAGGCCTTGTTGTACTCTCTCCATATTCCGTCGGAACATAAGGAGAAAAGCCTAAGAGATAATCGATTGGCTCATCAAAAGAAGAAGCCAACTCGGAATACTCTAAACCCGACATTTGATAATTAAAAATGGAACCTGATCCTCCCGGAACAGGATTTCCATAAAGAACCGTCCCTTGAGTTGTGTAAAGAGGATCTGGATCTGAAGGACTAAATCCTATTCCAGAAACCACCTGTGCAGCCGCTTGCTCAAACTCCGTTGCAAAACCGAGCCCGCCATCTCGAATACCCAATATATTTTGAGCTAAAATAGCTGTAATGGTCGGACTTAAATAACTCACTTCAAAACCGGGAGTATAGTTTAAAAGATTAAAATTGTATTCTCCGCCCGTGACTTCATGTCCAATCCCCAGTAACTCATAGACATACTCATCTTGCTGACCTGCAATAGTACTAGCTGCATCATTGAATATCATTTCAGGATTTTTTCGAGTCAATACATCTCCCGTATACCAAGCAGCTGACGTAGCAGAAGCCCCAATATCTCTATCCCGCTTCATGGTCCTTTGATAATCAATTTGGCCTAGATTATTTCCATGGCGAACAATGTCCTCATAAGTCACTACTCGAGAAGCCGAATTGGATACCTTCCGACTTAGTGTACCTAACGGAATGTCCCTAGAGTTATAAAAAATATGCCGATCTGTTACCTCGTCTCGTGATAGAATATCGTAGGTGATCATGCGATTGGCCATAAGCGCCCCTGAATCTGTTCCTCCTATGCCATCTGCATCAAACTGAATTCCCAAATTCAAAGGTTCTGCTGAAACTTGATAACCAAACATGCGATGGGTTGGATAGAAAAAAGCACGCATCTGAGCAGCTAAACCTGTACTACCAAATTCATCATCGGTTGTGGTTGTGTCATAGGTGAATGTTCTGGAAGGCATTGAGCCCCAAGACGGATCTGCACGTGGAGCAAAACCTACAGTCAGGGTACGAACATAGCCGTTATCATCATAAGCAACACCGCCCGAGCTAACTGTATATGTTCCCTGAACAAAAGCTTCATCGATTTCAATTGTCGCAGGAACCCCATCTGTGTCAAGTCCTAGACGAAAACCAGCAGAGGGAGCAGTATTGTTAAGCTGCGCAGTATAGCCATCCGTTCCTGGAAAGCCAGGAGCATCATAGATAAAAGTTCCTGTTGCTTGAAAACCACTGTTTCTTTGAAAATGATACACCCAACTTTGATAACGACCTGCATTGTTAGCTGTTGGTCCTGTCGTACTTAAAGTTGCATTTGTAATATCAATGGGACTTCTTAAAATATTATCCCCGTCTACATCTCCATAAGGAACAGACGGTGAAAACAAACCATTCGGCAAATAATAACTCATGGCTAAAATATTCCCCAAGAAATCCCTTTGAATTCCATCAAATGTCGTAGGAATAGTAGGATCTTGATCGATATCCCCTGGATCATCCACATCACCATCTCCATTCGCATCATAATCATATCCCCATATATTATCTCCGCTGGGGGTACCACCTACATTCGTACCCGTAGAGTCAATTCTAACACCATCTACCAAATTTTCATCCCACCTGATTCTAAAATCTCTTGGGAAGCCACGCCGAGAAGTCACTGTATTTTCTAGATCATAATGAATGTCTTCAATAGAAACCATGCTTTCTGCATTTCCAGAAATGGTCTCAACTCTAAAAGATCTGGGTCTACCGAAAGTACGCGTGTCGCTATAAGTTTGATAAAAATCGCTGTCCGGATTGATATAGACTATCTGAGTAACCGATCCTCCAATCCCCACCCCAGTCAACGCTACTTCATATTGCGTAGGCAAAAAACCACCCGGGGGAATGACAAAATTGCTCAGTGTTGCATTGATCGTTCTGGAGCCTGAGTTAAATCGCATACGCAACGTATCTATCTCACCATCCAAGTCTCCACTCGCAAACGTAGCACCTATAAGCGTTCCAAACGGCAAGGACAAAGATGAAACATTAAAACCCCTTTCCTGAGCAATTTCGCGTTCTCGAATTGCAAGACCTGTGCTCCCAAAACCTCGACTTATTGTGCGATAAGTCGTTAAACCTGGTTTACTCTGATCTCTCTCCTTTGTAAAGCTCCCAATAATATTTCCTCCAATATCTCTTGCCCTTCTCTCAATAGACAAAGTTTGCAAATCCACCGTATTTCGCACATTTTTGAATCCGGGTGGATACGCTACCGACCAATCAAGTTCCCGCAAAAGTCCTAATGCAGGAGATCGAATAGATCTATTTCCCCCAGAACCTGGATTGATGCTATACGAACTAACAGTTAGTATAGGAGGAAATTCAGTTCCAGCTGCAGGTGCAGCATAACTGACACCTGAAATAGCCATCCTGAAAGTTCCAGTTACAGTAACACCATCAAATTGCATATTCCCTTGATTCCAACTTGTCGGACGGGCTGTATCAGGAGTAACAACCCCTCCACTTTCATAAACGATACTGTCAATAAGCGTATCCCGATAGGTATTATTAATTACTTGAGGTCGACCCGCAAACTGACCAGATGCAGTAATGGTGGTTGTATAAGGAGTCATGGTATTAGTAGTAGTTGTAGTCCCATCATAAACATTCCAACTAACAATCACATCTTCCAAACCTGGTTCCGTTGAATAAGTAATATTAGAAACTGTCAAAGTTCCAGAAACGCTTAAATATTCATACCCGGAAATTCTATTGGCATACGGGGAAGCTGCTCCATAACGCGTCACACTGCGAAGCCCTCCGGTATTCTCTGTGTCTCCTACTTTCCTTACAAAGGTCCTCACCTGTACAGCCTCTCCCTGACGATAGGTATTTCGAGTATCTCTAAAAATTCTCAAGGCAGGAGTTGCATTTTCAACTTCATGACTTCTTACATTTAATTCTCTCAAATATCGATCATGCTCAATGACAGATTCCGTTATCTGTTCATTACCATTCAGGTCTTCCACAAAATTACGAACATCCTGAAAATAAAAAATGGGAAGTGAAGGAAGACCCGTCAAAGTTGAGGGTGATTGAGCTCGTCCTGTCACGGGGTTATAAAGTGTCACGGGCGTTGTCGTAGTTGTCGTGCCATTAAAACTAGTATAGTTGGAATACCTTCTCATATTGTCATAGGCAATCCCAGTCACTGTTGTCGTTACCGCCCCTTCCGTAAAAGTAAAACCTGTCATAGCACCACTATTACGATCAAAAAAATCTGTTTCATTATAAGTGGGTGAGGAAAATGTAGCGCCATTAATATCTGTGCCCATGCTTGGAGGAAAATCTACATTATATGTAAAAGAGATAGGTCGATGTATGACCAATCTCCCAGTGCTATCCTCGGTCCCAGTAGTTTCCCACACAATATCACTCACTGTAATAACTGTTCCCTCATTAGTTGTTGTGTTGACAGGAAGATTGGTTGGTGTATTGACACGCCCCGGACCAGATCTCACAAACATGCTAAACCCTGTCAATCTTAAAGGATCAGAAGGGTCATATGTAGCTCCATATAAATCCAAACCTGTAAAATCCATTCCAATACTAGACTGACTTGTTGAAGTATAAAATGGAAGTCCACTGGAATGCCAAGCATTGGTTCGATTAATCACTTGCTGTCTCGAAGTAAGCCTTTGATCATCAACACTGGTTACTTCTTCGTAAATCGTTCTTCCCTGATTGTCATATTGAAATTCGCTTACGGAGCGAGTGTCATGAGTTGAATATTGCATAAAAAGAACACTGTTAATGTTTCCAATCAGTGAATCATCAAGAGGTGCAGTTAAAGCTGTTGCCGTTACTGGAACCCCCGCATTCAAAGTATAGCGATAAATTCCACCTCCCGGAGACACATCCGTAGAAGAAACATTCGCAACCACCTGATCTTCTAAATCATAAGTTACTGCTGTTACCGTATTGGCACCAAATGTCCATGCTGTCGGACGACCATGATTATCAAAAGCAGTAATATCATAAGGTATTGCATTTCTCGTAAACTCGCTCATCATGCCATAATTCTGAGAAGTGGGTGATACATCATAAACAATATTGGAATAGACCACACCCCCCACCGTATATCCAGCTACAGCTCCTACAGGTTGTGTAGAACCACCGGACACAACATCCGTTCCGTTAGCAGAACTTACATAATAGGTAACACTCGTCGCCTGACGCTGAACGCGATCACGATCATCAAAGAAAAAGCTGCGAGCTGTTCCACGAAGTGCAGTAGCTGATGAATCCCAAGCCAAGCCTCTGACACCCCCTGTTTGATAACTATTTCGTGCATGGCTTTCTGTTCTAGTGGTGCTGGCTGTAAATCCAGAATCGGAGGTTGTTGTTTCAGTCACAATAGTTCTTCGAATACCAGGTGTGTCGCTTGAAATAACCACATCCGTTCTTTCGGACTCAAACCCTCGAATATCATAACTATTAAAAGTTCTGGAAGTAAATTCTCTTACTTCTTGATAAGCAAAAGTAGGAATTCTTAAACCCACCCCAACCAGGCCAAAAGAAAGACCAGGAGGAGGAATAGAAATAGTAGAACCACGAACATCTCTCATCCCATCTCCATCTTGATCCTCACTACCTTCCAACATCCCATCTGCGTCTACATCTTCATCCAAAAGTCTTCCGTATGTTGGCCCCGCTTGAGCAACTTCAGTATCTGCAGTTCCAAGTGTCGACATTCGAACATAGCCATCGATGCTCCAGTCTGCTGGATCATAGCGACTGACCAAAGTTCCACGAGCCGGATTAGAAAACTCGACAATGTTTGTATCGAGTGTTCCATTAGCATAAATGGTATCTTCACCTGCATCAAGTGACCCATTTCCATTTGTATCTTCACTGCGTGTTGTGACATAATATTCCATCGCGTAGGTATTGCTATTTGAAGGGGGCGCACCAACTGAAGCATCTGTGAGTGTATACCTCGACATGCGATTATTTCCATCATAAGCAATACCTGTAAATGTAAAATCAAAAGCTCCTCCACCCAATTCAGATCCTACATGTGTAAAATTGCTTACCATTCCAGAATCTGCATCATAGCTCAAGTCTAATGTCCCTGATTGTACTGATGTTCCAGATGTATTCGTCGCATCATAAGTCACTTGTGTTGGAACCCACAACTCTGGACTAATAGCAGCATTGATTGTATGTGTGGCATCAAGGTTAGGTAGCTCAGGACCACTACCACGTACAGCCGTTCCTGTCACCTGCATCGTAAAAGTTAATTCATCTCCATTAAATAAATCAGTTGGAGTTGCATCATAGGTATAAGCAAAAGTTCTGACATGGACTCCCGAAGAAGAGGAAAAGGTAGAATCACTAAAATTATCAATCACTCTAAAATTTCTAAAATAGCCTGCGTTATCAGGTTCAATAATCCTTGAACCCGCTGTGTAAGTCTCGCGGTTCTCAGCACTTTGTAATCCTGTAATAGCATTATAAGTCATGTCAGTGACCAAAGTGGTTCTCACTGTTCCAAAAGAAGCAGCATCATTTTGAACTTCTAAATGACTTGTAACACGATTATAAATATCTCTGTCCAAAGTTGTATCTCTAGTCCGGGTCACATTTTCCTGATATACAAAAAACGGGGCATGAAGAGCAGGAGTATCTTCAACAAAAGGAGTATTGGTTTGAACTCCTGTCATCGCTGCTTCAGGAATTTCAGCTCTATGAGCATTAAGCGTAGGATCCGTCGAATAAGTTACTGAGACAGTTGATGTCCCATTAAAATATTGCGTTAATCTATTTTGATCATTGAAAACCATATTGCTGACCGTTGTTGCAGATCCTCCTGAAGTATTTTGCCAAATATAGCTCAAAGAATGACCTGTATTGATATCAAACTCTGTTCCCTGATCTAAACGTCCATCTCCATCTACGTCCAAATTAACCGTATAAGTTCCACTTGAATCCGTATAGCGATAACTTGCCAGAACTCTTCTTGCACTTTCTGCAACGCTGATTGCCCCATCTCCGTCTACATCCACATTAAGATATCCCTCACCTGCTTCAATCGTCCCATCATTATCAGTATCCAAATTAATTATCCCTGTGGTCGTTACAGACATATTGGTTGTAGCGGTATAACTAAACACACCTTGTCTCAAAAGCTGAAAATCTACACCATAACTCGGTGAAGCTCCTTGTGCAAAATAGGCTGTTAAAAAATCGGGCGTTGTTCCACTCGAAACAGGCAAAGAAAATCCCATTCCTGAAATTTCATGAGACATTTCAGTGTCTGTAGTTAAAGTATCTTCCGATCTTCCAAAAACATCATAAGTCGTTTCTTCAACACGTGAAGTCAAAGCCCAAGGCCTCGAAGAGTCATTGCGTGTTGTACTGCGACTCGTCACCAAATTAAATCCATTGTAGGTAATGCCTGTTAGAGACTCAACAGAACGAGTACGAAGTCCATCTGGGAGATCAGGTATAGTAGAACCAGCATCTGCAGTCCGATCCGTTAGCTGAATATACCTTGTTTGGCGCCCTGCAATATCATAAGCGATGTTGCGAGTTTCTTCTAAGGTGGTCACAGGAAGTGGCGTAGGAGTAGTAAGCGTTGCATCAAAATCTTGAGTTTGAACTGATTGTTCCCTTAGCAAATCAAAGTCTTCTGTACCACTGGCTGAATCATAAGTTATGCCTGTGGTTGTTCTCTCTACAAGAGTATTGAGAACGGTTGTTGTCCCATCCAACGCCAATGTTGCAATGGTCTGAATTGAACCTGTTTCTCGACCATGAATGTCATAACTCGCACTTACTTGATTGGTTGTCCTTGTAACAGATGTAAAATTATCGGTATCCACACGACGAGAACTATATAAATGGCCTTGGTCATTATAAAAACCGCGACTGAAAACGGTTGTCTCTTGCACTCCAGGTGCAGACGAAATGGGCAATGTAGGCAACGTTGAAAGAGTTGTTAGTGTCGGAGGAAATGCAGAAATGGTTCCTCCTGTAACCAAAGTTGTACGCGTTAAAGGAGGCGAAAGATTTGAAGTAACTTGAGTGTAACCAAACACTTGCTCAAACACATTATACGTTGTACTTTGTCGATCAATCACATCATAAGTTAAATACTCATCACCTTGTGTCCCACCCAAAGTATCCATTCTGATCTCGTGACTGGCATAATGATTGGCATTACCTGAAGTATTATATCCATCGGTTGAATTAAAAAGTCGAATATTTCTTGTCTCATAATCAAAGTTCACATAAGCCAATGTCCCTGTATTCCAATACGCTTCTTGAACATCCTCTTCAAAACCTCTGAGCTTTCCACCAAATGTACTGGTTGAATCAAAATATAAAGTCGAAGCGCGTGTGGTTACAGCTCGCGTTCTAAAAGCCGGAGGATCCACAACAGCCGAGGAAAACGTTTTCGTAGCAAAGTTCACAGAAGCAGTTACTTGCTGCCTAACTTCAGTCGCTGTATATTGATTTTCCAAACCATTGGCGTATCGATCCGTCAAGGACCTGCTATTTTGAACAATCAAGTCATCTGCTCGCGTTGAAAAACTTTCATCACTTTCTGTTTGAACTTGGCCCAAAAGATTATAAGTTCTGGTTCTAGAAATATGTTGAACAGACCCTGCATCATCCTCAACTCCATCGGATAAGTCATCCAAGATATAACTTTCAGAAGACGTTACCTGGCTCACAGCGTTGTAAGTGTTAAGCGTATATTCCTTCACTAAAGTATCTATTGAAAGCGTGTTTCCTATCGAGTCTGTTCCAGATCCTGTGGTCCGAGTAAACTCACTCACTCGAGTCTCTCTTCCGGCAATGTCAAACTGTGTCGCAAGTGCTACACCATTAGCAGTATCCGCCACACGCGTCACCGTTACAGTGATCCCCTGAACTCCTCCAATATAAGTCGTACTTGCATTGGTGAAACTATAAAGTTGATTAGCAACTGTATAGGCACCATTTGAAAGAGTTCGAATAACATATTTGTCGGTTTCACCAGATCTTGAAATCCTTTGAGTCTCACCTGTTTTTAAACCAAGTTCATTATAAGTAGTATCTGTTGTTTGAGTCGTTACCGTATCACCTGTCGGTAAGTCTAAAACTTCATTTTGTGATACCAATTGACCTAATGTATTAACCGCGATGCTACTTGTTGTATTGGTAGTGGTTGCATCTAAAATTTCACCTGTGACAGAATCTGTTCCTGTTTCACGCGTCACCTGAACAAAACTTTCAACATTAAAAGTAGTCGTATTAAACGTAGCGGCTGTTTGTCGTCGATCAATCGTTACATCAGCTCTAGCATTTCTTTTAGCAACTTGATCACCGACATTTGCAGCATCTGGAGCTGTGATGACTTCATGGAAAGTTTCTTCTTGCCCAAAATGATGAGTCGTCGCTAAACGCTGAACTTGAGTTGTAATATCCAACACAGATCGAACAGCCACATCAAGTGTGCTATCTGCATTTTGATCATAATTAGGATTAAAATCATTTCTTGTTCGAGTATAAGTATTAGGAAGTTCATAAGGCTGATAGACAATATCTACGGTATGTTCAGAACTTGCCACAGCATAAGGCAAAACGGTTGTTCCATCTGGATAATAGGCTGGATTCACAAAAATACTCTCGAAAGTGGTTGCAGCTGTATGTGTCCTTTGCTCTTGATAAGTCATGGTCTCCTGAGCCTGACCAAAGGCATTGGTTCTTTGTTCTTGATTATCTTGAATCGTAATCATATCTCCATTTGCTCTTCGAGAAACGCTGATAAAGTGACTTGAAATTTGTCTACCCGTTCCATCTTCAAAACCGGTCACACGTGTTCTTTCGATGCGAGTTTCGATCATCGTCCCTGCCGCCGATGTTACGGTCACTGTATCTGTGAACATAACAGGAACAAGCAACGTATTAATAATAATGTTACGGCGTTGAGTCAATTCCGTCCTAAACATCGGATCTCCCAATTCTCTTCTTAGATCATAAGCATGTACTTGTAAATCCCTACCTACTTCAACAGCTTCGTAAGTCTCTACAAAAATCAATCCTCGTTTGTTCGTTCTTTCTACGGTTCTTGAAGGAACATTAACCAATGGAATATAAGAAGTATCTAAACGCTCAACTATAATTTCAAGACCTGTTCCATCGATCAGTCTTTTTCTAAACGTACGAATAGCTCCATTGGGAAAATAAGAAGCGCTTTCTAAAATTTCAACGGTCGTAACATCTAAAGTGATAACCTGACCAAACAAAGGATCTGAAACATCCGTAATGGTGTAAGACCCCCAACGATGGGTAGTTGTTCTAGAAGAAGTCACAAATCCTCTAGAGTTAAATGAAAAGTTTTCTACCGTTCTTGTTTCATTCACATTGGGATAGCGACTGTCACTAATTTCAATATTCATATAAGTTGGCCATTGCGTCTGCTGACCATTGATCGTGGCATAGCGAATATCTGTGTAGCGGCGTGAGATAGTATAATTAACATTTACGGTCTGCATTGGACCATAACCTATTAATCTTCCATCCAAATCAAAAATAGGTCCAACAAAAGAGGTACTTAAACCCGAATGAGTTTCCAATTCAGAATACGCTACCGCTAAGAAGCATCCATGACAATAAGAAAAATCTGTTTGAACAACGGTAGTTGTATTAAAAAATTCCCGCGTCGTTCCAGCCCCAGAACCATCAATATTGTCTACGCCCTGATAAGGACCTTCTATAGTTGAGGTTTCTTTACGTGTCACACGACGATAGCGATCATAATCAGAAGTGGTTTCCGTGGTTCGTGTAAAATCAATTCCATCCGGAGCGATATCTGAAGAACCCGTATAATGCTGTATCGATCTTTGAAAAATCACATTGGCAAAATCATCATATTCAAAAGTACTTTCAAATTCTTCCGTAATCCCATCTGAGACGCGTGTTCCCACAGCTGTTGCAATCAAACCAAAGCGTTCATCATAAGTAAAAGTTTGTGTCTCCACCACATCTGGCTGATCGCTGTTTAAATAATGCGTCGTTTTTCTTTGTTCTCTTACTAATCCTGCAGAAACACTACCTCGTTCAAAATAGGAAAGAAATTCTGTGGTTTCAACCCAACGCGTTCCTTCTCCATCCGTAAATTGATCTACAGCTTTTGCCACACGATTAAATAAATCATATTCTCGTGTGCTGTGCTGAGTGAGTCGAGAGCCACCATCCAAAGTGATTTGATCAAACACAATCAATTGACCCAATGCATTATACCCAGCATTTTTAAATTCAATTTCATAATCGATGGCTTGAGGGTAATGTCCTCTTTGAGAACTAAAATTAGCAATATTCATATTGCTGGGGACGTCTCCAGCTCGTTCACCACCCAAAATTCTAAAACCTTCTTCTGTATAACGAACCACTTCACCAAAAACATTGTATTCATTGAACTTCGTATGTTTGAAAGTGGTCACAGGTGTATTATCGCAACTCTCTGCATTCTCATAGGTACATCCAAACTTTTGATAATCCACCTGAACCTGATCATCCACCAAAATACGATTTCCCTTACCATCGTCTCCATCTAATTGAGGTTGATCAGTAACACCCAAAGCCTCCAAATCACTTTTCACGGATTTCTTTGTATACTTGACCTCAGAAACAAAGGAATGAATAGGAGCCAAGGGTGCATAACTTAACTCTGTGACACTTTCATAAGCACTGCGATAACCTTTGAATTTTCCATTGGCTTCATCATCAGACGTATAATAATCAATATCAAAAGTATGTGTCTTGGTGGTAACACCTTTATTCTCATCTACAGTTGTGGAAAGAATATCGATAGGTTTATCTAAAAGCTGCTTTTCGGTAGGAGTATCTGTATATTTTTGTTTGATATCTGTAACAATCTTATTTCCTTTAGGATCAATCGACGTATTTGTGTATTGAGAAATAAAAACTTTAGAAAGATCAGGAGCCTTGAATATATCTACCTGTTTTCCATTTTCATATGCAGCACCAGAAATACCTTCCAATGTGATTGGACCTGTCATATGTGTAATACCCACTAACACATTTCCACGCATTTGTTCCTGATTTAAATTAGCAAAAAGTTTTCCAGCAAAAGTAATTTGCATATTAAAAATACCATTGGGTCTCATCCCTGGAACAGAACGAATCGCACCATTCGTAATATTTTGACGATTAACACCAGAAATACCTGTAGGAACATTTAAGGCAGCACTGGCGAGATTTCGTTTTCCAAGCGTAATATTAATACCCAATGATGCAATATGTTTTCCTAATTCATCTGCACCGTTCTTACGACCAATATATTCATTCTCATTCTGATATTTCTGAGCTTGAAGCATACGATCTAGTTCGGCTTGTTTATCAAGTCTATTCCCAGGAAGATTTGCTAAAAGACCCTGCCGTCCAATTTGAGTAACAGCACTTTCACGACTTCGGTTACGGAGTTGTTCCTGAACAGACATCTGACGTTGCATTTCTTCTTCATGGGCAGCTCGAGTTTTGGCTTGGGAGGCTGTTACTGCAGGTTCTTCAATAGGACTTTTGGTGGGACTATTATAGACAGCTTCCGTGAAGCCTGTGGAAGCGATATCCCACATAATAAAAACGAGCGAAAGAGCAACATTTACCCCCTTCGCCCAGTAACTTTTTTTAACAGACGCAAAAAAGGACATTCTCTGTGACTCCGTTATTAGCCCCAATGCTTAATGAAGAAACTTTCGGAATTCTCACTTAGGAGATTAATGCTTGCTTGGCCTATAGAGTATCTTCTACAACCATCAACCTCACTTCAAAGATACCATAAAAAATGCCTCCTGTCAAGGAAGCTAGGTTTCTTTATAGGGTAATCGGATAAAATCATGCAACAACTTCTAAATAAAGAGCTTACAATGCTTCTCAAAATACAGCACCAACCGCTTATTTGTACCATCTTGAACAGGCAGGGTCAAGGGAATGATTTTTGATATTTTTCTCCCTCTGTTAAACAAAAGAATGCCATTATTTAAGATCGAACTCTACAAACCAAGGATTTGTCATTAGAAGAGGCTGTCCAAAAAGTAGTCATTGCGAGGAACGCTGCCCCGAAGCAATCTAACTTTTAAGTTCAGACGAGATTGCCATGTTGTTACAAGCCTCAAGATTTTACAGGGGCTTTTGCAGTGCTTTAGCATAGCCCCTTTGGGGTTGCAGTCCCTGTGGGACAAACTTTAACTACGCCATGCTCTCTACAGCTTTGTGAGATCTCATGCCAAGTTCTAGAGATTCAAATGATTCTTTTAGAGATGAAGTTTTATGATCATTCAATGCTGCCAAGGTTTCAGGATCTGCTTTTCTTAAAAGATTGTAAAGTTCTGAACCTTCTTCTAACACCCCTCCTGATGCCAATTGCTCAGCCAAAAGATACGCACTCTTGGCATCTAATGAACCTGTAAGAATCGTATACACAAGATCCTTCAAATCTCCATAATTTTTGGCTTCTGCTTCACTTAAGATAAAAAAAACCTGTTTGGAGGAATTGAAAATCTCTTCCATTCCCAAGTAAAAAGAATTTACTATCGCCACTAAAGCTTCCCGAGCAAGATTCTGTGATCCATAAGAATGGAGCAAAACTTTTACATTTCTATTTGTTTTGGCTTGAGCATATCCCAAATCATCTAAAATAGATTTAAGAACAGCATCTTCGTCAACCTCACTAGGACTAATTCCTTCTTCTAATATAAAAGAAATAATCACATTAATAGCAAAGATATCACTCCTATTTTTAAGACTACCAAAAGCACGGTAAAACTCAGCAAAACTCTGGGCATCTGCAACCACTTTTACTTTTCCGCCTTCACGAATAGGTTGGCCGCTTGCATCACGCGCGACTCTAAGCTTAAGCGTCTCTCCTCCCCACACTTGAAATTGGGGTTCTGTGCGTTCTCGATACTGAGCTTGTAAGGCACCAACTCGGGTTTGATAACGCTCGACAAAATTAATTTCTGGGATCACTCGCACACGAATTGAATCCCCTTCTTTTCTCATTTCAACAGCATGTTCATCTGAAAAACCTGTGATAATTTTTTCATCCCCATGGGCAGGTGAAGGCCAGGCCAACAACTCATCTAAAATTCTTGCAAATCTCTGAGGACTCACAACTCCTTGTGAAACCAGATCAATGTATCTGACTCCAGATTTTTCCCTCAAAGAGGCTAACTTTTCAGACGCCCCTTCAATAGCTATTATTTCAGATCCAATTTTGATTGCACCTTCCTCAGTAATTTCAATCACACGCGCTTGCGTTTGCAAAAGAAGGTTTTTCAACTTCGAATCCGAGGCCGCACTGTAATAGCCAAGATTTGCTTCAAGCTTTCCGAGCCCGTTCCTAGTATCCTCAGATACTTTTGCCAAAAAGACAAAATACTCATTTAAATCTCGAATCAAGTAACCCAGAAAATCTCTCGATCGCTTATCCGCATAATATGTCACTTGGGCCCCATCTGTTCTTGATATTTCTGGAAGAGTTGCCATCAAATTTTCCAAAGTTGCCTGACCTTTTTGCCCGTCAAGCGCGCCAGAACTTTTTCGATATTCTTCAACTAGTCTATAGACAGAAACTGGAGATACTCTCCCTCCTCTTAAAAAATCCGCCATTTGAAGTAAAGACGCCAAGATTCCATTATGCATAAAATGTGCGGCCTTTCGAACACGCCCAACATCTGAATTTCTTTGATCTTCTTGTGCCAGACGTGCTGCAACAATCGCAGTTACTTTTTCATTCAATTGATCCAATGTCACTCCTCTTGTTGCAATAAG
Source organism: uncultured bacterium (assembly GCA_964640155.1). Lineage (GTDB taxonomy): Bacteria > Auribacterota > JACPWU01 > JACPWU01 > JACPWU01 > CAZXEQ01. The sequence goes on along the minus strand of CAZXEQ010000007.1, from coordinate 13,679 downwards.
ATCAATAGCCTCATCAATTGCTTTCAACAAAGCTTCATCATCTGAAACAACATCATTGGCGAGTTGTCTTAATGCAGCTTTTAAAAGCTTTTTAAGCTGATCGCCACCAATAGGCTCAGCAAAAACTGGAATAATTCTAGAAAGTGCTCCTACAATTCTTTGTCCAAGGGACTTCTCGACTCGGCCTTCAGCCTCTCTCGAAGAAAAACCTGTATTACTGTTCGAGCCTGTCGAGAACTCCGTAAGCTTTCCTAATTCCAAAAAGCCAGTGACCATCTGTACTTCTCCAGCAGCTGTTGCATGTACTTGGTAAGCAGATAATTTTTCTTGAAGTTCGGTCACTTGCGCATGTTGTGTACGAAGCTTTTTAAATTGTTTCGCTTTAGCAATTTGATCTGGAGGATATATTCTTTCTTCTTTAGGAAGACTTTCATCCACCAAGATAAACCCAATAACCGCAGTTAACTGTTCATCAAAAGATTTATTGTAATTTTCTAAAATAAATCGCGCATAGGGATCTTTCCCAGCTCGTTCAATAAACTCTCTTTTTTCTTTAAGCGTAGCATTGTAAAAAAATCTTAAATCGCCCATCATGGGAAGAATTTCACCCCACTTAGTATCATGCGGTGTTAATTCATGGCGAATTTTAAATGCAAGCATAAAGTCGACAGTCCCCTCTTGCCAGGGAGTAGCCAGACCATCATCATCAAAAGCCCCTGCACGAAATCGCACATGGTTAGAATGAACCTCAGCATCTGTATCTAAATCTGAGTAGAACTCTACGAGCATGTTCACATTAGCAAGTGTAGAATTCTCTTTGATGGCCCTAGCCAAAGCCCGCTGCATCCGATTTGCATGCTTATTCCCTATCCCACTTTCTTCTGCATAAGAACCATTTTCAATTTTTCCCTTACCTACAACTGTAGGTTCCACCTCTACCCTTTCATGTCCTTGAGCCACTTTTCGTGCCGCTCTCTGTTGACGCGTTTTACCTCTTCCCAAAGCGGTGGGACCAACTCGGAAAGGACCATCAAATCCTATTACTATATTGCGATCCATAGTCGATAAAAGGTTTAACCCAACTCTCATTCCTGTAACCGCAGCAGGATTCACTCCCGTTTCTGTAGGTGACGATCCTCTACGAACTAATGTGTCCGCCGGAAAAGCAAAATAGCGATACGTAGCAGTGTTAGTCCCTACAGTTGGCATACCACCTGCACCCCCGCCATATTCTGGAGTAACATAAACATAAGAGAAAACTGTAGAAGCTAGATTTTGAAAAGCTAATCTAACACCTTCTCTTGCCTGAGGAGCCATAACAGCAATATGAACAAGTCCATTGGGGTTGGCTGAAGTCACCAGATCAAACGTTCCAGACAAAGCTGGAAAATCGACTGTTGGAGTAAAAGGTAGCGTATCCAGGGATTGTCCCCTAGCAACAACCGTTAAGCGCCCCTCTCTTCTAAACGCCGCATCATCTGTACGAACAGTCGTATTGAGTACCCCTCCCCGAAAAGTGGGCGTTCCTACAGGATAATAATCGGGTCTTCCTGGAATATCTCTATCAAGCGTTGTAATCGTAAAAGGTAAAATACGGCCTTCACGATTGGATGTTGCATAATAAGGAACTCCATAAAAACCAGGGTCTAAAGCAATCGAAAAATCTCCATTGGAACCTACATGGTCACGACGCAAAACAAATTTTACACTTGACATACTATTAAAGTCTATTCCGTTGAATTCAGAGGCTGGGAAAACAATTTTTCCAAAATCTTGACGTCGTCCATCACTTTCTGTGGCATTAATTGTCTTAACCACTCTTCCAGCTGCATCTGTAAAAACCAGCATGGCCCCATTGATAGCCTCTACGGTTCCGCCCGCAGAATTCCAGAGGGCGTCCAAACCAAATATGAAATTGCGTCCTGCTGCAATATGAGCTGCAATTGCTTGTCTTGCTCTCGGATTATCAACGCGCATCTCAACTTCAATAGAACCATCAGGACCCAAATGACCCCCTATAAGGATTCTTCTTCTCCAACGCTTGTACATTTCTAGCCATTCAGAATCGTTCGCTGGATAGTCATTTGCTCCAAGATGCACTTCCATCGTCATAAGCTGGGTATCAATTTCATATTGACCAATAAATGTCCCTGTTCCCGATGTCACAGGGTCTAATAAGCTAACTCCAAGAAAAATAGTTGGAGCATCACCCCCCATGTTTGCCATTGCAACCGTACTAGAACTAGGGACAACATCCACGCTCACATCTCGCGGCGATACATCCACAGGCGTTTGGCCATCAATAGCAGCGTCGGCGGCATCTGTGCGAGGTACAGACGCATCCCCGTCTGGGATTTCTATCACGTCTTGATCCGCATCTTGGTCAAGAATGGGTCCACCGGGTGACTGACTTGAACAACCCATAACAGCAAAAAACATACAAGCAACAAGAAGACGTAACAAATTCCCAAGTCCTTTAGCCCTGAAAACATCTAAAACTGTTTTTGCACTTTTGGCACTTCTTCTTTCTGTAACCGATTGCTGCCCCGAAGCATTTGATGACACTAAAACTGGCTTTGACCGAAGCGTTACATTTCCTAAAGGCATTCCTGCAGGAACAGGTGAAAGAACTGCGACCCTTGCACTTGAGCTAACCAAAGTAGCAGGCTGCCTGTCACTGGGTGTGTACAATCTTGCTAACACCCCGGGTATACCCAAATCTGTCATAAAACCATACCAACTTAAACTAACGGGCCTAAGAAGTGTGGAAGCCGAAACAGCCGTACCTCTCATTTGATATTGGACTCGGGTTAATCGAGCAGACGAGGGTAGCCCTGTAAAACGAAGTCGGTACATTGAACCTTCTCTACTGGAAGTCGGCCTGACATCCCGCACGACATATACAACACGGCTTCTATCCTCTAAAGCCAAGTCAAATCCTACGTTGGACCCACTTTCATAACGAAAAATCAATCTAACTTCACCGCCTGGATCTGACCTATGGTACAAAGATCGATCAGGAGCTGGGTACACAGTTACAAGTACTCTTGAATCAGAAGAATCACTAATCTGACCTACCGAGGTAACCGTCCCCACAGTCCCACTTGCAAGATCTCGTGATATGCGTAATGTTTCTGCAATAGCTCCTCCGACTGCCATTTGACCTAAATAACAAGAAGGGGTCTCAACTATAGATCCATCTAACCTGATAAGACCAAAGAAACTGCTATTAGTTCCTGTTTCAAAAATATTATCCGGCACAGGCTCAACCGTGTGAGGAAGAACTCTCACACTGGGTCCCGTCACTGCAATAAGCGTAAGAGCTGGATTGATACGAACATCCATTGGAATATCAGTTCTTGAATCTGATCCGACATCTGAACGACTGTCGGCGCCAACTGCATCTATTCTTGCGTCCATTCTACCATCGAGAGAACTTACATCGATGCGATCCACGCCAGCGTCTCGTGTATCCGTAAAAGCATCCATTGAAGACGTATCACCTGAAAAACCATCTGTAGCAACAGGCCCATCTACAACGCCAACATCCATCGTCGGTTCAGACTCCACAGCATCTACCCCAGTCTCTGTCAAAGAGGCATCCACATCTGAAGCATCCGTGGTCTTTACATCTTTTGGAACAATCATGCCATCTTGATCCGCATCAGAGGGTGAAGTAGTCATTCCCACAGCAGGCCCACAAGCAGCCGCAACAACCATAAGCATAGCTCCCACATCGCTAACCCATAAACGTTTTCCATATGCTCCCCCAATTCCCCTTGAAACTGGGCGCGATTGGGGACTCGAAGGAGCTTCAATACGTGATCCAGCTAAAGTTCTATAGGGAGCATCTCCTAATGGGGTTGGCTTAGAGGAGGAACTTTTAGTTTTTTCTGCCAACTGTCTTGCAGAATTTCTCTCCTTTCGAAAATCTCGCAGCGAAAGAGAATTTCCCTCTAAAACAAGAAGTCCTTCTCTCGAAAAATTTTCACCGACAATGAAACCCGCTACTTCCTGTCCATTTGAATCTGATAGAGTCAAATAAATTTTTTCACCAAGTCTCTGGGCAGTAACACGAATCGAATTTGCTGTAGATAAAATTTCTCTTACGTTTTTTTGACGAATCGCAAAGTCTCTAACAGCATTTTCCCAAAGCCTCATACCATTCGCTGAAAAATAGAAACTTTGATCTGCCAAAAGAACAGAGATCCTTGCCACCAAAGCCTGTTCTGCAATCGCCAATTTTAGCGCCTCTGCTTTTCTATCTACAGCAGCAGCTACATCTAGATCACTTGCTCTTACAACTTCTGCAACAGCTGTTAGGGCATCTATATTTTGGGAAGAACTCATCGTTGCAAGAGCCGTATTAGAATTTTGCTGGGTAGAGTCTGTATCGGAAATGACTGTTTTTCGTTTTTTGATGGTTGTCAGTTTATACTGACCATTGGATGTCGCGAATTTTAAATTTGTAGTTGGTGAGGAAGATTTGCCTTCAGTCTCATTTATCTTTACTGAAGACTGTCGACTGACGACCGACGACTGTTTTTTAAATATTTCCTTCACCAAAATATTCTCGAGTTCACTTCTTTCATCCGTCATGACAGAAATATAAGGTGTTTTAGCTCGAATTTCTGTCACACGAGGGGTAATCACAACATAGGAAACACCCTTCTCTTTTAATTTCTGCGCCACGCCCTCAGTATGAAATCCTCCAGCGAGTAAGACAGTCGTGCGGGGTGCGTCTTGCGTTGTGCGTGTTGTAACTGGCGACTGAAAAGACTCTAGAGTCTTTTCTACAAGCACTGCATCACGAGCGATAGCTGCTTTATAAAAAGCCTCTAGATCTGCCAAATCTTTTTCAAGCTTTTCAACATGAGATGCTTCACCTAACTGAATATTGTATTTTACTGTTTGTTTTTCAAGAATCTCTTTTAATTGATGAATACCAAAATCCTTTTTGCTGTCTTGATAAAACTGGAGATCTTTTCTAGTCAACTCCAAATGATAAAAATTCTTAAGAAAACTCACATATTTGCTGGCTTTTTCTAAATTGTGTTCTTCTTCATTTTGCATTAATTTTTCTTTAAGCCTGTTCTCCCACTCATCCATTTCATCAAATAATTTGCCTTTTTGAATCTGACCAAACACTTTGAGATATTGTATATATTGATTGAAGTTTTTCTCTGTAGAGCTAATTTCAATATTTGCAAGCTTAAGCAAACTCTCAAAATACTGATAATATTCTTCAGGTGTAATCTTTTCCAATCTCAGATACAAACCTTTGGTGAGAAATTCTGCCTGGGAACTTTTATCAAGCTTTGGTAAAAGTTTTTCAATAACTTTTGCTCGCTCTTCTTCAATTTTATCAAACTGAATTTCACGGCCCATTCTAGAAGATTTAAGAAAAAAACCTACATTCACTAAATCATTGATTTTAACGTTCTTCTCTTCAGAAAGTTTTTGCACTCCATTTAAATATGTTTCTATATCTGTTTTACTTTCTTCATAGTCATTCTTCTGGGTTAAATATTTTTTAAGCTCAAGGTTATAAACTTTTTCTTTTAGTTGATCCAATATCTCAGTTGTCTTTTCAAGCGTTTCCTGGGCATCTCTTCTTAATTTTAAAGAACGATCAAACCATTTCAAATTTTCAAAATAAAGATTTAAATTCTCCGCACCGTTTAACTTTAAAGGACGATCTTTAGTAATAGAGAGAAATTCCGCGCCATTGATTTTTCCCTTTTTCAAATAATAAAGAGCTAAGGACTTTTTGATTTTGCTGTCTGGGAATAAAGATAAAAGAGAGGTATCCAGAAGGCCACTGGATCCTTCAACGTTAATCACTTCTAGACCATGGCCTTCATGCTTTTTTAAAATTTCATCTAAAATTCTTGCAACATTGGATTGGGCTTCAAAATGACAATGCACATCTTGAATTTGAATGACGGTTTGATTGGATTTTCCTTCAAAGGATTCTGTAATTTGACCCAGCTTAGAAGGAATATGTAAACTTGAGTGGGAATTTAAAGAAATTTGAGAAGCATTTCGATGAGTGGGAGTCGTTTTTTCTATTGCCACGTTGGCGAAGTTTAAAACAACATCATTTAGAAAAAAAATACATACAACCAGACAAGAAAAAAAACGTTTGAATCGGTCCATAACAACCGCCCCCTTTTTCACAACTCATTCATTTGAAGCCATTTGTAAATAGCTCGTTAAAAGGTTAGGATTTAATATAGCACAAAATTAGAAAAATTCAAGTTTTGGGATCATTTTTTTAAAAGAATTTTTTGAAATTTTTCAACCCCATAAACGATATTTTGATTTTTTTATAACTTCATTCTTTCAATCTTGTCTATAAAATATTCTTCTCATACAGAATTGGAAAAACTTTTTTTAGAGCGCTCATCTTTGTTACTTTTTTCTTGCAGTTCTGGAAAAAGAGGACGAGAATGATAATCAGAAATTGAATACTTGTTCTTTGAATGATGTACTTTGAAAAAGGCAAACTATCTGGAAGGATAGGACCTCCGAGTAGCTTCGGAGCCATGAACTGTATCTAGTTCATGGGCAAAGCCATGGACCCGAGACTCTTTAAAAAGAGAAGGGCCGCCAGGTTGCCAAAGAGGTGAATACTCTTTAATCTCAAGAGACCTCTCTTTTCCCGTTCGGTGTGAACGTGTCTATTCTTCCAGTAAATTGAATAGAGCACTTAACCGAAAGGGGAAAGACATGAACTTCTTACAGTTAGTAGTTAAGGCAATAAGAAGTATCTGTTTTGTTTTTGTAGAATGTTTCTCGTTAACCTTCGATCAAGAAAAACTCATCCCTCTTCAAGCTTCACAACATTCACCTCATCGATCTTTTCATCGTTTGCATTCTTTGAGTATTGCTATTTCATTTATTGCTCTGTCTCTGATCAATTTGAAACCTGCCCAAGCAGCAACCCCATATGATATGGGAACCCCTACCCTTCAAGATATTTGGGTAGATCCTGTCAATGGAAGCGACAGCGCCAGTGGAAATACGAGAGCTCAAGCATTAAGAACAGTTGGAGCCGCATGGCAAAGAATTCCATCCAATGTCACATTATCTTCAACAGGTTATCGTGTGATGCTTACGGCAGGAAATTATCCTGCCAACACTCTGCCTAATTATTGGGATTTAAGATATGGCACTTTTACTCGCCCAATTATTTTTCAGGCCGCGGACGGAGATGGAACTCCTGTTTTTGCTAACATCAACATGGCTCATTGTAATTATGTTTATTTCATAGGAATCAAATTTCAAACCACAGGCGGTGATGTTGTTCACTTTGAAGCTTGTAATCATATGCTTCTACGTCAATGCAAAATTCAGGGTTCTAAATCTGGCACTCAAGAAGCATTGAAGGTGAATCAAAGTCAATATGTCTACATTGAAGATACAGAAATTTCTCATTGCTATGAAAATCCTATTGATTTTGTAGGAGTTCAGTACGGTCATATCATTAAAAGCAAAATGCATGATGGAGACAGCTGGTGCACTTATTTAAAGGGCGGATCTGCGAACCTTCTTGTTGATGGAAATGAATTTTATAATTGCGGTGGTGGTGGCTCTGATGGAGCGTTTCTTGCGGGACAAAGCACAGGTTTTGAATTTATGACTTCCCCATGGATTCATTACGAAGCTTATGACATTAAATTTGTAAATAATATTATTCATGATTCATCAGGAGCTGGAATGGGAGTGAATGGGGGTTACAACATTTTAATGGCTTATAACACTTTATATCGCGTGGGTAGTCGTGACCATGGTATTGGAGTTTTTCATGGAATGAGAAGTTGTGACAACAACGATAACAATGGATGTGTTATCAATAGCAACTTAGGGGGCTGGGGCCCTAGAAATGCAGGAGGCAACACAGAATCTATTCCTAATAGAAATATTTATATTTACAATAATGTGCTCTACAATCCTTCTGGATATCAAAGCCAATGGTCCCATTTTGTGATTTCGGGATCTGTCACGCCTCCGGCAGGAATGAATATTCCTTCTCCTTCTCGAGCGGATAACAATGTAAGAATCAGAGGAAATGTGATTTGGAATGGACCTGCCACTTTAGATATCAACGGGGGAAGTGGATGTAATGACGCAAACTGCAGTGAGTCTCAACTTATAACAGATAATGCCATTAATAAAACAAGTATGGGAACGCCTCAATTGGTGAATCCTGCCGCAGGTGATTATACTCCTGTTGCTGGAGGAAATATTTTTAGCGCTACAACTTATGCCATTCCTGATTTTGCAAGCGGTGATCAAGCACAACCTCCATTGGCACCTGTCGGAAATTTAAGTAATGCTGTTCTATTAGATAGGGCTGGAAATACAAGAACTGCGTCTGGACCTCCAGGGGCTTATATAGGAGCTACAAGCACGACACCTTCAGTTGTTCTATCATCAACTCCTACTTCTCAAAATGTGGTAGTGGGTTCTAGCACTACTTATACGATTAATATGTCTCGTAACAACTTTACAGGGGGGGTTACTTTATCTGCTACAGGTCTTCCCTCGAATGCTTCTGCTTCTTTTAGTCCCACAGGAGCTAACACAGGCAATAGCGCTACTTTGACTGTTACTACGAATGCAAATACTCCTACGGGTTCTAACACTCTGACGGTTAGTGGTACTGCTACTGGTTTAACCATTAATCCTATTACTGTTGCGATGACCGTGAATCCTCTACCCCCGGCTCCTCCAACCATTTCTTCATTTAGTCCTACATCTGGGGCTGTTGGTACTTCTGTTGTGATTACGGGTACTAATTTCTCTGGAGCTTCTGCAGTCTCTTTTAACAATACTAATTCTACTTTCACAATTAATTCTGCTACTCAAATTACAGCTACGGTTCCAAGTGGAGCTAGCACTGGATTAATACGTGTGACCACTTCGGGTGGTACTGCTACCAGTAGTACTAATTTCACTGTTAATACACCTCCTCCAACTCCTCCCACCATTTCTTCTTTCTCTCCCACCAGCGGAGCTATCGGTGTTTCTGTCATTATCACAGGAGCTAATTTTACAGGAGCTACAGCTGTTAGGTTTAATACAACCAATGCTACTTACACTGTCAATTCTGCAACTCAGATCACAGCAACAGTACCTAGTGGTGCTTCTACAGGCACTATTTCTGTGACAACTGCAGGTGGTACAGCTACCAGTAGCACAAGTTTCAGTGTAACAACATCAGGCGGTTCTACTCCTAGCACCATGCCCATTATTCCAAACATTGACTCTGCTATGAAGGCAAGACTTAGAACCATTCTTCAAGCAGGTCAAGCAATGGGTAATCGCCCAGGTGTGTTTGCAAAAATCGGTGACAGCATTACGGAGTCTGGTTCTTTCTTGTGGGATGTCGGTTGCGGATGGGAAGATTTGGGAACCAATACAAGTTTAGCTTCTACTCTAACCTATTTTAGGGCTACGACTGTTCCGGGTTCTCAAAGTGGTTGTGGTATGTCTAATTCATTTAATAGAGCTGGTATGTGCGCTGTCATGGGATGGAGCGCGGACACTGCTAATGCAAACACTTCTGCTTGTGCCGCTCCTTACAATACCTATTTAAAATGTGAACTTAAAACTATTATGCCCAGTATTGCAATCATTATGTATGGAACCAATGATTTAGAGCGTTACAATGACGTGAATGCATTCCGAACTCAAATGAATAAAATTATTACGGATACTATCAATCAAGGTGTCATCCCTGTCTTAAGTACTATTCCTCCTCGATTGGATAGTGCAACGATGGGATCTCGTGTTTTAGCATATAATCAAGCCATTATCGACATGGCTCAGACTCAGCAAATCCCATTACTCAATTATTGGAGAACTTCTTTAGATCCTAACATCATCAATCAAGGTGTAAGCACAGATGGGGTTCATCCTAATATTTTAAATGGTGCAGATGGCGCTGTTTGGACAACAGCGGGATTACGCTATGGATACAATCAGAGAAATTTAACAGCGACACAAACTCTTGAAAAAATCATGAGAATCATTATCAATGACGGCGCTCCAGATGGTGGAGCAACTCCTTCTGTTGTTCTATCATCAACTCCTACTTCTCAAAATGTGGTAGTGGGTTCTAGCACTACTTATACGATTAATATGTCTCGTAACAACTTTACAGGGGGGGTAACTTTATCTGCTACAGGGCTTCCTGCAAATACTTCTGCTTCTTTTAGTCCCGCTGGAGCTAACACGGGGAACAATGCTACATTGACTGTTACTACGAATGCAAATACTCCTACTGGTTCTAATACTTTAACGGTTAGTGGTGTGGCTTCTGGTTTAACCATTAATCCCATTACTGTTGGGATGACAGTGACTCCCCCTGCTCCAACAATTGCTTCTTTTACTCCAACAAGTGGACCTGTTGGAACCTCTGTTGTTTTAACAGGTACTAATTTTACGGGCGCTACTGTTGTTTCTTTCAATAACACAAATTCTACATTCACGGTGAATTCTGCAACTCAGATCACAGCTACAGTTCCAAGTGCAGCTAGTACTGGATTAGTTCGTGTAACCACTGCAGGTGGTACTGCTACCAGTAGTAGTAATTTTACAGTCACCAATCCATCTGTAAACTTATCCATTACTCCGGCAAGCAATACTCTCATTGCAGGAGCAAGTGGGACATATACTCTCTCTATTAATCGCACAGATTTTTCTGGAAACGTTGATTTATCTATCAGTGGATTACCTAGCGGGGCAACAGCTTCTTTCAGTCCTGACCCAACGACAGGAAATAGTTCGGTACTCACCATTAATACAACAACGAATACTGTAACAGGATCAAGCACTCTTACTATTAGTGCGACTGCTTCAGGTATTACCATTAGTCCTGTAACAACAACTCTTATTGTAAATGCACCAGTTCCAACGATTTCTTCTTTCAGTCCCGCAAGTGGATCTGTGGGAACTTCTGTCATCATTACAGGTGCTAATTTAATGAATACATCTTCTGTCAAATTTAATACCACCAGTGCTACTTTTATCATTGATTCTACAACTCAAATTACGACAACAGTTCCAAGTGGCGCTAGTACAGGCGTTATTTCTATAACTACTGCGGGGGGCGCTGCAATAAGTTCTTCAAATTTTATCGTGACTCTTCCTTCCGTTGGCTTATCCATGACTCCCTCAAGCAACACAATCATGGCTGGAGAAAGTGCCACTTATAATATTGCCATCAATCGCACTGATTTTACGGGGGATGTAACACTCGGTGTTTCAGGTTTACCCAATGAGGCTACAGCTTCTTTTAACCCAACAGGCACAAATTCTGGAAACAGCGCAACGTTAACTATTGATACAACAACTAACACACCCATAAGCTCAAGCACACTGACTGTCTCTGCAACAGCTTCTGGTATCACCATTGCACCCGTCACAGCATCACTGATTATCAATCATCCTGTTCCTACAATTTCTTCATTCAGTCCTGCAAGTGGAACAGTTGGAACTTCAGTGGTTATTACAGGAACAAATTTATCCAATGCTTCTTCTGTTAAGTTCAATGATGTCGGAGCGGTTTTCATAGTTGACTCTTCAACTCAAATCACAGCCGTGGTTCCATCGGGGGCCACTACAGGTGTTATCAGCGTCTCAACTCTGGGAGGAACTGCTACAAGTTCGACTCCTTTTACTGTTACGAGCCCTTCTGTAAGTTTATCTATAACTCCAGCAAGTCATTCCATTACGACTGGCGAAAGTGCCACTTATAATATTGCCATCAATCGCACTGATTTCACGGGGGATGTAACACTCGGTGTTTCAGGTTTACCCAGTGGCATTACAACATCATTTAATCCATCAGGAGCAAACTCTGGGGCAAGCGCAACATTAACCCTCGACACAACCGCAAGTACATCTACAGGATCTAGAACACTTACAATTAGTGGAACAGCTTCTGGTATCACCATTGCACCCGTCACCGCAACACTGACTATCAATCATCCTGTTCCTACTATTTCTTCATTCAGCCCCGCAAGTGGAGAAGCAGGTACTTCTGTTGTCATCACGGGAACAAATTTATCTGATGTAACTTCTGTGGAATTCAATACAACGAGTGCAACTTTTACAATCGATTCTGACTCTCAGATTACAGCAACTGTTCCCGCAAATGCTACGACGGGCCCCATCCATGTTACAAGCGCAGGTGGCATGGCTACAAGTTCTACCAACTTTTTAATCACAACCAGTGGTGGGAACACCCCCGACAACATGCCCATCACTCCAAACATCGATTCTGCAATGAAAGCCCGATTGAAAGCCATTTTTTTGGCTGGCCAATCTGCAGGAAATCGTTCAGGTGTTTTTGCAAAAATTGGAGATTCAGCTACAGCATCCGGAGCCTTTTTATCGGACGTTGGGTGTAGTTCTGAAACACTTGACAGTGATACCAATCATCTTTCTACCGTGATCAATTATTTTCGTACAACCTCTGTTACAGGTGGAGGCAGTTGGTGTGGAATTCCTAACTCATTTAACAGAAGTACTGTTTCAGCAGACGAGGGATGGAGCACTCATGGAGCATTAGGTGCTATTTCTTCCGCCTCTTGCCCTGCTCCTTATAATACAGCTCTAAAATGCGAGCTTTACTTAACCAAACCCAGCATCGCAGTCATTATGTATGGAACATATGATTTGGAAAATTATAATGACTTAACCTCTTTTCAAAATAATCTTAATCAAATTATCATGGATACAATCAATGCAGGCGTCATACCTGTTTTAAGCACGATTCCCCCACGTTTGGATAATACTACCTTTGGATCTCGTGTCGCAGCATACAATCAAATGATCATTGATGTTGCACAAGCCCAGCAAATTCCTGTGATGAATTTTTGGAAAGCTTTGCAAGATCCAAATATGCTCAATCAAGGAATGGATTCAGATGGTTTACATTTAACTTCCTATCCTTCATCGGATGCCTCTAACCTCACACCTTCAGGTCTTCGCTACGGCTATAATCAAAGAAACTTGAGAGTACTAGAAGCTCTTGAAAAAGTCCTAAATGTGGTTATCCATGATGGAATGCCCGACGGAGGAACTCCTACAGTTTCTGTTTCTCTTTCAGCAACTCCCACATCCCAAACTGTGCTAATGGGAGCAAGCACAACTTACACAATTAATATAAATCGAACCAATTTCACAGATGGCGTGACCCTTGGTGTTAATGGCCTTCCAACAGGGGCTACAGCAACTTTCAGCCCTGCAGATGAAAACACAGAAAATAGTTCAACGCTCACCATTGATACAACTGCGAATACACCTGGAGGGTCTAGTACACTTACAGTGACTGGAAGTGCTGAAGGCATCACCATCAGCCCATTAACTTTAAATCTGACCGTAACCGTACCTCCTCCAACCATTACTAGCTTTACTCCAACCAGTGGTGGACTTGCCAAATCTGTCACTATCACAGGAACAAATTTTACAGGTGCTACGGACGTCAAATTCAATACAACGTCTGCAATCTTTACGGTAGATTCTGCAACTCAAATCACAACCACTGTGCCTGTCGGCGCCAGCACAGGAAAAATTTCCGTTACAACATCAGGCGGTACAGCTACAAGTGTTAGCAATTTCTCCGTACTTGCATCCTCCGTAACTTTGTCTGTTTCACCTTTGAG
>CAZXEQ010000006.1:177263-186344 GCA_964640155.1 uncultured bacterium | reverse complement strand
CATTAAAATGATTCAAGGGGATTTGAAGACTTTAGGGATGAACCCATTGCTTGAAAAATGGATGGGGAAAAATCCAGGAAAGATGTCTTAAATAGCGGACTTGTTAGTAAGTAAGCGAGGTGTTTCAAAAAATAACTTGAACAAGAAGGTGGGATAAGGTTGCACATCAGTGTTCTTTTGCAAGAGGTGTTGGATTATTTAAACCTAAGACCAGGTTTGTGGATACTTGATGCGACGGTTGGAATGGGGGGGCATTCAAAAGAGATTTTGAATAGAGTGTTACCGGGGGGAGGTCTGATCGCGATGGATCAGGATAAGGATGCTTTAAGTTTTGCCAAGAAAAACCTTCACGATTTTCGTGAAAATATCCGTTGGGTTCACGGGAATTTTAGGGATTTATCTTTGCATTTGCAAAATCTTGGATTGAATCAAGTAGATGGCATTCTTATGGATTTAGGTGTTTCTTCGTATCAATTGTCTGAGTCCTCCAGGGGTTTTAGTTTTCTTCAGAATGGTCCATTGGATATGCGAATGATGCCGGAGGCTTCTTTAAGTGCTAGAGATGTTTTGCATTCTTTGGATGAAGATGAACTGGGTAGAATTATTTTTGAATTTGGACAGGAACGTCACGCCCGTCGTTTGGCTAAAGCCATTGTGCAATTTCGAAAGAAACAACCTTTTCAAACCACGCTTCAACTTACAAGACTGATTGAAGATACGATTGGCCGTTTTTATCGCGATCAAAAAATTCATCCTGCAACACGAACATTTCAAGCTTTAAGAATTTATGTGAATGATGAAATGGGTGCGCTTGAACGCGCACTCCCTCAAGCAATTGAAGCATTAAAACCAGGGGCAAGATTGGTCGTTATTTCATTTCATTCTTTGGAAGATGGAATGGTGAAAAGATATTTTCAAAAGTTTTCGAAGTTGGGGGGGGAGAAAATGGGGGGAGGACCTGCGGGTGTGAAGGTTTTAACTCGCAAACCTTTGCGGCCCTCCCTCGAAGAGTTGAAAGTAAATTCAAGAGCGCGAAGCTCAAGATTGAGAGCTGTAGAAAAATTATAAAAACGTTGTTCATGTTTTAAGAGGGGGGGATCAAAATGACATATTATCGGAAGATGTACATTCGGCGTCAACCTAAGCAAACAGGAGGGACCATGGGAGGAGGAGTTGCTTTTAAAACTTTCCTCTTTTTAGTTCTTGCAGTTTGTTTAGCATTATTCTATGTCTGGCAAAATGTTCAGTTGGTTCGTGTGGGATATAAGATTAAAGAGAAAGAAAAAATGGTCATGGAACTTTCTAAACGCTCAAAAGCTTTAGAGATGGATCTTTCCATGCTTAAAATGCCAAGTCGCATCATAAGTAAAATTGAGGAACAAGGACTCAATTTAGCAATTCCTGATGTATGGAAAGTGGTCCGTTTGGATCAGGAACCCATTCTTTATGAAGAAGATTTATTGAATCAGGATTGGCAGACTCGTTTAGCTTCTAATGCGTTAATTGATATTTCGAAAAATTGAGATGAAAAGATTGAATCGAGTTAAAAACGATGGTCAAGTTTTCCCACAAATTCAAAGCTTTTTTAGTTGCAATGTTCCTGATGGGAAGCTTAGCAGTACTCTTAATCCGTCTTTTTTTTCTTCAAGTTATTTGGCATGATTTTTTTCTTCAGAAAGCTTCTCAGCAACAGCGTTTTAGTTTAACTCTTCCCCCCAAGCGGGGGAAGATTCTTGACCGTAAAGGTTTTGATTTGGCAATGAATATTCCTGTCAAATCTTTCTATGCAGTTCCTCCTGAAATCAAAGATATTCCAAAAGTTACAGCCCAATTGGCAAAGCTTTTGTCTCTAGATCAAAAAGAGCTTATTCGAAAATTCCATCAGAAGAAAAATTTTGTTTGGATTAAAAGAAAAGTAGAAGAAGCTCAAGCGGCTCCAGTAGTCAGTTTGAAGATAAAAGGCGTTTATGCTTTGGAAGAATCTAAACGTATGTATCCGGGACGTCGATTGCTAAGTCATGTATTAGGTTTTACTAATTTAGATGGGCAGGGATTGGAAGGTCTAGAGCTCTCTTTTAATGAATATTTAAAAGGTAAGCCGGGATGGAAATTTACAGAACGCGATGCAACAGGAAGAGAGGTATTAACATCTCGTCGTTATGAAATAGATCCAAGAGATGGTTTTAATTTGATTCTTACCATTGATGTTGCGATTCAGACTTTGGCTGAAAGTGAATTGGATCGAATTATGGAAAAATTCGAACCCCAGAGTGCCTCTCTTTTGGTGATGGATCCTAAAACTGGGGAGATTCTTGCTCTCGCCAATCGACCGGCGTATGATTTAAATGAGGCCTCAAAAGTTTTACCAGCATCACGACGCAATTGTGTGGTGACTGACTTTTTTGAGCCAGGGTCAACTTTTAAACCTTTTATTGCTTCAGCAGCTTTACAAGAAAAGGTTGTTCAATTATCTGATCACTTTTTTTGTGAGAATGGATCTTTTCGTGTGGCTGGACATGTTATTCATGATGTTCATCCCCATGGAAGTTTGTCTGTAGCTGAGATTGTTGCTAAATCAAGCAATATTGGAATGGGTAAAATTGGTTACCGCCTTGGACAGAATAAAATTTTTCAATATGCTAAAAAATTTAAATTTGGAGAAAAATCAGGAATAGAATTACCAGGTGAAGTGACAGGATGGGTTCACCCTGTCTCTAAATGGTCAAAATTGACCCCTTATATGGTTTCAATTGGACAGGAAATTACTGTAACAACTTTGCAACTCGTCCGAGCTTATTGTACTTTGGCAAATGGGGGAACTATTGTGAAACCTCGATTGGTTAAAAAAGTTGTAGATTCGCAAGGGCGTGTTATTTTTGAACCTACAACTCAAGAGAAAGAACAGGTTATTTCACCTGAAGTTGCAAAACAAATTGCTCAAGCAATGGAGGGTGTTGTAAGCTCTGAAGGAACGGGTGCAAATGCTCAAGTAGAGGGTTACTCTGTAGCAGGAAAAACGGGAACGGCGCAAAAAGCTTCACAAGGGGGTGGGTATTCTCATTCTAAATTTGTTTCATCCTTTGTTGGATTTTTGCCCGCTAGAGAGCCTCAGGCTGTTATTGCTGTGATTGTTAATGAACCCCAACATTTTCATTATGGGGGAACAGTTGCAACCCCAACCTTCAGAGATCTTGCGAGTTCATTGATGCGTTATTGGGAGGTAGCTCCTGATCAAAGACATGTCACAACAGAAAGTCCAGGAAATGTATGAAGTTGAATCAACTGATTCAAGGATTAGAAATTTTGAAGACAAGTGGAGATTCGAATATTTCTATTTCTGGACTTGCCTATGACTCACGAAAAGTGAAACCCGGAGATATTTTTGTAACTTGGCAAGGGACACATAATGACGGTTTAGTTTTTGTAGATGAGGCTTTGAATCGAGGAGCAAAGGTCCTTTGTGTTGAAGAAGAAGGGGCTCATTCAGGAAAGGTTCCCTATATTTTGGTTAAAAATGCACGTCATTTTTTGGCAGATGCAGCAAATCTTTTTTATCAGAATCCAAGTCAACAACTCAAGATGATAGGTGTGACGGGAACGAATGGAAAGACAACAGTGGGGTTCTTAATTGAAGCTATTTTGAGGGATCAGGGTTTAAGGCCAGGGTTGTTAGGTACCATTCATTATAAGATTGGGGATCGATTGATTCCTTCTGAACGGACAACTCCAGAATCACTTGATATTCAGAAATTTTTACGCGAAATGATTGAAAGAGGATGTCAATCTTGTGTGATGGAGGTTTCTAGTCATGCGCTTGATCAAGATAGAGTAAGAGGTGTTGATTTTGATGGAGCAGTTTTTACTAACTTGACTCAAGATCATTTGGATTATCATCATGATTTAGAAAATTATTTTCATGCAAAGTCGCTTTTATTTAGCAGACTGACGTCTCATTCTTTTGCCGTGGTGAATATCGATGATGCTTTCGGGGTTAGACTTCAAAATCAAACACCTGCTCAATGGGTCAGTTATGGTTTTTCTTCAAAGGCCATGGTGCGTGCACAAAATGTTAATTTAAGTGCAAAGGGAAGCGATTTTGAAATTATTTTTCCACAAGGTAAATTAAAAATTCATTCAAAGCTGATTGGTCAATTTAATATTTTGAATTTATTGGCTGCTTTTTCTGTGGGCTGGGCCATGAAATTAGATATAGAAAAAATAAAACATTCTCTGGAAAATTTTCACAGTGTTCCTGGACGTATGGAGTTTGTAAAAATTGAAGTACCTTTCCATGTGGTGGTAGATTATGCGCATACAGAAGATGCATTAAAAAATGTTTTAATGACATTAAGGCCTATAGTGAAAGGACGTCTTTTAACCCTTTTTGGATGTGGCGGAGATCGGGATAAAGGGAAACGACCTAAAATGGGAAAGGTGGTGGGGCAGTATTCAGATTTTGCTATTGTCACCTCTGATAATCCACGTAGTGAGGACCCCAAAGATATTGCAGAAGAAATTGAAAAAGGATTGAAAGAGACAAAGATTTCTTTTCAAACAATTCTAGATCGCAAAGCAGCAATTGAGTTTGCTTTAGGCTGGGCTAGACCAGGGGATTTGATTTTAATTGCGGGTAAAGGTCATGAAAAATTTCAAGAGATTGGCCTTTCAAGATTTCCTTTTGATGATGTGGGTATTGTAAAAGAACTTTCTTTAAGGCAGATTGCATGAGCGATTTTCGATGTTCTTTTTTAGATGTATTAAATTGGACAAAAAGTGAGCATGTGCTTGGAGCAAAGAGCACTCTATTTTCAGGTATTTCGACAGATTCTAGAACGATTAAAAACGGAGATCTTTTTGTTGCCTTAAAAGGTCCTCATTTTGATGGCAATCAATTTTTGAAAGAAGTTTTAGAAAAAGGGGCTTCTGGAGTACTTGCAAGTGGGGCGTTAAATGAAGAACTGATTCATTTATTTCGAAGAAGAGGAGTTGTGCTTGCGAAAACAAATGATGGATTAGAAGCCATTCAAATATTGGCTCAAAATTATCGCAAACAATTTTTGATTCCTATTGTAGGAGTGACAGGGTCTTGTGGTAAGACAACAACAAAAGACATGGCACATGTTTTTTTTGAAGAATTAGGCCCTTCTCTAAAAAATGAGGGAACGCTCAATAATCATTTAGGTGTTCCTTTGACACTTCTTCAATTAAAATCCCATCATCAAACTTGTATACTTGAAATGGGGACTAGTTCTTTCGGTGAAATTTCCAAGCTTGCTTCTCTTGCTTTACCAACCATCAGTGTTGTTTTGAATATTGGTTCTGCCCATTTAAAAATGTTAAAGAATGTGGAGGGAGTTCTTTCTGAGAAGTGGACATTGATTGAATCACAAAACAGCCAGCTTGGGATTTATAATGAAGATGACTCCTTATTAAGAAAGCAGGCAAAAAAAAGTTCTAAGAAATTATGGAGTTTTGGAATTTATGAAGATGGGATGTTGCGAGCATCACGAATAGAGTTTTTAAAAAATCAAACCACGCAGTTTTGTTTGATTTTTGAAGGAGAAGAAGTTGGTGTTGTTAAAATTCCATTTTTAGGATTGCATCAAGTATATAATTGTTTGGCCGCCATGCTCATGGCCCATGCTTTAGGGGTGTCTTGGGATTCTATGATTCAAAAGGCGCTTAATCTTAAGCTTCCCAAAATGAGATGGGATGTGACTCAATGCCAGGGTATTTATTTTATCAATGATTGTTATAACGCTAATCCTCAGTCTGTTCGCTCGGCGTTGGAGTCTTTTCAGTTGATGTCTGTAGAGGGGAAAAAGATTTTTGTTTTTGGAGATATGTTGGAATTGGGAGAAGAAGAAATTCGTTTGCATGAAGAATTGGTTGATGATGTGATACGCTCGGGAGTTGATTATTTAGTGACTTTAGGTTCTCTATCCAGTGGATTAACTCAAATGATTAAAAAGAAAGGTTTTTCAAGGCCAATAAGTTTTTCTTTTGAAACACATGAAGAGGTTCGACATTGTCTTGAAAACTTAATAGAAAGTTCAGATGCAGTTTTGGTAAAAGGTTCCAGGGCTATGGGTATGGAAAGGATTGTAGAAGGACTTATTAAGAAATTTCAAAAAAATGATTCGCCTTCAGCTTCAACATTATAAGATAGTCTATTCGTTATAAGTAAGAACAAAGGATCAACAAATGCTTTATCATTTACTTTATCCTCTTAGGGAATATTTCTTTGGCTTTAATGTTTTTCGATACATTACTTTCCGAGCAGCGGGAGCTGCAGCGACAGCTCTTCTTTTAACGATTGTTTTAGGTCCCATGGTCATTCGTAAGCTTTACTCTTTACGTGTAGGTCAAAACATTCGAAAAGAAGAATGTCTTCCTCTATTTGCTCTTCATCGTACCAAAGAAGGAACGCCTACGATGGGCGGAGCTTTGATTTTATGTTCTGTTTTTTTGAGTGTGCTTCTTTGGGCAGATCTTACGAATCAGTGGATATGGATTACGTTTTTTTGTGTGCTTGGCTTGGGACTTTTAGGTGGATGGGATGATTATCTCAAACTTAAAAATAAGAGATCTTTAGGTTTGCATGCCAAAGGAAAATTTCTTGTTCAAATATCCATGGCCATAGGATTGTGGATTTTTATGCGAACTCAAACACAACTTCAACCCTTTATGAGCTATGTTTATATTCCTTTTGTTAAGAATGTGATGATTGATTTAGGACTTTTCTACATTCTTTTATTGATAGGTGTTTTTGTGGGAGCCTCAAATGCGGTTAATTTGACGGATGGTTTAGATGGTTTGGCTATTGGTTGTGTGAGTGTAGCGGCATTTGTTTTTGGTATATTGGCCTATTTGATAGGGAATGCTAAATTTGCCTTGTATTTACAAATTCAGCATGTTCCGGGAGCAGGAGAATTGACCGTTTTTTGTGCAGCGATGCTAGGAGCGGGATTAGGTTTTCTCTGGTACAATGCCTATCCTGCTCAAGTTTTTATGGGAGATACGGGCTCGTTGGCTCTTGGAGGGGGATTGGGAGTGATAGCCATCCTTTTAAAGCAGGAGTTTACGCTTTTTCTGGTGGGAGGTGTATTTGTGATGGAAGCTTTATCTGTTATTTTACAGGTGGCTTCATTTAAATTAACAGGAAAGAGAATTTTTCGTGTGGCTCCTTTGCACCATCATTTTGAAGTGAAGGGATGGGCTGAAACAAAAGTAACGATTCGATTTTGGATTTTAGCGTTGATATTCGCCCTAATCAGTTTAGGGTCTTTAAAATTGAGATAAGACGAAACCTCTGAAAAAAGCTCATCTGCTGCGTTGTCCGCTTTGCTTCTTTGTGCGGCGTACTTAAAGATGTACGCCTCCGCAGGCGCTTGCGTACGCCTGCATCCCCTAACGGGGACTATAAACGCATGTCTGAGTCTTTTTGAGAGGTTTCGTATCATTATAGTAAGAGGATAGTAGTAATGTCGTTATCAATAAAAGGTAAAACAGCTTTAGTTATTGGATGTGGTGAATCTGGTCTTGGTGCAACACTTCTTTTAAAATCTTTGGGAGCTCATGTACGCATTACAGATTCAAGTTGTAGAGAAGAAATGCTTCAAGAATACCTTAAGCTATTGCCCACACAAGATGTTGAAATAGAACTTGGAAATCATTCAAAAGATTTTTTTCAAGGAGTCAATTTTGCGATTGTAAGCCCAGGTATTCCTCCTCAAGCTCCTATTCTTCAATGGCTTCAAGAGGCTCATATTCCTGTATGGGGAGAATTAGATTTTGCTAGTCAATTTGCTTCTGGAAAAATAATTGCTATTACGGGGAGTAATGGGAAAAGTACAACTTCCACTCTTCTTTGGAAAATTTTAAAAAATCAAGGGATTCAAACAAGTTTGGCTGGAAATATTGGACGGAGTTTTTCAAGAGCGGTTGTGGAGGATACGGATGTTGAAGTTTGGGTGTTAGAAGTAAGTTCTTTTCAATTGGAAAAGGTTGAGATTTTCCATCCTTGGATAAGTCTTATATTGAATCTTTCGAACAATCACTTAGACCGATATGCATCAATGCAAGAGTATGCTCAAGCAAAGAAAAATATTTATAAAAATCAGTCTCAAAAAGATTGGTTGATTCTGAATCGTTCTATTGATTCTCTTCTTAAGTCCAATACACCTGCTCTTTTCGTGAATGCAACGCAACAGGAGAAAGTAGGAATTTTTGTGGAAGATGGGTGGATTCGTACCCGTTTACCTAATGAAGGTATTAAAAGTATTTTGCCTGTTGAGGAGATTCCATTACCAGGGACACATTATTTAGAAAATGTTATGTTTGCTTCAGCTGCGTCGCTTTTAGCTGGGGCCTCTATTTCCTGTATTCGAGAAACAGTGAAAAATTTTTTAGGATTGGAGCATCGTCAGGAAAAATTTGGAAACTGGGAAAATGTTCAATGGGTGAATGATTCTAAAGCTACGAGTGTTGATGCAGTACGTTCAGCTTTGGAGGCATTTTCTAAGCCTGTTGTTTGGATTGCTGGAGGGCGACTAAAGAGCGGAGATTTTAGTTTGCTTAAAAATTTGGTTAAAGAAAAAGTAAGAGAAGCTCATTTTTATGGAGAAGCTGCTTCAAAATTGGAAGCATGTTTTAAGGATGTTTGCCCTTCTTTTCATCATCATCTTTTGAAAGATACGATAATTCAAATTCGAGAAAGAGTGAAGGCTCAAGATAACATTTTACTCTCTCCTGGATGTGCGAGTTTTGATCAGTTTAAAAATTTTGAAGAGCGAGGAAGCTTATTTAAGAAATGGGTTCAAGAAAGTTATCGGTTAGCAACGGTTTGATCGTGTGCAGGAAAGTGTGTCATTCATAGATGCGGGTGATGCGAGGCGGGGAGCCCCACCGCGCGCAACTTTTGATGAGCACGGTGGGGCTGACGAGCAGCAGGACCCGCCACTTTTTTAAATGACACATTTCTATATACAATATCGGTGTTTTAACTAAAGGTAAAAATGCAAAAGACAGCCTATGCCATTTTTTTTATTGCGCTTCTCCTGATTGGTATGGGAGTGGTGA
>CAZXEQ010000006.1:9012-177163 GCA_964640155.1 uncultured bacterium | reverse complement strand
ACAGCCTATGCCATTTTTTTTATTGCGCTTCTCCTGATTGGTATGGGAGTGGTGATGATTTACAGTACCAGTGCGATTTTAGCTCAGGAAAAATTTGGGGATACTACACTTTTTCTAAAAAAAGAACTGATGTGGTTTTGTGTTGGTATGGTTGCACTTTTTGTGTGTTATAAAGTCCCTTATCAATTTTGGACAAAAGTATCGGCTATTTTATTGCTTGTTGCTATTGCATGCCTTGTCGTCGTAATGATTCCCGGAATTGGTCATCAAGTGGGGGGAGCAAGAAGGTGGATCAAATTGGGTGGTTTTGGCTTTCAGCCTTCTGAATTAGCAAAATATGCCCTTATTGCTTTTCTTGCGCATTGGGTGTCCAATCATCAAGATCAGATTAAATCTTTCACACAAGGATTTCTTCCTCCTATTTGTATTCTCGGATTTACGGCGGGACTCATTTTAATTCAACCTGACCTAGGAACAACTGTGGCATTAGGGAGTGTTGGGTTTGTCTTACTTTTTGTAGGAGGGGTGAGATTGAGATATTTGATTTCTCTTTTGATTACTTCTCTGCCTGTGCTTTATTTTTTCGTTGCAGGAGTGGCTTATCGAAGAGCAAGAATCTTGGCTTTTTTGGATCCTTGGAAAGATCCCAAAGGTGTAGGTTTCCAAATCATTCAATCTTTTATTGCTTTGGGATCTGGAGGTGTCACAGGTGTAGGATTAGGAGAGTCACGGCAAAAACTCTTTTATTTACCAGAAGCACATACTGATTTTATTTTCAGCATCATTGGTGAAGAGCTAGGTTTTGTAGGAGCACTTATTGTTTGCTTGGCTTTTCTAACCCTTTTTTATTTGGGATATCGTGTGGTTCTTCGAATTAATGATTTAGAAGGTCATTTGTTAGGAATGGGCATTGTGACTTTATTGACTTTGCAAACGGTTGTTAATATTGGCGTTGTTACTGGAACTTTACCTACCAAAGGCTTACCCCTTCCTTTTATTAGTTTTGGAGGTTCGAGTTTGGTTTTGAGTATGGCCGGTATTGGCATTTTGATGAATTTGGCTCTTTCTGTGTCGAAGGAAAAGAGAGAAGAAAGTAATTGGAGAAAAACGAGAAAAACACGTGCGCGTCCCGTGAAACGTCGTTCTAGCGAAGGTGTTCGTAAGGTAAGAATCAGATGAAAATTGCAATATGTGCAGGAAAAACGGGAGGACATTTTTTTCCAGCTCTTGCTGTGGCGCGCTTATTAAAATCGCAAATAGATCCTTGGGACATCTTTTTTATAGGAACCAAAGGTGGGCTTGATGAAGATCTTTTGCAAAAGGAAGGTTTTCAGTTTGAGTCTATCTTAGGTTGTGGTTTGCCCCAAAAGATGAGTTTAGGAATTTTTAAATGGGGATTCTTCTTATTTCTCTCTCTCGGACAAATGTTAAAAATTTTTAAAAAAAGAAAACCGGACATTCTTCTTTCTTTTGGTGGATATATTTCTGCAGCACCTGTTTTGATGGCTCGATGGATGAAAATTCCAGTGGTCATTCATGAAGCCAATATTTATCCAGGTCGAGCAAATCGAATTCTAGCACGATGGGCGCAAGCGATTTGCACCACTTTCCCTATGACAGAGTGCTCTTCCAAAGGGCAGAATCTAAAATCAAAGAGAGAATGTAAGGATCGACATCATTTAACAGGATTACCTCTTCGCCCTAATTTTTTGAAGGTGACTCGAGATCAATCTTTAAAGAATTTAGGACTTGATCCTGAAAAATTTATTATTTTAGTGATGGGGGGTAGTTTAGGTTCAAAACGAATTAATGATTGTATATTAGAAACGATACATCTGTTAGGATCTTTTGCTCAAAAGCTACAGATCTTGCATATCACAGGGCAAAAAGATTATGAGCGAATTAAGGCGAATTACTATTCTAATGGTGTTCCATGCCAAATTTACGCTTTTATGGAAAATGCGGAAAGTGCTTTTAGATGTGCCAATCTTTTTATTGGTCGTGCGGGCGCATCTACCATTGCTGAAATTACTTATTGTGGATTACCCTCTATTTTGATTCCCTATCCCTATGCTATTGAGAATCATCAGGAGATCAATGCTGCCTATTTGGCCGATAAAGGGGCGACGTGTATGTTAAAGGAAAATAATCTTTCGGCTGAGATATTAGCCAGAGAGATTATTCGCTTTATTGAAAATCAAGATTTTCGTCAAACCATGTCTCAGAGATCCAAAGAGCTAGGCATCAGTGATGGAACTCAGAGAATTGTACAAGTCTTAAAACAGGTTTTATCATGAAACTTTTGAAACAAGCATCTATGAATGTTCATTTAATGGGGATTTGTGGCTCGGGGATGAGTGCTCTAGCAAAGATTTTAAAGTCTCTTGGACATTCAGTTACAGGTTGTGATCCTAAGGCAAAAACAAAGGAAGAATTCTTTTTAAAGAGTGGGATTGAAATTTTTGATTGTCATCATGTTTCGCATGTTATGCGTCAAGATTTGATTGTTTATTCGAGTGCAGTTCCTGCTTCTGATCTGGAATGTCTTGAAGCTAAAAGACTTCAAATTCCTGTTGTTCAGCGTTCTATGCTTTTGAGTGAATTGATGAGCTCTAAAAAATCAATTGCCATTTCGGGGATGCATGGAAAAACATCGACCACTGGGATGATGGCCAAGATTTTGCTTGAAGCTGAATGGGATCCAACCATTGTTGTGGGAGGAGATTTTGACTTTCTTTCTGGAAATGCTCGATGGGGCAAAGGGGAATGGTCTGTTTTTGAAGCTGATGAAAGTGATGGAACTTTACTTCAATATCATCCAGAATTTGCAGTTATTACAAATTTAGATTCAGAGCATTTAGACTTTTTTAAAAATTTTGAAAATATTTTGAATCATTTCAAAAGCTTTTCAAGCCAGGTTAGAAAAAAAATTGTTATTAACGGTGATGATTCAGGATGTCAATCTTTCATGAAATCAACGGGTTTGAAAGATTTATTTCTAACTTTTGGTTTTTCCCCTCAAGCTCAGTTACGCGCGACAGATATTGAACATAGTCATTGGGGTTCTACTTTTGGGGTTGTGTTTGAAGGGGAAAAACTGGGGCAATGTAAATTAAATATTCCAGGGCTTCATCAAATTTCAAACGCCTTAGCTGCGATCGGAACAGCTCTTTTATTAAAGATTGGCTTTAACGTGATTCAGCAAGCCCTTTTTCATTTTAAAGGGGCGAGTCGCCGCTTAGAAATTTTAGGTCAAATCAATCAAACTACTTTTATTGATGATTATGCCCATCATCCTACTGAAATTGAAGCGGTACTTAGTACAATTAAAAATAATTTTAAGGGGAAGGTTTTAACGATTTTTCAACCCCATCGTTATACTCGAACAAATTTTCTTAAAAAAGAATTGGCTCAAGCTCTTGTCCTATCGGACCATATTATCGTGACCGATATTTATTCAAGTAGCGAGGTCCAGATTCCAGGTGTGACGGGTTTGATGTTGGTTGATTTAATAAAAAATTTGGGACATTCTCATGTGTTTTATTTTGCTAGTGAGAAACAGAGTATAAATAATCATTCATTAGAAAAATCCTCTGTTTCTCACAGTACTGGCCTACATAAATCTATTTATACTAATGAAGGGCCTAGTGAAACTTTTAAAGAAATCTCAAAATATATTCAAGATCATATCTCTGAGTATGATGTGATTTTGACCATGGGGGCTGGAGATATCACATCTTTAGGTCGTGATTTTTTAGAAAAAAATAAATTAAATCACAAAGACGAAAAGAAAAAAGATATTTTAGAGTTTTATAAACAAAATCCTATCAAGGGAAAAATTTTAAACTCTGAACCTATGTCTCGTCACACCACTTTTCGCTTGGGAGGCCCTGCAGATTTTTGGGTTGAACCTGTTGATTTGGAAGATCTTTTGGAAGTACAGCAATTTGCTAGACAAAAAGGATTGCCTATTTTAGTAGTAGGAAATGGTTCTAACATGATTGTGCGTGATGGGGGAATCCGCGGTATTGTAATTCGACTTTCAAACCCCTATTTTAGAAGAATGAAAATAGAGGATAACTTCTTAACTGTAGGTTCAGGTTTGAGTTTGGCTGAGGTCATTCAACGTGCGGTTGAAAATGGTTTATCAGGCCTGGAAAATTTAAAAGGAATTCCTGGAACGATTGGAGGAGCGCTTCATTTTAATGCAGGGGCGTATGGGACAGAAATTGGGGAGAGGCTTTATTCAGTTCTTGCTCTAAACCCAGATGGTTCTTTAGAAGTTTTTTCAAAGGAAAAATTAGGTTTAAACTATCGATCTTGTGAGGCTTTAAAAGGCAAAATTGCTCTTGAAGCAAAGTTTCTTTTGAAAAAAACTCAAGCGAGGGAACTCTCAAAAAGGGTTTTTGAACTTAAAGTAGAACGCTCCATGCGTTATCCCAAGCTGCCAAATGCAGGCTGCATTTTTAAAAATCCTGAAGATAATTTTGCCGGACAATTAATTGACGAAGCTGGATTTAAAGATTTTTCAGTAGGGGATGCTCAAATTTCTTCTCAGCATGCTAATTTTATAGTGAATAAAGGCAAAGCCAAGGCTTCAGATGTTTTAACTCTCATTGAAAAGGTACGACAAAAAATTTATCAGTCTAAAAACATTTTTTTAGAAAATGAAGTAGAAGTTTTTGGGGAAGACGAGTAAAAACAGTATTTCGTATCCCCTGCGGGGACTATAAAAGATTGGAAAAGCTGCATCGTAGTTAGTATTTCGTTTTTGCGAACTACGAATTACGAGATACGAACTACTGCATTTGAAAAAGTGGAGACATTCAATTGAATATTCAAAATAGAAATAGCATCAAAGTCGCCGTATTAATGGGTGGGCCTTCTCGTGAAAGAGAGATCTCATTACGTTCTGGAAAAGCCATCAGTCAAGCCCTTCAATCCAAAAATTATGAAGTTGTTGAAATAACAGAAATGGATGATTTAGAAAGTCAGCTGAAGTCTTTGAATATTCAAGCTGCTTTCATTGCTCTTCATGGGAAATTCGGAGAAGATGGTTCTGTTCAAAAAATTTTAGAGGCACACCATATTCCTTATACCGGTTCCGATCCCAAGGCAAGTTTTTTGGCTTTGCATAAAGAATTAGCTAAAAAAGAATTTAAAAAGGCGGGATTAGCTACTCCTGCTTGGGCTTGTGGATGTTTTAAGGACTTAGAACATCTAAAGAAGGAAATAAAAAATATTCCATTTCCTCTTGTTTTGAAACCAACCACAGAAGGTTCCAGCATTGGTCTTGAAATTGTTCCAAACCAAACTTTACTCTCAGATGCCTTTGCAAGAATTTTAAAAGTAACCGATGAAATTTTAATAGAATCTTATATTGAAGGAGACGAATTAACAGTTGGAATTTTAGGGGAAGAGGTTCTTCCTGTTCTTCGCATCAAAACAGATCGTTCTTTTTATGATTTTGAAGCTAAATATAGTCCAGGACATACACAATATGAAGTACCCGCACAAATTCCCCCAAAAGAATTTCTTAAAGCTCAAGAAATTGCTTTAAGAGCGTATCAGTCTTTAGGATGTAGGGATTTGGCCAGAGTGGATCTTTTGCTTGATAAACAGGGGACTTCTTGGGTATTAGAGGTGAATACTATTCCAGGTTTTACTCAAACTAGCCTTCTTCCAAAAGCAGCGGGTGCTATTGGAATTAGCTTTGAAGATTTATGTGATCGTATTTTGAAAATGGCACTCAGGAGAGGTTTGTCGTATGGTGCGTCCTAGACAGTACGTCTCTAAATCTCCTGTTCGAGCAGCTCGATTTGACAAGCTTTATGGATCTCGTTCAGGATCTTTTTGGAAGTCTGTGGGCCGATTTTTTCTAGGAGCTTTTCTTTTTATGTTAGATTTGGCCCTTTTAGTATGGGTGTCTTTTCGTATATGGAATATTTTATGCGCAGATCCTTATTTTTCAATCGATAACATTTCTGTTCAAGGGTTGAAAAATTTTTCTAAGGATGAGGTTATTCATCGGGCTCATTTAAATGAAGTCAGAAATATTTTTAAATTAGACTTAGCAGAAGCTCAACGGTTGTTAAGTGAAGAACCCCTTTTGAAAAAAGCGCAAATATGGAAACAATTGCCTAATCAAGTTTTTGTAAAGGTTTTAGAAAGGGAACCCATTGCTCAGGTTATCTCCCATGAAAATGAAGATAGGATTTGGCTTTTAGATTCTGAAGGAGTTGTTCTCTCTGAAATTAAAGAGCTCAGCCTGGTATATCCTTTAATTCGTATTGAATTCCCTCAAAGTGAGCTTCATCAGAGAAATCGTATTGAGACTTCGGGATTGTTGAAAGCATTAAGGGTTCTAGAAATTTTTTCGGGATCTGTTCTTAAGAAAATGTTTGATTTAGAATATGTTGATTTGACAGATCAAGAAGATGTGGTTTTGAAAAGTACTTCAGGATTGATGATTCACTTGGGGAGCTCTGATTATGAAAGTCGTTTGATTCGATTGCTTTCGATTTTGGAAGATTTAAAGAAAAAACGTCAAGACCCGACGATGATAGATCTCAGATTTAAATATGTTCCCGTGACACTTAAAGAAATTCAAGCGAAGCCTCCTCAAAATTCCACTACGAAATGATAAAATATTCTAGTTTCGGCCTTCATTTTGTTACATAATAAGGCCCTTTTATCTTATTAGAGTAAAATTACAATGGCACAAAAAAACTATTATGTATGTACGGTGACGGATCAAGAAGCTAAATCCCTTAGAAAAGCTTTGGTTGAAAAAGACTATCATTTTAGAGATGTACCTTATGCGCAGTGGGGGGCATTTGTAAAAGAAGTGAATCTTGTTCTTTATGAGAAAGGAAAACTGGTTGTTCAAGGTAAGGGAACATCAGATTTTGTACAATTCTTTCTCGAACCTGAGATTTTGAAACGTGTGGGTTTTGGCTATGAGGCCATGTTTGCAGTGGAATCAGGTTATTCCCATATTGGAATTGATGAAAGTGGTAAAGGAGACTATTTTGGTCCTTTGGTGATTGCTGGAGTATATGTTGAAAAAGAACAATTAGGAAAGCTGGTTGATTTAGGTGTTAAAGACAGTAAAAAACTTTCCAGTGCAGCGATTGGGAAATTAAGTAAAGTGATTAAGGGTTTATGTCCTTTTTCTCTTGTGACTATCGGTCCTGAACGGTATAACGCTCTTTATAGTAAGATCAAAAATTTGAATCGTCTTTTGGCTTGGGGACATGCACGTACGATAGAAAATCTTTTAGAGAAAGTAGAATGTGATCGTGTTGTTTTAGATCAGTTTGGGGGAAAGCATCTTGTTTTAAATGCTTTAATGGAAAAAGGAAAGAAGATTCAGTTAGAACAAAGGCATCATGGTGAGGAGGATTTAGCGGTTGCAGCGGCTTCTATTTTGGCTCGACAAGAATTCTTAGATCGTATGAAAGAATTGGGTAAAAATGTTGGAGCAGAAATTCCAAGAGGAGCAGGGGCACAAGCTCAAGAAATAGCAAAAACTCTTTTTAAAAAATTAGGGAAAGAAGAATTCTCTAAACTTGTAAAACTTCATTTTAAGATAACACCCGAGATTATGGGCGAGAAGGAAACAACATGAGAATGCAGGCGGTCAGAGGCACCAATGATATTTTGCCTTGCGAAATTTGGAAATGGCAGTTTTTAGAAAATAAGTCTCGAAGCATTTTTACGCAATTTGGTTTTGAAGAATTAAGAACCCCGATATTTGAGCGCACAGAACTCTTTATCCGCTCTGTGGGTGAAACTTCTGACATTGTTGAAAAACAAATGTACACCATCCCTGAAGAAAAGGGCTTAGGTCTGACTTTACGGCCTGAAGCAACGGCTCCCGTGGTGCGTGCGTTTTTAGAACATCAAATGGATCAAGAAGATCGTTTTCATAAGTTTTTTTACATCGGGCCTATGTTCCGACATGAGCGACCTCAAGCAGGGCGTTTGCGTCAATTTCATCAGATTGGAGTTGAAGTGTTGGGAAGTTCTCATCCAGCAGTAGATGCAGAAGTTTTAGATCTTTTAAAAAAATTACTCGATTCGATTGGCTTAACAGGTGCTCGCTTTAAAATCAACAGTGTGGGTTGTTCTGATTGTAAGTCAAAATATACACAAGTTTTGCGTGAATCTTTGAAAGAGAAAGTTTCTGAGCTATGTGAAGATTGCCAAAGACGTTTTGAAAAAAATGTTTTACGTGTTCTCGATTGTAAAAATGAGAAATGTCAAAAGCTCTTAGATCTCATTCCTCTGCTTCCGGATGTTTTATGTGAACCTTGTCAAAATCATTTTTCCCAAGTGAAGCACTTTTTAAATCAACTTCAAATTTCTTTTGAGCTTGCCCCAAAAATGGTCCGAGGACTTGATTATTACACGCGAACCATTTTTGAAGTGACACATGCTTCTTTAGGCGCTCAGGATGCGGTTGCGGCAGGAGGACGTTATGATGGACTTGTAAAATCCATGGGCGGACCTGCTTTGGGAGCTGTGGGTTTTGCCATGGGGATGGAACGAATCCTCTTGGCTTTGGGAGATCATTTCCCTCAAGAAGGGCGCCCTAAATCTGCACTTTTTTTTCTTGCTGCATTGGGTGAAAAAGCTTTTGAAGCAAATTTTGCGTTGAGAAATAAATTAAGAGCACTGGGCATTGCTTGTGAAATGGATTATGATTCCAAAAGTTTAAAATCACAACTTCGAAGGGCCAATAAATTAGAAGTTCCTTACGTATTACTTCGAGGAGATGATGAATTAAACCGAGGAGTGGTGAAGTTAAAGAATATGAAAGAAAGCACTGAAGAAGAACTGAGTGAACAGAAAATTTTAGAAGTCATTCAACAAAAGATCTGAAAAATTATTTAAAAATAAAAACTAGAAATCTTAAACAGGAATTTAAATATGTCCATGCGAACCCATACATGTAGCGATTTGAATAAATCTCATTTAGGACAAAAAGTGACTCTTTGTGGATGGGTGGGAACCCGTCGAGATCATGGGGGCTTGGTTTTTGTCGATTTAAGAGATCGGTATGGACTTACACAAGTTGTCTTTAATCCTGAGTTACATGCACAGGCTCACAAAATAGCTAAAGAGATTCGTCCCGAATATGTGATTTGCGTGAAAGGGGAAGTAGGAGAACGCCCGGCAGGAACTGTTAATTCTAAATTACCTACTGGAGAAATTGAAATCATTGCGAATGAATTAGAAATCTTGAGTTCTTCCGAAACTCCACCTTTTCCTGTCGAAGATAATGTAGATGTATCGGAAGACTTACGCCTTAAATTTCGATACTTAGATTTAAGACGGCCCAGCATGCAGAAAAATCTTTTGTCCCGATATCGCATTACCAAAATCGCTAGAGACTATTTAGATAAACTTTCCTTTATGGAAGTTGAAACTCCCATGCTGACTAAAAGTACCCCTGAGGGGGCAAGAGACTATCTTGTTCCAAGCCGTATTTATCCTGGAAAGTTTTATGCGCTTCCACAATCTCCTCAGCTTTTCAAACAACTTTTGATGGTCTCCGGATTTGATCGTTATTTTCAAATTGTAAAATGTTTTCGTGATGAAGATTTACGCGCCGATCGCCAACCTGAACATACACAAATCGATATTGAAATGTCTTTTATCGATGAAGAAGATGTTTATCGCTTAATCGAAGGGCTCATGTCTCAAGTATTTAAAGTTATTTTAGGGAAAGATTTGAAAACTCCCTTTACAAGAATGCCTTATCAAGACGCCATGGAACGTTATGGCTGCGATAAGCCTGATTTGAGATATGATTTGGAATTGGTGGATTTGACGGATTTCTCTGCCCGAGTGAATTTTAAAGTCTTTCGAGACACGGTTGAGAAAAAAGGTCGTGTGAAAGGAATCAATGCAAAAAATGGAGCGCATCTTTCATTAAAGGATATTGAATCTTTAACTGAATTTGTAAAAACCTTAGGTGCTAAAGGTCTGGCTTGGATGAAGGTAGAGGCCAATGGTGAATTAAAATCTGCTATTACCAAATTTTTTGATGCAGCTCAACTTGATGAAATTCGTTCTCAGATGAAAGCTGAAGTTGGAGACTTGCTTCTTTTTGTAGCAGATCAAGAATCAGTCGTTCATCAATCACTTGGACAACTCAGACTGAAGCTTGCAGAAGTTTTGAATATAAAACCCAAAACAGAGTTTGCTTTACTTTGGGTGGTAGATTTTCCTCTTTTAGAATACAGTGAAGAAGAGAAAAAATTTGTAGCCGTGCATCATCCTTTCACCAGTCCTAAAAAAGAAGATTTCACTCTTTTGGACACAGACCCTCTCAAGGCCAAGGCCAAGGCATATGATTTGGTTATTAATGGAACAGAAGTAGGGGGAGGCAGTATTCGAATTCATTCTCTGGAATTACAGAGCAAAATGTTTAATCTTCTGGGCATTGATAATGAAAATGCTCAAAAGAAATTTGGATTTCTTTTAGATGCCTTCCAACATGGAGCTCCTCCTCATGGAGGAATCGCTATCGGATTAGACCGCTTAACTATGATTCTTTTAGGTCTTAAGTCTATTCGAGATACGATTGCATTCCCCAAAACTCAAAGTGCGACTTGTCTACTTACCGCATCTCCTTCGGAAGTAGCGCCGAAACAGTTAAAAGAGTTGAATCTAAAATTTTCATGATTTAGACAAAAGAGGTGAAAGATGACAGGTTATGTCGATATTGCAATCCCTCTCGTGAGTGGCCTTCTCATTCTACTTTATCCTAAAATATTTACTAAACCGACGGGTATTCCTGAAAAGGATATTTTAAGATTGAAAAAACTTCGTAAAATTGGTTTTGCACTTTTAGGGGTTGCCGCCATATACCTTCTTGTTAAATTACTTTCTAAGTGAATATAAAGTTTCTAAGCAATTCGAACAGTACAATTTTGTATTTCCTTAACTATTTCATAATAAACAAGTTATATCTATTTTTGTCTCTAACTTGACGCAGGGCATTTTATGTGGTATAAACTTTCTACCAAGCAAAAGGGGAAGGATTCCATGACTATGGCTAAACAAAAATGGATCATTTTAAGCATTATTTCATTATCTTGCTTTGTTTCTTTCAGTGAAGCGGCTAAGAAACCTGGCCGTTTAGATGCAGAAAAGCTATCCAAACTCACTATTCCTGAAAGTTATGGTAATATTGATGAAATTTGGCTTCCAACCTTAACAGGTGGATCAGAAGCTCTTACAAACTCAAAAGACAAACAAGATTCTTCTAAATCCTCCTCAAAATCTTCCGTATCTCCTAAATTGGTCATTCATATAAGAGACGCCCATTGTATTTATGAAGCACAGATGAACATTGCCAAAATTTTAGAATCTTTAACCAAACGCTATCAAATCTCCCTTGTATGTATCGAAGGCTATTGGGGTAAATTTGATCCGGCCAATTTAATGGTTGAGCACACCCCAGTTCCTGTTCGCGAAAAGGTTTTTAATGATTTGATGAAGAATGGAGATGCGATGGGGGTTGAATATGCCCTCGCTGTTTTAGGGGCTCCAATTACAATTTATGGTATTGAGGACAAAGATGTTTATGAAAAAAATTTACAAGCCTTTCGTTCCTTGGCGCCTCATCGAGAACGTCTCACTTTAATTTTTCAGCTTTTCGAACATCAACTTCAGGATTTAGAGCAAAAGATTTATTCTGAAGAATTAAAGAAATTCAGAGATTTAATCCATCGTTCTGAGAAAAATGAGATCACTTTTAGCGCTTATGCTTTGGAAGTACTTAAGATTTATGGAAAAGTGATAGGATCGGTAGAAGCAAAAGATTTTAAAGAGAAGTATCCCAATCTAACCCTTTTCATCCAAAAAGAAGCTTTAGAAAAGAATATTAATTTTGAGAAAGTCGAAAAAGAAAGAACCGATTTTTTAACCCAAATTTCCTCTAAGATTTCGGGCTCAACAGATGATAAAG
Source organism: uncultured bacterium (assembly GCA_964640155.1). Lineage (GTDB taxonomy): Bacteria > Auribacterota > JACPWU01 > JACPWU01 > JACPWU01 > CAZXEQ01. Next base: position 165,180 of record CAZXEQ010000006.1, on the reverse strand, counting down.
CAGTCTCCGCTGAAAATCAAAAAGCTCTCAACGAATTTCTTTCTAAGACACTCGGATATCGATTGGGACGTGTTTCAGCCTTAGACTACTACTTATATTTAGAAGGACTTATTCAGAAGCATTATGCAGTCGAACTTAAAAATAAAACTTTTCCTCATGCCGAACTTCTCAAATTCATCGAATATGAAAAGGTTTTTGGACATATTCAAAGCAAAGCCCTTTTTAGGGAATTAGATGAGTCAGAGGACAGAGTTTCTGAGAGTTTGGCTAAAACTCAAGAAGAAAAAACTCTTTTAAAATTTTCAAAGAATTTAAAAACCCTCAAAAAACTCTATTTGGCTGAACTCAATCAGCAAGAATTAGCTGATTATTTGGCTCGTAAAACAGAAATGACATTAGAGGGTGTAATGAATTTTCTAAAAGAAAATTCTAAGAAACATAATATTCCAGCCCGAAGTGGTTTTGATATTTTGGATGAAAAATTCTTTAAAAATTTAACCCCTTACGCTGAAGATTTTTACACTTTGGCCAATCAAAGAAATGAGTCTTTAACCACGAACCTTTTAACAGCAATGGAAAAAGAAAAGGTAGATGTGGTGATTTTGATTGCCGGAGGATTTCATACGGAAGCCATTAAGAGCTTCTTGAAAGAAAAGGGGATGGGGTACTGTGTGATTACACCTTCGATTCAAGCAGAAGTCATCGACAGTCCGTATGTACGCGTGATGATGGGCTCCAAAAACATTTTTGAAGGACTTAAAACTTATTTTAATAATCAGGGGACTATTCCCCAGGAAAGAGGAGGAATTACAAAATGAAGCTCAGTAAACTTTTAACAAGTAAAATACTTTTAGGCATGAGTATGCTCGCTTTTGTTGCGCAGACTTTTGCTGCGACTTTGGTGGCGGAGAAGTTGTCGCCTGCATTGAAAGATAGTCTTGAACAGAGGGGAGCACAGGCAGTGCGTGCCCTCAAAGAGCGTCCTGACGATGCCACCGCTGTTGCTGCAGTAGAAGCAGTTGTGCGTGAATCTGTTCCGGAGGCGACTGTAGCAAATGTCCGGGCTGAAGATGATGCAGTTCGTTTTGATGTGGCTAATAATGGTCAAACTGTATCCGTTCTTGCCAGTCTATTACCTGGCGGCGGAGTATCCGTTGGTGTAGGTCCCAATGCGGCCCCACCAGCACCTCCTGCAGGAGGCGCTTTTGTTGGAGAACATGATCCTGCTTCTATTGCTCGCGTAGCCGCTTTAGCTCAAACAACTCAACCCGTTTCTTTGAGAAATTCTTTTAATAAAAGAGGAACAGAAGGCCAAGGCCAATTAGAGGCTATTAAAACTGCTTTAAAGAAAGCTTTGACTGACTCAATTGATACTGCTCGTTTAAGAAAAGCTTTAGAAGCTAAAGGTGTTACTCCTGATAAAATTGATGCAGTAATTCAAGCTGTAACAAAAAACTATGCTAATTTGGATGCAGTTGTAAATCGCTTGCTTGATGAGACGCAAGTGATGAATGATCCTGAAAATCAGTTTTTGGTGGCATTTGTGACAGCAGACGGAAGATCCGTTGCTTATTATGAACAAAAATTTTTAGAAGCAAATGCGACACGGGTTGATGATATTGCACATCATATGACACATGAAGATATCGAAGAAGCATTAGTTGCTGGTTTAACTCAGGCGGGTGTTGCTTTAGAAGGAGGCGCTGATTTACCTCATCAAATTATTACTGCAATTCAAACCGAATTGGTTGCTCCAAGTGTGGTTGGTAGAGAAAATTCGCTTCATGATGCTGCTTTACTTTATCGTTTAAGCCTTCATGAAAATCCTAATAGCGGATTTAAATTTTCAAATGCTCAAGATTTAGCAGATGCTCTTGCTCTAAGATCTTATTATCGTTTAACTCAAGCCCAGCGAGAAGAAATTGCAAGAGTCTTAGCAGCGGTAACTATCGAAGAAACAGGTGTTGAAGTTACTGTTACGGGCAGTACCGTGAAAATCGGTGAACAAGTAGTAACAGGAGCTTTAGCGGACGGCATAATTGCTTTGGTGGGAAATGCAGGGAAACTTTTCCTGAATGCAGCCCTTTTAAAAGAGGGAACTGTTAAAAAAGGAGTTGAAGCAACTCGAGCCAATCTTGTTGCTTTTCTGATTCGTGCAGCTGCAACGGCTGAAAGAAGAAATGCTAGAGATACAAAACTTGAAAACGCGCTATTGGTGGCACAGGTAAATGCAGGACAAGCCATTCCAGCTGATCCTCGTGTGGCAGTGATTGATGTGGATGCCTTGGTGGGCGATATTAATTATGCAGAGATTTTAAATGCGGATGGAACTTTAAAAGAAGATGGAGCCTTAAAATTGTCTAAACTTGTTGCAAATGTGGGGCCATCCATTGTTGCAAAAATGAATCAAATTAGAGCTCAAAAAGGAGATATCACCTTTGTTGTTGCTTCTAATCGATTGCCTCAGGTTGTATTAGAGTATGTTCTTCAAGCCATGGATGCAACGACGCAAGGTAGCCCTGTGGCTATTGCTTTCACGAATGCCCAAAATTTACTTGAGCAAGTAACAGCTCGTGTAAATGCAGGTAGAACAGAAGCTCAAGCGAAATTTGCAGCCAGAGCTAATAATGTTTTATTCTATGTGTCTGAAGCTAACGAAGCTACTTATAGAGTAGATAGTTTTGGTACTGATCAAAAAACACTTAAAGTTCAACAAGCTCAAGGAGGTCAAAGAGTTTCTATTGCTCTTCTCTTAGCTGGAGTAGAACTTCTTTATATTGATGATCGTGCACAAGCGCTTGGACAGCTTCGGGATATTTATCTAGCTGTTATTGAAGGAATGAGAAGTGAATTATCGGATGATGAATATGCAGAGTTAACTCGTGAAGCTCAGGCGATCAGTGGTGGGGTTATTCCAGCTGTAAAAATTCTTGATCCGGATCAAATGATTCAGGGTATTTCAGATTCTATGGCGACAGCGGTCGCTGTTCAGAGATTTGCATAATCTTATTGTTGATTCTTTTAAGCCAGCTAATGGGTTGAATAATCCGTTAGCTGGCTTTTTTTATAATCTTCATCAGACTTAAATCGTCTATTCATTTCATTCGAAATTACTTGCATTCCAATGCCTTTCGTCGTTATACTTATTCTCAAGGATAGGTTTATTCCTAATAATTTCTTATTGTCTAAATCTCAAGGAGGAAGAGAATGAAAAAGGGTATTCTTGTGGTTGTTGTAGCGGCACTCGTAGCTGTAGGTGTTGTTGTAACTCTTAAAATGAAGAAAAGCCAACCAGGACATGCCGCCTCTTCCGGAATAGAAAGCTCGGTCAGTGAACTTGTTTCTTCACAAGGTGAGGTTGCCATTGCTGAAATAGTTCCCAGCGACGTTGTTCTTTTCCTTTCTGCTCGAAATGCTCAAGCAACATGGTCTTTGATTAAAGACTCTCAATTCTGGCAAAGAGTATCTGCTTTAAAGATTTGGGGAAATGTACCTTTTGATCTCAATGCCTTTAAAGAAGAATTTAAGAATAATTTAGGTTTCGAATTTTCTGAAGAAAATCTCTTTGGTTTATTTGGTCAGGATTTAAGTATTGCTTTGATTGGAAGTAAGGAAGGTCTTGCAAATCCTCAACTTTTGCTTTTATCTCAAACCAGTTCTAAGGCAGATGTGAATGGAAAAATTGCTGCTTTGGTTGAAAAGGTAAAAGGGGAAGTGACTTTAGAAACTGTTGAATACAATGATCAAAAAATTACACGTGTTAAAAATCCAAAAGTGGCAGGTCCTGAATTCAATTATTCAATTGTGGGAAATATTTTTGCATTAGAAGTAGGATTGGATGATTCTGGTCTTCGCAAGGTGATCGATCTAGCTTCAAAAAAATCTTCGGAATCTCTTGGTTCTAATGAGGAATATAAAAAGGCCATTGGAAATCTAAAGATTAGGGGAGACTTAAGAGGTTTAATTTATGTCAATATGGCAAAAATTGTAGACTTGATTAAAGCATTGCCAAAGCCTGAAGGTGCATCGGAAAACCTTACAGCAGGTATTGAGCAGACATTAGGATCCATTCAATCTATCTCGGGTGCTGTGGGTTTTGATAATGGTTTATTGGTAAAGCTTTTCTTTATGAAAAATAGTGCTGCTGCTCCATCTCCTGCAATGACGGGATGGGAATCAGGACCCAAAGAAACAGAGTCTTTAAGTTTTCTTCCCGATGGCAGTTTGATTTTAACTGCATCAAATGGCTTAGAGCTTTCAAAGATTTGGGACGCATGGCAAGGGAGTATGCAAACTCAAGGTGCAAATCAAGCAGCCATTATTCAAGAGGGAGTCTCTAATTTTGAGAAAGAAGCAAATATTAGTATTAAAAACGATATTTTGGCTTCTTTAGATAATGAAGTCTGTTTTGCAATTACAAATGTAGACATGTCGGGACTTTTCCCTTTCCCTCATGTTGCCATTTTAGCGAAGGTGAAAGATGAAGCAAAGATTTCCAGTGTGATGAAAACTTTGATGGATTATGTGGTTAAAAAATCAGCTCCATCAGGCGTGAGTGCTTCGTCAGGGGAGACTTCATCTGTTAATGCGGATGGTTCAGCAGCTGTTACAGAAGAGTCTACCGCAGATACACAAACAGTTACTGCTGCACCTGTGACTCCTTCCTTGGCACAAGTGAGTCTTGGTAAAGAGGAGTATCAAGGGGTAGAAATTAACTATTTAGAAGTTCAATTACCTTTTCAAACATTGAATCCGTCTTATGCTGTCACCAATGGTTTCCTTATCATTGGTATCAACAAAGATACAGTAAAAAGCTTAATTGATGTTGTAAAAGGTGGAAAATCAGCTGTTGCTCAAAGTCAAAGTTTTAAGAATGCTACACCTAATTTCAATGCCAAGGTGAATCAACTAGGTTTTGTTAATATGGAGAGAACATTGGATTTGGTGATTCAAATCACAAAATGGGCTCAGAAATTTCAGAAGGCAAGTGGAGCTCAAACAGATGCTATGCTCGAAGAAAATGTGATCCCTTTCTTGGAATCTTTGAAAGTCATGAAAGCAGTTGCTGTGGAAGCAATCAACCGAGATTCAGGTATTGAAGAAACACTGTATATTCAGATGGAAGATTTGAAATAGTATTTAGGTCACTTTTGAGTTTTTTAGAAAGGGGGGCTTTCACAAAAAGAAGCCCCCCTTATTTTTGTCAGACTTTACAGAGATTTTGAGAATAAGTTGCTCTGAAAATATGTTTTAGTAAATAGTCAAATTTGACGGACCCCAAAAACTCATGCTATCATGGTATATTGACTAAGGAGCGTATATGCACAGACTATGGAGAAAGTTTAAGATTTTTGTTTATAACACACGAATCCCAATTATTATCACTTCCACCATTCTTATTCTTTTAGCTCTATCAGTTTGGGGTCTTTACACGATGGAGTCTTTTTATCGAAATCTAACCTTGGCGGGTCTTCCCATCACGATCTTGTCAGTTTTCTTGCAGGCTTTTATTTTCGCCTATATTTATATGAATATGATGATGAGTGGTTTTAATCAAATGAGACGTAATAAGATTAAAGCAGACTTTGTGAATGTTAAATTTGATCAAGTCATCGGAATCGATGAAGCAAAAGACGAAGCTTGGGAAATGGTTCAATTGATTAAAGATAGGACGAAGCTAAAGCAAATCGGAGGAAAAATTTTAAGAGGAATGTTGTTGATTGGACCTCCAGGTTGTGGAAAAACATTGTTAGCCAAAGCTATTGCGACAGAAGCCGGTCTTCCATTTTTGTCGATTTCAGGAAGCGAATTTGTGGAAATTTTTGTGGGAGTGGGAGCCAGTCGAGTTCGTAAGCTCTTTGCTAAAGCAAAAAAACTTGCTTATGCTGAAGGTGGTTGCATTATTTTTATTGATGAATTAGATGCCGTCGGTCGCAAACGTTCATTTTCATTTGGAGGAGGACAGGAAACAGATAGCACCTTGAACCAGCTCTTAATTGAACTGGATGGCTTAGAAGGGGCAGGAAATGTTGTTGTTATCGGTGCGACCAATGCTATTGAAGGGATTATGGACGAAGCCCTTTTAAGACCAGGGCGTTTTGATCGGAAAATTTTTATTTCAAAGCCAGGGTTAAAGGGCAGAGAAAAACTTTTTAGATTTTATATGGATAAAGTGAAGCATGACCCAACGATTGATATTGGTCGATTGGCAAGAAAATCTGTGGGAAAAAGTCCTGCTGAAATTGAAAATGTGATTAAAGAATCTGCTCTGATTGCGACTCGAAATAAGCGTGAGGTGGTGACTTACAAGGATTTAACAGAGGCCATTGAACGCATTGATTTGGGTATTAAATTGAAAAGAGAAATGACTTCGGATGAGAGGGAACGTGTTGCTTTTCACGAAGCAGGGCACTTGATTGTTCTTTATATTCTTCATCCTACAGATGATGTCTTTAAAGCCTCTATTGCAACACGACAATCCACGTTAGGTGTTGTTTATCATCAGCCCAGAGAAGAATATTTTACGGAGAATAAAGACGGATTGTTGGCAGATATCAAAGTTTCCTTAGGAGGTTATTTAGGGGAAAAGATTCGCTATGGTGTTACGTCCAATGGAGTTGCTTCTGACTTTAGAAATGCAATGCATGTTGCACATTCTATGGTGTGGAAATTTGGAATGGGAAAACAGGAGTATGTGGGTGATTACACGGTTATTCCTGAAACAGAAATTTCGGATAAGATTAAAGATGATTTAAATGCAGATACCCGAGAAATATTGAATGCTTGTCTAAAGGAAGCAGAAGATCTTTTAAGAAAAGAAAAGCATATTCTAGAACGATTTGCTAAGGAGCTTTTGGAAAGAACAGAACTTGAATATGATGATATCGAAGCTATTTTTAAGGAGTATGGCTATGATCATCAAGTTACTCCTAAGACGACGTCATTGATTCAAGGGCCTGATCCTATGGAGTAATGCATCGTGGGCTCGCTTCTAAAATCTTTTATACGGTTTGAGGGATATAGATGTCTCTATCTTTTATCCTTTTTTCTTCTTTTTCTTGCCAGCAGTTGTAGTAAGGCCTCTTTCCCCAAAGAAAAAGTTGTCGATTCCATCAAGAAGGTTTGTCAGGACGAATATAAAGTCAAAGATGTTCAAGGCAAAATTATTGGCAATAATCTAGGAGCTTGGGTTAGGGTTGAAAAGCTTTTTGGTGGTGTGAGTGACATTGATTCAGAACGCATGGGAAATGTTCTACTCAGTTTAGCTAGAGTTTCTCTTTCAACGGATGCTCCTATTCAGTTTTATACGCTTGTGATTGCTAATAAAGCTATTCCGGGTGTTGAATACGTTGCTACCCGTTACCTCCTCGATATTAAAAAATTCTGGACCTCTGCTATATCTAGAGATGATTTTGAGCAGCGGATGATGCTTAAAATTAGGTTTAATCCTGCTCCATTAGCCAAGCGATCTATCCTTAACTTTTTTTCGAATCTTTCCACAGGTAATACTCACCATTTATTGACTGATTATCTTAAGAAAAGCACTGACTCAAGCGATTTTTCTCTCTCTTTTTTAAGAATGGTGCTTGAAATGAGACTCAAAGACAAGGTTCATTATAAAATTCTTAATATCAAAACGAAATCATTACCCGATGAAAAAGCCCTTGTTTATTGTCAGGTAAGGGAAACGTATGAAATGAAACCGGGAACTGTAAGTGAAGACATTACATTTCCTTCAGGTTTTGTATATGAATACTTGTTTGTGTTGGGGGCCTCTAATTTTAATGCGAATATCACAGAGGTTATTCCTTTGGATTACCGTGATGAAAATGGAAAATTTCGCAAGAGAGCATTTCCAGAATCTTATCTTCGTTTTCAGGATGTTGATCAGTGGGTGGAAGATGATTTTCATTTAGATGAAGTGACCTTTCCTGATTTTATTGCAGGGCAAATTGCCTTGAGAATTGTGAGAAAGGTGAATGATTTAGAAAAACTTGCAGAGGATAAGAGAAATAATATTCAACCTTTTGACTTTAAAGTTGAATCGATTAAAGGACATTATTTGAAAGACGAAAAGAATGAAAAATTGACTTTCTTTCAATTCCAGTTTGAAATGACTCATTCAAAAGAAGGTTTTCCTCCTCAGCTTTATGATCTAACCCGTGAAGTGATTCAAAATGTTCTTCAAGAAAAGTATCGCTTTGATGAGTTTGAAGAAATTCGATTGATGAGAAATGCTTCAGAAGAAGTAAAGATCATACCTAAAAACGCGCTTTAGAAGTAAATCAATTCCCCTCACATTTGTCCATTCTCACAATGTTCATCGTGGTTAAATTTTTATATATCCCAGACTGAAAGAGGTACAAGCAAATAGATTTTGATGTAGCGAAAGAGGAATATAGTTTAAGTATTATTGGTAAGAGGTGTTTCTACTACTTTGTTTGGAAAAAGCATGCTTAGGGCTTTGCGGAATATTTTTCCGAAATCCCCAAAGATGGTAAAAATACTAGGAACAATATAAAGTGTCATAACCGTTGAGCTGATAATACCTCCAATGACGGTAATGGCAAGAGGGCTCCAAAGACTTGCTCCCTGACTTTTATCCCATGCCGTTGGAAGAAGCCCCAATACTGTTGTTGCTGCTGTCATCATGATGGGACGCAAGCGATCGATTCCTGAGCTAATCACGGCTCTAAATCTTCCATAATTTTCATGTTTTACAACAAAGTTGATATGGTCCACCATAACAATAGAGTGATTGACCACAATTCCTCCAAGCATGATGGTTCCAATCATTACTCCCATGCTGATGGTGGTATGCGTGATCCCTAGAGCGATAGCAACACCGATAGAACAGAGGGGAATAGCACTCATGATGATAAAGGGCTGAAAATAAGACTCAAAGAGAGAAGCCAATAGCATATAAATCAGCACAAGGGTGATTAAAAGAGCAACTGCTAGCTGTTGCTGATTTTCAACCTGTCGGGCATAATCACCACCAAAAAGATAATAATAATCCTTTGGAAATTTCATTGATTTCAATTCTTCTTTAATTAAAGCAGCAGCCTTTTCCATACCGATGTTGTGTAAATTAGAACTGACCTGAATCATTCGAGTTTTATTAAGTCTCCAAACCTCGCTTGGGGCAATGCCTTCTTTAAAATTAGCAACCTCTTTGAGCTCTAATAGTTCTCCACGTGGAGTCACCAGTGTAAGCTTTCGAATATCAGATAAGTGAGCTCTATCTTTTTGCTGAAGGCGTGCAATCGTCTCAACTTCTTTTCCTCCTTCAGAATGAAATCGCGTGGCTTCAAGCCCACGGGTTTGAGCATGAAGTTCATCGGCGATATCGCGTGTAGACATGCCATGAACAGCAGCCTTATTTTTATCAATCACAATGTCATATTCGGGTCGACCCTCTTTCATTCTCAACTTAAGATCAGTGAGTCCTTGAATTTTCTCCATCTTCCCAGCAATTTCAGAAGCCAATTTTTTCAAAGTTCCATAATCAAAACCATATACATCCACAAGAATCTCTTTGGATCCACCCCCTCTAGACTCTGAAAAGTAGACAAAGGCTCTTTCTGCTTCCCCTAAATTTTTAAATTTTGGACGTAGCTCTTCAATGAGGTCTTCAACGCTTTTATTACGTTTGTCTGGGGGAACAAGATCTACATAAACTTTAGAAGACCATCCTTCTACACGGGAAGAAACGGTCTGAATTTCAGGCATTTTTGAAAGAATTTCTTCAACTTGTTTCACAACTTTATCTGAGAGTTCAAGTTTAGCGCCTGATGGAAGTTCGACAAAGACAGTAAATTTTCCTTCTTCTGAAGAGGCAAGGAGTTCTTTTTCTAAACCTCCAATATATAGAAAAGCCATGTACATGATAAAAAATACCACTCCTACGCAGATATAACGATATCGAACTGCATAAAAAAGGCTTTTACGATAAAGGTTCTTCACTTTTCGAATGGATGCTCTTGCTTTTTTCTTAACTTTGGCTTTATAGGTTCCTCTAGAAACCATCAGAGGAACAATTGATAAAGCGGTTAAAAGAGAAGCTACGAGTGAATAAGTAACGGTCAATGCAAGTCCTTTATAGAGAATTTGAATTTGTTTATTAATGAATACGATGGGGAGAAAGACAATGACTGTTGTCGCTGTTGAAGAGACAAGGGCCAATAACACTTGCTGACTTCCTTGAATAGCTGCATCAATGGGATTTTGCCCTTTAGAACGTCTAATATCAATATTTTCTAAAACAACCACCGCGTTATCAGTTAACATTCCGATTCCGAGTGCAAGTCCACTCAAGGTTTGAACATTGACTGTTAAACCACTGAACCACATGAGAGCAAATGTAATGACAATTGAAAGGGGCATTGAAAGTACAATGGCTATGGTAGATCGAAAATCTCTTAAAAAGAAAAAAAGTACGATGATTGCGAGAATTCCTCCATCTCGCAGGGATTTCATGACGGTTTCAATGGCGCTCTCAATAAAGATGGCTTGGTTACTCACTGTAATAATACGAACATCTTTCCCAATAGATTTAGCTACATCATCCATTTCTTTTTGAAGGCTTTCACAAACTTTTACTGTATTTGCTGTGGATTCTTTCTGAACATACAGGGAAACAACTTCTCTAGAATTGGTTCTTGAATAAGTGGTTGCTTCTAAAAAAGAATCTTTTACTTCAGAGATATCTTTTAAACGAACAATTGAAAGCTGGTCTGTTTTCATAACAGGAATGTCTTTGATGGCATCAAGAGAGGGGAGTTGTCCAATGGTTCTTAAAAGGATTTTATATTCATCTTTTGCAACATTACCTACCATGAGATTGAGATTGTTTTTAGATATGGCAGAAACAACTCTTTGAACAGATAGGTTAAGGGCTTGAATACGTTTTTGGTCAAGTTCAACGAGGATTTTTCTTTCTTTGCCCCCACCGATTTCGATATTTGCTACACCTCGAATTCGCATCAATCTCTCTTTAATGCGATCTTCCACCAGGGCGCGTATTTGTTCAGTCGTGTGCACGAAACTTGCAATGGCTAAGATCATCACAGGGGTGTCAGATTCTTCATATTTAGCAATCACAGGTTTTTCACATTCATGAGGAAGCTTGTTTTTAACTTTTGCAAATTTCTCTCTGACTTCCAAAGATGAAAAGTCCATGTCGGTTCCTGGAGGAAAACTCAAAACAACAGTCGATTTTCCTTCTTTGGAGGTAGATCCGATACTTTCCAGATGGGTGACGGTGCTAAGGGCTTCTTCAATAGGGCGTGTGACTAGAAATTCAACATCTACAGGGGGCATTCCACCACGAATGTTGACCAGAATAGTGATTTTGTCATAGCTAGCATTAGGCATGAGTTCTACGGGGAGTTTTGTAAAGGCCACTAAACCAAAAAGGGTCAGTGCCGTGAACAACATGATTAAGCCAATAGGTTTTCTAACTGAATAAGAGGGTAAGCCCATATAAAACCTTTAAAACAGTTATAAGTAGTATCCCACGAGAGGACTATAACAGCATGAGTTTTCAATTATAAGAAAAAAACATTCAAAGCGTTGTAATAAATTTTACTAAAGACTTACAACTTATTACTAATTTCTTTTTTTCTAAATTTATCTAAAAATCCTTCAACGATAATATAGAAGGTTGGAATAAGAAATAGAGTAAGACAGGTAGAAACAAAAAGACCTCCTACAACGGTGATTGCTAAAGGAGACTTTAATTCTCCTCCTTCGCCTAAGCCTAATGCAAGAGGAAGAAGACCGATGAGGGTTACAAGCGTACTCATTAGAATAGGACGAAGTCGTATGGTGCATGCTTGCTTAACTGCTTGTAAAAGAGGAGTCCCTTCCGCTCTTAAATCATTCATATATTCAAACATAACAATGGCGTTATTAGTGACCATACCTCCAAGAGTAATAAACCCTAGCATGGAGAAGATATTAACGGATGTTCCTGTTAAGAAGAGCGCAATAGAAACTCCAATAACAGAGAAGGGGATGGAGAACATAATTAAAAAAGGTTGAATAAGAGATTCGAACTGACTCGCCATAATCATATAAATTAAAAGAATCGACATGAGAATGGTTGTGAGTAAAGCGCTTAGAGATTTAGCTCTTTCAGCACTTTCTCCACCTAATCGAACGGTATAATCTTCAGGTAAGTGCATCTTCTTCAAAAATTCTGAAATTTCTTTTTCAACGTCAGAGAGCTTTCTTTGATAAAGATTGGCATACACAAAAACAGAGCGACGTTGCTCCAGTCTTCTTACTTCACTCGGAGATTTTCCAACTTGTAATTTTGCCATTGCTTTAATAGGGATTTCTACCCCTTGAGGAGAATGAATCCATAAATCATTTATTTTTGAAGTTGCATCTGTATCTCTCTCTCTTAAACGGACACGGATCGGATATTCTGCTCCTTCTTCTTTATAATTTGAAGCAATAATTCCTTTAATAGCCATTTGGGCAGTTAAGGCAATATCATTGGCTGAAAGATCGTAAAGACCCGCTTTATCTTTATTGATAAAGATTTTTGTCTCAGGTGCTTTTTCAGGAATGCTATCACGTACACCATACACCCCTTGAATGTTTTTGAGTCCATGTTCAACTTCTCGAGCAAGATTTTCTAAAACATCCAGTTCATTTCCTAAAAGTTCAACGGTAATTGCTGCACCACCCCCCAGTGCATTTCCAAAAAGAGATTCCTCAGAAACATAATTGATTTCAGCCCCTTTAAGGTTAACTTTTTCAAACTCTTTTTTGATGTTTTGTATCACTTCATTAGTGGAACGCTTTCTTTGCGATTTTTCTTTCAGTGAAATAATAATCATTCCTTCATGCGAACCTAATGTTTCAGCACCTTCCGCTGCTTTTGTCTTATCAGATCCCACATTTACAGAATAACTATCTAACTCTGGAATTTGAGAAACTATTTTTTCAAGATTTAAAATAAGATTGTTCGTAATCTCAATTCGAGTTCCTGTCTTAAGTTTTGCTTCAATGATAAATTGTCCTTTGTCCACTTTAGGAAGAAGTTCTTGATCTAATTTTCCCATGAGCCAACTGGCCATGAAAAAAAGGAGAATGGTGAGTCCAAGAAAAAGCCATTTATGTTTTAAAAAGGAATCTAAGATAGATCCATAACCATTTCTTACCTTATCCATTGTTCGATCAACAAATTTTGAAAACTTGGAAGGTTTTTCTATTTGAACACGTTTTCCCTGAGCAGCAAGTTTAGGAACAAGGGTTAAGCAAAGAAGGTTGGAAGCTGCATTACAAAAGATGACAGAGAAAGCCAATTGTTTTAAGAGTTGTCCTTCTACTCCTGAAAGAAAAATCATTGGAAAGAAGACAGCCATAGCGGTTAGAGATCCCCCTGTGACTGCTGTGGCTACTTCATCGGTTCCCTTGATGGTAGAAACAGTTGCATCTTCATTAAGCTCGCTTCTGTGACGATAAATGTTCTCCAAAACAACGATAGGGGCATCTGCAATACCTCCAATGGAGAGGGCAAGTCCCATCAAACTCACAATATTTAGGCTTACTCCTGCAAAAAACATACAGATCAAGACAAACATAAACCCTGCTGGAATTGTAAGGGAGACGATTAAAGCGGGCCAGAATCTTTTTAAAAAGAAAAACAATACGCCGAAGGCAAGCATTACACCTTGTATACCGTCATCTGCGATACCATGAATCGATTCGCTAATGAAAATAGACTCATCATAAACAATATCTATTTTTATCCCCTTAGGTAAACTCGGTTGTAAAAGATCGAGTTGTTGTTTTACTTTTTTAACAGTAAGAATGGAATTGGCTGCAGGTTGTTTTTGAACAGTAATAGAGATGTTTTCATGGCCATTGTATCTTGAGAAGCTTTCTACTTCTTTAAAGGTGTCTGCAATCTTTGCCACATCTTTGAGTTGGACAAGACGATGATATTTTCCTTTTTCTTGGGCTTGACGTGCCTGAGGAGAGAAAGATTCTTGTTCTCCAATGGCCTTTTCTTGATCATCTAGACCAATAACAGTATCCCCAATTTCTTTAACAGATTGAAATTCACCAATCGTTCGAATTAGATATTCATAAAATTTTTCTTTAGTAGAACCTGCAGGATAGTTTAAATTAGAATTTTTAAGGGCTTTTGAAATTTCAAGGAGGTCAATATTGACTGCTTTAAGTTTGGTTTTGTCTACTTCGATTAAAATTTCTCTTTCTTGACCGCCGCTGATTCCAGCTGAAGCAACACCTTCTGTTTTTTCAAGTTTATCTTTAATAAATTTTTTGGTGATTCTTAAAATTTCTTCAAGGGGATAATTTCCGGTGATACTTAAAAGCATCATGGGTTTTGCAAGAGGATTAATCTTTTTTACAATGGGCTCATCCGCATCGCGGGGAAGCCTTTCTTTGATAAGATCAATCTTTTCGCGCATGGCCAAGGCTGCAAAATCCATGTTCGTATCCCAAGTGAATTCAGCTGTCACTAAGGAAATACCTTCTTTCGAACTTGAATGAATACGGGTCAGATTTCTGACAGTGGCAATGGATTCTTCAATGACTTTGGTAATAAGGGTTTCTACTTCTTCAGGGGCAGCATTGGCATAGCTTGTAACAACGGTCAGCTGGGGATAGCTGATTTCTGGAAGCAATTCCTGGGGGAGTTTGGCGACACAAACCATGCCCAGAAACACCATCCCAAAAAAAATCATCATGATGGTGACAGGTTTACGTACAGAAAATTCAGCAATGCTCATTTTCGCTCGTTATTTTTAGATCGTGGTTTTGTAATTGTGATCATGTGTCAAAGTTTGTGAATTGCATAAAAACTGCGGAGTGAACATTGATCTATTAACGAATTTTTCTAACTTTTTTGTCTTTCACTATCCACAATTCACTAAACCCTATTCACTACTTTTATGATTCCTTCTTCTCTTCCCCGATTTCAGCACCAACTCCAACGGGGGCCTCACCACTGGCTTCTTCTTTTTCAGTGATTTTGACAGGGGCACCCTCTTTTAATTTAATAGGTGTGTCGGTGACCACTAAATCACCCTCTGCAATTCCTTCATCGATCTGAACTTCATCAATAGTGATATACCCTGTTTTAATAGGTCTTTGATGAGCAATATTTTTTTCATCCACCACAAAAACAAAAGATTCTTCACCTGAAGTTTCTACAGCTTTAATAGGAACAACATAAGTATCTTTCTTGGAAAAAACAGTGATTGTGCCTCGCGTAAACATACCGGGAACCAAGAGATTTTCAGGATTAGAAACCTTTACTTTGACAGTCAAGGTACGACTTTTCCCTTTGATCATAGGAGTAACAATATCTACAATGCCATCAAAAGATTTATTGGGGTAGGTATCAAGGAAAAATTTTCCCGCCTGATCTTTTTGAACTTTATTGATGTCTCTTTCTACAATGCCGACTTTGGCATAGACTTCTGTAGTATCAATAACACTGACAACCTCGGAATTAGAAGTAACATATTCTCCGGGGTCTGCATCACGAGTACCTAATACCCCATCAATAGGGCTCTTCATATAGGTTTTTGAGAGTTCTTGTTTGGAGGAAGCAACTTCAATTTTTGCTGCATCATATTCTTTTTGTTTATTGTCCACTTCGAGCTGTGTTTCTTCAAGTTTCGACTTAATAATGGCGCCAATATCATAAAGATTTTGATAAATCTCTAGCTTTTTCTTGGTTTGATCAACAGCGGTTTGAGCAACGTCAAGTTTAGCCTTACGATATTTTACCTTCAGAAGGGCGTCTTTATTGTCTTGGCGAGCAATAACGTCACCTTTTTTTACGTGATCGCCTTCCTTGAAATTGAAAAACTCTAATACCCCTGGCAATTCAAATTTTAAATCAATTTCAGAAAGTCCTTCAACTGTTCCAAGAACAGGGAGGAGATCTTGAAAATCAGATTTTTGAGCTTTCATGACTTTTACAGCGACAGGCTCCTGTTCTTCTTCTTGGGGTTTATCTTTCCCCCCTTTATCTTCCTTGTCTTTTTGCTCTTTTGTTTCATCTTCTTTGGGAGGGGTAGTTTTTGCAGGCTGTTCCGTTTTCTTCCCAGAGAGTTTTTCTTTGATAAGAGTAAAAATTTTAAACTTCACCTGAGCAAAAACTAAAACGACGGCAATCACTATGAGGGTAATGGTTCTCGCTGTACGCGATTTTTTAAGCATTGCGTATACTCCTTACGTTAAAAATGTCTTTGAACCCTTGAAAGCGTTCTACTTAACTATTTTGTTTTTTGCTCTTCGAATATAAACTTGCACTCGGCGATTTTGAGGATCTAGTTCAAGTGCTTTATTCCAAGTTTGAATAGCTTGCTCGTATTGTTTTTGTTCGTAAAGTTTTAACCCTTTTTGAGTCCATTGATCTATTTCAGAAGTTTTGGGCGTTACATTGAGCTTAGGTCCAAAGCTTTCAACTTCTTGTCCCATTTTGAGTTTTGTTTTTCTTAAGTAGCTTTGAGCTTTAATATGGCGAGAGTCTAGATTTAATGCTGTTTCAAATTTAGCTTGGGCTTGCGGGTATTTACCTTGTTTGTAGAAATTAACACCTTCATCGGTTGTTTTTTCTACGAGATCTTGTGTTGTTTTGGGTTGTGCGCTTGCATTACTTGAGCTATTTCCCCAAAACTGCCACCATGACTTTTTACCCTCTAATTGATATCCAGAAGTATTGGGAAGACTTCCTATTTCACCAGGGGCATTTAAAAAGCCTTTCCATGCTTCTGCATCTGTTCCTTCAGTGTTGTCTTGAATTCCTCGTTTTAGATCGAAATAATCTGTTAAACCGATTGCTTTATTCAAATTGGCAATGGCGGTATAGTAACCAGAGAGTGTTTGACCATATTCTGCTTTTGTTCTAGCTAAACGATCTTTGGTTTCTAAAAGTTCGGAATCTAAAATTTCATTTAATCCAAGCCGAGCAACAGAAACCTTTACTTCCTGTTCTGCTATTTTTAATTTTTGAACATTGTTGGAAAGCTGATGCCTGGCTTTTTGGTATTCATAATAAGCTTTTTTAATTTCAAAAATGACAGAGTTGCGTTTTTTGACATATTCATCAATGGCTTTGAGATATTTGATGTCCGCTTCTTTCATGCTTATTTTAGATGTATTGTTCCATAGATACCATTTCAGTGTATTACTGGTGAATTCTGTGGAAGTGATTTGGCCTGCACTGGGGACTTTATTTTCAGTTACAAAATTATCTTCGAAAGTATGAGGTCCAAAAGGTTTTGTGACCTTGACGCCAAAAAAATATTCATTTTGAAGTTCTTTAGTTTCTGAGAGAAAGGCTTCATCATTCATTCCCACCATGCCTTCTAAATTAACATTCCATTTATACTCGCTCCTGGCAATTTTTTGCCCTAGTTTGTTGTATTCGATCAAGAGTTCGTTCACAACAAGGTCAGATCTGTTTTTGAGAGCAAGATCTACACATTGATCAAGGCTTGCTTCTAAATCATAGGTGCCAAGAGTGGCTTGAACAGAGAAAGCAGAAGAGCTTCGTGTGTCTAAAATTTGGGACAAAGTAAGTTGGGCCAAGATATAATCTTTTTCTGCCCCTTGAGCGCGATAGTAGATTTCATCTACTTTAGATTTTGCTTTGAGCCATTCCAGTTCTCTAACCAATTCAAGTTTGTAACGTTGTTCTGCAACTTTTAAATCTTTTTGCGTTTCTTCATATAGGAGGTGTAGGTCTTGCAGATCTCTGAATGAATTTGAAAGAATGAAATAAGCTTGCTCAACTTTGAAATCCAGTTCTGCAACTTCTTTCTGAAGATTTCTCTTTGCAATTTCCCAATTCAATTTGGCTTGAAGAAAAAGTGCCTTATTTTTACCCCAGGTAATTAAGGGTTTTTGGAATTCAAAGGCATATTCAGTTCCCTCAAAGTCTTGATTTTGATCACTGCCTGCTGTTCCGCTGGTTGATTTGTAAAAAACATCGGCAGAGGGCCATAAAGCTCTTCTGGCCGGAGCCATTTTCCAGCGGGCAAGGGCTGCTTCTTCACGGGCGATTTTAACAGAAAGACTATTACCTCTTGCAATCATGATACATTGTTCAAGCGTGAGGGGAGTTCCTTCTGTGGGAAGGGTTTCAAAACTAGAATTAAGTGGAAGAAAAGCGTTTTCTCCAGAAGCAATCGAAGCTGCGCGGTTGGCTTTTGCTTGTGCCTGTTTTTCTTCTTCTTGTTTGAGTTTTTGTTTTGCCTCTTCAGCATCGTTGATCAAGACTTCTTCCATGTTAGGTGTTTTCTCAATAATAGAATGAATCAGTTGTTGTATCTCTGTATTCTTAGGATCAACCTCGGCCCCTTTTTTAAGAGCAATGTATGCAGCCTTAAAATCTTTCTTTCGATAGGCTTGTTTCCCGATGCGTAATTGATTATTAACAAAAGCTTTTTTCTTATGAGGAGGAATGGTTTGGTTTAAAGTCGTAGATGAAGGATTTTCGATGGCTTCTTGATTTTGAGGTGAAGGTTTGTTTGTTTTTTCTTGAGCCATGACTACGAGTTTAGAGATTTCTTTATCGTGAGGTCTCTCTTTTAAAGCGAGCGACCATTTTTCAAGTGCTTCTGAATAATTCTTTTTGCGATAAGCAACTTTTCCTTGTCTTACAAGAGCATCGGGAGAAATCTTTGAGATAGGGGAAGAACTTTTGCTGTTAGGTTTTGAAGGGTTTTGCGTTTCTGAAGCAATGGTAATAGTAGAAGAAAAGAAAGTAAGTAATGTAAAAATAGTTGAAATAAAAAGCAAAAAAGAATGATGCCGTTTCAAGCGCCGCCCCTTGTTCACTAAAAAGCCTTGAAAAGCTAAAGTTGGTTTCTTAAGTAAAACTAAATTATTATCAATGTTTTAGATAGCTTGGTCAATGTATTTTTAATTTTTTCTAAAATAAAAACTTTAGAAACGATGGAGTTTGTTACGGTGTATACAGGATAAAACAGTATGGGTATTTTTCTTGACACAGATTAAGCTGCATGTTACGCTCAAAATATAGAATCCATTTTGGAGGATCATTTTGGGAGCTAAGCACTTACAACAAAGTATTCCTCTTCTTGAAACCTTTATTGGTTTGTGGAAAAGTTTCTACGATATTCTCACCTCTGTTTCTCAAAATAAAAAAACCTCTGACGAGTTAGAACAAAACTTTCTTTCTTTAAAAACAGATATTGCTCATCAACAAGCCCGTCTTAGTGAGGTTTTAGGATTTGAAAGTCATTTTACTGAAGAAGTGATGGGTATTTTAAGTCAAATTATCTCTTTGAAAGACTATTTAACGTTAACACCAACTCAAGTTAAAAGAATTGATGCCCAATGGCATCATCTTTTTATTTTGATGCACGGTCAACTTGGAAAATATGAAGCAGCCAGAGAGAAAGAAGAAACAGGACATGGAATTCGGCGGTTTTTCAAAAATCCAGTTGTGATTATTGTGTTTGTGATTACGGTTCTATTGATTGTTTATTATGTGGGGGAAAAATTTAAGCATTCACCTTGATTTAGAGGAGGGTTTAAAATGACAAAAAGAGATTTGGCGATTCGTATTGCGAATGAAACGGGTGTTCCTCAAATTGCAGTTAAAGATGTCATACAAAAAACATTGGATTATATTATTGAAAGTTTAGGAAGAAATGACAAAGTAGAATTACGCAATTTTGGTGTGTTTATGATTAAACATCGAGATGCACGCGTGGGACGAAATCCAAACAAGCCTGAACAAGAAGTAAAAATTCCTGCCAAAAATGTTCCTTATTTTAAACCTGGCAAAGAAATGAAGAAAATGGTGGATACCATGCTAGGTAATCTTGCAAAACAGTCTGAGCCTTCTTCTCCAGCTTAAAAAATCTGTGGAGTGGATATAGGGAATGGGGAATTGTTCAGCATTTTCGTTTTAAATTAGTCTACAACTAAGATAAGTGTTTTGTTTTATCTATTCTCTGTCCACTCACTTTACGAGCATTGAGCCTGTTGTCTTAAGAAGTGATCCACCAGAACAAGGGCCATCATGGCTTCTACCATAGGAACAGCACGGGGTAGAACGCAAGGGTCATGCCGACCAGGAGCTGAAAGTTTGACAGAGCTGCCTTCTTTTGTGACTGTATCTTGAATTTGTCGAATGGTAGCGGTCGGTTTAAAAGCTACTCGAATGACAATATTTTCTCCGTTGGAAATACCACCTTGTACACCTCCTGAACGATTCGTTTTTGTCCGTACTTTTCCATCCTCAGTATAAAAGGCATCATTATGTTCAGAGCCCATCATTTGAGAGCCTGAAAAGCCAGAACCTATTTCAAACCCTTTGGTGGCAGGAAGACTCATCATCGATTTAGCCAAATCTGCTTCTAATTTGTCAAAGACAGGATCTCCCAATCCAGCAGGGACGTTTCGGGCAACAGCTTCGATGACTCCACCCAAAGAATCACCTTTTTTTCCCGTTTCTTCTATGAGGTTAATCATTTTTTCAGCTGTAGCTTTATCAGGGCATCGAACGATATTGGATTCTATTTGCTCATAAGAAAGGGTATTAAGATTCGTTTCGCAAGAGATATGATGAATTTGCTTAACATACGCTAAAATATTTATTCCACATTTACCTTGTAAAATTTTTTTTGCAATGGCTCCGGCAGCTACACGACCAATGGTTTCTCTTGCACTGGCTCGTCCGCCTCCTTGCCAATTTCGAATGCCATATTTTTGTTCATAGGTGAAATCAGCATGACTGGGACGGAATGTGTCTTTAAAAACAGCATAATCTTCTGAACGAGCATCTTTGTTTCGAACCATGAGGGAGATAGGTGTTCCAAGGGTTTGTCCTTCGAAAATGCCAGAAAGAATTTCTATGGCATCTTCTTCCTGACGTTGAGTCGTGACTTTACTTTGACCCGGGCGACGTCGATTGAGTTCCCATTGAATTTCTTCTATAGAAATAGGAATGCGAGGGGGACATCCATCAATGACGACACCAATACCACCGCCATGAGATTCCCCCCATGTTGAAATTCTAAAAAGTTGTCCAAAAATATTTCCGCTCATTTGTTTGCCTTAATATAAAAATAACATAAGTGAGGGGTTAGGCGCCAGTGACAATCTACTATACTCTACTTTTGATAGTGCTCAAAAAAGTGTGTCCTTTACAATACGGGTGACACTCTACGGGGAGCCCCGCCACGCGCAATTTTTCATGAGCACGGTGGGGCTGACGAGTGGCAGGCCCCGTTTCTTACTTGAAGGACACCCTTTTATTTACGGGATCCTGCTTTTAAAAGAGCATCTTCACTGGAAAAATATTTCCTCGGCCTAAAATTCCTTTGGGATCTAAACTTTTCTTGAGTTGGGCCATTTTTTGCATACCCTCTTTCCCATAGAGTATTTGGAGGGAAGGTTGCTTGAGTTTACCAATGCCATGTTCTGCTGAAACAGTGCCTCCCACGCTAACTGCGTAGCGGCAAAGCTCATGATAAGTTTCTTTAGCCTTTTGTAATTCCATTTCATTTTTGGGGAGTAAGTTTGCATGAAGGTGATTGTTTCCAATATGCCCAAAAATAACGTATTGAATATCACTGGCTTCAAGTGTTTCTTTAAAAATTTTCATCATGCAGCTTAAGTACTCATCGGGGACAGCTGTGTCTGTTGCAACTTTTGAGAGATGAGGTAAACCACTTTCTCTTTTGTGATGCCCAATGATTTCATTAACAGTGACAGGGACAAGATGTCGAAATTCTTTTAGTTTTTTTTGAGCTTTCTCTTCATTGGGAAAGGCTAATTCTAAATCCTCAAAAATACTTTTTTCTTTGAGAAGACCGAGCATTTGAATAAAAGGATGCTCTGAAAATTTTTGATGTTGAGGTTTTGACTCTTTATTTTCAAGAAGGGAAGCAATTATTTCTTCAAGCAAATTTTGTTCAATAGATGTTCTTGATTCTTGCTCAAAATAAATGGCTGCTTGGCTTGAAGTGGGAATGTGAATTCCTAAGTTGTTTTTTCTCATCATATCTAGACAGTGGCTATCAAAATATTCTAAGGCTCTAACATCTATTCCATCAGTATTTTTTTCATTCCATGTTTTGTAAGAAAGCTCTCGAGTTGTTTTGACAAAATCAATGGCTGTAGAATCGTTCTTAAAAAATGCGATGCCACTGAGTATGGTTTGAGGTTTTTTTTGTATATCTAATTCAATACGTGTAAAAACACCGAGCGTTCCTTCAGATCCAATCCATAGATCTAGCAAATCCATTTTTTTTTGGCAGAAATAGCCGGCAGCGTTTTTGGTTTTTGGAAGAGGTAAATAAGGAAGTGCCATTTCAAGTTTTTCTAATGGGGTTAAAATAATTTCGAACATCTTACTGTTTTCTAGGATTTTCCCTCGTTCTATTTCTAATAAATCACCTGTTGCTAAAGCTAATCGAAGTTTCTGAACATGAGCTCGTGTGGCTCCATATTTAAATGTACGAGCTCCAGAAGCATTGGTGGCAACCGTGGCACCTAAAAATGCATTGGTTTCAGTAGGGTCTGGTCCATAAAAATATCCGAGATCAGAAATTCTTTTTTGAAATTCTCCCAGACGTAAACCAGGAGGAATCACAGCTCGGACTTTTCCATCAGCTTCATGTTTTAAATAAAATTGATAAGGAATTTGCGAAAATTCGTCTTTGCCTTCAATGATTTCAAGAATATTTTCGGTTTTCTCAGGGAAAATTTGGGTGAAGAGTGAAGTTGCTAACACTTCTCCTTCTAATGGAATAGCTCCTCCTACAAGTCCTGTATGATTTCCAGCTGGAGTGACGGGGATACTGTGCTTATGACAAATGGATAGATAAGAAGCCATTTGTTTTTCAGTTTGAGGAAAACTGACAGCATCTGCTCGACCCTCTTTCATGCGAGATGCATCATTTAAGAATTCTTGAAAAGAGGAGGGATCGGTTTTCTTAAGTAGAGGTAAGTCTTTTTTATCTAGAGGTGTAAGAATTGGATGAATAGAGGAGATTTTCTCTTTATCCAAGTTTCAAGTTCCAAGTTTGAAGTTTTTAAGTATTCAATCTATTGTAGTTTTTACTGGTGACCGAAGACTGGCAACCGGTGACTATCTTCTTGTCGATCTCATTAATTGATCTGCTTGCGGAGGTTGAAACCCCATATATCCTTCATGTCTTTCAGTCAATTCTAGAACAGAAAAGGATTCTCCTTTAAGGACTTCGGGTTTTGTGAAGATTTGACGCAAAACCGAATTTTTCTTTCCTACAATAGATCCTGTAAACTCGATTCCCGCCTTAGTCATTTTTTCAACGGCATTTTCAATATTATCAACTTGAATAGCGACATGGTGAAGCGTATTGTCTCCAAATTTTTTGACCCATCCGGGAATAACACTGGTTTTACCTTCTTCTCCCATTTTACCTTGGTCAATGAAAATGGCAGGAAGTCCAGGTTTTCTCAGTACAATGGCAAACCAGTCTCCATAATCTAAAATGCCTTTGGGACCAATGCTCCAATCGCGTTTAAAACCAAGATTAAAGAATTTTTTGGCTCTTGCGTAAACATCAGAAGTTCTAAGGGTAATATGATCTGCAACGGGGCGAAAACCAATGCCCACTTTTTCTAGCTCAGTGGCAATGTAATGAGCAGCTTTATTTTTCTTAAGATAATCTTCAATATATCTAACAATCACTTTTTCAGCAGCATCCATGCAGCTATTATACCATTATTCTGAAATTAGGAATGTTTTTTATGACATTAGCTAGAGAGATTGTTAGAATAATTGTCACATGAAGCATGAAATAAGAAGTACGAAGCATGAAAATGAAGGATGATGTATGGTAATTTCTTGCTTCATGTTTCTTGCATCCTACTTCAGCTAATCTGCTAGTTGATGATGTGTACAATTAATTATTATAGATTAAAAGTGCTTAGGAGAAATTAAATGCCCGATTTTCATTATCAAAAGCCTTTTCCCTTAGAAAAAGACTCCACAAAATATCGTCTTTTAACCAAAGAGCATATTTCTATAAAAGAAGCGCTGGGACGAAAAGTTCTTGTGATTGAACCTGAGGCTTTAACCAAGCTTACTCGGGAGGCATTTAGTGATGTTTCATTTTTCTTGAGAACTGCTCATTTGGAAAAAGTCGCTAAAATTCTTCAGGACCCTGAAGCTTCCGCCAATGATCGCTTTGTCGCGATGACTTTACTGAAAAATGCACAGATTGCTGCCCAGGGCCAACTTCCTTCTTGCCAAGACACGGGAACAGCCATTGTGATGGCTTATAAGGGAGAACAGGTTTGGACGGGAGGAGAAGATGAAGTTTATCTTTCAAAGGGAATTTATGAGGCTTTTCAAAACAGAAATTTGCGCTACTCACAATTGGCTCCTATTTCTATTTTTGAGGAAAAAAATACGGGAACTAATTTACCTGCCCAAATTGAAATTGAATCGACGCAGGGCAATGAGTATCACTTTTTATTCTTAGCTAAAGGCGGAGGTTCGGCCAATAAAAGTTTTCTTTATCAAGAATCAAAGGCTTTGCTTAATGAAAAATCGCTAGAGGCATTTTTAAAAGAAAAATTATTCACATTGGGAACAGCAGCCTGTCCTCCTTATCACATTGTAGTTGTAATTGGAGGAACTAGCGCAGAAGCCAATCTCAAAACTGTAAAATTAGCAACTTCGGGTGATTTAGATGGACTTCCTACATCGGGGAATGAATGGGGCCAGGCTTTTCGAGATTTAGAATGGGAGAAAAAGCTTTATGATATGTCATGTATGACGGGAATAGGAGCCCAATTTGGTGGAAAATATTTGGCGCATGACGTGCGAGTGATTCGTTTACCTCGGCATGCAGCTTCTTGTCCAGTAGGTATTGGAGTGAGTTGCAGTGCGGATCGTAACATTAAGGCAAAAATCACAAGTGAAGGAGTTTTTCTGGAAGAATTAGATAAAAATCCAGGACGCTTTTTACCTAGCGAACAAGATTTAAAAGAGCAAGCCGTTGTAGAGATCAATCTTGATCAACCTATGAAAGACATACTCAAAACCCTTTCAAAATATCCCATCAAAACTCGACTTTCTTTGAATGGGACGTTGATTGTGGCTAGAGATGTCGCCCATGCTCGCATTAAAAAAATGTTAGATGAGGGAAAGCCAATGCCCGAATATTTTAAGAATCATCCCATTTATTATGCGGGGCCAGCGAAAACTCCTCAAGGGATGCCCACAGGTAGTTTTGGTCCCACAACGGCGGGACGCATGGATGGTTATGTGGATGAATTTATGTCAAAAGGGGGAAGTTTAATTTCATTGGCCAAAGGAAATCGTTCAAAGGTGGTGGCACAGGCATGTAAAAAATACGGAGGTTTTTATTTGGGCTCTATTGGAGGTCCTGCAGCTGTTCTAGCAAAAGAAAATATTTTGAGTTCAGAGATTGTTGATTTTGAAGAGTTGGGAATGGAAGCCATACGAAAAATACGCGTTAAAAATTTTCCAGCTTTTATTGTTTGCGATGATAAGGGGAATGATTTTTTTGAGCGTGGGAAAACATCAGAGAACGATGAATAAAAGAGAGGTAAAAAGGAGAAGGATTGCTTTTTTAGGATACGTGAATTTTCACCGCCGATGAAAATTCACTCGATGATTCGGCTTGTTCACCCCGATATTGATCGGGGCCCATGGTCACAAGCCTCGTCAACGCTCTAAAAAAGCAATCCTTCTCTGATAATCTATGTTCAATGACTCAAGTTCGCCGGTCACCCGTATTTATGAAGAATATGCTTTGATAGACAAGATTGCATTGTTAATGCTGGAAAAAATTTGTTCATTTTGTTCCTGAGTCCTTACCTGATAAAAGAGCTGATTTGGAACTTGATCAGACACATAAAAAAGTGCCAGTGCTTGCAAGTTCGTTTTTTTAGCTGCAGCAAAAAAAGCTGAGCTTTCCATATCGACGATGTCAATGCCCTGTTCAAGTAACCATTCCAAACGTTCTTCTTCTAATTTAAGTGAACCTACCGTACCACAAGTTGCCGTTTTCAAATTTAAGTTTGAGTGTAAATTTAAAAATGATTTTAAAAAATGTGGATCAGGCGAATAGCTTTTTAGAGGTTGAGAAGGGCTTTCAAGAAATTCAGTAAAGCTTTCTAGGTTAAAAGATTTGTCAGGACAGACCAAATCTCCCAAGTTTAGAGCTTTTTCTGAAGGTAGAACTCCACAAGATCCAAATAAAATGATTTTCTCACAAGGTGTTTCTTTAAGATAAAGAACTACGTCTCCCACAAAACCAGCACCCATTTTGGTATGAATCAATGTAAGGTTTGATGTGTGAGCTGTTGCATACAGAGCTCCTTTGTTTAAAACTGCAATGCCAAAATTCTTTAAGATCCCTTTAGGTAAGGTGGGGAGGAGTATACAAGTTTTTTTAACTTCTTCAGCTTTTGTTCCAAAAAGGGTTTCAAATGGCTGGGGCATTGTATCTATTCTCAAAAAAACCTTCATAAGTATGTGTAAAAAATCGATATTTTTTACCACTGGCCTGGGCAAGAGGTTCAATTTTTCCTCGTATTTCATCCCAAACCTGATTATAAAAAGAAACATCTCTTTGCATCTTTCTGAAGCGTTCGCCTATTTCGGGATTGACAGAGTTAATCTTTTCAATGATTTCATCGATGTGTTTTAAATTAAAATTAAGAAATTCAAATTCGAGTGGATTTGAATGTGAAAAGAATTCGAAAGCTTTCTCATATTCTGAAATCCATGGGAGAACAGGACAAAAGTAAGTAATGACGTGAAGTCCTTTCCTTATGAGTTGCTCAATGGCTTTAGCTCTTGATTGAAAGTCCGCACTTTTAGGTTCAAGTACACGTTTGTACGAGTGATTAAAAAGATTCACAGTAAAATAAATCTTTTTGCATAAGACGGGATCTAATAAATCAAGTGCATCTAAAATCAGGGGAGAACGCGTTAAAATAACATAATGAATTTTTTCTTGATTGAGAATCTCGATGATTTTTTGTGAAAGATGATATTGTCTTTCCATGGGTTGAAAAAGTTCTGTTGTAGAACCTAAAAGAACCGTATTCACTTTTTTTGTTTTTAGTTCTTTTTGTAATTGTTCTGGGGAATTGGTTTTAATGTCTAAATAACTTCCCCAGGGAAGAGGATTTTCAGAAGTTGTGCGATTGGTTTTGACATAGCAATAGACACAGGCTAATTCACATCCCTTGTAGGGGTTGATGACGAATTCACCCAAATCTATGGATGTAGGATTGAGCATGCGCTCGGCTTTTACTTCCTTAATTTGCATTGGCATTAGCATAGTATGATTTCTCTATAAGATTCCCGATAAAAGCTTTGGTATAGCGCATATTGTGTTGGGTGATTTCTTCAACGAAGCGATGCATACGATTTAACGAAGAAAGGTTCAGACGATAATCTCCGTCGCGTTCAGCCTTTGTTCCTTCATAATAAGTAAAGGGATTAACTTGTTCTATTTTAGGAATCAGATGACGATTTTTGAGAATAAATTGAAGACTTTCTTCAAAATCTTCTTCGGTTTCTCCAGGGTAACCCACCATCATGCTGACGCCAAAATGAAGATTGGCTGCATGTAATTTTTGAAAAAATCTTTCTGCTTGAGCAGATGTAAAACCTTTGTTCATTTTTTGAAGGGTTCGATCACATCCTGATTCTAGACCGATAAAAATATTATAGCAGCCACTTTTCTTGATCTTTTCCATGAATTGTTCATTCATGTCTTCTCGTACCGCCATTTGGGCTTCCCAATGAATTGAACCAAACCGTTCTAAAATTGCATTAACAAGTTTTTCAAATTGTTTTAAATTACCATTGAGCATGGAGTCGAAGAATATGAAGTATTGAATGTTGCGTTCGCGTTTGTAAAATTCAATTTCTGAAATAATTCCTTCTATGGAACGTGTGCGATATCCTTGAAAAAGCAATCGCTCAGAACAAAAATTGCATTTTCTCACACATCCACGTGAAAATTCGATAGGAACAGCATTGATGCGATAATTTTTAAAATCAAGACCTACAAATTTAGGATGAGGAAGACTCAAAAGATCTTTGGTTTGAGAAAAAATTGAAGGTGGTAGGGATGAATTGGATTGTTTGTAGCCTACAATATATTGATAAAAACTGTCTTCTCCTTCGCCCACCACAATATGGTCAACAAGAGATTTTAGCTCGGGCGAAAAATCTCCATTTGTTTTGAAATATTGCCGAGCGAGCTCGGGCCCTCCAACAACAATTTTGATCTGAGGTTTTCTTGCTTTAAGAATTTGAATGATGTTCATTGTGTTTTCAAAATTACTTTTAAAACAGGAAAATCCAATGATGTCATATTCGAGCATTTTGTTGAGATGGGCTTCAAGTTCTTCAGCGTAATGCTCCCTTAAAGTAGGGATGATTTTCTTTTCTAGAAAAGTATTGGCGCTGACCAGCCAATCTTTTTTAAGCTCAGAATCTGCAAGTTGGTAGAAACAATTATTCAAATCAAGAATGTCTGCTTGAATACCTTGCTCCAGAAGATAGGCTTGCAAATATCCTAAGCCCAAAGGAGGATATTTAGGCCAAAACATGGGAAGAATACTCAGTAAGATTTTAGGTTGAGAAATCATGGCATGATCTTTATACAAAAAAAGAGCTTATTATTCCAGCTCACAATCTTCAGATCCGTCTTGTCAGGGGTATTTGTTTGTTATAAAATCTGCCTTCATGAAAACTTTAGCAAAGATTAACGCGTCAAAAATTCTTGATTTAATCGGCAACACTCCTCTGGTTAAGCTTGAAAGAATCGGTTCGGAGTACGAGCCAGTTCAAATTTATATCAAAGCGGAATGGTTTAATCCGGGTGGATCAGTTAAGGATCGTCCTGCGCTTCGCATGGTTTTGGAAGGTGAGCGTTCAGGAAAATTGACGCGAGATAAAATTATATTGGACTCTTCGAGTGGTAACACGGCTATCGCTTATGCCATGATTGCGGCTTGCAAAGGGTATCAAGTTGAATTGGTGATGCCAGAAAATGTGAGCGAAGAAAGAAAAAAAATATTGAATGCTTATGGAGCAAAGGTGGTTTATACAGATCCTTTGGAAGGCTCGGATGGGGCCATTAGAGAAGCACATCGTAGATTTAAACTTGATCCTAAAAAATATTTTATGCCTGATCAATATAATAATCCATTTAATCCCAAGGCTCATGAAGAGACAACTGCAAAAGAAATATGGGAACAAACAGGTGGACAAATAACACATTTTATTGCAGGCATTGGGACCAGTGGAACAGTGATGGGAACAGGACGTGGTTTGAAATCTTATAATCCTAAAGTGAATGTCATTGCTGCGGAACCTGCTGGATCTTTGCATGGTTTAGAAGGTATGAAGCATATGGCAACCTCGATTGTTCCAGGGATTTATCAGGAAAGTTTTTTGGATCAGAAAATTTCAGTGGAAACAGAAGATGCTTATGATATGACGCGACGCTTATCAAAAGAAGAAGGTATTTTGGTGGGACAATCTTCGGGAGCGGTTCTTTGGGCCGCTTTGCAGGTAGCAAAAGGACTGAAAGAAGGTATCATTGTCGGAGTTTTCCCGGATGGGGGGGATAAGTATCTGACAACCCGAGTATGGGAATAGCAACGGCTCTGAAAAAGGCCAGTCAAAGGTGTGATCTTATGTTGAAAATATCAAAAAAAGTTTATAATCAAATTGTTGATCATGTTAAGAGTGCTTATCCTCATGAGTGTTGTGGGGTATTGGTGGGACAAATTCATGGTGATATTAAAAAAGCTCAGGAAGCTCACCCCATCAAAAATTTAAATAAAGAGCGAGCGCATGATCGTTATAACATGGATCCTATCGAATTTAGTCGTGTAGAAAAGGATATAGCCAAGAGAAAATTAGAAATAGTGGGGATTTATCATTCTCATCCCGATCATCCCTCACGACCTTCTCAAACAGATTTTCAATATGCATGGCCTGTTTATTCCTATATTATTTTTGGGGTTGCCAAGGGCATTGAGATCTATGCACAAAATTGGTGTTTGAATGATAAGAACACACAGTTTGTAGAAGAAGCCTATGAAGTGATAGAATAGGTTGTAATCGAAACCTAGAGAATATAGTTTTAAAAGAAGTTTTTATTTATGCCTTACAATTGAATATAATATTTTAGGGTTTATATGAGACGAATTATTGATTTTTTTATTATCCCATTGTTGATTATCTGCGCCTTAATAGGAGGTGTGATTTGGTATCAACGTTCTTCGGTGACCCATAAAGGCACAGCACAATATATTCAAGATTTAACTTCTTCGGATGTACGTACGCGCTGGTATGCTGCTTTTACCTTAGGAAGATCAAAAGATGGAACGGCTTTTCCAGCTCTTTTGCGTGCACTTCATGATGAAGCTAATGAAGTTCGTTGGCATGCTGCAGTTGCCTTAGGTAATATAGGCGATAAAAAAGCGGTCCCTCATTTGATTGAATTATTAAAAGATAAAAATTTGGGAGTGCGATTTTGTACGGTACGTTCGTTAGGTTTATTAGAAGATTCGCAAGCTATTAACGCTCTTATTCCCTTGCTGAAAGAAGAAGATCCTTCCATGCGTGCTACTACAGCTTGGGCTCTGGGAAATATTGGAGATTCTTCTAGTATTAGTTATTTAGAACCTTTATTAAATGATCCTATTCAAGAGGTTTCTGTTAATGCCGCTTGTGCTTTAGCTCGATTGGGAAGTTCGAGTGGTAAAGAAATTCTTGAAGAAGGAAGTCAATCCAAGAACTCTCTCATTAGTGAGATGTCTCAAGAAGCTTTGAAACTTTTGGCATCAATCCAATGACGTCTTCTCATGATTCCACCACCTGCTTGTTCGCCGTAGGCAAACCTCTCGAAGAGGTTGTTCGTTTTACGAACTCAAGGAGGTGGTGGGATGATTAAATCATATCTTTTAGGTGTAGACGGAAAACGAAAAGTCGATGTTCCCATTTCAGAATTATTAAATGTTATTTCTGAAGAGGGGAATCTTTTATGGATTGATTTTTTTAAGCCAACGATTGAAGAAATCAAAATTCTTTCAGAAGTTTTTAAATTTCATCCTTTAGCTATTGAAGATTGTATTAATGTAAACCATCATCCCAAAATTGATAATTTTGAGGATTATCTTTTTGTTGTGCTTCATGCTCCAGATTATCGAAAAGGTCCAGAAAAAGTAAGGACAACAGAGATAGATTTTTTCTTAGGGAAGAATTATCTAGTCAGTTATCATCAACAGCCTTTGAAAATTATCCAGATCATGCAAGATAAGTGTGAGAAGGGTGCTGATTCGGTGATGGGTAAAGGTGCCGATTTCCTAATGTATGAGATTATAGATCTCATCACCGAAAATTATCTTCCTATTCTAGATCGAGTGGATGATCGTATTGAAAGTTCGATTAATCCGCATCTACAGCATCCTACTCCTCATGTATTGGAAGAAATTTTTTCTTTAAGAAAAGGTCTCATCTATTTAAGGCGAGTCATTGGTCCTCAGCGAGATACCATTAATCGATTAACTCGAGAAGATTTTCATCATATCATGCCACGCACTCGAATTTATTTTAGAGACGTCTATGATCGATTGATTCGTGTTTTTGATCTTATAGAAACTTATAAAGATGTGATTTTTGGTGCCCAAGAGGCGTATATTTCTGCTTTAAATCAAAAGACCAATGACATTATTAAAATTCTAACTGTTGTTTCGACTATTCTTATGCCACTCAATTTTATTGCAAGCATTTATGGAATGAATTTTGATTTTATGCCCGAGCTACGTGCAAAATGGGGTTATCCGCTTATTTTAGGTGTGATGGTTCTTATGACAGGCTTCATGGTCTATTTTATGAAGAAAAAGAGATGGTTTTAAAAATAAGGTTCAACCTTTTACTGCGCATACACCTCAACAATACCATTCCCTCGATGGCTAAATTTGATTCCTGAAGCATTATAAGCTCTGGGAAGATCTTTATCCAATTCTTGTCCTGCACGAAGACGGCTCACAACAGCTACCTTATTCTTATTGCCTCCTTCATAAACAAAAAGGGTGTCAATAATAAGATCTCCGTTGGTGCATTTAAAATGGATACGACGTACAGGTCCTTGAAAAGGAAGTTTATCAGCTCCTGTATTAACAAGCTTCCCGATGAATTGCCATTGAGAGCGTGGAGGTCTTTGGCGTCGTTCTTCTTCCTCATGATGATGTCTTCGTCGATGGCGGCGACCTTCATAAAGAGGCTCGGGTCTTTCTTGAATAGGTTGTGCATAGGCAAATTGGAAACCACACTTTGAGCAATAGGCCGATCCTTCTGGATTTGGAAAAGCACAACGGGGGCAGCCTATAGAATGTCTCGATTCCTGGAAACTAAAACCACAATTGGAACAATAAGAAGCTCTGTCATCATTAAAAATTCGGCATCTTGGACAAGTCGCAGCAATGGCTGAACTCACTAACATTCCTAAGCTAAGAACAAATAAAAATATTTTTTTTAGCATGGTATACCTCTTTATCTAAGATTCTCGATTTTTAATCAAACGATAAAATAATATAATAACAAACAGTATAGCTCAAAATGCTGCTTTAATTCAATTTAATATCACAAACTTTGGTCGTTTTTAATAGACTTTAACCCCCTTAGGGCGTTACAATTAAGAAGTAAGTGACTCTATACTAAAGGGATTATGGAATCTCCCATTTCCTATGATCGTCTCAAACAACAATTTCGTATTACTGAAATTGCAGCTTGGACATTGGTTACAGTTCTTTTCGGTCTTATTCAGGCCGATCTTTTAGAAGTTCCTTCTCGAGCCATTCTTTATACTACTTTTGGTGTTTTTCTAAGCTCTATCCTTTTTATACATCATATTCTGGTCAAGAAAATAGCCATTAAAAAGTGTTTTGTTCTCGAATCCTTTTCATTTCTTCTTTTCACAGCCATTCTTATTCATTTTACAGGAGATGCTCATAGTCCTTTTTGGCTTTTTTATTATCTCCCGATCATGATTTCTTTGATGGTTTTAGACGCCAATTTTTGTTTGTGGATTTTAGCTTTTACAACTATTTTCAGTATGTTGGAAATGGGTAAGGCTTTTATGTCAGGAGATGCAGGACGGCTTCCTATTTTAATTTTGAACGTTTTTAGTTTAGTCGCTTTAACCATTTTAGGTTATTTGCTGACACAATTATTGGTGCAAGAGAAGGTTTCAAAAGATGAAGCTTTAAAGGCAAGAGATGAGGCCATTACCGAAAGAGATAGACATCTTCATTTGCTTGAAGAAAAAAATGAAAAAATAGAAGAATTTAGCGCAAAATTGGGAGCTGTGAATCAAGAGTTGATGTCTCAACAAACAGAGCTTTTGCGCGTGATGGAAGAATTAGAAAAAGCAAATCGAGAATTAAAGAAAATGGATGAAATTAAAAGTGATTTTATTTCAATGGTGAGTCATGAGTTGAGAACGCCCCTTACGGTTATCAAAGAAACAGTTGCTCTTTTAAATGAAGAAAAGAGTGATTTGCCAAGTCTAGATCGGAAAAAATTTCTTGGGATTATGCAAAACAATGTCGATCGTCTTTCACGCTTGATTCAAGATGTTCTTGATTTTTCAAAACTTGAATCAGGGACAATGAAAATGAAAAAGACAAAGGTTGACGCATGTGCACTGGTTCGCAGTGTTGAGGAAACCTTTGGACGGACTTTGGCCGATAAAAAAATTGACTTAAAATTTTCTCTCCCTAAAGATTTAATCTTTGTCTGGGCTGATCCAGGCCGATTACGTCAGGTTTTAGACAATTTAGTAGGTAATGCCATTAAATTTATTTCTGCGCCAGGAGTGATTGAATTAGGCATTGAATGTAGCACTCGAGATACAGTTTTAAAGGCGTTTCAGACTTGGAGAGCGGATGCAGAAATTTTTACTCTGCATGAAATGGCACAAACTTCTCTTTGGAAAAATTTTGTCACTTTTTGGGTGAGAGATACGGGTGTGGGTATTCCCAGGAAAGATGTTAATCGGGTTTTTGAAAAATTTTTACAATTGGATGTTCATGAATCTAGGCCTAAAGGAACAGGATTGGGACTTGCGATTGTTAAACAGTTGGTGTTAGCGCATCAAGGTGGATTATGGGTAGAAAGTGAAGTGGACAAAGGAACCACTTTCAATGTTGCTTTGCCAACCTATGAAGAAGTCAATCAGCGTTTAGAACAAATGGATGAATGGACACAGAAAGTTTTGCAAGCAAAAGGGAAAAGTTCTTTGATGCTTATCGATTTTATGGATGGAAGATTGAAAGGGAGGAGTTGGTTGGAATATATTCAAAATATGGAAAAATTGGTTTATCACATTCAAGGCTTTTTAGATGAGAAGAAAGAACAAATTTTTCTTTTAAATGCTTTTCAATATATGATACTTCAATATGGAGGGGAATCCTTAGATCCTTTAAAGTTAGTTGAAAGAATAAGAGAGGGTATTACAAAAAGTTCATTTAAAGATTTAGAAAAGGTGCTTCGTTTTAGGCATAAAAATTTAGAAAGTCCTAGATTGAACGTGGAAGACTTATTACAAAAGATTGAAGCATTGAGGTTGGAGGTGAATCGTGATCGGTAGAGAAGGTCAATTGATCGATTTTTCAACAGTTCAGGAAAACTTAGAACGTGTTTCAGAAGTTCATAAGGGAATTCGTGCTATTCCTATCAAAAAAATAGTTGGAAGTTTGGGAAGATATAGAGATTTTAATAATAATTTTTTACCTCGAAGTAAAAAAACAGATGAAAAATATTTAAGTGTTTTACAGGCCATCCAGCAAGGAATGGAGCTTCCTCCCATTCAAGTCTATCAAGTCGATGATAAATATTTTGTCATTGATGGTCATCACCGTGTGAGTGTCGCCAAATTTGAAGAAAAAAAAGAGTTTATTGATGCGGAGATTAGAGAAATTCGTTTTGATTTAAAATTAGATCCCAAAAAGAAATACAAGTTTTCGACAGAGGAAGCGAAACAGTTTTTGATTGCGATTGAAGAAGATTCTTTTCAAAAGAAAACCTATTTAAAAAACAAAATTCTTATTCATCCCCTCAAAGTTTCTGAATTAACCAGTTTTAGCAAGCTTTACGAAGAAATTTTAGATTTTAAAAAGAATTATGAAGTGGGGAGTATTGCAAATAAAGATATTATTTATGCAAGCTTCCTTTGGTATGAAACTCGTTTTCTTCCTGCTATCAATACCTTCATTGAAGATAAGCTTTTGGATGATTTCCCTCATCGAACCTATACGGATCTTTATGTGTGGATGATGCTTCATAAATATTATTTGAGTCAAAAGGCAGGGTATGATGTGGGCTTTGACTTTACTCGAAGGGATTTTGTAGAAAAATTTAGTCATGTAAATTTTTTTGAAAGTTTGCCCGGCCGTGTTAAAGATTTTGTCGGGGTTTTAAAAGGGCTTATTAAACCCAAATGAAAATTTTAGCGGTTTCTGATAAAGAGAGCACTCGGCTGATTCATTGGATTGAAACTTCTCCTGAAGATTTAAGGGAAGTTGATCTCATTGTTTCATGCGGAGATTTACCCGCATCCTACCTTGAATTTTTGTCACATCGGTTAGATAAAGAAGTGGTGTGTGTGCGTGGCAATCATGATCCCAGGAGAGGGTGGAAACAGGAAGCAGAGGAAGAACCCCATACCTTTCTTGAAATTCCCATGTATCATCAGGACTTACACAGCCTTCAGGATATTCATGGACAATTGTTTGTTTTTAAAGATTGGGTGTTAATGGGGTTTGAAGGATGCCTTTGGTATAATGGAAAAGGGCCTCAATACAGTGAAAATGACATGGCCAAGATTGTCCGAAATTCAGAACTTAAGTTTGGTATTCAGCGTTTTGTGGATTGGTTTAAAGGAAAAAAACATAAATTGATGATTGTATCTCATGCCCCACCTTTTGGAATTCATGATGATGCGGATTTATGTCATCGAGGTTTTCAATGTTTTAGGCATTTAATGGATGATTTGACTCCTACGCTTTGGCTTCATGGCCATACGGCTTATGAAAACATCGTTGATAATCAAATAAGTATTTATCAAAAAACATCTATCTTAAATACTTACGAATATCGTTTTATTGTCCTCTCAGAAAATCAACCTCCTGTTATCTCTACTCAACCTTCCATTTTGAAGAAAGAATAAGAATTTTTCGAATGTGGTCTGATGGGTTTGCTTCTGGTTTGGGCGATTGTTTTTCTGGTGTTGGGGGTGATTGCAAATCTAGATCGTCTTGAATTATTTTTTGTAAATTTCTCTTCGATGCCCAACTCTCAATATAAGAATGTAATCTTTTTGCCAATCGAAAATAGCTCGATAATCTCCGATTTTAAATCTGAAGGTTTTAGTCGTTCCAACCAAGGGTTTGGCAAAGGAAAGAGGATTGCTTGTACGAAGAAAAGATTCAATCTTTTTAAGAACGCGCACTTGTATGTTGAGCGGAAGTTTGAGGAATTCCTTTTCAGCATGTTTGGTGAACTCATAAGTCATTTCTTAAGACCCATTTTCCTCTTGAGTTCTTTAGCTGAGGTCAGACCTGACTTGCGAGAATCTTCGAGTGAAGCGAGAAATGAGGGATCTGTAGCATCCAGTTCTTCTTCGAATTCTTCCAACGCTTCTTTGCTGAAAAGAATGGCCACCGTGTCTCCCTTTTTGCTTAATATTCTCACAATCCCTTTGATGGGAAATGGAAATCTTGATAGATCTTTAGAACCTAGGGAAACAATTCGTTCTTCTAATAGTCCCTTAAGCAGGGTGGAGTTCATTTGGAGTTCTCTTTCTATTTGGCTTCTGGAAGCTATGATACTCTGGTTTCTCGTGGAAATGAAGTCAAAATATCTAATGAAGAGTCTATCGGTTATCCTAGCATTGGTATATTCATTGGAATATAAGTTTTGTTTTATTTATAATATATTCTCTAAGAGTATATTATAAAATTATATTATCTCTAGATTTGGAGTTTTGAGCTTTTTATGGTATACTACTTTTTGCTTGTAGGTTCTGTAAGCTAATCATCAAAAAAGAAAAGAGAATATGTTGCGAATCCTTTTAATATTTATATTCTTTGCGAACTGTATTTTCCCAGACCATCAATCGATGGCAGAGGTTCTTTCTTCAGCGGCTTCATCATCATCTACACTTAAAAACCTCTCAGTTTTAGATCAACTAAAACAATTGAAACTATCGGATGTCACCCTTTCCAAAATCAAAGAAGGTAAAAATAAGGATTCTCTCCTTATTCTCATTCGTGATTTACATTGCCAAGAAGAAGCCCAAATCAACATTGCTAAGACCCTTGAAGTATTTCAAAAAGAGCTGGGCCTTAAAAATGTCTTTATGGAAGGAGCAGAAGGAGAATTTGATTTAGAACTTTTGAAGGCTTTTCCAGAGGATAAAGTACGGGGCAAAGTGGGCTTGCAATTTCTAAAAGAGGGTTATCTTACTGGTGCAGAATACGCGGCATTGCGTTCAGGGCTTCAGAACTCACTGGATCTATATGGAATAGAAGAGAGCAAGCTTTACATAGAAAATCTACAAGCCTTTCTTAAAGTACGCAGACTTGCCAAAGAACTTTCTTCTGAAATAAACAAAATTGATGAACAAATCAAAAACATCATCGAAAAGACTTACATTCACGAGATGAAAGAGCTTTTAAACCTTCAAAATCAACTTAAAGAAGGCGAGCTGAAATTAGACGAAGCATTAATACAATTAGATGTTTTATTACAAAAGAATGGACAGAAGCTGGATGGCCACTTAAAAGAAATGCTTGAAATCCTAAAAACAGCTAAAGCCATACAAAGCAAAACAATTCAATCAGACTTAAAGAAGCTTTTAGATGAATTAAGCCATCGTCTCAAAAATGAGGAATTAAAAGAAATGGTGAAATGGAGTTTAGAATATCGATTAGGTCGAATGGGAATATTGGAATATTTGACTCATTTGAAAGAGGCTTATGAAAAAAATGGATTATCCTTAGAAGAAAACTATCCAGGACTTTCTCATTACTACAAGCTTCAGCTGCATCAAGAAGATCTTAAATCAGAATCTATCTATGAAGAGCTAGAGCAAAAGATCAATACTTTGATGCTAGAGCTTTCAAAAGCCCACAACGTAATTCAAGAAGAACGTATGGTAAGAGAGTGGGGATTGATTAAGGATTTGATAGCGCTGAAAGCGACGAGAAAAGGATTGGAAAAGGTTAAAGAAATAAATATTAAAAATTTTATTTTGGAACTGAATGAACGACTCAAAAATGGATTCCCGATACAAGCTTTCGGGAATGACAGGAAATTTGAGGGTTTGTCATCCCCGAGTGTTTCTGTCGGGGATCCATATAAAGATAATGTCATCGCGAGGAGGCCGAGGGCCGACGTGGCGATCCAATTGAATGATGCTTTGAGTCAGATTGCTTCGTCCCAATTAAAAACATCGGGACTCGCAATGACATCTAGTTTAGCATCCCTCCTCAACGAATCCCTTCATTTTTACGATCTAGCTTTAGCTCGGGATCAAGTTATGGCGGAAAATGCATTAAAGCAAATAGAAGCACGAAGCAGGAGACAGGAAGCAAGAAGTATAGAAGAACAAGTATTTTTACGAAATACGAATTACGAGATACGAACTACAGTTTTAGTAACAGGTGGCTTTCACACCGAAGGTATTGAAAGAATCTTAGACGAGAAGGGAATATCTTACGCTGTTGTAATCCCTAACATGCAGGGCAAAGTGGATGAAAGTATTTATGAAAAAGGTATGCAAGGCCCGTATGATTTTGAGCAAACAGAATTTTCTCAAAAGAAACTAGCTGCACATGAAAAAACAGAAGATGGGAGATGGACGCTTACCCCAGCGGTGTTGTATGGGGGTATCTTAAAGAGATTTGCAGCAGGTCGATATGAACAGACAGATGCAGACTTACTTGTACAAATTTGGATGAATGTACAAGGGAACATCAAAGATGCACTGGATCAATGGGCAGGGGCATTAGAGAAATTAAGTTTAGAGCAAGTAACAAATCTCATTGAATCACTCAAAAAAGCACATCCTGACACCATCGTTACTCAATTTTTTTCCGAACTTGAGGAGTTAAGAGAAACAACAGGTGATGCTGCAGAGATCACAGAAGCTCTGATCAAACGCTATGGCGAAAATCAACCTGGGCTTGTGGTACTGGCTAAGGCGTGGGTGAAGAAACAACCAAAACCTACGGAAGGTATCATCGCTGAATTTCAGAAACAAAATAGAGGGCTTAGGGAATGGTTGGTTCGTTATGCCGCCGAATATCAAGGACATATTCAAAGAAGTCGCGATCTTATTCTAGAAGGAGCTCAG
Organism: uncultured bacterium; assembly: GCA_964640155.1. Taxonomy (GTDB): domain Bacteria; phylum Auribacterota; class JACPWU01; order JACPWU01; family JACPWU01; genus CAZXEQ01. The sequence goes on along the minus strand of CAZXEQ010000006.1, from coordinate 125,728 downwards.
GGTCTTTCTGGGACAGCTCTTTTATTAGGGCTTGGAAATGGTATGGAGTATACCCCTGAAGGTTTAGAAAAACTCGCCAATCAATTTGAAAGAATTGTGGTAGTAGATATAGATGAAGAAGGTGTTCGAACAACTCTACGAGAATTAGATCAATATTTAGTAGAAAAAGGTCGCTCCCCTTTAAGTCAAAAATTTGTTGTCAGAGTAGAGGATTTAAGTGGTGTTTTGGCTGATTTTTCAATTCGTGTGGAAGAAATTGTAAAAACTTCTGCTTTGCCAGAATATGCTGTAGCACAGTTAATAAAATTAATTCAATCTCTTGAAATCCGTAATATAGATTTGAGTTCTTATCAAGCTTCTTATGTGGTTTCATCCCTTGTAATGACACAGTTGGCTTCTTTTATTTATCAATACAGTCACAATTTATTTTCAAAAAAGTTTGGTCCTAATATTTTAAATAACCATTCCTTTTTAGCTGCTCTTAATCGGCTCGCAACAGAGCTTCCTTCGCGCCATATTCAACAACTCGCAAGATGGGTTCAGCCTCAAGGAAGAGTTTATCTTTCAGATACACTTGCAGAAATTAGGATGCAAAGATACTGGACTGGCCAGATCTTACAGGGTAATCCCATGGTGATGCTTGGTACAGATATATTAGAAAGAGAAGTTGAGAAAAAATTTGATTATCAGGTACGTCCCTGGATTGATGGAAAAACCTTTTGGGAATGGGAGAGAGTTCCGGTGGGGACCTCCACTGGATCACAGGGTTCGAAATTTGTTGTTGGAGCTATGGTATTAAAACCCAAGAATATTCAATCAAAGTCTGCCACCGCCAAACCCATTGGCTCTAAAATGAAGAAAATAGAGTTTGAAGCTAAAGTAAAGGAAAAGGGAATTGAGAAGTTTCCTGTAATGGAAAATGCAACGAGCCTTGCTCAAAGCTTGGTCCTTGGCAAGCAAGCGCAGACACCACAATTTAAAGCAGCGTTTCCGGATTTTGAAAGAGATGTTGTTCTCGTGCAAAGGCTGATGCGTGGAGAAAATGTACAAGAAGTCCTAGCTGAGCTTAGTCGACAAAGTGAGCGACCACTACCTGCACAAAGAATAGAATTTCATACTATTCCAGAAAGTGAAATCATTCGAGATGAGCAAGGGTTGCCCATTCGGGCTGGTTCTTACATTGATAGTGGTACTTTGCATGTTTTTGTCACATCCGGCAATGCCATTGGTGCTTTCCATGAAATCTATGAAATGCTAATTTTGCCGCTTGACGCATCTCTTCCAAAAGATAATCCCAACAACATTTATCACACCCTTGCTGCATTGGCTGAGACAGGATTTGAGGATGAGTTTGTGTCTAGAAGGTTTAAAGAGCAAGTTCAGGCCATGAGTCCTGAGGTCGTAAGAAGTTTTATTGAAGCGTATGATCAAGCGAAAAAGGAAATTGCTCAAAAGTTTCCTGATGAAAAAGATCCAAAGCGAGTTTATGCTTTAGCTCATGCCGAAGCGCTTCATTCTCTAGTTAAGGAAAAACTTTCTCCTGCAACTACAGCGAAAAAAGATTCAAAGGTTTTCTTTGCAAATAGAGGGTCAATAGGCTGTCTTGTTGCTATTTTTGCAATTGCTGCTGCTTGCATATCTCTATCTCTTATGTTTATGGGAAGTCCGAATACACCACCACCCCAATTGCGGGCTCCTCCGACTGCTGCTAATGCATTTGCACATATGCGTGATGCTGCTCCAGACGTCATTCGACTTTCTTCAAGAAGACCTCGGACGCCGGAAGAGTTGAACGAACTGGTGAAGCACTTGCTCTGGCATGGGGAATCAAGTTTTCGTTTTCAAGTGGGAGATAAAACAGTTTATATTGATCCCTATTGGTTGTCCGATAGCGAAAGTTCTCATCCTGCTGATATTATTTTCATCACGCACTCACATTATGATCATTTCAATCCTCGACAATATCTTCCATTAATTTCTAGACCAAACACTATTTTTGTGGCACCGCAGGATGTAGCAGATCGTTTGAGAGCGGCGGGAGCACCGAATGTCGTGCATGTGGTAAGGCCTGGAGATCATCTCGAAATTGAGGGAATAAAGATTAAAGCAGTGCCAGCCTATACTACGAACCCTGACCCTATTGCTAATACTCATCCTCGTGAAAATAACTGGGTAGGATATGTGATTGAAACTCCAGATGGAAGAAGGCTTTATCATGCAGGAGACACAGACTTTATTCCGGAAATGCGTGATCTTTCAAATGATAACCTGGATATAGCACTTTTGCCCGTTGGAGGTCATGGATTTACAATGGATGCTCAGCAGGCTGCTGAAGCAGCAGCGGTGATCAGACCGGTAGTTGCTGTACCTATGCATTATTCTACAGAAGTTGTGACAGCACAAGAAGAAGCTGCAGGAGAGTTTGCGAATCGCTTACGGGGCAGTTCTATTCCTGTACGTATTTTGATACCTTGGTTCGATCGACCAGAAGATATCGAACGTTTTCAGAGAGCTTTGGGTTCAGAGGATCCAACGGTCATCCTTAGACAAACTCCACAGGGTGTAACACGAGATGCAGGAATAAGACAAGATCGAAGTCGAATGCAAAAAGGTAAAGGAGAGGTTATTAAAGAAGATGTTAATTTAGAACCACGCAAAAATGCCCGTCCTTCTGCTATTCAAAGATCTTCTATAAAATCTAATGTTGCTGCCCTGGCTATTGCTGTTGCAACTGCTTTAAGTGCGCCTTTGATTGCTCAAGCGCAGCCCGTTCCTCCAACAGTTACGGCTCCTGCTGCAGAAAGACTTCAACCGGTAGAAATGCCAACAACAAGTGAAGAAGAGACCCTACAATCTGTTCAAGAAACGACTGTATCACAAACCCAAATTTCAGATTTACCACCTATAGGGTCAGGTAGGTTTTCTTTGCCAGTAGGAAGATTAACTCCACCAGCTTCGGAATCTGAAGCATCAGCAACATCAACAATAACGCCCACACTGACACCAGCTCAAGAAAGGCGCTTTACTTATCGCTTTTCAGGTTCTCTTTCTTTTCCAAATGAGGCACCCGATATTGATCCACTAACAAGAACTTTTATTGGGCCGCGGCCTGTCGACCCACAAGTTAATTTACGTGAAGCAACAGCGAATGTCAGAATATGGGACGGATTATTTAATGGACATATGCCTATTTATGCAGGGCTGACCTGGCAAAATATTCCGTATCGACATCGAGGAAATATTCGCACCTTATCTTGGGCTGTAGTCAATTTAGGAGCTTCTTTCTGGGGAAATCTCATAGATCGTCCCTCAGATCGTCTCTCAATAGCCAGTGATCTAAGATTGTTAGGAAGTTTAACCCCAGGCGGTTATTTTGCACCTGGAGCAGATATTCAAGCAAATATGACATATGAATCACCTCATACGGCAGCTGCACTAAGATTAGGAGGAAGAATAGTTGGTTTACCTACAAGTGACTTTGGAGGTAGAGCAGGGGTTATATACCCTTATAGTTCTCTTTCAGCTCCTAGATCAGATATTCCGACAGATAGGTTTGTGTTGTCAGGATTATATACAAATTTTCATTTTAATGTTGCTGCTTTAAGGGCCGCATTGCCAGAATCAGCCCCTGTTCGTGTTTGGTCAGGAATGAGGGTTTCGCTTGTGGATATCCCTTATGAAACATTAGATTGGAGAGTGGTAGTTGGATTAACTTCAACTTGGGGCCTTTCGGCATGGGGATATGCAGGAAAGAGAATTTATGTGTATCGTCCACCAAGTGGTGGAATACCCGAATCATCTATTTATGGAGGAAGTATTACATGGGTGCCATCAGATCTTCCTGTTTTGATCGGCGCAGCGTATCGATATGCCACACCTCCCAATGAACCTCTTTTTACGGTTTTCCCAAATCAACATGAAGTCACTGCTCGTGCTGCAGTTGGTATATGGAATGGTGTTTCTCTAACATTTTCATGTGCGTATGCAGAGCAGGTTGCCGGATTTTATACGGGTGTAAGTACTTGTATTCTCGGTCGTTCAGACTCTCCTAATAGGGGTTTTAGAAGCACAGATCCTATCGGCCGAAATTTACCAACGCTGACACGTCCTGTCAGTGGTCCACTGGCTTTTGATGCAATGGAAGGCGGCGTGATGCAGAAAGGTGGAGAACGGGAAGGTGAAGTAGAGATTAAATCTGATGAGACAAGATCGGCAGAGCCTGTTAAGTCTGTGGAGGCAGGCAAAGGTGTTTTGATTCCTGTTTACAAAATAACAGATGCACTGGTTTCTCCATTGAATGTGTTACTGATGAAGCCTATCAGTCAAGATACAAAAGAAGATTTTATTGTTCCTGTGATTGAAGAAGGGTTATTAATGTTAACTTTTCTTCTAGGTCCATGGGCTTATGTAGCAGCTCGTATTCTTTTTGTCGCACTTCATGCTTTTCAGGATCATGCACCACTAGAAGGAAGAAAGAGAACATTGTTTGAGAAAATATTAATTCCTTCGATTATATCTACTATTGGTATTGTAGCTTGTCTTGTTGCTCCTCTTATTTTTTCAGCTAGTTTGATTCCCTGGGCTATTTTCTTATCAGGTCTTGTTATGCATATTGCCTCCAATCGTTATGTGACATTGACGGGATCCAAATTGCAGAAGGGGGTCATCCAAGCTGATTATGATCATTTGCTCAGTGATGACGGTGGAATACGCGATGCTTTGGTGAATGGAGAATTTGCATGTGTAGGGATCGTAACAAAAGTGGAGAAGCGCGGTAAACCTTCGAGAGAATTGGCCCAAATAGATCTTTACTATAACACGCAGCTTAGTGATACCCAAGGTAATATACGTAAAGTTGGGCCCATTAAAGTGCAAGAACAAAAAATTCAAATTTCTCCAGCACATTTAAAAGTGCTTGATGATGCTATCAAGGACTTAGAAATAGAATTTCATCTAGAAAACACTAAGATCATTTTTATTAAAGGGCAAAGAGCCCACTATTCTGTTGAGCGAAATCAAATTTTTCTTAATCTTGAACTTCTTGAGAATCCTTCAGAATTAAGAAAATTTCTGTTTCATGTGGCTGTGGAGCGATCAGATATACACATGGGACTTGATGGGCCCTCCATGAGAGAGTTGAAGAAATTGTTTCAAGGGACTCCTCAGCAGAGGGAAGAATGGCTTTTAAACACTAGGTTTGGGATTGGAAATTCGTCAATTCCTAGAAGTAGCAGATTAACTGATGAAATAACCATATTGGCTCAAGCAAGTCATGAAAGGCTTTTAGCTCCTTCCAATGAGATGAATCAAATTATAGAAGAAAATGTAGAGTTGCTACTTTCTGATGAGTTTTATCGTCTTTATCAAGCTTGCTCGAGAGATGCAGATCAATTTGGTAGATTTAGAGTTAATATTATGATGGATCCGTCTGGAAAAATGATTTTGTCTGACCCAGATGATAGAAATGCAGCTCGCATTTGGAGAATCGGATGGAGATGGGTAGGTCTTCAATTTTTTATGCGCAGCAGAGGAACAGTAGGAATGGCATTTTCAAACCATATTTTTATACCTTTTAGGCGAGGTGCTCAAGTTAATACGGGTATTCTTAGACGCACCAACCGCCTTGATACAACACCTCAACAAATGGATCGCGATTTATTAAATCATCAGCAATGGCAAGTCCTCCAAGAAACATTAGACAGAGTAAACAAGCCAGAAAAACCTTGCTATTGGGAAATGGAGTTTTCTGATCGTTTGGTCTTTGGAATCTTGACACGCTTGGCAGTTATTCAAGAAAGTACAAAAGGGAATTTGCCCTTGAGTCAAGTTCGACAGGTGATGCGACAAGTGATTCTAGAAAATTTAGAAGAAAGTGATTATCCATTTTCATTTAGAATCCTTGATTTGATTGAACCACGTTTGTTAAGTGCTATACCAGAATATTGTGAAGATGAAACAAAAATGGAATTAACGAGAGAGCTTCGTCGATGTGTTTTAGGATTTATACCCATTCGAGATGACGTAGAATCTGATGAATCCTTTATATCCAAAGAAATTCAAAATGCAAAAGAATATGGAGAATATGAACAATTATTATTCGCTATGATAGAGAAATGGGGCTCTTCTGGTCTTTATTGGAGAGACATTCGATCATGGAGGAAATCTTTAAACAGTTTAAACCTTTCGCCAGAAGATCGACAGGCAATTCTCCTGTTAATGACAGATATTGTTCAAAAGATGGATCGAGAGGATGTATTAATCTTTTTTAAAAAGGGCTTTTTTGATTTGCTTCGTCTTTTCTCGAATACTGATGGAGAAGGAAGAAGAAAATTGGAGATTGAGACATGTGGGGAATATATAGAAGAACTAAGAAAGATAACCAATTCCGATAGTACAGTTTTTTCATGTTTGTACTATATAATGAAGGCTCTTGAAGGCAAAGACTCAAAAACTCTGGAAACAACAAAAAAAGAAATAGTCAGAATTTTAGCTCTTGATTGGAACAAGCGTATGCCTCCTCTACGGGCATTGCTTAAACAGCTTAGCCCAATTGATTATGAAAGTTATTTAAATAGAAAAGGTACACAGCCTATAAATACTGCTGGCGCCGTTACAATTACTGGTGAAGAATTGTCAGCAGTACAACATGAGGCTGTTAATACGACAATTCGTGAAGCTTTTATTAGTGAGGTTCAAAGAGCTATAACATCTGAGGAGCTTAAAGATTTGGATCCTGATGGGTTCATTCAAGCGAATAATGTAAGTGTTTATGAAATTTCAAGCCTCAGCCAATTTGATGGTTTTCTTGTTGCTCATCCAGGTCGAGGTGGAGAAGCTTTCAATCATCAATTGCGCCAAATTTATCTTTCACCAGTACAAGTACAATTCATTCGAAGTCTTTCACGAGAAGCCAAGAGAGAATTTTGGGAACATGAGATTGGACATATTGTGATGGCCAATGAGACTAATGGAGAAGCTACAGAAGATGAAGTTCAAGAACGATATCCTGTAAATCTTGTTCTCAAAAATGCTTTGGTTGAAAAATTACTTTCTGAGATGAGGCAAAGAAATCTTATAACAGAAGCAAACTCTAAAAAAATTCAAAAATTGTTAACTTCAATCACAGATCTGAAAAGGTTTACTAATCGTGAAAGTATAGAAACTTTAAAAACACTTTTAAAGTGGGTTCAAAGTGGAAAGCTGAATACGGATACCGTTGTAATAGCATTGGAGGTGGCGCTCTATTCTAGCGAGAAATTTAAAAAAAGGCTTAGAGCTCTTAATGACATAATGATAAATATGCATAAGCAAGGTGATTCAGAAAAAGAATTAGAGAATAGGGTTGTTGGGGAAATTTCAAACTTTTTTAGTTTAGCTTCTCTATGGATTGAGAATACAAAGGTAGTAGGTGAAAATATTTCTTATATATTAGTCCATATAATGGAATTGTCAGATTATGCAGGGAATGAAAATAGAAGAAGATTTGTTTTTGAAACAGCATTGAATTGGTTTGAAAGTGAGAATGTAACTTTCGCTAATGTGCCAAAAGTTATACTAGTGATAAGGCATCTTGAAACTAGCTTTCAAATATCTAGTTCTGCTGAGGCGGATGAATTTAAAACCTTAGTTAGAGAAATTAGAACGGACTGGCTTGACTCACCGGATACAACCCCAGAAAATGCTGTTTCAAGATTGAAAGAGGTGGTCGCTGCAATTCCAACGGTTGCAGATGATTTTTTGAGCGAAATTTTAGCCCCAGGCTTTAATGGGATGTTTAATACCCTTGCTGGAAAAGAAAGCAAAGTCGTGACTATTAGAAAGAGGCTGGCTTTGCTTAAGGCTCGAAGAACACCACTTTCTCTTGATGATGATAATTTTTCTCAAGGCGTTATCAGTGATCAAACAGTAGGAAAAACTTTGAGTGAAACTCTGACTAAAGTTAAAGCGACAAGAGAAACTCAAGTAGTGGGAAAAACAGTGAGTGTGATGTTTAATAAATTAGGAGAGCTAGCTAAAAAGGGAGAAGAAACGTCCTCTTTAGATCAAGCTTTAAAACATTACACCATGACAGATGCTTATCGAGACTTAGATCGTACAGTGAAGAAGGCTTTAGAAAATATGCGACTTCTTGCATTGGGCGATCAAGCTTTTGTTTCTTTAGGAGATTCTAAGAAAAATGAATCCCACTACGAGGAAATCCATGGAATCACCTCCATGGATTCCTCTTCGGGGACTAGCGCTCTATCTGAAACAAAAGTAAGGAATCATGGACATACGTCCATGGAGCTTCTGGATGGAATCAGCTTTGCTCACATGGGATATCAGGGCAAGGCAATGGAACGAAATACAGAATCAATTCTACTGCCAAGTATATACATAGGACGAGACACATTAGAATATTTAGCTAAAGAAAGACCAGAGCTTTTGAATATTCTTTTGAGAATAGAAGTGGAGCGACATCGATGGAGAAAAAATAATGGATATAAAAAAGATCCAAGAACCACTCAACAAGTGGCTAAAGCTGCAGAGGTAACTGCCTTAGAATTAGAAGAATTAAATAAAGCTCTTGCAAAAGCCTTAGCAATTCAACTTTTGAACATTAAAAAATTGGATGTAACACAATTAGCTGAAACCGTAGAGGCTGCTTCTAGAGAGACAGAAGGAAGACCTCGCCGTATGGTGATGAATGGGCATGATATTGGAATGCTTAATCACTATTGGGTAGAAGCAGTAGCCGAAGTTCTTGCTGAAAGATTACAAGCATTAGAAGATGTGGAAGAGGCTGAGCGTGTTCGAAAGGCTCATTTTGAAATTAAAGGTATTCAGAAAAATTTACAAGATCGAACGATTGCTTCATTGGCACAAATTATTTGGTCAAAGCTAGATGATGAGTCTGAAAGTATTGAGCTTAACATGTCGAATGGAGAAGTAAAAATATTTCAAGAGATGACAACATCTGGATCAGTAATTCCCAATACCCCTGTTCCTGTTACAACCGATCAGAGACAATTAATCTGTCAAATGATTACCAGATTCAGTTATTGGAATTCAGTCCTTATTAATTTAAAGGGAGAAAATATTAGGAGTCAAGAGGATCTCAAGAAAGTATTAGAAAAATATCTTTTACCTCCTGCTTCTCAAGGCCAGCATGAGATGGGAAACCAACGACATGCTCAAGAATATGCTGAGATGATGGCGTAAAGAGTCACTGCTTCTTAAAATTAATCTCCGCTTGTTTCCAGCCAGTCCGCTTTTCTGAGATTGACCGTGTTTATTTTTTGGAAAGGAATTCTTCCCAGGAAAGCTCGATGTCCCGCAATATACTGCGCAAGAGTCCTCTGCCGATGTCTTCCCCCTTATGCAAGGGAACAACAGTGGAGCGACCGTCCATGTGTCGAAAGTAGATGTGGCTTCCTTTTTGGCGAATGGGGGTGAAACTGTGACGTTTCAATATGCGAATGATTTCAGCGGGTTTGAGAGGCGTCAGCCTGTGCATCAGTTGACTTCAACCTCTTGGAGTCCGACGAATTCAAGAGGTACAACTTTAGGACGTTCAACTTCAAGACAAAGTTGGATGGCTTCTTTAATGCGTTCAAGTAAGATAGGAAGGTTTTTGGCTTGTGTATGGCAACCTTTTAAAGCGGGGACAGTTGCAACGAGCATATTATCTTCATCCTTTTCAATGACAACTAAAAATTTATTCTTACGCATTACTGATCTCCTTCCTATTCTTAAGTATAGCTTATCCACACTAAAAATTGAAGGAAAAAGGAATGTTCTCAAGAGAATCTGAAGAAAGCATTGGAAAAATATCTTTTACCTCCTGCTTCTCAAGCCCCACACGATATAGGAAATGACAGACGTTCTCTGGAATATACTCAGATGATGGCGTAATAAGACTAAGCAGGCAGCCTCGAGAAACACTGAATCGCTTTTACCGCTCAGGCATAAACTTCTATGGATCCCCGACCACGATAGTGGCACTTGGGGATGACCAACGAATAGCAAAGCTACTATACCTACTGGGTAGTACCTCTCCTCAGGCTTTTTGCAGTCCTTTAGGATAAAAATTAATAATAAAAAGGTACAGCGAACCCTAACCCTATCCCAAAGGGACTGCAAAAGCCCGAAGGGCTATAAAAATCTTGAGGGCTAGTTCTTGTAGCTAAACTATTACTGATCCTCGGAATGGGGGTCCGTCATTTTTATTTTTAATTATTCACAATAGTGTATAATTATTTATCATGGAAACAGAATTTTTAACGGCCACAGAAGCGGCATTACAGTTAGGTATTTCCAAGGAACGGATGGCTTGTTACTGTCGGCAGGGACGGTTAAGTCATGTGACACGTAAGGGGAAAATCTGGTTTATTCCCAAATCGGAACTTGAGAAATTCCGTCGGGCCAGACAGCATTATAAAGTTGGGAGGCCTGCGCGGCACGCTTTCCCTTCTGTTTTCTGGCGTGAGAGAAAACGTCCTCATGAAGACGAAGTTCTGCACATTCTTTTGAATCGAGCCCCTGATTTGATTCCCAAAATGATTCAACGTTCTGTTGTGAACCGTTATATTCGTGATGGAAGAACCCGTCTTGAACGCATTGTGAGAAAACACCTTATTCAAGGTCTTTATGAGCATTCCTAATCTTCCTTCAAAAGAAGATATTCTCGCATTGGCTGCTTGGATCTTGGCTTGTCCCTTGATCAAGGAAAACTATGCTTTAGCGGGTGGAACTTGGTTAACTTTGCGACTTCCGAAAGTGTCTCGTTTGAGCAGAGATGTGGATGTTCTGTCTTCTCGAGAGGACATTTCAAGCTATAAGGCTATGCTGGAAGTTGTCAGTAAATGTAAGAAAGAAAAAATAAGCTGTCGTATCACTCGACGAGGGGAACATTTTTGCCAAATCTTTGTCAGTTATCCAAAGAGAAAAGAAATCAAAGTGGATATTGGAAAGATTTGGCATCCTACGACATTGCTTTACGATCTTCAATTGCGATGTCCTATTTTGTGCGAGAAAGACATGGTTCTTGAAAAGCTCTCTTGCATTGTGGATCGTATTGAGCCTACCGATCTTTATGATCTTTGTCTTCTTCATCAAACTTATCCAGGAGAATTTAAATTGGCCTTGGAATATCTCGCCAAAAGTTTGGAGGTGAAGGAACTCATTGTTCAGCTTCAACGATGTTTACAGCTTACTTCTGGTCGGGGGACAAAGGAAGTCTTGACTCGAAAAGAAAGTCAGTGGATGGAGACCTATATTCCAAAACTTATTCATGATATTACGTCAACTTATGCATGAAAATCAAGGTGCTCTGTTATCTCAAAGTTATTTCACAATTCTCAAATGGCCTTTTTCTCCGAGGATGATAAGTCCTGTAAACGCTTCACTGTTGGTCTGATCGAGAAGTTTTTGGAATGCCTCTATAAGCCGATCTGCATAGGGTGGATGAATTTGGATATAGACAATATTGAATTCTTTTGGGGAATAAAGCACTGTATTTTTGAAGTCCTTATCCAGTGTGATGAGAATCCGTTTTTCTTCTCTGGCTAATTTGGCAACATCAGGATCTTTCGTTGAAGGTTCCACTCGTATCACATCGTGGCCTAATTTTGATAGAGTTTTTAGAAGCTTAACGGGAACATCTTCATCAATAAGAAATCTCATGTGAACCATATTTATATGGATTCTTCAAATGGGGTGTATTCGAGGTTTTTAGCATATTCAGCTGCGAAGTGGAGAGCCGCTCGTATGTGATCCATAGTCAATTGGGGATAATACTCTTGTCCAATGATTTCTTCAGATTTTAAGCCACCTTCTAGAAGCTCTAGGATTACGTACACTGGAATTCGTGTTCCCCGAAAACAAGGTTTTCCATGATGCACCTGAGGGTCCACAAACAGATAATTTAACAGTACAGAGTCCATGCTTTAAAAGTAGCTCAAATTCTCTTAAAAGGGAAGTAAAAAGCAAGCTTAAGAATTCGATCTCAAAATCCCTTGACATTTTTCTCAAAAATCGCATTAATATATTGAATTAGTAAAATGAATATTAAATATTCTTAATATTAGATTTACTTATTCAGAGATTCTATGGAAACTTTAAAGATGTTTTACCAAGTGGCGCGACTTAAAAGTTTCTCGCTGGGGGCTCGAGAGAATCATGTGTCTCAGTCAGCTGCGAGTCAAGCAGTGCATCAGTTGGAGGAGAATTTAGGAGTTGCCTTGATTGATCGATCTCATCGGCCATGGCAGCTAACAGATGCTGGAAAAATATTCTATGAAGGATGTCATGAGATTATTGATCGATATGATGAATTAGAAAGAAAAGTTAAACATTTGCATGAAGATGTGAGTGCGGAAGTCAATGTGGGGTGTATTTATTCGGTGGGACTTCGTCATATGAGTGATTATGTGAAAAGGTTTAATCGATTTTATCCAAAAACCAAAATTCATTTAGAGTATTTGCATCCCGATCAAGTGTATCAAAATGTGCGAGAGGGACGAGACGATTTAGGGATTGTTTCTTTTCCTCAAGGTGGAAGAGATCTTTCGGTGATTGATTGGAAAGTGGAAGAAATGGTGGTTGCTTGTCATCCAGATCACTTATTAGCTCGGTTGCACAAAATAAAACCTTCTCAAATGATGGATGAGAAGTTTGTGGGATTTGATAAAAATCTTGTGATTCGAAAAGAAGTAGATCGTTTTTTTAAGCGCTATGATGTAAAAGTTGATGTGGTTCTTGAGTTTGATAATATTGAAGCCATTAAAAGAGCTGTAGAAATTAATTCTGGCATTTCAATTTTGCCACGTCCGACTTTAGATAGGGAAGTCGCTACAGGAACTCTTGTGGCGATTCCTTTCTCAAAAATAGAATGGGTTCGTCCATTAGGAATTATTCATCGACGTGGCAGAAAATTAAATTATAATGTTCAGCAGTTTATTTCCCTTTTGCAAGAAGGGGAAAATGAGAATCAAATATCAAGAATGACTGCGTAGCGGTCATCCCCGAGTGCTTTAATCGGGGATCCATGTTTGTCTTTGCTAAAAATGGATTCCCGATACAAACCTTCGGGAATGACATGCTTTGACACAATGGTAACAATTATGAAAAATAAAAACGGTCATCAAATACAAATGGGACTGCCACCCAAACAAGGTTTATATGATCCGCGCTATGAGCATGATGCGTGTGGTGTAGGCTTTGTGGCCAATATGAAGGGGAAGAAATCTCATGCGATTGTGAGAGATGCCCTGACGGTGCTTTTGAATTTACGTCATCGGGGAGCCTGTGGATGTGAGGTCAATACAGGAGATGGTGCAGGTGTCCTTTTTCAAGTGCCGCATACTTTTTTAAAACAAGTCAGCGCCAAAGAAAAAATCCAATTAGGTTCTGCAGGTGAATATGGCGTAGGAATGGTCTATCTTCCTCAAAATGATGCTGACCGAAAATATTGTGAAAAAGTTTTTGAAGAGATTATTCAAAACGAAGGGCAGAAGTTTTTGGGTTGGAGAACAGTTCCCACAAGAAATGCGACATTGGGGAATACAGCAAAATCTTCTGAGCCTGTGGTTCGCCAAATCTTTATTGGCAGAAATTCAAAGATTCAGGATGACATGGCTTTTGAACGAAAGCTTTATGTCATTCGTAAACTTTGTGAAAATAAAATTCGTTATTCAAAAAGAAAAGGATGTGAATCTTTTTATATTCCAAGTTTGTCTTATAAGACGATTGTATATAAAGGAATGTTGATGTCCGAACAAGTCGATGAGTTTTATCCCGACTTGGCAGATCCCTCTATAGAGAGCTCATTAGCACTGGTTCATTCAAGATTTAGCACCAACACTTTTCCAAGTTGGGAACGCGCGCATCCTTATCGCTATGTGGCTCATAATGGTGAAATTAATACGCTCAGAGGCAATATCAATTGGATGCATGCCCGAGAGTCCATGCTTGAGAGCGATCTTTTTGGGGATGATTTGAAAAAACTTTTTCCGATTGTTTGTGAAGATGGTAGTGACTCTGCCATGTTTGACAACTGTCTTGAGTTTTTGGTTTTAGGGGGACGCTCTTTAGCACATGCTGTGATGATGATGATTCCAGAGCCATGGTCTTATCATGAAAATATGCCTGATGAAAGAAAAGCTTTTTATGAATATCATGCTTGTTTGATGGAACCTTGGGATGGTCCTGCATCGATTGCGTTCACAGATGGAATTCAAATGGGAGCGGTTTTGGATCGTAATGGCTTAAGACCTTCGCGTTATTATGTGACCAAAGATGATCGAGTGATCATGGCTTCCGAAGTAGGCGTTTTGGATATACCTCCTGAACAAATTTTGCAAAAGGGGCGCCTTCAGCCAGGGCGTATGTTTTTGATCGATACTGAAAAAGGTCGCATCATTGCTGATGAAGAATTAAAAGGAAAACTCGTTTCAGAACAACCTTATCGCATATGGTTGAAGGATCATTTGGTAAAATTAGAAGATTTGCCAGAGCCTCCTCATGTTTATGAGCCTGATCATGCAACAGTGCTTCATCGTCAACAAGCGTTTGGTTATACTTTTGAAGATTTACGTGTGATCATGACGCCTATGGCGCAAACGGGTGTAGAGCCTATTGGTTCTATGGGAACGGATACGCCTTTGGCGGTGCTTTCTGACAAACCTCAATCTCTTTATAATTATTTTAAACAGCTTTTTGCTCAAGTGACCAATCCGCCCATTGATTGTATTCGTGAAGAAATTGTCACGGGAACAGAAACTACTTTAGGCTCAGAAAGAAATCTTTTAAATCCAACACCTGAAAGTGCGCATCAGATTCGAATCAAAACTCCGATTCTGGATAACGAAGAATTGGCAACGCTACGACATTTGGCAGGACATCAGGGTTTTAAAGCGATTGATTTGCCGATTCTCTTTAACCCGAAAGAAGGTGGGAAAGGGCTTAAGAAAGCAATGGAGGAGCTCTATCAAAAGGCAAGTAAAGCCATTGCTGATGGAACCAATTTGATTGTTCTAACCGATCGTGGGGTGGATTTAAAGCATGCACCTATTCCAGCACTTTTAGCTGTATCGGGTCTTCATCATCATTTGATTCGAGAAGGAACTCGAACAAAAGTGGGTTTGATTCTGGAGTCTGGTGACCCTCGTGAAGTCCATCATTTCTCTCTTTTGATTGGTTACGGGGTGGGCGCCATTAATCCTTATTTGGCTTTTGAAACTTTGGATGACATGATTCATCAAGGAATGCTTTCAAATATCGATCATAAAACAGCCGTGAAAAATTATATCAAGGCTGCGACCAAGGGTGTTGTCAAAGTCACTTCTAAAATGGGTATTTCAACGATTCAAAGTTATCGTGGAGCACAAATTTTTGAAGCGATTGGGCTGGGTCAAGATGTGATCGATCAATATTTTACTTGGACAGCTTCTCGACTCGGTGGAATTGGTTTAGATGAAATTGCGAAAGAAGTACAATTGCGCCATCAACATGCTTTTTCAGAAATTTCAACAGATAGTAAAACATTGGATGTGGGTGGACAATATCAATGGCGTAAAGAAGGTGAATTTCATCTTTTTAATCCAGAAAGTGTTCACAAGCTTCAGAAGGCTTGTCGCACGAATGCCTATCCCACCTATAAAGAATATGCGGATTTAGTGAATAAACAGTCTAAGAATTTATGTACTTTACGTGGACTTTTAGATTTGAAATTAACACCAAAGCCTATTCCCATCGAAGAAGTGGAATCTGTGGAATCCATTTGTAAGCGCTTTAAAACCGGAGCCATGTCTTATGGTTCTATTAGTAAGGAAGCACATGAATCTTTAGCAATTGCGATGAATCGTTTGGGTGGAAAAAGTAACACAGGAGAGGGAGGAGAAGATCCTTCACGTTATACGCTAGATGCAAATGGCGATTCAAGAAATAGCGCTATTAAACAGGTTGCTTCAGGTCGCTTTGGTGTCACCAGCCTTTATTTAGTCAAGGCCCAGGAAATTCAAATTAAAATGGCACAAGGGGCCAAACCGGGTGAAGGCGGACAATTGCCTGGCTCAAAAGTTTATCCCTGGATTGCTCAAGTTCGACTTTCAACGCCGGGGGTGGGGTTGATTTCACCTCCGCCACATCATGATATTTATTCCATCGAAGATTTAGCCGAGCTGATTCATGATTTGAAAAATGCGAACCATCATGCCCGTATCAGTGTAAAGTTGGTAGCGGAAGTGGGAGTAGGGACGATTGCCGCTGGAGTTGCAAAGGCTCATGCGGATGTGGTTTTGATCAGTGGATTTGATGGAGGCACGGGTGCTTCTCCTCAAACCAGTATCAAACACGCGGGTCTTCCTTGGGAATTAGGACTTGCAGAAACACATCAAACGCTCGTGCTGAATAATTTGCGTAGTCGTATTGCTGTTGAAACAGATGGACAATTAAAAACGGGTCGAGATGTTGTAATTGCAGCTTTATTAGGTGCAGAAGAATTTGGTTTTGCAACAGCACCCTTGGTGGTTTTAGGCTGCATTATCATGCGTGTTTGTCATTTGGACACTTGTCCTGTTGGAGTGGCGACTCAAAACCCAGAACTTCGCAAGCGATTTACAGGGGATCCAGGACATGTTGTAAATTTTATGAAATTTGTAGCCCAAGAAGCTCGTGAATTGATGGCTCAATTGGGATTTAGAACCATTGAAGAAATGGTGGGTCGTACAGATCGTTTGGAACCTCGTAAAGCAATTGATCACTGGAAAGCAAAAGGCTTGGACTTTTCAAATATTCTTTATCAGCCAAATGTTCCTGAGAATGTTGGAAGATTTTGCCAGATTCCGCAAGATCACGGATTAGATACGGCTTTGGATAATGAGAAACTTTTAAAAATTTGTGAGCCAGCTTTAGCCAGAGGGGAAAAGGTAAAAGCCGCTCTTCCTATTCGTAATGTCAATCGTGTGGTGGGAACGATTACGGGTAGTGAATTAACGCGCCGCCATGGAGCTAAAGGACTTCCTGAAGATACCATTCAAATTCATTTTACGGGATCTGCGGGGCAAAGTTTTGGGGCTTTTATGCCCAAAGGAATGACTTTGATTTTAGAAGGGGATGCCAATGATTATTTAGGTAAAGGACTTTCTGGAGGAAAAATTATTCTTTATCCTCATAAGAACGCTACTTTTGTTCCGGAAGAAAACATGATTACTGGAAACGTTGCTTTTTATGGAGCGACCAGTGGGGAAGCTTATATCAGGGGCATGGCCGGTGAAAGATTTTGTGTGAGAAATAGTGGCGTTAGAACCGTGGTTGAAGCAATTGGTGATCATGGTTGTGAATACATGACCGGCGGACGCGTGGTAGTTTTAGGTCCTACCGGTAGAAATTTTGCTGCGGGTATGTCTGGAGGCATTGCTTATATTTTTGATGAAAAAGGGGATTTCAAAACTAAATGTAATTCTCAAATGGTGGATTTAGAAAAGCTCACAGAAAAAGATGAGATTCAGGAAGTTCATCAAATGATTCATCGTCATGTAGAATATACAAAGAGTGAACATGCTCAAAAAATTCTTTCAAATTGGGAAAGCATGTTGCCAAAATTTGTAAAAGTGATTCCTAAGGATTATAAACGAGTCTTAAGTGCCATTGCTCGTGTGAAAGCCAGCGGTTTGAGTGGAGATGAAGCAGTGATGGCGGCTTTTGAGGAGAATAAGAGAGATCTGTCAAGGGTTGGGGGAAATTAAAAAAAGTTGCCGGTCACGGGTTGCCAGTCTCCAGTCAGTAGGAAAAATAAATAACTGGAAGCTGGGAACCGGAGACCGGTGACTGGAGACTGGTGACTAAAATATGGGTAAACCAACAGGATTTTTAGAATATACAAGAGAATTGCCACAAGACCGTTCTGCTTCTGAAAGGATGCAGGATTGGAATGAATTTCATCTTCATTTGCCAGAAGATAAATTAAAACAGCAAGGTGCGCGCTGTATGGATTGTGGTATTCCATTTTGCCATACGGGAACTTTGATCAGTGGTATGGCTTCAGGCTGTCCTATTAATAATTTGATTCCGGAATGGAATGATTTGATTTTTAGAGGATTGTGGGAAGAAGCATTAGAACGGTTGCATAAAACAAATAATTTCCCGGAATTTACGGGACGTGTCTGTCCAGCTCCTTGCGAAGGTTCATGTGTGCTGGGTATGAGTGCACCTGCTGTTACCATCAAAAATATTGAAAGTTCTATCATTGATAAAGGATTTGATGAAGGTTGGGTGACTCCTGAAATCCCGAAGATAAGAACAGGAAAACGAGTAGCGGTGATTGGTTCCGGTCCTGCGGGTCTTTCCTGTGCCGCGCAATTAAATAAAGCAGGTCATGAGGTCACTGTTTTTGAGAGATCAGATCGCGTGGGTGGCCTTTTAATGTACGGCATTCCAAATCCAAAATTAGATAAAACAATTGTTCAGCGGCGTGTGGATTTGATGGCAAAAGAAGGTGTAAAATTTGTTACAAATACAGAAGTGGGGAAAAATTATCCTGCCAAAAAATTACTTCAAGAATTTGATGCTACGGTGCTTTGCACGGGTGCAACTAAACCTCGTGACTTAACAACCGAAGGACGTAACGCCTCAGGTGTTCATTTTGCCATGGAATTTTTGCATAAAAATACAAAGAGTTTATTAGATAGTCGGCATCAAGATGGCCAATTTATTTCTGCTGCAGGAAAAGATGTGATTGTGATTGGAGGAGGAGATACAGGGACAGATTGTGTCGCAACGGCCATGCGACATGGATGCAAAAGCTTAGTTCAATTTGAAATTTTGCCTCAACCTCCCATGCAAAGAGCAACAGACAATCCGTGGCCTGAATGGCCTAAGGTTTATAAAATGGATTATGGCCAAGAAGAAGCAGCTTCTGTTTTTGGAAAGGATCCCAGAGCTTATTCTATTTCTACCAAACGCTTTGTTGCAGATGCGAATGGGAAACTCAAAGAAGTCCATACCGTTGAAATTAAGTGGGAAAAAGGTGCTGACGGAAAATTTGTGATGAAAGAAGTTCCTGGCTCTGAAAAAATCTGGCCTGCCCAATTGGTGCTTTTGGCTCTTGGATTTTTAGGACCGGAAGAGCAACTCTTAAAAGATTTGGGGCTTGAGCAAGATGCTCGTAGCAATATCAAAGCTGACTGGGAAAAATATACCACCAACCTTAAAGGTGTATTTGCGGCAGGAGATGCCCGGCGTGGACAAAGCCTTGTGGTCTGGGCCATCAACGAAGGCCGCGGTGCTGCGCGAGAATGCGATCGTTACCTCATGGGATCGACGGAACTGCCTTAAAACAGTAACATCGTGTCCCCTGACGGGGACTATGCTAAAGCACTATAAAAACTTGTAGAAACTTGTGAAAGCTTGTTTTGAAGCTAGTATTTAGTTCATAATTAAATTGACGGTAGTTAGCAATGAATGCTAGCATGCATTACATGAAACGTATGTTCATTGTGCTAATAGCGTTTGTGGCTTTGATAGGCTTTATCAATTCCGTGGTGATTGAGCCTGCTCATGCATGTAAAGAGGATCATCCTGCTTCAAATTCGATGGATGATTCTGAATGTTGCTTTCTTTGTTGCTCGATTCATCATCAGTGGCTTTCATCAACTCCAACGATGAAAGTTTTTTCAAATTTAAGCACTTCTCTATTTGTTCCCTCTGTTTTTAGTTTTATCCCTGATCCGCCTATCAGATCCATTTTTCATCCGCCTCTGTACGTCTAGTCTTAGACGCAATTCGTGTGTTTATTCGTAATCTCAAGCGGCATTACTCTAGTCTTTTTAAATTAATATTTTTGATGAGGCTAAAAAATTTCAAATACAGAGTTCCTTTATGAAAAACCGTTTTATACCAAGTTGGTTGATAGTCATGAGCGTTTTTTTATTCGTTTTGATCGCCCTGGTCCGGGAATCTCTTTCTTCGCAGATTGATGAGACAATGCAATCGCTTGAAGCTTTAGTTAATGAAGCTCTTGAAAATAATCCCGAACTTAAATTTTATGAAGCAGAAGTGTTAGCAGCAAGAGGATTACGCAAGACAGCCAGTCTTTGGAAAAATCCTGAGTTCAGCGGATCTATGGGGCGCAAGAGAGTTAGTAGCAGCTCTGATGAAGATAAAACAGGAGTAGCAAGTGAGATAATGGTGACGCAGTCTTTTTCGTGGCCTGGACGAATTCGCTTACGCGAAGCGATAGCGGATCGAGATATTGAACTTGCGCAACTTGGTTTGGAGCAGTTTTGTAGTTTACTTAAGGTGCGTGTAAAAATAGCAGCTTATGTATGGAGTGCTGCGCAGGAAAAAGTAGAAGCAACCCAGGAAATAGCTGAACATTTTCGCGCTTTGCGCGAGGTTCTTCTACAGCGTGATCAGGCAGGATTAACCCCTTTGTTGGAAGCGCGTGTTATTGAAGCGATAGAAATTAATATGCAACGTAAGGCCAGTCAAGCTTCACTTAAAGCAAAAGCAGCTTTATTTGATCTAAACCAGCTGCGTGGAGTGACACCAGATGATGCATTGAAGATGACCCGAATGAATTTGATATTTCGTCCGATTGAAATGGATAAAAGTGAACTTATAAATCTTGGGAAGGCCAATGATTTTAAGGTTCGTTTACGTATGATTGAATTAGAAAGACAGAGCCGTCGTGTCAGGCTTGCAAAAAATGAAAGATTTCCTGACATTACAATTGGACCGGTTATTGCCATTGAGCAGGCCGGTGAGCGCGAACGCATGATCGGCGCAGCAATATCATTGCCGCTACCGTTATGGGATCGCAATGAAGGCAATATTGAGACTGCTAAAGCGCAACAAATGCAAGCGGAAACTTCTTTTGATGTGGCACAGCGTGATGCGCAGCGTCGTGTCGTTGAAGCTATTGGTACGTATGAAACTAAATTGAAAGAAATGGAAAATTGGCAACCGGATTCAATCCAGCACTTTAAGGAAGCGGCCGAATTGGCCGACCGTCATTATCGGCTAGGGGCAGTACCTGTTTCCACTTATATCGAACTTCAATCTCAATATCTGGATACGATTGAAGGTTTGCAAGAGACAAAGAAGGAGGCGCTTGAAGCTGCGACTCAGCTGGAACTCATGACGGGTGCTGATTTATCGCTTGTAAAAATAAGTTTGGGTAATACTCAATGAGACTGATAACCCTTTCTATCTTATCTATTTTGTTTCTGAGTGTAGTTACAATGCTTCCGTTAGGTTGTGGTGGTAATGGAGGTGATAGCCAAAGTCATGATAAAAAGAACGCTGAGAGCGGACATGGCGAAGAAGAATCACCTTCTGGAGCATCCTTTAAGGCAGGCAAAGGAGTTATTGTTACAGATGAGACAAGTAAAATCATAGGACTTGAGATTGTGGATGTGACACAGGAGATTTTACCTCATGTTATTCAATTGAATGTTCAGCTTTTCGGTGAAACGCATCGTTTTTCGGATCTTAATATGGATCATACCGGCTGTCAAATTCATGGTTCTGGCTTTTTACCTACTGATCAGGCGGCTTTGGTAAAACCAAAGCAGCCTATCAAATTTCAAACTTCTCACGGTGAAACATTGGATGGATTTGTTGTGTCACTTCAGCGGCCACTTGCCCATGGAGAAATTGAAATTATTGTTGGAGTGACTACGGCGGGAAGCAAAATCGAAGATGGCGAGTTTGTGGGTGCCACGATTTCTGTGCCACGGACTGAGTCAGTCACTGTCATTCCAAGTTCTGCGCTTTTACGCACGGTCATGGGAACTTATGTCTACGTGGTGAATGGTAATGCGTATTATCGCACGGCAGTGACAGTAGGAAGCAAAACGAATGAAAAAATTGAAATTACTGAGGGATTGTATCCGGGCGATCAAGTAGTAGCAAAACCCGTAGAAACTCTCTGGCTTATTGAACTGCGTGCGACCAAAGGGGGAGGGCATTGCCACTGATTATGCTAAATCGAATCCTTGAATTTTCTATTCGACAACGTTTATTTGTAGTCATCGCTACGGTCGGACTCATCACTGTTGGAATTGGGTCGGCAATGCGATTGCCCATTGATGCAGTCCCTGACATTACGAATATTCAAGTCCAGGTGAATACTGTTGTTCCTGCTCTGGCTCCAGAAGAAATTGAAAAACTTGTTACTTTTCCCATTGAAAATGAAATGGCAGGAATACCAGGCTTGACAGAACTGCGCTCACTTTCCAAGTTTGGTCTTTCTCAGGTGACGCTTGTTTTTAAAGAAGGTACAGACATTTATCGTTCGCGACAATTGGTAAGTGAACGTCTGCAAACTGTGATGGATGAAATTCCGCCAGATCTTACACCTAAACTTGCACCCATCAGTACGGGTCTTGGAGAAATTTTTTACTATGTCGTGGAGTACGCCTCTGATGCACGGAGTAAACCCTCGGCGCGAGAGGCTCAGCTTATGGAGCTTAAGCTCATTCACGATTTTATGATTAAACCGCGTTTGCGTTCAACACCAGGGCTTGCTGAAGTCAATTCATCGGGAGGTTACGAAAAACAAATTGTTATTCAGGCGAATCCAGACAAACTCAAGAGTGTAGGAATGTCCTTTAGTGAAATTGCAGCGGCTATTGGTGAAAATGTGGAAAATGCCGGCGGCAGTGTGATTCAAATTGGCGGTGAGCAGGTGGCTGTGCGGGCCGCTGGCCGTGTGCAAACTCTGGAGGAGATTGAACAGCTGCCACTCAAGTTTGGTTCGAGAGCAACACCACTTCGTGTGAAAGATGTGGCAGATGTTGTGATTGGCAAGGCCGTGAGAAACGGCGCAAGTACTTATAACGGTGAGGAGTGTGTGTTAGGTTCGGCCTTGATGCTAGCTGGTGAGAACAGCCGTATTGTCGCAAAAGCGGTGGCAGAAAAATTAAAAGAATTAGAAACTAAACTACCAGAAGGTGTGAAAATTATTCCAGTTTATGACCGCACCGAGCTTGTGGATCGCACCATTTATACGGTGGAGTCAAGTTTGTTTGAAGGTGCAATTCTCGTTGTGGTGGTGCTTCTTGTGATGCTAGGTAATTGGAGGGCAGCCCTTATTGTTGCGCTTGCAATACCTCTTTCTATGTTGTTTGCAATGATGGGAATGGTGCAAGGTCGTGTTTCTGGTAATTTGATGAGTTTGGGAGCCATTGATTTCGGTCTGATTGTTGATGGAGCGGTTGTCATGGTTGAAAATATGATTCGCCACATCGCAGAAAAGCAGCATCAGCTTAAGCGCAGGCTTACTCCCTTAGAGCGTTCTAACGAAGTTTTGCGTTCTGCAAAAGAAGTTGCCAGTCCCATGTTTTTTGGAGTCCTTATTATTATGGTGGTTTATTTTCCGATTTTGGCATTGACTGGGATTGAGGGCAAGATGTTTAGACCTATGGCGATCACTGTGATTTTTGCGCTTATAGGAGCGCTGATCTTGGCTCTGACTCTGATGCCTGCACTTTCTTCTTATTTGCTGGGTGGGGATATTAAAGAAAAAGACTCCTGGCTGGTGCGTGTGGCAAAAAAAGTATACACCCCCATTTTAAATTTTGCATTGAGGTCACGTAAAACTGTCATCGGGATGGGGGTAGGACTTTTTACCTTGGCCGTCATTATTTTCAATAATCTTGGTGCAGAGTTTGTGCCTCAGCTCGATGAAGGTTCATTTGCCACTCATATGATTCGAACCACGAGTATTGGGATTAATGCAAGTATTGATATGCAAAAACGTGGCGAAAAGATGCTGTTAGAAAAATTTTCAGAGGTGGATTATATTTTTAGCCGCTTGGGAACGGCAGAAGTTGCAACCGATCCCATGGGTGTCAATGTGGCAGATACCTACATCATGTTCAACCCCGAGAAGCAATGGAGAAAAATAGAAGGCAAGCGTCTCACGAAAGATCAACTGGCTAATCTGATGACAGAGGAACTGGGTAAATATGTTCCAGGAGAGGCGCACCTTTTCAGTCAGCCTATTGAAATGCGTTTTAACGAGATTCTTGAAGGAACTCGAGCAGACATTGCAGTGAAAATTTTTGGGGATGATTTCCCTGTGATTGAAAAAATTGCCAGTGAAGCTCGAGAAATTTTAGAAAAAGTACCGGGGGCAGCCGATGTGGAATTTGATGCGTTGGGAAAGGCTCCTTTATTAGAAATTGTTCCGAAGCGAGAGGCAATGAGTAAATACAATCTTCACGCCGCAGAATTGAACCGGGTAGTGAATACAGCGTTAGCGGGAGAGGAAGTGGGAAAACTGATTGAAGGCAATCGACGTTTTGACATTGTGGTACGGCTGGGCGAAAATCTTCGGGAAAATATTGACGAGTTAAAGAGATTGCCAGTACGGGTAGATGATGGTGGATTGCTGACACTTGGCCAGGTTGCTGACTTTAAAATTGTTGAGCAGGTTGCAGCCATTGCGCGTGAATTTAGCCAGCGCCGTGCCGCCATTATGATTAATTTACGTGGCCGTGATGTAGAAAGTTTTGTGATGGAAGCCCAACAAAAAATTAAGGATCAACTCAAGTTACCAGACGGTTACACCATCGAATTTGGCGGACAGTTCAAGAATTTGATTGAGGCCAAACGTCGACTTAGCGTCGTCGTTCCTGTTGCGATGCTTCTTATCTTTGCTCTGATTTTTGTAGCTCTTCGTAGTTTTCGTCAGTCGATTTTAGTATTTTTAGCTGTTCCTCTTGCTGTAACAGGAGGAGTATTTGCTCTTGCTTTACGAGGCCTGCCGTTTAGTATTTCAGCCGGAGTTGGTTTTATTGCTGTAAGTGGTATTGCGGTTTTAAACGGACTTATGATTATTACATTCTTTAATCAACTGCGTGCACAAGGAGCCGATCTACGAACATCCGTCTGGGATGGCTCTTTGCTGCGTTTACGCCCCAAACTTATGACAGCGCTTGTGGCTTCACTTGGATTTGTACCTATGGCGATTGCACATGGAGCAGGTGCGGAGGTCCAGCGACCCCTTGCCACTGTCGTTATTGGCGGTATTATAACATCCACTTTTCTCACCTTGGTTTTACTGCCGGTGCTTTATGAGTGGTTAGAACATAAAAAATCAAAGAAAATTAAAGGAACTCCATCATGAAAAATTTATCCAAACTGGTTATTATCGCAAGCATTCTCTTTGTTACATCTTATATGCATGCCGAGACTCCACACGGTCATGAGCATAGTGCTCCTATCGGAGGGCCTAAAGGTGGCCGATTGCTCGAAAATACTTCTCCTCATGCTGAATTTTTTGTGGAAAAAGACCTCTCTGCGACAATCACTTTTTATGATAAAATATTAAAACCTATTGCAGTTGCAGAACAAAATGTATCTGTTATTGCAGAAACAGGCGGAAAGAAAATAACATTAGATTTCGAGAAAAAAGGGGATGTGCTCGTCAGTAAAGGTCAGCTGCCCAAAGAGCATGCACTCAATCTTGTCATACGGTTTAAGCAAACTCCTGAGAGCAAAGCACGTAACTTCCGCTTTGTATATGAAGATCATATTTGTGGTACTTGCAAGCGTTCCGAATATGCATGTATTTGTGGGCATTGAGGTGTGGATCCCATAAACTGGCAAATCCTTGCCATGTGGAGTGTTAATATAAAATAAGAAGTCAGAAGCTCCTTTTACAAGGATCTTTACATAGTTCATCACTTATGATACACTTACTTTACAATAAGAGAGGTTATGATGTCGACAAAATTGCCACGGTTGAATGTTGTTTTAGAGCCTTCTGTTTATAAGGCTGTTCAGAATCTTTCTAAAAGAGAGCATGTTTCAATGTCCCTTATGGCGAGAGATTTGATCCGAGAGTCTTTAAATCTTTATGAAGATATATTTTGGGCGCATGAAGCAGAAGGGCGCATGAAGGATTTCCCAAAGAAAAAATCATTGTCTCATCGTCAAGTTTGGGGTAAATAGGCTTTTTGAAACTTATAAAACAATGAACATTTCCTTCAAAGTTATTTATCATCCTCATGTTTCTTCTAAAGATCTCCTCAAAATTTCTTCTCCAGACAAGAGTAGAATTCGAAAAGCGATTGAGCAAAAGCTTATGACATTACCTCATGAGTTTGGAGAGCCTCTAAGATTTACACTTAAAGGTTTATGGAAATTAAGAGTAGGGGATTATCGTGTGATTTATAAAATTGAAAATCAGACTGTTTTGATTCTTCGGATTGGCCATCGGCGAGAGATTTATCAAGAAGAAAGTCGATTGTAATGTTTTTTGTTATAAACGATAAGCTACTCCACCAAAGGCGGATGCGCCTCTGGTGCAGAATTACCAGTCACAGCTTTCTTGATTTTTCTGACCAGCTTTTTCAGCGGATCATAATATTCATCAGCAACGCGTTCTTTCAGAGGGATAATCGCATTGTCGGTAATGTGGATATTTTCAGGACACACTTCAGTACAGCATTTCGTAATATTACAAAATCCAATTCCAGCCTGTTCTTTCAAAAATTTTGTGCGAGAAGCTGTATCTAAGGGATGCATTTCGAGCGAAGCAACTTTGACGAGGAATCGAGGTCCGGCGAAGACTTCTTTTTTGTCATGGTCGCGTAATACATGACAAACATTTTGGCAAAGAAAACATTCAATACATTTGTGAAATTCTTGGGCACGCTCAACATCTTCTTGTTGCATTCTCCAACTTCCATCGGCTTCAGGAGGTGGAAGTTTCAAGGGCGGAATTTTTTTGGCAACGACATAATTATAAGAAACATCAGTAACCAAATCTCGCTTATGAGGAAAAGCTCTCATGGGTGAAATTGTTACGGGTTTATCTTTGGGGAGCTCGTCCATTCGAGTCATGCACATGAGTCTGGGTTCGCCATTAATTTCTGCACTACAGGAACCACATTTACCTGCCTTGCAATTCCATCGAACCGCTAGATCTTGTGCTTGTGTAGCTTGAAGACGATGAACAACATCCAACACGACCATGCCAGGATCTTGTGGAACACGGTATTCTTTGAACTCTCCTGTTCCTTTTTCACCTCGATAAATTTTTAATGTTATTTCTGACATTTTTAATCCTGTGTTTTCGGTCCTGATTCTAAAATTTGTTTTAACTCATCAGGAACAGTCGACGTAGGCTCTTGAGTTGTTGAGATGTCTTTGCCTTTTTTTCGAATCACAATATTGATTTTACCAAAATGAGTATCCATTTTAGGATAGTCATCTCGGGCGTGACCACCTCGAGATTCTTTTCTTTCCAGAGCTCCTTTGGCCACCGCTTCGGAGACATTTAAGAGAGAATATAAATCCAAGGCCATATGCCAACCCGGATTATATTGACGATGACCCTCCACATGAACTTTTTCAGCGCGTTTTTTTAATTTTTCAATTTCTTCAATAGCCTGTTTTAATTCACTTTCAACACGCATAATGCCAACCAAAGACTGCATGGTTTTCTGAAGATCTTGATGAATGGTATAAGGATTTTCGCCTTGAGTTCCTTCAAAAGGTTTTAAAGCGCTTGTGGCTAAAGCTTCTAATTGATCAGAACTTGCTGATAGTGGAGTTGTAACTTTTTTTACATATTCAGCAGCATATAAACCGGCACGTCGACCAAAAACCAAAAGATCAGAAAGGGAATTACCTCCCAAGCGATTTGCACCATGAAGGCCACCCGCAACTTCTCCCGCAGCAAAAAGTCCAGGAACTTCGGTTGCGGCCGTATCTGCGTTGACTCTAATTCCACCATTCATATAATGAGCAGTAGGGCCTACTTCCATGGCTTCTTTAGTAATATCGACACCGGCCAATTCCATAAATTGATGATACATCGAAGGAAGTCTACGTTTGATATAATCTGCTTCACATCGTGTTGCAATATCTAAGAAAACTCCGCCATGCGGACTTCCTCGGCCTGCTTTGATTTCAGAATTAATCGCTCGAGCAACTTCATCACGAGGTAATAAATCAGGGGTGCGGCGATTATTTTTCTTATCTTTGTACCAACGATCTGCTTCGGCTTCATTATCGGCGGTTTCAGCTTTAAAATATTCTGGAATATAACGAAACATGAATCGTTCACCTTTGCTATTGCGCAAAGTCCCACCATCTCCACGAACACCTTCTGTAACTAAAATTCCTTTGACGCTCGGTGGCCAGACCATTCCTGTGGGATGAAATTGCTGACATTCCATATCAATGAGGGAGGCTCCTGCATCTAAAGCAAGCATGACCCCATCACCTGTGCCTTCCCATGAATTGGAAGTGATGGACCAGCATTTGCCAATGCCACCGGTTGCAATAATCACAGCCTTGGCTTTAAAAACCACAAATTTTCCTGTTTCCCTCCAATATCCAAAAGCACCGCATACCCGATCTCCATCTTTTAAAAGGCGAGTGATGGTGCATTCCATATAGACATCAATGCCTTGATGAATGCCATGATATTGAAGTGTACGAATAATTTCTAAACCAGTTCTGTCTCCGACATGAGCGAGACGAGCGTAGCGATGACCACCAAAATCTCTTTGAAGAATTTTTCCATCTTTGGTTCTGTCAAAAAGAGCACCCCAGCCTTCTAATTCTTTGACGCGATCGGGGGATTCCATGGCATGAATCTGAGCCATGCGCCAATTGTTGAGCATTTTTCCGCCTCGCATGGTATCTCGAAAATGGACTTTCCAATTATCTTCTGGATAAACATTCCCCATCGCAGCGGCAATACCACCTTCAGCCATGACGGTATGGGCTTTCCCTAAAAGAGATTTACAGATGACTGCGACACTCAGGCCTTGTGCAGAAGCTTCGATGGCAGCTCTTAAGCCTGCGCCACCCGCTCCAATAATGATGACATCATGTTCATGTGTCTCGTAATTTGTCATATATCCTTTAGAAGAATCGAAAATCTTTAATAATTCCCATACTTAATAATCGTACATATAAATCTGAAAATCCTACCCATCCTAAACTGACCCACATCCATAGGCCATGGTCTTCATTAATACGACTCACTTTTTTCCAAAGCCAATGTCGCTTAGGACATTTTGAGAAACAGTCTAAATTTCCACCTACCAAATGGCGAAAGGCGTGACATGAAAAAGTATAAAGGGAAAGAAGCGTTGCATTGATTAATAAAACAAAAGAACCAATGCCGAGGCCGAGTCGGCCATTGAAAATAAAACCATGAATCGCATCAAACCAAAGCATGCCAAGTTCTATCAAAGTGACATAAAGAAAAAAGCGATGAAGGTTTTGCCAAACGAAAGGAATTTGTGTTTCTCCATTGTAAGATTCTCTAGATTCAGGAATAGCACAAGAGATGGGATCTCTAAAAAATGTTCGATAATAAACGCGACGTACATAATAACAAGTGCCTCGAAAGCCTAAAGGTGCCCAGATCGTTAAAAATGCGGGCGAAAAAGGCCACCAATTTGGATGAATGGGCCAGGAAAAAGGAGAATGATAGTTTTGAAATCCATAGTGTTTTCCCTGAAAAGCAGCCCATGTGGAATAGACAACAAAAATCAAAATAGCTGAGGCGGACAATAGAGGCTCTAGCCACCATTTGTCTTTACGTAAACTAAGAGATGTTATTTTTTGTGTTTGGGAAATTTCCATAAAAAGTGTGATCAAATTAGCATATGACTGGTTCAGCGTCAAATGGAAGATATTCGTCTGAGTTACTCTTATTTAGAAAGTGTTCTGCGATACATAAAACCTTTTACTAGACTCTTAAATTACTGTCTTCTCATGTTGCTTTCTATCAGGTATAGTTTTGAGAAATAGATGTAGAAGAATTTTTTTAAGTAAAGGAACAATATGTCAAAGCCTAAAGTTCTTGCATTTGCTGGAAGTACACGAGAAGAATCTTATAATAAAAAGCTTGTGAAAATAGCGATTGAAGGAGCTTGTTCGGCAGGAGCTGAAGTTACTTATTTAGATCTGAGAGATTTCCCCATGCCTCTTTATGATGGGGATTTGGAAGAAAAGGAAGGTCTTCCAGAGAACGCTATCAAATTTAAAACGCTTTTGCTTGCTCATCAGGGACTTCTTATTTCGTCTCCTGAATATAATAGTTCTATTTCTGGCGTTCTAAAAAATTCAATTGATTGGGCATCGCGTTCTGCTCCTGGAGAAGCACCTCTGGCTTGTTTTACGAATAAAGTTGCTGCCTTACTGAGTGCTTCTCCCGGTGCTTTGGGTGGATTAAGGGGGTTAGTTCATGTGAGGTCTATTTTAGGAAATATCAAAGTGCTTGTTCTTCCGGATCAGATTGCGATTTCTAAAGCAGATGAATCTTTTAATACAGATGGTTCCCTTAAAGATACTAAAAAACAAGCGGCAGTTCAGAACATCGGTTCTCAATTAGCTAAAATATTAATTAAGTTAGGCCGTTAACCTGGACTATTTTGTGTTTTCTCTTTTTTTGTCTCTTCCCCTAATTCTTCCCTTACTTAATAGATTAAATATTTCTAATTTAATTTTAACTGTTCATTAATCTCTTCTTTTATAGGATTAAGCTGTTTTTAAATTAAATAAATATGAAAGGAGATTGCATATGAAAACTAATCGGATGGTTAAATATTATTTTTTACTACTCGCTATACTTTCCGCTTGCTCATTGAGTGTGGCAATTGAGGAGTCTGATAAGCAATCAGGAACAAATAAAGATACCGCACAAGCTTCTTTAACAGATAGCAAGTCAACTCAAGCAAAAAACGAGCAGATGATTTATGGCAAAATTGAGGCCATTGAAAACAGAGGAAATGGAAAGTTCTTATTGACGGTAGAGCCAGATCAAACAACAACTCTACCTTCTTCTTCTGCCCCTCAAGGTAAAACAGAAGTTCTTGTTGATCAGAGTACACAAATCATCCAAGGAAGTGAAAGACTTGATAAGGATGATTTGAAAGAAGGTCAACATGTAAGGATTTCTTTCGTCAAATCTCTGTTAGGTGGGCGGGTGGCTCAAACAGTGATGTTGATGTAGTTGTTAAGTATAAAGAAGAGGGGGAAGAAGGGAGGAGAAATATTTCTCCTCCCTTCTCTTGCTTGTACAATTTTATCATTCTTTCGAATTCCTTCTCTTGTAATCAGTTATGTCCTTTCTGGAGTTTCTCTTTGTCTGATAAAATATTTCACAAACCCTTGACAATTCTTGTTTTATTATTCATATTATCTAATAGTTAGATAATCAAACTATTTTATAGAATAGGAAAAATGATTAAAACAATTGGGTTGGATGAATTTAGCTGTCAGGTTGTACAAATCATGCCTCTTTTTGTACGTGAGTTTGCAAAGCGTGAAAATCATGAACTCTCTCGTGGAGTGATTACACTACCACAAATGGTTGCTTTGGATTATGTATTTCAAAAGACCAATGTCACGATGACAGAAATTGCAAAGGCATTAGATATTAAAACAAGCTCTGCTTCTGTTTTGGTAGATCGACTCATTCGTCAAAAAATGCTTAATAGAAAGGGAGATGAAAAAGATCGTCGTGTCATTTGGATAGGGATTACGCCTAAAGGCAAGAGAGTGGTTACTCATATCAAAGAGCAAAAATGTAAAAGTATCAAAGCGATTTTTGGACATTTGACCGATAAGGAAAGAGCCTCCTATTTATCTATTTTGTTGAAGGTGAAGGACTATTTAGGAGATGGTGAGTCGTGAAATTTAAAAACTCTAAAACAAATTTAAGAATTTTTTCCTTAGCAATTTTTATAAGTTTATTTATTTTATCTCAATCCAGTCCTGCCTTCCTTTTTTGGAAAAACTCCAAGAAAAAGAGAATATCAAAATCATCAGAGAGGATTGTTCCTAAAACTGAATCACCTGTATCTTCTACTTTAAAATCTTTGACGCTTATACAAGCCTATCAACTTGCATTGAAAAAAAGTGAGACGATTGCAATCAGCGCTGAGGAAATTAATCAAGCAAAGGCTAGATTTTATCGAGGCTTTGATTATTTTCTGCCTAAGGTTGATTATGTGATGTCCAGAACAGAGCGAGACGCTTCAGGGGATGTGAGCGTTTCTGGAGGGGTGAACAGTGATTTGAGACGACCCGTGACACCTGAAAATAAGTTTACATTTAGTCAGCCTATTTTTAGTGGTTTTAGAGAAATTGCTGTTTTAAAAGGAGCCGGGGCGGATAAGAAACAGCAACTTTTGAATTGGCAGAGAGCCAAAGAGCTTTTGTTTATCGATGTAATGAATGCTTATTATGCTGTTCTTCAGGTACAGAGAAATGTAAAGACTTTGACGAAAGCAAGTAAGTTGAGTTCCGATCGAATTAAAGATTTGGCTTCAAGAATTAAAATTGGGCGCTCGCGTCATACGGAAAGACAATCAGCTCTTGCAGATTTACGATTAGTTGAATCAGATTTGGTCCAGGCGCAATCGCTGCTTACTATTTCAAAAAGACTGCTTGAGTTTTACATTGATCAATCTCTTGAAGGGGTTGTTCTGATGGATGAAAGAGTTTTAAAAGAGAATGTGGATTCTTCCCATTTTGAAATGAAAGCAAAGATGCGTTCAGATGTTCAAGCAGCCCAGCAAGGGTATTTTCTTGGAAAGAGTCAAGTGATTATGGCTAGAGCAAATCTTTTTCCAATGGTTGAGGTAGATGGAAATTATTATACGAAACGTATTGGGTTTCAAGCGGACAATGATTGGGATTTTACACTAAAAATGACGGTTCCTATTTTTGAATTAGGAAAAACTTTGGCAGATATCAAGAGTGCTAATTCTTCTCGTGAAAGTAAGCGATTGATTTGGCAAAGAGCTGTGCGTTTGGCCCAGCTGGATATTGAAAATGCTTTTCAGGATTTTCAAGCAGCCCAATTGAATCGCAAAGTGCTTTTAAAAGCAAAAAGGGCGTCGCAGAAAAACTATGAATTAGTCTCTAGTGATTATAAAGTCAATCTTGTAAATAATTTGGATGTTTTGGATGCGCTGAGGCGATTGGAAGATATTGAGCTTCGTTATAATGAGGCCTTTTTTCAAATGAAAAAAAGTTATTGGAAATTTAAAGTGGCTTTAGGAGATATTTTGGACGGAGTAGAGAAATGACACTTTCAGATGTTTCGATAAAAAATCCGGTTTTCGCCTGGATGTTGATGATTGGAATTCTCGTTTTTGGATGGATTGGTTTTTCACATTTGGGTGTGAGCCAATTGCCGGATGTGGATTTTCCTGTTGTGTCTGTTTCTGTAAATTGGGAGGGAGCAGCCCCTGAAGTCATGGAGACAGACGTGACAGATATTATCGAAGATGCAGTGATGAATATAGAAGGGATTAAGGAGGTGACTTCTACCTCTAGTCAGGGACAGGCTCAAATCACGATAGAATTTAATTTAAAACGTGATATTGATGTGGCCGTGCAAGAAATACAAACTAAAATTGCTCAAGCACAAAAAAATTTGCCGCATGAAATTGACCCGCCGATTGTAACAAAGACAAACCCTGAAGATCAGCCGATTATGTGGATGGCTTTGTCGGGAGACAGACCTCTCAAAGATTTGACCCGATATATTTCAGATACTTTAAAGGATCAGCTAACGACCGTGGAGGGAGTTGGAGAAATACGTTTGGGTGGATTTGTAGACCCTAATCTCAGGGTATGGTTGGATGCACAGAAGATGAGGGAAAAAGAACTCACTGTTGAAGATATTATTGGCGCCATCAATGATCAGCATTCAGATTTACCAGCTGGATATATCGACACGGGTCGTCAAGAGATTAATGTCAGGGTTTATGGAGAGGCAACCAGTGCGGAAGAATTTGAAAAAATTATTATTCCTCAACGTGTGCGGGGGGGGCCTGTTTGGAATCAATTAAAAATTGGGGATGTAGGAAGGGTGGAAGATGGTTTAGCAGACATTCGCCGTATTTCCAGAAGTTGGGGTAAGACGGCAGTGGGCTTAGGCATTGTTAAACAAAGGGGTTCCAATGCCATGGCTGTTGCCAATGCGGTTAAGGCAAAGATTCTCGAAATAGAAAAACAGCTTCCTGAAAAAATGCAATTGAAAGTAGTTTTTGATACTACTCGCTTTATTCGTGATGCAGTCCATGAATTAGAATTTAATTTGATCCTTTCAGTGATTTTGACTTCTCTGGTATGTTTCTTTTTCCTTGGTTCGTGGAGTGCCACTTTAAATGTGTTGCTGGCCATTCCCACTTCTTTGATGGGTGCTTTCCTTGTGATTTATTTTTTGGGGTTTACGATTAATACCTTCACCATGTTAGGTCTTTCATTGGTGATAGGAATCGTTGTTGATGATGCCATTATGGTTCTAGAAAATATCTCCCGCTATCAAGAACAGGGCTTATCGCGTATGCAAGCAGCCATTAAAGGTGCACGTGAAATTACTTTTGCTGCGATGGCAGCTTCTCTTGCTATTTTAGCCATTTTTATTCCTGTTGTTTTTATGGAAGGCACCATTGGTAAATTTTTCTTCCAGTTTGGAGTTACCATTTCAGTGGCTGTGATGTTTTCTTTGCTTGAAGCTTTAACCATTGCACCGATGCGATGTTCTCAATTTTTGGATGTAGGACATACGACTCGTATTGGAAGGATTTTTGATGCGATGATGCGAGGAGCAACTCAGGGTTATCGGTGGATACTTTCCTTTCTTTTAAAATATCCTAAGTGGGTACTTCTTTTATCCACTGCTATTTTTATTTCCTCACTTTTTCTTACACCTCTTTTGAAAAAGGAGTTTGTACCTTCCCAAGATCAAAGTCGATTTTTGGTGCGTATTGTTTTACCTCTAGGTTCTTCCATTGGAGCGACAGATGAGGTTTTTAAAAAAGCGGAAACCTTTTTAATGTCAAGACCCGAAGTTGAAAATATTTATATAGCTGTAGGGGGTTTTGGAGGAGGGCAAGTCAATCAAGGGATGCTTTTTATAACCATGAAGCCTATAAAAGAAAGACCTAAAGAGAATGGACGTCCGGTCACACAGCAGGAATTTATGCAAGTGGTGCGCAAAGAGTTTAATGCGATTCCAGGAGTTGCACGAGCAATTATTCAGGATTTATCTCTGAGCGGATTTACAGCAAAACGTGGTTTCCCGGTCGAGTTTACTATTCGAGGTCCAGATTTTGAAAAGCTAGGACAACTCAGCAAAGAAATAATGAAACGAATGAAAGATTCTGGTGTGATGACCGATGTGGATACAGATTATCAGTTGGGAATGCCAGAATTACAGATTTCTCCTGATCGTCAAAAGGCTGCAGATCATGGAGTGAGTGTACATACAATCGCAAATACTATCAATGCCATGGTGGGAGGACTGCGCAGTGGAAAATTTACGAATAATGGGAAGCGTTATGATGTTCGTGTGAGACTAGCAGATGTCGACCGCGCTAATCCTGAAGACATTAAAAAAATATGGGTGAGCAATCGGCAAGGAGAAATTGTTTCATTATCTGAAGTAGTGACCTCTGAAATTAAACCTACTTTATTTTCAATTACGCGTAAAAATCGTGAACGGGCTGTGAGTGTTTTTGCAAATCCGCTGCCTGGGCATTCCCAACAGGAAGCTTTAAACATCGCTCAAAAAATGATTAAAGAAATTTTGCCAGCAGATTATCATGCTGTTTTTTCTGGAGGATCTCAGGCTTTTAAAGAATCTTTTCAAAGTTTGATTTTTGCACTGGTTCTGGGACTTTTTGTAGCCTATATGGTTCTTGCAACTCAGTTTAATAGTTTTATTCATCCAATCACTGTTTTATTGGCCTTGCCTTTTAGCGTTACAGGAGCTTTTTTGGCCCTTTATTTGAGCCATAATTCTATTAATCTTTACAGCATGGTAGGACTGATTCTCTTAATGGGAATCGTAAAAAAGAATTCGATTTTACTTGTGGATTTTACCAATGAACGTCGTAAACAGGGAATGGGAGTTCAAGAAGCTCTTTTAGAGGCTTGCCCTATTCGTTTAAGACCCATTTTAATGACCTCTATTGCGACAGTTGCTGCTGCTTTACCTGAAGCATTTGCCACAGGTTCTGGTTCTGAAACTATCGTTCCTATGGCTATTTCAGTGGTCGGAGGCGTCACGTTATCCACAGTTTTGACACTCTTTGTGGTTCCCTGTGCCTACAAAATATTTTCAGGTTTTGAAAAACGTTCTTATCAAATTGATCCAGAACTAATAATAGAAAAATAATTTTTTAATTCTCTTCTCGTTCTTAGATTAATCTTTTTTAATTATATTCTAACCTTCTCTTAATGACTTATTTCATAAGCTGAATCCAGCAATAGAAATATAGAAAGGAGAAAAATATGCAACAGACAAAAATAAATTCTCAAGGTGAGACGATCAATAAAGAAGAGCTTCTTGAAAAAATAAAAAAGAACGATTCAAATATTCAAATTGTGAATGTTCTAAGTCCTGATTATTATCAGATGGGGTCCATTCAAGGTTCTCTTAAGATTCCATTAGATGAATTGGACGAACGTCTAAATGAGCTAGATAAAAGCAAGGAAGTGATTACTTATTGTGCAAACACACAATGTTCTGCCTCTACAGCTGCAGCTGAAATGTTAGCTGAAAAGGGTTTTAATGTTCGAGCTTATAAGGGTGGCATGAAAGAATGGAATGAAGCAGGCTTTCCCAAAGAATAATTTCTATAAAAGAAAGGAGCGAGAAATGAAAAAAACAATTATTGCTGTTTTAGTTTTTGTAGCAGCGTCCCTCACCTCAGGAGCATCTGCACGTGAATATGAGGTAAGCTTTCATGGTTATGGTCCGGAATATGTAGGTTCAGGTTATTGTAATCGTGGATATTATGGACCTGGGTATTATGGTTATCATCGCGGACATTACAGGCCTTATAGATCTTATGATAGATATGACAGACATCATTATGATCGAGGGCATTATCGACGTGGTCGTTATTACAGATAACCCATAACACTTAGTTTTTTGTAATGGGGGTGGCTTTTGAAAGGCGACTTGTAAATGGTTGAAGAAGGGGAAATACTACATCCAAAAAATCATTTACTTGTTGCCTTTTTTTCTTTTATTTAAACTTTAAGAAGAGAAGTTTAGATCCTCTCCTAGTTTTTATTTCCTGAATATCCTATGATTCTTAAATGAAAGAACGTAATCAATATAATTTTTTAGATGCTTTGCGAATAGCCGATGTTCGGTTTTTTATTTGTTCAACTGCTTTTTTTACTTTGGCCAGTCGAGCTTTGCTTGTCGTCATTGGTTTTCAAATTTATCGGATGACACACAGTGCTCGGGCTTTAGGTTGGTTAGGTTTGATAGAGGCGATTCCAGCTATTACGCTGGTCTTTTTAGGAGGGTATGTCGCGGATTATTTTAATCGACGTAAAATTCTTCTGATTACCCGTGCATTGTCTGTCTTCTGCGCAATTTCTTTAGCCTTTTTGTCGTGGGGGAATCATGCAGGATCAGTGATAGGTCTTTATGTGGTTATTTTTCTAGCAGGAGTTGCACGAGGATTTGCAGATCCTGCCAGTACTGCATTTGAAGCATTGATCGTTCCTAAACACCTCACAGTGAATGGAGCTTCTTGGATTAGCAGCACATGGGTTAGCTGTTCGGTGATAGGACCTGCTGTCATCGGCTTTGTTTTTGATGCTTGGGGAGCCGTTGGTTCTTATTTTGTGATTGCAGGTTGTTTTGTTTTTTCTTTGATTTGCATGTTGGCCATTTCTGAAAAACCACAACCTATTCCTGAACATAGAGAACCTTTATGGGAAGGCATTCGAGTGGGGTGGCGTTTTGTTATTAAGAATCAGTCGCTGTTAGGAACAATGTCTTTAGATTTATTTGCCGTTCTTTTTGGTGGTGCAATGGCTCTTTTGCCTATTTATGCACAAGATATCCTTCATGTGGGAGCAAAAGGATTGGGCTTTCTCAA
Source organism: uncultured bacterium (assembly GCA_964640155.1). Taxonomy (GTDB): domain Bacteria; phylum Auribacterota; class JACPWU01; order JACPWU01; family JACPWU01; genus CAZXEQ01. The sequence continues at coordinate 87,848 of CAZXEQ010000006.1, read as the reverse complement.
TGCAGCTCCTTCTTTAGGAACACTTATCATTACTTTAGCAGCTACACGTTTTCCTCCTATTGGACATGCAGGACGTAATTTATTTTTGGCCGTGAGTGGATTTGGAATGAGTATTATTATTTTCGCTTTTTCTAAAAATTTTTATCTTTCATTTGCAGCTTTATTTTTGAGCGGGATTTTTGATGGGGTGAGTGTTGTGATTCGCCGTTCCATTCTTCGACTTTTATCTCCAGACCATTTGCGGGGGAGGGTTGCATCCGTAAATTGGGTTTTTATTTGTGCTTCCAATGAATTAGGTGCATTTGAAAGTGGCATGTTAGCTTCATTGATTGGGACGGTTCCTTGTGTAGCAGTAGGAGGATTTATTACATTAGGTGTAGTAGCTTTGACAGCAGTGTTTGCAAAACAATTACGCTATTTAAGCTTTAATATGAAAACATTGGAACATCAAAATGATTTTATGAAAACTATTTCTCCCGTTAATCAAGAAAAGATATGAAGAATATTTATAAAAGAATGCTGAAGGGAATGAAAAAGAAAGAGAGAAAAAATTCTAAAAAGAAAAAAGAGAAATGGTTTCTCTATATTTTAAAATGTGTGGATTCCTCTTTGTATACGGGTATTGCAAAGGATGTTGAAAAAAGATTTAAAATGCACTCCGAGGGGAAAGGGGCGCGTTATACACGTTCTCGAAGACCCCTGGAAATAATGTATCAGGAAGTCTGTAAAACAAGAACTCAGGCGCTTGTTCGTGAGTGCGCTATCAAAGCATTATCAAAGACTAAAAAACTTGCTTTAATTGAGACTAAGGTTCTTATTAAAAATGGGAAGTGATTATTTGGGTCTGTGAGTCAAATCATTTAAGGAGAAACAATGGCGAATAATATCATTCAAAAAATAAAGTTCAAAGCAAGACCTGATGAATTGTATCAGATGTACATGAATCCTAAAAAACATGCGGTGCTTATTGGAGACCAGGTGAGTCTAGAGCCTGAAGTTGGAGGAAATTTTTCAGCTTTTGATATGATTCGAGGACGATTTCTTTTGTTGGAAGAGAGTGAGAGAATTGTTCAGACATGGCGTGCCGGAAATTGGGAGAAAAAAGATCCAGATTCTATTCTCATCCTTACGTTTACTTCAGTTCGGGGCGGGGGAGAGATTGATCTTGTTCATGCGTATGTGCCAGACTATGACCGTCAAAATGTGAATGATGGCTGGCATAAGTATTATTGGCTTCCATGGAAAAAATATTTGGCAAATAAATAAATGGTTAGGTGAGTATGGGTGGAGTCAAGGAGATGTCTGATCTTGTAACGGGTGATAATTTAATCTATTCGTTATAAAAAAGGAGAGAAAATGAAAGTGATTCGTATGCTGTGGATATTTGTACTCGGTGTTTTTGCTTTTACGCATGCTGATGCAGCGAGGGCTCCTGATGCAGTGGAGAAGAAAATACTTTTGACGGGGAAGGAAGCGATTTCAGTGGCGGAGCTATTTGAATTAAACTCTTCGGATAAGCCTTCCATTTCTCTGAAATTAAGCGAGTTTGATGCGGGAGCGATCTATCAATCGATGCTAGATGCTAAAAAGGAAAGGTACAGTGGTGATAATAATATTCCTCCCCAATATAATACAATAGAATTTTTGTCATCTTCGATTCCTACTTTAACAATATCTCCTTACTGGCGTAACTTAGGGACATCTCTTCCCAATCGCCGAGAGAGTTATTATTCTTTTAGTTCCCCCTTTTTATCTGAAAAACTTAATCAAGATGAACCCTGGACAAAACTTGTTCAGCACTTAAAATCTGATCCTGAATGGAAGAATACTGAAAGAGTTCAATTTTGCCGCTGTTTTGCCTTTTCAGAAGCAATGGAATTATGTATTGAAGTTTATGGCCATGATAATTATGAACCTGATAATAAGAAAAAGGTGGGTCATCTTGTGATTATCACAGTTTATTCTCCTGGAAGTTTTAATGTAGATAGGACAAACAATATAATAAGAGGGTTTTTACAACGGTTCTCCTTAGGGGTGTCATTGATTCCTCTTCCTGTGTATGTAGGTCCTGAAGAAACAAGATTACTTGTTTTATATGATTCATTTCTTGTGGCTCAAGAAAAAGCTAATTCTTTAATTCTTAGTGAGGAGAGCTTGCAAGAAGCAATTGAAAAAGCTAAAAAGGGTGATCAGTTGGATCGATATCACGAACAGCAAGTTTTTTTCTCTCGAGGTGTTTTGAAGTTTAAACAAAATGATTTTGCAGCTGCAGATGCTGATTTTCGTTCGGCGCTTGCAATTGCTGAGGCCAGTTTGAAAATTCTTTGGACTGAGAAGCTTTCTGCGCAAGAGCGTAAGGGATATCTTCCAGCTTATTCAAATCCAGAAGATGAAAGACACGGGAAGTATCATGCTATTGCCAATCTCTATTGTTGGCTGGCAAAAACTAGCTTTCGATGTGAAAATTTTGCTTTGGCCCAGGAACAAATAGATAGTGCTTTTCATCTTATTGAGGACAATCTTCCAGGTGATCATGCGACTGTATTAAAGATTTCTTTGTACGAAATTCGTGCTGAAATTCTTGAAGCGTTGAAGAAACCAGGTGAAGCTCAAGTTTGGAAGGAAAAAGCAGGTAAACTTAAATCTTCGCTTCAATAACAGAATGTGTATGGTAATAGCAATAAACCAAGCATGCATTGCATTCTTGATAAATTAAGATGCTTCATATGGAAGAGAATATAAATACAGCAGAAAAAGAATTGGGTCTTCAACCTTTAGATGAAATCATGAATAAGCTGGGATTGTCTAATGTTGATCTTGTTCATGCATCTAAAGAACAACTGACATTCAAGATGGTTAAAAAAGGTCGGACAGGTAGGCGACTCACAGTAAATATTCAAAATAAAATCCATAGAGCTTTACAAGCTGCAAGCCCTGGACATTCATTTGTACTTAAGGATCTTTTTAACTACTGAGTGATTTCTCCTGAAATAGATTCTTTGTTTTTCTCTCCGGTAAATTGATCTTCTTTATTTTTAAAGAGAACGTTAAAAGTAGTTAATGATCCATAAATACGGGTGATGTATTGTTGCATTTCTACTTTATCTTCATCTGTAAGCTTTGCATGAGTATTAACCTTTTGTTCTAGAACGCGCAGTCGATCTCTGAGCATAACGATTTTATGGAAGAAAGTCTCTAGAGGAATTTCCTTAGATTGAAGACCTTGATCTAAAGGTTTCAAAATTAAAGTGCCTCCCGTCCATTTCCCTGCTAATTCAATATCCCCGATAATGCCGCTTTCTTCTAAAACCTCTGCAATTAGTTTCTTAATATTTATTTCTTCCATAAAATTCCCTTTCTCAAGAATGACGTCTTTATTATACCAAAATCGTAAAGTTTCTTTACTCAAGTTGTACGAATTAGATTTTTCTAATCCGATTCTAATTTTTGTTTAAGACGTTTTTTGATAATATAATTTAAATATTAAAAAAATAGGAGCTCTGTTTTTATGGACAAACCCTTTTTAAGTGATATACAAGAACTTCGCAAACGTGCACGCGAACATATTGAGCATGGAGCAGTGACACAAAACTATCAAGGCGACATCAATACCATTGTAAAAATTTTAAATGAAGCTTTAGCGACAGAATTAGTTTGTGTTCTTCGTTATAAAAGACATTATTTTATGGCTCAAGGCATTCATTCTGAGCCGGTAGCCCAAGAGTTTCTACAACACGCTACTGATGAACAAGCACATGCCGATTTAATCGCTAGTCGAATTACACAATTAGGAGGGGAGCCCAATTTTGATCCAGAAGGATTGGCGATGCGTAGTCATGCAGAATATAAAGAGGGAAATTCTTTGGTCGATATGGTTAAAGAAGATCTCATTGCAGAACGTATTGCGATTGATTCTTATGCTGAAATGATTCGATATGTTGGAGAAAAGGATCCTACGACACGACGCATGCTTGAAGGAATTTTAGCGATGGAAGAAGAACATGCGGATGACCTTGCTAATATCCTTTCTACTTTGGATCCCACCAAAGTTTAATTTTTTCTTGGGAAAATATCATTATTTATTGCGTTTAGGATAATGTATGGATGCTTTATTATTATCTCGCATTCAATTTGAGTTGACCATTGCCTTTCATTATATCTACCCGCCCATGAGCATTGGATTAGGTCTTATTCTTGTTTTCATGGAAGGCTGCTTTTTAGTTACAAAAAATCCTCTCTATCATCAAATGACGAAATTCTGGGTCAAAATCTTTGGTTTGATTTTTGCAATGGGAGTTGCAACTGGAATAGTCATGGAATTTCAGTTTGGAACTAACTGGGCAACCTATTCCCGTTTTGTGGGAGATGTTTTTGGAAGTGCACTTGCCGCAGAAGGAATTTTTGCATTTTTTCTAGAGTCTGGATTTTTAGCAGTGCTTCTTTTTGGTTGGGATAAGGTCGGGCCTAAAATGCATTTCTTTTCGACTTTGATGGTGGCATTGGGAGCGATGTTTAGTGCTGTGTGGATTGTGGTAGCCAATTCCTGGATGCAAACTCCTGCAGGATTTCATATTGTAGGAGAAGGCGCAAAGGCTAGAGCAGAAATCACAGATTTTTGGGCTTTGGTTTTTAATCCATCTTCCATGGATCGATTAAGCCATGTCATGATGGGAGCTTGGCAAGCAGGTGCCTGGCTTGTTTTAAGTGTGAGTGCTTATTATTTATTAAAAAAGAAGTATCTGGATTTTGCAAAAGCTTCTATTAAAATTGCCCTTATCGTTGCTGTTGTGGCTTCTCTTGGACAATTGATTACGGGCCATCTCAGCGCTCTTACGGTGAGTCAATATCAACCTGCTAAAATGGCAGCCTTCGAAGCCCACTATGAAGAAAATGCTCCAGCTGCGTATCACTTATTTGGTTGGGTCGATGAAAAATCTGAAACTGTAAAGTATGGTATTGCTATTCCAGGCTTATTAAGTTTTCTGATTCATGGGGATAGTACAAAGCCTGTTAAAGGTTTGCACGCTTTTGCAAAAGAAGATCGTCCCCCGGTGAATATTGTTTTTCTGTCATATCACGCCATGATTTTGATTGGAATGTTTTTGATTTTTTTAAGTTTGGCGGGAGTGTTTCTTCTTAAAAAGGGGAGACTTTTTGAAACACGATGGCTTTTGCGTCTTTTTGTTTTGGCAGTGCTAGGCCCTCAGATTGCTAATCAGTTAGGATGGATAGCTGCAGAAGTAGGAAGACAGCCTTGGATTGTTTATGGCATTCTACGAACTTCTGAAGGTGTTTCAAAGAATCTTAATTCAAATCATATCTGGGTTTCTCTTATTATGTTTTCAATGGTTTATTTGCTTTTATTTGCTGTATTTATTTTTTTACTGGATCAAAAAATTAGAAAAGGGCCGCAGGATGAAATCGTTCACGCAGGTCGGGCTGAAGTTTAGAAGAGAGAGGTGGCTGATGCTGAATCGTTCAACCGAATGTTCAGACATGTCTGTTTGGCCCTGCGAGCCAAACAGACTCAAAGGAAATCTCACTCACCCCGATATTTATCGGGGTTCCATGGTCGCTCGATTTCCAATGGTCCTCATGTTCAGTTGAACGATACAAGGTGTATGTTTTAGAAAAGATAAATTGAAAGATATTTTGCGAAAGGTTTGAGATGCATTTAAACTTTGATCTAAACATTGTCTGGTTTATTTTGGTGGGAATTCTATTTACCGGCTATGCTGTTTTGGATGGCTTTGATTTAGGAGTTGGAGCTTTGCATCTTTTCACCAAAACAGATGAAGAACGCAGATTGATGCTTAATTCCATTGGGCCTGTGTGGGATGGCAATGAAGTATGGCTTGTCACTGGAGGGGGAGCTTTGTTTGCGGCTTTTCCCAATGCCTATGCGACAGTATTCTCAGGTTTTTATCTGCCTTTCATGGCGCTTTTATTTACTCTTATTTTTAGAGCTGTAGCTATCGAGTTTCGAAGCAAGCAGCCTATGAAATGGTGGCGCATGTTATGGGATTTAAGTTTTAGCTTTGCAAGTATTTTCTCTAGTTTTCTGATTGGAGTGGTGATTGGCAATTTGGCTTGGGGCATTCCCTTGTCTCTAGAAGGAGAATATGCAGGTACATTACTGGGATTGATTCATCCGTACAGTTTATTATTGGGCTTAACCACCGTTGCTTTGTTTATGATGCACGGAGCTATTTATGTTGTTTTGAAAACAGAAGGACCTTTTCAGAATAAAGTTCGTAGCTGGGTTCGAAATACGATTATTTTTTTTATTCTCTGTTATGCTACGACGACGTTATTTACTTTATTGTATGTTCCCAGTATGACGTTATGGATCAAAAACAATCCCATTCTTTTTATTGTTCCGTTTTTGAATATTCTTGCTATTGCTAATATTCCACGTGAAATCCATCAGAGTAGAGATTTTCGTGCATTTTTATCCTCTTGCGCAGCTGTGATTGCTTTGATGACTTTATTTGGTATTGGAATGTTTCCTAATATGGTTCACTCGATACCAAATCCTGAGAATAGTTTAACGATTTATAATGCAGCCTCTTCTCAAAAGACATTAGGAATTATGCTAATCATTGCAGCTTTAGGGATTCCCCTTGTACTGAGTTATACTGTTTGTATTTATTGGATATTCCGAGGGAAAGTGAAATTAGATACAAGCAGCTATTAGTTAAAGGAAAGATTTATGAAGAATTTCTTTGCTGAGATTTTTGGAAAATAGATACAAAAGTAATTTTTTTAGAGTATTCTTGAGCTTGTTAACTTATTACAGTAAATAGGGAATACCACGATAGGTTTGGAGCATAATCATATGAAAGTTCTTCAAAAAAATAATAAGGCCTTTAAAGAATGGGCGGTTGTTGTTGATGCTTTGGGTTCAGGTCGACAGACCTTGATTTTCAGAAAAGGTGGAATATCCGAAACCACGGGAGAGTTTGAAATCGAGGCCAGAGAATTTTTTCTTTTTCCGACCTATGAACATCAAAACAAAGAAGAGCTTATCTCTGGGGTTCATGCTCGTCTAGATCAGTTAACATCTGAGCATGTTCAGGATGGGAAAATTCATATTCAATATTATGCTAGCGTTCAGAATGTTTATAAAATTACAGAATTAGAGAAACTCAAAAAACTTGAAGGTCATCATATTTGGACTCCCTCCCTGATTGAAGAACGGTTTAATTGGGGGAAAGAGAAGTTTCTCTACTGTCTTATTTTAAGAGTATTTCAACTTCCTCAACAAGTGACAGTGCCATTCAAGCAAGAATATGGTGGGTGTAAATCCTGGGTTAATTTGGACGTAAATTTTTCTACGGAAGGAAATCCTGTTTTATCAAATACTCTTTTTCATCAAGAAAAGCATGCCATTGAAAAGATTTTAGAACCCTCGGAAAATAAATGAACTCTTCGCTTATCTTAAAACAATTTGAAGTGGGTCCGATGCAGAATTTTGTTTATCTCATTGGATGTTCTCAGACCCGGGAGGCAGTGGTTATCGATCCTGGGTGGGAGCCTCAGCGGATTCTTGAGGAAGCTTTACAAGCCGATTTGGAACTTAAAGGTGCATTGATTACCCATCATCACTTTGATCATGTGAATGGACTAGAGGGTCTTTTGAAGAAAAAAGATATTCCTGTTCATGTGCATGAAAAAGATGCTTTTGCTCTTAAGAAGTTTCAATCCAATATTCAAAAGGTCAGGGGAGAAGATACTTTAAATATAGGACAAATTACCATTCGCTTTCTTCATACCCCAGGACATACTCCAGGTTCACAATGTTTTCTTGTTCAAGATTCATTGGTCTCTGGGGATACACTTTTTATTAATTATTGTGGACGTTGTGATTTGCCAGGTGGAGACCCGCAGGAAATGTTTCAGAGCTTATCTCGGTTAAGGCAAATGAAGGATGACATTATCCTCTATCCTGGTCATAATTATTCTGATGCCCCTACAGCAACACTTGCCGAACAAAAGAAAGACAATCCATATCTAAAATGCGACTCTCTTCCCTTATTTTTAAGGGCCATGGGTGGACTTTTAGAATAAGATTTAGTTTTAAAGAACAGCCCCCGAAAAGCATTGACTCTACATCAAATTTTTGATATATTCCCTCCCTTTCCCCAACCTTAAATGCTTGTAAATGAGGAGGTTTTAAATGGTAAATCGTAACTTGCTAGAAGATCTTTGCAAGAAAGAAGAAAAAACAACTTTGGTTGTTAATATGATTGCTAAAAGAGTTCGTCAATTGATGAGGGGAGATAGAGCTACTGTTGACGAAAAGCATTTAAAAGATCCAGTAGATGTTGCAATTAAAGAGTTTTTAAATGGAAAAATTTTGGTTAAGAAATTAGCTGAGGAAAAAGGCAAGTGATGCAAGAGGTTCTTATGGAAGATGATAAGATAAAAAAAACTTCTCAAAACTTACAAGAAAAGTTAGATCAAGCCTCTTCTAAGAAGGTTACTGAAGAAAAAAAAGAATCACACCAAGAACCTGCCAAAGAAAGCTCAGAAGACAATATTCTTATATCCAAAGCTCGATTTGAGGAGCTTGAGAAAAAAGCAACTCAATCTGATTTTTATTTGGATCATCTCCAAAGAGTACAAGCTGAATTCGAAAATTTCCGAAAAAGGAATGTGAAAGAAAAAGAAGAATTTAGAAAATTTCTTTTGGAAGATTTTATTTTAGAGCTTTTAGATGTTTTGGATAATTTTGATCGTGCGATGACGTCTGCTCAAAGTACATCTGATATTCAAAATCTCCTGTTGGGTTTTAAAATGATTCATCGCCAGCTTCAAGAAGGTCTTTCTAAAAAGGGTGTTTCTGCCATTGAAGCTTTAAATCAACCTTTTGATCCCTCTAAGCACGATGCTGTGGCTTTTGAGGAAGCCAAAGAAAAGCCAGCTAATCTTGTTGTCGAGCAGATGTCAAAAGGTTATGCGTTACATGGTAAGGTGATTCGCCCCAGCAAGGTTAAAGTCTCTAAAGAATCAGCTGTTGCCCAGGATTCGACTCCGACAGAACCATGAAGAAAGGCTCTGTCCTTCTACGTGTGATTATTGGAAGTCTCTTAGGACTTTTCATCACATGGATTCTTCTAAAACAGATTTCTTTGCATGCCTTTCTTCCTGTTTTTAAGAAAATTTCTCTTTTCTCTTTGATTATTCCATTTGGTTTTTATGTCTTAAGTGTTTTTTTTAGAGCCTGTCGTTGGCGAAAAATGATTTTGTCAAAAACCATTCCTCTTTCATCCATTTTTTGCGTTACTTCAATTCATAATATATTAAATCATTTGATGCCTGCTCGAACCGGAGAGCTTTCTTATATTGTTTTACTTCGAAAAATTCATTCGATCCCTTCTTCTCAAGGGGTTGCAACGTTACTTTTGGCGCGTATTTTTGACATATTATCGATGGCAGTTTTTTTCTTAATTTCAATTGTCATATTTTGGAATCAGATAACAGTACCGCGATACAGGCTTTTTCTAACCACATTTTTTTCTATTCCTGTGATTCTGGTTGTTTTTGTGATGTTTTTTTCTAGAAGAGGTACTCAGACGCTTCAAAGATTTTTTGAAAAGACAGGACTTTTAAAATCAAAGCTTGCTTTGAAAGTTTTAGAATTTATGAATCGCTTGGCGCAAGATCTTTATGAAATACGAAAATCTCGACAGTTAGGGACATTTATTTCTTTGACCATGTTGGGATGGGGAACAAAGTTTGTAGCTTTTTATGCAATTGTTCGAAATATTATTTTTACTCATACCATTACATTTTGGGAAACTGTTTTAGGAACCACTTTTTCGGAGTTAGCTTCTAGTTTGCCGATCTATGGCTTCGCAGGATTTGGGACGATTGAAGGAGGATGGACATTAGGTTTTTTATTGATCGGATTTAAAAAAGAAGAAGTGATTGCAGGAGCTTTTTGCTTTCATGTCTTGTTATTGAGCTTTGCATTAATTCTAGGTTTATTGGGTTTTCTTTTCCTGAAATGGAAACCTCAGAACAAATCTTCTTTACATGTATCTCCTCCCTTAGTTTAATCTACTGCTAGAATATTCACTTTATTTTTCATTAGAAAAATCACAAGTAAAAATTAAAAAATGAAAAAACTTTTTTTTTGGTTTCCTTTTATTGCAAGTCTTGCCCTATTGATCTTTTTCTTTCGTTTAGGGGCTATGCCTCTTTTAGACCCAGATGAACCCCGTTATGCCCAAGCGGCACGTGAAATGAAGGATAGCGGAGATTTTATTAATCCTCAACTCAATGGAGAAAATCGATGGGATAAACCCGTTTTTTTCTATTGGCTTATTCTTTGGTCCTATAAATTATATGGAGTTTCTGAATGGGCAGCGCGTTTCCCCTCAGCTCTTTTTTCTTTATTAATGATTCTTCTTTGCTATCTCTGGTCCATTCGTTGTGGAGGACGTTTGTGGGGATTATGGGCGAGTTTAATCTTAATGACCAATTTAGAGTTCTGTATTATCGGTCGTCTTGCAATTACAGATATGACACTTTCTTTTTTTCAAAGTCTCGCCATTATTTTTGCTTTTGAAGCATGGAGAGTTCATCGTCCCAAATATATTTTTTTCTGTTTTTTGGCTTCAGGTGTTGCCTTTTTGACAAAAGGCCCCGTTGGAATCTTTTTACCCGGCCTTGTTTTTTTTCTTTTTTTAATTCTGTCGAAAAATCTTAAATTCTTAAAACAAATTCAATGGATAAAAGGCTTGATCGTTTTCTTGGCTGTGGCATTGCCTTGGTATGCAGTGGAATGTTTTCTTTATCCTGATTTTTTTGAATATTTTTTCATTCTTCACAATGTAAAGAGATTTGCGACAGATGAGTTACGACATACAGAACCTATTTTTTATTATGTGGGTATTATTGCGATTGGGTTTTTCCCTTGGAGCGTCTTTGTTCCGCGAGCCCTGATAAAGGCTTTTAGAAATTTGTGGAAAGAGCCGGTGAATCTTTATTTAAGTATATGGTTTTTAACAGGATTCTTATTTTTTTCTATTTCTAGAGCTAAATTACCTACGTATATTCTCTCTATTTTTCTTCCTTTAAGTCTTCTAGTGGCTAGATTCTTGGCTGAAATTTTAGAAAATCCTTCCAAGATAAAACTAAAAATAGAAGCTATGGTTTTGTTGATTGCTTCAATTGCCATTCTTGTAGGAGGGAGTATATTTTGGTATATCAAATTCCCTGATAATGGTTTGGCTTTTTTCTGTGCTGCTATTGCTTCATTTACAGGTTTTTTTGCTTCGGCCATTTTTCTTTTAAAACAAAAGTTTTCTACGGCTTTTAAAGTGATGGTAGTCTCTTTTATCATAGGTTTCTTGAGTGTACATTCCTTCTTAGCAGAAGATATTGGTCAAATGCGTTCGATGAAAAAGATTGTTTCAAGTCCATATCTTCAGAATCAACCTCCTCATTCGGTGGCTTCTTTTCGTTTTCTTAAACCCAGTTTAATTTTTTATTTGGGTTATCCCATACAAAAAATAGGTTCTTTGAAAGAGCTTGAATCCTTTATGAAATCGCCCTCTCGACGTTATTGCGTCATGCGTGAAGTAGACTTTCTAGAGCTTCAAATTCAGACCCTTTATCCAAATATGTTTTTATTGCAACATGTTTATAACAAGGTTGTTATATCTAATTATGATAAGAGTTAAGGATATTGCTTTAAAAAATAATTAGATTTTTGTATCATCTTACCCCTGGGAGAACTGTAAAAATGCGATTACCATTTGCTAAAGAAGCTCTTCAATTGGCATTACCATTAGTCATTTTAGGCCTTATTTTATGGCAATGGAGCATTCCTTTGGCTATGGGATCTTTTGTATTTCTAATTTTAGTGCTTCTTTTTTTTAGAGATCCTAAACGAAATTCACCCCAAGACATCGCTCAAGTTGTTGCGCCAGCAGATGGAAGAATTCTTCAAATCAAAAAAATGAACTTAGATGGGCAGAGCTGGAATTTAGTGAGTATTTTTATGTCTCCTTTGAATGTACATATCAATTATGCACCTATTGAAGGAGAGGTTCGTCAAATTCGTTATTTACCGGGGTCTTTTTTAAAGGCAGATCATCAAAATGCTTCATTACAAAATGAATCGAATGCGCTCACCATTCATGGTCATAAAATTCAACTCATTATGAAGCAAGTTGCTGGAATATTTGCTCGAAGAATAGTTTGTTATAGTAAAATTGGGGACAAGGTAAAAGCAGGTCAGAAAATTGGACTTATTCAATTTGGCTCTCGAGTCGATCTTTATTTACCAGAGTCTATTGATGTGAAGATAAATGTCGGAGACAAGGTGAAGGGTGCACAAACAGTATTAGGAGCAATACAATGAAAAAAGTTTATTTATTACCTAATTTGCTTACCACGGGGAACTTTTTCTCTGGGATCTTAGCTATAGGATTTTCACTGCAAGGAAATTTTCCTAAAGCTGCGCTTTGGATTATTATTGCAATGTTTTTTGATTTTATGGATGGACAGATTGCACGGCTTCTTAAATCCAATACAAAGTTTGGGGAAGAATATGATTCTTTATCTGATCTCGTGACTTTTGGTATTGCGCCGATGATCATGATGTATCAGATGTGTTTATCTCGATTAGGAAGATTCGGATTGGCCATTGCTTTCATTTACTCGGTATGTTGTGCTTTGAGACTTGCAAGGTATAATGCAAAAATAGATGGTCGAACAAAGTCAGGTTTTGCAGGACTTCCTTCTCCTGCAGCTGCCGGTTTAATTGCTTCGAGCGTTCTTGCTGCTGATCGTTTAGAATGGTTGGGGATTGAACAAGTTGCTCCTTTCCTGATGTTGATTGCAGGATTCCTAATGATTAGTACTTTGGAATATCCTCGTTTGAAATTCGTAAGTTTAAAAGATAAGAGCCCATTTTTATATCTGGGCGTCAGCGTGGTTTCTCTGGGTGGTTTTATCTTTTTTGGCGAACTTTGTCTAGCAATCGGTTTCTTTTCGTATGCTGCTTTAGGGATTGTTTATGATCTAGTATTAAAGCATCGCCCTTCAGAAAATTCTTTGGAAGAACAGAAGCCTGTTCCAGCAAAGGAATTTTAATTTTATGAGACGTTTATGGGTTTATGCCATTAGTTTTCTTATGACAGGTTTAGCAGTAGGAGGAACCTTTTTTTTCTTTACGAAAGGACCTTCTGAAGACCATGAAGTTCAAGCGGATTCTAATCCAGTAGCTTCTACTCCTCAAAATTCTGTTTCTGTGCCTACAGGACCGTTGGTAGATAAATTCAATTTTGCCAAACAGTTAAAATTGGATGGTGAATATACAAGAGCTCAAGTGGCTTTAGAAGAATTGCTGCCCCAGATTGATTCAAGTCCTCTAAAAGAAGAGATTGAGAAAGAGCTCTGGGACACGAATATTCATCTTCTCTTCTTAGGGGTTGTTGAAGGATGGACAGAAGAAGTAACCGTACAAAAAGGGGATAGTTTACATTTAATTGCTAAGCGTCATCATACGACTCCTGAATTTATTGCAGATGCAAATCATTTAGAACATGATGTGTTACACCCGGGACAGACCTTGCATGTTTTAACTGGAAAAGTCAGTTTATTTGCTAGTAAGTCTTTAAATACTTTGACTTTAAAAATCAACGATGAGGTTGTAAAGATTTATTCAGTGGCTACAGGCAAAGATGGGTGTACCCCCGTTGGAGATTTTAAAATCATTAATCGAATTGTGAATCCTCCTTGGCATCATGAAGGTCAAGTGATTCCTTATGGGGATCCAGCTAATATTCTAGGAACTCGATGGATGGGATTTGACAAAAAAGGCTATGGTATTCATGGTACTGCAGATCCTGATTCCGTAGGAAAGCAAGCCAGCGCAGGTTGTCTTCGAATGAGAAATGAAGAAGTTGAAGAGCTTTTTAAAATTGTTCCCGTAGGCACCATGGTTAATGTTGTAGAGTAGAGTATGTACGACGTGATACACATGACGATGAAAATATGAAAGAATCCAGTCTTGATTTTGAAAAACCTATTGTAGAGCTAGAGAAAAAAATCTCTGAGCTAAAGAAATTCTCTGAAAAAGAGGGGATTGATGTTAGCTCAGAAATTAAAACTCTCGAAGGAAAGCTCAATCAGTTACGCCATGATGTTCTCCAAAATCTAACTCCTTGGCAAAGGGTTCAAATTGCTCGCCATCCTCAACGTCCTTACAGTCTGGATTTGATAAAATTAATGTCGGAAGAATTTATAGAGCTTCATGGAGATCGTCGTTTTGGAGATGATTTAGCGATGATCGGAGGTTGGGCTCGTATTGGAACACGGCGTTTGATGGTCATTGGACATCAAAAGGGAAGAGATCTGAAGGAAAGACAAGCGCGTTCTTTCGGCTGTGCACATCCAGAAGGTTATCGAAAAGCTTTGCGTTTGATGAAAATGGCTGAGAAAGCACATTTACCAATTTTAACGTTGATAGATACCCCTGGGGCTTATCCGGGTGTGGGTGCTGAGGAGAGAGGCCAAGCAGAGGCCATTGCGGTTAATTTAAGAGAGATGTCCTTGCTTCGAGTTCCTGTGATTGCCATTGTAATTGGAGAAGGAGGAAGCGGAGGTGCTTTAGGCATTGGTGTGGGCGATCGCATTTTGATTTTGGAAAATGCCTATTATTCTGTTATTTCTCCGGAAGGATGTGCTTCGATTCTCTGGCGTGAAAAAGGGAAAATGATCAATGCCTCTGAAGCCCTTAAACTAACAGCCCATGATCTTCTTTCTTTAGGGATTGTGGATGAAATGATTCAAGAGCCTGTTGGGGGAGCTCATCATCAATATGAAGTAACTGCCCGAAATATGAGACAAACCATCGAAAAACACTTGTCAGAATTAGAAGTCATTCCAGCCGCCCGTCTTGTGGAAATGAGATATCAGAAGTTTCGCAAAATGGGAGTAGTTAACGAAGGTTTAAAAGTTTAAATATCTTTACGTGCTACGTATAACAACCCCAAAATACTCTTGCTATCAATGATCTCACCTTTGTCTATTTTCTTGAGAGCTTGTGCTACTGAGAGTTCGTCCACTTCAATAAATTCATCTTCATCTGGGTCTGGCTCTGTCATCGTTAAATCATGAGCTGTATAAAGATGAATCTTTTCAGTGCTATAACCAATGGCAGGATAAAAACTAAGAATTTTTTTTATTTTTTTTGCTGTATAACCCGTTTCTTCTCTTAGTTCTCGATGAACTGATTGAAGAGGGGTTTCTCCAGGATCCATTCTTCCTGCTGGAATTTCTAAAGTAATTTTTTCAGCTGTTTTTCTGAACTGACGAACCATGATAATCTTGCCATTTTTGAGAAATGGGATAACAGCAATTACGCCTCCATGATCAATCGTTTCTCGAGTTGCCTTTTTGCCATCAGGCATCAGTACTTCTTTGACGATGAGATCAAGAATACGGCCTTTATAAATTAGTTTTTCTGATAATGTTTTTTCTTTCAAAAAATATTCCTTTGTGAGATACGAAAGCTCATTATGACCTAAGATTCTGCCTATAAAAGTATGTCCTTTCAAAAAGTGGCGGGTCCTGCCACTTGTCAGCCCCATCGTGCTCACTAAAAGTTGCGCTCGATGGGGCTCCCCGCCAAGTGTCACCCGCATCCACAAAGGTCACACTTTTATAGGCAATATCCAAGTACAGATTGCTGTTTTTAAGGTTGTTCATTCTATTGTCTTTCGCTATAATTCTCAACACTTTTCGAACCTAGGAGTCAGATAAATATGAGTAAAACATACAAGATAGCAGTGATTGGTGGAGATGGTACGGGGCCTGAAGTTATTCAAGAGGGTATTAAGGTTGTTGAAGCTGTAGCCCCTATATCTGGATTTAAAATTGAATGGACTTCTTTTCCCTTTGGTGGAGCCCACTTTCAGAAAACGGGAGAAATATTATCTGATAGTTCTATCGAAGAATTAAAGAAGTTTCATGCAATTTATTTAGGTGCGATTGGTCATCCTGATGTGAAACCCGGGATTTTGGAAAAGGGCATTCTTCTGAGACTTCGATTTGCATTGGATCAATATGTTAATTTGCGTCCTGTGAAGCTTTATCCAGGAGTAGATTGTCCCCTAAAAGGTAAAGGGCCTGAGCATATTGATTTTGTTGTAGTTCGTGAAAATACAGAAGGCCTTTATTGTGGGGCGGGTGGTTTCTTGAAAAAAGGGACAGCCGATGAAGTGGCTATTCAAGAGTCCATTAATTCTAGAAAAGGTATTGAGCGTTGTATTCGCTATGCTTTTGAATATGCCCGAAAAAGAAATAAGCAAAAGAAAGTGACTTTATGTGGGAAAACCAATGTTTTGACTTTTGCTTTTGATCTTTGGGAACGTACTTTTTACGAAGTCGCAAAAGAATATAAAGATATTAAAACGGATTATGCCCATGTGGATGCGACTTGTATGTGGATGATCAAAAATCCAGAATGGTTTGATGTGATTGTTACTGACAACATGTTTGGCGATATCATTACGGATTTGGGTGCCATGATTCAAGGGGGAATGGGGATTGCTGCAGGTGGCAATATTAATCCTCAAGGCGTATCAATGTTTGAACCTATCGGAGGTTCTGCTCCAAAATATACAGGTCAGAATAAAATTAATCCATTGGCTGCAATTTGTGCAGGACAAATGATGCTGGAGTATTTAGGAGAAAAAGAGGCTGCGGACAAAATAGAGAAAGCTGTTATAGAAGTCACCGGGAAGCGTTTAAAATCTCTTTCTGCTGGCAATATGGGATTTACTACCACAGAAGTAGGAGATTTGGTTGCGAACCTTTCCGCAGATAGTTCATTGGTTAAGAAATAAGTTGGGAATCTTATCATTTTAGGAGAGTGAGTTTTTATGTCAGGTCGTCACATTGCCATTGTTGGTGCTACGGGTGCTGTGGGTCATGAAATGATCGAGACGTTGGTGAAGCGTCAGTTTCCTGTGAGCTCTTTAAGATTATTGGCTTCTGCTAGGTCTGTAGGACAAAAGTTAAAATTTAAAGGCGAATCTATTCCTGTAGAAGAGCTTAAAAGTACTTCTTTTAAAGGCATTGATTTAGCACTTTTTAGTGCGGGTGCCAGTCGTAGCACAGAGTTTGCACCTCATGCTGTTAAAAGTGGAGCAGTGGTGGTAGATAACTCCAGTGCCTTTCGCATGGATCCCAAAGTTCCTTTGGTGGTTCCAGAAGTGAATCCTGATGATATTAGAAATCATCAAGGAATTATTGCAAATCCCAATTGCTCAACGATTCAAATGGTGGTGGCTTTAAATCCTATTCATCGTGTTTCTAAAATTAAACGGGTGATTGTTGCGACTTATCAAGCTGTTTCTGGCACAGGGATGAAAGCCATTCAAGAACTTGAAAAACAAGTAAGGGCTTGGGTGAAATCAGAACCACTCCCCAGAGAAATTTATCCCCATCAAATTGCTTTTAATGTGATTCCACATGTAGATGTTTTTTTTGAGAGTGGCTATACTAAAGAAGAAATGAAAATGGTACATGAAACACAAAAAATCATGCATGATGATAACATTAAAGTGTCTGCAACTTGTGTTCGAGTTCCTGTTTTTAGAGCACATTCAGAAGACATTCATCTTGAATTAGAGAAGAAATTAACTGCTCAGCAGATCAGAGAGATTCTTTCCAAATCTCCTGGTATACAAGTTCAAGATGATCCCAAACAAAACAAATATCCCCTCGCGATTCAAGCAGCAGGCCAATACGATGTTTTTGTCGGGCGTATTCGTGAAGATATTGCGCTTCACAATGGAATTGCAATGTGGGTGGTTGCTGATCAATTATTGAAAGGAGCGGCACTCAATGCCGTTCAAATTGCAGAAGCCTTATTTAATACCACACCTGCGTCAGTTAAAGCTTAAAGAGTATCTTAATGGCTTTCTAGAGCAGTTTGACTACTCTCAACATGTTTCTGAAGATCCCTTGAGTTTTGTCCATCTTTATCAAAATCCAAAAGATCAAGAAGTGGTAGCTCTTCTTGCTTCCAGTTTTGCCTATGGTCGTGTAGATCAGATCTTAAAGTTCTTAAGTCGTTTTTTTAAGGTTCTAGGCCCGCATCCTTACGAATACATTCTCAAGTTTAACCCTGAAAAGGATCGTGAGCAATTTCACGGACTCATTTATCGTTTTTATCGGGGGAGGGACATTGCTTGTTTTCTTTTTCTCATGAAGCAAGTCTTGTCGAAATGGAGCTCTCTGGAAAAATATTTTTTAAGTGGGTCTTCTTTGAATTATACAGAAACACTTTCAAACTTTTCTCAAGGTATTTTATCTGGAGATGTCAGTCCTTTTTATTCTTCAGGGTGTCTTCCGAAAAATTCTCCTGTTCGATTTTTTCTGACTTCACCTCAAGATGGAAGTACTTGTAAGCGATTGAATCTTTTCTTGAGATGGATGGTGCGAGGGCCAGACAATCTTGATTTGGGATTGTGGAAAAATATTTCTCCCAGCGAACTTATTATTCCCTTAGATACGCATATTGCTAGAATCAGTCGTTATTTGGGTCTTACCTCTCAAAAAAATTTATTATGGAAAACAGCGCTTGAGATTACACAAAATCTAAAGATTTTAGATCCAGAAGATCCTCTGAAATATGATTTTGCCATCTGCCATCTAGGGATTTCCGGGGATTGTCCGTCTAAACCAGATCTATTCAAATGTCAGCCTTGTCCGTTAAAACCAGTTTGTCGGTGTTGGGAAAATTGTTCTAAGGATGAAATGGCAGTGTCTCATCTTGAAGCAGTTATTTGATTACCTTTTTAAACTTACCAAGTGAATTCTCATCTAATTGACCTTTCGTAATATCCTTTAATTCAGCATATTAGGACTTATACATCCTCACTAATCTACTTAAGAATGTTGGGTGGTATGTTCCTTGCTCTTTTAAATACTGCTTGGGGGCTTTCTGTTTTAATTTGAATTTTTTTAGGGAGGGCTCTCATGAAGCAGCAGTTCAAGAGTAAAGTATTTGTCTTTTTTCTGATATCTCTTCTGAATTTTAATCAATTCTTTTTAGATTTTACAATTGCGGATGGGCAGCAAACTGTCCAATCTCAGTTAGAAAACAAAGAGAAGTTCTCTTTAATTCCAAAAGAATTTGCTTGGGTGAATCAAGAAAGTTCTTCAAAAAATAAAGAAATTCAAGTTGTTCTCATCAGCGATGCTCATTGTGACGCTCAAGCGCAAACCAATATCGCCAAAATTCTTAAACAATTGATTCAAAATCATCACTTTCGCTATATAGCGGTAGAAGGTGCAAGCGAATCTTTAAATCTCGAACAATGGGATCAATATTCACGAATCTCCAAACAAACGATTCTTGACCCTCTTTTAAAGCAAGGGTATGTAACAGGTGCAGAGTTTTTAAAAGTGGTGAGTGGTTCTTCTCTTTCTTTTGAACTTCAAGGGCTGGAAGATCCTTATCTTTACAAAGAAAACTTTAAGGTTTTGAAGCAGGCTCTCAAAGAGCTTGAACAGTGGAAAAAAATTAATTCTGTTTACGAGAAGATTTTCTCTCAGCTAAAAAAGATTATATTCTCAAAAACCTTATTAGAATTTGATGACAAGGTTATTTCTTTCTCTCAAGGCAAAGAGCCTCTTCAAAATTATGTTTTGTATCTTGCTCGTTTTCTTAAAGATAGGATTCATGTGGGTCCTTCTTTGAGTTTATTTTTAGAAATGATTCAGTCTGAAAATAAGGTTAATCTTCTTGTTCTTAAAAATGAAAGAGATGAGTTAATTGAAAGACTTCAAAAGAATCTAAAAGATAAAGATTTAAAGAATGTGATTCAAAAGATATTGGAATACAGAACAGACAGAATCAGCGAGTTAGATTTTTATGAATTTCTTTGTCAATATGCAAATGATTCCCAATATTCTACGCTGTTAAAATATCGAGATTTCTTGGATAAAAAAGATCATGTTTTGATTCATGAGCTTTTAAATGAAATAAAAAATTTAGAAAATCAAATTTATATCAGCTTAGCTTCTACTTCTTCTGAAAAGAAATTACTCCATGTCGTTCAGCAATATAAAAGTCTAAATAATCTTTTTCATTTGAGAATGACACCGCATGAATGGGAGGTCTATAAAACTGACTTTGATATGGATTGGAAGACAAAATTACGGGATTTGATAAAAGAACATTCTCTTGTATTTCCTAGTCTTGACTCTATGGATGCTCAGCCATTCGAGACTTTTTATCGATTGGCCATTGAGAGAAATCAAATCATGCTTAAAAACTTTTTAAAGCAAGTGCCCTCAGGAGAGAAGGCTGTTTTGATCACAGGAGGTTTTCACACACAAGCCATTGCCGATCTTTTACATCAGCTTCAAATCTCTTATTGTATTGTTCAACCCAAAACAGATGCTTTAGAAAAGAATCCCTATTTTTCTTTGATGCAAGGAATTGGAAATATTAATTTAGCTCTTCCTCCTCTTCTGGATCCTGAGAATTTGACCACGCAACAGGTTGGCGCAGTATCTTTGGCTCGAGTGATGTGCGCAAAGATCAAGATCAATTTAGAATTTCAAAGAAGATTAGAATTCTGGGGAGAACGCTTGAGTTTTTGGTATGAAAGAATGTTGCTGAGTTTAGATAACTTTAAATATCGAAAGCCCATTACTCTTATGATGATTTTATCTTTTGTAACAGGTTGTCATCAGCAAAATCTTTCAGGTTTTTATTCCCCTGTAACGGAGAGAGTTGTTCATTCTGAATCACAGTATTCTCCTGTGCGAAGTGTTAGAAGTACTGAAATGATTTCATACTCTTATCCTTTGGATTCTATTCCATATTTTCTGACGGACACGAGAGGAATTTTTGATGGATTATATCGCGAGCGGGCCTTGGCTATTTTAAGACGTCGGATGCCTGACATGGAACGTTTGCCTCCATCTGTAAGAAGAATAGAATTAAAAACCAACTTTTTGGCTGTTCTTTTACTTTTGCAAAATTCAACTGAAACTTTGAATACAAGACAATATGATATTCTCGTTAACAAAATTCTTTCAGACGCTCGTTTTCGGGAAGGTTCTTATGGTGGAGATTCATCGTTATTGGTAGGGTTACAAGATACTCGCAATGAAGATTGGTTTATTTGGGTGTTGGCACATGAAATTGCACATAATATTCATTCGCTTACTGGTGGATTAGAAGGAGGCGCCCGATCAGAATTTGTTGCAGAACTTGGATCGCATGTAGTTCTTTCTACAGTTAGAGCTGAAGAACCTGGGATTGAACGTAGACCATGGAGAGCTCAGCAAACAATAACGGAGCGCAACGGAATGGGTTTGTCGAATCCTCGAATTGATCGAGAAGGATGTTTTCAAGAAGATCATTTACATGCAGACGCTCAGTTAGAATGGATTGAAGATGCGTTTGCTGAAGCAGGATTTTCTATTAACTGGTCAATCCTATTTCGTCGTGCCATGAATATAGCAAGGACAAGTTCTGGCAGAAGAATGGGCCTGAGGAGATTTGTAAGAACCCTATTTGAAAATGATCAACTTAGATCCTCTTTGGTTCCAATTTCAAATTCTTCTATATCTGGTCAAAACAGAAATAGGAATGATACATTTCCTTCAGATTTCTGTCTTGTTCCATATATCCTTTCACGAGAAGAGATTGAGCATTTGATACATCCTTTACAACATCCACAACCAAGAGTATTGGGACGGCAAAAAATGATTGAAACCTTTGAAAAAGCTGCATAAAGAAAAAATGGAAAATTATCCTTCTCAATATCTTCAAGCTATTGATTGTTTTAATAAAGGTCAATATTTTGAATGTCATGAATTCCTTGAAGAATTGTGGCTTCAGGGTAATGGACCTCGAGAGCTTTTTTATCAAGCCATTCTTCAAGCGGCAGTAGCGCTATATCATTTAGAAAGAAAAAATATTTTCGGAGCAAAATCGCTTTTTGAATCTTCTCTTAAAAAATTTTCTGAGGCGCCTGATTTCTATATGGGATTACGAGTGCGTGAATTTGAAGAAGAGCTGAAGAAATTTTTTATTCCAATTGTTGAAGGGGGTACAGAGAGACTTTTAAAGATGGATAGAGCTCTTGTCCCTAAGATTCAGTTGAAGGATAAAATTTAAATCTTTTTATGAATCCAATAGGGGAGGAGCTTTGCAATCCAGGCCACCAGTCGCCAGCGTTTGGTGATGTAAACATGTCGCTTTTTTTTGCGAATGGCTTGTAAGATTTGTTTAGCTGCTTTTTCAGGGGATGCCATCCAAAAAATGCGAGCATCTTCTCGTAAAATAGCTGTTTTGACAAAACCAGGTTTTACATCTGTAATTGTAATGGGACGTTTAAGTTTTAAAGCTTTAAGCCGCAACCCCTCAAGATAAATTCCTTCAAAGGCTTTAGAGGCATTATAGGCTGGGGCATTTCCACTTCCTCTCAGTGCTGCAATAGAAGAAATTCCCACAATATGGCCGTTTCTTCTTTTTCGGAAATAATTAAACGCCACATTGGCTAAAGCTGCAAATCCTGTCACATTGGTTTGTATCATTCTCAGTTCAGCATCCCAGTTTAAATCTAAGCTAAAGATGCCTATGCCTGCATTAATGACCACCAAATCTACATCACCCATTTCTTGAAATAGCTCTTGAAGAAGTTTCATAGCTTCATCAATTTGAGTCACATCCATTTTTCGAATATAGGATTTACCCGAAAGCTCTTTTTGCAAACTTTCAAGAAGCTCTATACGTCGTCCAGTTACTCCAACTTCATAATCATTTTCTGAAAGGACTTTAGCAATGGCTCGTCCAATTCCAGATGTTGCTCCGATGACAATGGCTTTTTTCATATTGAAAGTGTTTTAAGTTTTAAAGGTTTCTATATTATAAAATTGTGATTTCTAATTTATTCTTAAAATAGTATTTAGTTTTTCCCTAATCCCTATGCACTATGCCCTAGTTTAATGGGTGAGGGGGGATTTGGCGCCTTCGCATTCGGCTATTCCGACAAATGTCGGAAACCTTTGGACGCCTCCGGCCCCGATGCATTATCGGGGAGCCGACTTTACGTCGGCTTCGGCCACCCGGGCCTTAGAGAAGTCGCAAATCATGCTGTGCATGATTTGACAATATTTTGAGTCGGCCCTCCCTTCAAACCCCCCTTTTAAAAAATTACGAATGCGTTACTCTGCAAAAACCTTCTTTGACTCAAAATTTTGCAATTCAGTTTTTGGGCGAGGGGGGATTTGAACCCCCACGGTTTTACCCATAGGCTTCTGAGACCTACGTGTCTGCCGATTCCACCACCCGCCCATTTTCTCTGAACGAAGTGAAGTTAGAAAATGGAGCGTCCCGACCTTGCGTCGGGGCGCCCTTAAAATTACTGCTACAGTTTATCCGTAATAGAGCGAAGGGGAAAGGGGAATTTATTAATTGAAAATACTAAAAAATGCTTTTAAGCAGTTGCTGCGGGAGCTTGTGTTCCAGGAATGATCATGGAAATAGCATCCCACGGGCATTCACGAACACATAGACGACAACCAATGCATTTATTTTCGACAACTTTGACATAGCCATTAAGCTGCCAGTCAGAGGCTTCTGGAATTTTGATGATGCATTGTTCAACAGGACAAAATTGTATACAGATCTCACATCCTGTACAATTGTCTCTATCGACAAATGCTTTTGGTTTTGCTGGCCTTTTTGGAGGCGCTTGAGTTGTGATAGGTGTATCTGCCATTTTTTCTCCACTTCGTGTATGATAAATATAATAACATTTTTGCACCTTTGCATTAATATTTTTTTAAGGATCGGTACTACTACGTTGCTAGGAGATTTTCAATGAGTTCTGAAAAAGATTCAAATGTTTTAATGAACAATCGTAAGGCCCGACATGATTATACTATTTTGGAAACTTTTGAAGCGGGGATTGTCCTTCAAGGAACAGAAGTAAAATCCATTCGAGCTCATAAAGCCAATTTAAATGATAGCTTTGGTCGAGTCGAGAATGGAGAGATCTTTCTTTATAATTTTCATGTGGATCCGTATGAATTTGGAAATATAGCCAATCATGAGCCTTTGAGAAAGAGAAAGCTTCTTTTGCATTTCAATGAAATTAAAAAATTGATTGGACAGATTTCTCAAAAAGGTTTTACGCTTGTTCCCCTAGCGGTTTATCTAAAAAATGGGAAGATCAAAGTAGCTATAGCCCTTGCTCAGGGAAAACAAAAAATAGATAAAAGAGAAGATCTTAAAAAACGTATTGCGGATAGAGAAGCTCAAGCAGCCATGAGACGAAAGTTTAAGGGAAATTGATATGCTAAGAGAGAAAAAATGGGAAATTTATCATCAATTTGAAGATGAACAGAAACGCAAGTTTTTAAAGAATTTATCTGTGAAGGATGGTTTTAAAGCATTTAAGGAACTTTATAATTTTGCAAGTCGTGCAGGCTGGGTTTTTAAAAATAGAAAGTTTGATGAAGCCAAGATTAAGCATTTGGCTAAAATTCACACTTTATTTGGAAGGATAAAATGAGTCTTCAATTTGAATCTTTGATTCAATCTCTTACTCGATTTCTCTCTTCTGAAAAAATTCCTTATGTGATTATAGGCGGAATAGCTGTTTCAATTTATGGAGAGCCTCGCATGACTTTAGACGTTGATATTAACGTCGTTTTGGATAAAGCAAAGGCAGAAGATTTTTTAAAGAAGATTAAAAAATTTGGTTTTTCTCCTTCTTTTAAAGAAACGATGAAGATTGTAAAAAAAACGGGTGTTATTCCCCTGAAGTTTCAAAAAGGAAATATTTTGGGGAAGCTGGATGTTATTATTGCAGAAAACTCTCTTGAATTTTCTGCAATTCGTAGAGGTCGAATAAAGAAAATAGATAATTTAAAGATAAAATTAATAAGTCCTGAAGATTTAATTATTCACAAGATTGCAAGTACCAGAGCAAAAGATTATGAGGATTTAAAAGGAATTATTCAGCGTCAGAAAAAGAAAATCGACGTTACCTATATCCAAGAATGGTTAAAAAAACTTGATGAAGTGGGAGGGGATAAACTTCTTCAAAGTTTTAATCGGTTGCTTTCAAAAGCTTAAAATATGGTATAATTAAAGCTCAGTGGAATAGTTGTTAGGCTCTTTGAAAATTTTCTAGACGAATCGCAAATCTCAGCTTTTTCGGGGGTGAAATGGATTCGACTGGGGTGTGGACACGAGGGTGGCATGCAGAGGTTGCTAGGAGGCCTCTCAAAACACCTGGCACATTTATTTGCCAATACAGGGAAAGTAATCCCGTTTGAGAAGTTGAACATTGGTTCGTTCGCTCCTCGAACGTTGGCATTGGCTGCTTAGTCAGCCACGTCTATCAGGCTTATGTCTGTGAGGCTTGAATAGGCGACTCATAACAGGCTGGTCATGAATGGAGTGGGCGCATTCATGGCGAGGAGACCGCATGCCGACTGGTCCTTTTAGAATCCTGACTGTTGGAGTCTAAAAGGATGAGATCCAAAAAATAGCCTAAGCATGTAGAGGCTCTCGTAAGAAATACTCTAGGACGCGGGTTCGACTCCCGCCACCTCCATTGTTATTCCAAGATAAATCTAGGGTCCAGAAACTTCAGCACAATATAGGCCTTTGCAAATGTGCAGGAGTCGAAGGGAGACGTGAGTTATCTGACGAAGTCAGAATATATAATGACCATCTACCGGTGGTAGATGGACGACCGCTGCGAACATCGAATGGCCGACCGAAGTGGATGCGTAGGCCTCGAAGAGGCCATGCCGCAGAGCGGCTAGCCTGAAACGTAGGCGCCGATCCCGCCACCTCCAATTCTTTTATTTTTATGTGAAGGAACTGCTGTTTAAAAAGTCATGAAGAGCATCCTAAAATAGAATTATGAAAAATGTTTTATCAGCTTTTATCTTTTTTATGTTTATTTTCCAATCTCTTGTAGCTTCAGATAAATTACCTCCTGAATTCTCTAGTCTTCCTAAGAATTTAGTAAAGTCAGCCAATGTTATTTTTTCTGGTATTTATACTGAAGGAAGGAGCCCTTGTGTTTTTAGACCTGATGGAACCAGAGCATGGTTTTTGTTGAAGGGATTTAAGGTTGAAAATATTTATAAAGGAAAAATAAAGCGTAATTATATTGGAATTGAGAGTGAAATTTTTGCTAAAAAGCATATTCCTAAGTATTTGGTGGAAGGACATTCCTATTTAGTTCTCTTAAAAATTGATTTATCAACTCAAAAGAAATTAGAACGTAATAAAGATGAATATCATTATGAGAATGTCTTAGGAAAAGAAGAAATTATTGCTATCGTCGAATTAAAATCTAAAATCAGCTAATAGATCTTAGCCGTCAATTTTAAAAAATAAATTAGGAGAAATTTTATGAAAGACACTGAATTGAAATCCGAAAAAGAATGCTCTATTAATCAAATTGTTTGGTGTGATATTCCAGTGCTTGATTTAGATCGAGCGATTCGATTCCCGCCACCTCCAATTTTTACTCTTTTCATGTTAGGCAACATCATGCGTAATATATATGTTTTTGTGTTTTTTATGCTTATAGTGAATCCTCTTTTTGCTAATTCTCAAATGCCTGCTGAAATTTCTAAAGCACCTAGAAATTTAATTAAGCAAGCCAATATCATTTTCTCAGGTACTTATACTGAAGGAAGAAGCCCCTGTATTTTTAGACCTGATGGAAGCAGAACATGGTTTTTGTTGGAGGGATTTAAGATTGAAAATATTTATAAAGGAAAAATGACGCGTAATTATATTGGAATTGAAAGTGAAATTTCTGCTAAAAAGCATATTCCTAAGTATTTGATAGAAGGACATTCCTATTTAGTTCTCTTAAAAATTGATTTATCAACTCAAAAGAAATTAGAACGTAATAAAGATGAATATCATTATGAGAATGTCTTAGGAAAAGAAGAAATTATTGCTATCGTCGAATTAAAATCTAAAATCAGCTAATAGATCTTAGCCGTCAATTTTAAAAAATAAATTAGGAGAAATTTTATGAAAGACACTGAATTGAAATCCGAAAAAGAATGCTCTATTAATCAAATTGTTTGGTGTGATATTCCAGTGGTTGATTTAGATCGAGCCATTCGATTTTATTCTGCAGTCATTGGAGCAAAAATAATAAAAGAAGAAATGCCTGATTTTGCCATAGGAGTTCTTCCTCATGCCGGGGAAGGAATAGGTGCATGCTTAGTAAAAACTGAGGGAAACGTTCCTTCTGGACAAGGTGTTTTAATTTATTTAAATACAAATGGAAGACTGGATGATGCAATTAAAGCAGCTAAGGCAAATGGTGGAAAAATTCTTCAAGAAAAACATTCTATTGCCCCCTATGGTTTTAGAGCCGTTGTTTTGGATAGCGAAGGGAATCGTATTGCTTTGCATTCGTGCTGATATTTATTGCAATCGAAAATAAACCGTAGAGCTTAGTTTTTGATTCTAACTGGAAAACGTTACATCTTCTGGAGGAGAATGAATAATCCCTCCTTCTGTATCATTAAGGGACAGTACAAGAATACTAGGCTTTTGCCACAACTTCTTCTCTTCTTTGGAAATTAAAATCAATTGATTGGAATTTAAAATGTTAGAAGTATTCATTCAAAACCCTCCGTTAGATAAAAAAGTATAGAATTATTTTTTGCTATGATCAAATACTCTTTTTAGAAAGAGTATTTGATGAAATAAAAATTTTTTAATTCGTATAAGTATATCCTATTTTCTGAATAATCTTAAAATGTTCTTCTTCTACAGGTTGTACTGAAAGTCTTCCGTGACGAATCAAGAGCATATTTTGAAGGGTTTTATTTCTCTTTAATTCTTCTAAAGAAATAAAGTGAGGGAATTTTTCTTTGAATTGAATATCTACCATATACCAAATAGGTTTTTCTTTGGTCGCTTTTTTGTCGTAATATTCGCTCTTAGAATCAAACTGTGTAAAATCCGGATAACCCGTTCGAATTACTTCTCCAAGACCTGCAATTCCTGATGGATTAGCATTGGAATGATAAAAAAGAATGAGATCTCCTACTTTCATCTCATCGCGCATAAAGTTTCGTGCTTGATAATTCCGTACACCATGCCAGTCACTACGCTTATCTTTTGCAAAATCATCGATTGAATAATCAAGAGCTTCGCTTTTCATAAGCCAATATTTTTGAGACGCCACGACTTCCTCCTGGAATTATTTTAAAGAGAAGTATAGCATGATGAAAAAATATTTTGTATGAGAGGAATTCAACTTTTATGGAACCAAAAAAAGTTATTGTTTATACCATTGAATTTTGCCCCTTTTGCGCTCGAGCAAAGCAATTGTTACGCTCAAAAGGGGTGAGTTTTGAAGAAATGGATATTACGAATAGAGAAGAGATGTGGGATGAGCTTGAAAAGAAAAGTAATATGAAAACAGTGCCTCAGATTTTTGTGAATGATAAATTGATTGGTGGGTATCAAGAATTGGTGAAATTTTATCAAGAAGGTGGAGTGATTTAAAAATTTCTTGCTTCTTCTGTTCGCTTTAATCCTAAAAAATCTCTGAGTTTCTTAACATGCTGCCACATGGTTTCTTTCTTTCGAGGATCATAGAGAAGATAGGCGGGGTGATAAAGCACCATAAATTGTATTCCTGGATAATGTGAATCAGTGAAGAAATTCCCTGCTTCCTGTTCCATAGAAAATTTCTTTTTCTCTGGAATCATGTGTTTTAAAGCTGTTGCACCTAAAAGCAAAATAATTTTTGGTTTAACTAATTCTAATTGGCGTTGAAGATAAGGTCGGCAAGTTTGAGCTTCAATTGCAACAGGGGCTCGGTTTTCTGGGGGGCGGCATTTGACAACATTGATGATAAGCATGTCTTTATTGGTCTCAAGGCCAATCGCAGCCATAATTTTATCTAAAAGTTGACCAGCCCTTCCTACAAAAGCTTTACCTTGTAAGTCTTCATTCTCACCAGGCGCTTCTCCAATAACCACAATTTCAGTATGGGGATTGCCTCGATCAATGACGAGATTGGTACGACCTTCATGAAGATCACATTTGGTGCAGCCAGCAGCCAAAAAATTTTTGCGGAATTCTTCATAAGTTTTTGAGGACAAAACGTTATTTTGAGTTCCATCAAAGAGGTCGAATTGCATAGGCTAGCGTAGAATTTTTGCCGGAGAGAGTAAAGAGGAAAAATTGATTTTCTAAAGTATGATATCATGCCTGTCCGGAGATAATCCCAATGAAAATAAAATGGCATGGTCCTTATCAATTTTTCTCCTGTGAAAGAGAATGTCCTGACTGTCATATGACTTTGATGACTCAGACCCTTTTAGGCTGGGATTCTTTGAAGAGTTTGTTTCATGATTTTGGGATCAATGCCCATTGCATGTCTTGTAATGTTCGTTTTCGTGCATTTGGAACCGTTACCTTTAAACGTTTAGCAGTTATTGTTGCTTTTTGGTGCTTGTTGGGAATGACTTTACTTACAAGTTTAATAGTGGTTTATGTACATTCTTGGATTTTAAAAGGGGGATGGCTTTTTCTCGCTTTTCTTGCGATGATCTTTCTTCCAAAATATGTTTTTTCCGTTGCTCGAAAATTATGGTGGAAAGAGGCTAAATTGGAGAAAATTTTGATTTATTCGGAAATAGAAGAATGTCGGCTTCCAAATAGGGAAATGATAGACAAGCATTAAAAAATGGGATATCATCGCGGCTCTAACGGGCTTTCGTGAGTACTGGAGATTTGAGAGTAGAATGAATATAGAATATGCAAGTTTACTGATTGTTTTTGCTTTTTCAGGATTGATTGCTTTTGGTCTTTTGGCTGCCAGTATGCTTCTAGGGCCGAAGAATCCGACGAAGGTGAAGGGACAACCTTTTGAATGTGGTTATGAGCCTGTGACTTTGCCTCGAGGGCGATTTGGCGTTAAGTTTTACTTGGTGGCTATGCTCTTTGTTATTTTTGATGTTGAGTTAGTTTTTTTGTTTCCCTGGGCGGTTGTTTTCAAAGGGTTAGGTATAATTGGATTTTTAGAAATGGTGGCTTTTTTGGGTATTGTTGTGGTGGGGCTTTTTTATGCTTGGCATAAGGGGGCTTTAGAGTGGGAATAAATGAAACCTCTGAAAAAGGCCCATCTGCTGTGTTGCCCGCTTCGCTTCTTTGTGCGGCGTACCAGGAAACGTACGCCTCCGCAGTCGCTTGCGTGCGCCTTGCATCCCCTAAAGGGGACTATAAAAACATGTCTGGGACCTTTTTGAGAGGTTTCAAAATTAGAAATCGATAGAAGGGAATTAAAATGGGTTTTTTAGATTCTGTATCAGGTTTTTTTACGTCGAAACTTCAAGAAGCCATTGGATGGTCGAGAAAGTATTCCATTTTTCAATATCCTTTTGTGACGGCTTGCTGCGGCATGGAATATATGTCTACTGCTTGTTCTCATTATGATGTGGATCGATTTGGGGCAGGGCTTCCAAGGTTTTCTCCTCGGCAGTCCGATGTCCTTTTTGTAGTGGGAACCATAAGTCAGAAAATGGCTCCTGTTTTGAAAAAAATTTATGATCAGATGTGTGATCCCAAATGGGTTGTGGCTTTTGGGGTATGTACGTGTACGGGCGGATTTTACGATAATTATGCGACGGTGATGGGGATTGATACGCTGATTCCTGTGGATGTTTATATACCGGGGTGTCCTCCACGGCCTGAAAATGTTTTGGATGGATTAATGAAATTGCAGGATAAAATACAGAAACAAAAGCAGGAAGTTTAAAAAAACAATAAGTAAAAAATAAAAACTTAAGACTTATATCAAAGCTTAGAAGAAAAAGTGACCTTGTGGATATTTTGAGTTTAATCAAAGAAAGATTTTCTTCTGATATCGTCTCTACCCATTCTCAATGTGGCGACGATACCATTCTTCTTAAAAAAGAAGGGGTTTTGCTTGTTCTTGCCTTTTTGAAAGACAATCCTGATTTAGATTTTAACTTTTTGATGGATTTGACGGCAGTGGATTATTTAGGAAGACAAGATCTTGCAAGGTTTGAGGTGGTTTATCATTTGTATTCACTTAAGTTTAATCGAAGAATTCGTGTGAAGGCTTTGATTCCAGAAGAAGATTTGGAAATCAATTCTGCTGTGAATCTTTGGCCTGCGGCAAATTGGTATGAACGCGAAGTTTGGGATATGTTTGGTATTCGTTTTAAGAGTCATCCAAATTTGAAAAGACTTTTGATGTATGAAGAGTTTCAAGGGCATCCTTTGCGTAAAGATTATCCCGTCAACAAACGACAACCTCTCATCGGCCCTGTGAATTAATTTTAGAGAAAATATGACAACTACAGAAAAAATGACAGAAACACGTCACATGCTTTTAAATGTGGGGCCTTCTCATCCGGCCATGCATGGCGTGATTCGTTTGGTTCTGGAATTAGATGGAGAAACACTTCTGAATGCAGATGTTGAGATGGGTTATCTCCATCGTGGTTTTGAAAAAATGTGTGAACAGGGGCCTTATAATCAAGCAATTCCTTATACAGATCGTTTGAATTATGTTTCTCCTTTAATCAATAATTTTGCCTATTGTCTGGCTGTTGAAAAATTAATGGGGATTCAGGCCACGGAGCGTTGCCAATACATCCGTGTCATTATGAGTGAGATTTCAAGAGTGACTGATCATCTCACCTGTATTGGTGCTTCGGCCATGGAGTTGGGAGCGTTTACTGTTTTCTTATATATGGTGAAGGCTCGAGAATTTTTATATGAGTTAGTCGAACAAGTCACAGGAGCAAGATTAACGGTTTCTTATGGAAGAGTAGGAGGGGTCAAGGCAGATCTTCCTGATAATTTCTCGGAAAAAGTATCCAAAGCCTTAATAGAAGTCAGAAAAGTTATAAAAGAAGTAGATAAGCTTCTTTCGCGGAATCGAATTTTTGTAGATCGTATGAAAGATATTGGTGTTATTTCTCAAGAAGATGCGATTGCCTATGGTATTACGGGGCCTTTTTTAAGATCAACGGGAGTTAATTATGATGTTCGAAAGGCTCAACCGTATTTGGTTTATGATCGCATGAATTTTGAGGTTCCTTTAGGATCCAAGGGAGATAATTTAGATCGTTATTATGTGCGTATGGAAGAAATGAAACAAAGTATGAGAATCATTGAACAGGCTTTAGAACAGATTCCACCTGGCGCTATTTTGGTCAATGAAATGGGAGAACCTGTAAGGGCAGATGAAATGGTGGATCGGGCTAAAATGGGGGAGATTCAAAAAATTGCTTTGCGCCCAGTTCAGTTAGATCCAACCTTAGAGGGGAGTACTCAAGGACATCATGAGAAGGTTAATGTCGAAGATAAGAGAGCGGTTCTTCCTGCTAAAGAAAATACGTATGGAAATATTGAAGGCCTCATGAATCATTTTAAATTGGTGATGTTTGGTCATGGCATTCGTCCTCCTAAAGGAGAGGTTTATTTTCCTGTGGAAGGAGCCAATGGAGAACTGGGTTTTTATATTGTGAGTGATGGAACAGAAAAACCTTATCGTGTGAGAGTGCATCCTCCTTGTTTACCTATTATGGCGGCTTTACCAAAAATGATTGTGGGAGATATGATGGCAGATGTTGTTCCAACATTTGGATCCGTCAATATGATTGCTGGGGAGTTGGATAGATAAGAACAATGGAAACAAAATTGGAATTAAAATTTAATTTCTCTGAGCAAGAGATGGAAGAGATCTCAAAAATTCTTTCTCTCTATGAAACCAAGCGGGCGGCATTGTTGCCTCTATTAAACTTAGCTCAAGAAAAATACGGGCTTATTTCTCCAGAGATTGAAGAAACAGTTGCTCATATTCTTGATCTTCCTTTAGTGAAGGTGCGTGAAGTGGTTAGTTTTTATACGCTTTATCATGCAGAAAAACGTGGGAAATATGATTTTCAAGTATGCCACAATATGAGTTGCGATTTGATGGGTTGTGAAAAAATTGTTCATCGATTAAAGGAAATTTTAGGCATTGAAGTAGGTGAAACATCGAAAGATGGGCGTTTCAGTCTTGCAACTGTGGAATGTTTAGGCGCTTGTGAAATGGCTCCGATGATGAGATTGAATAACGACTATATTGGATGTTTAAATGAAGATTCATTGGAACAGGTTTTTAAAAAAATAAAATGATGGAAACTGAAAAGATTTTAAGCAGACATTTTAATTCATCCGATGCTCATCGCATCGATAGCTATATGTCCAAAGGGGGATATGAAGCTGCTCAAAAAGTTTTTTCATCTTGGTCACCAGATCAAGTGATTGATGAAGTAAAAAAATCTAATCTCAGAGGATTAGGGGGAGCAGGTTTTCCTGCCGGAATGAAATGGTCGTTTATTCCTAAGGATGTTTCAAAGCCTCATTATCTTGTCGTTAACGCAGATGAGGGAGAACCCGGGACTTTTAAAGATCGCTATATTTTAACCAAAGATCCTCATGCTTTGATTGAAGGAATGATGATTGCTTGTTTTGCGGTAGGAGCGCATAAAGCTTTTGTTTATATTCGTGGGGAGTATGTAGAACCGGCAGCTCGATTGCGTCAGGCTTGTGAAGAAGCTTATGCAAAAGGTTTTTTGGGGAAAAATGTGTTTGGAAAAGATTACGCTTTAGATTTTGTGATTCATATGGGTGCAGGTGCATATATTTGTGGTGAGGAAACAGCTTTGCTTGAGTCCATCGAGGGGAAAAAAGGTTTTCCTCGTTTAAAACCTCCTTTCCCTGCCGTGATTGGATTGTTTGGATGTCCAACGGTGATTAATAATGTTGAAACCTTGGCATGTGTTCCTCATATCATCAATCGAGGTGCTGCATGGTTTGCTAGCTTGGGTTCTGATAAAAATGGTGGGACAAGACTTTATTCGCTAAGTGGACATGTTAAGAAACCAGGACTTTATGAGCTCCCCATGGGAACCTCTTTACGGGAGATGATTTATACTCACGCAGGAGGCATTCGAGAAGATAGAGCTTTAAAAGCGGTAATTCCCGGAGGTATTTCAGCATCGATTCTCAGTGTAAATGAAATTGATATTAAAATGGATTTTAATTCTCTTGCAACAGCAGGTTCCATGTTGGGTTCAGCAGGCGTGATGGTGATGGATGATTCGACTTGTATGGTGAGAGCCCTTTGGGTAGCGAGTCGGTTTTTTGCTCATGAATCATGTGGACAGTGTAGCCCTTGCAGAGAAGGAACGGGTTGGATTTATAAAATTATTCAAAGAGTTTATAAAGGGGAAGGGCGTTCGAAAGATTTAGATGCATTATTGGATATTGGAAAAAATATGGCTGGCAATACCATTTGTGCTTTTGGTGATGCAGCTCCGGCTCCTGTACTTAGCTATATTCAGAAGTTTAGAAATGAATTTGAGTATCATATAGAACATAAGCAGTGTGACTTATTGGAAACAGCAGTTGTTTAGAAATAGTTTTTATTTTAAGAAATATTTCTATATTAAAAATAGAACTTTGTACTTCGACGGAAAGATTAAATGCCTACATTAAAAGTAGATGATAAAGAAATAACAGTTCCTCAGGGAACCAGTATTATTGAGGCTGCTAAGCAAGCCGGAACATTTATTCCTCATTATTGTTATCATCCTGGTCTTTCTGTTTCTGGTAATTGTCGCATGTGTTTGGTTGAAGTAGAAAAAGCTCCTAAGCTTCAAATTGCATGCTACACACCTGTGACAGAGGGAATGGTTGTTCATACCACCAATGAGCGTGTGAAAAGTGCGAGACAGGATATTTTAGAATTTCTTTTGATTAATCATCCTTTAGATTGTCCTGTTTGTGATCAATCGGGGGAATGTGAACTTCAAAATTATTATATGAAATATGGGCTTTATGACAGTAGGTTCACAGAAAACAAAGTGAAGAAAAAGAAAGCTGTTGCTGTAGGTCCTACTGTGATGTTGGATGCAGAGCGCTGTATTTTATGTTCTCGATGCGTGCGTTTTTGTGATGAAGTTACTCAAACGCATGAACTAGGGATTGTCAATCGGGGAGATCATTCTGAGGTGGTAGCACAAAAAGAATTAAACAATCCTTATTCTGGAAATGTGGTGGATATTTGTCCTGTCGGAGCTTTGACAGATCGTGATTTTCGTTTTAAATGCAGAGTTTGGTTTTTAGCTTCTACTCCTTCAGTTTGTCCAGGATGTAGCATGGGTTGTAATATTGATATCCATTGGAATAAAGAGAGACCCTATCAAACACCGGGTCAGCGGGTGATACGATTAAAACCAAGATTTAATGCGGATGTGAATAAATGGTGGATATGCGATGAAGGTCGTTACGCTTACCCTGCTATTGATGAAAAAAGAATTTCGAAATTGATGAAGAGAGAAGAGGGTGTTTTACAGGAGTCTTCTTGGGAAAATGCTTTTGAAAATATTACGAAGCTTTTTTCAAATCCGGAATCTGTTGGGGTTATTCTTTCAACACATCTTACAAATGAAGATTTCTGGATGGCCAGAGAGGTGTTTTCAAAACATCTGGATATTCAAAAAATAAGTTATTTAGGTCTTAAAAAGCTTGGGTTTCAAGATAAATTTTTAATTAAAGCAGATAAAAGTCCTAATACCAAAGGTGCTGAAACCATTGGCTTCAAAAACCAAGCTGAGAGTATTTTCTCTGGAGTCCTGAAAGGTGAGATTAAAACGCTTTTTCTTTTTGGACATGATCTGTTTGAACTTCTCGGCAAAGAAACGGCTGAAAAAGTGATCAGTTATCTTGAAAATCTTATTTGGATTGGCTCCAACGAAAATGAAACCAGTTTATTGGCTCATTGGGTTTTACCTGCAGCTGTTTATGCGGAGAAAGACGGAACATTTACAAACTTTCAGGGAAGAGTTCAGAGAATTTTTAAAGCTTTTTCACCTTTGAGTCAGTCTAAATCTGAATGGGATATTTTGAAGGGATTAGGAGAAAAGTTAGGTTTAAAACTTCATCCCAATACACCTCAAGGTATTTTTGATGAAATCAGTCATTCTGTGGAAGCTTTTCAAGGGATGAGCTATGCAAAGCTTGGACGAGAAGGAATGATTTTAAATTCTCAAAAAATAGAAGCTGGGGCTGTAGCACAAAAAGTATAAAGTTCTAAACTAGAAACTCGAAATCATGCATTTGGAAGTATTTTTAAATGGATATTTTAATCAAGGCTATATTAACTGTTGTTGTCCTAGGTGGCGCCTTAAATTTAGCGGGCTTGTTAACCTGGGTTGAACGAAAACAAAGTGCTGTGATGCAAGATCGTATTGGTGCCAATCGAGCGAGTGTTTTTGGATTTCGTTTTTTAGGTCTTTTTCATCCTCTTGCAGATATGATTAAGCTTATTCTCAAAGAAGATTTTATCCCTTATTATGCTCACAAAATTCTTCATAGTTTAGCTCCCTGTATCTCTGTTTTTTTTGCTTTAGTTGCTTTTGCTGCTATTCCTATTGGAGATCAATTTGTTTTGGGTGGGCATATCATTAATCTTCAAGTGGCTAACATGAACATTGGTCTTCTTTATATTTTTGCGGCGATGTCCATGGGAGTGTATGGAGTGGTTCTCGCAGGATTCTCATCCAATAATAATTATTCTTTTTTGGGGGGCTTAAGAGCTTCTTCCCAGATGATTTCTTATGAGATTACCATGGGTGTTTCCATTATTGGCGTTGTGATGATTTATGGTTCTCTCAATTTGCAAGATATTGTTCATGCTCAGGGTGCATACTGGTGGGGATGGCTTCCTAAATGGGGGATTTTTGTTCAACCTCTTGCTTTTCTTCTTTTTATGACAGCGGCAATGGCAGAAACCAAACGTGCTCCTTTTGATTTACCAGAAGGGGAATCAGAAATTATTGGTTATTTTGTGGAGTATAGTGGAATGAAGTTTGGTATGTTCTTTTTAACAGATTTTCTAGAAACAGTTTTGGCAGCAGCTCTTTTAACGACGCTCTTTTTCGGGGGATGGCAAATTCCTTATTTGGGGATAGATGGATTTCATTTCCCTTGGGGGACGGTTATTGATTTACCTCGCTTGCTCGTGGTGGCATTAGGAGTTTTATCCTTTAGTCTCAAAGTTATCTTTTTTTGCTGGTTTTTAATGATGGTTCGTTGGACTTTACCTCGTTTTAGATATGATCAGTTGATGAGATTGGGATGGAAAATGATGTTGCCCCTCTCATTGGCAAATATTTTAATTACGGGTTTAATTATTCTTTTATTTGCTTAATCCATATAGTTAGGATTTGAGATGAAAATAGAACGCAAAGAATTAACTTTTATAGAAAAACTTTATTTTATCGAAGCCCTAAAGGGCATTTTTCTTACTTCTGGGCATTTTTTTCGAAATCTTTTTTTTCACACCTTACATCTTTTTGGACTTTTTAAAAATAAATCGGCTGCAGTAACAATTCAATATCCTGAAGAACATCGTGCCTATGCTCCTCGTTTAAGAACAAGGCATCGATTGACCCAAAGAGAAGATGGTAGCCCTCGTTGTGTGGCTTGTATGATGTGTGAGACCGTATGTCCTGCCAAATGTATTTATATCATTGCTGAAGAACATCCAGATCCTAATATCGAGAAGGTTGCTAAGAAATTCGACATTGATCTTGGTAAATGTGTTTATTGTGGATTTTGCGTGGAAGTCTGTCCTGAAGATGCAATTCGAATGGATACGCAAATCATGGATATTGCTGCTTATAGTCGAGAGGACATGCTTTTAGATATTAGGGAATTGCTTAATCCTGGAAGCAGAAAAAAGAATTTAGAGTCCTCAGTGGCAAGTCACGTGTCATGAAATGCTTTTAAAAATTTCTTTTGCTAAGTCCGTTAACGTATAATCCCTAGCACCCATCACAAGAATGGAATCCCCCGATTGGGCTTCTTTTTTTAATTTTCCCACTAATTCTTCTCTCATATCAAAGGTTTTTGCTTGGACATCTTTTTTAATGAGAGCATTTGCAAAATCGTTAGAGGAGATGTTGCGATCAGTTGTTCCGCCTGCATCATAGATGGGGAGAAGATAAAATAAGTCATTGGAATCAAGGACTTCTGATAAAACTTTAATAAGCTCATCCCATTGTTGTTTAAGAGGACCAAAGCCATGAGGCTGATAAATGGTGATGAGTCTTTTACAAAAGGGTTTCAGACTTAAAATAGCTGCCTCAATCTTAGCGGGATTATGAGAATAATCATCATAGACATTGATTTTAGAGGTTTTTCCAATCAGATCTAGCCGTCGAACAACTCCAACAAACTCTTCTAATCCTTTTTGAATATCTTCTTTTTTTATTTCAAGATGTTTGCATAAGGTGATTGCAGCCAATGCATTTTCAATATTATGTTTTCCTGGAACATTTAATTTAAAAGATAAGTCTTGGAATTTAAAAGATGAGCCATTCGAATGATGATGAATACCTTTTGCTTCTGAAGGGTCAAAATACAGGACATTTTTTGTGTGTATTTGAAGTTTAGAGAGTTCAGGACAAGTTTTATTTAAGATAAGTGTTATTTGAGTTGAATTAATCAAATGTTGAAAGATTTGATGAAGTTCATCTAAAGTTTTATGATCTTTCGAAATATTGGTAATAATAGAATATTTAGGTTTGTAGAGAACTAAACTTCCATCACTTTCATCTGCCTCAATAAGCATAAGAGGCGTTTTGCTCGCTTGAAAATTGCTTGAAATATCTCTTCGAGGAAAATCTTTGATTTTTGCTCCACAAAGCATTGAAAAATCTTTTTCTGATTGTTTCAAAATATGAGAGATCATTCCAACGACGGTGCTTTTCCCACTGGTTCCACAAACGGCGATGCCCTCTTTTTCATTAAAAAGAGAACCAAGTATTTGTGCTCTAGAAAATGGTGGAATATGAAGTTTTTGAGCAGCTATTAAATCAGGATTATCTTTTTCAATAGCACTTGAGTAAACAAAGCTTTCAATAGAGGAGTTAAGCCCAGACCCATCTTGAGGGAATATTTTGATTTCGTAAGAGTTGAGTTCTTTATAAATGGTATTGAGGCCATTTTGATCAAAGGAACGATCTGATCCTCTTACATCATAGCCTTGTGCTTTTAGAAAAAAAGCAAGGCTACTCATTCCAGTTCCTCCAATTCCACTCAAGAAAAATGTTTTCATTGTTAAGATTCTACTATGTGATTGTGAAGAATCAAGATGGTTTGATGAAATAAATCTTTTTATAGTATTCACAAAAGACATATCCATAGAAAAATTATCCAATAGAGTATTCAGACACGTTCGTTTACCCCTGCGAGGTAAACAAACTCAACGGAGATCTCGCTTATCCCGATAAATCGGGATTCCATGCTCGCTTGATCTCCAATGGTCTTCACACTCTATTGGGCAATTGACAAACTGGATTTTTAAATCTCATTATTAATTAGGGTGACCAACGAATCCTAATGATGAGCGATCGTGCTTGAGTGAAAGCAACGAAAGAAAAGACACCCCTCTGTAAAGTTCATCTCTTTCTTTAGCAAACGAGAGCTAAATATCATCTCTTTACGGTCGCTGGAATGTGTACGAGAGAAGATCGGAGTCATGATTTGTTGGGCAGGACCCTTTTTCTAATAAACACTTTGTTGGATGATCCGTCTGTACGATGTGTCCCCATTTAATCTTGAGAAGCTGTTGAAAAAGTTTTATAATTGAAAAGTTAGCTGATGGGGCATTGTCGTCTATGAAGATGATTACCAGCGAAATCATTGAACTCATTCTCCAAGAGTTAGATACATACGATGACGCTAAAATGCATGAAGAGTCCAACCGTTTTTTACGCCAACAACCTCATTTAACTCAATTTCTCTATGAGTTTACCGAAGGATTTCAAGTAGAAGCTCAGCAATTATCCCTTTATCTTGCTTATTTTTTATGGAAAGTTTGTATTCGAGGATGGGGAAAGAGAATTCCAGGAGTTACGTGGCAAGTGTGTTATCACGCTTTTTTAAAAGAACGCAAACTTTGGGAAAGCTCAAATGGGACTTTTAAAAAAAGCTCTCAGCCTACACTTATTTCATATTTAAACACATTTTTAGATCATGATCATCAAAATGCTTTTAATGGAGATTTAGAAAAAAGCATGTTGTTAATCTTACTCATTTCAATTCTAACTGCTTTTGAAAGAACAGCTAAAATCTCTTAACTAGAATGAAAAAATTTTTAATTCTTCAGCATATCGCATGTGAAGGTCCTGGGAGTTTGGGATCCTTTCTTGAGAGTAAAGGAGTTTGCTTTGAGTATCGTCAATTGGCCAATGGTGATAAAGTTCCTTCAAGTTTAAAAGATTATTCTGCTCTTATTTGTTTGGGTGGTCCCATGAATGTAGATGAAGAAGATAAATATCCTTTTTTGAAGGATGAAAAACGTCTTTTGAAAGAGGCTATTCAAAAAGATTTTCCAACCTTAGGTGTTTGTCTTGGAGCACAATTAATTGCAAGAGCAGCAAATGCTTTAGTCAAAGCAGGTTCTCAAAAAGAAATAGGATGGTTTGATTTGGCATTAACAAATGAAGGCATGAAAGATCCTGTCTTTAATGGGCTTCCTCAAGAATTAAAAATTTTTCAATGGCATGGAGATGCTTTTGACATTCCATTGGGGGCTTTGCATTTAGCGTCTTCTGAGCTTTTCCATCATCAAGCTTTTAGAATTGGCACAAAAATTTATGCTTTACAGTTTCATGTCGAAATCACTTCTGACATGATTCAAGATTGGGTAAAAATTTATGAAGAGGAAAAAATTGATAGAGAAAAAATTTTGAAAGAGACGAACATTTATATGTCAAATTTAGAAAAAACGGCACAACATATTTATTCTCGTCTTTGGAGAGTGTGGCAAGCAAACTAAAATTATTTATTCTGGTTTTTCCAAGCGTTTGAAAAATTCTTCTGGACTCATATTCTGAAGTTCATTCTTGAACTTTTCAACATCTTCGTCGCTGATAGGACGTTCAATCCTAGGACATTTT
Organism: uncultured bacterium; assembly: GCA_964640155.1. GTDB lineage: Bacteria > Auribacterota > JACPWU01 > JACPWU01 > JACPWU01 > CAZXEQ01. Next base: position 46,793 of record CAZXEQ010000006.1, on the reverse strand, counting down.
TCCAAAACTTTTTCATCAATCAAAATAGGTATTTTAGCGCGAACGGCGACCGCAATAGCATCCGAGGGTCGGGAGTCAATCGAATAGAGTTTCCCATCCTTTTCTGCTTCTATAATGGCGTAATAAGTATTGTCTCTTAAATCAGAGACGATGACTCGAATCAGTGTTACTTCAAAGAGTTTAAACAAGTTTACAAGTAAGTCGTGAGTGATGGGGCGGGGAAGTTCCGTCCCTTGTAATTGTAAGGCAATAGAACTGCCTTCACTTGCTCCAATCCAAATAGGAACCAGTCTTTGATCTTCAATGGCCTCTAAGATAACAACATATTGGCCAATTTGAGGAATAAGCATCAATGAATTTATTTTTGCGTTTTTCATAGCTAAGTAGTTTAAGAGTTTTTTTGATGATGGATAAGTTTAAACAATTTCAGAGTAAGTCAGTTCGTCTGATAAAGCAAGGATTTTTGGAACGAAAAAAGTGAAAATTATTCTGAAACTTTAATCCCTGAAGGAGTGATGGTAAGAGATTGGGTTTTCTTAACTGTATTTAATCCAGGCAAAGGACCTGTGATCGATTTATCAAGATCTGTCCAAAGAGTTCCAGGTCCAGCATGGGCGATGACTATTTTGAGATCTTTAGGTAATCGACGAGAGAGGACATAATAAGAATAGGCCTTAGGATCTTTAAAGGCTTCTACTTTTAATTTAAAACCTTCAGCCCTTGCTTCTCCAATCATTTGAATAATATCAGCATCAACTTTCCCAAGTTTTCGAGTGATCTCTGCTTGAATCAACGCTGTTTCTTTTTCAATTTCAGAAACCTGTCGTTCAGTTTCAGCATTGATTTGAGCAACTTCCTTGTCTTGATCCGCCTTGATTTCAGCTTTTAGCTTAATGGTTTCTTGTTGGATTTGTTCTCGTCTTTGATCAATTAAGCTTTTTTCTGTATTGAGTTCAGCAAGCTTTTTAGCCGTTGTTTGTCTTTCTATATTTGTTAAATTTCGAGTTTGGGCAATACTGGCTTGCTGAATAGGGTTTAAAATTTGATCAGGGACGGTGACATGTCGGATTAAGGCAGATCGGATTTCAATGTTTTTTTCTTTTAATACTTCTTCTAATTCTTGAGTGAATTCGCTTTGGAACTTCTCGCGTCCTTCTCCTACAATAAAATCTCTTGCTCCATAGGCTGAACCTTTCAACCTTGAAATGGAGAGAATTTGAGGAAGAATGATTTTATGAACTACAGCATCGAGATTTCCATATTTTGAAAAAGTTGCCGAGATATGCTCGGGCAATAGTTCAAATTCCACAGTGGTGTCCATTTTAATTTCAAATCCATCGCTTGAAGGAAATTCAATATTTTTTCCACTTAAAATTTGACTTTGTCCTCTTTCTGCTTCTTCGAGAAGTGAGATCTGATTAATTCCTATTTCGACAGCATCAACTTTAAATTGTTTGGGATTAATGTAATAAAGGCCAGGTTGTAAAACATCTTTTCGAACGCCACGCTCTCCGGCTTGTGTAAAAGTTCCGTGTGTAGGAGCCTTCCCATCCAACGAAGTAATGACTCCGACGTATCCAATAGGAATGGTAAGGGCATCTACAACATCAATATTGAATCCTTCAGGATTTAAACGATATTTCCCAGGTCCTAGGATTTTTCTCCAAATTCCTTTTTGCCCTTCATCTGCTAAAAATTCACCTGTAGGCAAATCTGTTCCTACTTTTGAAGTCACAATGCCAATTTTGCCTGGGGGAATGATGGTGACGGGCGTGATTTTCCATTCATAAAAAAGAGGATTTCTAAAATGACGCCCTTCACTTAAAACATCTAGTAAAATACCTCGTTGGCCTTTTCTTGCAAGAATCTGCCCTGGTTCAAGAGGTTTTCCAGATTTTGATATTAAGATAGCCATGTGATTGGGTGGTACATAAAATCGGCAAAATCCCCATTGCCAAACAAGCCATGCTCCAACCAAAACGACAATAAGTGTAAAAATAGGCCCAAGTTTTTTCATCATTACTTTACATGTTCCTTTGAAAATTCATCAAAAATATTTCCCAAACTGCTTTCCTCACTTGCAAAAATAAACTGAACCTTAGGTCCAAAGTTTTTTGCGAAAATATATTGGGCATAACTCCAGCCTGAACCAAAAGCGTTTACATAATTTTGAATGACTTTAGAGTTCGCAAGATTTGTCAAATGAATGACGTCTCTTTGGGCTTGAGCTTTAGACGTTTTAGCCTGTACTTTAAAGTCAGCAGATTGATTTCTTATTTTCGCCACTTCAAGATTTCGATTTGCTTCGGTGAGCCGGACTTGCTGTCCTTGCTGTATTTGAATTAAAGCTCTGATTTTGACTGTTTCTTGTTCAACTTTTTCCTTGTTTTGAATCGCAAGTTGTTCCTGTTTTTCTAACTCGGCAGCCGATTGAGCTTCAAAGATTTGTTGTTCATATTTTTTTCGATCTTGGACAGCAATTTCTTTCTCACGTGTGGGGCCTGCAATTTCTTGAGGTGGTAAAATGTTGCGAATGAGGGTTGAAAGGATTTTAACGCCTCGTTCTTCACAAGTATCTTTTAAATGTTTAAAGAGGCTATCCTGAAATTCTTGACGTGTTTTTCCAGAAATATATTCAGCAGCAAATTTTTTCGATCCTTCAATTCGGCTAAATCCTCGAGCACGTGGCAAAATGATTTTGTTAAGAATATCATCTAGATCTCCAACACGCACAGTGATCATGCTAGCATTCTCACGTTGAATGGCCCATTCAATGGTTCCTTCAATTGTGATAGGAAATCCATCAAAAGAAAGAAAATTGATAGAATCTTTTCCACTAAAATCAAATCGTTGCGATTGAAGATTTACTTCAGTAACTTGTACCAAATAAGGATTTAAATAATAAGTTCCAGGATCTAAAGCTTCGGATTGAACTCCTTTTTCACCTGGTTTGACTAAAAATGTGTTCTTTGATTCCGGACTTTCTCCAAAAAGAATATCTTTACCTATGAGATTGGTGACAATACCGACATATCCTGGGGGAATGGCAATGGCATCAAAAAGGTAAACATGATAGGCATAGGGATTAATTCTATATTTTCCAGGTCTTAAAATTTCAGCAATCGTTCCTTTTTCTCCTTCTTCGGCAATGATACGACCTTGAGGAAGGTCTTTACCAAATTGTCGTATCATAACCCCTAATTTCCCAGCAGGAATATCTGTGATTTTTTCAATCTTCCATTGCCAGGTATAAGGATTTCTAAAATAGCGTCCTTCAGCCAGAACATTGACCTGAATGCCTTTTTGATGAGGTTCAGTGGCAATTATTTCTCCAGAAGGCAAATCTTTTCCCGTCTTACGAATCAAAATAGCAATTTCACCAGAGCCGGGTTCAATGCGACAAAAAAACCAACCCCAGGCGAGCAGTGCTAAAACAAGAATGGGAACGATACTGAATAAACTAAGCCAATTAAATGAAAGGGAATTTTGAGAGCGGTTATTTTGAAATTCATTTTCTTCTTCAGGACGATAAGGATTCATAGAATTGAATGAGGCTAACAGATCTTTCTAAATTCATCAAACAAAAAAAGCGGCCCCGACATGACATCGGGACCGCTTTTGTAAAAAATATTCTAGAAAAACTAGAATATATAAAGTACTTCTGTAGAAATGGTGTTCTGTGTATCAGTTGCTGAATCACCATCGAGGAAAGGTGTAGCATTAGAATCATCATGACGATATTCTAAACGACCCCAAAGTCCTTCGACAAACATATAAGCTCCTGTTACAGTAATTTCCCATAAATCTTGAGAAGTTCCTGTTCGTGCACCATCTTCATCACTGAACCATTCACCACGGATGGCTGCATACAAACGATCTGTGAAGTCATACTTGGCATATCCTGCAAAACCTTGCCATGTAGCATCAGATGCACCCACTTGCACAGTCTCTGTAGAAATGTCGCTGAAGCCTGTGATGGTACTCGTTGTAATAGTGGTGTGATCTTCAAATGAAGGAACATCACTTTCCGTTCCGTAATCATAGTTAAACATCAAGGTTAACTGTGGGATCGGAGTAGGCTTGGCTGTTAAAACAAGGTCAAGAACCCCGCGAACATTACCATTTTCATCTGCTTGCTCTGGACCGACGATACCATTGATGCCCAAAGTAAACCATTCCCATGGTCCAAGTGTTACATTACCCAGAAAACTTTTTCCATCATTGTTATCGGAAACATTATCCCAACCGTTTACCACACCAGCGGTAAGACTGAGATAATCTGTAAAGCTTTTGGATACTGTAATACCTACATGCGTAAAAGGAATTGCATATCCAAAAAGAAGTGAACGAGAAAAATTCCAGTTATCCCAAGGCTCAATAACTTCAGCGCCCAAAGGAGTGACGAATTTTCCAAGCTTAATTGATAAACCTTCACATGGGAAACTCAGTGGAGATGTGTAAGTGATATAGGCCTGTTGAACATCGAAATCATCACTGTCTGTTCCTGCTGAAGCAATGACTCCGGCTGTTTTAAGGAAATTAAGGTCAATACGACCTCCAAGTCCTGATTCAGAATTCTTGGCAAGAGCAACTTCAACAATATCAACTCCTGCTGAATTTGAGTCTGTATCAAATACCCTTAAGCCATTAGAACCACTATCTGGAGAATCAAAATTCCAAACAGAGTTTGTTGAAATACCTCCGCTGATTTCAATGCCTCCGACAATAGGTGCTTTATCATCAGCACTAACGACTGCTTCACCACCCAATTGTGCTTCCAACTCTTTAACTTTATTTTCTAACGTCTCTAACTTCTGCATCAGAGCTTCTTCATCTACTTGAGACCAAGCAGAGCGAGACTCAGTACAGGTAAGAGCTGTAACTACTGCCAACATTAAAAATAACTTCCTCATTACCCCCTCCTTTTAAGTGTTCATAACTTGCTTTTCTAGCGTTTGCTATCGAAGCAAGATTTATGCCATAAATAATTTGGAAAATCATTTAGGCTGGAAAAGAATTGTTTCTTTTAACTCTCTTTGAAAAGATTTGCTCATCTTGATTGAAAATAAGCAAATAAGAGTTGAGAAAGAAACGTGCACATTCTATAAAATATATATACGAAAGCAAGAGAATTTTATACCCTGAAGAAGTCCATTTTAGTTTTAAGAGTAAATCATAATGTTATTTATAAAAAACATTTATTAATTAAGAAGGAATTTAATCATGCAAATTTTATGTAAAAAAACAGAAAAAACTTTAAAAGGCGAGAATCAAGCTTTTGTTGTTGGCTTAAGAGAAGAATCAAAAAACTTAGATTCTTTGAAGGATTTTTTAGATAGTTCGCTTCGTCAGAGAGTTGAAAGATTTCTTTTTCGAAAAAAATTTTCATTTAAGAAAAATGATGTCATGAGTTTTGATCTGGAAAAAGGGAATGTTCTTTATGTTGTAATCTTGCCTAAGGAGCCTTCTCTAGAAAATATACGCCAGACGGTGGGGCGTATTATGGATTTAACATCTAAGAGTTTTGAAAATGTTGAATTTTTGATGGATTCTTTTTGTATAACGGCAGTATCTGAAGAGAGTTTGGCTGAAGTAGTAACTGAAACTATAGATCTGGCCCTTTATCGATATGATTGTTTTAAACCAGCATCTTCTAAAAAACGAGCATTAAAAACTTGTTTTCTTTCTTTTCATGATTTGAATTCGTCTCGCATTGAAAAGGCTATTGAAATGGGCCAAGTTGTTGCTGAAAGTGTCAATTTCGCAAGAGATCTTGTAAATAGTCCTGCGAATGAACTTCCTCCTCGTGTTTTGGCCGATCGAATTTCAAAAATGGCCAAAGAATGTGGGATTTCTTTTAAGGCTTTTGATAAAAAAGCACTTCAAAAAATGAAAATGGGGGGGATTCTTGCCGTTTCCCAGGGGAGTGCTGAAGAACCTCGATTCATCGTTTTGGAATATGGGAATACCAAATCTCCTGTTGATTTTGCTTTTGTAGGTAAGGGTGTAACCTTTGACAGTGGAGGTATTTCGATTAAACCCAGTGATGGCATGGAAAAAATGAAATACGATATGGCTGGAGGAGCTGCTGTGGCAGGTATTTTGCGTGCAGTAGCAAAATTAGGACTTAAAACTCATATTGTTGGGATTATTCCAGCTGCGGAGAATATGCCAAGTGGAACAGCGGTGCGACCAGGAGATGTCATTTGGATGGGTTCTGGAAAAAGCGTGGAGGTTTTAAATACCGATGCGGAAGGAAGGCTTTTATTGGGGGATGGTCTTTTTTACGCCCAACGCTATAAACCTAAAATGGTTGTAGATTTGGCCACTTTGACCGGGGCTTGTGTCGTTGCTCTAGGCCAACTTGCGATTGGTTTAATGGGAAATGATGACAAAGTGATTAATCTCATTAAGGAGGCGGGAGAAAATTCTGGTGAACGTGCGTGGCAGCTTCCTTTATGGGATGAATATTTTGATCAAATTAAAGGCGATGTGGGAGAAATTAAAAATGTAGGTTCTCGCGGAGCTGGAACAATTACCGCAGCCATGTTCTTAAAGCAATTTGTCAATTTTCCATGGGCCCATCTCGATATTGCTGGGACAGCCTGGGCTGATGAGAAGAGACCTTATTGTGTGAAAGGGGCAACGGGGATTGGGGTTCGACTGCTAACCAGAATGATTCGCGATTTGAAAAAGTAAAACCTCTGAAAAAGGCCCATCTGCTACGTTCCTTACTGCGCTCCCTTGTGCGGTGTACCATCAAACGTACACCTCCGCGGTCGCTTGCAAGCGCCTTGCACCTGGGACCTTTTTGAGAGGTTTTTTGGATTACTTGCCAGCGTTCTTCTCTTCTTTCATCTTTTTCTTCTGAGCTAAAGTATCAATCCATGATTTTGCATTCAGGCGCAAAAACAAAATAGCTCCGTTGTTTTCTCTCTTGCTATATCCTGCGATGAAATTTGACTGCGTTCGATGATAGAAAAATAAAGAAACTTCTTGAGGAAATCCAGCAATAGCTTTTGTATATTCATCGAATCCTGTAGATGAAGATGGGTCCGTTGTATTAAGAAGAGCCGTTTTAAAACTTTCTGGAGATTTAAATCCTATCCCAATCCATTGATTTGTTTTATCAAAGATAGTGTAAAACTTTTTTCCTTCCAGTTGAATCTCTTCTACTGTTCCTTGTGTTTTTATTTGTGCAGTATATCCCTCTTGAAGAAGGCGACTCAGTTTATGATGGGCTGCTTCTCCACCTTTTTTAGGAGAGAGATTGATTAAAAATGCTGTTTTTTGGTCTATGACGCTAAAAGTGTATAGTTTTAAAAGACCTTCAATGTGCTGAAAATAATCTTGAAGAAGGCTTTGGGTTTGAGGATTCTGTCCTAATTGCATGTTTTGTAGCAATTGCTCCGAGGGAGTTAAATATCCATTCAACATGCTCATACAAGTGTTAGGTAGGGATTTTGGAATAGAAGTTTGAGGAGGAGCGACGGAAGAAGGAGAGGATGCATCTGGTTGAAAAACAACTTTGATTTCTAAATTTTTTTCGTTAAGTGTGAGATTTAATTTCATCTTTGGAGTTTTTTGAGCCTGATTTTCTAAGAATTGAATCATCGGCGGAAGCCATTTTTGATTTTTCTCTAGAATAGGTTTTATTTTTTCCTTTAAAGAAGAAAGATCTTGTCCATACACTTGATAAAGATAAGAAGGTTTAATCATAAAAAGACAATCGGTTTTTCCAGAGATGTTCCCTAGGTTAAGAGGATTGTTGAGAAACATTTTAATGAGTCCACGATTTCCAGAAACAAAGACTTTGGAGTCAACAAAAGCGATAAAATAAGAAATGCTTATTTTTGTTTGAAACTTTACAGGGTCTGCAGCTCCTTTTTCCAAAGCCTTTAAATAACCCTCGCGATCAAAAGAAGATTTTTCGTCAACGTATTCTTGTATGGGTTGATTTCGGTTTTGTTCTTTTAGAATGAATCCTTTCCCTCCTAAAAGTCCTTTTCCAAGACTTTCGATAAAAAGATTTTTGTCTTTAACATGAACCATATATAGAAATGGATTAGGACATGCAGAGTCATTGAAACGAAGATAAAAAAAGTCTTTTTCTAAATCTAAACTTTCTAGTCGAGAAGTTTTTAAGAGTACTGTGGCCATGAACTCTTGTATTTTAGATCCTGTCATGCCAAAGAAACTCAAAAGTTCTTCCGTGCGCTTTAAGAGATTTGCAAAGTGAGGGGTATAGGCATAACCCAGAGCATATTCTGGTAGAGGAGGTTCATTTTCTGCCAGAACGGGAAAATTAAGTAAATAAAAGATACTGATCGTAATAAGAAATATTTTTTTCACAACTTAGAAATGATAGCATGAATGCCAAAATAGAAGACAGTGATAAGTGATAAAGTTTAAGTTGAAATTTATCAAATAATATAAAAAGGAAACATTCATGAAAAAATATTTATGGTGTCTTGCCATGTTGGTGATGTTGTGGGGCTGCGGTAAGAAAAGTGATGATGTTGCCATTGGCGTTTATGCATCGATGACGGGGGGAACAGCAACTTTTGGTCGTTCCATGGTGCAAGGAATTGAGTTGGCATTGACCGAAGCTAATGATAAGGGTGGTGTTGTTGGTAAAAAACTTCGATGGATTGTTGAGGATGATCAGAGTAAACCAGAAGAAGCAAAAACAGCTGTAGTAAAATTGTTAAAACGAGATCGAGTCGTCGCTGTGATTGGAGAAGTTGCAAGCTCTAGAAGTTTAGCTGCTGCCCCTGAATGCCAGAGAGCATCGATTCCAATGATCACTCCTGCTTCTACTAATCCTAAGGTGACAGAGATCGGAGATTATATTTTCCGCGTATGCTTTATTGACCCTTTTCAAGGCGAAGTCATGGCAAAATTTGCCTACGAAACTTTAGGAGTTCGCAAAGCCGCTATTTTTAAAGATATTAAGAATGATTATAGTATGGGATTGGCTCTCTTTTTTGAGCAAACCTTTAAGGAATTGGGTGGAGAAATTGTTTCAAACGAATCCTATTCAGAAGGGGATATTGAATTTAGAGCTCAACTGACGGCCATCAAAAGCGAGGAGCCAGAAGCTATTTTCATTCCTGGGTATTACACGGAAGTGGGTTTAATTGCTCGTCAGGCTAGGGAATTAGGATATCAAGGGAATTTATTAGGTGGGGATGGATGGGATTCTCCACGTACCATTGAAATTGGTGGAGAGGCTCTAGAAGGAACATACTTTAGCAATCATTATGCTGCAGATGATCCAAGTCCTCTGATTCAGGATTTTATACAAAAATTTAAAAACAAATATGGTGAAGTTCCAGATGCCATGGCTGTTTTAGGGTATGATGCAGCCAACATGCTTGTGCATGCGATTGAACAGGCAGGTTCTGTTTCTGGGAGTAAAATTCGAGATGCTTTAGCACAGACCAAGAACCTTGAAGGTATTTCTGGAAAAACGACGCTTGATGAAAATCGGAATGCTCAGAAAGCAGCGGTCGTTCTTAAAATTGAAAATGCCCAGTTCAAGTTTTTTAAAAGGGTAGAACCTTAAAGGCCGTACTGCGCTTTGCGTGATGCGTGCTGCGTGAATCAATATAATATTTATGGCGCAGTACGTACGACGCAATACGCACGACGATTATGTCAGAATTCATCCAGCAATTGATCAATGGAATTAGTTGGGGAAGTATTTATGCCCTTATTGCCTTGGGATATACCATGGTTTACGGGGTGTTGCGCCTCATCAATTTTGCCCATGGTGATCTTTATATGTTGGGGGCTATGGTCGGTTATTATTCGGCCATTTGGCTCAAAGTTCCTTCTTCGCCAGGTTTAGGAAAAGCTTGTTTGGTTTTTGTTTTTGCAATGCTCACTTGTGGTTTATTGGGTATGCTTATTGAAAGATTTTGTTATCGTCCTTTAAGAAATTCTCCTCGTTTAACAGCTTTAATTACAGCCATCGGTGTTTCTCTTTTGTTGCAAAATGCAGGACAACTGATTTTTGGTGCAGATCCAAAATTCTTTCCTCCTCTTTTTGCAGTGAAAGAAGCCTTTCGTTGGAAAGACGTGGTTATTAATAATATTCAAATTTTAATTTTAGGTGTTTCTTTTCTCCTCATGTTGGCACTTCATTGGATTGTGATGAAAACAAGAATAGGGCGAGCGATGCGTGCCGTTTCATTTAGTCATGAAGTTGCAGGGTTAATGGGAATTGCCGTCAATCGAGTTATTAGTTTTACCTTTTTTGTGGGCTCTGCTTTGGCTGCGGTTGCAGGCCTTTTGGTAAGCCTTTCTAATCCTAAAGTGGAACCTTTGATGGGAATTATGCCTGGACTGAAGGCTTTTGTGGCTGCTGTTTTGGGCGGAATTGGAAATATTTTTGGAGCAGTTCTTGGAGGTATGATTATGGGAATTGTCGAAGTTTTGGTCTCCGGCTATCTCTCGAGCACTTATCGTGATGCAGTCGCATTTTTTATTTTAATTTTTATTCTTTTTTGGAAGCCTGCTGGGTTACTTGGTAAAAGTAGTCCGGAGAAAGTATAAAAAAATCAAAAATTAAAATGTAAAATTAAGGATGTTATTTATTTTTATTAAAATTAGGTCATTATTATGAAGCAAACACGATTTTGGATGCTCACATTTGGAATCAATCTCTTTGTTTTAGGAGCGCTGGCCTTTCTTCATCATTTTATTAACCTTTGGATGAATCCCTATTATCTAGAAATACTGCTCATGATTGGGATTAATATCATTTTGGCGGTAAGTCTCAATTTAATTAATGGACAAACAGGTCAGTTTTCTCTCGGACATGCAGGCTTTATGGCTATTGGGGCGTATGCTTCTGCAGCATTTACAGTGTATGGAGAGAAAATTTTTATGACTTGGTTCATCCATATATTTCATTTACCAGAGTTTATGGCAAAAATCATTTTTTTTATGATTGCTTTAGGCTTGGGAGGTTGTTTATCTGCCGTGATAGGGATCTTAATAGGTCTTCCTGTTTTACGCTTACGAGGTGATTATCTGGCGATTGCAACACTGGGTTTTGGTGAAATTATTCGAGTTTTGATTTTGAATGTTGAGTCTTTAGGGGGCGCGAGGGGACTTACAGGGATTGGAGATTATACTCATTTCTTTTGGGTGGGTATTTGTGTGTATGCCACCTTGATGGTCATTTGCAATATCATTCGTTCAACGAAGGGTCGAGCCTTTCTTGCCATTCGGGAGGATGAGATTGCTGCAGAGTCGATTGGTATTAATACAACAAAATATAAAGTAGGTGCTTTTGCTATTGGTGCTTTTTTTGCCGGGATTGCAGGTGCTCTTTTTGCTCATCAAGTACATTATCTTCATACCAATTCTTTTACCTTTATGAGATCCATTGAAATTGTGGTGATGGTTGTTCTGGGCGGAATGGGAAATATTTGGGGATGCGTTATCTCTGCAATTATCTTAACCATTCTTCCAGAATTCTTAAGATTTTTTAGCCAATATCGAATGGTGCTTTATTCTGTGATTTTGATTCTTTTGATGCTTGCTAGATCAACCCATGTATTTTGTAATTTGAAATCCAAAATTTTCCCTTCAAAAACTTAAGTCAACAGAGGGAAGTAAAATGGCTCTTCTAGAAGTTAAAAATTGTACTTTGTCCTTTGGCGGCTTAACAGCTGTTTCTCATCTTAGTTTTTCGATTAAAGAAGGGGAATTAATTGGCCTGATTGGCCCCAATGGAGCTGGAAAAACCACAGTTTTTAATCTCATCACAGGAGTTTATTGTCCAAATCAGGGTCATATTTCTTTAGACGGAAAAAGTTTAAATGACTTGAGACCTTCCCAAATTTGTAAGCAGGGGATTGCGAGAACATTTCAAAATATACGCCTTTTTCGAAAAATGAGCGTTTTGGATAATGTGCGTGTGGCTCATTATATCTACTTAAATCGTGGACTTTTGGGATCCATTTTTCGATTTCCTCGTTTCTATCAAGAAGAAAAAGAAACTTTAAAAAAATCTCATGAGATTCTTGAGCGATTTGGTTTAAGCAATGTTGCTCATGAAGATGCCTGCAATTTACCCTATGGAAAGCAACGGTATTTAGAAATTGCACGTGCTCTGGCGACACGCCCACGACTTTTGCTTTTGGATGAACCCGCTGCAGGGATGAATAGGGTTGAAAAAGAAGAGTTGCGCCAATCTATTATTCGTTTCCATCGTGAGTTTAATATCACGATTTTATTGATTGAGCATGACATGAAAGTGGTGATGGGTCTTTCAGACAGAGTTATCGTCATGGATCATGGCGAGATGATTGCTCAGGGTAGTCCAGAGGAAATTCAGCGTAATCCCAGAGTTATAGAAGCATATTTAGGTGAAACAAATGCTTAAAATCGAAAACTTAAAAGTGGCATATGGTGCTGTTCAAGCACTTCATGGGGTTTCTTTGGAAGTGAGAGAAGGGGAAATGGTGACTCTCATTGGTGCCAATGGTGCAGGAAAGACAACTCTTTTGAGAACCATTTCGGGGTTAATTCACCCGAGTTCGGGTCAATTAAATTATGCTGCACGCTCTGGAGAAGTTTCCTTGAATGGGGTCGCTCCTCATGAAATTGTTAAACTTGGCATTTCTCAAGTTCCTGAAGGAAGAATGGTTTTTCCTAATTTATCTGTACGAGAAAATCTTGATTTGGGGGCCTATTTAAGAAAAGATCAACAACAGATTAAAGAAGACACTGAAAAAATTTTTTCTCTTTTCCCTCGTTTGAAAGAGCGTCTCAACCAAAGTGCCGCAACTTTGAGTGGCGGAGAGCAGCAAATGCTTGCGATTGGTCGGGCTTTGATGGCTCGACCTCGACTGCTATTGATGGATGAACCTTCTTTGGGTTTGGCCCCCATTTTGGTTCAAGCTATTTTTAAAAACATACGAGAAATTAATCAGCAAGGCTTAACGATTCTTTTAGTTGAACAAAATGCCAATATGGCTTTGAAATTTGCACATCGAGGTTATGTTTTGGAGACGGGGAAAATTATTTTAGAAGACACAGCAGAGAGTCTTATTCAAAACCCCGACGTCAAAAAGGCTTATCTAGGCGGATGATTAAGAGTTTTCTTTTTCTCTATTAGTTTAGAGACCAGATTCATCAACTCTTGATTTTCAAAAGGTTTGAAAATAATTCCATCGGCTCCAAGCAATTTTGCTTTTTCTTCAAGTTCGACTGAAGGAGCTGCAGTTACCATAAAAACATGAGTTTGCTTTAAGTCAGGAGTTTTCTTGATTTTTTCACAAACTTGCCATCCATCCATTCCTGGCATAATCACATCCAGCAAAATAAGATCAGGATGAAATGAAATAGCTTTCTCTAAACCTGTTTTCCCATTGTTTGCAGAGTCTGCTTCAAAACCTGCTTTTCTAAAACGAAGTAAAAGTAATTTGCTTAAATCTTCCTCATCCTCAATGAGTAAAATTTTAAAATGTTGTGATGTCATTTTTTTTATTCTCCTAATGTGACGGGTAAACTAAAGTGAAATTTAGATCCTTTTTTAAGCGCACTTTCAACCCAGATTTTACCCTGATGAAGTTCAATGATTTCCTTAGAAATTGCGAGTCCCAGCCCTGTTCCTTTATAGCCAGCTCCTCCCACCGGACGGTGAATCTGATGAAATTTTTCGAATAAATGTTCAATGTCTTTTTTATCAATACCAGGTCCATCATCCATAACACTGATTTGAATAAAATGAGAGTTAGAAGGCATCGGAGTATTTTTTTTATCTTTTTTGCCTAATGCCTGCTGATTTTGCTGGGTGAGAGCCGCTTTTATTAAAATATGACTTTTAGAAAATCGTATCGCATTATCCAAGAGATTTCCAAGAACACGTTCAATCAGATTCCCATCGCAAATGAGAGAAGGAATCACTTCCGGTAACTCTATATCAATCTGTATATTTTTATTGGAAGCAATGGTTTGAAAGCTTTGTGTTGCCTCCTTTATCAATTGAGCAATATTGACAGAAAATGGATGAACACTAACTTTGCCAGATTGTAGTTTTGAGAGATCAAGAATATCATTAATAATTCTCCAGAGGCGATAGGCGTTTCGATTTGCAATATCGACAACTTCAACTTGTTCCTTATTAAGCGGTCCTAAGAGTTCATCTTTTAAACTGCTAATGGCTTCTTTGACAATGCTTAAGGGAGTTCGTAGTTCATGCGAAACAGTGCTGATAAATTCATCTTTGATTTTTTCAAGTTTTTTACGTTCAGTAATATTCCTAACGATCACCAAAACTTGATCTTTTAAAAGAGGAAGAATACGAGCCTCAAAAAAGTTTTCTTCATTTTGAAGATTTAAAGAATATTCCAGAGAACCCATTTCCTTTTTTTGATGAGTAAGAGAGATGATTTGTTTGAATTGATTTTCAATTTTGTTGGGGAGAATGTCCTGAATGCGCTGTCCTAAAAAATCTTTGGAGGACAAGAATAAGTTTTTAGATTGGCCGGCATGATAATCTAAAATGGTTCCATCCTCACCCAGTCGAAAATAAAGGTCAGGGAACGCATGGAAAATGGCTTGAAGCTCAGAAGTTGTTCGAATTAAAGTTTCTTCAGCTAATTTACGCTTGGTAATGTCTGTAAAAACGCCCACCCAAATCAGTCCGTATTCTGGATGCTCAAAAGTTGAAATATTTGCCTGGCACCAAAAAGAGGATCCATCTTTCTTTAAATGATGTACTTCTCCATTCCATTTGCCTGTCTTTTTAAGGTGTCGAATCGTTTCCTGAGCTTGAGCCGGAGCGCTTTTTTCAAAGGAGGGTGCATAAAGAATGGACAAAGGTTTATTAAAAAGCTCTCCAGAAAAATACCCGAACATGGATTCAAATGTAGAATTGGCGTAAACCACCATTGCATCACGAGCTCGAACAAAACATACCCCTTCAGCCATATGGGTGACGATTTGGCTTTGCAATCGTAGGGATTCTTCTAGTCGTTTTTTTTCGATGGAGTGGACGATGATACGAGAAAGCATTTTGGAGTGAATGCTGGTTTTGAGGAGATAGTCCTGTACTCCATGTTGGAGAATCTCTTGTGCTAGTTTTTCATCGTTGTTTTCCATTAGAACGATGATGGGTGTTTCAATGGCTGTTTCACGCACTTTTCGTATTACTTCTAAACTGGTGAGAGCGGGGAATATTAAATCTAAAAAAATAATATCAACTTTATTTTGAGTCAAATAAGAGAGACTGGAGTTTAGATTTTTTTCGAATTCAAATGCAAAGTTAAAAGTTGTGGGTCGGATTTCTGAAAAGACTTTTTGAAAAAACGAGATGTCGTGAGAGTTTTGATCGATGATAAGGACTTTATAAATGCCCTTAGTCATATCCAAGAGTTTTTTTAGCTTTTTCGCTCATGCGATCAGGATGCCAAGGGGGTTCCCATACAATGTCGACTTGGGCTGATTTAACCCAAGGGATGTCTTCAACCATGACTTTGATTTGATCTGAGATCATGTTGGCCATTCCACAACCTCTTGCAGTCAAAGTCATTTTAATAGAAACATGATCTCCCTGGACTTGAATATCATAAATAAGGCCCAGGTCAACAACACTGACACTAGGGATTTCGGGGTCAAAACATTGTTGAAGTATTTCATTAACTTCTTTTATTTTTGTATCAGTCATTTCCATTTCGTTCACCTTGTTTCTTGAGGTGGCTCATCATCAAAAATTATTTTTATTTCTGGAAAATAAAACGACCTAAGGGTATGATTCTCACTAAAATTTGTCAATGGAAACGAATTTCACTTGTAAGAAGTTTGAACAAGTATGAAAAAATATTGACTTTGGAATTAATACATCAAATAATCGAGCTCAAAATTATTTTTTAACAATTTAGATTACAAAGCTTTATTAATCTTTAGGAAGTCAATGACAACTGAGCCAGTGAATGTTACGGCGGAAGTTAAAAAGCCAGATTTAAAAAAGAAAATCCAGTCTCAAGATGATGCTTCTCTTTATACGCGACGGGATTTTTTTGTAAAAGCGGGCTGGTATTTCTTTGGCCTTGTGATGAGCTCCTGGCTGGTGGGCCTTGTGCGATATCTTTTCCCTCGAGTGCTTTTTGAACCTTCCAATATTTTTAAAGCGGGTTTTCCTCAAGAATATCCTCCAGGAGAAATCAGCACACGTTGGGCTTCTGAACAGCGTGTATGGATTGCACGAACTTCGGAAGGTTTTTACGCCCTTCTTGCGAAGTGTACCCATTTAGGTTGTACGCCTGTATGGTTATCGGTAGAGGATAAATTTAAATGTCCCTGTCATGGAAGTGGTTTTCGTCGAGATGGGGTTAATTTTGAAGGACCTGCGCCTCGGGCTTTAGATCGTGTAAAAATTACACTTGCAGACGATGGACAATTATTGATTGATAAGGGCACTCTTTTTCTATTTGAAAAAGGGGAGTGGAATAAACCAGAAGCGCTACTCAAAATATAGTATAAATCAATATCAAGATAAGGTAAATCAATGCCAGAAGATAATAAGCCTGTATCACCAACATCATCACCAGCTTCTACGGGTGCAGCACCGACGGCATCAAAACCTGTGGAGACTGCTAAGCCGCCTATTGTGAAAGAAACTTTGCGTCAAAAATTGCGTAAAACGCAAGTTTGGCGTTCTATGTTTCGCCATGATTATAAAGACACACCTAAAAATCGAACTTTGGCGATTATTGGAAATGTATTTTTACATTTGCATCCTGTAAAAGTTCTCAGGGGTGCAGTCAAGTTTAAGCATACTTGGTGTATGGGTGGTTTAAGTTTCTTTCTTTTCTTGATTCTTCTGGTGACCGGTGTTGCTTTGATGTTTTATTATCGACCTACAGCTGAATACGCTTATAGCGACATGAAATATCTCCAATTTGATGTTCCCTTTGGAATGCTTTTGAGAAATATGCATCGATGGTCCGCACATGGCATGATTATCACCGTGTGGCTTCATATGTTTCGTGTCTTCATGACCGGTTCTTACAAACCACCTCGTGAATTTAACTGGGGTGTGGGTGTCATTCTTTTAGTTCTAACAATGATTTTAAGTTTTACGGGCTATCTTCTTCCTTGGGATCAGCTAGCGATTTGGGCAGTGACTGTGGGAACAAACATGGCCCGTGCAACGCCTCTTTTAGGTCATGAAGGACCTTTTGGTCCTCAACTTGGAATGCAACCCGATAATGATGTGCGCTTCTTACTTTTGGGAGGTACACAAGTAGGTGCTCCAACGCTTTTGAGATTTTATGTATTGCATTGTATTGCTTTGCCATTTTTCCTCTTGGTTTTTGTGACGATTCACTTTTGGAGAGTGAGGAAGGATGGAGGAATATCAGGTCCTCTTTAAAAACAAGTAGTTCGTAGTTAGTAAATCGTAGATCGCAAAAGATAAAAACTAAAATTATCTTAACCCAATAGCTGTTTTCAACGAACTATGAATTGCGAACTACGAGCTACTAATTTTAACGAACTGCGAATTACGAATTGCTATCTACGGTTTTAAACTATGAATCATTTTCTAAAAATTATTACTCAGCCAGATAATATTCCTATTGTTGGAATGTTATTTCTTGTGGTTTTCTTTTTGAGTTTGGCTTTAAAACAGGCATTCCATAATGACCGTTATCGAGTTAAGCCGGATCCTCGTAAAGAAGTAGATAAGGTTTTTGTTTTCCCTTATCTAGTTCGAGCCGAGTTCATGTCTGTTTTGATTACTTTGCTCATTCTTTTTGCATGGTCTTTAGGCATAGATGCTCCGCTTGAACTACCTGCCAATCCTGCTGTGACACCTAATCCGAGCAAAGCGCCATGGTATTTTCTGGGACTTCAGGAAATGCTTGTTTATTTTGATCCATGGATTGCAGGAGTTGTTTTGCCAACACTCATTATTGTAGGGTTGATGGCCATTCCTTACATTGATCGTAATCCATTGGGAAATGGTTATTACACTTTTAAGGAAAGAAAGAAGGCTATTTTAATTTTTTGTTTTGGTTTTTTAGGGTTGTGGGTGGCCATGATTATAGTGGGAACTTTTTTACGAGGTCCAGGATGGAATTTATTTTGGATTACGGAAGAATGGGATCCTCATAAAGTAGTAGCAGTAGCAAATGTCAATCTCTCAGATCTTTTAAAAATTCGTTCTCCTCTGGTTGCTAATTTGTTTGGTGCTGCTGTTTTGGGAGCATATTATTCTTTAGGCTTTTTATGGTATTTGATTTTGAGATGGCGTAAAAGTCCGTTGCTTCAAGAAATGGGATGGATGAGATTTTCTATTTTTGTGTTTCTTTTCTTGAGTATGATGGGACTTCCTATCAAAATGTTTCTTCGCTATGCATTTAATATCAAATATATCTGGGTAACCCCCTGGTTTAACGTATAACTCCAAGGACAAAGGGAAATTGAACGATGGGCTTAAATGAATGGCGAAAGAAACCTACAGAAGAGCAATCTTTTCGCATCCCTTTTTTTATTACGGTCGCTTGCCTTATTTTTCTTACTCTTTTTGCGATTTGGGATGAGACTTTTGATCGACGTCCATGGAAAGATTTCCAAAAAACTTTTTTTAAATTAGAGCTGGAAAAAGCGACAGAGGAATTTAATATAGAGAAACAAAATTTAGAATCAGAAGCAGTGCAAAAAATTTATCGTTCACTTCAGGAAAAATTAAAAACCCTTCAGGGGGGTCCCCAAGACTCTCAAGCACAAAAAGCTTATATCCAAGCAAAAAATCAACTCACTGATCTAAAATATAAGTTAGAAGATTTAGGTAAAGAATCTCAATTCATGAAAAGTCGTTTTGATGCGGTGTATTATCTTTTTGAAAAAGCAAAACTAGAAAACAGTAAAGATATTGATAGGCGAAAGCAGGAGGTGGATCAACACCAAAAAGAATTAGATGAGCTTTCTCTTAAGATTAAAGAGGTAGAGAATCAAAGTGCTCCTTTGTGGAGAATTGTACAAGCACATGATGAAGAAGTCTCAAACACTGAAAAAGAAATCATTCAGATGACTACCAAGCTCGAAATGCTTGAGAAAAAAGTAAAAGATATAAAACGTAAAAGTCCTAAAATTGAACAGATTGTTGTCCAAGATTTAAACAAAGTAGATCGTTGTCAAACCTGTCATTTGGCGATTGATCGTCCCGGATTTGAAGATCCTCAAAAATACGAACAACCCTTTCGAACTCATCCCAAGCTTGATATTTTGTTAAAAAAACACCCTCCAGAGAAATTTGGATGTACGTCCTGCCATGGAGGACAAGGATCTGCCTTAACGGTAAAGGATGCGCATGGAGAGGTACATCATTGGGAGTTTCCTTTGTTAAGGGATCACAAGGTAGAAAGCTCCTGCGTGAAGTGTCATGCTACAGTGGAGGTCCCAGAGGCCGCGACATTAACTCAAGGAAAAGTCTTGTTTGGCCAATTAGGTTGTTCGGGGTGTCATTTGGCTTCTGGATATGAAAATGCGAAAAAAGTTGGACCAGAACTAGACAAAATTTCCGAAAAAACAACTGTGGACTGGATGGCTCGTTGGATTAAAGATCCCAAAAGTTTAAGTCCAACAACACGTATGCCTCAATTTAAGGTAACAGAAGATGAAGCAAAGGCTATGGCACATTATTTAGGAAGTTTGAGCTCTAGCGTTCCTATGACGAGTGATGAGAAATTGGCCTTAGAAAAGGGTTCTCTAGAAGAAGGGAAAAAATTGGTAAAAGATTTGGCTTGTATTGCTTGTCACAAAATAGGTGAAGAAGGAGAAACCTTTGCCCCTGATTTAACACATGTGGGGAATAAAGTTCGACCAGAATGGCTGTATCGTTGGTTAAAAAATCCTCGTGAATATTTACCTCATGGAAAAATGCCTAACATGCGGCTTAAAGATGATGAAATTGCCCATTTGATCAGTTATTTAATAACTTTGAAAAATGACAGTTGGGGGCTGGATCCATCGAAGGCAGAAACAGTGGATGTGGGCCTTGCAAAAAAGGGAAAGAATTTGATGGGGTCCCTTGGATGTTTTGGATGCCATAATGTTCCGGGTCTTGAAAATAGACCTCGCGTGGGTGCAGAACTTACAGCATTTGGAGCGAAGGATTTAAGTCTTCTCTTTTTCGGTTATGCGCACGATATTCCTCATACGCTTTGGGATTGGACTTTTAATAAAATTAAAAATCCTCAAGTTTATGCAACGGAGCGTATCGAACAAAAGATGCCCAATTTTCATCTGTCGGATGAAGAGGCCAATTCTCTGGTTACTTTGTTGACGAGTTTCCGTGGCGAAGAAAAGGAGATTCCGTCCGAGTTTAAAAAGAATCTTTCCAAAAAAGAAGATGCTATCGAGAAAGGGCGCAATTTAGTTCGAGACTTGAACTGTACAGGCTGTCATGTCATTGAAGGTAAGGGCAGTGCAATTGCTCCTAGTTTAGAGGGAGAAGGTGCGAAAGTTCAACCTGAGTGGCTTTTTAGCTTCTTGAAAAATCCTATTTTAATTAGACCCTGGCTTACGGTGCGGATGCCGAAATTTAATCTTTCAGATGAAGATGCTTCAAGCATTGTGGCATATTTTTCATCACTATCAGATGCAAAGTATCCTTATGAATTTGATTATTTTGGAGATGTTCAAGTTCCTGAACGTGAACGTAAAGCAGGGGAAAAACTTTTTGAAATGTTTAAATGTATGTCCTGTCACCCTGTGAGTATGGATCCATCTACTAAAGGGTCTCAAGTGGTGAATTTGGGACCTAATTTAGGTTTAGCTAAAGATCGTCTCAGGCATGAATGGATTGCTCGCTGGATTTTAGAACCAGAAGTAATACAGCCTGGAACAAAAATGCCGACGAATTTTCCAAAAATGGGAGATAAGCGTGTTTCTTTTGTCCCGAATCTTTTAAAAACTCCTCAGTTTAAAGACACAAAACAATACTTTGAAAATTTATTTGGATCAGAGTTAGATGCTTTTTTGGCGGATCCTGTTTGGCAAACAAGAGCGATTAGAGATTATATTGTGAGTATGAATGGTTTCTCGACATCTGTAACTTCTTCAAAGACTGAGGTTTCTCAATCACAGACTTCTACTCAAACTCCATTGCAAACTCAAAGCCCTGAGATTCAAAAGACTCAGACTCAAGTCGCACCTTCTGGTTCAGAAAAGCCCTCCGCTTCGGTCAAGACACCTCCAAGTGAAGATGGTTTTTAGGAAGGGTTCTCTTATGCACAAGAGGCTGATCAATGGATGACCAAAAAGTTGCGAATACTCACGCACTTCTGAACCCGAAAATTTGATGCCTCTTTATTGCTTGTTCCCTTCGTAAATCGAAGCAATTCCAAAGTTCAAACGAGTATCATTTATTTTTGTAAAACCACTTATTTCCATTAGTTTTAAAAAATCTTTTCCGTCTGGAAAGCTTTGAATGGTTTGAGCGAGGTATTCGTAGGCAGATTTTTCTTTTGAAATCCAGCCTCCAATAATAGGAAGAATCTTATTAAGATAAAAAAGATAAAATTTTGAGAAGAATTTCGATCGTGGTTTTGAAAACTCTAAAATGACAAGTCTTCCCTCTGATTTTAAAACACGATGTATTTCCTGCAAGGCTTTGACTGTTTGAGGGATGTTACGAATGCCAAAACCGATAATAACTTTGTTAAATGAGGTATTATGGAAGGGAAGGATTTCTCCATCCGCACATATAAGGGGTAAATGGGAATTTCTTTTATGTGCTTCTTTTAGCATGGTCTGAGAAAGATCAGCTCCTATGGCGTATCCTTGATGAACTTGAATTAAAAAATCTCCCGTTCCACAACAAAGATCTAAAAGACAGTCATTCGGTTGAAGATTTAAGAGTCGAAGGGCTTTTTTTTTCCATAAACGATGGGTCCCGAGACTTAATAAATCATTGGCCAAATCATAACGCTCGGCAATTCGACTAAACATGTTTGCTATATTTGTTTTGTTATTCATATTTTTGGAGAAGGTTTTACTGGAGACCGAAAACTGGCAACCGTTGACTATTCATTTCCCCATGGTTTAAAAAGCAGATGTTCAATTCCTAAAAGATTTAAAACTTTACCTGCGATGAAATCAGCAAGATCTTCAATTTTTTTGGGTTTGATATAAAATCCAGGATCACAAGGCATGATTTTCCCGCCAGCATCGGTGACACGAAGCATGTTTTCTAAGTGAATTCGACTCAAAGGTGTTTCGCGTGTCACCAGAATTAATTTTCTAGATTCTTTTAAGCAAACATCCGCAGCTCGTTCAATGAGAGCTCGAGAGGCTCCTGTGGCTACAGCTGAAAGTGTTTTCATGGAGCAAGGGATAATCACCATGCCATCATGATGATGCGTGCCAGAGGAAGGAGGCGCGGCCAAATCATCGTTTGAAAATATTTTGAAGGTCTTGGGGTTTAAAGAGAGATTATATTTTTTTTCTAAAAAATCTTTCATGTTTTGAGATTTTTTAAGACCAATTTCAAAATGTAAGAGATCTCTTGCATTCTCTGACATGATAAGTTCAACGATATGATTTTCTTGACAAAGGGCTTTTAGAAGTCTTTCAGCGTACAGCATACCACTGGCACCTGTGATAGCAATAACGAGTCTTTTTTGTGTCATAATCCCATCCATGTAGACACAAGATAAAGAAGACTGATCCAACCATTGGCATTGAAAGCGGTTTGAACTTTTGAAAGATCAGTTGGATTTACCAAAGAATGTTCGTAAAGCATTATTGCTCCAATAAATGAACATCCTAAAAAATAAGCAAAAGAAAGATGAAAAAGAATGCCTGTCCAAATAAGAAGACTTAAAGCAATTCCGTGAAAAATCATGGCTATTTTAAGACCTTTTTGAATGCCAAATTGAGCTGGAATGCTAAAGAGACCTTGAGATTTATCAAACTCAACATCTTGTGTAGAATAGATAATGTCAAATCCTGCAACCCAAAAGAGAACACTCAACCCCAATAGTAAAATAGGACCTTGCAAGCTTTCGGTAAAGGCAACCCACGCTCCTAGAGGTGCCAGGCCTAAACTCAAACCTAGAAATAAATGAGAAAGCCAAGTGAAGCGTTTGGTGTAAGGATAAAATATAAAAAGAATAAGTGTTGGCAAGGAGAGAATGGCGCAAAGAATGTTGAGTTGAAAAGTAGAATAAATGAATAGAAGAGAAGAAGAAACAGCAAGTGTTAATGCCCCTTTCCAGCTAATAATGCCTTGAGGTATTTCTCTTTTTACAGTTCTAGGATTTAAGGCGTCAATTTTTGAATCGATCATACGATTAAAAGCCATGGCGGCACTGCGAGCAGAAATCATAGCAATGAGGATCCATAGAATTTTAATGGAGCGAATTTGAAAATATTTTGACACGAGAAGAACGCTTGCAAATGCAAAGGGGAGAGCAAAGATGCTGTGGCTAAATCGAATTAATCGAGCGTAACGCGTGAGAATTGTAATGAAAGATTTCATGTTTTTCTGCCATTAAGAATTGATAAGGGTCTTGAACCTGTTTTTTTCCTGTTTTAATAAAAATTAATTTTGCTTTTTTACCTTTTTCAATGGATCCATATTCATTTCCAAAACCTAGGGCATGGGCTCCATGAAGCGTAGCCATCCGTAGAATAAAGGGAAGAGTAAGAAAAGGGAAGTGTTTTTTAAAAAATCTCATTTCATTCCATAAATCTAAATCATCATTACTCGCCAGACTATCTGTTCCAAGGCAAAGAAGTATTTTATATTTTAAAAGTTTTTTAATAGGAGGAAGACCGGTTCCTGTGTATTGATTGCTGCGTGGGCAGAGTGCAATGTAAGAGCCGGTTTTTTTAAGTAGAGAAAAGTCTTGGGGAAGGGGATGTGCACAGTGAACGCAAAGAACCTTAGGGGATAAGAAATTATTTTTATATAAATATTGAGTGGGACTAAGTCCTTTCCCAAAAAAAGGATTTTGTAAAAGAGCTTTGGTTTGAATAAGATCAGAGAAAGACCCATTCAGTTTTTGAATCCATTTATTTTCATCCATGGATTCTGAGAGATGAATGGAAGTATAAAGTCTCTTTTGATGAATATATGCTTTAACTTTTTTGAGAATGTCTAATGGGACAGTATGAGGAGCGTGACAGGCTGGAGAAATATGAAATGAAGGTGCTTCTTCTTTTAGTTTTTTCTCGGTATTTAAATATTCTTGAAAAGAACAATCTCCGACAAGCTCATAATAAATATTACCTGAGAGTTTTTGTTCTTCAAGGAGAGGAGCTGCAAGGCCTGTATTTGTAACTTCTCCTACAAGGATAATTCCCAATTTTTTTAAAGAAATAATATGCTTTTGAATGCCTAAAACAATTTGGTTTTTAGAAATATTTTTTTTGAGTTGAATGATTTCAAGAAGCCAACCTGAAAAATTTTTCTGAGGTTTAATTTGCTCATATAAACATGAATATTCTAAATGGGTATGGGCATTGACTAAGCCTGGCAGAAGAATGGATGGTCCCAAATCTTCTACCTCCAATTTTGGATTTTCTTTTAGAATTTTTTTTGCTTCTCCAA
Source organism: uncultured bacterium (assembly GCA_964640155.1). Taxonomy (GTDB): domain Bacteria; phylum Auribacterota; class JACPWU01; order JACPWU01; family JACPWU01; genus CAZXEQ01. Next base: position 22,210 of record CAZXEQ010000006.1, on the reverse strand, counting down.
CATCCGAGATTTTTCCATTTTCTAAAACAATAGCTCCATCTTGAATGGGTGGTTTGCAAACAGGTAAAATCCATTGGGAGAGGAGAATACTTTTTTTCATGGGAGTTTAAGCTTTCAATACGAGGAGGCGAGGTTCTGTCATTTCTTCCATGGCATATTTGAGACCTTCTCGACCAAACCCAGAATGTTTAACTCCTCCATAGGGCATATGATCTAAACGAAAGGTAGGAACTTCATTGACCATGAGTCCTCCAACCTCAATTTCATTGAAAGCATGGAGAATACGATTGATATCTTGAGTGAAAATGCCAGCTTGTAGTCCATAAGGTGTATCATTAACAGCTTGTACTGCATCTTCAAATTTCTCATATGGAAATACATCTACCAAAGGCGCAAAGGCTTCTTTGTCGCATGCCTTGGTCCCCTTGGGAACATTCTCTAGAACAGTAGGTTCAACAAAACTTCCACGACGTTTGCCTCCGGTAAGAAGCTTAGCACCAGCTCTTACAGCTTCTTCAATCCATTCACAGGCTCGAATGGCTTGTGTTTCTTTGATCATAGGTCCAATGTCTGTTGCTTCATCCATGGGATCACCCATTTTTAATTTTTTTATTTCTTTAAGAAATAACTGAATGAAATTTTTATAAATTTTCTGATGAATATAAATTCTTTGTACAGAAATGCAAACTTGTCCTGCATAAGCAAAAGCTCCACGAACGCATCTTAAAACAGCAAGATCGAGATCTGCATCCTCATGAACAATCACTCCACCATTTCCTCCAAGTTCTAAAGTAACCTTTTTTCGGCCACATTTCTTTTTAATATTCCACCCTACATCAGGGCTTCCTGTAAAACTAATCATTTGAATTCGATCATCAGTGATCAGTGCATCACAATTTTCATGAAGAGATGGTACCACGCTGATAAGTCCTGGAAGAGGAGAACATTGAGTGATGATTTCTCCTAATAATAAAGCGCTCAAGGGGGTGTCTGTCGGTGGTTTTAAAATGACGGGATTCCCAACGGCAAAGGCGGGAGCAATCTTATGAACCGCTAAATTTAATGGATAATTAAAAGGGGTGATGGCGGTGATGGGTCCAATGGGAAATCGTTTGACCAATCCAAATCGATCCTTTGCATCAGGTCTTAAATCTAGAGGAAGTACTTCTCCAGTTATTCTTTTAGCTTCCTCAGCTGCAATTTCAAAAGTCATCACAGCGCGGTCGACTTCCATACGGCAATCGCGTATGGTCTTACCATTTTCTTGGACGATGGTTTTAGCTAACTCTTCTTTTCGATCAGCAATTCCTAAAGCAATTTTTTTTATTAAATCAGCTCTTTCGTGAGAAGCCATTTTTCTAGATTTTTTGAAAGCTTCTACCGATTTTTGAATAGCTTTTTCAATGTCAGACTTCTCAGCAAGACAGACCTTAGCGACAAGAGATTGATCAAATGGATTGATGACGTCTGCTGTTTGTTTAGATTGACAAAACTCACCTGCGATGAGAAATGGATGTGGTTTCATATTATTTATTATGTGGATGGGGAATAATGGAAAAGATAATATATTTTGATTATCATTTCTCATTATCATAGTTTTTAACAATTTACTATCCACAATCCCCTAATTTTATCCTTCATATTTTTCTAAAATTGCACTTCCTGAAACTCCGCCGGCTGCACAAGCAGCTGCCAAACCCATTTTTGCTTTGGGATCCGCTTTAAGTTCATAAGCTAGATTGAGCAGAATGCGTGTACCAGAAGCAGCCAAGGGATGGCCCAGAGCAATAGACCCTCCATAGGGATTCACACGACCTTCTTTCCATTTGGATTCCCAATTATGATTAAATTTTTTCTTTCCCTCTTTAAAAATGGCCAAACATCCTGCAGCAAATGCTTCATGAAGTTCAATGATATCCATTTTCTCAAAAGGAATATTAATCCAACTAAGAGCTTTTTGTGCTGCGTGGGCAGGTCCCATTCCCATGAGGGCAGGATTAACTCCGGCAAAGCCCCAGCCTTTCAATTCGGCAATGATGTCCAATTTTAATTTTTTTGCTTTCTCTTCAGATGCTACGATGACAGCAGCAGCTCCATCGCTTCTTGGACATGAATTGAAAGGTGTAATAGTCCCTTTTGTTTTTCCTTCTATGAATTTTTTACCTGGAATTTCATGTCCATAAGTATCCCAAAATTTCTTAAAAGGATATTCTTCATTATCAAACATTGGGATAGCTTTTTTAGCTTTTTCAGGATCTAGAACAAAAGCTTCTCTTTGAAGAGGATTTTCATCTTGTTCTAGAAGCGTTTGTCCATTTTTAACAACAGGGTGGACATAGGATTTGAAAATCCCTTTACGAATTCCATCAATGGCTCTTCGATAACTTTGTACTGCATAATCATCTTGTTCGTCTCTAGAAATATCATAGAGTTGAGCTAAAATTTCTGCAGTTTCAGCCATGATCATTCCTTTGACGGGGTCTCGCAAGCCTTCGAGCATGCAGTCTCCAATTTCAATATGTGGATCGGTGAGAAGATGATCCCAATTCTTTTTTAAGTCATCGAGTGTTTTAAGTCCTCGATATCGACGTGCGCCTCGAATGGAGTAGGGGAAAGAACTCATGCTTTCTGTACCACCTGCAATAAATACATCGCCTTCTCCTACCAGAATTTGTCTTGCCGCTGAAGCGACTGCTTCAATTCCAGAAACACAATTGACATGAAGCGTATAAGCAACGGATTTTTCTGGAAGTCCTGCATTGAGAGCACAAACTCTTGCAATATTGGGTGCATTGCTAAGTTGTCCAACCCAACCTAAGAGCACACCATCTACTTCATTAGGATCTATTTTTGATTTCTCAAGCACATTTTTAATAGCCATTGTGCCGAGTTCATCTGGTCTTAAGTCAGCCAAGGATTTGTTGACATGTCCAATGGGAGTTCTTGCACCGCTTGCTAGAATGATTCTTTTTTTCGTTGGGTTCATGTTTTTATCCTTTTTTTAGTTATGATTAGCTTTGAATTTGAAATATTTTTATTCAAGCTAGTTTATTAGGTTCAGACTTTTTCCCAAAAGGTAATATTTTCCCTAAAAAATTCTTTCTCTTTTGTTCAGCCATTAATAATTTCAGTTTAGGAATAGCATTCCAAGTAGCAACAGATCCCCGACGAATACATTCTCTGGCTTTTGAAAAATGAGCCCAACTGATATGTCCTACTTCGGGTTCGATGATTAAATCTGCAGGAGCAAGTTTCATTTTACTTAGTTCATAACTTTTAATATTTTCAGCTTGAACGACAATATCAATCATGTTTCGGAACTTTTTTCTCTTTTTAACTTCCCGTCCTACATCAACCGCAATAACGAGATTCATTCCCATTTCTTTTGTAACATTCACTGGAATCGGTTCTATAATGCTCCCATCTCCAAGAAGTCGGCCATAAAGTTCTACTGGGGGAAGTGTTCCAGGAATAGCAGAGCTAGCTAGAATAGCTTCTTTCAATTTACCTTCTTTCAGAACGATTCTTTCTCCAGAATAAAGATCGGTGGCTATTGTTACAAAAGGAATTTTGCAATCTTGAAAAGTGGCTTCTCCTACAAGTTCATGAATCATTTTTTCAATTAAAACTGAATCAATCATCCATCTCTTGCTGGATCTTACTTTCCATAAATAAATTTCACGTAAAACATTTGCAAGTCTTTTTAATCCTGCAAGGCGAGTATCATCTTCGCTTTTTCTGAAAAAAGATTCTAATCGAAATAAAGTTTCTTTTTCAAGAAATCGAAAAAGTTTCTCTTCGAGAGTACGATAATGAGGGGTTAAGGCATAAGTGCCTCCAATGACTGCACCCATGCTGGTGCCTGCAATAAGTTGTAAGGGAATGTTTGCTTCTTGAAGGGTTTTTAAGACGCCAATATGGGCTAAGCCTCTTGCTCCACCGCCACCAAGGGCTAAGCCAACTTTGATTTTTGAAGGTTTGGCTAGCATAGCGCTCCTCTCTTAACTATAATGAATTGCGCGACTTAAGGCAAGTAAAACAGGGCTAAAGATCTATGAAACTTTCGGATATTACAATCGTTTTGGTTCGTACCATAAAATCTGGAAATATTGGTTCTGTATCTCGAGCTATGAAAAATGCAGGTCTCAGTCAACTCATTCTTGTGAATCCTTGTGATTTTGAAAATGATGAGGCAAGAAAAATGGCTGTAGGGGATATGTCCATTCTAAAAAAAGCAAAAATATTTCGAAATTTAAAAACAGCCATAAAACCTTTTCATTGGACTGTAGCTACCACTCGTAGAAAACGACGAAGATTTAATCAATTTTTTTCTCCTCGACAAGTGGCAGAAAAAATAGGATCTTTACCTGCTGGAATGAAAGTTGCGATTGTTTTTGGGCCAGAAGATCAAGGCTTGGAAAATCAAGAATTAGCCCTTTGCCAAAGTATTTCATGCATTCCTTCCCATTCAAGTTTTCCTTCTTTAAATTTGGCGCAAGCAGTTATGGTTTATGCTTATGAAATTTATGTTGCAAGTTTAAATCTTAAGGATCGTTTAAAGGCGAAAGGAACTACTAAAACAAAGAATCATGAAATCTTAGGATTTGGAACTCAAAATTTAAAACAAGCAAAAGATATTGCGAGTCAAAAAGAGTTTGAAGGAATGTTTGGCCATTTAAAGGATACTTTAGAGCATCTGGGTTATTTCACTAAGGGGAAACCGGAGACTCTTATGGAATCTATTCGAAATTTTATGCATCGGGCTCAGTTGGGTTCAAGAGATATTCGTATTTTAAGGGGTGTTTTTACAACCATTGTGAGAAAGACAAAAAACTAAAAGGTGATGATGTATAAATCTGGCTATGTTTCTATTGTTGGAAAGCCTAATGTGGGTAAGTCGACTCTTATGAATTGTTTGTTGGGAGAGAAGCTTTCCATTGTTAATTCTAAACCTGGAACCACACGAGATAAAATCTTAGGTGTTTTGTCTAAACCTGAAGGTCAAATTATTTTTGTAGATACGCCAGGGATTTATGAGTCGAGACTTTCTTTAGGTCAATATATGATGCATCAAGCTAAAAGTTCATTTCATGAGGCAGATCTTATTCTTTTGATGACGGATGTTCATTCTGGTTTTGGAAGTGAAGATAGACAATTGATAGAGAATATTCAGAGCTTTGGAAAAACAACTTTTGCTCTTATCAATAAGGTGGATGCAGTTAATAAAAGAAAGATTCTTCCTCTGATGGATGAAGCTTTGCGATTGTATTCATTTAAGGAAGTTATTCCCATTTCTTGTGTCACTTCAGAAAATCTAGATCAATTGCTTATGCGTATCTTTGAAAATTTGAAAGAAGGGGAACCTTTCTTTACTGAGGGAGAGCTGACCGATCGTCCTGAACGGTTTTTTGTAAAGGAAATCATTCGAGAAAAAGCTTTGGACTTTTTGGAAGAAGAGGTTCCTCATGCTGTAGCCGTTGAAATTGAGGAGATGAAGGAAAGAGAAGGAAAAGAGTTATGGTTTATCAAGGCGCTTATTTTTATTGAAAGAGATTCTCAAAAATCCATCTTGATTGGAAAAAAAGGGGAAATGCTCAAAAAAATCGGGGCTGAAAGTAGAAAAGATATTGAACATCTTTTAGGAAAAAAGGTTTTTCTTGAACTTTGGGTCAAGGTGATAAAAGATTGGAGAAATGATGAAAGGGCTTTAAAAAGATTAGGATATGGGGAATAAAATTAAATAATGAAATCATTTACTGAATACTTATGGCTTAATACGGAAAAAATAAGGGACTATATCAATATTACGCCTCGCGTTGAAGAAGCATTGCAAAAAAGTAATATTGAAGAAGGTTTGGTTTTGGTTTCCGCAATGCATATTACTGCAGGTGTCTATGTGAATGATGCAGAAGAAGGTTTAATTTCTGATATTGATCAAATGCTTGAACGACTAGCTCCTTCAGGCAAACCCTATCGGCATCATCAAACAGGAGAGGATAATGGAGATGCACATTTAAAGAATCTTTTGATTGGCCATCAGGTTGTTCTCCCCATCACAAAAGGTAAATTAGATTTAGGGCCTTGGGAACAAGTTTATTATGCGGAATTTGACGGACAGAGAAAGAAGCGAGTGATTGTTAAAATCATAGGCGAATAATTTAAATTTAGAGGTCAATGTGACATCGGAAGAAATTTTTAATATTTTGCGACAAATAAAATATCCTGGCTTTAGCCGAGATATTGTTTCCTTTGGTTTGATTAAAGGGGTTGAAATTAAAGATAAGACCATTCATATTTCAATTGCTTATACAACAGAACCTCCTGAGAAAAGAAGCCAAATAGAACAACTCATCTGTGAATCTATTCGACCTGTTTTCTCAAATGCAATTCAATTCTCTGCGAATGAAAATCCTGTTCGTCCTGCGGCTGACCGAGCTACGTTAGAACAAAAACCAGTTCCAGGCGTGAAGACCATTATTGCTGTTGCCAGTGGAAAGGGTGGAGTTGGAAAATCGACCGTTGCAGTTAATTTAGCCTGTGCGCTTCATCTTATTGGAAAAAAAGTGGGACTATTGGATTGTGATATTTATGGACCCAGTATTCCTATGATGATGGGCCTTCAGGAAAGACCCGCTTTGACTCCCAATAATCGCTTGATTCCACATTTTAAGCATGGCGTCCACATGATGTCCTTAGGCTTTTTTATGGAAGGCGATAATCCCGTAATTTGGCGAGGACCTATGGTAACAGGAGCAATTCGACAATTACTATATGATACGCAGTGGGAAGACTTAGATATTTTGATTGTTGATTTGCCGCCGGGCACTGGAGATGCTCAATTATCTTTGGTTCAATTGGTTCCTCTTCGTGGTGCGGTAATTGTAACGACTCCTCAGGATGTTGCCTTAATTGATGCTAAAAAAGGTGTAGTCATGTTTCAAAAGCTCAACGTAGAAATTTTAGGTATCATTGAAAATATGAGTTATTTTGTTTGTCCTCATTGCCAAGAAAAAACAGATATTTTTAGAGAGGGTGGCGGGCATAAAGAAGCAGAAAGAATGAAAGTTCCTTTCTTAGGAAAAATTCCTTTGGAAGCTGCTGTTCGAGTAGGAGGAGATGAAGGTGTTCCTATCGTTGTAAGAGATTCTTCTTCTGCCATCACAAAAGCTTTTCTAGAAGCTGCAAAAGTGATCGGTCAAAAAATAAATTCTTAAAAGATTATTCCATGACAGTTAAATTATCCCAAAAGATGTTACTAGAAAAATAATTAGAAGCAAACCCTACGGATTTGTTAGGGAAAGAAGAAACTTGAATAGGTTCATTGGTAAAAATAGAGTTGCCATCCACAGAGAGATTAACCAGCGTGTAAGGAGAAGAAGGGGTAAAAGTTAAAATTACATGATGAGGGGCTCCTTTGGTCATAGTACTTGTATACCAATTATAAGTACCAGAATATCCTTCGAAAGATCCGTCTCTAATACCATGACGATTGGGATTGATATCAATATGAACACCCCGATAATCAAATCCTCCCCAACCATCGCCTGTTTTATTGAAAAGAACATCATATTCAACCGTAATAGTTTTCCCGGCTATATCTAAATCATAGGGATAAATATGAGAATATCCCCCTGAACCCACCACAGTGGAAATGAACTCCCCATTGCTCATAGACCAAATCACATTCGTTGTAGATCCAGAAATAATGAAATTATTTAAACTGTTTGAATTAAAAAGATAAGACGCTACAAAGTCCGAAGAAGCACTTAAAAATAAAGAGATATCTTTTACAGTAAGATTATCAAAGTAGACAGAGCCTGAATAATAATTGGATGCAAATCCTACTAAATTATCAGGAAAACTGCTCACTTGAATAGGCTCATTTTTAAAGAAAGGTTTTCCATCCACATAAAGATCACAAGTATAATAAGGAGAAGCTTGATGGATAATAGCAATGATATGATGTTGAGTATTGGCTGAAATTCCTGAATACCATTGATAGGTTCCGGCATGCCCTTCATATGCTCCATCTCTTATTCCTGATCGAATGGTGTTCACATCAATATGAATACCCCGATAAGTGAATCCACCCCATGAATTAGCTGGCATGGTGATATCATACTCTATAGCTACATCACTGATTGCAGAGACATTCCAGTTATTAGGAGTTAAAAAAGAATAACCTCCTGATCCCACAACAGTGGCTCTGAGTTGATCACTGGAGATAGACCAATCGACATTGGCGCTAGTGTCTGTTTCATCCCAATTGTTAGGTATAGAAATTCCACTAAAAGTTTGTTGGTGAAGTGTTGAATCTGTTGCAGTAGCAGTATTCACATAGATGTTCACTGTTTGGGAATCTGTTGCTATTCCATCACTGGCTTCAAAAGTTACAGAAGACACTCCTGTGGAGGAAGGAGTCCATGAGAATATTCCTGTACTATTATCTAGAGATGAGCCTGATGGAAGACTTGTTGAAGAATAAGTGATCGCATCCGAATTAGGATCTACGGCGGCAATTTGAAAGCTTAGATCAGAACCTATATTGACATTTTTGTTGGAAGTAGGAAGAAACACAGGCCCTAAATTATCTCCATTATCTGCGGCATGAACCTCTAAACTATCACGTAGAATAGTTCCATCAAAATAATTGGATATAAATCCTATCGTTTTATTGGGGAATGAACTGACCTGAATAGGTTCATTGCTGAAAATTTGAGTTGAGTCCACATAAAGAGTAGATAAATAGAAAGGCGAATCTTGGCGAATCATCAAAGTTACATGATGAGGTACATTCGCTGAAAGCCCTGTGTAGAACTGATAAGTTCCATTATACCCTTCAAAAGATCCATCTCTCCACCCTGAACGATTAACATTTACATCACAACCAATTCCTCTCCACAAAACTCCTCCCCAAGTTGTCCCTCCTAAGAATCTTGTGTCATATTCAATCACAACGTCTTTTCCTGAAATATCCATTAATGCATGTTGGAGATAGCCATAACCTGAGCCAGACACAGAGTTTTGTGATTGAAGATTTCCGGCATTAAAATCCCATATAATATTGCTATTGCCAGAACTGGTCCATAATCCATAACTTTCTGTACTAAAGTCTTCTGAGAAGGGGAGCAAAGCTGGATTGGGATTAGCCCAAATTGTAAAATTATCATAGATGGCATTTGCTGCTGAATAAGGGGATACAAGACCGACTCTACTACTCAGAAAAGAACTGATTTCAATGGATTCATCAATGAAAATAGGTTTGGTGTCTATGTAAAGACTCATTTTATAATAAGGAGATGCTTTTGAAACAAGAATCAATACGTGATGTTGATTATTGTCAGGAATACCACTGTAGAAGTGATACATTCCTACGCCTGTACTTATCTCTGCTAAAACATCTCTAACTCCTGAACGAAACCTATTAATATCAATATATACACCCCATAACCAAAGACCACCCCAACCATTGCTATTTGAAAATTGAACATCATAAGTAATGGCTATTTTATTAACTCTAGAGATATAACTGTTCAAGGTAGATGGGCTGTAATAAGCGTAGCCAGAACTGGTGGCTGTCATATTTAGTTTACCTGCGGAGATATTCCAAGAAACATTGTTGCTTGTGTCAGAGTTTTCAGTCCATCCCTTGGGGTTGGCATTATTTGAGAAATCATCTTGAAAGAGAATAGAATTGTATGATGAGGAATCATTAGAATCAGTTCCTGAAATGGCTTCTTCTAAATCAGGCATTCCGTCTCCATCCGTATCAGAACTGTTGGGATTTGTTCCCAATATTTCTTCTTCTTGATCCGTTAATCCATCCCCGTCTGTATCTAGTGTAGGATCAACCGTATCGTCGTTATCAAGAATAGTATAAGTATGAATTGTATTGGCTCCCAATGTTGCATTGATTGGATTTGAAAGCGTGATGGCCACTGTTTCATTAGATTCATCGGTCGAATCATTTACCACTGCCAATGAAATATTTGTGGTTGTGCTTCCTGCAGCGATTGTTGCTGTTCCTGAGGGTAAAGTATAATCTGTTCCACTGCCTGTTGCTGTTCCTCCTGAAGTTGCATAAGAAACGGTTACTGTTTGATCAATGCTTTCCGATAATGTAATTCCAATACTAATAGGAGTAACACTTTCAGAACCACTGGTAGATGTTGTTGTAAAGCCAATGGTAGGGGCTGTAAAATTCCACTGAAGATTATTCTCAGAGTTAATACATCCTGTTACACAGGAGATTTGAGGTAAAGTAAGATTGTTACTGTCTTTGACATCTAAATATTCAATGACTCTAGGTCCTTGAGGATCAATTTTAGCTTGAGTTCCTACTGAGCTTGATCGAATGCTTAAGAGGTTGCTTGCAGCACCCTTGAGTGTTAAAGTTCCTTCAACAGTTGTAATAGAGTCTGATTCAAAATTTAAAGCAGCGGAGGAAGCTACAATTTTTGAGAAATGATAAAATGTCGTTGATCCCGTAATATCTTGATCTGCTCCAGATAGCGATACAGTTCCTGAATTATGTAAAAACGTGCCTGCCGTGTGAGAAAAATCTCCTGAGACATTTAAAGTATTGGAGGTGCTTGTAAACGCTCCTCCAGAAAGTGTGAAATCTGTGTTGACAGTAACAGCAGCTGAACCCCCTGTAAATGTTCCATTATTCATAATAAAATTACCTACTGTTATGGTCAAATCCCCTTGAGAAAAAGTCCCAGAATCTAAAGTAAAATTTCCATCTACATCAAGAGGGTTTGTTTGTAGAGAAACGGTTCCCAATGCTTTTGAAATGGTGATATTATTAAAATCTTGGCCTGTCCCTGTCCCTCCCGATGTGAGAGTTTGAGTGTTAGGACCTTCAAAGGTCACAGTGTTTGAGCCGCTGGTATATGTTCCTGAATTATTCCAATTCCCACTCAAGTTAATATTTTGTCCATTGCTGTTCAAAGTTCCCTGAGCAATGGTTAAATTTCCTGCTACATTTAAAGTGTTTGTGTGTGTGAAGCTTCCAGATCCATCAATTTCAAGATGATAATAATCATTTCCTCCTGAGAGAGAACTATAGCTAGAAGATCCATCATATTCAAAAGTTCCTGAATTATTATCATACGCTGTTAGTGTAAGGTAAGTATGTTCTGAAGAAGAAGAGTAGGCTGTATTGATTTGTGTGGGCGTTAGAACTCTTGGATAAACAACCACATCATCAATAAGCCCTGTCCATCCTTCTCCGCTGAAAGTAGGGTCATCACCTATATGAAATTCTGTACTAGAAACATCTGTAGCTGGAATGGTCACACTTCCAATAAAAGTACCATCAAGATAGGCAGATAAAACGCGTGTAGTTGAATTATAAACACAAGCCCCATGATACCAGGTGTTAGTGGTAATGGTTGATGTTGCTGTTGCGTAGGTGGCCCCTGCTGTTTCAATGGAACAGGCAAATTCTCCATTATTTATAAACATACGAAGAGGTATTGTAAAACCTGAAGCTCTTGTGTCAATGATTTGATTGTTGCTGCTGCCTAACGCCGAAGCTTTGAACCATGCCATGGCAGTATAGCTTTGAGTGGTGGACATATTCATATCACTGACAGCAACGTAACCACTTCCATCGAGGCTTACTGCATCGCTGTATTTTCCAGAAGCAGTGTAAGAAGCACTTCCTCCCAAAGAAGCTGTTTTATTTTGGGCGCCGCTATCAGTAAGATCATTATTTAAATGAAAAAGAAATAAATTGGTTTCCGAATTGCTAGAGGCCAACGAGATGGTTTCATTTCCTTGAGCTCTTAAAGTTCCATCATTAGAAAAAGTCCCTTTCACTGTAAGATCTTGTCCATCGATATCTAAGATTCCATTTCCAATGGTTAAATCTCCTTCCACATTTACAGTTCCATCAGGTTCCCAGATGCCTCCAGAACCATTAAAGGTAAGGTGAGTATATGTGTTACCTGCTGCTAGCGAAGTTGTATAACTTTCTGTTCCATTGTAAATAACAGTTCCACTGTTCTTATCAGGTCCTCCCGAGATGGTTTCGTTTCCTTGTAGTTGAAGTGTTCCAGCAGCATCAATGACCATTGTTCCACTGTCCCCAGTAACATCCAAATTGTGACCAAATAAATTAAAAGTTCCAGAAGTGATAAATAGATCCTGATTAGTTGCATCCATCACAAGTGCTGATAAAAGTGTGACCTCTCCTGCCGATTTATTAATGGTAATATCAGCGTTAATAACTCCTGTGTTTCCTGTAAGATCAAAATTCTGATTGCTACTTCCAATGAATTTGAGAGAAGTGAAAGTTCCTCCATCAAAGTCAGTTCCAACAGTCACATTTCCTTTCGAACGTAAGGCACCGGAATTTAAAAACCCTTCATTCAGAATAAGATTTCCTTCAGCTTCAAAAGTATCATCATTCATACCGATGGTAACACCCGGGGAGGGATTGAAGGTGAGGTTATAAAGAGTAATGGTAGCCGCACCCGGACCGGCATAGAAATCGATATTACCTGTAGGACTGACAACAACCGAGCCATTGTTGTGATTAATGGTAGCATCAGCCGAACCACTGACATTAAAAAGAGCATAGCCATTGAAGGTAGTAGTTGCAGAAGATAAATTAAAAGTTCCAGATTGGATGTCTACCACATAGTTGAAAGTCACAGCAGCATTATTAGAAGTAAAAGTCCCTCCTGTCTGAGTAAAAGTCCCTGAGGTAGAAAAAGTAGAAGAAGAGGAAAGAGTAAAAGAAGTGGTAGTACCTTGAAGATTAAAATCACTACTGGATGTAAGAGTTTTAGAACTGGCTAAAGTAGTAGAAGAGTCACCTGATAGAGTAGTGGTGCCAGCAACCGTAGCACTGCCATTGAAATTTAAAGTTCCCGCAACATTTTGAATCGTTCCTTCAAAAGTAGTCGTGGTATCTGCATCTGTATTAACCGTAGCATTAGTATCCACAATGAAAGAGGGAACAAGAGCAGATGCAGGAAGAGTATAAGTTTTAGTGGTGGTAGGAGCCAAATGAAGAGTACCTGAAGAACCATTACCGCCATCGACATTGGCATCATAAGTGAGATCTTTAATCACTTTAATCGTCCCCCCAGAAATCTGACCTTCGCTCCAAGTAAAAGTATTATTTACCTGAAAAGTATCATCATTCATACCGATGGTAACACCCGGGGAGGGATTGAAGGTGAGG
>CAZXEQ010000006.1:0-8912 GCA_964640155.1 uncultured bacterium | reverse complement strand
CATTAAAAAGAGCATAGCCATTGAAGGTAGTAGTTGCAGAAGATAAATTAAAAGTACCTGATTGAATATCTAAAGTAGAGTTGAAAGTCACAGTATTGGCATTCATTGTAAATATGCCACCATTTTGGGTAAAGGTACCATTAACGGTTAATGTTCTGGAAAGACTAATAGTTCCTGAATAAGCTGCCTGAATGGTGAAATTAGATACTGTGCCTACAGCACTTGCATCAATATTTGTATTGCTTGTTGAAGTCCCATCAAAAATAACGCTATCTCCTGACTGAGGAGCTTGTCCTTCACAATTAGACCAATTAGCTGCCGAAGACCAGTCTCCATTAGACGAAGCATTCCAGGTGCATGTGGCTGCTTCAGTATTAGAAGAAATTTTAAGGAAAAGATAAAAAATAAAACTAATAAATAAAATTTTAGAGAGACAATGAACTTTTATGTAAAAATTATTAAAAAAAATAGTGGGGACTGGAGATTTGTTTCTAAAAAAAGATAAAATTCGCTTCAACCATTCCATCTTTGAAGCCTTTCTGGCCAAACAAGCATTAGATCTAATGCTTATTGTTTGCCTAATACTAAAGTAATTTTAACAAAAAAAAGACGAAAAAGCTATCTATTCAGATATTGTGAGATTGTCAATACTGCAATTGCCGCTTTCGTAGGGACCTATAAATCCAAGAGAATTATTGGGGAAAGAAGAGACTTGAATGGGTTCGTTTGTAAAAATAGATGAACCATCAATTGCTAAATTAGCTAAGACATAAGGGGAAGAGGGCGTAAATGTAAGGTGTACATGATGGCTTGATCCTTTACTCATACTACTTGTGTACCATTGATAGGTTCCGGAATATCCCTCAAATAAACCATCTCTTACCCCATAACGATTGGGGCATATATCCATGTGAATCCCACGATAAAGAAATCCACCCCATCCATCGTTTGAATTAGAAAAAGTAACATCATAATCGACAGTAATGGTTCTTGATGAAACATACAGATCATAAGGATAGAAAAAGCTATAGCCACCTGTGCCAATAACAGTTGCTACAAGTTGTCCGGCTGCGATTACAAAATTTACATTCGTGGTATTTCCTGAAGTAATCCATGGATTTAAATTGCTTGAAAAATCATAACTTGCGGACACGAGTCCTGATGGAGCTAATTGTGTTATGTCTTTTATGAGGATATTGTCAATATTGTACGAGCCTCCTGCATTATAGTGGGACAAAAATCCAATTCCAGTATTTGGAAAACTTGTTGTTTCAATAGGTTCATTTATAAATACAGGTTTTCCATCAACGTATAGATCGCTGGTTGTGTAAGGACTATTTTGTTTGATAAACAGAATAACATGATGATTAACATTTCTTGTGAGGGCAGGAAAAAATCGATAAGATCCAGGGAGTCCTTCAAAAGAGCCATCTCTCCATCCAACACGATTGGGATTAATATCGCAGGTAATACCTCTATAACGAAAACCACCCCAACCATCGGTATTAGAAAAATTAACATCGTATTCGATGGCGATGCTGCTGCGACTTGCCAGATTTAAACTGGTATTATCCAACATAGCATAGCCTCCGCTACCCCCATTCACTTGGCAGCGTAAAGTGTTACTCATAATTGTCCAGTCTACAGTTGAGGCTGATCCAGACTCTACCCAGCCTGTAGGTAAACTAGAGCTATCAAAATTCTCTTGGTAGAGAATGCTTGGATTACTACCTGGATCAGGAGCGGCTGTTACAGTGACGCTTATTGTTTCTGTATCAGATAAAGATCCATCACTAGCCTGCACGGTGATAGAATGAACACCTACATCGGTGAGCGTAGTTATCCAAGCAAACATACCTGTTGATGGATTAAGACTTGCTCCGGCAGGTAGGCCTGTTGCGCTGTAAGAGATAGTGTCTCCATTCGGATCTGTGGCTTGGGTTTGAAATGATAAAGTACGGCCTGCAACCACGCTTTGACTGGCAATGCTATTGAGTACAGGAGCTAGATTTGTTCCGGCACTTGCTGTCGTGGTGCTAAAATTATCATAAAGTGCATTTCCTACAAAAAAATTGGACATGAATCCAATGGTTTTGTCTGGGTAAGTTGTGACTTCGATGGGTTCATTGTTAAAAATTAAAACTCCATCAACATAAAGTCTGGATAAAGGATAGGGAGTACTTCTGAATATGGTTAGAATCACATGATGTGATACATTGGCACTGACTCCGCTGAACCAACGATAAGTTCCTGGATGACCTTCATAAGATCCATCCCGCCACCCAATTCGCGCCAGGTTAATATCCAAACCCACCCCTCGATAAACAAACCCACCCCATGCATCAGGACCCTGAAGAGTCAAATCATATTCAATCGTTAAATCTTGATTTGAAACATCTAACAGTGCTTGTTTGAGTTGACCATAACCACTACCAGATACACTTGGGTGAACACTTCCTCTTAAGGCATTGGCATAAAAATCCCAGGCGATATTGGGATTGATGACACTGATCCAATTTCCATATTCACTCGCATTAAAGTTGTCACTGAATGGTATGAGCAAGGGGGAAGGATTAGGATAAATGATAAAATTGTCATACGTTACTGTGCCAGTATTGTAATTTGATACAAGGCCGACGGTGTTATTTGGAAAGGCAGCCGTTTCAATAGGTTGATTTATAAAAACAGGTTTCGAGTCTACATATAAATCCGTTAAGTAATAAGGGGTTGCTTTGCGGACCAACATTAGAACATGATGTCTAACCCCTTTGCTAAATCCAGAAAACCATTGATAGGATCCAGGAAGTCCTTCAAAAGATCCATCTCGCCATCCTGATCGATTGGCGTTGATATCACAATGAACTCCTCTAAACGAAAGTCCACCCCATCCATCACTGCTATTACTAAAAGTGATATCATAGCTAATGGCCAAACTATTCACGGCTGAGATATTTAATGAAGAAGGTGTAATAAATGAATAACTACTTCCACTGGAGGTTGCAACCAAGGCCCCACTTAATGCATTCCAGTTTGCAGTCGTCGTACCGCTTACATTCCACCCCGTAGTGTTGCCATCATTAAAATTATCACTGAATAAATAAGCGCTGACAGAACTTGAGCTAAGTGGATTGGTTCCTGCAACGACTTCGTATAAGTCATTCATCCCGTCTCCATCTGTATCTGGATTATTCGGATCAGTTCCTAAAGTAGCTTCTTGACTGCTTCCAAGTCCATCACCGTCAGAATCTGTTGCGTCTTCATTGATTGTTAAATTGATGGTGATAGAGGGAATAGTTATTCCACTGGCTGTTCCAGAAATAGTCAATGTACGTGTGCCGGTTGCAGCAATTAATATGGTGTTGATGGTAAGAGTAGAGTTATTGGTTGTGTTGGAACCTGTAGGATTGAAAGAGCCTGTTGCTCCATTTCCAAGTCCAGTGATAGCTAATGATACACTCCCTGCGAAGTTGCTTCTATTTAAGCTAATGGTATAGGTTGTACTTGCTCCTGCTGTGATGGTACGAGTTGAAGGATTGACCGATAAATTTACTGAAGTGACAGTAAGATTAGTATTACTTGTTGCTGTTCCTCCAGATGTAGTTACCTGTACGAGTCCTGTACTTGCTCCATTTGGAACCGTGGTTGTAATTTGAGTTGCTGAATTAACTGTATATGTGGCGTTTATTCCATTGATGGTTACAGCACTTGCTCCTGTAAAATTTGTTCCTGTGATGACAATAGATGTCCCAATTATTCCACTGGCAGGCGTGAAGCTTGTAATAGTTGGAGCTGGACTTGTGCTTCCTCCATCGGGAGTGCCATCATTGATAATAATATTTCTCAACTTTTCTAGAGTCTGCATGAATGTAAGATTGCGTTGATTGTAACCATAGCGTAAAGCTTGAGATGTGAAGTTAGCACCTTGTGTGTCTGCGTTATTTACATAGATATTGGGATGTACCTGATCTTCAGAAACTCCTTGTGTAATCATTGTAGAATCTTGTAGAGCTCGCCAGTAATTTAGAAGAGGAATCTGTTGAGTTTGCGCTACGTTAATAATGACTTGATTATAACTAGCAACACGAGATCCAAAACTGTCCAAACGTGGAGGAATTGTGCTTAATATAGGGATAACATTTGCGTTAATTGTCTCATTTACAATTTGAGTAATGCTATTTTGAAAAGCAGTTAAGTCATTGTATCTTTCCAAATCATTGGTTCCATACATAATAATTGCAAAACTAGGTCGAGTTGCATGTAGTTCACATCTTAATGGTGTGTTATAAGGAGTAGGACAACTGCTCGCCATTCCTGAATAGAGATATCCTGAAAGTGAGGCATAATCAGCGCTCCATCCTGCGGTAGCACAGGCACTGGGTCGATTGAAAGAATTGGCTGAACCAAACGCTGTGGTAGATCGAAAATAAGAAATAGTAGTTGAAAGAGAACTATAACTTCCCAGAGTTTCCCAACCATAGCCAATGTCGCTTAAGAAAGAAGCAGACTCGGTGATGCTATCTCCGATTTTTGCGAATACGCTTGATCTATTTCCTGAAGATTGACCCTCAAGATAAATGGTTCGCAGACGAGCTTTCATCGTAGAATCAATAGTGGGAATAATCGGCATACCACTAGGGGTAGGGGTACTAGAAGCACTAATCGTAAAACTTGTAGAACTTATTGCTGTACCTCCACTGGTTGTTACACGAATAGCCCCTGTCGTAGCTCCACTCGGAACGGTTGCTGTAATCTGTGTCGTAGAATTGACGGTGTAACTTGCAGATGTTCCATTAAATGTAACGGCATTCGCTCCCGTAAAATTTGTTCCTGTGATAATAACAGAAGCACTCACAGCACTACTGGTTGGACTGAATGAAGAAATGGTAGGGGCTGAAGGGGTAGAACTATTTACAGTAAGAATAACAGTGATTGAACTGATAGTGATTCCAGAGGCTGTTGCTCCAATGGTTAAAGTGTTTGATCCTGTTGGAGTGCTAGAAATAGTGTTAACTGTGAGCGTGGAACTGGTGCCCGTTGTAGGATCTGCACTAAAATTTGATGTGGCCCCGGTTGGTAAGCCGCTTACAGATAAATCAACAGATCCTGTGAAACTGGTTCTATTAATAGTGATGTCATAAGTAGTGCTGGATCCAACAGAGATGGTTCTTGTTGATGGATTGCTTGAAAGTGTTACGGAAGGTGTAGCAGTTCCAGACCCGATATAGGCTCCAGGAGGGGCTGAACTTGTTCGACTACTTCCTGCACGATCTGTTGCGATCGTATTATTTAAATTTCCAACGGGTGCAAGGGGAGGCTGATATTGATCACCACCTGAAAAATTAGGGATGGCATAAGTTGTTGCGCTATAAATATTGCTTCCGGTGATGGGTCTAAAATCTCCTGCAGCTGCATCGACAAATTGAGGAGCACCTACACTTGTATTATTTATTCTGTTATCTGCTCCGAGTTGAGAGTCACTACAATTGCTGTCATTACATCCACTTCCACCATTTAAATCTAAGCTGGTAGGGCCATTCCAAATGATATTGCCTCGTATTCTTACATTATTATCAGCTCTCGAAGGAGAAGGGATATTCATTCCCGATGGGGGTGTAACAGCTCCATTAATGACAAAATGGGACCAGCGACTTTGGACACCGGATGGATTATAAACAATATTGTTATATATGTAGATATTTCTACAGGGAATCGATTCAGTCGAACCCCCTCCAGTGCGCGGTCCCCAACCTCCAGCATTTCCATAGCTCGTGCATTGGCTTGTATTCCCATCGCAAGTTCTCATCCCATGAACGACTTCAATTGCATGGTCATAAGTTCCTACTCGGTATAATGTGTTATATGCCATCAAAATATTATATCCACCGTTGACTCCCATTCCGGGCCCTGAAGAATCATGAACGATGTTATTGGTAAATTTAATGTCATAGGCTTCATAATGAATCCAAGGTGATGACATAAATTCAAAACCGGAACTCTGACCTGCTAAAAATGCACCATCGCTTCCACCATTACCGCAATTATAATATTCATTGCCATCGATTAAAAGGTTAGCAGAACCTCCTTTGACATACATGCACCAACTACGTGAATCATGAATTTTGTTATTGATGACATGACCATCTTGAACTCCTACAAAATCGATGGCATCTTCATAGGCATTGTATACATCGGTATTTTCAACATACATAAATCGGGTTTGATTGACTTTCAATCCTTCTTGAGAATCAGTGATAGATCCAATAATTTGGCATTGACGAATTAAGATATGATCACAGGCTTCAAAGTGAACGACATCTCCACCACTGGTTTGAAATTTGACTCCTATGAAATAAACATAATTACAATGGGCCATATTTAAATTAGAAAAAATGGCTGTGCCAGCACCATCTTCAGCTTGAAGAATAATGGGACGAGTAAAGGTTCCGTATCTTAATTCCCAATAATTAGGAAGACCACTTGAATAATTACCTGCGACGAGTCGGATGCGATAACCTGTTGAACTAAGGGTTGTGTTTGCAGGTATTCGCCCCCATGCAGCAGCAACTGTTTGAAGTGGTTGAGAACGAGAATTACCACTGTTGCTATTGTTTCCACTGACTGGATCTACCCAAATGTCTTGAAGAGTAGGGGAACCAATGTCATATGCGGTGGCTGCTTGAGCTAATGGAGTATCAAATAAAATGAAAGAGATTAAAGAGAGAATTAAAATTTTGAAATAGGTTTTATATGTTTTAAGTGAGGGTTGTTCTCGAAAGGCTTTTTGAACTGGGGATTTCATCAGCCGCGTTTCCTTATTATTACCGAAGAGAATGGGTATTTTTTCCTACCCGTAGCGGCTTCATAGCCCCCCCAAAGGGCTACATTATTCTTCGGTTTAATTATTCAAAATAAACACAAGTATACTCATCTATAATTTACCATAAAAATATGGATTTGTCAAAAAAGGACAATTCTATTATCTAAATGTAATATGCTTGTACTGAGATAGATACAGTATATTTTTATGATTTTCGAATTTTTTTAACCAGTAAACTTATCAAGTAGATTAAAAAATAAAGCCTCTGCTCATTCAACAGAGCAGAGGCTTTTGGGTGGGGCTTAGGAGACTACAAGATTGATGGTTTCTGTATCGATTAAAGATCCATCACTGGATTCAATGGTTATTGTATGAATCCCTTGATCAGATTCTAGAGGAGTCCATGTGAATGTTCCTGTATTAAAATCAAGATTTGCCCCAGAAGGTAAATTCGTTGCTGTGTAGGTCAGGGTATCATTGTTGGGGTCAAAAGCTTGAACTTGGAATGTAAGCGAAGCATTTGCAGCCACACTTTTATTTCCAACCGGATTTAGAATAGGAGCAAAATTGTTGCCAGGATCTACGGCTATAAAAGTTGCATTATCATAGAGATTGCTTCCAGGATTGTAATTAGACATGAACCCTAATGTTTTATCCGGGAAACTATTAACCTCGATCGGTTCATTTGAAAAGACTAAACTCCCATCAACATAGAGATGGGAGAGATTGTAAGGTGTACTTTTCTGTATCATCAAAATGACATGATGTTTTGTTCCGGCTGTCATTCTGGGATACCATTGTGTGGAACTGTCTCTCCATCCAATTCTTGTCCCATTCAAGTCGCAGTTGACTCCCCGAAATGAAACACCACCCCATGTTTGTGGGTTTATATCAAACTCCATGATGACATCTTTGTTCGAAATATCCAACAAAGCATGTTTAAGATAAGCATACCCATTGCTTGTGATATTGCTCTTAAGTTCTCCATTTGAAAATTCCCATGTCATAGTACTACTTCCACTAGCAACCCATAATCCATACTCTTGTTCATCAAAGTTATCATTGAAAGGGAAAAGTAAAGGATCTGGATTAGGATAAATAGCAAGGTTATCACATGTCATTTTTCCAAATTCATTGTTGGATGAAAAGCCAATGGTTGTGTTTGGAAATGCGCTTACTTCAATGGGCTCATTCTTGAATATAAGTTTCGCATCAATGTATAAATCAGCAAGGTGATAAGGACTTGCTTTTCTAACTAATAATAACACGTGATGCTTTACTCCCTTGCTCATGCCGCTGTACCATTGATACGTTCCACTGTATCCCTCAAAACTTCCGTCTCTGACTCCACTACGATTAGCATTGATATCAATATGAATTCCTTTGAACCACAAACCACCCCATCCATCGCTATCTGTGCTGAAAGTGACATCATAGCTCACAGCAATTTTGGGCACGGCTGAAACATCTAAATCTACAGGAGCAAAAAACGAATATCCTGTTGCAATAGGATTACTGGTGAGAGCTCCATTATTGACATTCCAGTTAACCGTGTTTGCGCCGCTGTTATTCCATCCAACTGTATCTCCATCATTAAAATCATCTTTAAAGAGATAGGCGCTGGAGGAAGTTGAATCAAGAGGGTCAGTGTTTCCAGCGACTTCATTTGAATCTATCATTGAATCACCGTCCGTATCAGCATTATTAGGGTCTGTTCCCAAAATAGCTTCTTTGCTATTTCCCAATCCATCTGCATCCGCATCGGCCTTGTCTTCATTTACCGTGAGTGTAACAGTGATAGGAGTGATGGTAAGTCCTATGGCTGTTCCATTAATGGTGAGTGTTTTAGCTCCTGTAGCAGCGGCGAGTGTGCTGCTAAGAGTCATAATGGATTTATTGGTGGTGTTTACTCCTGCAGGATTGAATGATGCACTGACTCCATCTCCAAGGCCAGCTACTCCTAATGTAATGCCTCCTGTAAAATTCCTTCGAGTGAGCGTGATCGTATAAGTTGTACTTTTACCTGCTGTAACGGTTCGACTCAAAGGTGAAACAGACAAAGTTACGGAGGATGCAAGTACGGAGAAATTGCTAA
>CAZXEQ010000005.1:0-186352 GCA_964640155.1 uncultured bacterium | reverse complement strand
ATTGTAACGTCCTTGACGTGTGGCGCGTCTTAATGGACCACCTTTTAAGTCTAAAATATAAATGTGAGGTTTGCCACTGCGATCTGACACAAAAGCAATTTTTTGTCCATCAGGCGCCCAACAAGGGGAACTATCAACCCCTGCATGTTGAGTGAGTCTTTGAAGATTGCGTCCAGCTAAATCTCCTACATAAATTTCTGGATTCCCATCCTTGGATAAAACCATTGCGACGCGGTTCCCATCCGGAGAAAATTTTGCAGCTGCATTGAGTCCTGGGTAAGCCGCAAGACGTTGGCGTTGTCCCTTTGCCAAATCATGAATGTAAAGGCGAGGTTGTCCTTCTTTAAATGAAGTATAGAGGAGTTTATCTCCCCCAGGGTTCCAGCTGACACCTAAAATAATGCTTCTGTCTTGTGTGAGTTGTCTTACATTTTTGCCATCGGCATCACAGATAAAAAGTTCCTTTCCTCGAGGGCCTCCTGCAACATAGGCAATGCGTGTTCCAGCAATGCCTTGTTCTCCTGTCAGTCGATATACCAAATCATTTGCGCAGGTGTGAGCTGTTTTTCTTAGAGTATTTGCATCAAAAGAATATCTTTTTGCAAAAATACGGTTTTGACTTGCAACATCAAAAGCATAAACATCCATACTTCCTTGTTGTCCATTCCATTTGGCAATTCCTTTAACAACAATTTCTGCTCCCAAACTACGCCATCTGGGTCCTTGCGTAAGCGTATCTGGTGATTCTGTATCAGAAACCGCTTGAACTGCATTTTTATTTTTTAGAATTTCAAAAAAGCTAGATTGATTGAGATCAAAGCTCAGTGTTTCTTCAAATCCAGCAGGGGCTTTTCCCTCAACTGCTTTAAAAAGGGGAATGGCAGTTCGCGTTCTTCTTGCGATTTGTTTAGTGATTTGAAGTTCAACTTGGGCAGCTTCAACAAAAATTGAATAAAAAATAGCGATAAAAAAAATACTCATGATAAAGAAATTTTTTCTCATTGGGTTAGCTCGAATTTAATTTTAATAGTCAGTTCATCATCTTGAAAATTTTGAGGCAAAGGGGGAAGGGGAATGGAGGCCTGAACAGCATCCATGACAGATTGATTAAGAACATCGAATGTAGATCTCTCAACAAGTGTTACCTTGCTCACACTTCCATCCTTTCGAATAACAAAAGAAACAATGGCCGATAAACTCCCTTCTTTAATCAAAGGCTTTGCCGGTTCCTTCCAATTCATAGTGATTTTATTCTGAACAAGATCTAAATACCATGCAAAAGGAAATTCTTTTCCAAAGCTCGATCCTCCTTGTCCAGATCCTGTACCTACAGCAAGTTGAGTTTGGGCTGAAGTACCGGGTCCTGCTTTTTGAGCTCCGGTCCATTCTTGTGGTTCAACAAAACGTTGATTGGAAGTGGGTTGGCTAGCAGGGGCCCATTTTTGAGGTTCTACAAATTTTGCATTATTGGAGGCAGATTTGACCTCCGTTAAACGATTCTTTAAACGATCCGAAAGACTGGGCATTTTATTTTGAGATGCAGAGGGTTTGGGTGCAGGTGTGATATTAGGCTTTGCATTTTGTGGTTTGGAAGGAGCGGGTGTTTTAGGAGGAGCTTTTTCGACTTTGGGTTGGGGTGGAGTTTCTTTTTTAGGAGTGGGAATAGTCGGTGTTTTGACAACGGGTTTAACAGGTGAAGGAATTGTTTTAGGTGTTAAAGATCCTGCTTGTCCTCCGCCAGATCCATTTGTTCCTCCTAAACTTTTTAATTGAACCGTTACAAATTTGTCATGTCGATAAGTCGTTTGCGAGGTCGCAATCATAAATATGAAAAGTCCGACTAAAAAGATTCCGTGTCCAGAAAAGGACTGAATAAGTTCTTTTTGTATATTACGATCAAGAAACCGTGGATAGAACATAAAAAATCTTTAACATTTAGGTATTGCAATGTAAAGAAAAACGTTAAAAACCGCAATTCGTAGTTGGTAATTCGTAGTTCGTTTTTACGAAATACAAATTGCGAACTACTATTACTGTCTTTAATTAACAAAATTTTGAGAATTTCCATTCCCAAAATTTTCAATATTTGAAAGCGTCGTTTCTAAAATTCGATTTAAAGCTTCACGACTGTTGAAGGCCATATGAGGGGTGATCACCACATTTTCGCGATGAAGAAGAATATGATTTTGCACCAGCAAACGAAGTTTTTCCTCCGGATATTTTTTTGATAAAAGTTCTTTTTCCTCTTTGATCATTTCTTCTTCTTCCAGAACATCAAGTCCTGCTCCTGCAAGAATCCCTTTGTCTAAAGCTTCTGTAAGGGCATTGGTGTCGACCAAACCCCCGCGAGCTGTATTGATAAGAAGAGCCCCTTTTTTAATAAGTTGAATCTTTTCTCTATTGATCAAATGATGTGTCTTCTCATTATAAGGGCAATGAAGACTAATGATATCTGAAGACTGAAGGAGTTCTTCTAGAGAAACATATTTAAAATTAAGAACTTCAGCTAAAAATGAATCTTGCTTGATGTCATAAGCAAGCACATTCATTCCAAAACCTTTTGCCATTTGAATCACATGCAGGCCAATGCGGCCTGATCCAATAATGCCAATGGTTTTTCCTTTAAGATCAAATCCTTGCAGCCCTTCCATCGAAAAATCTCCACGTGTGGTTCGAATATAGGCTTTATGAACATTCCTAGATAAAGAAAGGATGAGGGCGAACGTATGTTCAGCAACCGTGTTTTCTCCATAATGGGGAACATTGGCTACTTTGATGTTTCGTTCCTTGCAGGCAGCTAAATCAATATGATCAAAGCCTGTTGATCTTGTCGCAATGAGACGAAGTTTAGGAAGTAGATCTAAGTGTTTTCTTTGGACTTTTGAGTGGATAAAAACAGAGAGAATTTCGCAATTCTTATTTTCTTGAAGAGTTTCTAATGAAATCTCTTCAAGAAGCATTTCAGTTTCGTTATTTTTTAGAAAAGAATTTTTTTTAAGGAAAGCTTTTTCTTGTTTTGTTAATTCAAAAAAGATGATTTTCATGTCTAAACGTTATTTTAATGTTTTTGAGGACTTTTTAAAAGTGTCTTTGATGCGACTGAATTCATCTTTAGAAAGATAGCGAAGTTCAAGAAGTTTAGTAATGACTTTTGAAGCACTTTCTTCTACGGTTTCTTTGTCAGAATGCACAGTGACTTCGGGGTGGAGAGGTTCTTCATAAGGATCCGAAATCCCTGTAAAATTTTTCACTTCTCCTGCCAACGCTTTTTTATAAAGTCCTTTGACGTCACGTTTGGCTAAGGCTTTGATCGGGCATTGGACATACACTTCTACAAAGTTTTTGATGTCTTTACGAATTTCTTCTCGAACTTCTCGATAAGGTGAAATAGCAGCGGTAATAGCAATCACATCATTTCGGGTAAGGAGTTTGCAGACAAAACCAATACGGCGGATATTAATATCACGGTCTTCTTTGCTAAAGCTTAAGCCTTTGCTTAAATGGGTTCGAACTTCATCTCCATCTAAAAGCTCTACTTTTCTTTCGATGGTTTTGAACGCTTCATTAAAAAGAGAAGCCAAGGTTGATTTTCCTGCACCGGAAAGACCTGTAAACCAGAGGGTAAAGCCTTTTGACATGATTTATTATTCCATCACATCCTGCTCAATGGGTTTAACTTTGACTCCAAGATCTTTCATGTACTTGATGGCCTTATCAATTTCAGCATTTTCTCCATCCATCTCAAGAGCGACAAGACCCACACCAGAATTCACTCCTGCACTACGAATATTAGTTACAACTTTGAACTTGTGCCCTAATTGATAGACTACAGGTTCTTGAATGAGTTTTTCTGTAAATGTAAGATAAAAACGAGCTTTCATAGTTTTAAAACCGTAATTTGTAGACTGTTTTTACTTTCCTCCAGCAATGGCTGGAACAATAGAGACATCATCTCCGTCTTTGAGGGTTGTCCCCATATTCTGCTTAAAACGAATATCTTCTTCATTGATGAAAATATTAATAAATTTTCGAACACTTCCAGATTCATCACAAAGTCGAGATTTCATACCTGGAAAATCTTTCTCAAGTTGTTCAATCATTTCTTGAACGTTTTTAGCTGTGACAGGTATTTCCCCTTTTCCATTTGTTAGTTTCCTCAAAGGGGTCGGGATTCTTACGATTGTTGACATAAATTTTCTCCATTTCTTAATCGTCATGCGTTATACGTTAGTGTTTTGCTTTTAACTATTACGCGGTACGCATTACGGTTTCTTATATATTTTATCAAACTCTGAAAGTTTTGCTTCAATCAATGTGGGCTGGCCCACTTTACCCACAAGTGCTTCCTGAGTTTTGAGACCATTCCCCGTGATACATAAAACAACAGATTCATCTTTAGGGATATGCCCTGATGCAATCAATTTTTTTAAGACAGCAAGCGTAACACCTCCGGCGGTTTCTGTAAAGATCCCTTCGGTAGAGGCTAAGAGTTTTATCGCGTCTACGATTTCTTCGTCAGTTGCTCCATTGGCCCAACCTCCCGTTTCTCGAATTGTCTTAATGGCATAAAAACCATCAGCGGGATTTCCAATGGCCAAAGATTTTGCAATAGTATTGGGCTTTTCAGGCTTAAAAAATTCATGACCCGCAAGAACCGCATGAACTATAGGACCGCATCCTTCGGCTTGAGCTCCATGAATTTTGGTTGAATGATCTTCGACCAAACCCAAATCGTAAAACTCTTTCATCGCTTTTCGAACTTTTGTGATCAAAGAGCCTCCTGCCATAGGCACCACGATATTTTGTGGAACTCGCCAGCCCATTTGTTCCATAATTTCGAAGGTATAGGTCTTAGAGCCTTCTCCATAAAAGGGACGGATATTAATATTTACAAAGGCCCAACCATATTTATCTGCAATCTCACTGCAAAGGCGATTGACTTCATCATATGTTCCATGAATGCCAATGAGATTTGTTCCAAACACTAAGGTTCCTAGAACTTTGCCTTGCTCTAAATCAGCAGGAATAAAAATATAGCTTTCAAGCCCTGCCTGAGATGCATTGGCGGCGACGGAATTGGCTAAATTTCCTGTGGAAGCACAAGCCACGGTTTTAAATCCAAATTCTTTTGCTTTAGAAAGTGCTACAGCTACAACACGATCTTTAAAAGAAAGAGTAGGGTGATTAACTGCATCATTTTTAATATAAAGTTCTTGAAGTCCAAGTGCTTCGGCTAAGCGTTTTGAGCGAAAGAAGGGGGTGAAACCAACTTCGAGTCCGACTGTTGGATCTCCATCAATAGGAAGCAATTCGCGATAACGCCACATCGTAGGACGTCGAGAAAGAATTTTTTCTCTTGAAAGAACTTTTTTAATGGCTGGATAATCATAAACTGCTTCTAAAGGACCAAAGCAATCTTCACACACATGAAGTGGTTGCTGAGTATATTCTTTATTACATTCTCGACAACGCAGGCCTAAAACATAAGATTTCTTTTCAGTGGTTACTTTCACGGTTTTTCCCCTTTACGATCTTAAAACTTTACTCCATCCATCCAAAAAAAAACCTCTTCGATAAGAAGAGGTTGAAATGGACCTTTTCTTATCTTTCCATTCAAAGCTTAATTCCTTTGAATAGAGGAGTTAGCACCTGGCCCCCGATTATTATCGGAGCGGTTGCCGTGGCATCATCGGGCCTTTCCCTCAGCCACTCTGGATAAGAGTACTATATTCTCAAAATGGTCTCATAACTCGATGACTACGTCAAGTACTTTGCGAGGAGAAATATATGTTAAAATCTAGGAGTGCAGTGAATTCAAGATAAAGAAGAAGACTTGAACTCAGAAAACTCAAAAGCATTCTTCAAACTTTGCTTGGTAGCTTTTTTAGCCCGTCTGAGCTATCAGATGGGACGTACCCCTGTGTTGCCCCATTTTGCCCAAGATTTAGGTTCCAGTCCTGAATGGATTGGTTGGATTGTGGCAGCTTCTACAATTACAGGTATTTTCATTAAAGTTCCTGCCGGAGTTTTGTCTGATATTTTTGGACGTCGTAAGATGATTATTGTCTCGTCCTTCTTTTTTGCACTGACCCCTTTTCTATATTTATCAGTCCATACACCAAGTCAACTTTTGTTTTTACGTTTTTTACATGGTTTTGCCACAGCCATTTTTAGCCCTGTGGCAAGTGCTTTTGTGGTGGAACTCTTTGAAAAGAGTAGAGGAGAAAAAATTGGATGGTTTGCGGCAGTCAATGAGTTGGGGAGTACGGCGGGGCCTCTTCTTGGAGGTCTTATTCTTTTCTGGAGTTCGAGTTTCTCAATCACTTATTTATCTGTAGCTTTTTGGGGATTGTTGCCTTTACTGGTTCTATGGAAATTAGGATCTCAGTGGGAGACGTTGGCTAATGGACACAAAGAGAATCCTTCTTGGAAACAAGCACACACTCTTTTTGTAAAAGGGGTCAAAGAAATTGTTTGGCATCGGTCTATTTTGATTGCTGGAATGATGGAAGCATGTCTCTTTCTCGGAATTGCTGTTTTGATTGCATTCCTTCCTTTATATTCGAGGGCCCATGGAATGAATGAAGCCCAGGCTGGAGTTTTACTGGGAATTCAATTTGTTGCAGGGATGGCTGGGAAACCTTTAACGGGAAAACTCTCAGATCGTTTGGGTCGAAAACCCATGATTATATTTGGCCTTTTGCTTTGTGCTTCAACATTGACCTTGATTGCGATGGTTCATTCTTTTTGGCCTTTGCTTTTGCTGTGTTTATTTTTTGGTTTTGGAATGGCCATTGTAACTCCATCCACAACAGCTTTGGTTGCGGATCTTTGTCATAATCGTCGGTATGGATCAGCGATGGGGGTTTTTGGAACGATTTGGGATATGGGGGAAGCAGCAGGGCCTATTCTTGCAGGAATTTTGATTGGGTCATTAGGGTATTTACCAGCTTTTAGCGTGATTGCAGGAATCATGGTGATAGGCGTTTTGTTCTTTACTATTTTTGTAAAAGATCCCGTCCCTACACATTCTAAAAAAGAAATTATTTTATCAGAAGAAGCCTCTCTACGGGACTAGGAATAAAAAAGCTCCGTGTTTTAACCACGGAGCTTTTTAAAGCGGAAGAACTTTTTTACTTTTACTGAACCAATTTATTATCCGCTCTGCGAGGAGGATCGTTTCTGGGTCTCTCAGCCGCAGGAGGATTACCTTTGTAAGAAGGTGTAAGTTCTAAATTGATTTTTGCCCAAACAGGATCTTGATCCTCGGAATCCACAATTGCATTAATAGGACATTCAGGTAAGCAAAGTCCGCAGCTGATGCAAACTTCTGGATCAATGATCATGAATTCTTTACCCTGATAATCTCCAGGATGAATACATTCTACAGGACAAACAGAAGCGCAAGATGCGTAGCGTTCACCCAAACATTTTTCTGTAATGACGTAAGACATTGTTTCCTCCGTATATATAATTGATCTATTGGTTTCTAACAGTTAAAAACTAAAATTTTAGATAGTGTACAAAAGGTGTCTGAAAAGGTCAAATAAAAAGGGGATAGGGTATAGTGAAGATCATGCAATTAAAAGTGTGTACTTTAAAAAATGTAGCAGGGCCTGCCACTCGTCAGCCCCATCGTGCTCAACAAAAGTCCCGCTCGATGGGGCCCCCCGCCGAGTGTCACCCGCATGTATAAAGTACACACTTTTATGCATACTATCATAGTGAATAGTGATAAAAGACTCATAATGTATTAGAATAGAATCGTGAAAGATGATTCACAAAATCCTATTTCCTGTATTTATGGATAAACACGAAGTTGCACATATTCTAGAAGAAATTGCTGTTCTCCTGGAACTTAAAGGCGAAAATCCTTTCAAGTCACGTGCCTATTCAAATGGAGCACGTATCATTGAAGCCCTCGAAGAAGATCTTGTCACATTGGTGAAACAGAAATCTCTTCAAGAGATTAAAGGGATTGGTGAAGCCCTCTCCGAAAAAATTACTGAGCTTGTGACCACAGGTCGGCTTACTTATTATGAGGATTTGAAAAAATCTGTTCCCGAAGGATTGCTTGAAATGTTGAGTATCCCGGGATTAGGACCCAAAAAAATTCAAGCCCTTTACAAAAATTTAAAAATAACAAGTATTCATCAATTAGAAAAAGCCTGCCGTGAGAATCTTCTTTTAAAATTAGAAGGTTTTGGAGAAAAGACTCAAACCAAAATTTTGCAGGGCATAGAGTTTATTCGTAAAAATGAAGAGCGTCATCGTTATGATGAAGTAGATGCACAAGCTCAACTCATTTTACAAGCGTTTGGAAAACATCCCAAAATCATTCGCTCGAGTCTTGCTGGAAGTTTGCGTCGGCATAAAGAATTGATTAAAGATATTGATCTTTTGGTGAGCGCCAAATCTAAAGATGCAGTTGCCCTGATGGATACCTTTGCTTCTCTTCCTGAAGTAGAACGCATTATTGCAAAAGGGGAAACCAAAACCAGTGTTCTTTTAAAATCGGGCATTAATGTGGATTTACGTGTTGTTGAAGATTCTCAGTTTCCCTACGCACTGCATCATTTTACAGGCAGTGCAGAACACAATACAGCGATGCGCAGTCGGGCAAAAAAGATGAACATGAAGCTCAATGAATATGGCCTCTTTAAAGAAGATGATATGCTTGTCAAATGTAAGGACGAAGCTGCTATTTTCAAGGCCCTCGGTTTGTCTGAAATTCCACCGGAGCTTCGTGAAAATCAAGGGGAGATTGAAGCGGCTGAAAAGGGAAAAATTCCGACACTTATTTCTGAAAAAGATATTCGAGGAGTTTTTCATGTCCATAGCAATTGGAGCGATGGGAATGCAACTTTGCGAGAGATGATTCAAGGGTGTATTGATTTGGGTTATGAATATGTGGGGATTTCAGATCATAGTAAATCCGCTTTTTATGCCAAGGGGTTGAAAGAAGATGAAGTTTTTAAACAACATGAAGAATTAGAAAAACTTGCAAAAGAATTTAAAGAGATTCGAATTTTTAAAGGGATTGAAGCAGATATTTTGGGTGATGGAGCTATTGATTATGATGAAAAGGTTTGGCCAAAATTTGACTTTATCATTGCTTCGGTTCACAGCCGATTTGGAATGGCTGAAAAAGAAATGACACAGCGTATTATCAAAGCGATGGAAAATCCTTATGTAACTTTTCTAGGGCATCCAACAGGACGTTTGATTTTAGAGCGAGAGCCTTATGCTCTCAATATGCATGAAGTCATTGACGCAGCAAGTCGATTAGGTGTGGTGATGGAACTAAATGCAAGTCCCCATCGCTTTGATTTGGATTGGAGACATTGCCCTTACGCCAAATCAAAAGGAACTAAATTAAGCATTAATCCTGATGCTCATAGCGTTGTAGGATTAGATGTTGTCAAATTTGGGATTGGGATTGCTCGCAAAGGCTGGCTTGAACCTAAAGATATTGTGAATACACTTTCTGTAAAGGAGATGGAAAAATTCTTGAAGAAAAGAAAAAAGAATTAAGAGGACTGATTCACAAACTCAAAAAACTCGTCCACATTTTCGAAATCTTTCATCAGATGATCAGGATTACAAGCTTTCAGGTCTTCGAAAGTGTAGCCTCCTGTAGCAACACATATTGCTTTTGCTCCAATGGCTCGAGCAGCACTTAAATCTCGGGGTGTATCTCCAATCACAATCACTTCTTCTGGCGAAAGTTGTACTCCAAATTTCTTTTCGGCTTTTTTAACGGCCATTTTAAGTATTTCAGGTCGATGATGAGAATCTGAACTGAAACCTCCAAAACTGAAATAAGAATTTAAACCTCCTCTTTCCAGTTTAATTTTGGCTCCTTCTTCTAAATTCCCGGTTCCGAGTCCTATTAAAAGATGAGGCATGTCAAAAGCCTGCTTGAGAATTTCGACAATTCCAGGAAGAACTTTATATCCTTCGGATACAGAAATTTCTTCTTGAAGGAATTGAAGGTATTGATTGAGAAATTTTTTTTCTTCTTCAAGGGATGGGCTTTTATTCGTCTGATAAACCATGATATCTCTAAAAATGCAAGGATCGGTATTCCCTGCAATGGTCACTCCTTCGAGAGGATTTTCTAAATTATAGATAAGTTTAAATGATCTTAAGAGGGATCGAATCCCTGCTCCGCCTGTTCGGATCAGTGTGCCATCCACATCAAAAAGAAGGGCTTTGGGCTTTTTCATAGTGGGGAAATTATAGTAGACTTAAGTGCTTTGTCAATGTGAACACACTTTATGTTTTATAAGATTACATTTATAAAAGTGTGTCCTTTGAAAAAGTAGCGGGT
Organism: uncultured bacterium; assembly: GCA_964640155.1. Lineage (GTDB taxonomy): Bacteria > Auribacterota > JACPWU01 > JACPWU01 > JACPWU01 > CAZXEQ01. Next base: position 176,019 of record CAZXEQ010000005.1, on the reverse strand, counting down.
CCTGCTACTTGTCAGCCCCACCGTGCTCAGTAAACGTTGCGCTCGGCGGGGCGCCCCGCCGAGTATCACCCGCATCTGGGAAGGACACACTTTTATGAAAAAAACTAATGAGATTACAAAGCTTCCATATCGTTGCAAAGAAGTTCTGGAACTCTATGCTTCCTCAACAGAGGATGTGAACCATCTTGAAGGCTTAGCAAAGGTTTTTCGTAAGCAAAAGATTCTTGCTGAGACTTATTATTCTCACCGAGAAGATTTAGCTTATGTGACTTTAGTGATTTTTTTGCCGTGGACTTTCCATCTAGAACTCTCAAAATTTGACTCGAAGGTATTTAAGAAATGGCATAGCAAAAAAAGAGTTAAAGGATAAAAGCTGCTTAGCCGATTAACTCATCGATCTTTGCGGCTAAGATGAAATCATTCTCAGAAAGTCCATCGATGGCGTGGGTGTTTAACTCGATGCGAAGCAATTTGTATCTGTGGATATATAGATTAGGATGATGCCCTTCAGATTCTGCTATTACACCAATCTCGTTCACTAATTTAAGAGCAGATTTAAAATCTTTGAGTTTAAGATTTTTAATAATGGTTTTTGTGTCACTTGATAATTCCCAACCTTTTAATTGAAAAAGACTCTTTTGAATTTCTTCTTGAGAAAGAGGAGGAATACCTCCTTCGCAAGGTCGACATTTTTTCTTTGTGAATTCATTCATCATTTTCTCCCGTTTCTTTCATTTTTTGAAATTCTACTAAAAAGGGCTTGCTTTTTGTATACTTTAAAAACCGTTGTGCGTTATGAGAGATGCGTTTTTAGCGTTCTTGTCTTTTCGCATGACGCACAACACGCTCCGCATGACGTGGAACGAAGGAGAATATCATGAAATCAAAAATAGTCATTACTGCATTAGGTCAAGATTGTCCCGGTATTGTGGCTGGAGTAACAAAAGTTCTTTATGAGACAGGTTGCAATTTAGAAGATTCTAGCATGACGATTTTGGAAAGAGAATTCGCCATGATTTTAATTGCTTCTCTTCCAGAAAATCTGACGCTGGAAGTATTGGATCAAAGATTTAATTCTGTAAGAGAATCTTTGCATTTGTCCGTTTTTTTAAGAAAATTAACTTCTGAAGAAAGTCAGAAGAAAAAAGAAGCAGTTTGCCCACAAATGATCAGTGTCTATGGTGTTGATCAACCGGGAATTGTTTACCAGGTGGCAGAGCTTTTATCCAAGAAAAAAGTAAATATTACGGATGTAAATACACGAAGGGTTGTAGAAAGTAAATCCTCTCTTTACATGATGATGTTAGAGGTAGAACCTCCTTCAGGAATAGATCTTTCAAGTCTTCAAAGAGATTTGGAAGATTTGGGGCGTAAGCTTTCTGTAACGATTACAATGCATCCAATAGAAACTTCCACACTATAAATATGGCGATTCTTCCGATTGTTCATTTCCCAGATCCAAGATTAAAAAAGAAATCTTTGCCAGTAGATAAGATAGATGGCACAGTTTCTGCTTCTATTAATAATTTGATTGAGACTATGGAAAGTTTCCCAGGGTGTGTGGGGTTGGCAGCTTGTCAGGTGGGACTTTTGATTCAACTTTTAGTGGTTGATGTTCGCCGATATCGTAAAGTGGTTCCCAATCATGGTCTTATTGTGCTGATGAATCCTCGATTGATTGAAACTCAAGAAATTTTAATGAGTAGAGAAGGCTGTTTAAGTGTTTCGGACTATACGGGTAATGTGACGCGTTTTCATAAGGTTGTTGTAGAGGGTTTGAATGCACAAGGTCAATCTATACAAATTCAAGCAGAGGGCTTTGAAGCCATTGTTCTTCAACATGAAATAGATCATTTGAATGGGATGTTATTTTTAGATCGAGTAGGCTCTCTTAAAACAGATGTGTTTCGAAGAAAAACCTATTTGCATTAAGATTCGTCGATCGTTATACGGGAATGCGTTGTGTGTAAGAGCATTCAGTTTAAAACTTGAGATGCGAGGCTTGAGAACTTGAAACTAAACACCGAACTCAAAAAAATTAAGCTTCTTTATAATATCAGTCATGTGATGGCTTCCACTCAGGAACCACGCAAAATTTTGAAATTCTTGCTCAGAGAAGCTGTCATTATGATGAAGGCAACGGGGGGGTCGATTTTACTCATTGAGCCTAAAACTCATCTCTTAAAAGTTGAAGTAGCACAAAATATCAGTGAAAAAAAGATTCGTTCCCTTGGTTTAAAGGTAGGAGAGGGAATTACGGGGTGGGTGGCGAAGACGGGAAAATCTCTTTTAATTCCCAATGTTTTGAAAGAACCTAAATATGTACAGGTGAGTAAAAATATTCGTTCAGAATTAGCAGTCCCTTTAATTATCAAAGGCAAGGTCATCGGTGTGATCAATGTAGATAGCACCAGACTCCATGCATTTACTTCATCCGATCAAAAATTATTGGCAAGTTTGGCGGCGCATTCAGCTCAGATTATTCATAATGCAAGACTTTATGCGGAGTCAAAACGTGAGGCCAGAAAGTTGGCCTCTCTTTTTAAAATTGGACAGACCATTATTTCCAATTTGGATTTGGAACAGATTCTTGCAAAAGTTACAGAAGAGGCGACAAAACTAACTGAAACAAAATTATGCTCGCTCATGCTTTTAGATGAAACGGGAAAGGAGCTGATTCTGCGCAGTTTTTATGGTGCTTCTGAAAAATATTCGCGCAAACCTAATTTAACGATTAAACAGAGTTTGTTAGGACAAGTGGTGTTGAAGAGACAACCTCTTCAGGTATTGGATGTGAAAAAAAGTGAGTTGTATCGCTATCCTGAAATTGCTCAAGAAGAAGGGCTTTGTTCTTTGCTTTCTGTCCCCATGATTTTTCAAGAGAAGTGTATAGGCCTTTTAAATGTTTACAGCATTTTGCCCCGCCACTTTGCTCAAGAAGAAGTGGATGTTCTTTCTGCTTTGGCCATTCTTGCTGCTGTAGCCATTGAAAATTCAAAACTATATTCACGCATGATTGGGGCTGAAGAGTATTTGCGTCAGCAAGAGCGCCTAGCTGTTTTAGGAGAAGTTGCAGCTGAAATTGCTCATGAGATACGTAATCCTTTGACGGTGATTAAGATGTTGATGCAGTCTCTGCAAACAAAAGCTCAAAAAGGAGAAGCTATTTTTCTAGAAAAAGATGCAGAGATGATGGGGGAAAAAATTCGACAAATGGAAAGAATTATTAATCAAGTCCTTTCCATGGGACGACCGGGTGAAATGTCATTGGCTTTGACTGACGTTAAAGACTGCTTGGAAGAAATTGTTTCATTTATGCGGTTTAGACTTGCCCAGCAAAAAGTACAGTTGAAAACAGATTATGATAAGCAAGTACCGCCTCTTTTTTTAGATAAAGGGCAAATGTCCCAAGTTTTTCTTAATGTTATGCTTAATGCGATTCAAGCCATGCCTCAGGGTGGAACCTTAACTCTTTCTTTAAAAAGAAGCCTTGATAAAATCTATATTCAATTTCAAGATACAGGAGTCGGTATTCCAGAAGAACATTTAGAGCGGTTATTCCAGCCCTTTTTTACTTCTAAAAAGGGAGGCACGGGTTTAGGTCTTGCGATTGTTCAAAGAATTGTTGAAGCTCATTCGGGTGGGATTTATGTTCAGAGCGAAGTAGGAAAAGGAAGTACTTTTGCGATTGAATTGCCCATTAAGAATGCATCCTAAAACTAATACCTCAGTATTACTTTATTTTTTTCTACTATTATTTATCCTGATTTTATACAGACTATCTTTATTCTTTAATTGGAAAAGAATGCGATCGTTTTTAGTAGGTGATCTTTTTTAATCACGTGGTTGAAATCTCGCCAGGATGTTCTAAAAAAATTTGAAAATAAAAAAACTAAAAAGAATCCTCAACCTTTCTCATTCCCAAGCTCATTTCACGCGCATCATTTAAAGACAATATTCTTTGTTTGAACCATTGGCATGGTATTTGCTTTATCCATCATATCTATTTTTCTAACGTTTAAAAATCACCAAGGAGGAGTAAAAATGGGCAAGAAGTCAGTTTTTCTAAAATTAATGATGTTTTTAATATTGGGGGTAAGCTTGTTAAAAGTTTCCTCTTTAGCTTTTGCAGATAAAGAGGAACCATCCTTGGAACAACGGGTGGCAGATATTGAAGCATATGTTAATAATACGGCAAGAGGTTCGGATGCAGTAGATGCTCAAGTTTCTTCTAAAATTGCCGTAGCAGGTCCTGGACATAATGGCTGGATGATGACTTCAGCTCTCTTGGTTCTTTTCATGACCTTGCCGGGGTTAGCACTTTTTTACGGAGGTTTGGTTCGAGCAAAAAACATTTTGTCAGTTTTAGCTCAATGTTTGGGCTTGGCAGGTTTAGTCACCATTCTTTGGTGGGCTGTTGGATATAGTTTTGTATTCTCAACAGGAGGCCCCATTTTGGGAGATCTAAGTTTTGCCTTTTTAAAGGGAGTGGATTCTGCCCCCAATACCAATTATTCCTATTGGGTTTCTCAAAATGTGTTTTCGATGTATCAAATGATGTTTGCCATTATTACACCCGCATTAATCATCGGTGCGATTGCAGAACGTATGAAATTTAGTGCTTTAATGGTGTTCATGGCTTTGTGGATGTTTGTTATTTATTTCCCATTGGCTCATATGGTCTGGGGTATTGATGGCCTGATGAACGGTGTGTGGAATGCTGCGGCAAAAGTTAAAGCCATTGATTTTGCTGGTGGTACTGTGGTTCACATGTCTTCAGGATGGTCTGCTTTGGTTTTATGTATGATTTTAGGTAAACGTTTGGGTTTTGGTAAAGAGAATATGGCTCCTCATAGCATGGTTCTTTGTATGGTTGGAACGGGAATGCTTTGGGTGGGTTGGTATGGTTTCAATGCGGGAAGTGCAGTAGCAGCTGATGGCGTTGCTGCCAATGCTTTTATGACAACCACGCTTGCAGCCGCAGTCGCTTCTTTCTCTTGGGCTCTTGCAGAATATATTCTAAAGGGTAAACCCAGTGTGTTGGGATTTTGCTCTGGAGCTGTCGCTGGATTGGTTGTGGTTACACCGGCTTGCGGTTTTATCAATGCCTCTTCGGCCATGATCATTGGTGTTCTTGCAGGTTTAATTCCTTTCTTTGCATGTTACAAACTGAAGCATTGGTTGGGATATGATGATGCTTTGGATACGTTTGGTGTTCATGCCATAGGTGGAACGCTGGGTGCATTTTTGACTGGCGTCTTTGCAAATGGAACTTCTAATCCTAACCTTCTTGTGAATCTCAAAGATTTTCTAGGCAAGACTCTTTGGATTGAACAATTAAAAGCAATGGGGTTAACCATTGTTTTGGCTATTGTGGGAACAACTGTCATTGCTTATGTGGTGAAGTTGACCATTGGGTTGCGACCTACTCCTGATGTTGAACGTCAGGGATTAGATTTGGCAGAACATGGTGAAGTTGGTTACGCAACATTGGAATAAAGCTAAAGACAGGAGACCCATATGAAATTAATTAAAGCAATTATTCAGCCGTTTAAGCTGGACGAAGTTAAAGAGGCTCTGCATGGTTTGGGTATTCAAGGAATGACGGTATCAGAAGTTAAAGGATTTGGCCGCCAAAAAGGACATAAAGAAATTTATCGTGGCAGTGAGTACGAACTTTCTTTCATTCCTAAAGTTGAAATTGAAGTAGCGGTGAGTGATGATCTTGTGGACAAGGTTGTCCAAGTGATTGTTGAAACTGCTAAGACAGAGAAAATTGGAGATGGAAAGATTTTTATTCTTCCTATTCAAGATGCTGTTCGTATTCGTACAGGAGAAAGGGGAGATAAGGCACTTTAATTCTTCCTTTTTTATCGTGTTTCAAGAAAAGAGGACCCGTAGAGGGTCCTCTTTTTTTATAGGGGTTTATTTTTAGGATAGACGGGCAATTCTATGGAACTCTTTGGTTTTTTAAGTTAAAATTTTCTACCTTTTCGATTAAACATTGAAAAACTAGAATCTAGACAGCCTATGAAAGAATCTGTTTCAGTTATCTTACCCACCTACAACGAAAAACAAGTCATTTGTCTTTTGGTTAAAAGAATTCTAGAGATTCTTTCAAATATCAAAATAGATTTTGAAATTTGTGTTGTGGATGATTCTAGTACAGATGGAACAGCGCAAGTGATTCAGAAAGTATTTTCCGATCATCCCAATGTAAAAATCATTTCAAGGAATGCCACCAGAAGTTTGGGAGGATCTGTCTGTGACGGGATTCAAGCTGCGACGAAAGATTGGGTTTTAATCATGGACTCTGATTTCAAGCATGCGCCTGCCGACATCCCTCGCTTTCTCACCAGTCGAGATTTGGCCGATGTGGTGAATGGATCCAGATTCTTAAGAGGTGGAGGAATGAAAAAGGGAGGCTTAAGATATTTTGGAAGTCGATTTCTCAATTTTTTATTTAGAAAGATATTAGGTCTTCGTACAACAGATGTTTTAAGTGGATTTATTCTTGCTAAAAAACAACATTTGCAGACTCTTCCTCTGGATAAGATTTTTACAGGGCATGGAGATTTTGGAATCAGATTTCATTATGCTCTTAAACAAAGGGGAATCGCAGAGATTGAAATTCCAGTGCTTTATTCTCAAAGGTTGGGAGGCCCCACCAAGACGCATGTTTTTAATCATACCTGGCAATATCTCAAAGTTGCTTTACGGACAAGGTTCACGAAATTTTAGTAAAATAAATGGTTTGTGTGTAGATGATAGTGGATTGTGAAGACGGTTTACTTCGTATTTCCCTTCAATTCCTCCTCAAGAGTTTTAGAAGTTTCCTGAAGAAGTGAAGTTTTGGGAAAGGCTTAGAGTTTGTAACAAACAGTTTGCCAGAGGGGGGAATCGAACCCACGACCTAGGCCTTATGAGAGCCCCGCTCTACCTCTGAGCTACCCTGGCGTTGTTGCAAAATTCTTGAAGAATCTTGTTTTTTGAGCCTATAAAAATAGGACTAAAGGCTTGTGGCCTTTAGCCCCTGATTTGTAAGCCTAATATCTAGCGGGGGTTGGATTTGAACCAACGACCTTCGGGTTATGAGCCCGACGAGCTACCAGGCTGCTCTACCCCGCGGTAGTTCAATAATTTTAAAAAATGAGACATCATTATACTTAGTTTTGCTGTCTATACCAGATTTTTTTTATTTTTATTGATTCTGGCGATTAAAGGGTAGGTGCTGCAGGAGTTGGTGGAGGGGTGTCGCAGTAAACCAAGCGGCTGCAATATTCACAAACATGGACTGACTTACCAGCTTTGGCAATTAAGGCAACTCCTGTGGAAGCTGCCATATGACATCCTTGGCAAATACCTTTGTCAAGCCTTACAATGGCATTTGGATAACGCTTTTTAGCTCGATCATAAGCGCGAATCAAATCTAAAGGAATTCCCATACGATTATCGGCAAGCTCTTGAATAAGCTCCAGATGTCCCTCTAAAGCTTCTTTACGAAGGGATTCTTCTATCTGCTGAATTCTGAGCATCGATTTGACTTTAGTCATGAGATGATAGGCCTTGAGAAATTTTCATCAGTATAGTGAGATTAGGCATTCATAGCAAGATGGAAATTAAAAATCGGGGTTCGTCGTTCGTGAGTCGTCTCTCGTTTTTTTGAAATATTATTTTTAACGCTTCACGCTTCACGAAATACGAGATACGATTATTTAATATGACAAAACTTTCACTTTTGATTTATCAAAAAATTTTAGAGCAAAAATTGATTTTAGCCGGGGAAACGGTTGTCTGTGCTGTTTCGGGAGGAGCTGATTCTATGGGGATGCTACATCTATTACATGAGCTTCAAGATAAACTCAAAATCAAACTTGTTATTGCCCATTTTGATCATCAGTTAAGAGTTAATTCAGCTTTAGATGCACAGTTTGTTAAAAAAGTTGCTCAAAAACTATCTCTCCCCTTTGTTTTGGAATCTAAGAATGTAAAAAAATTTTCCAAGCAAAAGAAACTTTCTATTGAAGAAGCAGCCCGTGACTTACGGTATGACTTTTTTGAACGTGTCGCTTTGCAGTGGAAGGCAAACAAAGTATGTGTGGCGCATACGAAAGAGGATCAAGCTGAAACCATTTTGATGCGCATTTTAAGGGGAACAGGAACGGGTGGACTAGGAGGAATGAGAGAAAAAAGAACATTAGGGAAAGTAACTTTAATTCGACCTCTTTTAAGCGTAGAAAAAGCTGATTTGAAAGAATATTTGAAAAAAAATAAAATTTTATGGCGAGAAGATTCTTCTAATAAAGACTTAACATTCACTAGAAATCGTATTCGAAAAACCCTTATTCCTCTTTTGAAAAAAGAGTTTAATCCTAGTGTTATTGAGGAATTATGTCGTTTGTCAGAGATTTTAAAAGCTGACGAATCATATTTTGAAACTCAGACAAACAAGCTTTTTCAAAAAATGGTTGTTGAAACAGAAGAAGGTTTTCGTTTTTCAAAAAATCTTTTTTTAAAATTAGAGTTGTCCCTTCAAAGATACTTGGTTCGTAGAATATTTAATTTATTGAGGGAAGGGTCAAGTTTGTCTTTTGAAAACACAGAAAGAGTTTTATCTCTTATTCAAAAGGCTCAATTGGGACGAAAAATTATTTTGCCAGGAGGGATTCAATTTTTAATTGAACATAACGGGATAAAAGTTCTCAAGAAGAAAACTTCTTTGAAGAAAATCTATGGTCTTTTGAAAATTCCTACGCAAAAGACATTGAGTTTCTCAAGGTTCGATATTCAGATTTCACTAGAATGTGGGCAGAAACCCTTTAATTTTAGGAAGAAGTCAGAAGTTTTGAGAAAGTATTTGTTGTCGATAGATCAAGGGCAATCTGTGACATGGGTGGAATACTTCTCTGCAGATAAAATGCAAGACGAGATCGTAGTTCGTTCTAAAAAAGATGGGGATCGATATCGGCCAATAGGTTTGGGTGGAACCAAAAAAGTTAAACAAATTTTGATTGATGAAAAAATTCCATCAAGCTGGCGAGATCAGATTCCGTTATTTGTCTCCAAGGGAAAGATTTTTTGGGTTGGGGGATATCGAATTTCTGAAGATTTTAAGGTGACAGAGAATACAAAAAAAGTGTTGAAAGTAACTTTAAGTTTTATTCCTAAAGAAAAAGAGGATTAGAAATGCGTGAAAAGTTAGGAATTATTGGTGGTAGCGGATTTTATGAGATGAAGGGGTTAAAAAGTAAAAAATGGGAAAACGTTGAAACCCCTTTTGGGAATCCTTCGGATGCATATCTTTTAGGAAAATTAGAAGGTCATGAAGTTGTTTTCCTGGCCCGGCATGGACGAGGACATACATTGCTTCCTTCCGAAATTAATTATCAGGCCAATATTTATGGCATGAAAAAATTGGGAGTGACTTCGATTATATCTGCCAGTGCGGTGGGAAGTCTTAAGGAAGATATTCATCCTCTTGATTTTGTAGTGCCGGATCAATTTGTAGATCGAACAACGCAGCGCAAAAACACGTTTTTTGGAGAAGGATTGGCCGCACATATTTCATTTGCCGATCCTTTTTGTGAAGATTTGAGAAAAATTTTGATTCAAGTTTGTCAGAATGAAGGGTTAAGGGTTCACCCCAGGGGAACTTACCTTAATATGGAAGGGCCTGCTTTTTCGACACGAGCGGAGTCTCAACTTTATAGAAGTTGGGGAATGGATATTATAGGTATGACTAATTTAATAGAAGCAAAACTCGCTCGTGAAGCCGAAATTTGTTATGCGACATTATCTATGGTCACAGACTATGATTGTTGGCATAGCGTTGAAGCTGATGTAAGTGTGGAAACGGTGATTGAAAATCTTAAAATCAATGCCCAAAAAGCTCAAAATGTTATTAAACGGTTAATTCGAACCTTACCTAAAAAATGTCAGTCTGGCTGTCGGCAAGCTCTTAAATCTGCAATGATTACCTCTTCCGATAAAATTCCTCCATTGACTAAGAAAAAGCTTCAGATTCTTATTAAAAAATATTTTTAATTTATTTATAACTATTTCTTAAAGAGTTAGTTATGAGTATAAATCCACTTCATATTTGAAAACTCTTCATAAAAATGCTATATTAACGTGTTGGTGTTATCTATATCTACATAGTTTGAAATCAAAAGAAGTTAAGTGTAGGCTAAAAATATGTCATTTTTGTGTCCCTCACAAAGCTATCGATGGTTGAAAATGGTTCTTGTTCCATTTCTCGTTTTTAATCTTATTTTAAATGTCGGAGTAGTTTCTACATTAGAAGCCAGTCCTTCTTTTTCTGCCTCTTTACCAATCTCTTTTAAAGATCTTTCATTGCCTGGAATGATACAAGGCAAAAACTATCAAAGTAATTCGAAGAATAATATTTTTCTAATACGAGATTTACATTGCCAGCCTGAGGCTCAAGAAAAAATTGCTCAAAGTATTTTAGCTTTGAATCAAAAAGGAATTGATCAGGTTTTTGTAGAAGGTGCTGAAGGGCCCCTAAGAACACTTCTCTATCAATCTTTTCCAGATTCGAATATTCGCAAAAATGTAGCTAAGAAATTTTTGAATGAAGGGTATTTAACAGGTGCAGAATTTGCAGTGATTTCAGAAGGCCCTGAAAGCAAAATTGATTTGATGGGTGTAGAAAATTCTGAAATTTATCTTGAAAATTTTAAGGCCTTCAGACAAACACGGTTGCTTTATCAAAAGCTTAAAGACGAAATAGAAAATTTCAATCAGTGGTTAGAAAGTATTAAAAAGAAATCATATTCAAAAAAGTTACTGCTTTTAGATCAAGCTCAAAAAGGAATGAGCAGCAATAAATTTTCTTTGGAAAAGATCATTGCTTTGCTCGAAAAAGCGGATTTAGATAAATTATTAAAAACAAATGAGTTATGGCAGTTAAATACTTTGCAAAAAGAGATTGATTCTGCAAAGGTACAAAAAGAATATAATGAGTTGTTGCAATCCTTTCAGAACAGACTCTCTAGAGAAGAACTTCAAAATGTTGTAAGAAGTAGCTTGGAATATCGTTTAGGCAAATTATCCACTGTAAAACACTTTTCTTTCTTGAAAAATATTTTTGAAGAAAAGATCAGTAAAAACTCTTTTAAGCGACAATACCCCACACTGGAAATTTGGATTGATTTTCTTCAGCAGCAGGGGAAAATTGATTTTGATAAAGCACATTTAAATTTATCGCAATTGATAGATGAACAAATCAAGAAACAAGCGGATCAAGAAAAGGTAGAAAATATTGTAAAAATAAATGAACAATGGCATTTATTGCAGAAATGGATCAATTTAGAACTTTCAAGAAAAGAACTTGTAGAAACAGTTGAAAAATCTCCTCAAGAATTGTTTCGACAGTTAGGTTTCATGCTTACTTCTCTAAAATCTCCTTCTTTCTCTAAAGATTGGGATTTACTCATTCAAGAAGCCCAACATTTTTATGAATTAGCTCAAAAACGAGACCAAATTCTTTTGGAGAATGCTTTAAAAAATATGAACAAAGCTGCACAGCGTACAATCATTTTAATCACCGGTGGCTTTCACACCGAAGGAATTCAAAAGCTTTTAGAGGCAAAGGGGATTTCGTATACCACATGGACCCCTCAAGTGAATGGAGATATTTCTTCTGATTTATATGAAAGAATCATGATGGACGAGGCCTATGATTTAGAAAATGTAGAATTTTCTGAAAAACGTTTAGTGGGGCATAGCTCAAGTGAAATTCAGAAAATGCTTCAAAATCCTGCTCCTACAGGAAATATTTGGGCTCAAATTGGAGAGCCAAAACGACCTGTTCTTGAGAATATGATGGCAGATGATTTACGGGAAGGTTTAGCACAAGGCCGATCCCCGCGCCAAATATTTGAAGGTTGGCTTTCTAGGATTTGGGATGGTTTAGATGAACAAGAACATACATCTTTGCGAACTTTGTTGTCACAATTTGTGAATTTCCCTGAAGCGAATGCTTCAAATCCAACACAAGCTAAAATTTGGTTAGACATGATGAACAAGGCTTTTGGAGAAGATTCTGTTTTAACTCAGATTGTAAGAGAATATTTTGAAAGTTTAGAGGGGCAGAAAAAAGATGAGCTTGCTTCAGTAGTTGTCCCTCTAGTTGTTATGTCTGATTTAACAAGAGCGCTTATTCGTGATTTAGAAAGTGCTGCTGCAGAAGATGAAAAATTAAAAGATATTGTTCAAACCATCAGTGATTTTTTGGAAACCTTTAAAAACGATAAGTGGTTAAGAATTCCTAGGGGAAAAGAAGTTTTTATCGGTTTGGTGAAATCGGGTGTAATAACAGAAAAAAACCTTGCAGAGTTTTTAAATTGGATGGATAGGATTGCTCAACTGAGGCCGGCATCTTCAAGTGCTGTTATTGAAATGTTGCAGTTTATATCTGTTACCTTTGATAGCTATCCTGAACAAATGCAGAATTCTTTATTGGAAACTTTAGAAAAAATAGCGGACAGAAGCTGGACAAATAATTGGAAAACCAAACGTGTTTTTAGTCTATTGGTCGCAAGAGGCATCGTAGCGCAGGTTTTATACTCTAGAACATTAAATCTTGATCTTATTGTAGAAGTGATAGACCAGATTGATGCCAATCATGACTCATTTAAAGATAAGCGTTTTGAGGTTTTGGGCAGCCTTCCAGAAGATATAAACCCCGGCAACAAAGATTGGTTTTTGCATGTTGTTGAAGTCATTAGTCGTGAACCATGGATTAGCGGTCCTTTGGCTCTAGATGCATTTTCTTCTCTTCTTGAAAGCGGTGCAAAGACCGAAGAGAATTTAGAAAATTCTCGAAATTGGTTTCAAGGATTGTCAAAACCTGTAAGCAGAAAAACGATGAATCGTTATCGCGTTATAAACCGCTTGGTGACTCAAGGAGCATTGACAGCGGAGAATATTCCTAAGATGAGAGAGTTATTGAAAGACGTGATTGATCAGGAATGGCTAGGTTCTCTATGGGGGCCTCAGTTTTTTGCGGTATTATTTTCTAAAGGGGTACTCCAGAAAGAAGAAGATATACAGATTTTAAGCCGAGTGATGAACCGCTTTGATTTAAAGGGCAAGGATGCTCCATTGGTTTATCAGGGTTTAGAAGCTTTGCTTTTAGGCGATATTATTAGACTGGAAAATGAGAAAGAAATTCAAAGTATCTCCCAGGAGAATCTCGTGGATATAGGCCTGCTTGTGATGAGTGACAGTTTTGGATATCAAGATTTTGCGCGTGTAGAAGGCATTCAGGATAAGACATGGACTAGTGTTTCCCAAAATCCGTTTTTACATCTCAGAATCGCTTATCTTAAGGAAGAAGAAGTAAGTGATGCATACTCACTTAAAGATCGTGTCAGGGCTTTGCTTTTGAATCATGCGAACGCTATTGTTTCATATAGCAGCGATTTAATTCAAGAATTAGCTGATCAAACTACAAATCCTTATTTATTGCCTGGAATGATTTCCCTGCGGTCAAAACTTAGACTTAAGGAAAATGAAGGGAGATACGCTTTTAGCGATTTATTGAAAGATTTAAAAGTAGATGAAAGTTACAAAATCGAAGTTCTAGCTTTAATGGAAGAAATAGGATATCGAGTAGATGATAAAGGTTTCATTATTACTACGATTCAACTGGTAACGACGATTTATCGTGGCTCTTTAGAAGTAGATAGTCAAGAAGCCAAATATGTAACGCATGCTGTAACGACGGCCTTATGTCACTATGGAAGAAAAGGTGGAGAAGCGGCGGCAACGAAAGGCGATGAAGAGGTAGTAGCAATCGGAAATAAAGCATTACATGAAGTTGATTATGTATTAATGAATTATGAAGGAAGAAACGACAAAAAAGTTGATCGAGGGGTTTCTGTAGCGTTTAGTTATGAAAATGCAATTCCCCAATATACCCGTAAGCAAATTTATCTTTTAGAAGAAAGAAGCGTTTTGGGACTTCTTGCTGATATTCAGAGGAGACAAGAGATCGAACGCAAAGAAGAAGAAAAACTTTTTGAGTTATTAAATCAAGTTGTAAAGGGAAGGGCTGATGAATCAGAATTAGAAAATATTATAACATCTATTCAAGCCTCTATAGAAGAGTTGAGAAAAGTAGAGACAAATTACTATTTTCAAGCTTTGCATGGATATTTGGATCGTGATTTTTTTGAAGGGGTGAAGAGAGAATATAAACAAGGTGAGGCTAATGAAGAATTAATTGTCCAGTTAACAAAAGAAGCTCAAGATCGTCAATTATCTCGATTACTTGCAACTAGGGATGATATAAAGACGCCCAGATATAAACAGCATTTGGAGCAATTAGATAATAGAAATAAGATTTGGAAAGAACGTAGATTAACCCTATGGGGATATTTACAATTTAAGAATGATATGCGAAAGGGAACATACGAAGAAAATAAAACGATAAAGATTGCCCATTTTAGTGCTGAAGTTAACGAAGGCCTTGCTGCTCCAACGGAGGCAGAAGATGCAGAAACGTATCAGGCATTGGATGGGAAAAACGTCACGTTTACTGTAACGAATGGAGATATTAAATTTGATGAAAGTCCAGAATTAAAACGCTTGGAAAAGGCCATGGGTGTGGGAACAGACATGAGTCGTGATGAGTTTTATGCAGAATTGGGGAAAATTATTCGAAGTCGACATAGATTACAGGGAATAGAATTAACAGCTGGGCCATTTACCCTTCATTTTGGATCGGATCGAACCCAAAAAGAATACCGAACCCTTTTTGGTAATCATAAAACAGATGGCCAATACTACATCAATATCCTTGCCTTTTTGAATATCAAAGATAAAACCCATCGTAGAGCATCGTTTTTAACTGGAATGTCTCATGAAACCGTACATGAATTTTTGAAGAAATCACCAATTGGAGAGCAACCTGATGAAGAGATATTAGAAAAAGAGCTTGCAGAAGAAGATGCGAGAATATTACAGAGAGAAATAAAACAATTAAATCCATTTTTATTTGATCTGTATGGAGTTATAAAACCTGGAGCTTTGATGAAAGAAGTGCAATATCGCAAGCTAGAAGCTAAAGAAGCAAGAGTAGATGTTTTGCGCCAACTTCGACAATTGGATGATCAGTCACCTACTGCATTTGAGCCCATTGAATGGATCACAGATACAAGTGCTTATGGTCAAGTCAAATTTTTTTTGACGGACAATAAACAGAAAAAGACAGTTATTCTTTCTACGGGGATTGCTAAAACCGGCAGAGCTCAGGTGAGACGATTTTATGATGAAGAGCTCAAAGAATGGATTTATGAGACTCGACGTGTAGAAGGAAAAGCAGAAGAGATCGTTAGACAATCACGACTGGTTAAGGAAGAAGGTCAAAATCACTGGCATTTTGAAAGGTTTGATCGCAATAAAGAGAAAATTATTCAGCAACTTAAAACTCAAGATGCTCGGAATAAGGATGTATTTAAGTCTCTAGAGTTGACTGTAGATACGGATAGTAAAGGATTAATCAGTTTTACTTGGACGGATAAGGAACAGCAAAAGACAGTGAATCTTTCCACAGGCATTGCTAAAGAAGGCCGAGTACAAGTAAGACGATTTTATGATGAAGAGCTCAAAGAATGGATTTATGAGACGCGACGTGTAGAAGGAGATGGAGAAAAACAAGAAGAGATCGTTAGACAATCACGACTGGTTAAGGAAGAAGGCCAAGGTTATTGGCAATTCGAAGTCTTTGATCGTTATAGAGAAAAGGTTATTCAACAGCTTAAGACCCAAGATGCTCAAAATGAAGATACATTTGAACCCTTAGAGTGGACTGTAGAGACAAATAGTGCTGGATTAGTTGGTTTTTTTTGGACCGATAATGAACAGAGAAACGAGGTCTATCTTTCTACAGGGACTGGGAAAAAAGGCCAAGTTCAAGTAAGGCGTTTTTATGATAGAGATCTTAAAGAATGGGTGTATGAGACTCAGCGTGTAGAGGGGAAAGGGGAAAATAAGCAAGAGATAATTAGACAATCACGACTGGTTAAGGAAGAGGGTAAAAATTTCTGGAAGTTTGAAATATTTGATAGATATAAAGAGAAGGTTATTCAACAACTTAAGGCCCAAGATGCCAAGAATAAGGATGCGTTTGAGGTTATGGAGTGGACTGTAGATACAGATAGTGCTGGATTAGTTGGCTTTTTTTGGAGGGACAATGCACACATAGAAAAAGTTCGTCTTTCCACAGGAGTTAATAAAAAAGGACAAGTGAAAGTGAGGCGTTTTTATGATGAAGATCTGAAAGAGTGGGTATATGAGACGCGTCGAGTAGAAGGGAAGGGAGAAAATCAAAAAGAAATTGTAAAGCAATCTAGATTGGTTAAGGAAGAGGGCAAAAATTTCTGGAAGCTTGAAATGTTTGATCGCAATAAAGAAAAAGTTATTCAACATCTTAAGGCCCAAGATGCCCAAAATAAGGATAAGTTTGAGCCCCTGCAGTGGGAAACAGAATCAGACAATTACGGACAAATTAATTTTTCTTTGATAGACAATGGACAGAAAAAGAGAGCTCGTCTTGCTACGGGCACTATGAAAAAGGGAAGAGTTCAGGCGAGCCGATTTTATGATGAAGATCTGAAAGAGTGGGTATATGAGACGCGTCGAGTAGAAGGGAAGGGAGAAAATCAAAAAGAAATTGTAAAACAATCTAGATTGGTTAAGGAAGAGGGCAAAAATTTCTGGAAGCTTGAAATATTTGATCGCAATAAAGAAAAAGTTATTCAACAGCTTAAGGCTCAAGATGTCCAAAATAAGGATGGGTTTGAACCTTTGGAATGGAAAACAGAAGTGTATAGCGGTGGTAGAGTCCATTTTTCTTGGACTGATGATGGAAAGCACAAGAAAGCTATACTTTCCACAGGAATTGGAAAACCTGGCAAAGTAAAAGTGAGACGATTTTATGATGAAACATTAGAAGAATGGATTTATGAGACGCAAAGAGAAGTTGAAGGTAGAATGATCACGCGATTAAGTCGACTGATTAAATCACCTATACATGGACATTGGATGTTGCGGGTGATGAAAGCGCAAGGGTATTCCAGTCCCGGTCTGGTAGAGCAAGCGTTAGAGGATAGAGTAAGGAGAGGACTAACGAATGACAGCTGGGCATTGCTCAATGGAAAAGAGCCCAATGAATCGCTTCTAGAAGCAGCCCGGCGATTTGGAATTGCATTACCAGAAATAAGCATCTTAGATGAAGAATATAACAGAGAAGCCAAAGTAACATCATTAAAACTACCCGGAGAGGTAGGACATAGCTCTCAGAGTAAGGAGCTGAAAAACGTTTTGGGAGAATTAAAAGAGATGGTTGAAGGCAAAGAAAAAGAGCTAGGCAATAATGTTGCCTTAAGAGCTATACAAATAGAGAGGCTCAGAGCAATCGGAGGAAAAGCTCAAGTAAGAAATGGTTTAAGTCGAGCAACGAGAGAACTTTTAGGGCTTGAAAAACCAGAGACAATCAATAAAGAAGAAATCAGCGAAGAGAAAAGTAAGATTCAGATCCAAGATGAAAGAGTAGCTCAAGATCCATTCCAATCCAATGCTGTAAGGATGGCCTTACATCCTAGGACAAAAGTAGCGTTGATACAAGGAGGAGCAGGAAGTGGGAAGACCGCAACAGTGGTAGAAATAGCACAGCAGCTGGTGAAGCAAGGCAAGAGAGTATTGGTGGTCAGTCGGACAAATCTGGCCGTAGACAATGTATTAGAGCGACTGGATCGAAATAAAGTTCCTATTTTAAGAGCGTATAGTCGAGGAGAAGAAGGAAGAGGAGATGATCGAGTTATAGAGTCTCTAAGAAAATATCAAGTGTGGAATCAAGCAAGGGAGGATGGCTATAACGGGGAAGGAATGAAAGAGTTTAAGAAAAGGAAAACAAATGGAAAGGGATATGTGGTTGGAGTCACAACAGACTCCATGTATCGAGTGCCGGAGACGGCAGATCAAGAATATGATGTTGTCATTATAGATGAAGCAGGAACCGTCAATGAGATAGATACGGTATTGGCAGGAGCAAAAGCAAAAGAAAAGATCATCTTAGCAGGAGACCATTTACAATTAGAGCCATTTATAGATGAAGCTGCGATGAAAGGTCAAACAGACATCTATCGGGCAATGATCCAAGAAAGTGGAATGGCAAGAAGATGGAACAAAGGACAAGCCCAAACATTTTTAGCTCGTAACTATAGAAGCCATCCTGTGATATCCGTCATGATAGGCCGACTCATTTATAACAAAATGATGGTTCCTAAGACATGGCGAATGATGGAAGAAGACACAGTAAGAAGAGTTGATGTCCCTATGAAAAAAGCTTCAGGCAATGAAGAAGCTAGGGGTACAAGCTATCAAAACACAGAAGAAGCAAACAAATGCTTAGAAGAATACAAAAGGGCATTGGCATCTGGGTATAGATCAGAACAGATAAGTATATTATCAGCGTATCAATCGCAGGTAGAGTTAATCAGAGAAAAGATAAGAGACTATCTAATAAGAGAAAGAAAGATGAAGAAAGATGAGGCACAAGCTATCGTAGAAAGCCAGATAGGGACTGTAGATAGTTATCAGGGAAGAGAAAATGCAGTAGTCATCTATAGCTTTGTAAGAAGTAACCCAGATCCAAGCAAAGTAGGCTTTGTCGCCAATATCAATCGGCTGAATGTAGCATTGAGTCGAGCTTCAGATCGACTCATCTTAGTTGGAGATATGAAGACATTAAGAAATGCAAAACATACAGAACAGGATCGCTCTTTTGCCATACTGTTCAAAGAAAAACTAGAGGCAGAAGGGTTGGAGGCCTTTGATAGATTTTGGACAGAGCAAGTAGTACAAGGTTACTACACCTTAAGAGAAGCCATACAAAAGAAAAACAAGAGCCTTGAAAGAGAAATAGGGCAAGGAACAAAACTGACATTGGATGCAGAGAAAATTAAGAAAATAGAAGAATATTTAATAATGAAGGATCGAAGTAAAGAGAAGGCGATGGGTGAAGAGGATTATCATTTGTTAGAAGAACTGCATGAGAGAGTGTTAAGAGGGCAAAGGAGAATAG
This sequence comes from uncultured bacterium, assembly GCA_964640155.1. Taxonomy (GTDB): domain Bacteria; phylum Auribacterota; class JACPWU01; order JACPWU01; family JACPWU01; genus CAZXEQ01. Next base: position 156,905 of record CAZXEQ010000005.1, on the reverse strand, counting down.
ACTTAACGGAAGGAGATTATGAATATTACTTAAGAGATCTCAATGAGTTATCGAATACATTCCCAGAGTTGTTAAGTTACGATGAAGAGAAGGGGACACTTCAAATCCATTGGTTAAAAGATGAAAGTGGACAGAGTGTAGAACTTGAATTGAATCAGATTGAGTTGAAAGAGGAAAAAGGGACCGAAGCGACGCCTCTCAGTACGATGAATTCTTTAGAAGTCCTAAAAGGAGAAATAAGAACTTTTTTAGCTTCTTATCGACAAGCTAGTAATTCTTTCGATTTTGCAGGAGCGATAGCCGAAGGTGCCAGACGGGCAGATGCAATATTAGATGGATCAGTAAGGGATCAATTCTTAAAAGAGTTAACACATCAATTAGCAGAGATTTTGAAGTCAAAATTAGATTCTGCACAAGCTTCTGTAGAAGCGCTTGATCGTGCGTTGGAAGCGTATCAACCTCTTTCGGATACCGCTATTTCTCTAAAAAAATCTGTTTTAAAGGCAGTTTCAGGGTTGCCACGAAGTGTTCCTCATGTTTTAAGATCTCCGGCTGAAATTGAGGTTGCAGCTTAAAAGGATATCTTCTTCTATATTTAATCCTATTTTTGTATTCCCAATACATTCTCTTGCTTGCAATTAAGAAATTATTTAAAATTTGAAAAGTGATGATAAAAGTGGTATAATATATACGCTGTAAGCGGACTTAGGAAGAAGGTAATGGGGATGTTATTTCAATATAGTTTAAAACCTTTTATGACGAAGGCATTGTCCATATGTCTTTCTTTAACCTTCTTTTTCGACTTTTCGGGAATTGACCTCAAAAACGCTTTTGCAGACTCTTCAATTGATCAGATAATATTTGATCCGCAAGTATCTAAAGAAACCTTACAGACTCCTCTTGTCACAGGAGACAGATGGTCAGATATTGCAGCAGATAAGCGTTCTGTTCTTGAAGATATCATGATTCGTGAGTTTAGAGAGGGTCTTAGGAAAGGACTATCTCCGCGAGATATTTTTGAATCTTGGCTTTCGAAGATTTGGTCAGAGCTCGATGAAAGAGAGCAAAATGCTCTCTTTCGGTTGTTATCTCTTTTTATTAATTTTCCAGAAGCAGATGGCTCAAATCCTGCTCAAGTTCAACTTTGGATAACCTCGATGGAAAAAGCTTTTGGCAAAGACTCTGTATTAACTCAAATGGTTAGAGATTATTTTGCTAAAACTAAAGAAGTTGTAGTGTCAAAGCTCCACAATGCCATTTTAAATGAGGATCAAGTGAGAGTGCTTTTTGACGGGGTGTTCCCTCATACTTTAAATGGTGAACGACTAGGAGGAACCGTTGGGGATGCGAGAGTTGTTGAAATTAATGGGAAGAAGTATGTTGTGAAGCGAGATTCTGATACAGGCTTTCTTTCCGGAATGGAGAAGGGGTTCGACGCTCTTTATAATGAAATTTTCGTCAGAATTGTAATGGAGAAATTAGGTCTTTCGGTTATTCAATCTCCCCCTGCTGTCACATATCAAATGAGAGATCTTTGGTGGGGGATAGTACCTGAAGTTTATATGGTTACAGAATATCAGGAATCTGAAACAAGCAGTAATCCATGTGAAATGATGACGAGAGAACAAAAAATAGAATTAGCAATGCTCATGTTGATGACAAGCCTTATAGATGTTAAACCGAAACATCTTTTATTTCATGTGGATGGTTCTGGAAGAGTTAGTTTGATAGATCTTTCAAAGATCGAAACTAAGGAGGATAGATTTGAAAAAGCGCTAAAAGAGTTAGCAGTGTTTGATGGAGGAGATGTAGATGAAATTAAAGAATATTTCAAACTAGTTTACCCTTATTTAAGTTTTAACTCAGAGGAAGAAAGGCATGAAGTTTTGGATGAAGTATTGAAGAGAATGGGAGATTATAATCAGAGAAATCAACTCTTAAGTAGGATTTTAGAAAGATTAAGAAAAGCAGGATTTAATGATTATTGGGTGGAACAATATAAAGAACTTCTTATCTCTAATATGCAAGATCCCTCTCGCAGTATTTCTGCGATTCAAAGAACATCTGATTCGTTGGTCGCACGAGCAAAAGAATCGGAACGATCAATTTCAGGAGCAGCAAAATATGTGGGTTCTCCTGTAGAAGGACATTGTACTGTATCTGATGAAATTGATTTATCTCAAGCAGAACCGATAGAGAAAGAGACGGAAATACAGGCAGCAATAGAAGAAATTTTAAAGCGAAAAGAATTGGATCAATTGTCTCGTGATCGAACCCCACCTGGTCTGTCTCAACATTCAAAATATGAAGAAGCCCTTAAGCGTATTCAAAGAGCTTTGGCTGAAGGAAGAATAAAATTTTATCGTTCGAAGGATGTGAAGGATGTTCAAGCCAGACGCTATGTTGAGAACGGTATTTTACATATTATTGTGAATCAAGAGGATTACGAAACGATTCATGATTATAACGAAGCTATAGGGGAAAATCTTTTTCATGACAGGGTAGAATTTTTGCTCTCTTTATTGATTCATGAAGCAATGGAAGAAGTAAAACCTAAAACAGGCCAAGCTGTGGTGCCTTGGATGGAGGGTTGTACGGTCTCACATCCAGAAGCTGTTGCAGGGGCGGAGGCTTTTGTGCGTTGGAGATTTTCCGATGGATTTAATTTTATTCCATTAAGAATTCAAAGATATATACATCGTTTAATTGTTGCCCAAAGAAATGGAGATGCTCTAGCAGGAGAGTTTTTAGAGGGATTAGAATCAGATTATCAATATCGTGGGGATGTTTATGGAGAGGAAGCAAGAGAAGTTTCAGAAGCTTTTGCGAAAGATTTAACAGTCTACATTTCTATTTACAAAAAAGCACTCGTGCGTCAGAAAACTTATTTTGGGCGTGATGGAAAATATCTTAGAAGAATCGTTGAATCTGAGATCCGCACACACCCCAGAGGTCCTATTAAATGTTTGATTGTAGGAGCTAGCAATGGTGCAGAAGGTTATGATGTTGGGGTTTTTTCTGACGCAGCTTTTTCAGCTAGAACTGGTATTCATCCTCATGTAGAAATTGTTATCACAGATTTACGTTCGGAGTTAGTTGCTGTTGCCCGTGAAGGTGGACCGTATGCTGCATCCCATGTACTTCCAGAACCAGAACGTGCATCAGATTTTAGTGAATCAGAGACTTTAGAAAGAGCTAGCAAATTTTTTAATAAAGATCGCTATGGGTTTTTCTGGATTAGAAAAGATATTTTTGAGGGAGAAGGAATTCATTTTCGTTTTGATTCTATGGATGTAACGAGCGATAAAGATGTTGATCGAGTGGCTCAAGAAGAAAAATTTGATTTTATTTCACTTCGACATGTTGCTTTCCCTTCTAAAGAAATGCCAGCTGTTCTTGCAAGGATGGCGCAGAAATTGGAACCTGATGGTTTAATAGAAGTGGGTTACGGTCTTTCTACAACAACACGGCATATGTTCCCAGAGACGGGAGATCAAGCGTTGGATGAAGCAACTGAAATGCTTTTGAATCGTACAGAGCTTGAAGAAGCTTCAGCTCTTTTGGATGAACATTTTAATGTGGGAGAAAATAGAGAAGATCTGATGCCGGATCGTGTGTTGATTCAGGCCATGATTGGGAAAAAGATTGCTAAAGCTTTAGTGGGTATGTATGAGGATGAAAATAAACGAGAAAGCTTTTTGCAGTATTTAAATACGTTGTGTGCGTCAGATATCTTTGGACTTCCTAGTTTTACTTTTTATTTTTTGATTTTGATCGATCGTACAAAAGCTTTAGAAATGATTCAACAATCTGTTCTTTTGAAAGATGAATTGAGGAAACACTCTTATTCCATTGAATATTGTCTTAAACCTGAAAAACAAGAGATGATGAAAGATTTTTTGAGAGAAGTCGGTATAGAGCTAAATTCCAAAGATGTTGCAGTGAGAGGATTGGATGAAGAAGAGTATATTCATACTGCATTGAAACAAAGTTTTGAACAGGGGCATGTATTAGCGGTCAGTGATACAAATCTAAATCAGTGGCATAAAAAGGGTTTTCAAAATCTTTCGGTCAAAGAAATTATTGAAGAGATTGCAAAAAATATCCAGGGTGATGTAGAACGAGATGCTGCCATTGACTATTGGACCGACCAGTTAGTAGTTCGAGAAGATCGGGATCAAAATTTAGTAAAAACTAAATCTTATTTGGAACTTCTTGATCAAACACGAGGCAAAGACAGCAAAGGGTATCGATATGTGATCCCTATAAGAGGGGGAAATGATACAAATGTATTTGATGCTACTCTTGTTTTAGGACACGCAGGTAAACAGCAAAAATCTAAAGAATTTGAAGGTATTCCCACTGTTTTCCTCTCTGAATGGGCATTGAAGGCAGGTAAGAAGCATCAAGATACGCTGTTAGCCTTGATGGATCATGAAAAGGCCGATGGTGTTAGAGGATATCATTTGTTTCGTAAAGGAGAGAGAAGAACGATTGAACGATTTTGGAAAATTGCTCGTAAATTAAGAATGAAAGAAAATGTGACCCTTGAAGGATTTGAAGAAGGGGAAGCTACTGACCGACTAAAACAAAAACTCGTAAATGCTTTTGATTTGCTCCTAGATCCTTCGCGCAAGGACGGGCTTTCAGATCGTAAAAATTATGTAAGACGAAAAATATTAGCTAATTTGAAGTATCGTTTGCCAAAAATTCAATTTCGAATTAACCCTAAAGTTCATGCCTTAAGAGCTAAGATGGATTACCGTTCTGGTGTTTTATGGGTGGAAGTTAACTCTGAAGAAATGAGTCAAAGCTTGGATAGTATTTCTTTTTCAAATGCAATGCATGATGCGTGTTTGATTGCAGATCCTGTATTTAGAAAAATATTGGCATTAGAAAAATTTAGAAATCATGTCGAGAAGATGTTTGACCCTCTTTTAAAATATCCTCCTCTGGGAATGAAAGGAGAACCGTGGGCGGCTGAAGAGGTGAAAAAAGCTGAGGATTTATATGTAGAATTCCAACAGCTTTCTTTAGAAATTGATCAATTGGAAAAATCACAAGATTTTAAAAAAGGAGTAGAACTTAAACAACGTTTGAGAAACATTCGTGATGAATTGACATTACTTTCACGTGAGGCTCAACAGAAAGCTCCTCAAAAGAGAGATCCTCAAGTGAATACAAAAAAAAGAAATGATCGGCCGTATCTTTATAAAAGAGTAGCTCGAGAAAATCCTGAACTCGCTGAGTTTTATAAGCAGTTAGCGAGAATGATTACAGACTTGAAAGGATTACTTTGGGAATTAGAGGTTGAAGATCAGGCTAAATTTGCTGATGCGATGGAAGAGGTTATTCAACACTATGATGATTTCAAAGTTGCTTTAAGCGAAGTTTTAGGATGGGAATATAATAAGACGATACTCCCTTCTATTAGGGAGCAAGGAACGGAATTAAAGTGGAATATTGGAAGACTGCTTTTAAAATTGCATCGAGCATGGTTGGCCCAAATCTATATTCATAAAGCGGAGGATAGAGATTTGCCGTCCGCAGCTGAGAATGCTTTGTCCAATACGGAAGTTTTTAATTTCAGTGCAGAAGTCAGAGAGGGTTTGAAAGTTTCTGATTTAAAAAAAGAAGAGCAAGCGATCCATGAAGCTTTGGATGGGAGTTCTATCACATTCACAATGACAAATGGAGAGGTTCAACTCCCAGATGGGAGTGATTCAAAGGTTCAGGCGTTTGAAAGGATGATGGGATTGACTGTTACCGATTCCCAGTCTCCAGTCTCTACTCGAGAGGAGTTTTATAAAAAACTCAGTAAGACAATTCGAGATCGAGAGAAGTTAAAAGGTAGAAAAGATCTCAATGGTCCAATAGAACTTGCATTTGGCTCTGATGTTAAAGACAAAAGATATAAAACCCTTTTTGGAAATCACGAAAGAGATCGGGGTTCATCCGATAAAGATTCTGAAGAATCCAAAAAACCTGCCAAAGTTTATTGCAATTTGCTTGGACTTTTAAATATTTCTGATCCTCTCCATCGCCAAGCCCTTTTCTTTACAGGTTTTTCACATGAAATGGTTCATGAGTTTCTGCCTCTCGACAAACAGACAGCAGATAAGATCAGAAAACTAGAGTCTGATTTAGCAAAAGAGGATGCCAAAATATTGATTAGAGAAATCATAGATTTTGGAAAATTTGTTTTAGACCTTGAAGGTATTATAGAGGCGGGTGAGTTTTTAGATCAAATTCGACTAAATAAACGTTTTATTTTTGATCCTAATACAGGGGGATTAAGGCCCGGAGCTAATTTTGGATTTAAGGCCAATAATAGTTATACTTTGATTCCTCATGGTCAGACAGATTGGAATATAGAGAATCGTTATCCAGGGGGAGTGGATATTTCTCTAAATGATGTAGGTCAACAGCAGGCCAAACAAATTGCAGAGAATTTATACTTCAAATATGAAAAAGATATTCGTGCGGGCCGCTTGCCTATTATTTACTCCAGTCCTTTAAATTGTGCGTATGCAACAGCACAAGTTTTTCAGGATTTGGTCAGAGAAAGGGTAGGCGTAGAACTTCCCATTCACATAGAACCGAATTTAAAAGAAATGGCATGGGGAGACTGGAGTGGTAAGACTAAAGAAGAATGCGGTCAGACAAATCCAGAGTTATATGAGCGTTTTAATTCTGGTGAAGACTTTGGAGTGGAGGCTCCTGGTGTTTCTGAATCTGGAATTGAAGCCTTAAGACGATCAGAACATGTTTATGAGCAACTTGAAGCTCGGCATCAGGGACAGAAATTACTAATTTTTGGACATGGACAAGATTTGGGGATGATGTCTTTTATTTTAGGCAATAGTGTGGCCATGGATGATCGAGATAGATTAGATTTTGTAAAAGCACGTTTAGATAATGCTCAATTTCGAGTATACGCACCAGCTCACGCAGCCGACAATCTACTTATCACTTCTGAACTGCCTGAAGATCAACAAGTAAAAGATGTTAAATTAGAAACATTGTCATGGTCTGATGCGGCTATGACACTGTCTTCTGTTATACAGACTGATTTAGCAAACTATGCGGTGAATGCTGTTCAACATAGTGTAGCTATGAATACTCCTTTAGCTCCAGAATATAGCGAAGTTGCAATAGCGATGACTTTTTTAATGGATCACTCCGTGCAATGGGTTCATGCTCCAGCAATTGCTAGAAATATAAGAGATCAGACTGTTTCTATTAGTCATCGTATGATTGAGAAAACAGCTGGAATTATCTCTGAATTAGAAAGAAGTGGTTTTGAACGAATCCGTATTCATTTTATATCAGGGATTCCAACAGGTGTCATGATGGTGCCTGGGGTAAAAGATAGTGTAGCTATTCGTAGAAGAAGAGGTATTGATCATCCTCTTACACCGGAGGAATTTAGAAAATTAGAACATGATGATTTGATTCTTACAGCACGATTATTAGTAGCTACATTCCAAGATCCTGTTTTTAGATTAACACCAGATCAGATGGAAAGGGTAAGTGTCATTGGTCCTTATGAGTTTTTAGATCCTCAGGAACAGGCCTTCACTGAAAGTCCGGAAGGGTACACGATATTGACAAAACTAGCTCAGTTAAAATTGAGTACTGAAATAGAATCTGAGACGACAGGTGGTTTAGATGTGGTTCACAATAGTAAAAGTCTAACCTTTATATCTTACACAGGCGAAGAAGTTAAAAGTTTGGAAATGGATTCTGTAATTGGAGCTACCTTTAGGGATGGAACAGCGAAAGATATAACATTAGAAGAATTTGTTATGGGAGCTAAAAAGATTTTATTGGGAGATTATCCATTTCAAAAAAGAGATGCCGAATTTCAAAAAGAGTTTAGAGAACGGTTTGGAGTAGCTCCTCAGCATTTAGGATTTGAGAATGTTCGAGTGGTTGTGATTCCAGGTTTGGTTTTGGGTGGCTATTATGATTTGGGATCAGATGGTAAAAGACCTACTGTTTATATTGCGCAGGAGGTTTATGAGCATCTTGTAAAGCAATACAGTGGCTTTGATCAAATACAGGCAATCGAAGAATTAGCGGATTATATTTTTCATCAATATTTAATGTTGAGTTTAACGTATTTAAACCAAATAGATGAGAGAGCAGCTTATGAAATTGCCATTCATCGAGTTTGGGATAGTCATTTTCTTGAGTTAGACAATTATGATTATCTTCGTGGTGCCATGCGTCGATTGATGCGATGGATCAGTGGAAAAGAAATGGAGAGAAAGTATCCTGTTTTAGCATCAGCTCGAGTTGATGCTCAGACAGAAATAGAAAGAGTAGCTACTCAAGTTGCTTTGCTTCCTCGCCAAAAATTATCTGAAATATTAGGCGTTGGAGCGATTCACTCGGTTTTGGATGTTGCAACAGGTAAAGGAATTTGGATGCGACGTCTGTTAGATCCGGCAACTCGACCTGTTTGGCTTGCTGAAGATGCTGTAGTCATGGGAACAGAGTTAAGCGGTCCAATGGTTTATTTTGAAGATCCTCCTCAGAGATATTGGGAAGATTTGACAGTTATTCAAAATCAATCAGATCCTCGTTACCCCCGAGAGGGAACGCTAGATTTAATAAATGAATCCTTTATTGATTTGAGAAGAGATGAAGATGAGGAACCAGAAGACTATTCTAAAATTTTGACAGAGTACGATCGTTTACTTAAACCTGGGGGAAACTTGTTAATTGCTCAAATAGATATTATTAAAAGCCCTTTACAGGCTTTGACATGGTTAGAAATGCAGGGGTATGAAATTAAAATGTTTGTAGGAGAGAGAATTCCAGAAGATTATCCAAAAAGTCAATGGTGGAGTTTTTACAAGCAAGATAAATTGATAGACGATGTTTATTTGATTGTTGCTAAGAAACCAAAGGAAAATTCTGTTAAATGGAGAATCAGACAGTTATTAAAGCCTTTTGAACATATAGGAGGATCTTTTGACTTTGCAGGGGCGATAGCAGAAGGTGCTAAGCAAGCAGATGCAATGGTTAGTGAAGAGAGAGAAGAATTTTTAAAAGAATTAATACATCAATTAGCACTTCGTTTGCTAGAACGATTTAATGAAGTTGATGAAGAAGCTTTAGATGGGAAAATTAGAAGTATACGACAAGGTTTTCCAGAGGCGACAGATTCAATAGAAGAAATTTTAAGAAGAGTTAGAGAAGAAATTCTTAGGGTGGAAAGTTTGAGAGCCCGAAGAATAGAAGTTGTAAGAGATACAGAAGTTGAAACTGCAGCATGATCAGACCAGATAGCTTTGAAAAATTACAGCGAATCCTAAGAAAGAAGCAAAGCCAATTACATCAGTAACCGTGGTAAGAATAATGCTGGAGGATTGAGCAGGGTCAAATCCAACAGATTTCATGGCTAGGGGAATAACGGCTCCAGAGATTCCTGCCGCAAGGAGATTGACGATCATAGCCATTCCAATCACCAGTCCAAGAAACGGATTTTGCCCCCAGAAACTTGCAATCAGTGCAGTAACAATCCCGATAGCGATGCCATTGATGATTCCGATTAGTCCTTCTTTTATAATGGCTTTTCTAGCTTCTCGAGGTGAAATTTCTTTTAAGGCCAATCCACGAATGACAATGGCCAAAGTTTGAGCCCCTGCATTTCCTCCTTGTCCTGCAACAACGGGAAGGAACACGGCTAAAATACTGATTTTAGCAATAATATTTTCAAAGAGGCCGACGACGAAAGCTGCTAAGAATGCTGTTCCTAAATTAATATAAAGCCAGGGGAGTCTCTTTTTGATGGCAAATCCAATAGAAGAAAAAACACGTTCATCTCCACCGGCACCAAACATTTTCTGAATGTCTTCGGTTGCTTCTTCCTGAGAATAATTCAAAAGCTCATTAGTTTTAATCGTTCCTAAAATATAATTTTCTCCGTCAACCACAGGAATAGAAAGGAATCTTTTTTGAGAGACTTGAAGAGCAACTTCTTCTCTGTCCATCATGGCGTTTACAGAAAATACATTTTGAACCATCACAGATTCTAAAGACGAATCAGGACTGGCTAGTAAAAGGTCGCGCATATTTAAAACCCCTACTAGTTTGTTATTATCATCAATGACATAGACATAATTGACAGGAGCTTTTTTATGTAAGAGTCTGATTTTTTGAGTGGCTTCTTTGACTTTGAGTTGAGAATGAAGTGCAAGAAAATCAGAATTCATGATTCTTGCAGCGCTATTTTCAGGATAAGTGATGTGTTTTTGAAGTTGTTTTTGAGAAGCAGGATCAAGTTTATCTAAGAGTTTTTGCTTCTCTTCGTCTGGAAGATGTAAAAAAATTTCTGATGCTTTTCGAGTTGGGATTTTCTCATAAATCTCTTTGATAATTTCTTGAGGAAACTGAAGTAAAATCTTGGAAGCCTGTTGAGATTCTAAACATTGAAAAATTTGAAATGTGATGGAAACAGGAATGGACTTCAAAATTTCGGCGGCGTCCTCTGAACTCAAAATTTCAAGTTGACGAGCAGCTTTTTGAGGATCGCTTTCAAAAAAATGATTTAACAAATGAAGAAATGTTTTTTTGTCGGCCATAGTCAGGACTCAAGAGAAATGTAAGAAGTTACTTTAAGTTTAATTCACTTGCTGGGGTGTCGTCAATACCTGTGAAGATTCTGGCACGATTTGTACGGGAGTTTGAGGGAGGGTAGATTCAATCTTAACGTCTCCCATAAACGTGGCTCCCTCTTCGACAGTAAGTTGATGGGCAGACAATGTTCCGATGAAACAGGCACCGTGTTTTAGTTCGACAGCATGACTTGTTTGAATGTTCCCACGATAAAGGCCTGTCAAAACGATGTGATTGACTTGGAATTCTTTTTTGATGAGGCATTGCACATCTGATTCTAAAATCAATTGGTCAGCTCTGATACCACCTTCAAATTGAGTTCCTGATTTTAATGTCACCAGAGGAGATATGAGTTTGCCAATAAATTTTCCTGCAATGATGGCTTCTTTGACCTTCACAGTAGAATTGAGAACAGTTCCTCCATGCGCTACTTCTAGAATGCCATGTGTCTCAAGATCGCGACTGAGCATGGATTTAACATGATAATCTTGAAGATCATTTCGATAGCCACATTTTTTGCATAAGACGGATTGGGCTTTACTAGCAGGTGTTAACTCCACATGACATTTAAAACAGGAGATGATTCTTCCTTCAACTGCTTTTTCTTCCGTTTTCGCAGTGGGATGTAAAACCTTTTGTATATCAATAGCCTCGTGACATTTTTTACAAAAAATAGAAACGCCATCGGGTTGAACGGGCTGCTCATGCTGGCAAGAAGGGCAAATGAGGGGGACGGTGTTTTTAATGGTTTTACGTGTTTTGGGTTTTGGATGCAGAACTTCTTGAATATCAATCGAATTATGGCAGCTCTTGCAAAAGATAGATACGCCATCGGGTTGAACAGGTTGTTCATGTTGACATCCGGGGCAAATTAAGAGAACAGTTTTTTTTAGAACTTTCTTTGCTTTGACCTTGGGATGTAAAGTTTCCTGAATATCAATCGAATTATGACATTTCTTACAAAAAATAGATACCCCATCGGGACGTACATCCTGAACATGTTCACAAGACGGACAAGTGAGAGAAACTTTTTTTTCCGCTGTTTTGGTTGCTTTAACTTTAGGATGTAGCGCTTGTTGAATATCTATGGGGTTGCGACATTTCTCGCAATAGGCAGAGATACTGTCTGGGCGTGTTTGTTGTTCATGCTGACATCCAGGGCAAATCAGAGGAACCGTTTTCCCGATCACTTTTTTTGAGCGGGGTTTTGATTCAGGGGCTGTTTTCATTTTTAGTTGTCCGGTTTACCAGTTCTCCAAGTTGACCAGTAAACAAACAGATCTGTCTACCTGCGCACATTAAGTTAAACCGTATTGCTATTTACAGGAAACTGGCTAACCGGAAAACCGGCGAACTGGGAAACTATTGTTTATCTCTTTTCTACAAGCTCGCTATGAGATGCATTTTTCCCAAGCTTAGAAACGACGTCGCTCATTTTCTTTCCATCGGGATTGATTTCAGAACGACCCGAGAATGAAACGCCTTCCTCAATCACCAAACGGGCAGCTTTAATGTCGCCTTGAAGTTGTGCATTACTTTTAAGCTCAACTTTGTCTGAGGCAGAGATGTTGCCAGTAACTTTTCCTTGAACGATCACATGCTGAGCCTGAATATCTCCTTTAACTTCTCCAGAAGACCCTAAGGTGAAGCGACCTTCAGCAATAACCTGTCCTTCGATTTTTCCGTCAAATTTTAATGCGTTGCTGGATTTAAGTGTTCCTTTGATCTCAACATCAGAACTTAAACTATTTTCGATTGCTGGATTCATAAAGCGCGAACTCCTTCTTTGATGTTCATAATAGATAAGCTTGTAAGTACTTTTCGAATTTAACCACATTTGCGATAGGTTTGTCACGGGAAAATCGCATTTAAGGCATAGGATCTGCATCTCTTCAATTTTCCTTGATTGGACGCCGCTTATTATGATAACTTTCCTGCCTTAAAGATGAAAAAATTTAACAGGAGGATTTTATGTCTCAAGAACGAAAAGCAGCCGTGACTTTTAAAGGAGGCCCCTTGACGCTTGTAGGTCCAGAGCTCAAAGTGGGAGATAAAGCACCAGAATTTCAATTGTTAGGTAATGATCTTTCACCGGTCACCTTAGCTAGCTCAAAAGGTAAAACACGTCTTTTAAATGTAGTTCCTTCATTAGATACACCGGTTTGCGATATTCAAACCAAGCGTTTTAATCAGGAAGCAGCTAATTTCCCTTCCAATATTCAAGTTTATACCGTTAGTTGCGATTTGCCATTTGCTCAAGCCCGTTGGTGTGGTGTAGCAAAAGCTGATCGAATCAAATTTCTTTCCGATCATCGAGATCTTTCTTTTGGTCAAGCCTATGGTCTTTTGATCAAAGAGTTACGTCTTTTGACCCGAGCGATTGTCATCATCGATGCTAATGACAAAATCTCTTATATTCAGATTGTTAAAGAAGTGACTCATGAACCAAATTATGAAGAAGTCTTGAGTACACTGAAGCAAAAGGTGTAAGTCGGTTTATAAAAGCCCTGGCTTTTCTATTGTTAGAAGAGCCGGGGCTTTTTATTAAAAGAAATCTCTGAAAAAGGCCCATCTGCTGTGTTGCTCGCTGCGCTTCTTTGTGCTGCGTACCAGTAAACGTACGCCTCCTCAGTCGCTTGCGTGCGCCTTGCATCTGGGACCTTTTTGAGAGGTTTCATGAACTGTTATTTTTAATAAGGTTGTCAGCTTATGTACGAAAAATCTCGAAAATTAAAAGCGCTTCTCAATAATTCAAAATCGATTCTTGCAGTCGGGGCTCATGATGCTATGAGTGCTAAATTGATTGAAGAAGCAGGTTTCGATGCTATTTGGGCTGGGGGATTTGGTATTTCCGCAGCTCAAAAATGTCTCCCCGATGCCAATTACATGACGATGACAGAGAATTTAGAAATTGCTCAGAATATTGATAGAGCCAGTTCCCTTCCTGTGATTGCAGATTGCGATAATGGTTACGGCAACGCGGTGAATGTAATGAGAACCGTTTCAGAATATGAAGCAGCGGGGATTGCTGGGATTTGTATTGAAGATAATATTTTCCCTAAACGATGTAGTTTCTATCCTGGTTTTCAAAGAGAGCTTGTTCCTATTGAGGAAATGCAGGGAAGGATTCGGGCTGGAAAAGCTACTCAAAAAAATCCTGATTTTATTTTGATTGCACGCACAGAGGCTTTGATTGCAGGTTGGGGGATGGAAGAAGCCCTTAAACGGGGACGCGCATTTGCAGCGGCCGGAGCAGACGCGGTACTTATTCATTCCAAATCTAAGTCTGCCGATGAAGTAAAAGAATTTGCCAGACGATGGGATCAGAAAATTCCTTTAGTGGTAGTTCCCACTATCTTCGATGAAACTCCAGCTGAAGAATTAGAGAAAGCTGGTTTTAAAATTATTATTTTTGCAAATCATCCTATTAGGGCAGCTATCAAAGCAATGCGTGAAACTCTACAAGATCTCAAAATGGGAGGTTGTGCCAAATCGATTCGAGACAAAGTTGTGTCGTTAGAGGAAGTCTATGAATTGGTAGGTGTCGATCAATTGAAAGAAGCCGAAGATCAGTTTTTGCCTGTTGGAGGAGAAAAAATCAAAGCGATTATTATCAGTGCAGGATTTGAGAAACATTTACTTCCTTTGATTGAAGACAAACCCAAAAGCATGTTGGATATTAAAGGTAAAACCATTTTAGAAAGACAAATCGAAGTTTTGAATTCTTGCAATATCAAAGACATTGTTGTGGTACGAGGATATAAGGCTGAAGCCGTTCAGTTGCCGAATGTACGTTATTATGAGAACTCTCGTTATAAAGAAAGTTATATTCTTTCTTCCTTCTTCTGTGCTCAACCGGAAATCAAAGATCGAGTAATTCTTCTTTATGGAGATGTACTTTTTGATCGGAGTCTTTTAGAAAAATTGCTTCAGTCTCCTGCGGATGTTTCTATTTTAGTTGATCAAGCTTGGAGAGATGCACATAGTCAGGATCAAATCCCTCAAGGGCTTGAGCAAGAACTCGTGATTATGAAAGAGCCTCCACAAACGACGTATCGCTATATACCTACAGGGGCCAATCACGCTATTTTGAAGATCGGACAAAATTTAGATCGAACGCATGTACATGGTGAATTTATTGGTATTGCGATGCTTTCTCCAAAAGGATCAGAAATTTTTTGTAGCGAATATGAACGTCTAAATCAATTAAACCCTAAACCTTTTCATGAATCTTCCACATTAGCCATGGCCTCTTTGACGGATATGATTCAGGAATTAATTGATCAAGGGCATCCGGTCAAAGCAGTGGATACTTATAAAGGCTGGATGGAAATAGATACATTCGAAGATTATCAACATGCTTGGGCGCATATAAAATAAAGATGGTTTACGGTGAACAGTGTACGGTTTACTGTAAACAGTTAACTGTTAACCAGGAACACTTATGCAGACCGAGGTGTCATCGTGTACAAAGCTTGCTCATGCTTTTTGGAAATTACTTAGAATCCAAGGGTTTAACTTTTTCACTGGGGTTCCCTGTAGTTTTCTTGAAGATATTATTGAATGTATCAGCTCACATGAATCCTATTTGCCAGCCATTCGAGAAGACGCAGCTGTGGGCGTAGCTGTGGGTACTTGGCTAGGAGGTAAAAAGCCGGTTGTCTTGATGCAAAATTCAGGACTAGGCCTTTCTTATAATGCATTAACCTCACTCAGTCTCATTTACAAAATTCCAACACTTCTGATTATCAGCCTTCGTGGATATCAGATCAAAGATGCTCCTGAACATTGGGTGATGGGTGAAATTACGCCACAACTTTTAGATACAGTAAAAATCCCTTATCGCATTCCAACGGCCGAAAGCTTAGAAACAGATTTGGTTTTTTGTGTGAAACAAATGGAAGAGAAAAAAATTCCTGCAGCCCTTTTGATGAGAAAAGGAATTTTAGGCGGAGCGAATCATTAAAATTTATGAAACGTATCGAAGCGATTCAATATATTTCTAGTCTTTTGAAAGATGAACTTGTGATTCATGCCAATGGTCACATTTGTCGAGAATCTTTTTCTGCTCAAGATCGTCTTGAAAATTTCTATATGATTGGTTCTATGAGTTTAGCTCCAGCAATTGCTTTGGGTGTTGCCTTATCTCACCCGGAGCGACGTGTGGTTGTTTATGACGGCGATGGGAGTGTCTTGATGGGAATGGGAACATTGGCGATGGTGGGAAGTCTGAAACCCAAAAACTTTATTCATATTGTTTTTGATAATGAAGCTTATGGTTCAACAGGGGAGCAGCCCACGCTTTCAAAATTTATTTCCTTAGAAAAAGTAGCTTTAGACTGTGGATATGCCTTTGTAGAAAAAGTGAACTGGAATGAGTCATTAGAGGCTAAATTAAAAAAAGTTTTGAAAAATGAAGGTCCTTCTTTTTTATTAATCAAAGTTGAATCCAGTGATGGTGAATCTTGTAAAAGGGTCACATGGACTCCTGAAGAAATGACAGAAAGATTTAAAAAAGCTGTTAAAACAAATACCAAAACCCAAATTACAATAATCAAATAAACACCAATTTCTAATAACCAACAAGATGTTGAGTTCTTGGTAATTGTATGTTTGGTTATTATTTGGTGTTTGGAATTTGGCTATTGGAATTTGAAAAAATATGTCTACATACGTTCTCTTAAATCCGGGTCCCGTTAATACTTCCCTCAAGGTCAAGAAGGCCTTGTTACGGGGAGATTTGTGCCATCGTGAAAAAGAATTTTCAGATCTTCTTATTAAGGTCCGAAAAAATTTATTAAAAGCTTTTGGAATTGAAAAGGATTATACGGCTATTTTTCTGACTGGGTCGGGAACGGTTGCTTTAGAAGCGACTTTAGTTTCAGGACTCAATCCTCAGAAAAAAGTTTTGGTTTTATCCAATGGGGTTTATGGAGATCGCATGGATTCTATTGTTTCTTTTTATGGTTTCCCCAAAGAAGTACTAAGAGTCCCCCTGGGGACTGCTCTTCCTCTTGAGAAGATAAATGATGTTTTATTGGCAGACTCAAGTATTGATACAGTCGCTATGGTGCACCATGAAACTTCAACTGGGATGCTTAATCCCATTCACAAAATAGCAAAGCTAAAAGGGATGGAAGGTCACCGTTTGATTTTAGATTCTATCAGTGGACTTGGAGGAGAAATTTTTGATTTTAAAAATGTGAAAGTTTCTTTATGTGCAGGAACAGCCAATAAATGTATACAGGGTCTGCCGGGGGTTTCTTTTGTGCTTATTAAAAAAGACGAACTCGAAAGGATAAAAGCCTTTCCTCGACGGTCTCTTTATTTAGACTTGAATGCGTATTGGAAAGAACAGGAAAATGGAGGTGTTCCCTTTACTCCGGCGATTCAGACTTTTTATGCTTTGGATATGGCTGTGGAAGAACTTTTGAAAGAGACAGTGAAGGAGCGCATCAGTCGTTACAAGAGCTATTCCGAAAATTTTCGAGAAGGATTTAAAAAATTAGGATTAGAATATTTTATTGGTTCAAAATATCACTCTAACACGTTGACGGCTTTGAAATTACCACAAGGTATCACTTATTCTTTCTTGCATGATGAGCTTAAAAAAGAAGGTTTTGTAATTTATGCAGGACAAGGCTCCTTGCAAAATCAGATTTTTCGTGTAGCGAATATGGGTGATTTACGAATGACAGATATACATAGATTTTTGAAGTGTTTAGGGAAATTACTGAAGGTATAAATATTTTATTTTTTACGCGCGACGTATAAGGTAGGACAGTTTTATATGAAAGCTCTCATTTTTACTGCAGGTATTGGTAAAAGATTATCTCCCTATACCGATTATGTTCCTAAATGCATGATAGAAATAGGGGGTATAACTTTAGCTGAAAGAATGCTTCAGAACCTTAAAAAAGTAGGAGTTCAAGATGTGTATTTTGTTGTGGGACATCTTAAAGAAAAAATTCAAAATAAATTAGGATCAGCATTTGAAGGTCTTAATATCCATTATCTTCTCAATGATCGCTATAGAGAAGGAAGCGTTCTTTCGCTGTGGGTGGCTCGAGATATTTTAGAGTCCGATGATTTTTTGATTATGGATGCAGATGTTCTTTTCCCCGTTCAGGCGTTGGAGCGTATGGTCCAATCGAAGGATAGGAATTGTTTCCTTCTCGATGATCGCTTCATTGATAGCGGAGAAGAAATGAAATTAGGAGTTCGTGGAGATCAAGTTTTGACTATTGCAAGAAAACTAGAGGGCTCTTATGAAAAGGTGGGTGAAGGGGTAGGTTTTTTGAAAGTATCAAAAGAGAGCCTTCCTTCTTTGAAGAAAAAATTAGATGAGTTTTACAATCAAGGTCGTGTAACCTGTGAATATGAAGAACTTTTTGATGAATGGTTGAAAGAGGAGAAAGCAGGGTATGAAACAGTGGGAGATTTACCTTGGACAGAGATAGATTTTGAAGAAGATCTTAAGAAAGCGCTTAAGATCATTTTGCCTAAAATAGATCGCTTGGAAAATTCTAGACGAATGATCCCAATCAATCGAAGACTATCAGGGTTTTTAACAAAGATTTTTTTAAAAACTTCATTAACCCCTAATCAAATTACTTTCATGAGTTTGTTTTCAGGCCTTATGGCGCTGTCTTGTTTTATACAAGGATCGTATACTCTAAGTGTAGTTGGGGCCCTTCTTTTCCAAGTAGTATATGTTCTGGATAATTGTGACGGTGAAGTGGCTCGAGCCAAGGGTTTATCAAGTCAATGGGGAAGTTGGTTGGATATTGGTGTAGATGGACTTCTTCATATTCTGTTGTTTCCTGCGATCGCTTGGGGTCTTTTTAAACAGGGAATGAGTCCAAATATTTTCTATTGGGGAGGGGGAGCAAGCTGTGGCATTGTAATCACATTTGTGATTTTTATGTTTAAAAGAGTTCTCAAGGAAAAGGGAAAAGAGGACTATGTTTATATTCCTTATCCTCAAGTGGAGAAAGTAATTCGATTTTGGGACACTTTCAAGGCTGGCGATTTTTCTTTGATGGTTTTATTCATTGCTCTTGTCGGCGGTTTTAAACCTTTCGTTTATCTTGCAGCCGTAGGCGTACATATTTTTTGGATATTGGTTCTTATTCTGAAAATGGAAGAAGCTCCAGTAGGATAACCGGTAAGCTGAATAGGAATAGATGAAGATTAAACAATCTCTTTTACTTAGCATTGGGCTGGCGATATTTATTTATCTGATTCATCGGGTGGGTTGGTCCACTATTGCGATGCAATTTCATATGCTTCACTGGAAGTTTTTAATTCTCTTCCTAGTGTATGCCCTTGTTTATGCCCTGGATACTTTAGGTTGGAAATTTTCATTTAAGACAAATGTTTGTCCCGTTAGTTTCTGGAGGCTTTATTGGGTTCGTGTTGCTGGAGAAGCCGTTAATAACACGACTCCGACAGGCTATATGGGAGGTGAACCTGTGAAGGCATCGCTTTTGAAGCGAGACGGACTTTCGACTCCAGAAAGTTTAGCTTCTTTGGTCGTTGCTAAAACAACCATGACATTGTCTGAAATTCTCTTTATTGTGATAGGCCTTATTTTTGCATTTGTCAATTTCCCCATTCCTTTTCATTTGCGTCTGGCATTGATTATCGTTCTTGTTTTATTGACAATACTCGTTCTTCTTTTTTTATTTTTTCAGGACAAAGGACTTTTTTCAGGAATTGCAAAAGGATTGATGCATTTAAATGTCGGGAAAAGTTTCTTTTCAAAAATCATGCATCGCATTCATGAATTAGAATTACATATCGCTCATTTTTATGGCAAAGACAAGAAACGATTTATGCTTTCTTTTTTCTTCCATTTTTTGGGTTGGTGGGCGGGAGTTTTAGAAATTTATTTAATTCTATATTTTTTACACATTCCTTTTAATTTTCAAGATGCTCTTATTATTGAAGCCTTGCATCAAATGATTCGGGGCTTGGCTTTTATTGTTCCTGCCAATATTGGGACTCAAGAAGGGGGTAGTTTTTTTATTTTTACACTTTTAGGGTTTAGTGCTGCTTTGGGGGTCTCAGTCAGTTTGATTCGAAGGATTCGCGAGCTTTCTTGGGCTGCGATTGGTTGGGGTTTGCTCATTTTCTGGAAAACCCGTGTGGCTGTTCTTCCAGAGGCATGAGAAATAATGAAATCTAAAAAATTTTCCCTCAAATCTCAATTCTCTTCAACTCCTTTAAAAGCCATTTTGTTTGATTTGGATGGTGTTTTAGTCGATACCATGAAATATCATGATGCAGCCTGGCGAGAAGCCATTTCAGCTTATGGGCTAGAAGTTTCCAGTGAAGAAATTTATCTTCGTGAGGGTGAAAAGGGTGCAAATACCGCAAACGATCTTTTAAGCAAGGCGGGTCACAATCCACATCCAGACACGATTCAAGATTTAATTAAACATAAAGAAAAAATTTTTAAAGGATACCCCAAAGCTCAATTTTTCCCTGGAGCTTCTGAGATTGTCAAATTTCTTTATGATCAAAATTATTTATTAGCCCTTGTAACAGGTTCTTTTTTGGCTGAAGTAAAAGCCATGATGACAGAAGATTTTTTGAGATTTTTTAAAGTGATTGTGACAGGAGACTCAGTCCTTCATGGTAAACCTCATCCCGAACCTTATCTCACTGCGTTAAAAGGTTTGAAGATAGAACCTCTTGAAGCCCTTGTAATTGAAAATGCTCCTTACGGAATTCGCTCTGCTAAAGCAGCTGGTGTGACATGCATTGCTGTGGAAACTTCACTTTCTAAAAAATATTTATCCGAAGCAGATTTGGTATTGGAAAGTTTACAACAAGTGGGCTCTTTTTTTAGAGAATTATAATTTTGTTCAAATTACGATTAATTTGGCATCACTGGCAATATCTAAGAAAGTGGTATACCCAAGAATAGCATCCAGTTTTTGTGTCAGTTTTGACTCTAAATGAAAAAGTTTGACAGATTCTGAACAGCCATAAATTTTGATATTTCCTAGTTCCTTTGCTTTTTTAAAAAGACTACCAGGTTTAGGAATCTTTCCATCTTCAAGAAAATGAATATATTTTTCATTAAGATCTTGAGATTGAAACGAAGGGGAGGCTTCATCCATGCTGCTATCGAGGTATTTTAGCAAGGCTTCTTGAGCAAGGAAAAGATGGGCTTCTCCACCCGCGGCTACGGTTGTAGCTGCCAAAGTACCTGCTAAATGCCATTTTTCGTAAGAATGGGTTTGAAGGATAAGCGCTAGTTTTAAGTTGGATGTATTCATCGATCATTTTCTCATCTGTGAG
Organism: uncultured bacterium; assembly: GCA_964640155.1. Taxonomy (GTDB): domain Bacteria; phylum Auribacterota; class JACPWU01; order JACPWU01; family JACPWU01; genus CAZXEQ01. The sequence continues at coordinate 135,965 of CAZXEQ010000005.1, read as the reverse complement.
GTATAGTCTACATCATGTTTATACTCTTGCCTATTTTTCTTCTTGGAATTTTCGTGTATGAAGTACTGTACGTTATATGAAAGAATTCGGAGGCATTTTTTTAGGTTTTACGCTAAACTCTTGGGATAAAAATATTGGAGTTGATATGGATTACACAGCATTTTCGAAGAAAGTTTTAGAAGGACAAAGGCTGAATCGAGAAGAGGCTAGAAGTATTCTTCAGGCTTCTTCGGAAGATTTACCCCAAGTTTTAGATGCTGTTCTTTTAGTGAGAGAGCATTTTCATGGGCGTAAAGTGAAGCTTTGTATGCTTCAAAATACCCGCAGTGGTTTGTGTCCAGAGGATTGTAATTATTGTTCTCAATCGGTGATTTCTGAGGCTCCTATTGAAAAATATAGAATGATGTCGAAAAGTCAGTTGTTGAAAGCTGCCGAAAAGGCAGTCACTTCGGGTTCTAAAAGGTTTTGTATGGTGACTAGCGGACGCGGTCCTAGTGAGAAAGACATTGATCATTTGTGCGATGTTGTCAAAGAAGTTAAGAAAAAATACTCTGATTTAGAGATATGTTGTTCTTTGGGTCTCATGGATTATCCCAAGGCCAGGCAATTAAAAGAAGCAGGAGTAGGATGGGTGAATCATAATCTGAATACCAGCGAGCGGTTTTATCCTGAAATTTGTAAAACGCACACGTATGAAGACAGAATTAAAACCATTCAGGCGGTTAAAGAAGCGGGAATGTCGACTTGTTCCGGAGGTATTGTTGGAATGGGGGAAACAGACGAAGATATTTTAGATTTAGCGTTTACGACTCAAAAAATGGATATCGATTCTATCCCAATTAATTTTCTTCATCCGATTGATGGAACCCCTCTTCAAAAATCTAAAAGTGTTGATGCGACAAAAGGTCTTTTGGTTTTAAGTCTTTTTCGGTTTTTGAATCCTACAAAAGAGATTCGAGCTGCGGGTGGACGTGAATTTAATTTAAAAGAAATGCAAAGATTTGCAATTTACCCAGCGAATTCTATTTTTATCGAAGGATATTTAACAACACCGGGGCAACAAGTAGAAGAAGCCCAATCTATGATTCAGTCGATGGGGTTTACGGTTGAAGAAGGGGTTGAGCTTTCCGTTTAGAACTTTTTCTGTTAAGGAGATAACTTCTTTTTAAAGATGAAATCAAGAAAGGTTTAAGTCTTATGCCTCAAAGCAAGTGGATTTCCCAAATTGAAAATTGGGAAGAGCGATACGAAGATGATATTGATGAGAAATCATTTTTTGGTCGTCCCATGAGTGTTCTCAAAAAATCGGAAGAAGCTTTGCTTTCATCTGATATTCGTTCCATTGCCTATTTCTCAATGGAATATGGTCTTGCCCCTAATATTTATCATCCTTTCAAAGCGGTGAAGTCAGTCAATCCCAAAAACATGCACTATGATCATGAAGTATTTTCAAACATGCGTGCGATGGATTATTTCCACGGGCTTCATATTGAAAGGCCCCCGGATCTCCCTATTTATAGTGGAGGATTGGGTGTTTTAGCAGGGGATACATTAAAAAGTTCTGTTGATTTAGGTGTTTCTTTGGTGGGGATTGGTATTCTCTGGCATGAGGGGTATTTTGAACAAAAGTTTTTGTTTCATGATGGGCAAGTTCCTAGGGCCATGCTTTGGGATCCCAATTATTTCCCAGGGCTGGTGCCTTTAAAGCATCGCGTTAAAATCCAACTTAAAAGCGATACTATTCATCTGAAGCTCTGGAAATATTATGTTTATAGCCATGATGAAAAACATGTTATTCCTTTAGTACTTTTAGATTCTAATCTGCCTGAAAATTCAGATGAGATTCGTAAATTAACCCATCGACTTTATCGAAGTGATAGCGAATGGTGGAAATTTTTGCAGAGAACCATTTTGGGAATGGGTGGCATTCTAGCCTTGGATGAATTGGGATACTCTATTGATTGGTATCATTTGAATGAAGGGCATGCTGCGTTTGCCTATATTGAAAAAGCGTGTGGTTTGAGTGAGAATGAAAGAGACGGTTTGCAAAAGAAATTTGGTTATACCTGTCATACTCCTGTTGCGGCAGGTCACGATCGTTTTTCTCTTCATTTAGCAGAAGAAATTTTGCCTGAAGATAAAATGAATCTCATACGCACTTTGGGACTTGATCCTCATCAGCCTGAAATGATTAATTTGACGCATTTAGCCATGAATGCAACTTCAAAGATTAATGCAGTTTCTCAACTTCATGGGGAAGTAACACAACTTCAATTTCCTATGTTTAAAGAGAAATTAAAAGCGATTACAAATGGAGTGCATCATTTGACATGGGTCTCAGAGTCGATAGCAAAACTTTTAGATGAGTTTCAGGGCAAGATCGGTTCTTGGAGAAAAGATCCTACTTGTTTAAAAAAAGTAGAGAAGTTGCTTCATGATGAATCTTTTCGAGAAGGTCTTTGGAAGGCACATCAAGAAAATAAAGAAAAACTTTGTCATTTGCTTTCTTCATGGAAAATGGGAAAAGATATTTTTACCATTGCTTGGGCCAGAAGAATTGCAAGTTATAAACGCCCAAGTCTTTTGCTGCAGCATGTGGATAAGCTTTTAGAAATTGCGAGAGATAAAGGGCCTATTCAAATTTTGATTGCAGGTAAAGCTCATCCCAATGACAATGTGGGAATGCATATTATCAGTGATATGCTTTCTAGAATTGATGAACTGAATATGCAGTATGATCATCTTAAAGTCATCATGCTGGAAAATTACGATACTTACTTTGGAAAATTACTCACAAGCTCTGTGGATGTTTGGTTGAATAATCCTTTACCACCTTTTGAGGCTTCTGGAACCAGTGGCATGAAAGCTATTTTAAATGGTGTTGTCCAGTTGAGTACTTTTGACGGATGGGTTGCGGAAGCCGAAGATTCAGGGATTGGGAAAATATTTGGCTATCGCGCTAAAGGAGGCCAAATGGACAGTGAATTTAATCTTAGAATGGATGAAGATTCCGCGGCACTTTATGAATCCTTAGATCAAATGGTCGCTCTTTACTATCAAACCAATCGTAAAGGTAGTGTGAGTCAGAAATCAGAGTGGATTAATATGATGATTCACTGTATTAGCGCAGCTGGCTTTTTTAATACGCATCGTATGGTGGAAGAGTATGCGACGAAAATGTGGGATGTAAAGGTTTAGAGACATGAACACACAGCGTGAACAACTGATTCGGGTTTTCTTTCTTGCTGTTTTTATCTATCTCATTTATGAAATCTTGCATATTCTTTCTCCCTTTTTTGGAGGGATTTTAGCTGCAATTGTTCTGACCCTCATTTTCTATCCCTTGCATGTCTTGATTCAAAAATGGGTAGGCGTCAAAAGAAAAAATTTAGCGGCCTTTATTTCTAGCTTTTTTGTGATTGTTTCCATCGTTATTCCTTTTATTTTCTTTAGCTGGCTTTTACTTAATGAAATAACGCATTTGATCCCGCATATCAAGGGCCTTGGAACTACTCTAGAAACATGGAGTCGTGAGGGTTCTGGGCAGCAATGGAGAGAATGGCTGGAAATAAAATTGAAAGGCGTCGTAGATGTATCACAGATCAATATTCAGAAAATGATGACACAAGCAGCAGGCTTAGGTGTAAAAGCGATTGTCAGTGTTAGTAAGAAGCTCCCTAAAAATGCTTTTGCATTGATTATTAATCTAGCTGGAATGATTTTTACTCTCTTCTTTCTTTTTCGTGATGGGAAAAGCTTTTTTGAATGGGCGAAAGAATTGATTCCCATGGAAAAGAAATACAAAGATCAAATTGCTTATCAGCTCAATTTAACAGTTACGGCTGTGGTTCGAGGAGTATTCATTGTAGCAGCGGCCCAAGGTGCAGTGGCGGGTATTGGGTTTTTGATTGGTCAAGTAGGCTCCTCGCTTGTTTTGGGATTTGCGACCATGTTTACGGCTTTGATCCCCTTGGTTGGAGCAGGGGCTATTTGGCTTCCTGTGGGACTTTATTATTTAGGACAGGGAATGATGGGGAAGGCTATTTTTTTATTGGCTTGGGGATTTCTGGTAGTCAGCATGGTTGATAATTTTCTGAGACCTTTGGTGATTGGAAATCGAGCAAAACTTCCCATGTTGTTTCTTTTCTTTGGTATTTTAGGAGGCCTTAAAGTTTATGGTCCCACGGGTATTTTATTAGGACCTTTGGTGGTTGCGTTACTCATGGCTTTTATTCGAATTTATCAGGAAGAATATCGCGCTTCATAGAAAATATTCTACAAAAGAAAGTAAAGGTAGGGGATGTCTCAATTAAAAAACAAAGACAATATGGTTTGGATTGATATGGAAATGACGGGCCTTGATCCCGAAAAAGATAAAATTATTGAAATCGCGACCATTATCACTGATGCACAATTAAATATTATAGCAGAAGGTCCTAATTTAATCCTTCATCAAGCTCCAAGGGTATTAGAAGGCATGGATGACTGGAATCAGAAACATCACGCAAAATCAGGTTTAATTGAAGAGGTTAAAAATTCTAAAATCAGTGTAAAAAAAGCTGAAGAACTTACCCTGGAATTTATTAAACATTATTGTTTTCCTCGAAAATCGTCTTTATGTGGGAATGCAGTACATCATGATCGTCGATTTATCATTCGATATATGCCAGAACTAAATGCCTATTTACATTATCGCCATGTGGATGTGACAACACTTAAAATTCTGGTGCAAAATTGGTATCCTAAAAATAAAGATCTTCCTGAAAAGAAAGATGCGCACCGTGCTTTGAATGATATTCGAGAATCCATTGAGGAGTTAGCATTTTATCGGAAGACTTATTTTAGGGAAGAAGCATGCCTGGCCCCAGTTTAAGAAATTTGTTAGTACTGACACTTCTATCAAAGGTTTGTTTCTTTTTTCTTGTTTTTTTAGGGTTTCATCTCCTGCCATTCAATGCTCCTGCATTTAATGAAAATTTTGTTTCTTCCAATTATTCCTATTCAAGTTGGACTTTGCCATTGGCAACTTGGGATGCTCAGCATTATATTTGCCTGGCAGAAAAAGGGTATGGTCCGGGACAAATGAGCAATAATTTTTTTCCTTTATATCCTTTGTTAATAAAAGCTTTTCAGCCTATTTTTTTGGAAAATTACTTTTTGACGGGTTTGGTCTTGTCTAATTTTTTATCTTTCTTAATGATGACCATTTTTTATCTTTTTGTGAGAAAACTTTTTACTCCTGAGATTGCCTTTTTATCTGGGGTATTTATGTTGGTTTTCCCCACCCATTTTTATTTCAATTTGGTTTATACCGAGTCTCTTTTTTTGACGTTGGTTTTAATTTTTTTCTATTCTCTCTACATGGAGAAAATATTTTTAACTTTTTTCTCAGCTTTTCTTCTTCCTCTAGCAAAGGCGCAAGGGATTTTTCTTGTTTTTCCTTTGCTAGTCTTTTTGATTTTTCAAAAAAGAGAAAGGCGCTTAACCAAGCAATGGTTTTTGATAGCTGGTTTTGCTTTAGGAGTAATAACCTATCTTTTTTTAATGAAATATTATACCGGAAGTTTCTTCTCTGGCTTTACGACGCAAAATGAATATGTTTCTGCCAATTCAATTGCTAACATTTTTAATCTTAAGGATTGGTTTCTTAGAAATTTTATTCACATTACTTACACTTTGCATGATTTTACAACCAGCATCATAGATCGTTTATTCTTTTTATGTTTTTTAGTTTTGCTCTATTTTGTTTATACCAACAAGTCCGCGATTTATAAATCTCCTCGCGGACTTGCACCTCCTTATGATTTCTTTTCAAGGACCGGTACTACTTCGTCAGTAGTACTACAGGGCCAGTCGAACGTTGTATCGGACAGTCAGATAGATAATGGCCCTGTTAGTAAAAAATTAGATAAAACACTTTTTTGTTATACATTTATCATGGGGGTTGTTCCTGCTTTGATGGGGAGTTTCATGTCTTATGCGCGATATTTATTGATGGTTTTCCCTATTTTCATTGTTTTGGCACTTTTATTGAGACAGAAATCCTATTTTGTAATTGTTCCTATGGTTGTTTTACAGGTATTATTCTCACTGATGCATTGTTTAAATTTTTGGGTTGCTTGAAACCCCTGAAAAAGGTCCATCTGCTGCGTTACCCTCTGCGCTCATTTGTGCGGCGTACCATCAAACGTACGCCTCCGCATTCGCTTGCGGGTGCCTTGCATCTGGAACCTTTTTGAGAGGTTTCTATCTTACAAAGAGGAAACATGATTGAAAAAATTGCTTTAATTGCTGCGATTGTTTTACCTCTTTGGAATATTCCTCTGATTGTAAGAATTTTTCGAAGAAAGTCTTCGAGCGATATCAGTTTGTCTTGGGCTTTAGGGGTATGGACTTGTCTTGTATTAATGGCTCCCTCTGGATTTCGTTCAGAGGATTTGGTGTGGCGTACATTCAATATTACAAATCTTTTTCTTTTTAGTTTGGTGATGCTTTTTGTGGTTTGTTATCGAAAAGGGAGATAAATTTTAAAAATGCTTCTGAAATTAATGGTTATTGCTTTTATCGCATTTCCTATTTTAGAGATCTTTATTTTGATTCGAATGGGAGAGCTTTGGGGTTTTTGGACAACCGTTCTGGTCGTTTTTGGAATTGGGTTTTTAGGAGCCTTTCTTTCTCGTCTTGAAGGATTTCGAGCCTGGTCTAACTTTCACAAGGCGTTACAAAAAGGAGAAATGCCCGCGGAACATATGTTAGATGCGCTTCTTCTTTTTATTGCAGGAGTTTTACTTGTTATCCCAGGTTTTTTGAGTGATGTGGCAGGTCTTTTGCTTTTAATCCCTTGGACAAGATTTGTTTTTAAGCGATGGCTTAGAAAGAAGTTTGATCAAATGATCAAAAAGGGACAGACAAATTCAGTTCAATATCGATTTTTTCTGCGCTGATAGGTGTAGGAATGAATTCATTCGATTCATCTTTGGTTTATTCCACAAATCCGGAAAAAAATAAAACCTGCTCTCAATGCAAACGTTTGATGGCAGCGTGTACATGTTCTCCTCAAAAAATTCTTTCCCCTTTAGATATTACGGCTGTTTTAAGAATTGAAAAAACGGGAAGGGCAGGAAAAGTTGTTACTGTCATTGATCAACTTCCAAAGTCCGAAAAATTTCTTAAAGAGTGGGCAAAAAAATTAAAAACACGTTGTGGTGCAGGCGGAACGTATCTTATAAAAGGAAACGGAGGTCAAATTGAAATACAAGGAGATCAACGTGAAGTAATCCGTATTCTTCTTCAAAAAGAAGGGTTAAAGGTTAAAGGATAGTTTTACTCTTAAGCATTGATCAATTGATCAATCACATAATCATTAAAAAGCCATCCCTTTCTTGTTAACACAACAAAATCTTTTGTTGTGTTAATAAATCCAGCTTCGTGAAGAGCGGCTATTTGTGTTTTTAAAAATCGATTCGGAATCCCTTTTTTTGTTCTGCTTCCTAAAATAATTTCCATAATAGATTTTTCTTGATCAGATTTAAAGGCGAGCGATTCTTCTAGAAGAAGAGGATTCTCTAAATATTTTTTTATGTCACTGGTGTTTCGGGAATGAATTTTGCCATCAAAGGATGTTGCAGAAAGCCCAAATCCTAAATAAGGTTTTCCTTCCCAGAATGAAAGATGATGCTGACATTCAAATCCTGTTTTAGCCCAATTTGAAATTTCATAGTGATTGTAAGAATTTTCTAGGGCCTGACATACGTGGTTATAAAGTTGAGCAGCCCTCTCTTCTTCAATCTCTTCAAATTGTCCTTTGTTTTTCTGATGTGTCCAGAAACTTCCTTCATCCATAGAAAGAAGGTAATGGGAGAGATGCTCTGGCGCAAATTTCAAAGCTGTTTGAAGGTTTAAATCAAGATGTTCTTTTTCTTGTGAAGGAAGAGCGATAATAAAATCGAGATTCAAATTTGGAATTTGGGCTTCTTTCAGAATCAAAATTTTCTCCTGAACTTCTTTGGAGGAATAGTCTCTTTTCAGAAATTGAAGTTCTTTGTCTTGAAAGCTTTGTACTCCAATCGAAAAGCGGTTAAAACCCAAGGCTAACATTTCTTGAATATATTCTTTTTCAATGAGCAGAGGATGAAGTTCTGCAGTGATTTCAAACTGTTTATCGAATCTTACTAAATCATGAATTATTTTCATGATTTGAGTGAGTTGTTGTATAGAGAGAAGATTTGTTGTCCCTCCTCCCATGTAAATGGTTTTTATGGAACTTTTCTGCAAAGGAGTGAGACGACTCTGGATTTCAGAACATAGTTTTTGTACATAGAGATCAATCGTAGAGTCTTTGTGAACACCCGTCTTGAACGCACAATAAGGGCATTTGGAGGGACAAAAGGGAATGTGAAGATATAGGTTAAGTTCATTTTCTTGTGACATATTGGAAGTATATCGTATCTAGTTATTATTCATGAAGAATATTACGAGCTCTTTGAAGGGCTTCGTCGATGTTGGCCGTTATATTTTCTTTCCCAAACTCCAAAAATAAATCAGCTCGTGTGAGTGCAAACAAAGGCTGGGCATGAAGTCCTGATAAGACCAGTTGCGTTCCTTGATTGCGACAGGCTCTTTTTAAGTCTAGAAGAGCTCGTATTCCTGTAGCGTCCAATGCGAGCACATGACGCATTCTCAAAATGATGATTTTAGGCGGATTTTCACCAATATCTAAATTGTCCCGAACTAATTCTGCAACTCCAAAGAAAAGGGCGCCTTCTGCTTCATAGACTCGAACTTCGTTTGGAATACTTCTTTTGCTAATGGACTCTTTTTCTGAACGTAAGGTATCTTCATCCAAAGTTTCATCCATTTCTCGTGTCACTTCACGCACAGTGGTGACATCCGTCATACGCTTCATAAATAGTATGATGGAGAGCAGTGATCCAATTTCAACAGCTAGGGTAAGATCTACAAGAACAGTGGTCAAAAAGGTTACGAGTAAGACGGCAACATCCATTCGCGGAGATTTTAAAAGGGCCCGAAAGGCATGCCATTCGCTCATGTGATAAGAAACCACCATCAAAATAGAAGCAAAAACACACAGGGGAATAAGTCGAGCTAAAGGCCCTAAAACAAGGAGAATGAGAAGAAGTGTGAGTGCATGAATGATTCCAGCCACAGGTGTTTTAGCCCCATTCTTGACATTGGTTGCGGTTCGTGCAATGGCTCCTGTTGCAGGAATCCCTCCAAAAAGAGGTGTGATTAAATTTGCAATGCCTTGGGCAATAAGTTCTGTGTTAGAACGATGGCGTCCCTCAATCATTCCATCCGCGACAGTTGCTGAGAGCAGAGATTCAATGGCTCCAAGAAGCGCAATTGTAAAAGCTGGACTCATCAGCTCTTTTAATTCTGAAAGAGTAAATTGGGGCCAGACGAGATCTGGAAATCCTGTGGGAAGAGCTCCAAATCGGGATTCAATGGTTTCGACGGGGAGATGAAACAATTGAGCCAGAGCCGTCAAAATAATAATAGCGATAATAGATCCTGGGATTTTGCGATTGATACGTGGCCAAAAAATAATAATCAGCAAAGCTAGGATGGAGAGAAGAGAAGTGGGGATATCCACCGTGTGAAAGTGTTTTAGATAAGTTGCCCACTTTTCTATAAAATCAGCGGGTAAAGTTCCTGTCTGAAGTCCAAAAAAATCTTTCACTTGTGAAGAAAAAATAACAACAGCGATCCCAGAGGTAAATCCAACGGTGAGAGGATAAGGGACAAACCGGATCATGGTTCCTAATCGAAGCAGTCCTAAGGCTATGAGCATGATACCTGCCATCAAAGTGCTGATGAGAAGGCCATTGATTCCATATTTTTCAACGATGTGATAGACGATTACAACGAAAGCTCCGGTGGGCCCTCCAATCTGAACTCGAGACCCTCCTAGAGCCGAAATTAAAAACCCTGCAATAATTGCTGTCGTTAATCCTCGGTCGGGTGTAACGCCTGAAGCGATAGCAAAGGCGATGGCCAGGGGGAGAGCGACAATACCAACGATGATCCCGCTAGACAAATCTCCCCAAAAAATTTTCCAGCTGTAGTCTTTTAAGGTCGAAAAAAGCTTGGGTAAGAAAAGGGGCTGTTTGGGTCGTGAAGATTTTTGAGAGTTTTTTAGAAATGCGCTATTATTCATAAAAATGATGATCTTTGTTTAGAAGTCTGCTTTTGAGAATCATATCGTTTTGATATTGATTGATCAATCATAATATGAAAATATAGTCATATATGATTTTAGTCTGGTTTTTAAACTGAATATGAGGAAATGCAATGAAAACTCTTTCAGATGAGGCGTTGGAACAGGTTGCTGGTTTTTTGAAGGCATTGGCAGAGACAGGACGTCTGAAGATTCTAAGAGCTCTTCATGATGGAGAAAAAAATGTGTCTGAAATCATGGCGCATACACAAATGAATCAGTCCAATGTGTCCAAACATTTGGCCATTTTGACTTCTACGCATGTGGTGACTTCGCGTAAGGAAGGGACTTCTGTTTTTTACAGAATTTCGGATCCTAATATTACGGGGATTTGCAGTACAGTTTGTCGCAGTATTGCCAGTACACTCCGTCAGCAAAGACAGACGCTTAGGAGTTTAGAAAGAGGAGGAGTTGAGGTTTAATAAAAATTGTAGAAGTTTTTTAAGTTTCTTCAGATTTTATGCTTAGCCGATTTACTTTTTTCTTTTGACGATGTTCTTTATCTTCTCTCAATTTAGCTTTAAGTTTTCGCGAACGCCTTTTCTTTTGCTTGCGAATTTTATGACGTTCTTTTTCCTCTGCCAATTTTTTTCCATAAATTTGCTTTTCCATCTTATCTGCTAAAAGCCTTCGAGCAAAGAATCGATTCATGGCCTGAGAACGTTCCTGCTGGCATTTCACTTGGAGGCCTGTCGGACGATGGGTTAATACAACACAAGAAGATATTTTATTGATGTTCTGCCCACCATGCCCTTGAGAGCGAACAAATTGTTCGTCTAAGTCATTTTCAAAAATACCTAGGGCGGCCAGACGTTTTTCTAAAGCAGTTTCTTTTTCTTGAGAAACAGGGAAGCGGGACATGTTTTTAAGACCTTATTAATAGTTTTATGTTCTTTTGTTATAATATGATGAGTAGAAGATAGCGTAAAGACTCTTTTAGAGTTAAGAGCTAAGAGCTAAGAGTTATTAGCCTATAGCCCTTAACTCTTAACGCTTTGGAGAGAATATGAATGTCGCTGTAATCGGTGCTTCAAATAAACCAGATCGCTATTCTTATCAAGCAGTAATGCTCTTAAAAGAGAAGGGGCATACCGTTTTCCCTGTTCATCCTAAAATTCAAGAGATTGAGGGAATAAAAGTTTACCACTCTCTTCATGAGATTATGGCGCCTTTAGATGTCATTTCTTTATACGTTTCTGAAGAGAAATCAGCTTCAATGATTCATGAAATTCTTCAAAAACATCCTCGGCGTGTCATCTTTAATCCTGGAGCTGAGAACCCGGAACTTGCTGCAAAGGTAAGTTTGGCAGGCATTCAAGCGCTCGAAGCTTGCACTTTGGTCATGTTGAGGACGGGACAATTCTAACTTTATTTCTAAAAAATAGGGCTCTTGTTCTTTTAAAAATTATGCTACAATTTCATTCGTGAAAAGAGTTGCTCCACGTAGAGTTGCTTTGAGCATTTTAGTGGCTTTTCTCCTTGTCCTTGTTCTGAACTGGAAAGATTTTATGGAAGGATTTCGAGGAGGATTGAATGGCTCAATGCACTCTTCTCAGCCAAAGGCAGACGACCTACAGATTGCTTCTAACTCATCATTTTCTCAAGGTTCTTCCTCTGCGCAAGTGCAGAGCACATCCAAAAAACAAAACACTCAAAATTTAGAAATTTATAGAGGGCGGGTTTTTTCTGTTTCAAAACCGTCAGACTGGAAAGTGATAGAAAGCGCCAATGGGATAGATGTGTATGATCCTTCTAGCAATGAGACCGTGGGTATTGGTGGAGCTGTGTTGATAGGAGCTGCAGGGCAAGCAACCCCTATGCAATTTGCGGATGGGTACTTGAGCACTTTGGGAGTTCAAGTTGAAAAGGTAGTTCGTGAACAAATGCTTCCTTCAGAACCTGGAGCGATGGGAACACAGTGGCAAAGGGGTGTGAAAGAATATATTCTTTTGAGAAAAGGAGCGCGTCTTCACGTACAACTTTACGTTGCGGTTTGCAATGGATGGGGACAATTTAGCACTCAGGTTAAGCAGATGTATTCTCCTGCATCTGAATGGGCTAAATGGGAATCTACCTTGTCAGCTATGGCGGAAAGTCTAAAAATCATTGATGGGAGTGCTGTAGGAGGCGTAAGAGAAATGGCGGCGTCTCTTCCCAAAAACAATCCTGCTGATTCATCTTCTATAATGAGCACTTGGGAAAATAAAATGGCTTCAGATACTCGCATTTCTCAGGGCCAACAAGAGGCAATGATGGGATATCAAAGAGGTTTGTCAGAGTCGACAGGTCGATATCACGATGTCCCTCTTAATACGTATGATCCCACCATTGGTGGATATCGCAATCCAGATAATCCTAATGAGATGTTGAATACGGATTACGATCAATAATAAAAACCGTATCCCCTGAACTAGGACTATCCCTACTGGACTGCAAAAGCCTGTGAAAGCTTGTCTCGTCATTCGTAATTCGTATTTCGTAAAAGCTAAAAAATTAATGAACTTCCCTTTGGATGGGCAGAATCATGAAAACGGATATTTAAAATGTCTGCCTAATTCTGAAGTGTAAGAGCTTCCTACTGTCTCTTTATTCTCCTCTAACCAACGTGAAAAGAGTGTGTTTCCATCGGGTGTTTGAGTAGAAGTTAAAAGACTTTGCATCAAACCTGTCAATTCATCTCTGGTTAAGATCACATCTTTTTGAAATAAACCGATGATTTTTCCAAGTAGAATCCCTAATTGGGGAGGCACATGCATAAACAGAGGGCTACGTCCTATTTTTTTAGCAATAAGATGCACCATCTCTTCAAAAGTGAAAGTTTCGGGTCCAATGGCGTCAATGATTTTCCCTGAAGGTTCATCAACTGCATCAACAGCAATTTTTGCTACATCGCCGGCAAAAATAGATTGGACTTTGTAATTGCCAGATCCAAAAATAGGGAAAAAAGGAAAACGCCGGATGAGCCAAGCAATATTATTCACCAAAATATCTTCTTTTCCAAATACGAGAGTTTTGGCCGAATAATGGTGTAAGGTGCTTTACTTTTAGCGAGCAATTCTTCTTGTATTGCTTTACCTCTATAATAAGGTAAAGAAGACTGAGTAGAGACTTGCGTTACACTGATGTGAATGATTTTTTTGACACCTGCTTTTTGATCACATTCAAAAAGTGTGGCCTCCATATTCAAAATGAATCCAATAAGTATTGTAAAGGGTTGAAACTCCTCGGAGTATTTTGATTGATTTGTCAGGATCATTAAAGTGATAGGGAAAAGCTTGTACCTCTGCTCCGAACGGATTGGGTTTTTCAGGGTGAGTCGTGATTGTTTTAACTTTTCTTTTGAGATTGAGCAAATGACGAGTAATACATCTTCCAATATAACCAAAGGCCCCTGTAACAACATTCATTTGAGGTCTCCCATGAAATCTTATATTATTCTATCGTAATCCGTCGAACTGTTGGAAAAATTTAGGATGGAAGGAGCTTTTGTGAAAATTTTATCATGGAATGTGAATGGGATTCGAGCTGTTCAGAAAAAAGGTTTTCTGGAATGGCTTGAAAAAACTTCTCCCGATATTCTTTGTGTTCAGGAGACAAAGGCCCATGAGAATCAATTAGATATGATGCTTTTAAATCCTCCGGGTTTTCACGTGTATTGGAGTCAACCCATACGGAAGGGTTATAGCGGAGTTGCAACTTTTAGTAAACGTAAACCCTCTCAAGTAAGTCTTGGTTTTAATGTGGCTCGATTTGATGAAGAAGGCCGTGTTCTCTTAACAGAATTTCCAGAGTTTGTGCTTTTGAATATTTATTTTCCCAATGGCAAGGCGAGTCCTGAAAGGCTTCAATACAAGTTAGATTTCTATGAAGAAACGATGAAATTTGTTAAGAAGTTAAAAGATCAAGGAAAGAGTGTCATTGTTTCTGGCGATTATAATACGGCCCATCAACCGATTGATTTAGCTCGCCCTAAAGAAAATGAAAATGTATCCGGATTTTTAAAAATAGAGCGGTCTTGGTTGGATCGTTGGGTGGAGGATGGACAAGTAGATATTTTTAGAAAATTCAGCCAAGAACCCCAGCATTATACATGGTGGGATATGAAAACAGCCGCTCGAGAGCGAAATGTTGGCTGGAGAATTGATTATCATTTTGTTTCTGATGATTTGGTGAGTGGGGTTAAAGATGCGGGAATCTTACCACATGTCTATGGCTCAGATCATTGTCCTGTGACGGTGGAGTTTAAATAAAAGGAAACGGGTCCTGCCCGACGAATGTCATTCGCTCTCTTCTCTCGTACGCATTCCAGCGCCCATGAAGATATTCATTTTAATTTTCGTTTGTTTTCTTTTTTGAGTCAATTTGAAGTTGGGTCCCTTTACTTTTGTTGCTTTCACTCGAGTGCGATTGCTCATGACTCGATTCATCGGTCACCCGAATAGCGTATAATTTTCTACAGTTGAGATCTAATTTTTTCTGCCATTTTCTGAAGTTCCTCGTTTGATGCAGGTCTTGCATTTGCGAAGTTAAACTCTCCTGCGATTCCATGGATGGGAATCAAATGAACATGGGCATGACGCACTTCCATTCCATAAATAATGACACCTACTTTCTTGCAATCGATGGCTTTTTGAACAGCTTGCGCTACTTTTTTTGAAAAAATCATGAGATTTGAAAGGAGTGCGTCTTCTAAATCAAAGAAAGCATCTACTTCTATTTTTGGAATGACTAATGTATGTCCAGGATGAACGGGTTTGATTTCTAGAAAAGCTAGACAAGAATCGTTTTCTAAAACTTTATGACAAGGGATTTCTCCACGAATGATGCGTGTAAAAACAGAATTTTCTTTAGCAGAAGAAGTCATAAGTACTTCCTTTAAAAGATTTATTTTTTGGTTAAAGTATGAAGTTTAAGAACTTTAATGCCTATCCATACGGTAAGGCTTAATAAGCAGCTGGTGATAAGAAAAGGAAGACGATGTCCAAAATGATAAAGCAATCCTCCCCAAGTGGGGCCCAACACTCGAGCGAGGCTTGAAATCCCTTGAGCTCCTCCCATCATGGCTCCCATGTTCTTAGGGTCAGCTTCTTTAGAAATGAGACTGTTGAGTGTGGGGGTATTAAGACTTGCTCCCATACTCATGATTCCAAGAAAAAAAGCTAATATATAAACTGAAGATGAGAAGGGGACGAAGAAAAGTCCTATCATCATCAAAATATTCCCAGTTACAAAAAGTTTTTCTTCGTGAAATTTTTGAGTTAAATATTTAATGGCTCCCCCTTGAATCAAAGCCGAAATAATTCCAATGAAGGTGAATAATATTCCAACTCCTTCTGCAGAAAGACGGAGTTGGTTATGACAAAAGAGAGGAAAGGAACTGTAAAGATTAGCTTGAGCAAAAATAATGAGAAAAAGACACAAAACTAATTTGGGAATCAAAGAAGAGGAAAAATTTCTATTTCCAAAAATAACTTTCCAGAATGTTTTTGAAAAAACACTCATTTTGACAATGCGATCAGTATCTTTGGTTGAATTCTTGGTGATTGTTTCAGGTAATTTAAAATAAACCAGAAGAAAGCTGCAAAATGATAAAAAGGCCGCAAAAAATCCAGGTAGGGCATAACGAAATTGTGAAATATGAAAAAAAGCTGCTATTTTTTCATGAATCAATAATGCTGCAACTGCAGGGCCAATGACAAACCCAATCCCGAAAGCTGCTCCAATGAGTCCCATTCCTTTGGCGCGATCTTCATGGGTTGTGACATCTGCTACGTAAGCTTGGGCTGTAGAAATATTCCCTCCCATTATTCCCGCAATGAGTCGAGAAAGAAAGAGTACGAGCAAGGATCGTGAAAATCCAAAAATGGTGTAGGCAATGCATGCTCCAAATGTACTGATGAGCATGATGGGACGTCGGCCAAAGCGATCAGACCAACTTCCCCAAAGGGGAGAGAAAATAAGTTGTGCAAAAGAGTAAATGCTATAAAGAAGGCCAATTTGAAGAGGCGTTGCATGAAAGACTGAAGCATAAAAAGGTAAAAGAGGTAAGACAATGCCAAATCCCAGGAGATCAATGAGAACAGCCAGAAAAACCGTTAATAAGGATCCCTTTTTTTTATCTAACATAATCCTATCGAGGCGAAAGAGTTTTATCCGATGATGATAACTTTTCTGCTTCTTGAATGAGGTTTTCTAAAATTGAAAGGCCTTTTTCCCAAAAACCAGCTTGTTTAAAATCAAGACCAACCATTTGTGCTAATTTTTCAGGACGCTGGGATCCCCCTAAAGAAAGCATTTCTAAGTAAGTTGGAATAAAGGCTTTTTTGTCTTCCTGGTATTTCTGAAAAAGGCTTAAAACAAACAATTGAGCAAAGGCATAGGCATAACAATAAAAAGGAGAATGAATAAAGTGGGGGATGTATTTCCAGCCATGTGAATAGGCCTCTGTGAGTTTCACACTGTTTCCATAAAAATCTTGATTAGCTTGCAGCCAGAAATGATTCAAACTTTCTTCTGAAAGTTCACCTTTTTCTAGACCTTCTGTATGAGCCTGAAGTTCGAAATTAGTTAAAATAATTTGTCTAAAAATGGTTGCGAAATGATCGTCAATTTTTCCACAGATGAGAGCTAATTTTTTCTTGGGGTCATTTTCTCTTTCTAAAAGATGACCGAAAATAATCATTTCACCAAAAACAGAGGCTGTTTCAGCCAGTGTGAGAGGGGCATCCGATTCCAGAATACCCACGCGTTTCCCAGCTAAGTATTGATGAAGGCCATGTCCCAATTCATGAGCAACCGTCATCACATCTCTCATGCTTCCTGTATAATTGACTAAGATATAGGGATGAAGATCAGGCGTGGTCTGAGCGCAAAATCCTCCTGAGTGCTTACCTTCTCTGATTTCTGCATCAATCCATTTTTTTGTGAAAAACTGTTCGACAATCTTTCCAACTTCTTCAGAAAATCCATAATAACTTTTGAGAACGATTTCTCGACATTCTGAAAAAGGTATTTTTGTTTCTTCGTTATGAATAGGAGCATAACGGTCATAATCATATAATTCTTTCAAACCTAAAATTTTTCTTTTTAAATCGTAGAATCGAGATCCTAATCCGGAAGCCTTCTTTACATTTTCCATGAGATGGAGAACGCTTTGCAGATCAATTTCATTCATGAGATTCATCGATTCCATGGGATGACTGTGCTTTCGGATTTCAAGATTGATGCGATGATCCGCTAAAATCATATTGTAAATATAGGTGAGAATATGGCTGTGGTTTTTAAGTCCTTGAGCGAGGCTTTCACTGCTTTTCTTTCTTAAGGAACGATCAGGGGAATGAGACAGGGTTAGAATTTCAGATTTATTTCTTTTAAGTTTTTTCCCATCTATTTCAATATCAAAGGTCATATTGTTAGAAACTTCGTCAAAAAGACGGACAAAAGCCCTTGAGCCCGTATTAGACTTTTTAGCCATGATGTTTTCTTCTGCTTCGGAAAGGGTGTAAGGAGAGAAGGTTCTTATTTTTTCAAGAAAATGAATATCCTTTTGAACTTTTGGGTTTTCCTGTAATTTTTTTACAACGGTGGAGTCCAATTTGTTCCAAAAAACTTCGAAAAAAACAAGCAAGGTTTGAATTTGAGTAAGTTCCGTCTGTATCCTTTGAAGAAAGCGACCCGTTTCAGGGTCATTGGTTTTAGCCGCAAATGAAAGATGTGCGAAAACTGCGAGTTTTGTTGTCAGTATGGCTAAAGCTTTATAATCTTCAAGCAATTCAGAAAGAGGAAAGGCTTTAGCTCTTTGAATTTGTTCTTGAATGGATTCTTGGGACAACGATTCAAATAAAGGCTTATATTTTTTTTGAAATTGTGATGCCAGATTTTCCGCTTGGCGAAGGTCTTCTGAAATTTTAGGATCTTCAAGAGATGAATATAAGTCTGATAAATCCCATTGTATCCCTTTTGCAGTTATTTCACTCATTGTGTGTCCTTTATTAATTCAATGGATAGACGACTAAATTCAAGTTTTGAATTATAACATACCCAGGATGCACTTTGATAAGCGAAACTCATGAACGATAGATAGGAAATGTTGTATATAAATACACACTTTTATTCGCATCCTCCACATTAGTTTTTTTAATACAAAAGCTTATTTAGATTATGTTAGAATAAGGCAGTGGTCAATCTTGAGGACACACCTAGGGGGCTTTCGTTACTAACTGTTCCAATGGTAAAAACGTAAACGAAAGGGGACTATCTATGACAAACAAATGCATTATCTGTAAAGTTGTTTTTATTCTGATGGTTGTGGGAGCCTTGAACTGGGGACTGGTCGGAATTCTTCAAATGGATCTTGTGACTAAGATCTTTGGTCCGATGACGTTACTCAGTCGTATTGTTTATATTCTGATAGGTGCTTCGGGAGTGGTATCTTTACTGGCTCTCTTTAAAGATTGTCCAGCATGTAAGAAATAGTAATTTTGAGCCGCTTTCTGATTCAGAAAGCGGCTCTTTTTTTGTCTAAAGGAAAAATATAAAAATGAATATTCTTTATGCAGGGGATGGAGAGAAAGAAGGAGCGGCTCGATATCTTTTAAGTGTTTTAAAATATTTAAATGCAAAAGTGACACATGTTCATCCCAAAAAAATTTTGTTCCCATCTCTTCTAAAAAGAAAATTTGATGTGATTATCTTAAGTGATTTCCCGTACAAAAATCTTCCTCCATCTTCAGAAGAGATCATTGTAAAGCAAATTCAAAATGGGTCAGGTTTATGGATGATTGGAGGCTGGAGTTCCTATCGAGGGCAGAACGGGGATTGGGGAGGTTCTAAAATTGAAGAGCTTCTTCCTGTTCAATGTCTCAAAAAAGATGATCGTGTCAATTTTTTGCTTGGAGCTTGGCCTTGCAAAGTTAGTAATCACATGATTCTTAAAAAACTTTCATTTGTGAAACCTCCGGTTCTTTGTGGGATGAATCAAGTTAAGCTCAAGAAAGGTGCTCAAATATTATTGGTTGCAAAAGAAGGGGTAAAATTTAGTTCTGAATCAATCAGTCTTTCCAAGAAAGAATATCCTTTGCTTGCTGTTTATGAAAACGGGAATATACGTACTGTTGCTTTGACAACAGATTTAGCGCCGCATTGGTGTGGAGGAATGGTGGATTGGGGAAAGAAGCGACGTACCTTGCTTTGGTCAAAAAGCATTTGCGTTGAAGTTGGGGATCAATATGTTCAGTTTATTTCTTCTGTAGTTCATTGGCTTAAAAGAAGTCGATAGACAGATTATTTATCGATAATGGATATAAAGAAAAAGTCCTAAGAAAAAAAGAATAGCCATCATAAAAAACTGAGCTTCCCAGGGCCAGTATTTCACTTTGACTCCATTCGAATCGCAGTGATCTAATATTCTTTGCATCAATGCTGTGTCGGCTACCATTTTGCCTTCTTCATCCTTCCAGATATTCATAAAGATGACTTGTCTATTTTGATTGCTTGCGGGGAAGAAGCGATCGATAAAATAGGTAAGTGGGGGAATACAAAATCTTTTTCGAAAAACAATAAGTGTATACGTTTTTCTAACGGAAAGAAAATTTCGAACTAAAACATTCATGTAATACATGGAAGTATAGTCCTTCTCGCAAAAAAGTTTGTTTTCGTTTTTGCCCATCCAAACATGTTGATTATCCAGAAAGATTTTTTTTGTGCAAGAATTTGCCAAATAAAAGAGATAGATACTGATTCCAATGATTATAAATGAGACAGGTTTTAAACCTGTAGTTTGTCCCGGATACATAGTCGCCATAGTCCATGCCCAGGCAAAACCCATCATCAAAATGGCAATAATCCAATAGTAGATGACTCGAGAATAAGTGAAGTTACGATCGAATCGAGATTGTGTACGATTTTCCAAAGAAGCAATCTCTTGGTTTTTAGCTGTTTTTAGAATGCGCTTCTGAATATCGGAGTTGATTTTTGTTTTGCTTAACTCTTTTTGAAGGTCTGTTGAACTTAAGGTTTTCATAGGAGATCCCTCTAAAGGGCGAGGTTCTTTTTCTCCATATTCACGGGCAACTTCTCTTAAAATTTGATCATCTATAGGTAAATCTTTTTCTGGGATTTTATCTCTTTTGCCTCGAATGAGATTTAAAATATCTTCAGAAAGAAAATAAAGAACACCCACTCCGACAAGAATTGCAAAGTAGAGTCCTGCTCTTGCTGGCATCCAATGGGTGATCCATTGTCCGATATGATGTGTGATGTTCTGATAAGTTGATTTTAAGCCCGGGATTGAAAGAATCCCTTTTTTGAACATAATTCCAACAAAGGGGAGAGCAACAAGAAAAAGGACAGCAATGCCGTAAAATGTTAGAAGGCCGAACCACTCTTTTCGAGAAAGCTTGGGCATATCCCTATTTTACATAAAATTTTTAAGAAGGCGTATAATTTAAATTTGGAGAAAGCCATCGCTCCATCGTCGACAGATCCATATTTTTACGCTTTGTATAATCTTCAACTTGATCTTTTCCAACTTTCCCTACGGAGAAATAGCGAGAGTCTGGGTGGGCAAAATAAAGGCCACTGACAGAGGCTGCAGGGAACATGGCAAAATTTTCAGTAAGATGAATCCCTGTATTGTTTTCAGCTTCTAGTACATTAAAAAGTGCTGTTTTCTCAGTATGATCAGGACAGGCCGGGTATCCAAAAGCAGGGCGTATGCCTTGGTATTCTTCGCGAATCAAATCAGTATTCTCTAGTTTCTCATCTTTAGCATAACCCCAAAATTCTCTACGGACTTTTTTATGCATGAGTTCTGCAAAAGCTTCCGCACAACGATCGGCTAAGGCTTTGACCATAATACTTGAATAGTCATCATGCTCTCGTTCGAATTTTTGTGTGATTTCTTCCATACGAATACCGGCGGTGACCGCAAAAGCACCAATATAATCTTTTTGAGCCGCTGCCTTAGGCGCTATAAAGTCGCTGAGACAAAAATTGGGCTCTTTGGATTCTTTGTCCATTTGTTGTCGCAACATATGAAAAGTTGTTAATATTTTTTTTCGACTTTCATCGGTGTAAACCTCAATGTCATCTTCGACACGGGCAGCAGGATAAAACCCAATTACGGCACGGGCTTCAAACCATTGATGCTGGATGATTTGATCTAAAAATATTTGAGCTTCATCAAAAAGCTTCTTTGCTTCTACACCTATTTTAGGATCTTCAAAGATTTTGGGATAACGTCCTTTCAGTTCCCATGTATGAAAGAAAAAAGTCCAATCGATATAATCACGAATCTCAGAAAGCGAATAATTTTTAAAAATACGATTTCCTAAAAAAGTCGGTTTGATAATATTTTCAAATGAAAATTGTCCTTTGCGATCTCTGGCTTGTTGAAGGGTAAGAACTTTTGCAGATTCTCTGTTGTGATGGGTACTTCGTAAATCCTCATATTCAGCTGTAATTTTTGCACAGAAAGCTTCGTTTTGTCCTTTGCTTAAAAGGCTGGAAACAACGCCGACAGAGCGAGAGGCATCTAGAACATGCACTGTAGCACCTGTATAGGAAGGAGCAATTTTTACGGCCGTATGAATTTTAGAAGTAGTGGCTCCTCCAATTAAAAGAGGAATTTTAAATCCTTCTCTCTCCATTTCTTTGGCTACATGAACCATTTCGTCCAATGAAGGTGTGATGAGTCCGCTTAGCCCGATGATATTCACTTTTAGCTCTTTTGCTTTTTCAAGAATTTGTACACAAGGGACCATGACGCCGAGATCAATCACTTCATAATTATTACAACCTAAGACGACACCCACAATGTTTTTACCAATGTCATGTACATCTCCTTTGACTGTGGCCAAAAGAATTTTTCCTGCACTTTGAATACCTGTTTGAGCCTTCTCCTTTTCCATGTAGGGAAGAAGAAAGGCGACAGCCTTTTTCATGACACGGGCACTTTTGACAACTTGAGGAAGAAACATTTTTCCTGCACCAAAAAGATCTCCCACAATATTCATTCCACTCATAAGGGGACCTTCAATAATTTCTAGAGGTCTTGCATAAAGTTGCCGAGCTTCTTCAATATCTTGTTCGATGTATTCCTGAGCGCCATTCACAAGGGCATGAGAAAGCCTTTCTTCCACACTCTTTTTACGCCAATCTTCTTCTTGAACAGGCCCTTTTTCCTTCTGTTTGACCGTTTGAGCAAATTGGAGTAAACGTTCAGTGGCATCACTTCGACGATTAAAGATAAGGTCTTCCACTTGTTCCAAAAGTTCTTTAGGAATTTCTTCGTAGACGATCAATTGTCCTGCATTTACAATTCCCATGTCCAGCCCTGCACGAATGGCATGGTATAAAAATACGGAGTGCATGGCTTCTCGAACTGCATTGTTTCCCCTGAAAGAAAAAGAGAGGTTACTAATGCCTCCGCTGACAGAAGCATGGGGAAGTGTTTTTTTGATGCCTTCGGTTGCTTTAATAAAATCAAGGGCATAAGTGTTATGTTCTTCGATGCCTGTTCCAATGGTAAGAATATTGGGATCAAAGATAATATCTTCAGGAGGAAATCCAACTTTTTCCGTCAGCAATTTGTAAGAGCGTGTGCAAATTTCCAATTTTCTTTCATGGGTTGCAGCTTGCCCTTGTTCATCAAAGGCCATAACGACAACAGCAGCCCCAAACGCGCGTACTTTTTTCGCTAGAGTTAAGAAATGTTCTTCTCCTTCTTTAAGACTGATGGAATTAACAATGGATTTTCCCTGAACACATTTTAACCCTGCTTCGATGACAGACCACTTTGAAGAGTCAATCATGATAGGAACTTTTGCAATGTCCGGTTCGGCTGCGACGAGATTTAAAAATTTGACCATGATGGCTTGAGAATCCAACATACCTTCATCCATGTTGATGTCTATGATCTGGGCGCCATTTTCCACTTGTTGTTTTGCAATGGTGAGTGCTTTCTCAAAATCATTGGCAATAATTGTTTTTGAAAATAGAGGAGATCCTGTGATATTCGTTCGTTCACCGATATTGACAAAATTAAGACCAGGGCGAATGTTAAGAGGTTCTAAGCCACTCAAGCGAAGCATGGGTTGAAGGGTGGGGATTTTACGAGGAGGAAGCCCTTTTACCACTTGAGCAATTTTTTGAATATGCTCCGGAGTTGTTCCACAACATCCCCCTACAATATTGACAAAACCACTTTGCGCAAAATCTTTAATCCACTCGGCCATTTGTTCAGGTGTTTGATCATAACCTCCAAATTGATTGGGTAGACCCGCATTGGGATAAGAAATCACGAAGCAATTTGCTGCTTTTGAAAGATCTTCAAGCGAAGGTCTCATTTCTTTTGCGCCTAAGGCACAATTGATTCCAACAGCCAAGAGGGGAGCATGTGAAACAGAATTCCAAAAGGCTTCAATATTTTGTCCGGATAAATTTCTTCCGCTCATATCAACAATCGTGACTGAAACAATAATAGGAAGAGAAATTTGATGCTTCTGAAAGTATTCGTTGATTGCAAAAAGAGCGGCTTTGCAATTTAGGGTATCAAAGGCTGTTTCGACGAGTAGAAGATCTACGCCTCCCAATACAAGCCCGTGAATTTGTTCTGTATAGACTTTAACCAAATCATCAAATGTGACCGCTCGAAAGCCTGGATCATTCACATTGGGTGAAATAGAAGCAGATCGATTTGTGGGGCCTAAAGCGCCTGCTACAAATCGGGGTTTCTCTGGATTTTTGAGGGTGTATTTTTGTGTGATTTCTTTTGCTAGTTTAGCTGCAGCAAGATTAAGGTCATGGACTTTATGTTGTAGGTGATAATCAGCCATAGAAAGGGAGTTAGAATTGAAAGTATTGGTCTCTATGATATCGGCACCCGCTTCTAAATATTTAGAATGGATTTCCTGGATAATATGGGGCTGAGTGAGGCTCAATAAATCATTGTTCCCTTTGAGGTCATGAGAGTGATCGACAAACTCTTTTCCTCTGAACGCATCTTCAGAAAGTTTGTAATTCTGAATCATGGTTCCCATGGCTCCATCCAGAACGAGAATGCGTTCTCTAAGAAGAGAATAAATGGGATGTGTAAGAGATAATAAGTTCTTTTTCATAAGGAAAAAGATTTTAGCATGGTTTGAGACGTGTGTGATGGGGAAAAATACTTTATTAATGAGGGTGACCAACGACCTCAATCATAAGCGATTGCGCTCGAGTGAAAGCAACGAGAGAAAAGACATCCCACTCAGATTTATTCCTTAACTAAGCAAACAAAATAAAAGTCGATTTTTTTATGGGCGCTGGAATGCGAACGAGAGAAAATCGTGAATGATGGTCGTTGGGCAGGACCCTATTCGAATTCGTTAGCGAGAGAAATCTACGCTTTTTCTTTCAAAAGTTCTTGTAATTCTCCGCGTTCATACATTTCTGTGACAATGTCACAGCCGCCGATGAATTGACCATTGATAAAAATTTGAGGGACGGTAGGCCATTGGGTGTATTCTTCTAGAGCGCCCCAAAGATCATCATCAGAAAGAACATCAACACTTGCCAGTTTCTTTACGCCTGCAGCTCTTAAGACTTCACAGGCTTTAGCTGAAAAACCACAGTGTGGAGCTTCGGGTGTGCCTTTCATAAAGATAATGACAGGGTTTTGTTTTACTTTTTCTTCTATTTTGGCTTGTAATGGATTGGACATGACGATTTCTCCTAATTTTCTGAATGTTTTTGATATTGTTCGGGAGTGTATGTTTTTAATGTGAGCGCATGAAGTTCCCCTGAATCAATCTCTTTTTGAAAAATGCCATAAATCATACGATGTTGTTCTATCATTAATTTCCCTTTAAAAGCAGGTGAAATGATGGTGGCCTGATAATGATCCTGAGTGCCTGTTAAATCAATCACTCGAGCCATTGTTTCAGGAAAAGATGTCTCAATTTTAATTTGAATGTCTTGTTGTGTCATTGCTTTACCTTTATAAGTCTATGAGAATGAAAAATACTTATATCCTCTTTATGGTAAAGATGCAATTTAAAGTTGTCATGCGTTTTGCGTAGTGCGAGGTGAGTATAAAAATAAAATTTTCGTATGACGCAAGCCACATCACGCATGACGATTAGTTTTCTCCAATTTTTTCTTTCTCTAATTGTAACTGATACAATTTCCGATAAATCCCTTCTTTAGAAATTAGCTCAGTATGGGTTCCTAGAGCAACCAATTCACCGTGATGTAAAACGAGGATGCGGTTGACAGATTTAAGTGTTGCCAAACGATGAGCAATGATTAAAACAGTTTTATTTTCGAAAACAATTTCTGAAAGTCTTTCAATCCATTGTTCGCTCAAAGGATCTAAATGGGCAGTGGCTTCATCGAGTAGGAAGATAGAAGGATTTTGAACCACCGTTCTCATAAAAGAGACCATTTGTCTTTCGCCTGTGGATAAATTGGCTCCTTTTTCTAAGACTTCTTTGGAAAACTTTAAAGAGCCTTGTTCAAAGGGTTCACGTGCGAAATCAGGTAAAGACGTGAAAACTTCTTTGCCTTTTTCTTCCCATAAAAAAATATTATCTTCAATGGTTCCAGAGAAAAGAAAGGGCTCTTGTTGAATATATCCGATCTTTTGACGAAGGGTTCTACGCTTGCCATGGGAGATATCTTTACCATCTAAAAGAATTTTCCCTTGCTGCACATCATAAAAACGCATCAATAGAAGAGATAGAGTTGTTTTTCCTGCTCCTGTGTAGCCTACAATTCCAATTTTTTCTCCGACTTCAATTTTGAAATTAATATTTTTTAGGACCCAAGCTGTTTGCGATTTATCTGTTTGATGAGATTGATAAGAAAACCAAACATTTTCAAATTCAATTTGTCCTTCTATAAGGGACGGTAGGGAAGAGGGACTTGAACTTTCTTCTTCCTGAGGTCTGTCCATAAATTCAAAGATTCTTTCGCAAGAGGTCATGGCGGATAAGAAAAGATTGTATTTTTCTGTCATGTCTCGAATCGGGGCGTACAGAGCATGAAGATAAGCCATGAAAGAAACTAAAAGTCCCAAACTGATAGAGCCATCCAATGATTTGAATCCTCCATACCAAATCAAAAGAGACATTGAAAAGCTGCTTAAGATGGTGATACTCGGTTGGAAAAAAGCAAAAGACTCAATAGATTTAATTTGGGTTTGTGTGTATTGATGGGATGTTTCATCAAAACGTTTTTTGAATATTCCCTGTCTATTGAATATTTGAATGATGGCCATTCCAGAAATATTTTCTGCTAAAAATGTATTCAAGCGTGAAAGTGCCGCTTTGGATGCATGGGCTGTTTTACGTATAATTCCTCCAAAAAGTTTTGAAGAAAGAATCATAAAAGGAAATACACTGACACAAACAAGCCCTAGTTTAGGATGAAGAAAAATAAGCCAAAGAATAATCCCTAACACTACACTGGCATTGCCTAAAGCAATGGCGATGCCACTTGTGAAGAGATCTTGGAGGCTGGATGTATCGTTGATCAAACGCGTAACCAAACGCCCAGTGGGAGTTTGATGATACTCACTTAAGGGATAAAATTCATATTTTTTGAGAAGATCTTGCCTTAAATTGTGAAGAACTTTTTGGCCGAGTAAAGTGAATGTATAGCTTTGAATATAAGTGGTGAGGGCTCCTACAAAATCAGTTCCTAGAATGACGAATGTTAATGGAATTAAAAGATGCGTGTTTTTGGGAACAAGCACATGATCAACAATGTACCCTAGAAGCCACGGCACCAGAAGAGAAGCCAGTGTTGCGAAGAGAACCAACATTAAGCTGATAAAAAAGAGCAGGCGAAAAGAGGACACGTAGGGCCACAAACGCTTTCGAAAAAGAGAAAGCATTTTGAAATTTAGATTTGCTTCTTTTGAAAAATCATCCTCTTGCCAATTCATCTTCTAACCTTTGTAGCTCTAATAGTTCTTTGAAAAGTCCTTCTTGTTCAGAGAGTTCTTGAGGAGAACCCGCTTGAACCAAAGTTCCTTCTTTTAAAACAAGTACTTGGTCAAATGCTGAAAGCCTTGTAAAACGGTGTGTAATCATGATCAAAGTTTGTTCGCCAGACAAAGAAGAAAGCCCATTTAAAATTTCTGTCTCAGTTTGAACGTCTACGCTTGAAAGGGCATCATCCAAGATCAAAAGAGGAGTTTGACGGATTAGGGCACGGGCCAAAGTGACACGTGCACGTTGGCCCCCTGATAAAGTAAGGCCTCTTTCTCCAATGGTAAAATCTTTTTGCCACTCGGCACTTTCTTTTTCAAGGCCAGCTCTTTTAAGAAGGGTTTTAAACTCAGCATCGTTCAGTTGAAGGTTTTGATTTTTAGATCCCATCAGAATATTCCATTCAAGCGATTCTCTGAATAAAAAAACTTCTTGAGGAACGACAGCTATTTTTTCTCGACGTTCATTGAGGGATAGGGTGGATAAATCAATCCCATTCCAAAAGAGCATGTGGGAAGGGACTTCGTAAAGACCTAAGAGAAGGCGTATGAGCGTACTTTTCCCTGAGCCAATAGGGCCAACCAGGGCAACGCGGCTGCTTTTATTGATTTGAAAAGAGACATTTTGAAGGGCATTTTTTTGTTCACCAGGATATTTAAAAGTTAAGTTCTTAGCTTCAATTAAAGGATTTTGCTTGTCATTGCGAGCCCCGATGTTATATCGGGGCGTGGCAATCTGAGGAAAAGACGAGATTTCTTCTTCCTTTTCACCGAAGACATGCAGGATTCGTTCCAGAGATGTTTTCCCTCGCTGATAGTAAGTCACAGCCAATCCAAAGGCCATCATAGGCCAAACCAATTGATCTAAATAACGCGTGAAGGCTACAAATGTGCCTAGACTCACATATCCCTCGATGACATCTTTGCCAGCAAAAATGAGTAAAGAGACCAACCCTAAGGAAACAGCCAAAGTGAAAAGAGGTTCAAAAATAGATTGAGCTTTGGCTAATTTGAGATTGAGTTCAATAAAAGTTTCTCCTTCGCGAGAGAATCGTTTAAGTTGTGTCCATTCTCTTGCAAAAGACTTAATGATTTTAATCCCTTCAATATTCTCCTGAGCAAAAGCTGAAAGTTTTGAAAATTGAGCTTGTACTTTTTCGAATCGATGATGAATCAATTTTTCCGCTTGTGTGATAATAAGTGGTACAACAATCATAGGTGCTAAAGCAATACAGGCCAATTTAGGAGAGAGGAAAAACATGGCGGGAGGAATACTGATAAGGAAAAAAACAGCATCCACAAAAACCAAAAGTCCCGGACCTAATGCAAAACGAATCGCTTCGACATCATTGGTGGCTAAAGACATTAAATCGCCGATAGGGTTTCGGTCATAGAAGGAGGGAGGGAGTTTTTGAAGTTTTGTAAAATATTCTTCTCTTAATTTTTCAGCTGCATTGAAAGATCCTCGAATCAGAAACATGCGCCAAAGATATCGGCAAATGCCTTGTCCTAGGGCAATAGAGATGAAGATAATGCCTAGCCATAGAAAGGGAAGAAAATCTTTATTGCCTGAAAAATTTTTGATCACCTGATCAATAAAACTTTTAAGAATAAGAGGAGGAAATACGTTCAAGGTATCAACCACCAATAAAGCAAGAATCCCCAATATGAATTGCTTGCGATAGGGCTTGGCAAAACGATAAAAATTTTTAAGCGTTTGAACTAAATTCATGAGAGTTAGGAAACTCGAAAATGGGGATCTTGTCAAGAACTCGGTTTATTCTAAAACCTAAATAGGTTTTAGGGTTTCTTCTTCAATTCCTATCTTTTGAATAGGAGTGCTATCATAGAGGAACCATAAATTATTTTTAAATAAATAAGGGGAGAGCATTTTTTATGAACGAACATGAAAAGTTTATGAAAGTTGCAATTGAAGAAGCGCGTAAGGGGCTTTCCGAAGGTGGTATTCCGATTGGTTCTGTGCTGGTTAAGGAGAATAAGATCATTGGAAGGGGACATAATCAACGGGTTCAGAAGAAATCATCTGTTCTGCACGCAGAAATGGATTGTTTGGAAAATGCGGGGCGGCTCAAAACCTCCGATTATCAAAAATGTGTGATTTATTCTACCCTTTCCCCGTGTGATATGTGTACGGGTGCAATTCTTCTCTATAAAATTCCAGTGGTCGTGATTGGAGAGAATAAAACTTTTAAAGGCCCCGAAGAATATTCTCAAAGACAGGGCGTGAAATTGATTAATCTTGAGTCTGAAGAGTGTAAACGTCTCATGCATGATTTCATTATTAAACATCCAAGTCTCTGGAATGAAGATATTGGTGTTTAGATTTTTTTAACTTGAGCGGGTCTCCTCCAGTCCGGGGCATATCCCCCGGAAAAGTACTGCGGAAAAGGTAGCCACGGACTCAGGTCCGTGGCTTTTGCCGCTAGTAATCAATAAAAATTTCTAGTATAATTTGAAGTGCTTCAGCAGTTGCTGTAGAAATGTCTTTTCCTTTCTTTTTCAGATTTTGCTCGTGATAAGGAGGCTTAAGAATGACCCTTCCTAAAGATAATAAACCTCAAGTCAGTGAATCCGATCCTATTTCAAAGATGTTAAAATTGTGGCAAGCGCATACCGACTATGAGTTTGTTGATAAAGATGTTGATGCCACGATGAAGACGATGGTGAAAAATCCTCATGTGATCAACGTTTCTGTGGGCATCGGTGGGCGAGGATTCGATAAGGTCAAAAGTTTTTATACAAATTGTTTTGTCGGTCACTGTCCCAATGATGTAAAGATTACGCTTCTTTCCCGTACGGTCGGCACAGATCGTGTGGTGGATGAAATGATTTTCTCCTTTACCCATGACATAGAAATGCCATGGATTCTGCCAGGTATTCCACCCACAGGAAAACATGTGGAGATTCCTCTGATAGCTATTGTTTGCGTTCGAGATAATTTGATTGAATCCGAACATATTTATTGGGATCAAGCTTCGGTGCTTGCTCAAATAGGTCTTCTCAATACGACAAAATTACCAGCTTTAGGGGCAGTTCAGGCGCGCATTTTGACAGATTCAACAGAGCCATTGAATAGGCTTATTAAAAAGATGTGATTTTTTGATGCTGCATATAAAGTGTGGCCTTTTAAAAAGTAGCGGGGCCTGCCATTTGTCAGCCCCATCGTGCTCACTAAAAGTTGCGCGCGGTGGGGCTCCCCGCCAAATGTCACCCTCATTTATATTGGATAGATCTATTCTATGAATCAACAGGAACTCTTGAAACTTTTCGCTCTTGCCAATGAATTCAAAGAAGGAGATCTGCTTGTAGGTGGGACAAAGGATGAGCTGGTGCGAAAAGATGCTCGTTTAGTGCTGTCTGGTTTATCCATCCGAGAGATATCTAAAACCTCATTTGTAGAAGATGGGGTCAGTGAAGCCCTCGACCAATCTCTGGATCGTAAACTTTTTTCTGAAATTTCCGATCTCACTATTTTCCAACTTAAGTCGATTTTACTTGGACCTGGAGGTTCAGCATGGGCTCACCAGTATGTGAATGGACTCAAGAGTGAAGTCATTGCCGCCGTCGTAAAGGTGATGACAAATGATGAACTTTCTTTGGTTGCCCAATCAATTTTTAATCCCATTTCTGGAAAGGGAATCACGATTGGCTGTGAGCATCATTTTGGTTCGCGAATACAGCCGAACAGTCCTGGCGATGAAGAAGAAGAGATCTTGTTTTCAATTCTTGAAGGTTTAACCTATGGTTGTGGCGATGTGATTTTGGGGCTCAATCCGGCAAGTGATGATGTAGATACCATTGTTCGTTTGGAGAAGCTTTTGAAGAATGTGGTCGAGCGTCTAGAATTGCCCTCGCGTTTTTGCGTGCTATCAGATATTGTGAAACAGACGCGGGCTCGTGAACGCACACGTATCGATGTGGGTTTTCAGAGCCTTGCGGGGACATCGATGGCGCTAGAAGGAATGGTGGGCCTTGATGCGGATGGACTGTTGGATTTGGCACGGGGATTTGAAGGTCTTTACTTTGAGACGGGACAAGGTTCCGCTGTAACGAATGGTGCTGCACAGGGTGTGGATATGGTGACACTTGAAGCTCGAAATTATGGGCTAGCCCGTTGGATTTGTGCTCAGACAGGACGTTGGATGATTGTCAATGATGTGGCGGGATTTATCGGGCCAGAAGTTTTTAAAATGCCAGATCAACTTTTGAGGGCTTGCTTGGAAGATAGTGTGATGGCCAAATTACATGGTATTACGATGGGGCTAGATGTTTGCGCTACATTTCATATGGGTATAGATCCTGAAGCTCTTGAAAAGTTGACAGCGCAGATTGTTGAAAAAGCTGCTCCCGCATACTTGATGGCTGTTGCTGGCAATGCAGATCCTATGTTGGGTTATATGACAACCTCTTTTCGAGAACATCCACGTTTACGCAAGAGAACAGGACAAAAAATCTCAACAGCCATGCAGAATAGAATGATGGCACTTGGAATTACGAAAGCAAATGGTGATCTGGCAGATAATAGACCGGAGACTGAATCGCTTTATGCTTTATATCGCAGAGCAGGTGGAGATAAGCGCTCAGTCGAGTTATTACGTGATGAAGGGTTGAGGAAATTAAGTGCTATTCAAGAGCGAGGGTTTGATCTTGGTTTTGGAGATGGGACTCAAGATTCTCCTCCCGTTGTTCGAAAAAGAATGGATGCAATTTATAAGAATGCGTGTCGCGCTCTTTATGCAGTGTTGGATGATTCCATTATCCATGACGTAGCAAAGAAGAATTTACGTGTTCGAACAAATTCAATTAATCGTGATGACTATCTAGCTCATCCTTCTTCGGGTGAACTCATTTGTGATGAAGACACAAAAAAAATATTGGAGCTCTATCAAACGCGAAAGCCTCAGGTACAACTGGTGATTTCTGATGGATTGAATGCGAATGCCATCAATGAAAATTTGCATGATTTGCGACCTCTCTTAGGAAAACAACTTTCCGAGACGGGGCTCTATGTCGGAGATCGTGATATTGTAGTAGAGAATGGGCGTGTCAGGGCGGGATATCACATTGGAGCATTATTGGATGTAGATATTGTGATTCATCTGATTGGAGAGCGGCCGGGAACGGGATTAAATACGCTTTCTGCTTATTTGACATTTGGGCGTGACAGGTTTGGAAAGTCCCGCTGGAGTCCAGATTTGGATCACTCGCTTACAACGGCTGTTTGCGGGATACATCGTAAAGGAAAGCTGCCTGAGGTTGCAGTTATAGAGATAGTCGAATGTGTGAAGAGGATCATGCAGGACTGCTGTTCCGGGGTAGAACTTGTGCGTGGAAAAAGAAATTAACCTTATTATTTTTCTTAAGGAGAAAAATCTCATGCGTAAATTTGCAATGATCGGGCTGATGGTATGTATGTTGTTTGGCGTGACAAAAGGGGTGATGTGCAAGGAAGAAAGTAAACCGGATAGGGAATTGATTGCATCCGGGCATCCGCAGTGGCCGCCTGTGATGTTCAAAGAGGGGGAAGTTGTTACTGGGGCTGGGCCAGAATTGATAAGAAAAATATTTGGTGATCTAGGGATTAAAGTTCAAACCCCTTATGTCGGAGTATGGGAAGATGTTTTGAACAAGGCAAAGGCCGGGCAAATAGATGTCATTGTTGCTGCTTATAAGGTAAAGGAAAGAGAAGAATACATGATGTATTCTGATCCTTACACGACGGATCCTCTTGCGGTGTTCGTGGCGACGGATAAAACCTTCGACTTTAAAAACTTATCGGATTTGGTTGGAAAATCAGGGGTGGGTATGATAGGTGACAGCTATGGACAAGAGTTCGATGATTACAGTACTGCCCGTTTGAACTTGCGCCGAGTGCAAACCTGTGAAGAAGCCTTTGATCTGATTGCCCAGCACAAGGCTGATTATTTTATTAATTCGCTGTATGCTGGGAATTTAGAAATCAAGAAAAACCAGCTCACACAAATAACACATTTACCTAAATTTATTTCAGAGCAGGATTTCTACATTACGATCTCTAAACAGTCACCGTTCGCGCAATATTTGTCAGATGTGAATCGATTGATCAAAAAGTATAAAGAGGATGGCACAATCGACCAGCTTGTGGCTAAGTATCAGTAGCATTATTGTGATGAAAGACTGGTTGACTATATTAAACCTGTAACGTATTCTCATTTTCTGGAGCCTGTTGGAATATTATTTTTTTGCAAGATATTCTGACAGGCTCCTAAACCTCTTCATCCTATGAAAAAAGTTAAAGTAAAAGCAAAGACTTCAAAAAAATCAACGAAGAGTTCTGCACTTGAACAGCAAGGACTTTTGGATTTGGTTTCTGCGATGGCGAAAATTGCTGAGCGGTTAGAGGGATTAGAGAAGAAAACGGAGCAAGTGATTCGGCAGATATCGACTGGATTTTCAGGAATGATGTCTTCTGCACAAAATGTTCAACGGTCCGAATCATCCCATGGCAGTCAAGGACATCGTCCTCCCTATCAAAATTCAAATCAAAATCATGTTTCTCAGCAAAATAACAATCGACATGAACGAGTCATGTATAAAGCAATATGTGCAGATTGTCGTAAAGGTTGTGAAGTTCCTTTTAAGCCTACGGGTGAGCGACCTATTTATTGTAAAGAATGTTTCGCTAAACGCAAAGCCGATTATCGAGGACCAACAACGGTTGAATCTCGAGTGCCTCTTCATCAACAAAATTCTGGGCAGGTTGCAGCTTTAGCAAATATGTCTTCAAAGGCTAAAAGTATCAAGCCTGGAAAAAAATCGAAAAAATGATGTTCAAATCTTTTTTCTTTCTGATGGATATTACTCATGAACTATCTATCTAAATCAGATTTTAAAACTGCACGGGAATGTCCTACAAAACTCTTTTATCGTAAAAATAAATACCCAAATTTGAAACAAGAAGACGACTTCCTCAAGTTACTGGCCGAGGGTGGTTTTATGGTCGGTAAAATGGCTCAGATTTTATTCCCTAGAGGGATTGAGATATCCTCTCTCAACCAAGAAGAAGCCATTGCTCAAACGCAAAAATATTTAGAACGGGACGATGTGGTTCTTTTTGAACCAGCCATTTATGTGGATGGTATGTTGGTGCGTATAGATGTATTGATTAAACATGGAAAACAGTTTGAGTTAATCGAAGTTAAAGCCAAATCATTTGACGGTGAAAGTTACGAAGAGCATATAGAAGGCGGAATAGAGTGTTTTTGGAAAAAGCGTGGACCTGGATTAGCAACGGAGTGGCAGCCTTATCTTGAAGATGTAGCTTATCAGACTTATGTCTTACAAAGAGCTTATCCTGACGGCGAAATTCATCCTTTCTTGATGCTTTGTGATAAAAGTAAACAGACTCAAATCAATAATTTATTACAACAGTTTGTTCTTTATGTTGATTCCGTTTCGCCGGGTCGCATGAACTACCGAGTCAAATTTACAGGAGATACTGAGGCCCTTCGTCAGGATCATTTGTTGATCAAAGTCCCAGTACAATCGGAAGTAGAATTTTTATTACCAGAAATCATAGATTCAGCAAAAGAATTTGTGGCCTCAGTCATTCAGGGTCCCCAAAAAATTCAAGCCTCTCTATCGACTGAATGTGCTCGTTGTGAGTATCGACTCCCTGTTGAACAGGAAGAAAAAAATGGATTTCTGGAATGTTGGGGGGAGCAAGGCAAGATCTCTCCACATCTTCTTGATTTATGCTATTTGGGGAATTTAAAGCAGAGCGGTGAGAAGATGGCGGATAGTTTATTTGCCCAAGGAAAATCATCTCTTTATGACATTCCTATGGAATGGCTCACCAGTCCAAAACAGGGAGTATGGCAAAAACGGCAGATCGAATATTCAAAAAAGAAACATGAGTGGATTGGTTTTGGACTGAAGGATGAACTTCAAAAATACAATTATCCATTGCACTTTATTGATTTTGAAACATCTCGAATGGCACTTCCATACTATAAAGGTATGCGACCTTATGGCCTTGCAGCATTTCAATGGAGTTGTCATACCGTGCATGCACAGGGTGAAGCCCCTGTTCATCAAGATTGGATCAATACTACGGACCATTACCCTAACATCGAATTTGCACGAACTTTAATGGAGTGTATTGGCCGAGAAGGAACCACGTTCATGTGGGCTCATCATGAGCGAAGTGTCCTCAATGATATCGCTCAATATATAGAAGAAAGTGGCCTTCATGATTCTGAACTCATGAATTGGCTTCGATGGATTAGTAAATCATTGGTGGATCAATGTACAATTGCCCGTGAGTATTATTATCAAGGTGACATGCAGGGAAGTGTTTCGATCAAAAATGTTTTGCCTGCGGTATGGAATAATAATCCTTATTTGCATCAGATAGAATATTTAAAACCCTACTACCGAGAGCAAGAAAATCAGGTGATGAGCCCGTATGATTCACTTGAAAGAATTGAAATAGGTGATCAATCGGAAGTTATCAAAGAAGGGTCCATGGCCATGCGTGCGTATCAGGAAATGATGTATGGTCTTCATCGTGGCGATTTAAAAACGCATGAAAAATGGACTACACTTTTGCGTCAGTATTGTGCCCTCGACACCATGGCGATGGTGATTATTTATAAACATTGGTGTACTAGAAGCGGAATTGAATAATTAAGAATTTGAAATTAAGTAGAAAATACCTAATATTATTTCATAGTGCTATAATGCATGGCCATGGAACAGAGAGAGTTTTTTTCTACGGTCTCAGATGAAAAGGCTTCTTCAAAGCCTTCTTCCATGCCTTTGGCTGCTCGGATGAGACCGCATGTTTTAGAAGAATTTTTTGGTCAAGAGCATCTTTTAGGGTCTGGAAAACTTCTTCAAGAATTGATTCGACAAGATCAATTTCATTCCCTTATTTTTTATGGTCCTCCAGGAACGGGGAAAACAACCCTGGCTCATTTGATTGCAAAGGTAACGCATCGGCGTTTTGTTTCTTTAAGTGCAGTCATTTCGAATGTTGCGGAAGTTCGTCGGGTCATTGATGAAGCCCAACTTTTTTTGAAAAGAGGGGGAAAAACAATTTTGTTTGTAGATGAAATTCATCGTTTTAATAAAGCTCAGCAGGATGTGCTTTTACCTCATATTGAAAATGGTGTTATCAGTTTCATTGGAGCAACGACTCATAATCCTTTTTTCTCTATTGTTTCTCCTCTTATTTCAAGATCTCAAGTATTTCGATTCCATTCTTTAAAATCTTTAGATATCGAAAAAATTTTAAAACGAGCTTTATTAGATTCAGAAAAAGGATTAGGAAAAGAAAAAGTTTATTTCCAGGAAGATGCACTTTCTTTTTTAGCCAATTTTTGTGAAGGAGATGCCCGACGTGCGTTAAATATTTTAGAGTCAGTTTTTCATATGATTCAACCCAATGAAAAAGGTGAAAGAATTATTTTGAAAGTAGATGTCAATCGCGTGCTGCAAGAAAAAGCAGTTAAATATGATTGGGATGAAGATGAACATTACGACACTATTTCTGCTTTTATTAAAAGTGTTCGGGGCAGTGACCCGGACGCCGCCATTTATTGGTTGGCAAAAATGATTCAGGCAGGAGAAGATATTCTTTTTATCGCAAGACGTTTGGTGATTTTGGCCAGTGAAGATATTGGAAATGGCGACCCCAGAGCATTAACTTTGGCTACTTCCTGTTTAGCTGCAGTTGAGTTTGTAGGACTTCCTGAAGCGCGTATTCCATTAGCTCAAACAACCATTTATTTGGCTTGTGCTCCCAAAAGCAATTCTGCATATTTG
Organism: uncultured bacterium; assembly: GCA_964640155.1. Lineage (GTDB taxonomy): Bacteria > Auribacterota > JACPWU01 > JACPWU01 > JACPWU01 > CAZXEQ01. The sequence continues at coordinate 98,928 of CAZXEQ010000005.1, read as the reverse complement.
GCCATTGATAAAGCTTTGGAAGCAGTGAAGAACGAACGGTTAGAAGAAGTTCCCTCTCATTTGAAAAATGTGAAAGGGCCTGATGAGAAAGAAGCTCATTATCTTTATCCCCATGATTTTGATGGGCACTTTGTTGAACAGAATTATGTGAACAATGCTAAAAAATTTCTAGAATTATCTAATGCAGGTTATGAAGCACAAATGTCGGAAAGGCTGAAACAATGGCGTCAGAAGACACAAAAAAAATCGACAGAAAAAAATTCCTAAAACTTCGTGGAAGTTTAAGCATTGAAGAGAGGCAAAAAAAAGACGAAGAAATTTTAGGGCATTTTCTAAGCTTGAAAGAGTATCAAAAGGCTAAAACAATATTTTTTTATATAGCCAAAGATTCTGAAGTAAGCACACTTCAAATGATTCAAGCCGCATGGCATGATGGTAAAAGAACAGTTTTGCCTCGATGTCTCAATGAAAAAGATTTAGAAACACGACAAGTTCAAAATTTTGAATTGGATTGTGAAAAAGGGGCGTTTGATATTTTAGAGCCTCGTGTGAATCGAACAATAGAGGTTTTTAAAGAGGACATTGATTGTTTTGTGATCCCAGGGATTGCATTTGATTTACAAGGAGTTCGTGTGGGATGGGGAAAAGGTTATTTTGATCGATATTTATCAGATTTAACTTCGAAGCAAGTAAAAATAGGTTTGGCTTATGAGGTCCAAGTTTGTAAGGCTTTACAGATCGAGGCTCATGATGTAAAAATGGATGCCCTTGTGACGGAAAAAAGGGTGTTAAGGTTTTAAATGGATCCCCGACAGAGACACTCGGGGATGACCGTGGGTCAGTTTTTCTATGATTGAGGAGAATCTATGGATGTAAGTCATTGGATTGATATTTTAAGAGCTTATTGGAAGGAAACTTTATTGGGCGTTGGGATTCCTGCCCTTTTTGTTGGTTTTTTCTTACGTCTTTTTTGGGCCAAGCTTTCAAAACGTTCTGCTGAAAAAATGGCCACACAAGTTATTGAAAAAGCTCAAGTCGATGCGCAGACTAAGCGCAAAGAAATGGAACTACATGCCAAAGAGGAAATTCATCGAGCGCGTGACGAATTTGAAAAAGAATTAAAAGAACGTCGCCAGGAAATTACCCAATTAGAGAAAAGAATTCTTCAGAGAGAAGAAACGCTTGAAAAACGTACAGAGCTCTTTGAAAAAAAAGAATTAGATTTTCGCAATCGTGAAAAGAATATCAAAACAAAAGAAGAACAAATTCAAATCAAAGAAAAAGAATTAGAAAATGTTTTAGAAGTTGAACGAGTTCAGTTACAGAATTTGGCAGGTGTCACACGAGAGGATGCAAAAAGGCTTTTATTGACGAAGATTGAAGAAGAAGTACAGTCAGAATCTGCTTTAGTTGTGCGCCAATCTGAGAATCGTATTCATCAGGAGATCGATCGTAAAGCACGTGAACTGGTTGTAGATGCGATGCAGCGTTGTGTAATGGATCATGTACAGGATGTTGCTGTCACAACTGTTTCTTTGGCCAGCGATGAGATTAAGGGAAAAATTATTGGGCGAGAGGGAAGAAATATTCGCACCTTTGAAATGGCAACCGGTGTCGATTTGATTATTGATGATACCCCTGGGACAATTGTCATTTCTGCCTTTGATATGGTTCGCCGTGAAATTGCCCGTATTGCTTTGGAACAATTGATTCGAGACGGGCGTATTCATCCAAGTCGAATTGAAGAAGTTGTCGCTAAAGTCAAACAGGAAATAGATGAAACCATTCGTCGTGCCGGTGAGGAAGCTGTCATTGAACTCGGTCTAGTGGCCATTCATCCAGAAATTGTCAAATTAGTGGGGCGGTTAAAATATCGAACCAGTTATGGTCAAAATGTTTTAGAACATTCGAAGGAAGTTGCTTGGCTCATGGGTGCTTTAGCTGCTGATTTAAAAATGGACGTAAAGTTAGCTAAGCGTATTGGTCTTCTTCATGATATTGGCAAGGCGTTAAGTCATGAAGTAGAAGGAAGTCATGCAGTAATTGGTGGGGATTTTGCAAGAAAGTTCCGTGAATCGGAAGAATGTATTTCTGGTATTGCAGGACATCATGCTGAAATTGCTGAGATGACGGTTTGGGGTACGCTTTGTCAGGTCGCTGATGCTATCTCTGCAGCCAGACCTGGCGCTCGGTCGGATACCGTTGAGAATTATTTACAACGTCTTGAAAAATTAGAAGCAGTGGCCAATGCTTTTAAAGGGGTGGAACGTTCTTATGCAATTCAGGCAGGACGAGAAATTCGTGTCATTGTAAAACCGGATGAAGTTAATGAAGACGCGGCCTTTCTTCTTTCAAGAGATATTGCTAAAAAAATTCAGGGTGAACTCCAATATCCAGGTGTGATCAAAGTAACTGTCATTCGGGAAACAAGGTCTGTGGAGTTCGCGAGATAAAAAAGATGGAGGAATGAAGCAAGAAACAAGAAGTATGAAATAGCAGTGTTGTTTTAGTCATGCTTCCAGCTTTTTGCTTCTCTTTTTCTTATTCTATGAATACTCTAGAAAAAGTTCATATCTATAAAGTTAGCGAACTCACAAAAGAACTCAAAGGTCATATCGAAACTGCTTTCCCTTCTGTTTGGATAGAAGGCGAAGTTTCTAATGTGAAATCTCCCAGTTCAGGCCATCTTTATTTTACATTAAAAGATGAAACCTCTCAAATCCAAGCCGTTTTTTTTGCCTTCAGAAATAAAGGACTAGGGTTTACCCTTCAAGATGGAATGAAAGTCATTGTGTCGGGTGGAATTACCGTTTATGAAAAGGCAGGCAATTATCAGGTCAATGTTCGAAAAATGGAGCCAGCTGGCGTTGGTGCATTACAATTGGCTTTCGAACAGCTCAAGAAAAAACTTTTTGAAGAGGGGTTATTTGACTCAAGCCGCAAAAGATCTATCCCTCGTATTCCCTCTAGAATCGGTATTGTCACGAGTCCCACAGGAGCTGCTTTCCAAGATATTTTAAATGTCTTAGATCGGCGTTTTTCCAATATTCATATTATTTTAGCACCGACTTTAGTTCAAGGAATAGAAGCTCCTCCTCAAATTGTAAAGGCGATTGAACTCCTCAATGAAATGGCAGAAGTAGACGTTATTATTGTGACACGTGGGGGAGGAAGTCTTGAAGATTTATGGGCTTTTAATGATGAAAAAGTGGCTCGTGCCATTGTCCATTCTAAAATTCCTGTGATTTCTGCAGTGGGACATGAAATTGACTGGACCATTTGCGATTTTGTATCAGATTTAAGAGTTCCCACCCCGACCGCTGCAGCGGAACTGGTGATTATTCAAAAAAGTGATCTTTTAGAACAATTGAACCAATTTTCTAAAGACATGCTCCTTTATTTAAGAAATCGTTTTGAATCTGCCAAGAAAATGCTTCAAAATTTAAGTCAACATCCCGTTTTTAAGTTTCCCAAAGCTAGACTGGAAATGCTCAATCAATCTTTGGATCTTTCTTTAGAGAGATGTCTTCATCAAATCAAAAGACAAATGCAGGCAAAAAGTTCTTCTTTTGAATCTCTTTCAAAACGTTTGGAAGCTTTGAGCCCTCTTTCTATTTTGAATCGGGGATATACGGTTACACGGACATTGAAAGACTTAAAAATTGTGAAGGAGTATTCACAAATATCTATTGGAGAAGAAGTTGAGACCATATTGTCCAAGGGTAAAATGGTCTCAGTGATAAAGTTATTGAAACCCTCCTGAGGCAAGCGTAGAATATCCAAACTCTTCTTAAACAATGAGAGCATCTATGAAAGAAACCCAGAGTCCATTTGAAGATTCGTTAAAGCGTTTGGAAGAAATTGTAACTCTTTTAGAAGGGGATGAGCTTAGTTTAGAAGATGCTTTGAAACGCTATGAAGAAGGAATTAAATTAGTTCGGCTTTGTTCCAAAAAGCTTCAGGAGGCTGAAAAGAGAATAGAAGTTTTGGCTTCTGATGAAAATGGACGTGTGACAAAGAAAAATTTTTCAGATCGTAAAAGTTCATCAGAGAAAAAAGTATCTGAAAAGAAAAATAATAAAGAAACTTCTGAAGAAGAAGAGTTACTGTTTTAGTGAGATGTGGGGGTAATATATGTCAAAAATTTTAGATCGAATCAATTCTCCAAAAGATATTAAAACACTTTCTATTGAAGAGCTTCAAGTGTTGGCTCAGGAACTTCGTGAAAAAGTTTTAGAGGTTGTATCCGCGAATGGAGGACATGTCTCTAGTAATTTAGGTGTGACAGAGCTGACATTAGCTCTTCATTATGTTTTCAATGCCCCTCAAGATAAAATTGTTTGGGATGTAGGAAATCAAAGCTATCCTCATAAACTCATTACGGGCCGTAAAGAGTCCTTTCATACTTTAAGGAAAATGAATGGGGTTTCCGGTTTTTGCAAAATTGCAGAAAGTCCTTATGATGCATTTGGGGCAGGGCATGCCAGTACTTCGATTTCAGCAGCTTTAGGAATGGCGGCAGCTAGGGATGTAAAGGGAACAAACGAGCGTGTTGTTGCTATTATTGGGGATGGAGCAATGACAGGCGGGCTGGCCTATGAAGCTCTTAATAATGCAGGCGCTTTAAAGACGGATATCATTGTTATTTTAAATACTAATGAAATGTCTATTGCTCCCAATGTCGGAGCCATTTCTCATTATATGAACAAGGTAATTACCAATCCCGTTTATAACAAAGTAAAGTCAGAATTAGAACATTTAGTGGATAAAATCCCGGGAGTAGGTCATCGCATGGTAGAGACCGCTCATAAAATTGAAGGAAGTATAAAAAATATTTTTATTCCGGGAACGATTTTTGAGGCCTTAGGTTTTCGTTACTTTGGTCCTGAAGACGGACATGATTTAGCAAATCTGATTCAGATTTTTAAAGATATTAAAGATTTAAAAGGTCCTATTCTTTTTCATGTGGTTACGAAAAAGGGTCGAGGGTATAAACCTGCTGAAGAAAGACCGGATCAATTTCATGGCATGTCGCCTTTTGATTTGGCGACAGGTAAACCTTTGGGTGCGTCTAAAGGGAAAAGTTTTTCTGCTGCGTTTGGAGATGCCTTATCTGAGTTGGCTGAAAAAGATCCACGCATTGTGGCGATTACTGCAGCCATGCCTTCTGGGACAGGTTTAGCTGATTTTGCAAAACGCTTCCCAAAACGATTCTATGATGTAGGTATTGCAGAAGAACATGCTGTCACCTTTGCAGGGGGGCTTGCTGCAACAGGCTTAAAGCCGGTTGTAGCCCTTTACTCCACATTTCTTCAAAGAGCATATGATCATGTACTCCATGATGTATGTCTTCAAAATCTTCCTGTTGTTTTTGCAATCGATCGAGCTGGGGTTGTGGGAGATGATGGCCCAACCCATCAAGGTGTTTTTGATCTTTCATTTTTACGATCTATTCCTAATTTAAAAATTGCTCAACCTCGTAATGAAGCGACTTTAAAAGCCTTTTTGAAATGGGCTATCTTGCAAGAAGGTCCTGTTGCTTTGCGTTATCCAAGAGGAAATGTTCGAGATGACCAAGGAGATAATCAGTATAAGGATATAGACGCTGGCTTTGCTGAAGTTGTGAAAAAAGGACGTGATGTGGCCTTGATTGCCATTGGGGATATGGTGGATATGTCTTTGAAAGTAGCTGCCAATCTAGAGAAGAAGGGAATTCTGGCAGAAGTTATTGATGCCAGATTTATTAAACCTTTGGATGAAGTTTTTTTTCTGAAACTTTCAAAAAGAATTAGTAAATGGGTTACTTTAGAAGATCATGTTTTAATGGGTGGATTTGGAACGGCCCTTTTAGAATTTCTTCAAACTCAGAAACTTTCTTCCATTGAGCTTCTTCGTTTGGGTTTACCTGATGTGTTTATTGAACAAGGCTCTCGGGATAAAGTATGGGAAAGCTTTGGATTGGCCCCTCATTTAATTGAAGAGCGTATTGAAAAAGAACTTCTCCAGAATAAATCTACCTCTTCAGAAAAAGATTTTGCATTCAGTGGATAAATCAGTTATCCCATTAGTCTGTTCTCCCGTTAACCGATCAACTGATGAACGATATTCAACTCATGTCTCCTAAAAAACGCATTGATCAAATTCTTGTTGAGCGTAATTTTTTCCAAAGTCGCACTGATGCTCAAAAGGCCATCCTAGCAGGATATGTAAGGGTTAAGTCTCAGTTGGTGCACAAATCTAATGAAATTTTCCTCCCCGATGTTGATATTGAAGTTTTGAGCCGTAAACGTTTTGTCAGTCGGGGTGGAGAAAAGATTGATCCTGCCTTAGATGCATTCTCAATTCAGCTTGAAGGAAAAGTTGTTTTAGATGTTGGAAGCTCTACTGGAGGTTTTACCCATTGTGTTTTACAAAGAGGGGCTCAAAAAGTTTATGCAGTAGATGTAGGGTATGGACAGTTGGATATTTCGCTGCGCAATGACCCGCGTGTAGTGGTTCTTGAAAAGGTTAATGCCCGATATTTAAAAGAAGAAGATTTCCCTGAGAAAATGGATTTTATAACGATTGATGTATCTTTTATCTCTTTGGATAAAATCCTTCCGGCTGTCATCCCTCTTCTAAAGGAAAAAGGGGAAGTGGTTGCCTTGGTTAAACCTCAATTTGAGGTTGGAAAGTCTCAGGTGGGTAAGGGGGGTGTTGTTCGAGAAGAGTCTGATCGCCTTGCTGCAGTTGAGAAAATAAGTTTTTTTGCTCAGAGTTTAAAATGCCAAGTTTTAAATGATTTTCAATCTCCTCTTAAAGGCCCTGCAGGAAATGTAGAATATTTTCTTCATCTCAAGAAAATAGAAGAATAATTTTGATGGATTAATTTTCTGCGGATAAAGTTCGTTTTGCCCCAATCTTGACAATATCTGGAATCTGCTCTCGTTTTAAATTGCCCACAAAAAGACAAAGGTTTTTGCCTTTTCTCACAACAATGATTTTATAAGGTCTGGCTATAAAAAGGTAATACCGACGTTGTGTTTTAGGAACTTTACGAAACGCGCTTTGAGGTAATGTAATGTCAGTATTCCTTAAAATAAAGTGCGATAAATGTTGAGGCCCCTTGTGATAGATGACAAGGGCTACACGTTGGCGGGGAAAGAGATGGTCAGAAGTGACACAAGGTCCATCTGCTGAATACCCTAACTTTGAGAGATCATGGTTACAAGCATATAAGCCAGAGTGTGAGATAGGCGTTTGATTTTTTTCTATGCTTTCCCCGATTGCTTCTGGAGTTTCTGTGGGGAGTTGTCCTTTTAAAGCTTGCTGATGTAGTTGCACAGATTGGTTAATCAAAGTATCTGCATTGACTCGAGATGGCCAAGCTAAATAGTAAACGATACTGGCACCCATGACTAGAGTTGCTGCAATGGTAGAGGCAACCAGAAAAAATCTTTTTCCAAAAATATTTTCACGAGGGGAAAACTTATCGGCTACATGAAGTTTAGAACGAATTTCATTCCATAATTGTTTTGGAGCAATTTCTCGAGGAATTTTCTCTTTTAAAAGTTCTTCTATATTTCTTTCATTTTCAAAGCTGGTACTACAATCCGGACAAAAATCCAAATGAGTAAGAATATCTAGATTGTTTTCGATATCGAGTTCATTATCCAGAAAAAGATAGAGCTTTTGACGAACCTCAGGACATTTCATGATAAGAGCTCCTTTCTTCTAGGGAGAGATCTTTTGGAGGAGAGGAGATGCTCAGTGATTGTGAATTTTGTTTAGCAGAAACGATTCTTTGTTTTTGAGCATAATTCCATAACTGTTCACGAAGCAATTTTCGAGCTCTAAAAAGTCTGGACATCACTGTTCCGATGGGGCAATCCGTAAGTTTAGAAATTTCTTGATAGGAAAAATCTTCAACCGTCGCTAAAAGAAAAACCAAACGATGTTCGGGGGCTAAATGATCTAAGGCAAGGGCTACTTCGTCCGAAAGGTTTTCTCTTAAAGAATCAATTTCTGCCATTGAGAAGTGAACGGGTTCTTTCACGATTTCTTCATAAATGGGTTCAATGAGGCTAAAATCAGTAAAGGCAGGTTCCTTTACCTTTTTTCGATACTGATTAATGTACGTATTGGTCATGATTCTAAAAATCCAAGCCTTGAAATTAGTCCCTTTTTGAAATTGATCAAAGTTTCGGAATGCTTTAAGAACAGCTTCCTGCACGAGATCTTGAGCGTCATGTTCATTTCTTGTCATACGTAACGCTGTGCGATAGAGGGCGTTAAGATGATCTTGTGCTAAAGATTCAAATTCTTTTGTAGGCATAGAAAATAACACCTTTTCTTTCTTTATAAGATAACAACGCTTTACCCTATTTTATTTCCATCTTATCATAAGAATATGAAAAATCTTAAGAACATCCAAAGAATAAATGGTTTGATTTTGATCATGTTTCTAATGGTCTCTTTTAGTTTTGCGGGGAAGCAGGAGCATTTTACACTGCAAAAGGAGGCAGACTATTTTAAAGTTGAGACTAAAGCCTGGGTTTTAGAAAGTTGGGCTTCAAAAACACAAACACGCCATTATGCAAAAGGGATTTCAACTGTTTATGAAAATTTATATCGTATTTTAGATTTGAACGCTGAGAGTTCAAATCCTGTCAAAATCAAAATTTTGGAGAATAAAAATGCTTTTTGGAAGTATGTAAAAAAAGATAGGGGAGAGATTCAATTTATTGGAGGTTTTTTTAGCGAGGAAAAGAATGAAATAGTGGTGTGGCATCAATCGCTTAAGCATACTTTGCCTATTTTGGCGCATGAATTGACACATGCGGTGATTTATCAGGTCATGAAACATCCCCCTCTCTGGTTTAATGAGGGTTTTGCAGAGTACATTGGACTCAGTCAAATTCGTTGGGGAAAATTTAAAAAGGTTTCACTCGATGAATCTTATATGAAATTGATTTTGGAATCTGATCGTGCAGGAACGTTGATTCCCTTATCAAAGTTGATAAGTCTGGAATCCTATTTGGATGGACATATGAGAAAACTTCAATATGCGCAAGCCTGGGGATTGATTTATTTCCTTTTTCACGGATCTGGCGAAAAAGAGCGAATTTCTTTTTTTAATTATATTCAAGCTCTTAAAACTAAACAGGGGGTTTCTTTAGAACGTTTTATCTCTCTTGATTTTCTAGAGGAAGTTTGGCTGAAAGAGTTGAAAAGCCTGGCGAAGAAAAAAAAGCGTTCCAATATTCCAGATCTTTAACCCTCAAGTTTTGTGGTAGAAAGAACTTTATCTTTTTCATCAAACTCAAATTCTTCCCAACGGGTTTGCTCAGGTTTCATTTTAATTGAAAGCATTTTGTCATTTCCCATGACACAGAGTGAATATTTAAATTGAATATGGTTGGGATAATCAAATTGGACAATGTAAGTTTTTTTGCCTTTAAAGGGAAAAGAGAGAGGATCAATAGGATGACTTCCTGTTGTCTCTTTAAGCATGGTCTGTCCTAAGCGCTCAACCAGTTCTTTTTTTGAGTCGTAAAGATAAACATAAAAATAGGGGAGTGTCATTTCTCCCTCAGTATTAATTTTAAACTTTATCTCAATGCAGTTAGCTTGTGTTGCTCCATCATAGGTATAGCCTGTGATGATATTTTTGGAGATAGAAAGAATTTCGATATCTTCTTTTCTCTTTTCTTCTTTGAGAGGAGATGATTTTCTGATTTTTTCATGAAAGAATTCCTTCCGACGTTCATCGAGGCGAGTATCAGCTTGAGCGATTTGTAGTGATGTGAAGAGAATTAGAGTGAAAGTCCAAAGAAGTTTCATTTTCTAAATTCTATCACAATGCCCCATTCAAAAGAAATACGAGTAAGTGTAGCAATAGGAAAATAGAAATGTGTGCTGTAAATAGAGGAAATAACCTTCTTAGATGATTAACTTTTTGAATCAATAATTCCAGGAAGCTCTTTAGCAAGATTGGTTAAGCGCTCTGCTTCATCTTTGATTTTCTGAATTAAATCTCTGTGCTTTGATATATCATCAGATGTCTTGAGCCTTAAAAGCTCATCGGCGGCTTTTGAAATATCTAAAAATTGTTCTGGCAAATCATAAGAGAATGTCGTTAAGAGAAGACTTCTTAATCTCTCATTTTCAAATTGAGACTGTGACTGAATGGCTGCAGCAGAAAGTTCGGTTCCTTCAATAGCCAGTGCAGTTTGATTTGCAAACATTTCAAACATGTGGAAGGCTTCAGGACTCAAAAATTGTTTTTCGTCTTTTGGGAATATTCCCAAAACGCCGACAACTCTTTCAGCTCCTAAGAGAGGAAGATAAAGCCCTAAAGATCCAGGTAGAGTATCCGTTCCTTTCCCCGCTATTTTTTTCTGTTCATAACACCATTCAACTACGGCTCTTTCACTAGAATCTAGAATATGACTTTCAATATTCCCAGCTCTAACAATAAGCCCTTTTTTAACATCACGTACCAAGGCCACAACGGGGCACTTGAAAAAATCTGAGATATGTTGAACTCCCAATTGATAAAGTTCATCCGGATTAGATGTTTTAGAGAGATCTCGCGTCAACGCATATAAAGCCGAGGTACGCTCTTCACGGAGTCTCATGGCAACTGTTTGTCGACGTAGTCTTTCTGTCAACTCGCTGATCAAAAGCCCAATGGTTAACATCACTGTAAATGTCACTAGATACTGAGTATCTGAAACAGAAAAAGTTAAATAAGGAGGAACAAAAAAATAGTCAAAGCAAAGTACGCTCAAAAAAGAAACAATGATAGAAACACGTCTTCCATAGTTAAAAGCAATCCAAACTACGCCTAAGAGATAAATCATCACGAGATTCGCAAGAGACAAATAAGAAAAGAGGAGGTGATTGACTCCTGTACATAAAAACACTGCAAGAATAGCAAAACCCATTCCTTTCCACGAAAATTTCAAGAGTGAATCTCTTTTGATTTTTTCGGAAATGTCTGCTTTTTCTCCACTAATAATATAAAGATCAATTTCACCACTTTTGCGAGCCAGTTGATTTACAACAGATCCTGAAATAATTTCTTGAAATCTCGTCCGTTGTGGTTTCCCCACAATCAGTTTTGTAATGTTTTTTGATCTGGCATAAGAAATAAGCTCTTCGCCGATATCCGGACCATTTAAACTAACTGTTTCAGCTCCTAACTTTTCAGCGAATCTGAGCATGTCTGAAACTCTGGCAATATTTTCACTTGAACTTCGAAAAGAAGGGGTTTCCACATAAGCGACTGTCCAGGCTGCGCCAATTTCAGAAGCAATGCGCTTTGCCGTACGAATAAGTTTTATTGCCGAGGGTCCTGAACTCACACCCAGTAGAAAGCGTTCTCCTACATTCCAGACTTTAGAGATGGAATGCATCTGTCTATAAGCACGCATTTTTGCATCTACATTTTTGGCTGTATACCGAAGAGCCAATTGCCGTAAAGCAATGAGATTTCCGGGTTGGAAGAAATGCTCTGCAGCATGGTCTGCCTGAGAGCTAAGATAAACTTTCCCCTCTTTTAAGCGTTTGAGAAGTTCTTCAGAAGGTAAATCCACAAGCTCAATTTCATGAGCCTGCTCAATAAAAGTATCAGGGACGGTTTCTCTAACAACAACATTGGTAACTTGAGCAATGACATCATTGACACTCTCACAATGTTGCACATTGAGAGTTGTGTAAACGTCAATTCCCTCATTTAACAGTTCTTCCACATCCTGCCAGCGCTTAAGATGTCGAGATCCTTCAGCGTTGGTATGAGCGAGTTCATCTACCAAGATAAGAGAGGGGCGACGCTTTAAAGCTGCGTCGATGTCAAATTCACGTAATTCAATATTTTTATAAGGAATAATTTTAAGGGACAGAACTTCAAAACCTTCTAGAAGCGCTTCTGTTTCAGCACGTTTATGTGCTTCAACATAACCAACGATGACATCAATACCTTCTTTTTTTCGATGTTTGGCAGCTTCAAGCATGGCATAGGTTTTTCCTACACCTGCGACAGCTCCGAAAAAAATCTTGAGCTTTCCTCGCCTAGATTCTTCCGCTTGAACTGTTTTTAGAATTTGATCCGGATCCGGTCTTTTTTTATCCACTCTTTAAGTGTACTTTATTTTTCATTTGCATCCAATTCAAGATTTACTTTTAGAACATTAACCACAGGCTCTCCCAGTAGTCCTAGAAAACGGCCTTGTGTATTCTGCAGAATAATTCCCCTAATTTTTTCTTCATCCATTCCTCTCACACGCGCAATTCTGGCAACTTGATAATAGGCCCCCGCAAGACTGATATGAGGATCCAAACCACTTCCAGAAGCTGTGACTAAATCCACAGGGACAAGCTTTGTATTAGAAGGGTCCGACTCTTTTAAAACTTTTACTCTTTCCTCAACTGCCTTCAAAAAATCAGGATGATTGGGACCATAATTAGACCCCGAAGAAGCAGCTCCATTATAGGAAGGACCTGTTGCTGAAGGACGTCCCCATAGATATTTTGGATCATCAAAGGTCTGTCCTATCAGTTTTGATCCAACCACTTTATCTTCTTGTTTAATCAAACTTCCATTGGCCTGATGTCTGAAAAAAGTTTGAGCAATCCCTGTCACCACCAAAGGGTAAACAAGTCCTGTTATCAATGTTAGTAAGACAAAAGAGATAAAAGCGGGTTTTAATTGTTCTTTAATCATGTTCTATCCTCCTAAATTACAAGTCAGTTCATTAAATCTTCATTTATACAATTCTGCTAGTACTAAGCATACTAATGAGAAACAAAGGATTTTTCTAATGAATGATTATTCATGCTTTGTTTCTCATAGTACTGGCCTACATAAATCTATTCACACTAATGAATGGCCTAGTAAGAAAGTAAAAACTACAGTTAGAAATATCCTCCATGTATAGTGGAATTATGTCGTGCTATAGTAAATGAAGTGCTACTAAAAGCATGTCGATTAATTTAATTCCAATAAAGGGAGCAATAATTCCTCCTACACCGTAAATTAAAAGATTATTGCGAAGCAAACGGCTTGCTGGCTGAGCTTTGTAACGAGCTCCCTTCAAAGCCAATGGGATTAAAGCGATAATAATCAAAGCATTAAAAATCACAGCTGAAAGAATGGCACTTGCTGGAGTTGCTAAATGCATGATGTTTAACGCTCCTAACGCAGGATAAGTTCCCATAAAGGCTGCAGGAATAATCGCAAAATATTTTGAGACATCATTAGCAATGCTAAAGGTTGTTAAATTGCCACGTGTAATCAGAAGTTGCTTTCCGATCTCTACAATTTCCATTAATTTTGTAGGATTAGAATCAAGATCCACCATATTTCCTGCTTCTTTGGCAGCCTGTGTTCCCGTATTCATCGCAACTGCAACATCTGCTTGAGCCAAAGCAGGGGCATCATTGGTTCCGTCTCCTGTCATGGCGACAAGACGTCCACCGCTTTGCATCTCTCGAATCAACTTCAACTTTGTTTCAGGAGTTGCTTGAGCTAAAAAATCATCCATGCCTGCCTCAGCTGCAATGGCGGCGGCAGTCATGGGATTATCTCCCGTAATCATAATGGTTTTAATTCCCATTCGGCGAAGTTCTCCAAAACGTTCTTTAATACCACCCTTAACAATATCTTTAAGCTGAATCACGCCCAAGACTTTTGAACGTTCAGCAACAACCAGGGGAGTGCCACCACTTCTGGCAATACCGTCTGAAAAATTCTTAACTTCCTCAGGAAAAGTTCCCCCTAATTTTTTCACATAGGCTTCAATGGCATCCACAGCTCCTTTTTGAATTTCTCTTCCATCCGCTAGTCTTACACCACTCATGCGTGTTTGAGCTGTGAAGGGGATAAACGTTGCTCCGAGTTCATGAACTTTACGTTCCCGGATCTTGTATTTTTCTTTTGCTAAAACTACAACACTTCTGCCTTCCGGAGTTTCGTCAGACAAAGATGACAACTGCGCCGCATCCGCAAGTGCTTCTGCTGTAATTCCAGTTGCTGGAATGAAGGCAACGGCTTGACGATTGCCAAGAGTAATGGTTCCTGTTTTATCCAAAAGTAAAACATCTACATCACCTGCAGCTTCTACCGCTCGACCCGAAGTTGCAATAACATTGGCTTGTATCATACGGTCCATTCCTGCAATCCCAATCGCAGAAAGCAAACCTCCAATAGTGGTAGGAATCAAACAAACCAGAAGAGCTACGAGTACTGTCACTGTAACAGGTACGCCCACACCCGCTGTCACAACACTGTAGATTGAAAAGGGGAGGAGCGTAACAGTCACCAAAAGAAAAATGATGGTAAGACCTGCAAGTAAAATAGATAGAGCTATCTCATTAGGTGTTTTTTGACGCTTGGCGCCTTCCACCATTGCAATCATACGGTCTAAAAACGTTTCGCCTGGACTAGAACTGATTTTGACAACAAGCCAGTCAGATAAAACACGTGTGCCGCCTGTAACAGCACTTCTGTCTCCTCCTGATTCTCGAATCACAGGAGCGCTTTCTCCTGTAATTGCACTTTCGTCGACAGAAGCAGCACCCTCAATAATTTCACCATCCATGGGGATAAAGTCTCCTATTTCAACTAATACCACATCTCCTTTTTTAAGAGTTGCTGCAGAAACCTTTTGAAAGTGAGATCCATAATTAGGCTTTGAAAGCTTTTTGGCCGAGGTATCCTTTCTTGTTTTACGTAAGCTTTCCGCTTGAGCCTTCCCACGTCCTTCAGCCATCGCTTCAGCAAAGTTAGCAAAGATTAAAGTAAACCAAAGCCATAATGTGACAGCTAAAATAAATCCCGCTGGCAATTCTCCATGCCCCAGAAGAGCTTGAAAGAAAAGTCCTGTGGTCAGAATACTTCCAATAAACACCACAAACATGACTGGATTTTTGATTTGATGCCTAGGATCCAGTTTCTTTAATGAACTTAAAACTGCTGGCCCTGCAATTCCAGGATCAAACAAAGATATTGCTTTATGCGTTTTCTTCATAATATTGATACTCATATCCATTCTCCTATTGTGAGACAACCATTAAATGTTCAACAATGGGTCCAAGTGCCAATGATGGGAAAAAGGTCAAGGCCCCGACAATTAAAATAACGCTTACTAGAAATAATACGAATAGGGGCGTGTGTGTTGGAAGAGTTCCCGAACTCGCAGGTACGATTTTCTTTTTTGCGAGGCTTCCTGCAATCGCCAAGATAGGAATTGCCAACCAATAACGTGCAAAAAACATGCATAGCCCAAGGGCCGTGTTATAAAATGGGGTGTTTGCACCCAATCCTGCAAACGCGCTTCCATTATTATTCGACGCTGATGAAAAAGCGTAGAGAACCTCACTAAAACCATGTGCTCCTGGGTTGAAAATAGTGGCTTTGCCTCCTGGCGCAACAACAGCAATAGCTGTCCCCAAAAGCACTAAAAATGGGGGGATTAAAATCATTAGAGTGGCCATTTTCATTTCATAGGACTCAATCTTTTTACCCAGATATTCCGGAGTACGACCCACCATCAGTCCTGCAATAAAAACAGCTAGAATTGCAAAAGCAATCATTCCGTAAAGCCCAGATCCGACTCCGCCATAAATAATTTCTCCAAGCTGCATGAGCCACATGGGAATTAAACCTCCCAATGGAGTGAAAGAATCATGCATTGAATTTACAGAACCATTGGATGCAGCTGTTGTGGCTGTAGCCCAAATAGCAGAATTTACAATGCCATAACGGGCTTCCTTTCCCTCCATATTTCCGCCCGACTGCAAGACGCTTGTTGCCTGATCTATCCCTAATTTGGTAAAAGCTGGATTTCCACCCTGTTCTGCATGGATACATGTCCATAGACATGGAACAAAAATAAGGGTCATCGCAATCAAAAGAGCCCAGCCCTGACGTTTGTCTTTCACCATCGATCCAAAGGTGTAACAAAGCGCTGCAGGAATAAGAAGAATCGCAACTACTTCAAGAAAATTTGAAAAAGGAGTTGGGTTTTCAAAAGGATGAGCAGAATTCACATTATAATAACCGCCTCCGTTGGTTCCCAATTGCTTAATAGCTATTTGAGACGCAACAGGACCTAATGCCAGTGTTTGCTCGGTTAAGGCATTCCCATTTCCATCCTTGATGGGATTTCTCAAAGACGCGGTCTGACTTTGTTTAAAGGTCTGAGGTACACCTTGAGAGACTAAGATAACGGAGAAGATCAGTGACAAAGGTAATAAGATGTAAAGAGTGGTTCTCACCAAATCAACCCAGAAATTTCCGAGGGTTTCTTTTTGTCTCTGAACAAATCCTCGGATGAGTGCGACTAAAACAGCCATGCCAGATGCAGCTGAAACAAAATTCTGTACACTTAAGGCGGCCATTTGGGTTAAATAACTCATAGTCGATTCACCACCATAGCCTTGCCAATTGGTATTGGTTGCAAAGCTAACCGCTGTATTAAAAGCTGAGTGAGCAGACACAGGAGCCATATGCATGGGATTTAAAGGAAGCCAATGCTGTAATCTTTGAAAAAGATAGACAACAAAAATGCCCAAACCATTAAAAATCATCATGGCAATCGCGTAAGTTTTCCATGACATTTCCTTTTTAGCATCAATGCCGCACAAACGATAAATGAGTCGTTCAAATCCACCTAACCAAACATTGAGCCCAGCCGGCTTTCCTTCATATACTCGTGCCATATAGGCCCCAAGTGGCTTGATACATAACAAAAGAGCAACCAAATAAAGCATGCATTGAATAAAATTGTTCATGAGAATATCTCCGGTTTAAGAAGTGCTACTAAAAGATAAATAAAAACAATCATCGAAATAATGCCAGCAATCCAGTAAACAGCTAACATATAAAACCTCCTTTTAAAGCTTGTCACAAAAGTTGATTAAGACAATGGATACCGCAAGCAAAGCAAAAGTAATTCCTAAAAATAATATGTCCATGTTCATACTCCTATCTTTTTAATCCTCGTAATTCATCCTTTGTATGTTGGATAAAACGAATATGATCTTCCTCGTGTCGTTCAAGTTTCTCGAGAAGATTCATCAATTTTTGCTCGGTCTCTTTGTGAGACTCTTTGCCTTGCATGGCAGAGGGTGGCACAATCGCATAGAGCTGAGTTTGAGTCGAGAAATCAGCTGCAATCACCAAAAGAATAAAATAAAAGATCTGAATCATCCTTTTCATAATCTTAATTTATAATGAAATAAAGTTAAGAGAGAGTCAAAAAGGCGTCAAAATTAAGACTGAAAAAATCATTCAGGAAGAGAAATATAGATTAATCGTCTACGGACAGGCGGTATCCAATCCCTGGTTCAGTCAAAATGTAAGTGGGTTGATTGGGATTAGGTTCGATTTTGTTACGAAGATTACTAATGGTCACTCTTAAAAGATGCGAAACTCCTTCTAAATCCTCAGACTTATCCCACACTTCCTTCAAAATACTTTGATGGGTAACGACTCTTCCCGCATTCATCACAAGAACTTTTAGAATATTATATTCTGTTGGCGTAAGACGTATCGGATCCCCCTTAAGTTCGAGACTATGTTTTGCAATATCCATTGAAAGTTTTCCGACTTTAAAAACCGTTCCTTCGTCTTGTGGCATCAATCGTCTCATCACAGCCCTTAAACGTGCAAGCATTTCTCCCGCATTGAAGGGTTTTGTTAAATAATCATCTGCCCCTGCATCTAGGGCCGCAATCTTGTCAGTCTCGTCTTCTCGTACAGATAGAATAATAATGGGAATTTTCGTTCTTTTTCTAATCTCACGTGTGACATCTATTCCATCCATGTCAGGAAGACCTAGATCCAAGACAATTGCATCGGGATGTGAGGAAACAGAGTTTTCCAAAGCTTCTTTCCCATCTGAGGCTTCGAATACTCTATACCCATGAGAAGTCAGTGTTGTTTTTAAAAAACGTCGAATACTCTTTTCATCGTCGACGACAAGAATTCTCAAAGGGGAGTGTTCCATGAGTTATCCTATTAAAATTGGGAGTTCAACACAGAAAGTCGCTCCCTTATTTAAATTATTTTGAGCCCAAATTTTTCCACCATGGGCTTCTATAATCCCCTTACAAATAGAAAGTCCAAGGCCTGTCCCTATGACTGATTTGGTTTTGACAGCTCTGTAAAATTTATCAAAAATACGCTCGAGATCTTCTTTGGGAATGCCAAAACCCTCATCGCTAACTTCAATCACAACTTTGTTTTGAAGGATTTTTGCTGTTATTTTAATGAGCGAATCTGCTTGAGAATATTTGACAGCATTATCAATGAGATTGATAAACACTCGCATCATTAAAGAAAAATCGACTGGGATCTCTGGGAAATCATTAGGAATATAAATTTGAATCTCTCTTTTTTCTAATTTTTCTCTTAATGATTGTAACGCAGATCCGAGTACGTCTCTTAATTCACAAGGTTTTAACTGAATTTTTAACGTACCAGATTCTACTCTTGTCATATCCAAAAGATTACCTACCAAACGATTCAAATGGGTAGATTCTTCATAGGCATCTTCCAAAAGTTCTTTTCTGTTTTGATCTTTAAGCAAACTTGTGTCTTGCAAAAGACTGCTTAAGGTCCCTGTAATGGAGACAAGAGGAGTTCTTAAATCATGAGAAATGGAATTTAATAATGCTGTCTGAAGTTTTTCAGTTTGTTTCATGACCGCTATCTGACGTGTTTCCTCGGCAAATTTGGAGCGTTGGATTGCAATAGCAGCCTGACTACCGAGAGCACTCAATAAATTTTGCTCTTCTAAAGTCATCTGGGATCTGTCTTCTTTGAGGCGTATTCCTAAAACACCTAATGTCTTTTGAGATGTTTGAAGAGGACGATAATGGGCTTGTGCGGCTACTAAAGTATCTGCACTGGGTCCAGCGGCTTTCCCATTTTCAAAGACCCAGGTTGCAATTGTTTTTTCATGTTCATTGATTGGGAAATCCGGATCATAGCTGACAGGTTCTAAAACATGATGGACAGGAAAATAAATGCACATAAGACCATTAAGCATTTTCCCTACATTTTCTCGAATAGCTTGCAAAGCTTTTTCGAAAGATTCTGCTGCCGCTAAATCTTTACTTAATCGATATAACGCAGATGTTTGGGCCTCTTGTTCTTTTGCCTGTATTGCCTGTTCTCTGATTCGAGATGTTAATGTTCCTATAACCAAGGCTACAATTAAAAGTCCTGCAAAAGTAAAAACATATTGTATATCATGAACAACGAAGGTCAAATAAGGAGGAATAAGGAAAAAATCAAAAGCAAGAACACTTAAAATGGAAGTTAAAATCGCAGGCCCCCGTCCCCAAAGAGTAGCGACTATCACGACCATCAAAAGATAGAGCATAACGAGATTGGTTGGCTCAAGTTTTTCCTTAACCCATTCGCCCAAAAAGGTGGTTAAAGCAACCAAAGTAATGCTCATCAGATAAGCTTGAAAAGGTTTTGATGTTTTTAAACTGTTCATAGCTATATTTTATCATATCTTATGGTTGTTCCTTACAGGCCTAATGCAATATTGAAATTTTTGTGAGACATTGCAATTTGGACTTATTGAAAGATCGGTAGTAAAGTGTGTAAAGAAAAATTGAACGACATGAAATCTTTACTTGAAAATATCACTGCATTTGAAGATGTTTTAAAAAAACTTCGGGATGGTCCGCGTCTTTCTGTTCAGGGATTGTGGGAGTCGTCCAAAGCTGCTTTGGTGGCCTATCTTCGTCAGAAGTTGGGTTTACCGGTGCTTGTCATTACAGCGGGGCAAACCGAAGCCGAGAATTTTTTCTCAGATATGAAATTTTTTTCCGAAGAAAAAGGCTATCTCTTTCCATCTTGGGAAACATTGCCTCATGAAAAAATTTCTCCTCATATTGAAATTATTGCAGAACGTTTTACAGCTTTAGGGGGCTTGCAAAATAAATCAGGTCAATCATGGGTGGTTGCTCCGTTTCAGGCTTTGATTCATAAAGTGGTAAGTCCTTCTTCATTTAAGAAAATGATTCTATCTGTCGCAAAAAGCAAGGAATTTTCTTTTGATGGGTTGATTCAGTTTTTGGATCAGTTTGGTTTTAAACGTGAAGCGGTGGTTGAGAATAAGGCAGAATTTAGTGTACGTGGGGGGATTATTGATGTTTTTTCTCCTCAATATGATGATCCTTTACGTTTAGAATTTGATGGGGCAAAAATTGATTCTTTGCGCTTTTTTAATCCTCAAACCCAAATTTCTCAAAGTATCATTGAACACGCAGAAGTTTTCCCCGCGTGTGAATTAGAATTGATTGAAAAAAATCTTCATTGGGGAAGTTTTTTAAATTATTTCCCCAAAAAATTTCTTCTCGTTTGGGATCATTCTCAAGCCATTGTTCAAAAATATGATGTTTTAAAGGAAGATATCCCAGAAGGAAGTGAAGATTATTTGGATTTAGAAGATTTGAAAAGTTCTTCGATGCTTTATCTTTCTGATACAGCTGAAGAGAATGCCTTGCCTTCTTTATCTTTGCCCGTTCAACGTTCGGTTGTATGGCAAGGAATAGAACGTCATCAGGATTCTCCTTTGGGCTATGTTGCCGAAATTTTTTCCAAAATCGATGAGAAAATGAAAGAAGGTTATGAAATTCATTTGATTGCTCCAAAACAAGCTGAAATAGAGCATTGGACACAAATGTTGAAAGAAAAAGGAATTTGGAATGAGGAACAACATCATTCTTGGGTAGGGCATCTTTCCAAAGGTTTTATTTTGCCAAAAGAAAAAAGAGCGTTTTTGACGGAAGGAGATATTTTAGGTCGTCTAGAAGTACGTTCTCTTCCTCGTCGTGTGAGGCAGGGTCTTCCTATTCAAGATTATCGAGAGCTTCGTCCTGGGGATTGGGTGGTTCATTTGAATTATGGAATTGGAAAGTTTCTCGGTGTGGATTTGTTAAATGATCGAGGATCGCATGGAGAGTTTTTAACCATTGAATATGCCCAAGGAGCAAAACTTTATGTCCCTGTTGATCAGTTTGAATTGGTGGAACGTTATATTGGGATTAAAGGTCGAGCTCCTAAATTAAATCGATTGGGAGGAAAGGATTGGGAGAAAACCAAACAAAAGGCTCAATTAGCACTCATGGATTTTGCAGCTGAACTTTTAGAGGTTCAGGCCAAAAGAGCAGCCTTGGGGGGACATGCTTTTGGCGTTGATACAGAATGGCAGAAAACTTTTGAGGCCTCTTTTCCTTTTGAAGAAACTCCAGATCAATGGGAAGCGATTCAAGATGTGAAAAAAGATTTAGAATCTGGAAAACCGATGGATCGCTTGATTTGTGGTGATGTGGGTTTTGGGAAAACAGAAGTGGCAATTCGGGCAACTTTTAAAGTGGTGATGGGAGGAAAGCAAGTGGCCATTCTTGTTCCGACTACTGTTTTGGCTCAGCAACATTATTATACCTTTCGGGAGCGTTTCGCGGGATACCCGATTGAAGTAGAGATGCTTTCAAGATTTAGAGATGAATCTCAGCAGAAAAAAATTATCAAAAAATTAAAAGAAGGTTCTTTGGATGTAGTGATCGGAACACATCGTCTCTTTGCGAAAGATATTTGCTTTAAAGATTTGGGACTTGTGGTGATTGATGAAGAACAACGCTTTGGTGTTCTTCATAAGGAAAAGTTAAAAAAGATGCGGGCTTCTGTCGATGTTCTTACCCTATCAGCAACACCTATTCCAAGAACCTTGTATTTATCTTTGATGCAGGCGCGAGACATGAGCTTGATCCATACACCCCCCGAAGATCGACTTCCTATTGAAACGATTCTTATCCCTTTTGATGAACGTGTGATTCGAGATGCCATTGTGCGTGAAATTTCTCGCGATGGACAAGTTTTCTTTATTCACAATCGCGTGGGGAGCATTCATCGCATGAAAGAAAAATTGCAAAAATTGGTGCCTCAAGCCACTTTTGCTGTGGGACATGGGCAAATGGATGAGGAAGAATTATCTGAAGTGATGAAATCGTTTATTGAAGGGAAGATTCAAGTGTTGATTGCCACCAATATTGTGGAATCGGGGCTGGATATTCCCAATGCGAATACCATTATCATTGATCATGCGGATCGTTTTGGTTTGGCGGATCTCTATCAATTAAGAGGACGGGTAGGACGTTTCAGAAGAAGGGCCTATGCGTATTTGATTTATGCCCCTGATCGTATGCTCAGTCCCGAAGCTAAAATGAGGCTAAAAACCATAGAAGATTTTACAGATTTGGGTTCCGGTTTTAAAGTTGCGATGCGGGATTTGGAGATTCGAGGAGCTGGAAATATTTTGGGAAAAGAGCAGCATGGGCATATCATAGCCATTGGATTTCAATTGTATTGTCGACTTTTAGATGAGAACATACGCCGACTTTCAGGAGAAAAGGTCATTGAGAAAAAACCTGTGAGTCTTCAATTAGGATTTGAATGGGGGATTCCACATTCTTACCTTCATGATGCTCGGTTAAGAATGGAGGTTTATCATAAGATTTTTCAGACGGATGCACCGGAAGATTTGAAAAAAGTCGTGGACGAATTGACGGATCGTTTTGGATCTTTGCCTGAAGAAATGCTGCTTTTAATAGAAATTGCGCATTTAAAAATATTAGCTAGAGATAAGAAGATTACTTCTATACAAAAACATAAGGAGAGAATTTATTTTCGAAAAGCAGACTTTATAGAGCATATGATGGAATGTCCGTCAGATTTAAATCCATTGCGTTTAGTCATTCGTTTGAGAAATGTATTGAAAGAGAAAAGTGCGTATGGTAGGTTGAGGCATCAACACAAATCGAAAGCTAAGTTTAAGGTATAACTGCTTTGTCAAAAGCATCATGAATAACCCAAGCGAGAAAATGAAAAATCAAACTCTGAAAATAAATGTAGCTTCAATTTTTATCCTTTCTTTGATGTTTTTTTCTCATCTCATCTATTCTGAATCAGCTGTGATTTCTCGTGTGGTAGCAGATGTGAATGGAGAGATTGTAACTTCTCAAGAGCTCGATCAAATGCTGCGACCTTTGTATGCTAAATATAAAAGATCTTATTCTGGAGAAGAGTTAGAGAAAAGATTGGTCGAGGCTCGCAAAGAAGCTTTAGATCAACTTATTGAAAGAAAGCTTGTTTTGCAAGAGGCGAAGAAGAAAAATCTTCAGGTGGATGAAAAAGATGCTGAAGCACGGTTAAAACAAATTAAATCCAAGTTTGACTCTGAAGAAGAGTTCTATTTTGCTTTAGGGAAAGAAGGTATGACGGTTGATCAACTTCGAGAAGATATTCATGAGCAGCTCTTGGTACGAACACTTACGCGTCAGGAGGTTTCTCGATCCGTTATTGTAAGACCAAAGGAAATTGCAGATTATTATGAGAAGAATATTTCTAAATATTCTGATCCGGAACAAATTCAAGTAGGGCAAATTCTGATTAAGAAAGAAAAGGACCGAGAAGCTGCCTATCATAAAATTCAGGAAGCTAAAAAACGTTTAGATGAAGGGACTTCTTTTGAAGCAGTTGCGAAGGAGTTTTCCGAAGGTCCTTATGCAAAAGAGGGTGGAAACCTTCCTTTTTTCTCAAAAGGGGATTTGATGAAGGAAATTGAGAATGAAGCTTTTTCCTTGGAAGTGGGGCACACCAGCGACATTATTGAAAGCGAACTAGGATTTCATATTGTTATTTTGAATGCAAAGAAACAATCACGTGTAAAACCTCTTTCCGAAGCTTGGGCTGAAATACAAGATCAGCTCTATCAAGAAAAGGTTGAGGTTATCCATAAAAAGTGGGTGGGTGAGCTGAAGAAAAAAGCTCATATTGCTATCTATTAGTTTTTAGTCATCGGTCTCCTGTCTCCAGCTTGTAGGAAATAAATATATTCCTTGTGAACTGGTGACCGAAGACTGGCGACTGGAGACTTGTTCATGAAACCCATTCTTGGAATCACCATTGGAGATATTGGAGGCATTGGGCCTGAAGTTGTTTTCAAAGCCCTAGTACATCGTAACGTTTGGAAAGTTTGTGAGCCTTGGGTTTACGCTCCTGCCGGTGTCTTAGAATTTCTAGCTCAAAAACAAAAAATTCCTCTTCGTGAAATTCTTTTTGGTCGTTCTCGTCCCAAGCAAATTCTTATTCGTCCAGTTAGTTCTATCCCACTTAATTGGGTCTCTTCGGGCAAGCCTAGAAAAGAAACAGCTAGACTAGCAATTGATTGTTTGAGTGCTGCTTTTAAAGATATTTCTCAAGGTAGAATACATGGGATGGTGACAGCTCCTGTTCATAAGGGAAGCATTGTTCAGGCAGGAATTCCTTTTCAAGGGCATACAGAATTGTTAGCTGGTTGGACAAAAGTAAATGATGTTGTGATGATGATGGCTAGCTCGCGTTTGAAAATAGCTTTGGTGACAAATCATCTTCCGGTCATAAAAATAGCGCGTGCTATTACAAAGGAAAGAATTTTAAAGGTGATCCAACTTTTTAATGATGCGTTGAAAAAACTAGGAATTAAAAAACCAAAAATTGCTGTGACTAGCCTTAATCCTCATGGGGGAGAAGATGGGGGAAAAGAAGAAAAAGAAGTAATTAAACCTGCGGTACAAGAGGCGAAACGCAAAAATATAAAAGCAGAAGGACCTTTTTCAGGTGATGCTTTATTTTATCATGCGTATCGCGGTAAATATGATGGAGTGGTTGCCATGTTTCATGATCAAGCCTTAGCCCCTTTGAAAATCATTGCTTTTGATGAAGCAGTGAATGTGACATTGGGTCTTCCTTTTGTGAGAACTTCTCCTGATCATGGAACAGCTTTTGATATTGCAGGTAAGAATACGGCCAGAGAAGAGAGTATGCTTGAAGCTATCTTATTGGCTGCGAAGTTGTGTAAAAAAGTCCATCGAATGGACTAATTTTATGGACCCTTTCTTAAGTAAACGTGAAGTTCAAAAAATTCTTTCAGAACGATTGGTCACTCCTAATCGCCGTTTTGGTCAAAGTTTTCTTGTAGATCGAAATGTGTTAGAGAAAATTGTGACTGCTTTGGAACCTTCTCCTCAAGATGTTGTCTTGGAAATTGGTCCAGGTTTAGGAGCTTTAACAGGTTTTTTGATCCCAGCCGTGCATCATCTCCAAGCGATTGAAATTGATAAAAGATTTGCAGAATTTTTAAAAGAAAGATTTTCTCTCAATCAAAATTTTTCTCTTCAAAATCAAGATTTTCTAGAAACAAATTTAGAGGTTTTAATTCCTAGCTTACTTCAACGAGTTGTTTCTCCTGGACAATTTAAAATCATTGGAAATCTTCCTTATCGTATTTCGACCTTAATTCTGATAAAGCTTTTAGAATGTCCTATTCAACCCGAAAGAATGGTTCTGGCTTTTCAGTGGGAAGTGGCTGAAAGGCTTTTGGCCAAACCAAACTCTAAAGATTATGGGAGTTTGACGCTTTTGACTGAATATTTTACAGAAGTTAAAAAAGTCATGCGTGTGAAGAAAACCTGCTTTTATCCAGAGCCAGAAATAGATACAGGGATTTTGGAATTTCGATTCAGAGATTTAGGTTTTGGGCTTTCGAAATCTCAGAGTGAATTTCTTTTTCGTTTGATCAGAGCAAGTTTTTCACAACGAAGAAAGACTTTAAAAAATTCTCTTACGAGTTTCACAGAAATCCCTCAATTAAAACTAAAACTTGAAGATGCTTTTGTTCAATGTCATATTAATCTTCAGGCTAGAGCAGAGGATTTAAAATTAGAAGATTTTGTTAAACTTGCACACTTATTATACTAACAGGGCCGCTATTTATTTGATAGTCCGAAGGACTTTCGATCGGCCCTGTAGTACTCGAAGCAGTATAAAGGAGACTAATTATGGACCAATTCGCACAAGCAAGAGTAGAGGCTTTGGAAGATAAAGTGATGAGATTAGAAAAAAAGCTTATTTCTCTTTATGAACATTTGAAATTGCCATTTCCAGATGAAACAACAGAAAAAATTAAAGATCTGATTCGTCAGGGTAAGAAAGCAGATGCAGCTATTTTCTATCATCGTGAAAAGAAGTCTACATTAACAGAAGCCAATGCCTTTGTTGAAAAAGTGGCCAAAGAAATGGGGGCTTAGAATAAAAAATGGAGAGGGCTTAGTAATTGACCTTATTTATTCCTTATTCTAAGATACGTCCATGCAAAAAATGAAATATTTTCTTCTCACGGGGCTTTTATTTATTCAGCAATCATTTTTGTTTGCTTGCCCCAATTGTAAAGATGCCTTGGCGACAGAAAGTGCAAAAGCGTTAGCTGAAGGATATTATTGGAGCATCCTTTTGATGGTGAGTTTACCTTTTGTGATTACAGGTTCAGTTGCTTTTTTGATCATTCGATCCATTCGTAAAAAGAATGTGATGTCTTGAATAAGACAGCTTTCAATCGTCATCCCTGGTTTTTCATTCCTTCCCTTTATTTTTCAGAAGGAGTCCCATATGTTCTCATCAACAGTGTTGCCATTATTGTGTTTAAACGATTAGGTATTGCAAACTCGAGTATTGCCTTTTGGACAGAGTTGGTGGCTTTTGTCTGGGTGATTAAAATGTTTTGGGGTCCCTGTGTAGACTCTTTCTCAACAAAGAGAAATTGGATTCTTTGGACACAGTTGGGTCTTTTCTTTTTTCTCTTGTATATGTCTTTGGTGATGGGCTCTTCTTTTTTCTTTTTTCTTTCTCTTGTGGGTTTAACAGTTGGAGCCTTTCTATCTGCAACACAAGATATGGCAATTGATGGGTTTTACATGCTTGCGCTTTCTCCAAAAGATCAGGCTTTTTTTGTTGGAATTCGCAACTTATTTTATCGCTTTGCGATGATTTTTGGTTCTGGCGTTCTTGTTTATTTAGCTGGAAGTTTGGAAAGAGTAACAGGAAACATTGCTTTCAGCTGGCAAGTCACATTTGCTGTTGCCGCCGTGATATTTCTTATTCTCTTTTTATATCATCGCTTTAATTTACCTTTCCCATCTGAAGATGGAGCCCTTTCTTCAAAAATAGATTTTAGTTTTAAAACATTTTTAGAAATTATTCGTTCATATTTTCAACAAAAGAAAATTATCAGCATCTTAGCGTTTATTCTCTTGTATCGTTTGGGAGAGGCGATGCTGGTCAAAATGGCATCACCCTTTTTATTGGATAGCCCTGAGGTAGGAGGACTTGGTTTAAGAACTGAACAAGTGGGACTTATTTATGGGACCATTGGAGTAGGGGGGTTGATTCTGGGTGGAATCTTGGGGGGATGGCTGATTTCTAAATTTGGTTTAAAACGATGTCTGTGGCCCATGGCGTTGGCTTTGAATCTTCCCGATATTTTTTATGTCTATTTAGCTTATGCAAAACCAACTTTACCTTATGTTTATTCCATGGTTGCAGCGGAGCAGTTTGGATATGGATTAGGTTTTTCAGCTTTTATGGTCTTTTTAGTTAATATTTCAAAAGGCCCTTATAAAACCTCTCATTTTGCAATTTCAACAGGAATTATGGCTTTAGGAATGAGAATTCCTGGGATGATCAGTGGTTTTCTTCAGGAAAGATTAGGATATGTTTCTTTTTTTGTATGGGTTTGTTTATTGACGATTCCTGGGATGATTACTATTTTCTTTTTGCCGTACGAAGAAAAAAAGGATTTAGAGTCAAACGTAATATTTTAATTTTTTTGTCGATGCTTCGATGTTCGTAAGGTATTAAAGAATTCTAAAATTCCTTTTGTCACTCCATCTGCATAATCCCTGAAAATACTTCTATAATCTTGTCCCTGAATTTTTCTAATCCCTTTATAATCTCCCGCAATCAATCGATCAAATACCAGCTGGTTGTTTTGATAATAGGGTTCCAGATAAATCACAGGGCCCGGATAAAGTCGGTTAGCTGCAAGATTACGTGCATAAAGACAAGGATTTTTGCCAACTTTAATGTATTGGGAGCTAGGAATATATTCCACGGCAGGGAGTCCTGTGGTTTTTTGCATAGAAGTCGCTATTTTTTCTGCAATTGCAATTTCGGTAGGAGATGAATTTTCTAAAAGTTTTGAAAAAAGTCTAAATAATTGTTCTTCACTGCCGAGTTCGTTGGGTTCGTAGCTCCCATGCACAAAAATAACCAAGCGATTATCAATTGTCCATGGGTTCTCAAGGGATGCAGGAGTAGCATTGTAATGAATGCAAAGGGTTAAATCAGGTTTAATTCTTCGAGCCATTTCAGCCCTTGCTCTAATTTCACTCTCTCGATAAAAAAGACGATTCATATTTTTCTCAACAAGAATTTCTTGGGAGATGCTGTTGTTTTCTATGGTTTCTTTGTTGGTTTTTGTTTTAGCTTGTTTTAGAAAATCTTGGGGTTTTTTTTGTGTAATAGGAGCCAGCTTGTTTTTTGTGAGATAAACTTTAGCTCCATAGTAGGTAAGTTGTTTTTGAAGTAGAAACGCTGTTTTAAGATTGAGGTCTCCTTCTTGAATAGTAGCTCCATCCTCTCGACGCAAAACTCTCTGTTCCATTTTTGCGTAAGAGCCTCCAATATGGCCGGGATCAATCAAGATTCGTAATCCCTGAAGAGGCTTTTGAGATGTAGCCTGTTCTTTAAAATTTTTAAAAAAAGGTAAATTTTTTTTCTTTGAATTCTGGTTTTGAGCAAGAAGTAAACGAAAAAGGGCAGGTTTGGTTTTTGTAGGTTCTGAATAAATGTCAATGTAATGAGGCGTTATCTCAATATAAGCATAAAGGCTTCCATCAGGAGAATAAACTTTTGCGAGTTCTTTAAAGTCTTTAAGTGTGAGCGCATCATTATATTTTTTTAAATGATCCCATGGAAGTTTGGATTGAACATCCGAAAAAGAAAAATGGCCCAGATGTGTGAATAATACAAGAATAAACAAAAACAGTCTTGGCATGGAAGTTTATGTAATAAAAACATTTAATGATGACTGATTAAGAAGCTATTTATCAGTAGTATAAAACTTTTTTAGCAAAAACGAAGAAATAATTAATTAATCTTATTGTATTTCTTATTGTTCATCAGAATGTTCAGACGCGTTCGTTTCCCCCAGCGAGGGAAACGAACTCAAAGGAACTTTCTAATGAACAATTATGAATTCATTTGCAGTATGTAAAACTCTTTCATCCCCAGAACGTTCTATAAAATGATAGAATTAATTTAATGAATTCTTCTCCTATACGTTCTAAAGATCAATTTCTTGTATTTGGGGCCCCTATCATTGAAGAGGCTGAAATTCAGGAAGTTGTTGCAAGCATGAGAAGCGGTTGGTTGGGGACAGGTCCTAAAGTTTCCCAATTTGAAAGTGACTTTAGAGCATATAAAAAAGCTGAACATGCTGTTGCAGTTAATTCTTGTACGGCAGCTTTGCATTTAAGTTTATTGGCGTGTGATTTAAAACCTGGCGATGAAGTCATTACAACGGCTCTTACCTTTTGTTCTACGGTCAATGCCATCATTCATGCAGGTGTGACCCCTGTTCTTACAGATGTAAATCCGATGACTTTTAATATTGATCCGAAGGATATAGAAAGACGAATCACTTCCAAGACGCGAGCTATTCTTCCTGTTCATTTTGCAGGTCGCCCATGTGATATGAATGCCATCATGGCCATTGCCTCCAAGCATCATTTAAAAGTGATTGAAGATTGTGCACACGCGATTGAATCAGAATATAAAGGACGTAAAGTAGGAACCTTTGGAGATTTTGGTTGTTTTAGTTTTTATGTCACAAAAAATATTGTGACAGGGGAAGGTGGAATGGTTTTGACAAAGCGTGAAGAGGATGCTGCAAGAATTAAAATGTTAGCGCTTCATGGGATGGATAAAGATGCGTGGAAACGATTTGGAGATGAAGGTTATAAGCATTATTATGTGATGGAATGTGGATTTAAGTACAACATGATGGATTTACAAGCGGCCGTAGGCATTCATCAACTTAAAAAAATAGAAAATTATTGGCAGCGTCGACAAGCTGTTTGGACACGCTACAACGAGGCGTTTGCTTTGTTACCTCTTCGATTACCAGCTTCTCCTGAAATGGGCACGCGTCATGCATATCATTTATATACAATTTTGATTGATGAAGAAAAGACTAGAATCAGTCGGGATCGTTTTCTAGATGCGATGACAGCGCATCATATTGGGGTAGGGGTGCATTACTTGAGTATTCCTGAACATCCTTATTATCAAAAAACATTTGGTTGGCGGCCGGAAGATTTTCCAAATGCGATGCGTATTGGAAGACAGACCATGAGTTTACCTATTTCTGCCAAACTTTCAGATAAAGATGTTGAAGATGTGATTTGCGCTATAAAACAGGTGATAACCCAAAAATGAATTTATCCATTACTCGCATACAATCGGCCAGTGATGAGAAATGGGATTCGATTTGGAAGGCTTGCGAGTACTCAACTTTTTTTCATTCAAGAGAATGGGCCCAAATTTGGAAATTTTATACGAATGGGAACATGCAGCCAAACGCTCAGATGGTTCTTTTTTCTGATGGGAAAGAAGTTTTACTCCCTTTTTCCGTAAGGGACGGGGATGGTTCAATACCCCAAAAGTATATTTCCTCTCCTGCAGATACTTTTGGAGGTTGGCTGTCAGTAGAACCTCTTTCAATTCAGCATAGAAATTTATTGATTCATTCTCTTTTAAATCAATTTCAGACTATTTTTCTAAGGCTTAATCCCTATGAGGGATCTTTAGTGGAGCTTTCACTTTCTTCTTTTCAAGACGATATAACTCAAGTCATTGATCTTCAGGAAGGCTTTGATGCTGTTTTCTCAAAATGGACAAAGGGGCATCGTGCAGATGTTCATCAGGCAAAAAAGTTGGGAGTCAGTGTTCATATTGCCTCTACCTCAAATGAGTGGAAGGATTATTTTCATGTGTACGAAGATTCTTTAAAAAGGTGGGGAGATAGAGCTTCATCCCAATACCGTTTTGAATTATTTGAAGAAATGCTTCGAAAAAATTCGCCTTATATCAAATTGTGGCTTGCTAAGTGCGAGGAAAGGGTTGTGGCTGGGGCATTATGTTTCTATGCAAAACATCATGTGGTTTACTGGCATGGAGCCGCTTTAAAAAATTATTTTCATTTGCGTCCGGTTCATCTTTTGATGTATGAGGCCATAAAAGAGGCATGTGAAAAAAAGTATTTCTGGTTTGACTTTAATCCCAGTGGATCTCATACGGGGGTGAAAGCCTTTAAAAAAAGTTTTGGAACTGAAGTTCGACCTTGTCCTTTTATAGATCATGAAATAATAGAGAAGACTGGGATACTCAAAAAGTATGCTGCTCTAGCAAGAAAGGTATTCAAAAGATGATTTATCTTTTTTGCAATGAAGGGTACGGAGAGGCTTTTTTAAAAGCCGCACATGATTTTCACAAGGCTCATAAGATAAAAATCATAGTTGTTTATTCTGATCCTGTGAGTCAATCGAAAAATTTTTTTAGAAGAATACAGTCTTATGTTAAAGAGTGGAGAAGAAATAAGAATAGGAAAAAAACATTCGAAAATGAAACAGGGTTAGACTTTTTGTTGGCAAGAAATGTTAATTCTTGGTTTTTTCGTAAAAAAATAAATTTAGATGATTTTGGGGTGATTGCAGGATTTAATCAAATATTTGATTGTAAAACCATTGAGAGGTTTAAAAGTCTAATTAATATTCATCCTTCTATACTGCCTTTTTACCGAGGGCCTGTACCTTCTTATTGGTGTATTCAAAATAATGAAAATAAAACAGGTTATAGTTTTCATCAGGTAACAGAGAAAATTGATACTGGAGAAATTATTTTTCAAGAAGAAATAGCAATAGAGGGGATTTGTGATCCTGAGGCTTTAGATAAGATGATTGCTAAAAGAGCAGCAAAAACATTTGTAAAATATTTGGAACATTTGGTTTTAGGATCAAATTGGAACAAAGTTATTTTGGATGCTAGAAAAATCTATAACAACCATGTTTCATATGCTTCTTTTCCAAAGGAATCTGACTAATGGCACGTGAGCTGATGAATCGTTTGGTAAATCATATTCATGATCAAGCGTTAAAGATTTACGCCTCAAAATATTTTCGGGGACGTCTTATTGATATTGGTTGTGCGACGAAACCTTATCAAAGCCTCCTTTCTGGTTATGTTTCTGAGCATGTAGGTGTGGATCATCATGAGACCCTGCATGATTCATCTCAAGTTGATTTGTTTGGAACGGCTTATCAAATTCCTTGTGAAAATGTGAGTTTTGATTCGGCTTTATGCACGTCTGTTTTAGAACATTTAGAAGAACCTGAGCAAGCGTTGAGAGAATGTCATAGAGTATTGAAACCAGGTGGAGTAGCTATTTATAGTGTTCCTTTCATTTGGCATCCTCACGAAGAACCCAGGGATTTTTTTAGATTTACAAAACATGGGTTGAAATATCTTTTTGAAAAAACAGGGTTTGAAGTGATTGAAATAAAAGCTCTGTCTGGTTTTTGGGTGACATTCGGACAGCTTTTTGTTTATTACCTGTATCGTTTTAACAAAGGTCCTTTGCGTTGGTTGGGTATTATTCCTTTTATAGGGGTAATAATTCAACTCATCTCTTTTGTTTTGAATAAATTGGATCATTCTGAAGAGTGGACTTGGATGTATATGATTATTGTCAGAAAAAAATAATTTATGAAATAAATCGTTATTAGAATGTGAGAACCATTGGAGCTCGAGTGAGCATGGTATCCCGATTTATCGGGATGAACGAGAGCTCCTTTGAGTTGGTTTGGCTCGCAGGGACAAACCAACGTATTCGAACATTCTAATAATGATAGCTGTAGCCTTTTTATAAAGATAAGAAAGCTTTTATATGACTCTCTCAAGTCGTACTGTTTCAGGCATTAAGTGGACTTCCGTTTCTCAATTTGGACGTCAAATCGTTCAATGGGGAACGACGCTTGTTTTAGTTCGATTGCTTTCTCCAAGCGATTTTGGTTTGGTGGGGATGGCTATTGTTATTACAGGTTTTGTGACTTTGTTTAAAGATTTAGGGACTTCTGCAGCAGTGATTCAAAAAAAAGATATTTCTGAAGAAACTTTATCCAGTATTTTTTGGTTAAATGCTGGAATTGGTTTTTTAGCAATGTTGATTATTTGGAGTCTTTCTTTCTGTATAGGTCTTTTTTATCATGAGCCTCGTGTGGTTCCTATTCTTAGAGTGC
Source organism: uncultured bacterium (assembly GCA_964640155.1). GTDB lineage: Bacteria > Auribacterota > JACPWU01 > JACPWU01 > JACPWU01 > CAZXEQ01. The sequence continues at coordinate 65,691 of CAZXEQ010000005.1, read as the reverse complement.
TCTGCCTTACATTTTTTTTCTCAGGATTAGGGGTTGTTCACCAATCTTTATTTGAAAAAAAATTAGCCTTTAATCGATTGGCCCTTTTCGAAATTGTTTCAACCCTGGCGGGAGCTATCGTAGCGATTGGATTTGCGTTAAAGGGGTATAGTGTTTGGAGTTTGGTTTATCAGACTTTGGTGAGCACAATTATGATGACCAGTTTATTATGGCTTTTTAGCTCTTGGAAACCACGCTGGATTTTTGCTCGTCAACATATGAGTATGATTAGAGATTTTAGTCTAAATCTTACAGGCTTTAACTTGTTCAGTTATTTAGCAAGGAATATGGATAATTTTTTGATTGGACGATTTTTGGGAGCAGAGGCTTTGGGGTATTATGCTTTGGCATATCGCATCATGTTCTATCCCATACAATCAGTTTATTCTGTAGTAGGGCGTGTTCTTTTACCCCTCTATTCTGAAATTCAAGATGATCTCGAACGTTTTCGAAGAGTTTATTTAAAAATTGCGCATACAATTGCCATGATTACTTTTCCCGCTATGATTGCTTTGATGGTATTAGCTCGCCCTTTAGTTTTGGCTGTATTTGGGCCTCGTTGGACTCCGATGATAGGGTTGTTGATGATTCTTGCTCCTGTAGGTTTAATACAATCGATTGGAACAACGGTAGGTATTATTTATCAAGCGAAGGGACGTACAGACTGGTTATTTCGTTGGGGACTGTTTGCAGGGATTGTCACGATTTTTGCATTTATATTAGGCTTGAATTGGGGTGTGCTAGGTGTAGCCACAGCTTATACTACAGTTTCTTTTTTGTTAGCGATTCCGAGTTTTCTCATTCCATTTAAATTGATTCATTTAAGTTTTCTTGACTTGCTTAAGGAACTTGCTTTCCCTTTTCTCAACAGCCTTTTGATGATGGGTGCAATATTTTTAATAAGGATGATATTACCTTCAACTCTCTCTTCTCTTTGGATTCTGATCATTCTTGTTTTAGGTGGAAGTTTGGTTTATGTCTTTGCAAGTTATAGAATGGATCGTAAGGGATGGCAAGAAATTATAAAACTTATACATTTTAAAAAATCTCAAGGAAGGTAATGATCTAAAGATGATTGTTTTCCATAGTTTTCCGACATGGTTGCCTTTAACTCAAAATTGGATGTATGATCAGGTCCGATTTCTTCCCTCATCCATTGAGTGTCATGTTATTTGTGAGAAAACTGAGAATTTGGATCAATTTGCTTTATCTAAAATACATGTGTCTAGCAATACACGGGATTGGGTTCCAAGCTTTTTAAAAAAATGGGGGCGACAGAATTATTCCTCTTTTTTTCTAAAAACCATTCAAAAATATAGGGGAGATTGCTTGCATTCTCATTTTGGAAATGTGGGGTGGCAAGATAGTAAAATTTTAAAAAATACAAGTTTGAAGCATATCGTTTCTTTTTATGGCTTTGATGTGAATTATCTTCCTGCTTTAGAAACGTGTTGGAAAGAGCGTTATCATGAACTTTTTGAAAGAGCAGATCGTGTTTTATGCGAAGGAAAGCATATGTCAGAAAGCCTGATGAAATTAGGTTGTTCAAAAGAGAAGATTCGAATTTACCATCTAGGAGTCGATTTAGATGAAATCTCGTTTAAGCCAAGAATATGGAATAAAGAGGAGCCTTTGAGGGTATTGATAGCTTCTTCATTTCAGGAGAAAAAGGGGATTCCTGATGCTTTAAAGGCTTTAGGAAAAGTTCAGCAAAAGATTGTATTAGAAATTACGCTGATCGGGGATGCCAATGAGGAGGAAAGAAGTCAGAATGAAAAAAAGAAAATTCTTAAAGCGATTGATGACAATGGCCTTTCTGAAAAAGTTCGATTGTTAAGTTATCAACCTCGTCATCGTTTGTTTGAAGAGGCGTATCGCCATCACATTTTTCTTGCTCCTAGTGTGACAGCTTCTGATCAGGATACTGAAGGGGGACTTCCCGTGGTTCTTCTTCAAATGATGGCCAGTGGAATGCCAGTGGTGAGTACACGTCACTGCGATATTCCTGAAGCGATTGAGCATGGTCAGACAGGATTATTATCGAACGAGCATGATGTTGAAGGGATTGCTTCTAATCTAGTTTGGTGGGAGGAGCATTTGGATGAGTGGCCAAAAATTTTAAATGCTGCAAGGCGACATATTGAAGAAGAATATAATGCCAGAAAGCAAGGGGAGCGTTTGGCAGAAATTTATCAGGAGTTAATAAATTCATGAACCTTTCATTTAATGAAGAGACCCATCGCCTTCGCAATGAATATACCAGACGCGACGCTTTGAATTTATCTAACCCATATACATATACAAATCCAGCTTTTCTTTTTCATATGCAAGAAAGGGAAAGAGCCATTCTAAAATCTTTGAAGAAAGTAAAAATAGATTTATCAAAATCCAAAGTTTTAGAAGTAGGATGTGGCAATGGACATATTTTACAAAGATTTCTGGAATTTGGAGCCAAAGAAGCTGTCGGTGTAGATTTAATGGAGAACCGACTTAGGTATGGAAAAGAAAGATATACGAGCATTCAGTTTCTACAAGCAGATGGGGCTCATCTTCCTCTTTTGAATGAGCAATTTGATTTGGTGATGCAATTTACTTGCATGAGTTCTATTTTAAATTTCCAAATGCGCGAGCAACTTGCGCAAGAAATGTGGCGTGTCTTGCGTCCTGGAGGGACTATTCTTTTTTATGATGTTCGACCAACTCCTTTTGCTGTAAGGGCCTTACTCAAAATTTATGGTTACACGATTGTTTTTTTACGTGCTTTAAAGGGAGTTAAGAAAAAAATCCAAATTTCATCAGAATCTGTTCAACATCCAACTCCTATAAAACCTTTTGAAATTTCTGAAATTCAAAGTCTTTTCTCAAAGGGAGAAATGTTGTGTCAGAGTTTATCTTTAGACTTTAAACTATCTCGAGTGGCTGAAAAATCTTATGGTTTGGCCATGTTATTATCATATTTACCTTTTTTGAGAGTTAATTACTTGGCCATTATTCGTAAACCTGTTTTTCTAAATAAAAAATCATATTATTAAATGTGTTCTTCATAAGCGCGGGTGACACTCGGCGGGGAGCCCCGCCGCGCGCAACTTTTAGTGAGCACGGTGGGGCTGACGAGTGGCAGGACCCGCTATTTTTTCAAATAAATATCTCATTTATTAAAAAACTTATGATTGATTCAAAAACAGTTTTAATCATTATCCCAACTTACAACCGGCAAAAACTATTGCCTGAGGCGATTCAAAGTGTTTTGACCCAAGATTATCCCCATAAAAAAATAATGATTGTCGATGATGGATCGACAGATCATACAGACCAAGTTTGTAGAAAGTTTGTAAATGAACACCCCCAGGAAATTTTCTATTTAAAAAAAGAAAATGGAGGATGTGCCAGTGCAAGGAATATAGGATTGGAACAAGCACATACAGTAGGCTATGTTTGCTTTTTAGATTCGGACGATCGGTTTTTGCCTGGGAAATTATTTCGAGAGATTAATCTTTTGGACAAGAATCCCAAGGCTGGATTTACTTATGCCGATCATATTCTTTTTGACGAAGAAACCCAGCGTGAGCAAATGCAAAAGGTTGCAGCTGCTGGATGTCCTGATCAATTTGCTATTCAACATTTTTTAACATGCGAAGCAAAATCTTCGGCGATTCTCTATAGAGCACAGATTGTCAAGGATAGAAGATTCAGAGAAAATCTTAAATGGAATGAGGATTCTGATTTTCTACAGCGCGTTGCTTTGGAATGCCAAGCTGTTTATTGTCCGACTTCTAGTGCCTGGATTCGATGGCATGCAGGATCCAAATCAAAAAACAAACAAGAGCTTTATAAAGCATTGTTAAAAAGTAGTTTGGATATATTGCAGGATTATCCTGATTTTTATCGTTCCATTCAGAATTTAGCGGATCAGCGTCTCATTCAGATTCAGCGCTTGCTTTTTCAAGAACTCATTTCTCGTGAATATTGGTCAGAGGCAAATCTATATGCGCAAGATGTTATGGATCAATGGGCATGCCGATTTCATTCAAAAGTTTTATTAAAAATGAAAAGATACGTCAAAAAAATAAAATCACGTTTTAACTTTTAAAAAGTAATTAAAAATGAAAATTTTAATTGGAGTTCATCAATTTTTCCCAAAGAGTCGTGCAGGAACAGAGGTTCTTTCTTTAGAATTAGCCAGGGGTTTAAGAAAATTAGGACATTCAGTTCAAATCCTTACTTGTGAAGAGGAAAACACGGGAGGGAAAGAGCCCTGGCTGTCCAAAGATATCTATGATGATTTTCAAGTTCATCGACTTCATTTTGGATTAATAGGTAATGAAAATATTATTGCTCCTCACTTGGAAATGTCTCACCGTATTCAACTTGTCAAAAAATTACTCTTAAGCGTTCGTCCTGATCTGGTTCACTTGAATCATATCATGGGATTTTCTGCAAAGATCATTCCAGAAATCAAAGGGATGGGAATTCCTGTGGTTTTTACCCCAACCGACTATTGGACTGTTTGTCCAAAAATTACATTATTTAGAACGTATGAAAAAAAGGTTTGTGAAGGGCCTGGAGATGGGACAAATTGTGTGCGATGTTATCGACCTGTTTCTTATGGGATAGCTCGATGGTTGTTAAAGATTGCTAATACCCCTTTAAGATATATTTCCAGACGTTTACAGTCTCTTTATTCTTTAAGCCATCGACTGGGTTTTATGGTGAATTGCGTTAATGCTTCCAATCGGGTGCTAACAGAAACAAAGTTCTTGTCTGACATTTTGATTCGCCATGGGGTTCTTAAAAATCTTGTGAAAGTTGTGGAAACAGGCGTGGATGTGGGTTTTTTACCTGAACCTATCTCTATCCCAGATTCTTTTAGTGAAACAATTCCTTTAAAATTAGGTTTCATAGGAACGCTTTCAGAAGTGAAAGGCCCTCATCTTATTTTGGAAGCATTGTCACGACTAGGAGAGAACGGGAAGAAAGTTCAGTTTGAGATTTACGGTGAACTTAAAGAGAATTCTTTTTGTAAAATGCTTCAAGAAAAGGCAAAGTCTTTGGGGCAAAGTGTTATTTTTAAAGGAATTTTCCCTCATGAAAATATGGGAAAAACTTTAATAAATATTCATGCTTTGATTATTCCATCGATATGGTATGAAAGTGCGCCACTTGTCTTATGTTCAGCTTTATCTGCAGGAACTCCTGTCTTAATCAGTCGCTTGGAAGGAATGACAGAATTGGTTGCTGAGAACGTGCAAGGATATTCTTTTACTCCAGGAGATGTACAAGCCTTGAGTTTATTATTAGAGGAAATATTGAAAAATCCAAAAATGCTATCGAAAATATACGAACATTCTCAACTAAGAGTACGTACGACGGATCAATACGTGAAGGATGTGGAAAAGGAATATAAAGCAATTTTAACCCGTTAGCAGTAGCCTTTATATTATTTTATGACTGAAGGGCTTTTAAATAGACTTTTAATGTTTTTTCAGCTGTTTTTTCCCAAGAAAAATTTTTCACTTGCTCAAATCCTTTTTGAATCAGCTCTTTCCTGAGAGAGGGATTTTGTGCCAGTTTTTCAAAGGCACTTGCAATATTTTCCACTTCTTGGGGATTGATCCAGAAAGCAGATTCTCCCAGAATTTCAGGAAGAGATGCGACTTCGGACGCAATGACAGGAGTTCCACAAGCCATGGCTTCTAGGGGAGGAAGCCCAAACCCCTCATAAAAGGAAGGGTAAACAAAAATCATGGATTCTTGATAAAGTTTGGGAAGTTCTGAATCAGAAACATAATCCAGTAAAGAAATTTGATGGTGATAAGGGTGTTTTTCTAAACTTGATAAAATATTGTCGCAAAGCCAACCTTTCATTCCTGCAAGAACAAGTTTAAAGTCAGCAAATTCATTTTTTTGAACAAAAAGTTCAAAGGCTTTTAATAAAGTTTCTAAATTCTTGCGAGGTTCAATCGTTCCTACAAAAAGAATTTGTTTCTTCGGTTGTATTGAAATATTGGGTTTAAAGCTTTCATGAACTCCAAGATGAATAGCATGAATTTTATTCTCAGGAATATTAAAAAAATGTAGCGATTCATTTTTTGTAAATTTAGAAATCGTAATAATTTCATCTGCAACCTGAAGGGTTTTTTCAATTCCGCGACGTAAAAATCCTAAATTTCGAGGTTCTGAAAATTGAGGATATCGTAAAAATGAGAAATCAAAGATCGTTGCGATTTTTTTGCCCGTTCGCATAGGAGGAATGATAAAATTACAGAAATGGTAAAGATCTCTCGATCGAAAAAAAGAATCATAATAAGGCCAATGATATTGAAGCCAAATTTTTCTCATGACACGACTTGGCAAGGGATATCCTGAACGAGAAAAATTTGGGCCTGGAAGAGGGATTTTGGAACTTCTAAATTTTGTATCAAAGAATGAGAGTGAGTAGAGATTCTTGTGATCGATTTGAGCAAGACCATGAATCAGGCCCCAGATATATTGGCCGATTCCACATTTCTTTCCCAGTAAGGGTTGAACATCAATTGAGATTTTAAACATGAGTTTCTCATATTGTATCGCAGATGCTCATTATCAATGAAGAAATCTTTCTAAAAAATAATGTTTCATTTGGGTTTCTCAATGTCTTTTAGTGTGGTTATTCCCAATTATAATGGTGAAACAATTCTGCCAGCTCTTCTCAGGCAGGTTTCTGTCTGGGAAAAGGAGTTTTCTTGCGAAGTGATTGTTGTGGATGACGCTAGTCTTGATCATAGCGTTGAGATGATTCAAACATCATTTCCTTTTGTCAAAATTGTTCAACATTCTAAAAATGTCGGATTTGGAGAGAGTGTGAATGATGGAGTGAAGGTAGCTCAAAAAGATCAAATCTTACTTTTAAACAGTGATGTTATCTGGAAATCAGGAAATATTGAAAGAGTTTTTGAATTACTCAAAAAAGATACATCGATTTTTATTGTTTCCCCTTCGGTTAAATCTAGAAAGGAAGATCAGGGTTTTTATGAGTCCTGGATGGATTTTTTCTGGCAAAAGGGGATTTTTTATTTTCATTATAAAAAAAGTTCCTTATCCATGCAACAGCTCGTCTACGCATCCGGAGCAGCGTGTGCTTTTTTAAGAGAAAAGTTTTTGACCTTGGGGGGCTTTGATCCGTTGTTCTCTCAGGGGTATTATGAAGATATGGATTTATGCTTTAAAGCTTTTAGCCAAGGAGGAAAGGCTTTTTTAGATCCTTCGGTCTGTTTTGAGCATCAAGGGGCTGTTACTTTTTCCAAAGAAATGAATTCTCGTCATCGCATCAATCTTTTAACCCGTAATTGGTGGCTCATTCATTGGTTGTGGCTACCCCCACGACTTCTTATTCAACATGCTTTTGGGATTCCATATCATTTATTGTGGTATATCCGGCATGGACAGGCTTTTAAGATTGCTAGTTTCTTGAAAGCGATGGTTCTTATTCCCAAAATTATTTTAAGAAGAAGGCAGTTTAAAGTGTCAGAAGTATTGTTTCAGAAAATGATAAGGTACCCCCAATCTCTATGAAAATTCTTGTTGTTGCTGGATGGATGTATCCAGATGCAGAAGGAGGAAGCTTTCGTGCGGTTTATGAAAGCTCAAAAGGTTTGGCTTCGAGGGGACATGATGTAACAGTTTGGACACAGCAACTAAATCCTAGCTTACCACGGTACGAAAATTTAGATGGAATTCATGTTGAAAGATATAAAAATTGTGAAGGAAATTCTTTTAAATTTTTCTTTTTCTCCATTTTTAGAATCTTTATTAAGTCACTGTTGTATCGAAAATCTTTTGATGTTGTTTATCTGCATCATTTAGTCTCGGCATTTGGTTTTTCTTTGAGTCAGTTTTTGGGAAAGAAGAAACCGATGCTTTATCATTGCTACATGTTAAGGTTTTTAGAGTTTGAAGATGAAGAATTTTTTTCTTCTAACAAAAAAACAGGGAAGATGAAAGTTTGTTCATCTATTTTGAAATGGATGGAAGGAATTATTTTTTGTCAAGCTACTCAAGTGGTTGTTTATTCGAAATATGTTCATGAGCTGATACAGAAATATTATCCTCAATGGGAAAATAAAGTTTTTCTTTCAAAACCGGGTGTTGATTTAATTCATTTTTCTCCAGGAGATACAAGTACTTATTCTAAACAGAAAGAAATTTTAATTCTGACTACACGTCGATTAGAACCCCGAATGGGGATAGAAAACTTGATCACAGCTTTTGGGAAAATAGTTTTAGAGTTTCCCTCAACTCGCTTAACGATTGTTGGAAGAGGATCATTGGATGCAAAATTTCGCGAGCAGATAAAAAAGCTTAATTTAATTGAAAAAATATCTTTATTGGGATGGATTTCTGATCAAGAGTTGGTTGATCTTTATCGTAAAGCAGATCTATTTGTTCTCCCCACACGTGCTTTAGAAGGTTTTGGCTTTGTAGTGCTTGAGAGTTTATCGTGTGGAACACCCGTTTTAGGCACCCCCATCGGGGCTATCCCAGAAATTTTGAAAGAATTCGATGAAAAACTGATTTTCGAAAATGAGACTTCTGAGGCCATTGAAAAGAAAATGAAAGAATATCTTCAAAAGACAGATGAATTAAGAGGTTTTCGAGAAAAATGTCGATCTTATGTTGAGAAAAATTTTCGATGGGAAAATCATATTCAAGATTTAGAGACTCATATGAAAGAAATAGTTCGAATTTGAAAAGGTGACGCCTTATGTGTGGAATTGCGGGAATTGTTTATTCTGATCCCCATCAAAAGGTTGAAAAAGAAATCTTGTCTTCGATGACAAACGTTTTGTCTCATCGGGGTCCAGATGATTCAGGTTTATTTCTTGATCAAGAGGCAGGTTTAGGACATAGAAGATTGAGCGTGATTGATTTAGACGCAGGGCATCAACCTCTCAGTGATGAAACGGGACAGGTATGGGTTACTTTTAATGGAGAAATTTATAATTTTGAGGAAATAAGAAGAAATCTTGAATCCTCGGGGTGTCATTTTAAAACAAGAACGGATACAGAAGTTCTTGCGCAGGTATATCGAACAAAAGGTGTTGATTGTTTAAATGATTTGAGAGGCATGTTTGCCTTTGCCATTTGGGATAAATCTAAACGTCGACTCTTTTTAGCTCGTGATCAAATAGGGAAAAAGCCTGTTTATTATTATTATAAGAATGGAGTTTTTCTCTTTGCTTCTGAACTCAAGTCTTTTTTGAAATATCCGAATCTGTCTTTACAAATAGAACCAAGTGCGGTCAAAGAATTTCTTATTTACCAATACATTGCTTCTCCAAAAACTATATATCGAGAAATTTTTAAATTACCCCCGGCGCATTATCTCATTTTTGAAAATGGGAAGATAAGTATTCAGAATTATTGGAATCTTGATTTCCAAAAAAAGAGACAAGAGAATAAAGAAATTCTTTTGCTTCAAGGGATGCAAGGGCTTTTAGAATCTGTTCAATTGCGTTTAAAAAGTGATGTCCCCTTAGGGATTTTTTTAAGTGGAGGATTGGACTCTAGTACGATTGCAGCGCTTGCAACACAAGGAACATTACATCAGATTAAAACCTTTTCCGTGAGCTTTTCTCAAAATTCTCATGATGAAAGTTCTTATGCAAGAAAGGTAGCAAATCATTTAGGAACAGAACATCATGAAGTTAAATTAGGTCCTGACATTGTCAGTTCTTTAGAAAAATGGGCATGGCATTTTGATGAACCTTTTGGGGATGCATCCGCTTTGCCAACTTACTGGATGGCTGGCGAGGCTAAGAAGTTTGTCACTGTGATATTAAGTGGAGATGGGGGCGATGAATGTTTTGGAGGGTATCATCGCTATACACAGAAACTTTTATGGGATCGTTTGAAAAAACTTTTATCGTGGAGTCTTAATTGGACTGACGAAAAAAGTTCTTCAGAATGGCCTACTGAACGTTTTCAAAGATTGTTTTATGAAAGCTCAAAACGAATTAATTTGCCAGAGGATGAACAGTATGATGGTTGGATGAGAATTTATCAAGATCCCTTGCTTTCTAAAATATGGGGAGAATCTTTAAAAAATATGTATATGCCTGCTTTAAATAAAACAGATTCTTCTTTAGATTCTCTGGACGCCATGCTTAAAAGTGATTTCCAAAGATATCTTCCTGATTGTCTGATGACCAAAGTAGATCGGGCTTCTATGGCGCATGGTTTAGAAGTGAGATCTCCTTTCTTGGATTCTGTTTTTGTGGAATTTTGTGCGCAACTTCCTTCTGATTTAAAAATAAAAGATTTTAGAAAAAAACTTTTTCTAAAAAAAATGATGGGAGCAGGCTTGCCATCCTCTATCGTTCATCGACCTAAAAAAGGTTTCACCGTCCCGCTCAATCAATGGTTTAGGGGAGAATTGAAGTCATTTGCTCAGGAAGTTTTACTAGATTCAAAAACATTACAGCGTGGCTACGTTCATCCTGAGGCGATAAAACGACTTTTAGAGGATCATATTTCTGAAAAAGATAATCATGGCCATCGGCTTTGGCTTTTAATCGTATTAGAGCTCTGGCATAGAACTTTTTGGGATACGTGAATATGAGTAAATTTGTGATTAAAGTGTGGGCATATAGATACGGGTGACGCTCGGCGGGGGGCCCCATCGAGCGCAACTTTTGATGAGCACGATGGGGCTGACGAGCGGCAGGCCCCGGTACTTTTTGAAAAAACATGCTTTGTTGGTAAATGGGATTGATATGTCTCTCTCAAAAAAAATTTGTATTTTAGCGACAGATTCTTCTTGGGGTGGAACAGAAAAAATGATTAAGACTTTAATTCAAGGTTTGAGTCATTCAGAATATTCTATAAGTTTAGTCACGTTGATGGGAGATGATACCTTAATCAATCAGGTTAAACCTTTTTGTTTGGAAGTTTTGAATTTAAAAGCAAAATCTATTTTTGATTTTAAAGCTTTAATTCGATTGATACGTTTTTTAAAGCGAGGCCACTTTGGTATTTTGCATACGTTTCTTTTCCATGCCAATATTTTAGGAAGAGTTTTAGGAAGGCTTTTAGGGATTCCAATTATTGTTTCGTCGCAGCGTAGTGTGGATCACTGGAGAAAAAAATATCATGTGCTATTAGATCGTTGGACGTCTCGGTATTGTGATTTAATTATTTCGAATAGTCAGGCAGGGAAAGAACGGTTGGAGCAAATAGAAAAAATCAGTCCTCAAAAAATAGAAGTTGTTTACAATGGTCTTGATTTTTCAGAAATTCCAAAAATAAATGAGATCAAGTCTTCAAAAAAAGAAATGGACTTTGAAGATAAAAAAGTGATAGGGATGGTTGCAAATTTTCGGGGAATGAAAGGGCATGCTTGTTTTATTGAGATGACTGAATTTTTGCTCAAGGAAAGATCAGATCTTCATTTTATCTTTGTTGGAGAGGGCTGTGAAAAAGTTCAATATGAAGAACAAGTTCAAAAAAGAGGCATCGCTTTGCACTTTCATTTTTTAGGTCGAGTTTCGTTGATTTATGAGGCTCTCAATCTTATGGATATTTTTGTTCTCCCTTCTGAATGGGAAGGATTTCCCGTTTCTATTCTGGAGGCGATGGCTTGGGGTATCCCTGTAATTGCAACAAATGTGGGAGGTGTCCCAGAAATCGTGGAACATGAAAAAACAGGATTTTTGATCCCTCCTAAAAATCCTTTGGCATTAAACCATGCGATTTTAGAGATTTTAAAAAATGATACACTCCGAGAAAAGCTAATTCAGAACGCACAACGAAGAGTGAAAGAACAATTTACTCAAGAGAAAATGGTTCTGAAAACAAAATCTCTTTATGAATATTTGGTTTTAAAGAAAGGAATTTTGTGAAAATAAAACAACTATTTGTTTTATTGTTAACAAGTGTTTGGATGGTTTTTCTTGTTAAAGCTCTTGTACTCAATGACTGGGGAACAGGATTTTCTTTTCTTCTTTGGGATCGTTTACAAAGTCTCTTTCAATTTGTTGCATGTATTTTTATTTGTGGTCTATTGGGGTCTAAAATCTTAAGTTTTTTGAGATGGAATGATGACAAGAAAAGACTCAGTTACTCGATTGGCATCGGGCTTGGTTTATGGTGTCTCTATATTTTAGGTATAGGTCTTTTAAGAAAACTCAATGTTGAATCTTTAACAATATTTTTTTCTTTCATTCTTCTGTTTTGTTGGAGAGAAGGATACTCGATTGCTCAAAATATTCGTGAATCGATAAGAAATTTCTCGAATTCTGGAAGCACAGATGTCTATTCAAAAATCTTGTATGCTGTTTTATTTTTCTCTCTCATTCTATTAGCGATAGGGGCGTTTGGTCCTGTTGTTGACTATGATTCTTTGGAATACCATGTTGCTTTAGCAGACTTATATGCGAAAACAGGTGCAGTGACTTCATTGCCACATCATATGTTTTCTCATTTCCCTTTGAATGTTGAGATGTTATATGCGGCTTCTTTAGTCTTAGGAAAATTAGAGTTTATTAAGTATTTTAATTTTCTGTTTGTAATTCTGACAGGACTTCTTGTTTATCAATACAGTCGTGAACATTGGGGGAGAAAAGCAGGACTCCTTGCGAGTGTGTTGCTTCTTTGTTCGATTCACCTTGCTGATACAGCTTGGACGGGAAAATCTGATGTGGGACTGCTATTCTTCTCTACGGCCTCTATGATTTTATTTTTTGAAGGGGGATGGAGGAAATATCTATTAAGTGGTTTATTCGCAGGGTTGGCATTGGGGACAAAACACACGGCAATTCTCTATGTTTGGGGAGGATTGGGAGCTGTCTGGATATGCAATTTCTTCTCTCACAAAGAAAAAGGTTTGGCATTTAAAAATAGCCTTATTTTTATTTTTGTTTCTTCTATGATCGCTTTGCCGTGGTGGTTCAGAAGTTTTATTCAAACAGGAGATCCTATTTTCCCCTTTGGTTTTCCTTTTTTTAAAAGTTCTCTTTGGACATTAGATTTGTATCAGCGTTTAACAACTCATTATCATACATTATCCCTAAATTTAAAGAGTCACGCCTGGAGTGCTCCTTTTTATATGATTGAGAAGGGGAGTTGTTTTAGACCTATGGCGTATGTGGGCTTGCCTTTTATTTTAATGAAATTAAAAGACAAGCGAATTCAAAATTTATTTTTTTATGTCTTGATAGGATATGTGCTTGGTTTTTTTAAGACAACAGGTGATGCGCGATTTCTTCTGCCTGTTTTTCCTGCTTTAGCAATAGCTGTTTCTGTTTCTTTATTGCATGAACCAATTTCTTTATTTTTAAAAAAAATCACAGGATGTGTGTTGGGTGTGTTTGCCTTATGGAATATCGCTTCGATGGCAATATTCTTAGAAAATTCGAATATCCCCAGATATTTTTGGGGTTTAACTTCACTCCATGAATATCTTATTGAAAAATTGCCTCATTATTCTTCTATCCATTTTTTAAACCGTATCATGCAGCCCACAGAAAAAGTTCTTTTTATAGGAGAAGCAAGGACATTTTATTTGAGGGAAGAAGCACTTGCTTCAACACCGTTTGATCTGCCGGAGATTGTTTCATTTTTGGAGGGGGCTCGGGATAATGATGAAATTTTAAAACGTTTTCGATTAAAGAAAGTTCATTATATTTTAATCAATCCAAGAGAAATTTTGCGTTTGGATCGTTCTTTTCCGGGCTGGCGTGATAAGATGGATACGGCATCGCTCAAAAATTTTATTGATCACTTTGCGAAACTCATTTTTCAGGACTCTAAAACAGGAATAGAGATTTATCATATACGAAATGAAAAAGATTAAAGTTTGTCACGTTATTACCCGTATGATTATTGGGGGAGCACAAGAAAATACCCTTTTTACAGTGGAAGGTCTTGCTGATAAAGAAGCCTATGAGGTGACCTTGGTCTCTGGTCCAGAAAGTGGACCTGAAGGAGATTTAAAAGAAAAAATTCAAGATTCTAGTAAATTTCGATTTGTGATTGAACCCTATTTGCGTCGAAATATTAATCCTTTTTTTGATATTTTTACCTTAATTAGTCTCTATCGATTTTTTAAAAAAGAGAAATTTGATATTGTTCATACCCATAGTTCAAAAGCAGGAATTTTAGCTCGAATGGCTGCTGCTTGGGCTCATATACCGGTGATTATTCATACCATTCATGGGTTGCCATTTCATGCATTTCAGAATCATTTTACCAACCTTTTTTATCAGAAATTAGAGCGCTTTTGTGCTCAATTTACGGCTAAAATTATCACCGTTGCAGATGCGATGACCGCTCAAGCTGTTGAGGCGCATGTTGCTCCCGAGGGTCATTTTACTTGTGTTCGTAGCGGTATGGATCTTTCACTTTTCTTGCGTCAAGATGGTGATCGTCAAAAAGTCAGACAGAAATGGGGGTTGAAGGAAAATGATCTTGTCATTGGAAAGATTGCTCGTCTCTTTCATTTGAAAGGGCATGAGTATTTAATTCGTGCTGCGGCTAAGATTGTTAAGGAGTTTCCTCATGCCAAATTTCTTTTGATTGGAGATGGAGTTTTAAAAGAAACTTTGGAAAATAAAATTAAAGATCTGAAATTACAAGACCATTTTATTTTTGCAGGACTGATTCAACCTGAAGAAATACCAGAAGCTATTGCAGCTATGGATATCGTAGTGCATGTTTCTTTAAGAGAGGGTCTTGCCAAAGTTTTACCTCAGGCCTTGGCTTCTGGCAAACCTGTGGTGGCTTTTGATTTAGATGGGACACGTGAAGTCATTCGTGATGGGATTAACGGTTTTTTAGTCCCTGCATGTGATGCTCTTGCGCTTGAAGATAGCTTGATGAAACTTTTAAAAAATTCACATCTTCGTGAAACGATGTCGAGGCAAGGTCCAAAGGGGGTTGACCCTTATTTTAGAAAAGAATATATGGTGAATAGAATAGACGAGTTGTATCAAAAACTTTTGAAAACTGTGTAGAGTCTTTGGACAATGGGCATCACTGAGAAAGGATTTTTCAATGTGGTCATGGATATACCTTTATAGCGCTGCTTTTTCATTCTTATTATCTCTATTATTGGTTTATGGAGTCAGAAAATTATCTTTGAAATTTAAAATCTTAGATGATCCGGGTCCAAGAAAAATACAAACTCAATCGGTTCCTCTTCTAGGAGGCTTAGGAATTCTATTAGCTTTTTTTTTAACTCTTTTATTTAATATGATTTTTTTGAAAATGTTATCGCGTGTTTCATTTTCGGAAAAATTTTTACCCCATGAGTTACTTACTTATGTTTCGAATATCTTTCGTATTTCTCATCGTTTATTGGCAATTTTCTTGGGTGGATTAATTGTATTTATTGTTGGACTGATTGATGATTTTAAAGATTTAGGATCATGGCCAAAGCTGATGGTTCAAATGCTGGCAGCATCTATTTTATTCTTTGCTGGAGTTCGAATCACCTTTTTTAGTCCCAATTTAGCTTTAAGTTTTTTCTTAACCATTCTTTGGGTCGTGGCTATTACCAATGCTTTTAATCTTTTAGACAATATGGATGGTCTTTCAGCTGGAGTTGCTTTTATTGCAACTTGCTTTTTACTCTGCATTTCCATTTCAGAAAATCAATATTTTGTGAGTGTTTTTCTTTGTGTTTTTGCGGGTTCTATTTTGGGATTTCTTATTTTTAATTTTCATCCAGCGAAAATTTTTATGGGGGATGCTGGAAGCTATTTCATTGGCTTTTTGATGTCCAGTGTCACCATTTTAGGAACTTATTATTATAAGGGAGAATCTTCATTTGCTGTTTTTATGCCGGTTCTCATTTTGGGGCTTCCTATTTATGATCTTTGTAGTGTGATTCTGATTCGGACTTATGAAGGACGATCTATTTTTCAAGGAGATCGTCAGCATTTTTCGCACCGTTTGATGGCTTTGGGCATGACTCAGAAAGGGGCCGTTTTATTTCTTTATCTGATTACCTTTGTTTTTGGACTGTCTGCTCTTCTCATGGGGATGGTGGGGAAGCAAGGAATTTCTTTGATTTTACTTCAAGCATTTACTTTTGCTGCTTGTGTAGGACTTTTGGAATATTTTGGAAGAAAAAAGATGAATTGATCTGTGAGTCAGTTTGCGAAAAGCTAACACGTTAACTGAAAATTGGGGACTGGAAACGAAATGGTTGCAGATCGAATTCTCAAATTACTTTTATCTTTAGGCATATATATTTTTTTGATCGTAAGACCCCTCAAATCAGGTCTGGTGTATCCTTCTTCAAATTTTCTTTTTTTTGTGGGTATTTTATTTTTAATTTTTGTTTGGTTTTTAAAATCCATTTTTTCTGGGAAAATTATTTTTCGTTATTCTTCATCTTTGTTTCTTTATGTTGTTTTTGTCCTGATAGCGTTTGTTTCATGGCGATACTCCATTCATTGGAATGAAGGGGTTCAGTTTTTTCTTAATATCATTACGGGTATGTTGACCTATTTTCTTTTGCTTCAAGTGTGCACAGATGAAAGGGAAGGATGGAAATTAGTGACAGCAGTACTAATAGGGGCAAGCTTGGTGAGTTTCTTTGGCTTATATCAGAGATTTTTTGGTTTGGAAGAGACTCGAGCCTGGGTTCAGACCCATTTTCAATTAGAGAATTTCCCCGATTCTTTTAAAGCTAGACTTACCAGTTCTCGAATTTTTTCTACTTTTATTTATCCAAATGCTTTAGCAGGCTACCTATTAATGATCATTCCTTTAGCGTTTGGGTTTTTACTAGTGTTTAATAAAAAACTTCATCAAACATTGGTTCTCATTTCAGGTTTTTTAGGTGCTTTACTTTTCTTCTTTTTTGAGAAAACATATTGGATCGGTTTGACTTTTTTGATGTCTGTTTTATACCCTCTTCTTTATCTAGGTACTTTCTTTTTTACATTTTCCAAAGGTGGGTTCCTGGTTTTTTTGTTGATGCGATGGGTTGCGTACATTCTAATTTTTAAATTCTCTCCAAGCCGATTCAAAAAAATCATTTTTTGGAGTGGATTTCTTCTTGAAGCTTTCATTCTAGGGTTTGTTTTATTTTACATGGATATTTTGGGGATTAAAACTGGACTTTCTTTTCAAGTTCGTGTGGATTATTGGAAAGCAGCCTGCGCCGTGATACATGATTTCCCTTGGTTAGGAGTAGGGCCGGGTTCATTCGGATCTATTTATGGAAGATATAAGTGGCCTGGAGCAGAAGAAACGCGCATGGCTCATCAAAGTTTTCTTCAGATTGGAGCTGAGGTAGGGATTATTGCAGGGTTGATTTTCTTTGTGATTTGGTTTTTACCTTTGTTTCGAGGATTGATACGAATTCTAAAAAGAGAAGAAAATCAATCATTCTCTAAAATTTTTCGGATTTCAATTTGGTTAGCTGCTTTGGGATTTTTTATTCATAACATGGTTGATTTTGATTTATATGAAACCTCAATGGCAACCATGGCTTGGTCCATTTTAGCCTTGTTGGAGTTATCTTGTGGGAGGCTACGCTCCTTTTCTCTTCATTTGAATAAGTCTTGGTCTAAAATGTTGGCAATTTTGATAGGGCAGGGAGTGGTGATTGCTCTTATTCTATGGGTAAGAACTCCTTATCAAGCCGATGGCTTTTGGGAAGCTGCTTTGAGGGCTCATGGACAAAAAAAATATTCTTTTGCGAATAAGATGATCGACCAGTCCTTAGAATTAAATCCGCGTAATGGCTATGCCCATTTCTTGAAAGCTTCTATTGCTCAGAAAATGGGTGATTGGGATAGGGCACGTTTCCATTATCAGGCGGCCCGTAAGCAAGATCCTTTTAATTCTTCTTTTCCTTATCAAGAGGCTTTGTTCTATGGCTATTTAAGCCGTGTGTATCGTCAGGATTATCAAAGTGAGATTGAAGAATGTTTGAAAAAAAGTTTGGAGAATTATTCAACCAATCCACAATTCCATCAAAAAATAGCTCAATTTTATGAAAGCATTGGACGCTATAAAGAAGCATTGGTAGAATATAAACAAGCCTGTCAATTAGGTAATGATTCTCTTCAGTTGCGCAGCAAAATGAGAACACTAAAAAATAAAATAGAAACATGATTCTTTTAGCTTTTTTAGTTTTGAAATTACCGAAAAGATTCCTATGAAAAAAGTGATGATTATTCATGGCCCTAATCTAGCTCTGTTAGGAGACAGAGAGCCTGAAATTTATGGGCGAACCTCTCTTGAAACGATTAATGAAGATTTAAGAAAAGCCGCGAGAGATTTAAAGTTAGAAATAGATTTTTTTCAATCAGACCATGAAGGTGAAATCGTTTCTAAAATTGGCTCTTTGATAAAACAAAAGTATGATTTCTTGATTATTAATCCTGCAGCGTATACCCATACCAGTGTCGCCATTGCGGACGCCATTTCTGCCGTGAAAATTCCTACCGTTGAAGTTCACCTCTCTAACATTCATGCTCGAGAAGAATTTAGGCGTAAGTCCCTGATTGCGCCTATTGTTGTTGGTCAGATCTCAGGTTTTGGTAAAAATAGTTATCTTCTTGCTTTACAAGCAGTTGCAACAATCGCTAAAATGTAATCCTCTGGTAAAAGAATTCCTATTCGTAGATTTGTGAGCAAAAATGTTCTATAATTGACCTTGCTGGGGCTGATCTATGAAGAAAACAAATGAGGCAGATCCTTTCAAAAAAATAGGAAAACTAGAAAAGGCAATTTCTAAAGTTGAAAGTGCTTTGGCAGAGGGTATGCCAATAGGCATTCTTTATTTAGATATGTCACGTTTTTGGGAAATGGAAGATCTCCATGGGCCTCAGTTGATTGATCATCTTTTTAGAATGTCTGCAAAAGCCATCCTTGAATTAGAGTTAAGAGTCCCATCTGAAGTTCGAGTTTTCCCCAGTTGTCGTCAGTGGAGAGATGATTTTATTATCTTCCTTGTTCATGAGAAGAAATTAAAGTGGACGGAAGAACTTCTAAATGATACGGCAGATATTCTCCAAGAAAATCTTTCGAAATATTTTGCTGACTATGCAGAAATTGATCATGGAAACCCGGTTGACTTTTTCTTAGGATGGTCTTCTATTACCCCGTTAAAGGAACTTTCTCCGGGTAATCTTATTACACGAGGTATTCGTGAAGCCCTGGATTTTGCAGCGCAACAGCGTTTTTCTGAAGTTCCACGAAAAACATCAGAATTAAAGCGAATTATTGATAAAGGGCTTTTGAGCACGGTTTTTCAACCCATCATTCATTTAAAGACAGGAATGATTCTAGGTTATGAAGCTTTGGCCAGAGGACCTGAAGGCTCTCCTTTTAATCATCCTGATTTAATTTTTAATCTTGCGTCCAAAGGAAAATTTCTTTTACAGGCAGAACGCATTGCAAAAATTTCGGCGATGGAAGCAGCTCGTGCTATTCCCAATCATTATAAGCTTTTCTTGAATATTGATTCAGAGTTGTTAGTAAACCCTGAGGAAATATTGAAAATGTTACGTGAAGTAGGTTGTCAGCCTGGACGACTTGTTTTTGAAATTACAGAGCGCAAGGCTGTTAAAGATTTTGAACAACTTCGAAAAATTGTAAAATTGATGAAGGATCAAGGCTATTTTTTTGCGATTGATGATGCAGGAAGTGGTTATGCTTCGATGGAATCAATTGCAATTTTAGATCCTCATTATATTAAAATTGATCAATCGATTGTGAGGGGAGTTCATTTACATTCTGTGAAACAAGATGTGGTTAAAGCTTTTATAAAACTTTCCAAAATGCGAAAAGCAACTATTATTGCTGAAGGTGTTGAAGAAAGGGAAGAAGCAATGACTTTGATGAAATTAGGAATTGAGTATGCTCAAGGCTTTTACTTTGCCAGACCCGCTTTCCCTCCCATTCTTCAAGAAGCTATCTCAAAGGCTGGATAATCTCCACTTAGAATCAAAGGTTTTAAGAAAAATTAACTTTAGGGACTTGTCTTTCCTCGGCAGTTGGTGCACTGAAAAATTCTTCAGGATTAAATTTGAAAAATCCTGCAATTAAATTTGAAGGAAAAGTTTCTAACTTTGTATTGTAGTATTGGACAGAATTATTGTAGAAGGCTCGAGCAGAACTGATTTGGTTTTCAGTTGAAGCAAGCTCTGCCTGCAAGGAAAGCATATTTTGATTGGCTTTAAGATCTGGATAACTTTCAACGACAGCAAAAAGCGATTTTAAACTTTCTGTAAGCATGTTATTGGCTTGAGCCTTAGATTGTGCGCCTGTTGCCTGTATTCCCATATTTCTTGCCTGAACTACTTTCTCAAGAGTTTCTCTTTCATGCTTCAGATAGCCCTTACATGTTTCAATAAGATTGGGAATCAAATCAAAACGCCGTTTTAGCTGAACATCAATCTGAGCCCACGCATTTTTGACCTTGAATCGAAGACTGACCAGGCTGTTGTAAATGGATATAATGGTTAAAGCGATCAAAACAATGACTGCAATAAAAATCCAGAAGGTCATATGTAGGTCTCCTCTCAATGAACTATTCTATCAGTTTCTTGCTTTTTACTTCAATTTTTTCAACAGTTTTTTAGCTTCTTCTTTATACTTGTGGTCTTCGGAGCTATAAAGGGGAAGTTTCATGACTTTCTCATATTCTATAACTGCTTTTTCTTTTATATCTAGTGATGCATATGTTTTCCCCAGCTCTAAATGTTGAACGATCACATCAGGATTAATCCGAATGGCTTTTGTGAAACATTCCACTGCTTTTTCTAAAGAGGCATCTTTAGGAAGTCCTCCTAAAAAAAGATCCGCAAATTTTCTTTCCACCCAATTGAGTGTTGCCATCTCGTGATTCCAACATCCCAGAATATGCCAGGCTAAATATTCTTCGGAATTTAACTCCACAGTCTTTTGCGCTTCTGCTTTAATCTCCTTTGAGAGTCGGATTTTTTCTTTGGCTCCTTGATGTTCTACGCTTCTTCCCAAAGAAATAGCTAAATAAAGATGACCTTTGGAATTGTTAGGATTTAGTTCAATTGACTTTTTAGCCCAATCAATGGCTTTTTGTTGGGCTTCTTTTCTTTTTGAGACGTCTTTAAGAGTTTCAGAAAAATCAGAATAATTTTTTGAAAGTTTCCATGCGATTTCATCGTTGTGAGGATTTTGCTCAAGTTCTTTCTCATTGTCTTGAATCATTTTTAAAAGAGATTCTGAACTATTTGAATGAGCATCAGGGAAGATATCATTTGTTGAAATCATTATAAAAGATGTAAAAAATAAAAAAAGTCGTTTAAATAACATTTTGTAGGATAGTGTCATAACTTTGTTAATGAATATTGTAAAAGTGTGTTTTTTAACATAGCAGCGAGTCCTGCCACTTGACAGCCCCATCGTGCTCACCAAAAGTTGCGCTCGATGGGGCCCCCCGCCGAGTGTCACCCGCATCTAGAACAACGCGCTTTGATATACGAAATTTACAAGTCAAACATGTTTTTGAACACTTTTTTCATTATCTTGCTTATGGTAATATTAAAAGTCGATTTTTTCTAACATATAATTTTGGAGTTGATGAAATGACAGCAAATTTGAAACATCGTAGTTCTGCTTTAACGGATGGTGTCGATCGAGCTCCGACACGAGCCATGATGAAATCCATTGGCTTTACAGATGAAGATTTACGCAAACCTTTGATTGGAGTGGCGAATACATGGATTGAAGTGATGCCTTGTAATTTTCATTTGCGCCGCCTCTCAGAAAAAGTGAAAGAAGGCATTCGAGCTGCAGGAGGAACCCCTATCGAATTTAATACCATTGCTGTTTCAGATGGGATCAGCATGGGCACAGAGGGGATGAAAGCCTCTTTGATCAGTCGTGAAGTGATTGCTGATTCTATTGAATTGGTGGTGAGAGGCCATCTTTTTGATGCAGTGGTCGCATTATCGGGCTGTGATAAAACCATTCCAGGAACAGTGATGGCTTTGGCTCGATTAAATCTTCCCTCTGTGATGCTTTATGGTGGTTCGATTATGCCGGGACAATTTCAAAATAGAGATGTTACGATTCAGGATGTTTTTGAAGCAGTAGGGGCTTGTGCGGCAGGGAAAATGACATCCAAAGAATTAGCAGATTTGGAAAATCACGCCTGTCCAGGACCCGGAGCTTGTGGAGGTCAATTTACGGCTAATACCATGGCGATTGCGATGGAAATGCTTGGAATTTCAGCCATGGGGAGCGCAGGTGTTCCTGCCATGGATCCTAAAAAAGATGATGCTGCATTTGAAACAGGAAGACTCGTGATGGATATTTTGAAGAGAGGTTTGACTCCTTCAAAAATTATGACACGGCAATCGATTGAAAATGCGATTGCTTCTATTGCTATGACGGGAGGATCTACCAATGGGGTGCTTCATCTTTTGGCGATAGCCCATGAATTGGGTATTCCTTTGTCTATCGATGATTTTGATAAAATCAGTTCACGCACACCTCTTTTAGCAGATTTAAAACCAGGAGGTCGTTTTGTTGCTCCTGACCTTTATCGAGTGGGAGGCACACGCTTGATAGGTAAGAGACTTTCAGATGCAAAATTACTTCATGAAAAAGAAATGACGGTGACTGGTAAAACCATAAGTGAAGAATGTCAAGGTGCCCAGGAGACCAAAGATCAGGTGGTGGTTCGCCCCCTTTCAAATCCTTTAAAACCAACCGGTGGTTTTGTTATTTTAAAAGGAAATCTCGCTCCTGAAGGTTGTGTTTTGAAAGTAGCTGGACATGAAAGAAAATTTCACAAAGGACCTGCGCGTGTTTTCAATTGTGAAGAAGATGCTTTTAAAGCCGTAGGACAGCGTAAAATAAAAGCAGGTGATGTGATGGTGATTAGATATGAGGGCCCTAAAGGGGGGCCAGGGATGCGAGAGATGCTAGCGGTTACGGCAGCCCTTGTAGGTGAGGGGCTAGGGGAATCTGTTGCTCTTTTAACGGATGGACGTTTCTCAGGCGCTACCCATGGTTTGATGGCTGGACACGTTGCTCCAGAAGCAGCAGTTGGAGGCCCAATTGCTGCGCTTGAAGATGGAGACAATATTGTTTTTGATTTGGACAATCGTAAATTAAATGTGGAATTATCAGAAAGTGAAATTCAAGCGCGTTTGAAAAAGTGGACGCCGCCTGCTCCTCACTATACCAAAGGGGTGATGGCGAAGTATGCGAAACTAGTAGGATCTTCAGCTCAAGGAGCAGTTTGCGGATAAAAAAAGTTACCAGTCTCCAGTCTCCGGTTCCCCGGTCATTAAGGAATATAATTATTTCAAACAACTGGTGACTGGGGACAGGTGACTATTCTATGAGGACTGTTACATGAAACGTATTTTGTTTCTGATTGTTTCGTTTTTTCTTGTGAAAGCTTCTTGTTTTTCTGCCGAGCCTGTGCGTATTGACATTGAAGGTCCCATCAACAGTGTGCTTGCAGATTATGTTGTTCAAGCGATGGATCAGGCTGAAGTCGAGAAAGCCCCTTTTGTTATTTTACGCTTAAATACTCCTGGTGGTTTTGATCTTGCCATGAGAAAGATTATCGAGAAAGTCCTTACCAGTTCTATTCCTATCATTGCGTATGTGGCTCCATCAGGAGCCAGGGCTGCTTCCGCAGGTTTTTTTATTTTACTCGCCAGTGATTTGGCCTGTATGGCTCCTGGGACTAATACCGGAGCGGCTCATCCTGTGCTATCGATTGGAGGGGTTTTCCCCGTAGCGAGCGAAAGTGGGGGCATGAAGACTTTGACTGAAAAATCAGAGAATGATGCCAAGGCCTATTTGAAAAGCATTGTGGAAAAAAGAAAACGTAACATGGAACTAGCAGAAAAAGGAATTTCAGAAAGTAAATCTTTTACGGCTGAAGAAGCTTTAAAAACTCAGTTAATTGATCTTATTGCAAAAGATGAAAATGAACTTTTGAAAATGCTTCAAGGAAGAAAAATACATCGTTTTAATGATAATGAAGTTGTTTTACCGGAAAAATTAGAAACCATAAAAGTTTATGTCTTAACCTTACGTCAAAAAGTTCTTCTAGCCATCAGTGATGCTACTTTTGCATTGCTTTTAGGTTTAGCAGGACTGCTCCTTCTTTATTTTGAATTTGCCCATCCAGGACTGATTATGCCAGGAGTCATTGGGGCACTTTCTCTTATTCTGTCTTTTATAGGTTTTTCATTTTTACCTATTAATTTTGTTGGGGCTCTTTTGATGATTCTAGCGATAGGTCTTTTTATTGCAGAAATTAAAGTTCAGGGTTTCGGGGTTTTGGGAATTGGGGGGTTTATTGCAATGTTTATTGGGATATTGATTTTGATTGATACTCCGGATCCTGCTTTAAGAATTACTTTGCCGATTGCTTTGTCTGTTGTGATTCCTTTTGGTCTTATTTTGATGTTTTTAGTTCGACTTGCTTTTCGTTCGATGAGTCAAAAAATTCAAACAGGTAATGAGGCAATGATAGGGCTTGAGGGGATTGCCTATACTGAACTTGAGCCTGAAGGGAAAGTTCACGTCCGAGGAGAGTATTGGGACGCAACTTCTAAATTAGAAGTTGCTAAAGGACGAAAAGTCCGTGTGATAGAAGTAAGAGATTTGAAATTAATCGTAGAAGAAGTCAAAGAGGACTAAAATAAGGAGTTATCATATGTTCATGTCGCCTTTAATCATCGTTGTGGGTATTGTTGTTTTTTATTTGCTGAGCGTAATTAAAATTTTGAATGAATATGAAAGAGGGGTTATCTTTCGTTTAGGTCGTGTGCTGGGAGAAGCCAAAGGTCCTGGTTTGATTTTTGTTTTCTGGCCTTTGGATCGCATGGTACGTGTTTCTTTAAGAACCATTACTTTAGAAGTTCCTCCCCAAGACATTGTGACCAAAGACAATGTCTCTGTAAAAGTGAATGCAGTAACCTATTTTAGAGTTGTGAATCCTATTCGGGCCATTATTGATGTAGAAAACTTTCTTTATGCCACGTCTCAATTGGCTCAGACCACGTTAAGATCTGTGTTAGGAGAAGTCGAATTAGATGATCTTTTGAGTAAAAGAGAAAACTTAAATGTGAGACTTCAAAATATTTTGGATAAACATACTGATCCTTGGGGGATTAAAATTGCTTTGGTTGAAGTCAAACAAGTGGATCTTCCTCCAGAAATGATTCGTGCGATATCTAGACAAGCTGAAGCCGAAAGAGAAAGAAGAGCTAAAATCATTCATGCGGAAGGCGAATTTCAAGCATCTCAGCGACTTTATGAAGCTTCTCAAATCATTGCTCAAGAGCCTGTAGCGATTCAATTGAGATATCTTCAGACTTTAACAGAGATTGGGACTGAGAAAAATACGACGGTGGTATTTCCACTACCAATTAATTTATTAGAAAGTTTTATGAATAAAAGTAAAAGTTAATTTGAGGTCATTATGTCTATCAGCGCTTATATTTTTGTTGAAATTGCTCATGGAAAATCTAAATCTGTACGAGAAGAAATACTTAAGTTTCCTTTTGTAAAACGTTCTCATATTGTCACAGGCCCTTATGATTTGGTCTGTTTCGTCGAAGCTCCCGATCTTTCAATCTTGGGAGAGTCTATTGTGATGAAAATCCAGATGATTCCTGGTGTCATCAAGAGTTTGACGAATATTGTTGTTGAGTAATAGAAATTCTCTATTTAAGATATTGTGGGTCCTGGCACAAATCTTACCCCTTTGTCCTCAGGTCCTGCGGTTCCATCTCCCGTGACTTAGTCTGCTTCTAATGCGTTTGCAAGAAAAAGTTTGAGGGATGTAAAAAGGGGGAACCCTTTGCCTTCGTCCGCATAGGACCTTGCGGGAAAGGGGCCCCCTAGATTTGCGCCACCCAGATAGAGATGTATAGCCTAAAACATCTCCAGAATTTTCTTCAAATTCATTTCCTCATATCCTTTGAACACGAGATCTGCTTTTTGAAGTTCTTTCTTGGTGTAGGTGTGAGCAAGAGCTAAGCATTTGATCCCAGCCCGGTGAGCTCCTTCTATACCCGCAATAGAGTCTTCAATGATAAGACATTCTGAAGGTAGAATTTTTTTGAAGCGATTCAGTTTTTTAAGAGCAAGTAAATAGCTCTCAGGATCAGGTTTGCTTTTTTTTGTGTCTTCCGCCCCAACAATGACTTTAAATTTTTTGAGAAGCTTCTCTTTTTTTAAAATCCATCGAATTTCATGTCCTCGAGCAGCTGAAGCAATGGCTAGGGGATAAAGACGAGAAAGTTTTAAAATCCATTTCTTTGCACCTGGGAAAATCACACGATATTTTTCAATATAGGCTTCGTAATATTTTGCTTTTCTTTCAATAAGCTCTTGAATCTTATGGAAGGGGATAGGTTTTCGGTTTTTTAAGAGGATTTTTTCGAAACAATTTTTATCATCAAAGGCCAAATAACGTTTGTAATATTCTTTTGCTGTTAAACGAATACCTTCTTCTCTCAAAACTTTTTGAAACATTCTAAGATGAATGGGTTCATCATTAGAAATAACTCCATTAAAATCAAAAATAATGGCTTTAAGGCTCATAAGAAAGTTGATGGTCAGATTTAAAATTGGTTAATAGCATCGATCATAGCTCTGAGTTTTCCAAAACTTCTCCGGTTAAAGTTCATAATTAATCTTGGAAGATGGATTAAGTCAGGTTCATTGGCTTCTTCAGATGTTGCTTTACATTTCTGGATTTGTCCTTCATCCAAAATATCTTTAAAGTTTTGATTTAATTTTTCTAGATTTGCATCAGAAATATCTTGATTCAATCTCAAAACAAATTGATCTCTGACAAATCGAGATGAGTGATAAATCTTGTAAAAACGTAAAAGTTCTTCTACAGCTTCATCAATTGAATCTGTTACCTTAAACAGATGCATGTCTTCAGGAGAAATGAGATGCGCTTTTAAAAGATGATCTCCAATATACTTTTCCCAATCTTTCCAATAATTATTTCCGGCAGGTGCTACCATCACTAAAGGGCGGGGTGGACATTTTCCAGTTTGAATGAGGGTGAGCGCTTCATATCCTTCATCATGTGTTCCAAATCCGCCTGGAAATAAAACAACGGCATCCGACTCTTTAATAAAAATGAGTTTTCGGGTAAAAAAATATTTGTAATTAACGAGTTTGGGGTCGTTTTCAATAAAGGTGTTGGCTTTTTGTTCGAAGGGTAGACGGATGTTCACTCCAAAACTTTTTTCTCGTCCGGCTCCTTCGTGGCCAGCTTTCATGATACCGCTGGCGGCTCCTGTAATGGCCATCCAGCCCGCATTGCAAAGTTTGCTGGAAAACTCTTTAGCCATTTTATATTCGGGAGCTTCTTCGGGTGTTCGAGCAGAACCAAAAATAGTAACTTTTCGAACATTTCGATAAGGAGAAAAAACTTTAAAGGAATAGCGCAATTCTTTTAAAGCAGAATTAATGATTTTTAAATCGCCTCGGACAGTTTTATCTTCAATCAGTCTTAGAATCGTTCCAAGCATTTCTTCGATGAGATCTGTTTGTCCAGAAGCTTTCGCCAATTCGATTAATCTATTTAATTCTTTTTCACTGAACGTTGTTTTTAACATCCAATTCCTTTTGTATTATTTGCCAGATGATTGTACAAGTAACCCGTTCTCCTAAGTGTTCAGACCCGTTCATTTGCCCCTGCGAGTCAAATGAACTTGAGAGGACGATCTCGCTTCCCCCGATGATTATCGGGGACCATGCCCGCTCGATCTCCCATGGTCTTCATACTTAGGAGAACGATTGCGAGCTTGGCTTGAACTTGAATATTCGTTATTATATCAGCAATTTCTATTCTTTACCAGAGGAGGTCGTCATGATTCATCCAACAGCTGTTGTCAGTTCAAAGGCTCAATTAGATTCTACGGTTGAAGTGGGGCCGTATGCGGTTATTGAAGACCATGTCAAAATTGGACCACGAACGAAAGTATGGGCGCACGCTTTTGTGACCGGTTACACCGAAATAGGATCTGACAATCAAATTCATGTTGGGGCTGCGATTGGGCATTTCCCACAGGACTTAAAATTTAATCCAGATACGCGCAGTTATCTTAAAATTGGAGACCGAAACACGTTTCGTGAATATGCAACAGTTCATCGGGGAACGGAACCTGAAAGTTCTACGATCATTGGTGATGATAATTTTTTGATGGGTGGGGCCCATATCGCGCATAATTGTGTGTTAGGGAATAAAATTATTATTTGTAATTATGCGGTATTGGCGGGACATGCTCATGTGGCAGATCAAGTTTTTATTTCTGCCAGTGTGATGATTCATCAGCATGTTCATGTAGGACGCTTGGTAATCTTTTCCGGTGGAGCAGGGACTTCAAAAGATGTTCCTCCTTTTATGATGGCTTGTGAACGCAATGAAATTTGGTCTATGAACTTGATAGGTTTACAAAGAGCAGGGGTCTCAGAGATAGCGATGCGAGAAATTAAAAAGATGTATAAGATTTTTTATCGGTCTGGGCTGAATGTCTCTAATGCTTTAACTGAGATCGAAAAGGCGGGTTTTCAAAGTCCTGAAATAAAAGAGTTTGTTACTTTTGTCAAAAACTCTCCTAATGGTGTTTTGCCTCATAGGGAATGATGGATGGAGCCGAAGGTTGTCTACAAAATACCCATTTGATAAAGCTGACTCAAGAAGGATTCATGTTGTTGTACATGATAGAGATGAGTCTGAAATCCTAACATTCTTGCAGGGGTAATATTTTTTTCTTGATCATCAATGAAAAGGCAATCTTGAGGTTGGGCAGAAACATGTTTTAACCCTTGAAAATAAATTCCTGAATGGGGTTTTTTGACTCCTACTTCGCAAGATGCAATGATGTGATCTAGAAGATGAAGTATCGGAAAATGTTTTCGGATAAATTCAAAATGGCTTTCATTGGTATTGGAAATGGCAATCAGTGGAATTTTTCCCTTCAATTGTCGTATCAAACTCGAAATAAGAACATTTTCTTTGAAAATATCTGAAAAGAGGGTATGCATCTGAGGAATAGAAGTTTTTAATTTGAGTTTCGATCGCACCAATTTCAAAAAATCATCGGCAGGAAACTTTCCTAAATCAAGTTCCTTCTCCATATAGAATCCAAATACCGTTTTGAAAAGCTTTTCTTCTGATAAATGTGTCAATGCTTGAAGCCTTTTGGACACAAGGTGATTATTGAAGAAAAGAATCACATTTCCAATATCAAAAATAATGGCTTTAATTTTTTTTGGTTTTCCTATCATATCAAAGGTATGCTAATACAAATGGAGTGCATAATCAATCTCCCTTATTCTGATTCCGTATAAAGAGTGTGTTCTTTATCAATGCGGGTGACACTCGACAGCCCCATTGAACGCAACTTTTCGTGAGTACAATGGGGCTGTCGAGTGGCAGGACCCGCTACTTTTAAAAAGAACACACTTTTATATACAGTATCTACTTATTTCCAATTTCCAAGGGAAGTGGACTGAATATTAAAAACAGGATATAATCATAAGATACGTTTTTAGGAGAGATTGCTTGTGAGCAATGTTCGGGAACCAGCTGTTGCAGGCTTGTTTTATTCAGGGTCTGCACGACAATTAAAATTAGATGTCTTATCTTTTTTAAAAGATGTTTCGCTTCCACAGATTCCAGGTGAACTCATTGCTTTGGTTGTTCCTCATGCAGGATTGCCTTATTCCGGACGGGTGGCAGCCCATGCCTATCGTGTCTTGCAAGAAACCGTTTTTGATACGGCTATTTTAATAGGGCCTAATCATCAAGGGCTGGGTTTTCCAGGTACTTCTGTGTATGCAAAAGGGGCTTTTAAAACACCTTTGGGAGAATTTAAAATAGATGAAGATTTAGCAGAAATGATTCTTTGCAAAGATACTGGATCTGTTTTTGATGCAACATCTCACGCCAAAGAGCATTCTTTAGAAGTTCAAATTCCATTTTTGCAAATGATAGCTTCTCATATGAAAGTGGTTCCTATTGTCATGGCCGATTATGATTGGAAAACATGCAGTCGTTTGGCCAATGCCATTGTTCATGCCATTCTTGCAAAAAAACAGAAGAAAATAGTTTTGATTGTTTCTACTGATTTGTCTCATTATTTTTCTTATGACGAAGCTGTTCGTAAGGATAGAATTGCGATTCAAGATATCGAAAGCATGGATCCTGGTCGACTCTACATGGATGCTGCTAAGGAGGAAAGGGCCGAGCTATGTGGATTTGGCCCTATGCTGACAGCCTTGCTGGCGGTGCGAGAATTGGGAGCTAATGCAGTAAAAACATTGAATTTTGCTAATTCAGGAGATGTAACGGGAGATAAAACAAAAGTGGTAGGATATGTTTCTATGGCGATCTTTAAACGTCCGTTAGAAGATGAAAGGCTTTTGGCTGAGATGGAAGAAGAATTTTTGTCAGGATTAGAGAAAAAATCACTCTGTGAATTTGCGCGTCGTACACTAGAAGTTTCTTTAGGTAAAAAGAAAAAAACAGGGTCTGTTCCTTCCAATCCAAAATTTCTTCAGAAGAAAAGTGTATTTGTTACTTTAAAAAAGGATGAACATTTGCGGGGTTGCATTGGTTTTGTGAATGCGAATAAAACTTTATTGGAATCTGTGAAGGATTTAGTTTTAGCAGCAGCTTTTCAGGATTCAAGGTTTTCTCCCGTACGAAAAGAAGAGTTGGACCATATTCAGATAGAAATCTCTATTTTAAGTGATTTTGTACTGATTCAATCCTTAAGAGAAATTAAAATAGGCAAACATGGTGTGTTCGTTAAAAAAGGGGCGCGTTCAGGTCTTTTTCTTCCACAAGTTGCTACTGAGGAAGGGTGGAATCGAGAAGAGTTACTTTCTCAAGCCTGTTTGAAGGCGGGAATGAATCCTCATGAATGGAAAAAGGGATGCGATATTTTTATTTTTACTACTTTCAAATGCTCCGAAAGCAAATCCCCAGCAATTGACAAATCCTAAATAAAGATTAATAATCCTCAGTACCAAAGTTAGAACGTGGCATTCGACTAAAGATCTTGGCCATCTTGTCTTTCAGAAAGCCTCGACAGACACTTCTTGTGTATGCCTGCGTTTTCTTCAAGCCAATATGACACAAGCTATTTTGTCTCGGAGCTCACGCCTAACTTTGGTACTGAGGTAATCTTGGCTTCAAGTTTTAAAGTTGAATAACAAAGAAAAATCCATGTCAAAAATAATTTATGATTTCAAAAAAATAGAGTCAAAATGGCAGTCTTTTTGGGAGACTGAACGTTCTTTTCATGTTGCTGAAAAATCTTCCAAGCCAAAATTCTATTGTCTGGTGATGTTTCCTTATCCTTCAGGCCGGATTCATATGGGCCATGTACGCAATTATGCGATTGGAGATGTTGTTGCCCGTTATCAGCGTATGAAAGGATTTAATGTGCTTCATCCCATGGGATGGGATGCTTTTGGATTGCCCGCAGAAAATGCAGCGATTAAGCATGGCGTTCATCCAGCTCAGTGGACCTATGACAATATTGCATTTATGAAAATGCAGCTTAAGAAAATGGGATTTTCTTATGATTGGTCTAGAGAAATAGCAACTTGTGATGTTTCTTACTATGGTTTAGAACAAAAACTTTTTTTGAAGATGTATGAAAAAGGTTTGGCCTATAAACGTAAATCCTTTGTCAATTGGTGCTCTGGGTGTGAAACCGTTTTAGCGAATGAACAAGTGGTAGATGGAAAATGTTGGCGTTGTGAAAAAGAGGTGATTCAAAAAGATTTAGAACAATGGTTTTTAAAAATTACTTCTTATGCGGATGAACTTTTAGCTGACTTAGAAAAATTAAAGGAAGGTTGGCCTGAACGTGTTTTGATGATGCAGAAGAACTGGATTGGAAGATCCGAAGGCGTGGAAGTGGATTTTCTAGTTGAAGGACAGAAAGAAGCGACACTCAAAATTTTTACAACAAGGGTGGATACGCTTTACGGTGTAACTTTTATGAGTGTGGCCCCGGAACATCCTAAAATTTTGGAATGGATTAAGGGAAAATCTCAAGAAAAAGAAGTCCGTGCTTTTATAGAGAAAGTTTCCAAAGAAGACCGTTCCTTTCGAACAGATCAGACCAAAGAGAAAGAAGGTGTTTTCACCGGTATTTATTGTATTCATCCTCTCATAGGAGAAAAAATCCCTGTTTATGTTGCAAATTTTGTTTTGATGGAATATGGAACAGGTGCTGTGATGGCTGTTCCAGCTCACGATCAAAGAGATTTTGAGTTTTCAAAAAAGTATAGAATCCCTATCAAGGTTGTTATCCAGCCCTCAGGAGAAGCGCTAAATCCTGAAGCAATGACTCAAAGTTATGAAGGGGATGGTATTCAGGTTCACTCAGACTTATTTGATGGATTATCGAATCAAGAAGCTTGGGGAAAAATTGCTCATCATTTAGAGCAAAAAAAGGTTGGGAAAAGGACAGTTAATTATAAAATTCGAGATTGGGGTGTGTCGCGTCAAAGATATTGGGGAGCCCCTATTCCAATTATTTATTGTAAATCTTGTGGAGCTGTTCCGGTGCCAGAAAAAGATCTTCCTGTGATTCTTCCTAAAGATGTCAAATTTACAGGAGAAGGGCCTTCTCCACTGGCGGAACATACCGATTTTGTTGATGTTGTATGTCCTAAATGTGGTAAGCCTGCTAGACGTGAAACGGATACCATGGATACTTTCTTTGAATCTTCTTGGTATTTTGCTCGCTATGCTTGTCCTCAAGCTTCAGAGCCTTTGGAGTCTCAAAAGGTTGATTATTGGCTTCCAGTGGATCAATACATTGGAGGTGTGGAGCATGCGGTTCTACATCTTTTGTATGCACGGTTTTTTGCAAAAGTTTTACGCGATTTAGGATTTCTTAAAATAGACGAACCCTTCAAACGTCTTTTAACCCAAGGCATGGTGATTAAAGATGGTTTTAAAATGTCCAAATCACGTGGCAATATTGTGGATCCAGATGATTTAATCAATCAATATGGAGCTGATACGGCCAGACTTTTTAGCTTGTTTGCAGCTCCTCCTGAGAAAGATTTGGATTGGAATGAAGAAGGGGTAGAAGGGTCTTTTCGCTTTTTGAAACGGGTTTGGTATAAAGTAGGTGAATTTTTAGAAAGCTCTTCAGGTAATATTCAAGCCTCTTTGTCTCTAGATCAGATGAACGAGTCAGAAAAAAAACTTTATCGGAAAATGCATCAAACCATTAAAAAAGTAACTCTAGATTTTGAAAATGCTTATCATTTTAATACAGCGATTAGTGCGATTATGGAGTTGGTGAATGAAATTTATTCTTTTGATGCAACAACGACCGAACATAAACAAGATCATGCGGTTGTCGGTGAATCTTTAAAGACCGTGGTGATTCTTCTTTCACCTTTTTGTCCCCATATTTGTGAAGAATTATGGGAAATATTAGGTCAAAAAGGAAGTGTGGGTGAGATTGTTTGGCCTGGTTGGGATGAAAAGGTTTTACAAGAGGATACGCTAGAAATTGTGATTCAAATTAATGGAAAGGTAAGAAGTCGTTTGACGGTAGAGGCTTCTATTGAAACAGCAGATTTAGAAGCAAAAATTCGACAAGATGAAAAAATTCAGAAATATGTGGGATCAGGTTCTATTCGTAAATTTATTCATGTTCCAAAAAAGTTGGTGAATTTAATTGTGGGGTAAATCCTCATGTTCAGTTTAACTCGCCAAGAACGGATTCTTCTTTTTTCTCTTATTCTTCTTTTTATTTTAGGTTTGTCTTTGTTTGCAGTTAAAAGGTTTGCAGGCATAGATGTTTTTCAAAGAGGTTCTCGTCATCAGGCGATAGAGCTTGAGAGCTCTAGAGAAGATCTTCTTGTTCTTGTAAAAGGTGCTGTACAGGACCCTGGTGTTTATCGCGTAGTGCTAGGGACACGTTTGATAGAAGCGATTCAAAAAGCTACACCTTTACCTCAAGCAGATTTGTTAGGTCTTCCCTTGGCGGAATTTGTTAAGGACGGACAAACGATTGTTGTTCCTGGGATGCCTGTTATACAAGAGACCCCTGTGAATGTTTCTGCTGAAACCCCTCCTTCAAAAGAGCCAGGAAAAATTAATATCAATGCTGCAAGTGTTATTGAATTGGATGGCCTTCCAGGTATTGGGCCGGGTTTAGCAACACGAATTATGGACTATCGCAAAGAGCATGTTTTCACTTGTGTTGATGATCTTTTAAAGGTTCCTGGCATTGGTCAAAAGAAATTTGATGATCTTAAGGATAAGGTTTGTGTGAAATGAAAAAGATTTTTATTCAATTGGTAATTTTGTGTTGTTTATTTGTACAGGGGTCAGCTCAAGCTTTAAAAATATCAGATTTTTATCAAAATACTAAGGTGGGACAATGGATTTTGATGAAATCTAGTGATGGATTATTGACCCGTACGGCTGTTGTTGCGAAAGGAGATGAAAAGCTCACTCTTAAAATTACAAGTTTTAATAAAGATAAGCAAATTTCTGACTCAGAGCAGTTGATTGATTTGAATGAAGGAAAAGTTATTTCGATTCGGATTTATGATGGAGGAAATGTAAAAGAGATTTATCCTGAAAAAACAGAAATGAATGACTTTTTTCAAATTGATTTTAAGCTTGATGGCGAAGAGTCTATTGCTGTTGAAAAAGGGTTTTTCCCATGTCAACGATACAGAGGTGTTTATCAGGATCGTCTTGTGAAGGTTTGGTTGTCAGATTCTATTCCTATTCTTCATTTAGCTAAAATTTCTATGCAGGCCATTTCTGTAGAAATTGTGGATTATGGGGGTGATGGTTGACATGCATAGAAGTATATTTTCTGATAAGGTGGCGGGTCCCCCGATGTCACATCGGGACCATCACCGTGCTCAGCAAAAGTTGCGCTCGGTAGGGCGCCCCGTCGAGCGTCACCCGTATTTATGACAAAACAACCTCTTCTTGTTCTCTCTATTTCTCTTGCCGTCGGAATTTTTACAGCTTCTTTTCTTCCTTTTAGTTTAACCGTTGGACTATGGATTTTAGGTTTTGTGCTCTTAATTATTTTCCCTTTTTTAAAAAATCAGAAAATCTCAAATATTTGTCTTTTAAGTGTATGTTTTTTAGTCGGAATTTTTCTTTATGATTTTAAGATTTATTTTCCTTCCTCTGATCGTATCGATCAACTGTCCAAAGCTAAAACATTTATTCAAATTCAGGGAGAAATTGTAGATTTTGTTCAGATTTCTGGGCTTAAACAAATCATCGTAGATGTTCACTCTACTCATGAAGATCACCGCTGGTTTTCTGCAAATGGGAAAGTACTTGTGAAAGGGGGAGAGAACTGTTTACTCAATCGCTTTGACAAAATAGAACTCGAAGGAAAGATTCTTCAAAGGCCTTTCAGTAATTTCAGTCATGAAGAAGGTTTTCCTGTTTGGCTGAAAAGTCAGGGAGTTGTTTTAGTAGTAAAAGTATCAAGTGCTAAATCTATTCATCTCTTGCAGAGTGATCAAATTTCTTTTGAAAAGAGGATTGAACAATTCAGGCAATTTACAAATCATAATCTTGAGAAAGGAATTTCAAGGGATTCAACGGTTTTACCTTTATTACAAGCGATGATTGTTGGGTCCAGAGAAAATGTTAGCCCTGAACTAAAAAGTTCTTTTCTCTACACCGGGACCATTCATATTTTGTCAATTTCAGGGCTTCATTTGACAGTGATACTACTGTGTATTTTATTTGTTCTAGGTTTGTTTTCTTTTCCTAAAACAGGGGTTTATATTTTGGCTCTTCTGTCTATTTGGATTTATTCTTTTATGACAGGTTTGGCTCCTCCTATTTTGCGCTCAGCGATTATGGCCACATTTTTTCTCATCGGACGAATTCTGAAAAGAAAAAGTAATTTAAGCAACGCTTTAGGAGGATCTGCTTTGGGAATGTTGCTTTATAATCCTTTAAGTCTATTTGATCCTGGGTTTCAATTGTCTTTTCTTTGCCTGCTGGCGTTAATTTTTCTAACACCCATTCTTGAAAAAGATTTGATTTTTCTTCAGAAAATACCTCAACGATTTTTCCCTCTTCTAGATAAAAGAGAGCGTCTTTTTGAAAAAATGATGCAATGGATCATCAAGACACTTAGTAGTTCTTTAGCCGTTTGGATAGGTGTTTTCCCTTTGATCGCTTATCACTTTCATGTTTTTTCTCCTATAACAATTTTAGCTAATTTATTAGCGGTTCCTTTGGTCGGCATTGTCATGAATGTAGGTTTTGTGGTGGGTCTTTTAGGTTTTTCTGATTTTGTTGCTGTTCCTTTGAATATGATGAATGAGGTTTTTTTGAGTTTTTTAGTATCTAGCATGGATTTATTCTCAAAATTTCCAGGGGCTTATTTTTTTATTAATCGACCTTCTTGGCTATGGATGATTTCTTTTTATGCCATTCTTTTCTTAGGGTTATGGAAAGGGACTCAAAAAATCAAAACATCTTATTTTTGGCTGATAGCTTTGAGCCTGGTTGTATTTCTATTTCCTGCTCGTCATGAAAATATTTTAAAGCTTTCTTCTTTTTCTCGAGGCCAAGTAAATATACAAATGATGGAATGGAATAAAAAATATTCTCTTTGGCTTAACGGTATTGATACGACTTCTATTGAAGAGCCTTGGCTTCATCAACTTCTATTCTTATTAAAAGTAAAAGAAATTAATCATCTTTTTATCCCTAAAACAGAATCTAGTTTAAAGACCAGTGTTTTCCAGATCGTAAAGTCTCAAACTTTAGATTCTTTACCTCTTTCTTTGATGGAAAATATAAAAGTTGAAATTTCTCCGGAAGGGGAGCTAGAAAAACTTTATTATCAAGATCAATGGATGATTTGGTTTCGTGCGGGAACTTTTGAAAAATTAAGAATGGAAAAGATGCAAGGTGAAGGAGTTGTTTTTATTGAAGATAAGGTTGATGTTGAAGCGTTTTTAAAATGGATGGATCATCAAAAGATAAAAGCAGTTTTTCTTAAAGAAGGTTTTCAAAAGTATTTGAGTGAAGAAATTAAAGCAAGGAGAATCTCTCTTTTTGAAGGGGAAAGGGCGTGTTCTTTTGTCTTAGAATGTGATGGGAAATCTTTTAAAATGAGTTCGGTCTCAGATCGTTAATAGAATGGTAATTTTATAAAAATTAAAGGGCTTTAATAATTAACAAAGTTAAATCATCTCTTTGAGGAATATTTCCTGTGAATCTCAAAATTCGAGCCATCAGATAATTTGCAATTTCTTGAGCAGGTAGATTTGCTGAACTTCGAATTGATTCTGCTAAGGCTTCATATCCAAATTCTTTGCCTTCAAAGTCCTGTGCTTCTGTTACCCCATCTGTATAAAGAACGAGAATATCTCCTGGATTAAGGACCAGTAATATTTCTTCAAGAGTTGAAGTAAAAAGAGATCCGGGGTCCATTCCCAAGACAATTCCCTGAGGTCGCATAAATCTGACAGCTCCTTCTTTTTTGTCATAGAAGAGAATAGGTTCATGTCCGGCTCTCGTAAGTCTTAGTTGCTTTTTTTGTTCATCTAAAACCAAATAAACCATACTGATAAACATGTCTTGTTGAATATCTCCATGAAGAAGTCGATTGAGTTCTGAAAGCACTTGTCTCGGAGACATTTTTTCTGGAGCAGAACTTCTTAAAATACTTCGTGCCATTGTCATAATGAGAGCAGCAGGAATACCCTTTCCTGAAACGTCTGCAATGGCCATTGCGTATTGGCCAGGTCCTACAGGAAAAAAATCATAATAATCTCCTCCAATTTGACGTGCAGGACGGCTTAAAGCTGAAAAGTCAAAACCGGGAATTTCTGGGTAACGAGCTGGAAGAAGCAGCTTTTGCACTTGAGTTGCTGTTTTTAATTCTTTATCCAATTTTTCTTTTTCTGAAATAGCTTGATACAACCGTGCATTGTGAATGGAGAGCGCGGCTTGATCTGACAATGCTTCGAAAAGGGAGAGATCAATTTCTGTAAAAGTTTTATCATCTGTTTTATTTGCAGCGATCATGATTCCGATGACTTCTTCCTTAAAAATGAGTGGAACAATCATGAGAGTTTTTACTTTTAAAAAATCAATGGGAGGTTGTGTAATTCTTGAGTCAATAGATGCATCTTTGATAAGAAGGGAGGCTCTGTTTTGTGCAGTACGACCTACAATTCCTTCTCCAAGGGGGATTTTAAGCCCTAAAATCAAATCCTGAAGATATTTCGTTTTTGTTGCAACTTTTGAAAGAGAATCAGCTGGTAATGCCTCAAAAATAGGTGGGAAAAGTCCATCGATCACTTTGGCTTGTAAGTAAGAGTGACTTTCATCAAGAAGAAAAATGGCTTCTGCAGATGCATTCAATGTTCTCTTTGAACAGGTGATAATGATTTGGAAAAGATGTTTTAATTCATCTGCAGAGGTGAAAGCATCGCCAATTTCACGGATAAAGGATAAGACAACTTCCTTTTCTTGAGAAAGTGTTCGATAGGAGTTTTGGAGCTGATCTAATAAGAATTTTGTTCGATAATAGACAAGCGTTAAGAGCAAAAAAACGACGAGCAAAAAGGGTAAGATGAAAAACGGAAAGTTAATGGTGATTTTCCTTTTTTGAAATGTACTAACCAGCGATCTATAGATGAACGATCGAACCAGTTAACTGATTATGCAGATCCTTTTTTAATGGTTTCTTTGAGGTATTCATAAACATCTTTAAATTTGACTTTGTTTTCTTCAGAAATTTCCATCAAAATAGCATGGGCTTTTAACATTTCTTGCGCAAGTTCTTCTTTGGAGGAGGAAGGGTTTGGAAGTTCCTGAAGTTTTGTGGAAGGGGTAAATTCATCAGGGACAATATTAAGAAAAATATGTATGCCCAGTGTGGTCAGAAGTTGTAGATTATGCTCTTCAACATGAAAGAGAGTAAGAGTTTTATGATATTGATTTTTTAGTTGAAGTGCAGTTCCGGCTAAAACTCCCATGAAAGTACTATCCATGGTTTTGCAGCCTTTGAGATCTAGGAGAAAATCAGTCAGCCCTTTCTCCATCATCGTGTTGACGAAGTCTTTGAGAACTTGACTATTCAGAAAGTCCCCTCGGCCTTTGATGCGAATAAAAGCTTTTTGCTGAATAGTCCCAACTTCAATGGTATTTGCATCCATAAATGTTTCCTATTGGTTTTATATATGGTTAATCATAGGATATTTACTATAATAATTGAAGACAAATAATATGATGCTCTTCTTAGTGTATGTACAAAAGAAAATGATCTTTTTTCTAATCGTCTTATCTCTTTATTCTATTTTCTCATCTCCTGTTTTGGCTGATGAGGAAATAGTCAAATCCCATCATGCACAAGCACTCACTTACTTCCAAGAAGGCCAATGGAATAAGGCTGTTCAAGAATGGACTCAAGCTGTTCAAGAGAATCCTAATTTCGAAGAAGCCTATTTCAATTTAGGCAGAATCTATTTCTCTAAAAAAGACTATGCACATGCAATGAAACAGTTTTGGGAGGTTTTACGTTTAAATCCTCAAC
Source organism: uncultured bacterium (assembly GCA_964640155.1). Lineage (GTDB taxonomy): Bacteria > Auribacterota > JACPWU01 > JACPWU01 > JACPWU01 > CAZXEQ01. Next base: position 26,083 of record CAZXEQ010000005.1, on the reverse strand, counting down.
ATTTAGGGGCCTATGCCTGGTTGGGGATTTCTTTTCTAAAACGAGGCTTTAAAAAACAAGCCAATGTACAAATTCAAAAAGCCCAACAACTTGGAGCCCAGAATTGGCAAGTTCTTTGGGCTGTTGCTGAAGTTTTTGCAATCAAAGGAGTTTTTGAAAAATCAGACACTCTTTTTAAAAGGGCATTATCGCAAAATCCAGATCACCCTCAAATTTATCTCAGTGCAGCGGATTTCTATCGTCAATTTAAGAAATGGGATTTGGCACAGCAAATGATTGAAAAAGCTATAGAAAAAAAAGTGGATCCCGCGCTTACAGATTTTTTACTTGCAGAAAATTACTTTGATTTGAAAAATTATGATAGTGCATTAACTTATTTTTTGAAAGTGCTTGAGTTAGATCCTCAAAATCTTGAACTTCATCGAAAATTAGGTGCACTTTATGAGCTTAAACGACAATATCCACAAGCTATCTTAGAATATCAGACATATTTGAAGGCAAACCCAACAGATGAATTAACCAAAAACTCCATGGGTCTTATTTATCTTGAGATGAGACAATTTGAAGATGCCATACGCTATTTTAAAGAAGTTGTTCAAATGAATCCAAAAAATGTTTGGGGGTATAATAATATTGCGATTCTATATCGACGCATGAAACAAATAGATCAGGCCATTCAATACCATCAAAAGGCACTTGATCTGGACCCCCAAAATCCAGTTTTGCAGTATAGTTTAGGAAATGCCTACTTTCAAAAGAAAGATTATATGTCAGCCATGATTGCCTATGAAAAAGTAGTTAAGCTGGCGCCTAACTATTATAAAGTTTATCGCAAATTGGGTCTTTCTCATTTACATTTAGGTAATGACGATCAAGCTTATTACTGTTTACGCAGGGCTCTCTCAAAAAATGCATCTCCAGCGATTATGGGAGACTTGGGGCTTGTTTGTTTAAAAAAGGGAGATGCGCAAGAAGCGATTGTATGGTTTCAAAAAGCTCTCGAGAAGGATTCTCTCAATGTTTTTTTGCTTAGACATTTGGCTGTGAGTTTTGAATCAAATGGGAAGTTCCAAGATGCTTTGGAAATATGGAAAAGGATTTTAGAATTAGCTCCACAAGATAGTGGAGTGTTTGAAAAGATAGGGGATTTGTATCGAGATCATTTGAATGATCGTAAGAAGGCTAAGGAGTATTATCAAAAAATTTTAGGGATGGATATTTCTGAACGAGAAAAAAAGAGAATTCAGAAAAAAATGTAAATTGTTTAAAAAAAGGAGAAATGGTATGAAATATTTTTATTGTTTACTGGGGTTAACAATATTGTTTTCAGGATGCAGTGACTTTAAAGATCCTACTAAAAAATTAAATGTAGAATCTGTGGTTACGGGAGGAGATTCTTTAACTCAAGGGATGACCAAGGATCAAGTGATTGCAGGTTGGGGACATCCTGAGCATATAAAATTTTTGGGAGATACGAAATGGGGATCTCCTATTGAACAGTGGACTTACCATGCCTTTTTACCAAAATTTCCTGTCAATTTTCGCTATGTTTCAAAAGGAAAACGTTTGGTTTTTGAAGGAGATGCATTGGTTAAATGGGAAGACATTGATATTGAGGAAAAAGAGGAAGAATCAGAAGCTTCGGATGCTGTTTCTCAAACATCTTCTCAATCTACATTTGAAAAATCTGAAGTGCAAGAGTCTCAGTCTGAAATAGATGATTCTTCCCCTACATTACCATCATCTGTAAGCCCTGCAGATCTTGGAGCAGATGGTCTGACACAAAAATCCAAAATTTAGGAATATCTTTTTATGTCCTTTTGGATTTTAAGATGACTTCTCTTCATGTGGGGTGCCATTTGGTGATAGGTTTTGAAGGGAAAGTTTTAAATGAGGATTTAAAACTTTTTCTTTCAAAAATCCGTCCTTCTGGAATTATCTTTTTTTCTAGAAATATTGACTCTGCTCTTCAATTAAAAAATTTGATTCAGCAGATTCGTACTCTTTTAGGAGAAGAAGTTTTTTTTACCATTGATCATGAATGTGGTCTTGTGCAGCGGCTTGAAGATGGTTTTACGTCTTTCCCTGGAAATATGGCTTTAGGAAAAGCAGGATCCGAAGTTTGGGCGCAAGTACAAGGGCGTATCATGGGATATGAACTTCGCTCGCTGGGGATTGACGTGAACTTAGCCCCTGTCTTAGATGTTTTAACTCCTACCCTCAATCCAGGAATTACAATTCGTTCTTTTGGCCAAGATCCAAGAATAGTTTCTCAGTTGGGCTGTGCTTTGATGACAGGAATGCAATCTCAAGGAGTAGGGGCAACGGCGAAGCATTTCCCTGGAAAAGGGGCAGCGACAGTAGATGCTCATGAAGATCTTCCCTTTGTGAATTGTTCGTTTGAAGAGATGAAAAATCTTCATCTTCAACCTTTTCAAAAAGCGATTCATTCGGGTATTTCATTTGTGATGACCAGTCATGTGGTTTATTCCGCTTTTGAGAAAGAATTACCAGCAACTTTCTCAAAAAAAATTGTGACAACACTTTTAAGGGAAGAATTGAATTTTAAAAATATTATTTTCTCAGATGATTTAGAAATGGGAGCCATTCTTCGCCGTTTCCCATTTGAAGAAGCGGTGGTCCGAGCAGTTGAAGTGGGACATGATCTTGTTTTAATCTGTCATCAGAAAGATTTGGTTGAGAAGGGTTATAATGCCCTTCAAGAAGCTTATGAAAAGAAGAGACTTAAATGGGAAAATCTAGAGAAAAGTGTTTTAAGATTAAAGACCGTCTTAAAGGATTTACGAAAGAATCCCTTAAGTGTTGGAAAAGAGAGTGGTTCTGAACTAGCCAAAAAAATTTCTGAAAGATCTGTCGAATTTGTTCATCAAGGTTCTTTTCCTCTTTCTCATCCAACTAACCAAAAATTTTTAATTCTTATCCCAGACTTTTCTTCTGTACAGAACAAATATTTTTTTGAAGCCACTCTTTTGGAAAATCCTTCTTTTTTTTCTAAAACTTTTAATTCTTATAAGTATGATGTTGAAGAAATAAGGTTTGATTTGATCAAAGATAATTTTTCTGAGAAACTCGAGAAACTTTCTAAAAATTCACCCATAGTGATGTTTTGCTTCGATGCGGTTCATCTTTCTTCTCAGAGAGAACTTTTGCTGAAACTTCAGCAAAAGTTCTCTCATCTAGCAGTAGTTCTTTTAAGAAATCCCTATGATGTTCAATTTGTTAATTCCTCAACGACATGCATTCAAACTTACGGATTTCGTACCCCACAAATTCATCGAGCAATTCAGCTTCTTTGTGGAATGTCTTCATGAAGGTGATTGTCCTTGGTTCTGGAACAGGTGTTATTTGCTTAGAACGAGGTTCTCCTGGCTATTTACTAAAAACTAATAAAAATTTATTCTTGATAGATAGTGGAGCAGGAACTTTAACGAGAATATTGCAAGCAGGATATACGTTAAATCAGATTGATGCACTTTTTTATACCCATATTCATCCTGATCATGTGACGGATTTAGTTCCTTTCTTATTTGCAAGTAAATATGGGACTAACTCACGTCGTAAGAAATTAACGATTGTGGGAGGTTCTGGGTTTAAGAAGTTTTTTAATGATTTATCAAAAACGTATCAAGGTTGGTTGATTCCTAAGAAGTATGAATTGATCATTAAGGAAATGAGGGGCAGTCAGTTCAAAATAGGGAGCGTTTTTGTTAAAACTTGTCAGCCTCAACATATCGCTGAAAGTGTTTCTTTTCGTTTTGAAGAAAGAGGAAAATCTGTTGTGTTCTCAGGAGATACGGATTTTTCAGAAAATTTAATTCAATTAAGCAAAGATGTAAATCTTCTTATTCTGGAATGTTCTTTCCCTGACTCTATGAAAGTGAAGGGGCATTTAACCCCGACCCAGGCAGCCCATTTAGCTCAAAAAGCTTCTCCTAAACAATTGGTATTGAGCCATTTTTATCCTCCTAGTGATCGAATTAACATTTTAAAAATTGTTCGAAAAATATATTCAGGGAAAGTGGTTTTGGCCAAAGATGGGCTTGAAATAAAAGTGTAAACTATTTTCTACATAGATATCGGTGAATAGAGTATTCAGACACGTTCGTTTCCCCCGGCGAGGTAAACGAACTCAAAGGAGCTCTCGCTTCCCCCGATATTTATCGGGGTTCCATGCTCGCTCGAGCTCCAATGGTCTTCACGCTCTATTCACCGATGTTATCGTGATTAAAATTAAATTCTTATCTGGAGTTTTTTAAAAAAAGAGTATAATAAACACATGGATCCAAAATCAAAAAGTACGATCTATGTTGCTATACCTGTTTCTGAAAACTCTGAAGCGCAGTGTCCTCATTGTCAAACTCAAGTAAAAATCACTCGCAGAACTTCTATTATTGAATGTCCTCATTGTGCTAACTACATGCATGTCGTTTTTATAAAAAAAGATAACCCTGAGAAAAAGGTTTAATCTCAGGTGTCAGATTATTTGCCTTCCTCTATTTGTCTTTCTCTCGGTTCTGGTGGTGCACGTGGTTTTGCTCATGTTGGAGTTTTAAAAGTTTTAGAGAGAGAAAAATTTCGTATTGAAGCACTTTCAGGTGCTAGCATGGGGGCTTTAATTGCTTGTCTGTATGCTTCTGGTTTATCCGCTCTTGAAATTGAAAAACTTGTTTTGAAAATAGATTGGAAGAAATGGCTTACATTTCTTGACTTGTCTTTGCCTAAGAGGGGCTTTCTAAAAGGGGATCGTATCGAAAATTTTTTGAGAGATATTTTAGGAGATTTAAAATTTGAAGATTTAAAAATTCCTCTTTGTGTGACAGCAACGAATTTAGAGACAGGCCAAGCAATTGCATTAAAAAACGGATCGGTTGTGGAAGCAGTACGAGCCAGTATTTCAATTCCTGGGATCTTTCAGCCTAAAGAAATAGAAGGACAGTTTTTAATTGATGGAGGTCTTTCTGATCCTGTTCCTGTATATCAGGTTCGTCAATTGAGTAAAGCTTCGGTTATTGCTGTGGATGTAACTACGCGTGTCAAAATGATGCCTCGTAAATCGTTGAATGGGGTTTTTTTAATGAGTGATACTCTTTTGCGTAGTCTCTACATGATGGAATCAAGAATTGCAGAATTAACTTTGTTACAAAATCCTCCAGACTATTTGATTCGACCCTCTATTGATCATGTTCAGCTATATGATTTTCGCAAAGCTAAAGAATCAATTGAAATAGGCGAAAAAAGTGCTCAAGAGCTTGTAGATCAGAATCGTTAGAATATTTTATTTTTTACGATCTACGGTCTTTACCGTGCCATTTGTTCCAAACGTGCAATTCGATCTTCCAAGGGTGGATGGGTGCTAAAAAGTTTTAATAAACTTTTGCCACTGAGAGGATTGACGATAAACATATGAGCAGTTGCTGGATTGGCTTGCATGGGAATTCGTTGAGAGTAAGATTGTAACTTTCTTAGAGCATTCGCTAAACTTAAAGGATTACCTGTTAATCTTGCTCCGGTTTCATCTGCTCCATATTCACGTGTTCTGGAAATAGCCAATTGAATAAGCATGGCGGCAATAGGTAGAAAAATGAGAACAACAATGGCAAGAATACCGCCCAGAGGATTATTTCGATCGTTATCACGATGTCCGCCTCCAAACATCATTCCCCAACGGGCCATATTGGCAAGCATACTGATGGCTCCTGCAATTGTGGCAGCAATAGTCCCAACAAGAATGTCACGATTGTTAACATGAGAAAGTTCATGCGCAAGAACTCCACGCAATTCCTCTTTGTTTAAGAGATTCAAAATGCCGTGTGTGACTGCAACGACTGCATGCTTTGGGTTTCTTCCCGTTGCAAAGGCGTTAGGTGCTTCTTGAGGAATGAGATAAAGTTGAGGCATAGGGATATTAGCTTTAAGCGCTAAATCCCTTACAATGGCATATACTTCAGGTGCTTCTTTTTCTGAAAGAGGTTTGGCTCGATACAAGGCCAAAACAATTTTATGAGAAAACCAATAGGTCACAACATTCATGACACATGCGAATAGAAAAGCAAAAACCATCCCTTGCTGGCCACCTACGGCGCCTCCTGCAAAAACAAAAAGAACGGTTAAAAGAGCCATTAATAAAGTTGTTTTTGTCACATTCATGGTGTTTTCTCCTCTAAATTCATGTCTAACACTATAACAAGATTTTGTCTGTTTTTAATCCCAAATTAATTAAAACCTCTGAAAAAGGTCCATCTGCTGCGTTACCCACTGCGCTTCTTTGTGCGGCGTACCATTAAACGTACGCCTCCGCAGTCGCTTGTGGATGCCTTGCATCCCCTTACGGGGACTATAAGGACATGTTTGGCACCTTTTTGAGAGGTTTTTCATCATAAGAGTGTTTCAATCATTTAGTTTTTGAGCCATTTTCTCTAAATTACGCTTTGCTTCTGAGTTTTGAGGTTCTAGTTCTAATGCTTCTTTGAATTGTTCTGTCGCTTGATCAAATTTTTTCTGCATGGCTAAAACGACACCGAGTCCGTTATAAGCAGAGGCAAGTTGACTGTTCAAACCGATGCAGAGTTTAAATTCTAATTCAGCTGCTTCCAAAGCTTTTTGCTGAAGGAGGCAATAGCCCAAATTAAGATGGGCTTCAATATAGAAGGGATCTAATTCAAGGGCTTTTTTAAAAGATTGATAGGCTAAATCATTTTCTTCAAATTGAAGATAAACCGCTCCAAGATTATTATAAGCTTGAGCAAACCGTGGATTTATTTTTACAGTTTTTTGATAGCAGGCTTTTGCTTTTTCCCACGCTTCCTTTTGTTGATAGAGAAATCCTAAGGTGTATTGAATGCGAGATGATTTTGAAATAAAGGGGAGCGCTTTTTCAAGTAAATCAAGGGCTTCTCTTTCTTTTTTATCCTCAAACAAGCGCTGAGTTTCTTTATAAACAGCATTTTCATAGAGTTGATAAAGACTTTGCCATTTAGGAGATTTTTGAAATGCCATTGAAAGATTTTCAAAATATTTTTGTTCATTTTTATTATAAAAGTTTTCCATAGCTTGGAGATAAAAAGTCATGGCTTTTTCATGTTTTAAAATTCGATTTTTTCTGAATTTTAAGATTTCTTTTAAATTTAATGAAAGGGTGTCTTGGTAAAGAGCTTGAGGTGCAGAAAATTCTAGAATCGGAAGATCATCTGTGTGAAGTTTTCCTTGCCCTGCAAAAGCTGCCAGTTCTTCTTTGTCTAAATATTGTAAAGCTTGAAGAATTTTAGTATTGGAAAGACCAATGGAATGAAGATCTTTACGAGTCTTAGGATTGCTAAGGTTCAAATTTGGAATTTGAAATTTTTGATCAGGATCTTTAAACCCAATTAAAAAAAGATCACTTAAATGGGCTTGTCCCCATAGAGAACTATTTGGAAAAACAGTTTGAAAAGTTCTCACAATGGTTTTTAAATCGTTTGGAGACATGTTGTAGTAATGAACCCATTGGCAAACGACGCCTTTCTCATTAAGATGATTTTTAATTTCTTGAAACATTTCAATGGTGTAGAGAGAGCCAATCCCAGCCATCCAGGGATTAGAAGGTTCAGAAATAATACAGTCATATTTTTCTGAAGAAGAGGAAAGAACATGGCGAGCATCTTCTACCATAAGTTTAAGTCTGGGATCTGAGAGAGCATTGTGATGATGTTTTTTGAAAAGCTGACTGGCCTCCAGAACTCTTTTTTCAATTTCAACGCAAGTGATCGTTTTTACAGGATATGTTTCAATGGCTCTTAAAGTAATCCCTGTCCCCAGGCCAATGACAAAAACATTCTCGGTTTGAGAATGTAATAGCAAAGGTAAATGGGCAACCAAAAGTTCTGTTTGAAGATCTTGTCCATTGGAGCCTTCAACCTTTCCATTAATCAGAAGACTTTGAACTTTTTTATGTTTTCTTACGGTTACATGACTGGTCCAACCATCTTTTGAAAAAAGAATTTTGACAGGCGCTATTTCTTTAATGAAGCGATCGGGTGAGAGCCCCAAGGTATGATAATTTTTTGAAGAGAGTGAAATCCCCGAAGTCAAAAGTTTAAGATCCAGATGAGGAATTTTAAAAAGCAAAAGACTTATTGTTAAAATCCCAGACATCAACATAATGCGCGTTGATTTTTTATAGGGCAAATAAAAAGAGAGAAGAGCTGCTAATGCAATAGAAATAAAAGCATTTACTTTGAAAGTTTTTTCTAGGCCATAGAAGGGTAGTAAAATAAGAGATGTGAGAAGAGCTCCAAACGTATTTCCTAGGGAATTGATAGCATACAGTGTCCCTAAAGAATTATATTTGTCTGTAACGGTGCTTTGCCCTATTCGAATTAAAAATGGGAATGAAGCTCCAATAAGGTTGGTAGGCACTAAAAGAATTAAAGTACAGATCAGGAATTGAAGCCCTTGAATGCTCCAGAATGAATTTTCAAATATTGGAAAAAGTTTATAAAAGAAAAGGGGCAATTGATCTTGAAGACACAGACTGGTCAGAATAAAAAATCCAAGAATAACTTGTAATCCCATAAGCCAGAGCAAAGGATAAGAGGTTCTCTGGCTTATCTTTGAGAGTAAAAAATTTCCAAGAGCAAGTCCCAGTAGGAATGTGGTCAGAATGAGAGTGAAGGCATAGGTTGAACTCCCCAGAACAATGGCCAAAAGACGTGTTGTTAAAACTTCATACATCATGGAAATAAAGCCAACGATGAAAAGACAAAACATCCCTACATTAGGCTGAAGTTTTTGAGAAGGATTACTCTTATAAAAAGTTTCAATATGAGGGGAGGCGTTTGATGCTTTTTTATAAATAAGTGCTGAAACACATGCAATAGATAAATTAATAGAGCTGGTTAGTATAAGCGTATGTTTTAGTCCAAGATGATAGATCAAAAAGAATCCACCCATCAAAGCGCCGAGGGTTCCTCCTAAAACATTGTATCCATAAAGAATAGCGGGCCAGTTTTTTTCAGTTGCAGAAAGTTTTTTGCAGACTTCATTCAAAATAGGGAAAGTTCCTCCCATGAGAAAAGTAGGGATGCTAAAGAGAATGATCGTTAGAAAATAACGCCAAATGGTACTTAAATGAAGGGATGAAAGAAGAAAGGGGTAAAACCATAAGAGAAAAAGAGTTAAAAGGCCAATGCCTGCTTCAAGAAAACAATAGAGAAGAAGAGGGTGTTTGGAAGATTTTAGAGAGCGTCCTAAAGAATAACTCCCTAAAGTAATGCCACTCATAAATGTGATGAGTATGGCAGAAACTGAAAGAGTACTAGATCCCAGAAAAATTTGGATTTGCCGTGCCCAAACAATCTCACTAACAAGGGCACAAGCTCCGGAGAAGAAATAACCACCTACAAGGATGAAAAGAGTCTTTTTAGGCAGCAAAAGCTTTCGCGAGTCTCTGAGCTAAGCGAGACTTATGACGATCTGCGTTACGGCGATGGACAATGCCCTTTTTAGCAGCTTTGTCATATTGACTTGAGAGTTCTTTAAAAGCCGCAACCGCTTCATCCTTCTTTTTGGAGGATAAAATGTTTAAGAAGATCTTCGTTTGGCCTTTAAGATTAGACTTATTGGTTTTATTTTTGGCTCGTCTTTTTAACGCTTGTCGAGCTCTCTTAAGTGCTGAAATACTATGTGCCATAAAATTCCTTTCAAAATCTTGATATAATAAGCAAATTAGGCGATAAATATAGAATTTACCTTTAAAGATGTCAAGGGTTTATACATGCGATTGGAACTGAAAGAAAAAATACATAAAATTCCTCAAAAATGTGGGATTTACCTCATGCGTAATGAGTTAGGGGAGGTTATTTATGTAGGTAAAGCGGTTCGATTGCGCTCAAGGCTATTATCTCATTTTCGAGATTTAAAAGGCTCTCCAAAATCAGAAGCTATGATTGAGGCCGTTCGAGACATTGATTTTATTGTACTCAAATCTCCTCAAGAAGCTTTGATTTTAGAATGTCAATATATCAAGGAATTTAAACCAAAGTACAATGTCTCTTATAGAGATGATAAAACTTATCCTTTACTTAAAGTGACATTCAACGAATCTTTTCCTCGGTTTATGATCACCCGAACGAAAAAACCCGATGGGGCATTATACCTGGGGCCCTATACCAACTCACAAGCACTTCGAAAAACAGTGGAACAACTTCAAAAAATTTTTAAGATTAGAACATGTAATTTAGTCGATCCTAGAAAACCTGATTATGACCATTGTCTTTATCAAATGATGAAATGGTGTTCAGCTCCTTGTGTGGGAAATATCTCAAAAGAGGATTATCGACAATCTGTTGACCATGCTTGCCAAGTTTTATTAGGTCGATCTCAAGAGCTTGTTTTTAAGATGAAAAAGCAAATAGAAGAAGCCTCTAAGAATTTAGATTTTGAAAAGGCAGCTCAACTCAGAGACCGGATGAGGGCGATTGAAAATATTGCAGGAACTCGGATGAATACTTTACGTAATTTTAAAAGGATCTCGTCTCATGCTGTGCAAGAGATGCAGTCTCTGGCAGAGGTTCTGGGCCTAGAAAATCCGCCTATTCGAATGGAAGCTTTTGATATTTCTAATTTTTCTGGAAAAGAGGCTGTAGGTTCCATGGTACATTTTTTTCAAGGTGCCCCCGATAAGCGGTTTTATAGACGTTTTCGTATCAAAAGTGTTTTGGGCATTGATGATTTTGCCATGATGAAGGAGGTGGTGGGGAGGCGTTATCGAGGCTTAAAAGAAGAGGGAGGTGTTTTCCCTGATTTGATTTTGATTGATGGGGGCAAGGGGCAACTTTCTTCAGCTTTTAGTGTTTTGCAAGAAATGGGTTTAACAGCGCTTCCTGTGATTGGCTTGGCTAAACGTTATGAGGAAATTTATCGACCTTTTTCTAATGAACCTCTTCGATTGGCTAAAGATTCTGGCGCTCTGCATTTGATTCAAAGAATTCGGGACGAAGCACATCGTTTTGCTGTAACCTATCACAAAATTCTTAGAGAAAAGAAATTAAAAGAATCTATTTTAGATGATATATCTGGAGTTGGTCTTGTAAAAAGAGCAGAATTGCTAAAGCATTTTGGTTCTATCGGAGAGATGAAGAAAGCATCTATGGATGAGTTGCAAAAGGCAACAGGCATTTCCAGAAAACTTGCTGATAAAATTTATAAAGTTTTGCATCATCATTAAGGATGCTATTGATCAAAGGGTGTTCTTATTCAAAAGTAGAGGGTCCTGTCACAAATCTTACCCCTTTGTCCTCAGGTCCTGCGGTTCCAGCGCCCGTGACTTGAGCATTCTCCTGATGTGTTTGTAAGAAAAGGTTTAAAGGGGTATAAAATCGGGAGTCCTTTGCCTTCGTCCGCATAGGACCTTGCGGGAAAGGGGCCCAGGATTTGTGCCACCCTCATCTATGAAAAAGTAGATTTTGATGACATGATCATTATAAAACATAGAGAAATTTTAAAATGAAACACAATTATACCAATCAATTGATTGATGAAAAAAGTCCTTATCTTCAACAACATGCCCACAATCCTGTCGATTGGATGGCATGGGGTGAGAAGGCTTTTGGAAAGGCTAGAAAAGAAGATAAACCTATTTTCCTTTCCATCGGTTATTCAACGTGTCATTGGTGTCATGTCATGGAAAAAGAATCTTTTGAAAATGCCGAGCTTGCAAAAATTTTGAATCAATATTTTGTGTCGATTAAGGTAGATCGAGAAGAAAGACCAGATATTGATCATATTTATATGAATGCTGTTCAGGCCATGACAGGACAAGGGGGATGGCCTTTGAGTGCGTTTCTGACGCATGATTTGAAACCTTTTTACGGAGGAACTTATTTTCCTCCTGATGATCGTTGGGGTCGACCTGGTTTTGGTTCTGTTTTGGAAGCTATCGCCCGTCAGTGGCAGAGTGATCGAGATAAATTGATTCGGTCTGCTGAAGCAGTTGCTCAAGCAATCCAAATTAAGCCAAAAAAAGTTTCTTCATCCACCTTTATTATTCGAGAAGATATTTTGAAAGAAGGCTTTGAACAATTTTTAGGTCAATTTGATCCTGAAAATGGAGGTTTTGGAAGTGCTCCTAAATTCCCAAGAAGTCATGTTTTGTCTTTTCTCTTGAGATGGTGGAGAAGATCTAAAAATGCACAAGCTTTAGAGATGGTAGAAAAGACACTTTTAAAAATGGCTCAAGGGGGGATGCACGATCAACTGGGAGGAGGGTTTCATCGTTATTCGGTGGATGACATTTGGCGCATTTCTCATTTTGAAAAAATGCTATACGATCAAGCCATTCTTTCTAAAAGTTATTTAGAAGCTTATCAGGTCACAAAAAATGAAATGTTTGCATGTGTGGCTAGAGAAATTTTTGATTATGTTTTGCGAGATATGACTCATGCTGAAGGTGGATTTTATTCTGCGGAAGATGCGGATAGTGCTTCAAATCCAAGTGAGCCAGAAGAAAAAACAGAAGGGGCTTTTTATCTTTGGACTGTGAAGGAAGTTCTTGAACTTTTAGGCCCTGATGACGGTAAAGTTTTTAATGAATATTTTGGGGTTTTGGTCGATGGGAATGCCCCTCATGATCCCCATGGAGAATTTTTAGGTAAAAATGTTCTTTATATCTCAAAAAATAGTGATGAAGTGGCTAAACATTTTCAGAAAAGACCAGAAGAGATTGTAAAAATTATTGAAGAAGGTAAGAAAAAATTATTAAAAGCTCGTGCTCAAAGATTACGTCCTCATCTGGATGATAAGATTTTGACGGATTGGAATGGGCTCATGATTGCGAGTTTGGCTTTTGGGGGAAGAGTTCTCAAAGAGGAAAAATATATAAAAAGTGCTCAAAAATCAGCTGATTTTATTTTAACTCGTATGAGAACAAAAGAGGGACGGCTCCTGCATCGTTATCGGAATGGAGAAGCGGCGATTTCTGCCTTTTTGGATGATTATGCCTTTTTTATTGATGGACTTCTTGAGCTATATCAAGCGACTTTTCATTTCCCTTATTTGAAAGAAGCTGTTGCGTTAGCCAAAGATATGATTCATTTTTTTAGGGATGAGACTGAGGGAGGTTTTTTCTTTTTGGGTAAAGACTCAGAGAAATTAATGAGTCAAACTCAAGAAATTTATGATGGGGCCTTGCCTTCAGGTAATTCTATTGCAGCGCTTGTTCTTTTGAAGCTATCTAAATTTACAATGAATGTAGAGATGGAAAGACAAGCCCAATCCCTTTTTCAAAAATTTTCAGAATTAGTTTCTCAATTTCCAAGCGGATACCCCCAAATGTTAATCGCGATTGATTTTGCATTAGGACCAACGCAAGAAGTTGTGATTGCTGGGGCTTTAAAAGATAAAGAATTTTTGGAAATGACCCATGAAATTTATTCTCATTTTATTCCTAATATGATTTTGGCCTATGCTTTGCCAGATCAGAAGTCTTATCAGGATATATCTACAACTCTTCCTTTTGTTAAAGGAAAGGAGATGTTGAAGGGCAAAGCTACAGTGTATATCTGTCAAAATTATTCCTGTAAGGCTCCAATAACTGATTTGAAAGAGCTTAGAGAATCTCTGTCTTAGAAAGAATAAAAAAGGTCTCTTTTTTGAAAAGATTTCACAATTGTCCGGAACCTCAGTTTAAACCTAGTGAAGATGTAACTCCAGCTCAGACCGAAGGAAACTCCTAAGAGAGAGAGGTTAGATGCACTTCAGAATGGGTCGGTCGCATAGGTTGCCCCATTTTTTATTTAGCGTGAGTTTGTTTAGTAGAGAAGAAATGGAGAGCGAGTAACTTCTACTATTTTAGAATCGATTCAATCCACTGAATAAGAGGAGTGGGGAAGATACCTACTACGACCAAAATAATGATAGAGGCATAGCTTAAAAGACGTGTTTTGAGGCAAGGATGAATCTCTGGGGCATCGGATTTTCCTAAGTAAGCTTCTTTGGCGACCATTAGATAATAATAAAGAGAAATAACGCTGTTAATCACTCCCACCAAAACCAATACCCAATGTCCTTTTTCCATGGCCGCTCCGAAAAGAAACCATTTCCCTGTGAAACCAGCCAAGGGTGGAATTCCTGCTAAAGAAAGAAGACTGATGAGGAGTGTTAATGCTAAAAGAGGAGAACGATCTGAAAGCCCCGCAAAACTTTTGATTTGAGGATTGTCATCTGCTGAAGCAATACGGGTTGTGACCATAAAAGCTGCAAAATTCATCACGAGATAAGCAATGGTATAAAAAATAACAGCTACATAGCCAGCTGTGCTTTGTGAAAGCAAACCTGCAAGAATATAACCTGCTTGCGCAATACTTGAATAGGCCAGCATACGCTTCATATCTTTTTGAATCATGGCAACTAGATTTCCCAATGTCATGGAAGCTATCGATAGCGTGACCAAAACATAGGTAAAAGTTGCATGATCAGTAGAAACAATCATAAGGATTTTAATCAAGGCGGCCACAGCTGCTGCTTTAGAAGTGGTTGCAATGAATGCAGTGACTTGGGTGGAAGCTCCTTCATAAACATCAGGCGCCCAAAAATGAGATGGGAAAGCCGCTAATTTAAATAAGAAACCTGCACTGGTAAGAAATAAACCAATGATAAAGACGTTTTGATGCATCAATTCAGGAAGTTGAGCTGTAATTTCAGAAAAGAAAAGGGTCTTGGCTGATCCAAAAATAAAGCTGATTCCATAAAGGGTTAAAGCGCTTGCGGCTGCTCCAAAGAGAAGATATTTAATGCCAGCTTCAGCATTTAAGAGTTTACCGCGTCTTAAAGGAACCAAAATATATTGAGAAACAGAAGCGAGTTCTAGGGAGATAAACAGAGTGATTAGTTCAGTGGCACTGGTAAGCATCATCATTCCTAGAGTGGCTGTTGAAAGAAAGAGGAAAAATTCAGGTTTTAATTCTTCTCTAATAGAAATCAAATTGTCAGAAATCGTAAGGATGAGAAAAAGAGAAATGACCAAAATCAATTTGAACGCTTGAGAAAAAGGAGTAATTTCATAGGTGTTAAAAAAGAGAACCCCTTGTGCATTGAGAGAACATGCGCTGGCAACAATTCCAAGAACCCCTAAAAGAAGTATGATGCGATAAATATATTTTTTGACAGCCCCCTCATTGAAAAATACGGAAAAGAAGGAAACTCCTGCCATTAAACTAATAGCCATTTCTGGAGCGATAAGCCATCGACACATATTAAGATACCTTTAATAAATACGAAGTGATGGGATTTACTAAGTCTAAAAAAAGCTTTGGATAAACCCCTAAAATAATTAAGAAAGCGACTAAAACAGCCCGACCAAAATATTGCCATAAATCTATATCTTTAATGTGATCATGATGTTTATTAAAAGGCCCATAAAAAGCCTTTAAAATGCCTGTCACAATGTAAAAAGTGGTGACGACAACTCCAATAGCCGTACAAATTCCAGCAATGGGATATGTTTTTAATGCAGCAATTAAAACTAAAAGTTCAGAAGGAAATCCACTTAAGCCGGGGAGTCCCAATCCGGCTAAACCTGCAATAATGAAAAAAGTAGATACAATGGGGATTTTATAGGCAAGTCCACCCAATTCATCAAAGTATCGAGTGTGGCATTGTTCATAAATATGACCGACGCAGGCAAAGAGAAGAGCCGTCATGATACCATGAGAAAACATCTGGAAAAGAGCCCCATTCATACCAGAGACGGTGAGAGTCGAAATCCCAAGAAGTACAATACCCATATGAGAAACGCTTGAATATCCGATCATGTATTTTAAATCTTTTTGCTTAATGGCAACGAGGGCGCCATAGAGAATATTAAAGGTTGCAAGAGTTGCAGTGAAAGGTCCCCACGTTTGAGCGGCCTCAGGAAAAAGAAAGAAGGCGACTCGAATAATACCGTAGGCACCTAATTTCATCAAAACACCCGCATGAAGCATACTGACAGCGGTAGGTGCAGCTACATGTCCATCAGGACTCCATACGTGAAAAGGCCAACAACCTGCCAGAACACCACAACCAATGAAAAGGGCAATATAAGCAATTTTTGCGAAAAGAGGATCAAATTGAACGGTTTCTTTAATTGTGATTAGATCAAAAGTATGAGCTCCTGCCAGAGAATAAATGGCTAAGAAAACAGTAAACATTAAAGCGCTTCCAAGAAGTAAATAAAGGGTCAGTTTTAAAGCGGCATACTCTTTATTGGTACTTCCCCAAATGGCAATCAGAAGATACATGGGAAGCACAGCTACCTCATAGAAAAGAAAGAAGAAGAAAAGGTTCATGGTCATGAAAACACCAAAAACTCCTGCAACTAAGAATAAAAGAAGCGCAAAGAACTCTTTTACGCGATAAGTGAGTTTCCAGGAAACGATGACGCCTGTAAAAATAACAATGGCTGTCAAAATAATCATGGCCATATTGAGCCCATCTACTCCATTCCAATAATTGATGCCGTATCGGCTCAGCCATTCTACTTTTTCTTCTAATTGTAAATGAACATTGGAAGGGTCAAATTTGGCATAAGCGATAAATGAGAGAACAACAGAGATTCCAGAAACCACCAAAGAAATAACTTTGATGGCCAGCTCGGCTGAGCGAGGAGTAAAAAGAATCAAAAGCACTCCGATAATAGGGCAAAGCAATATATAACTTAAGATTGAAATGTTCATATTTCCTTATTTAAGTAAAAAATAAATCACAGCCGAACTAATCACAAAAAGCATCATCAAATAGTCTTGAAGCTCTCCCGATTGTAGTCTTGAGAGCAAGGCACCCAGCCTAAATGTATTTCTGCCGGAACCGTCTACCATTTGACCATTAATGACTGTTTTATCAAACCAGTTTAAAAAACCTGAAAACATTAAAATTATTTTCCCAAAAACTTTTTCGAAAAGATCATCCAGATAATACTTATTATCGAGAATCTTTCGTACTCCCGTAGAAGTGGCAACAGGTTGAGCAGGTTTCTTGACATAATTCCACAATGCAAGAATCAATCCAACAGCAGCAACGCCTGTTCCTGTGAGCATCAATTTCATGGAAAGCTCACCATGGGCTTCAGGAGAAATAAATTTTAAAAGAACATGATGGAAAACGCCTGTTCCCATAAAGCCAGCAATGAGGGATCCAATCGCTAAAGTAATCAAAGGGAAATTGTTGCAGAAGGTATAAATCCCGAGTTGATGATGGGGATGGTCATGAGCATCCGAAGATTTAAAATAGAGAATAAACAATAATCTGAAAACATAATAAGATGTAAAAAAGCTGACAATTAAACCCGCAGTATAAAAAATGGGTTGATGTTCTAGGGCTTCTAGAATCAAATCTTTACTCCAGAATCCAGAGAAGGGGAAAATACCTGCCAGAGAAAGTCCGCCCACCAAAAGAACAGTTAAACTTAATTTTTGAGAGCGAGAACCTTTTTTTGCCATTTCCCATATATCATTGGTATGAAAATGATGAATCAGGCTTCCTGCAGTTAAAAAGAGGAGAGATTTGAAAAGGGCATGTGTTGTGAGATGGAAAATACCCCCTTCATAAGAACCAGCGCCTAAGGCCATCATCATAAGACCTAATTGGCTGATGGTGGAGTAAGCTAAAATCTTTTTAATGTCATTTTGAATGACAGCCAAAGTGGCTCCTGTTAAAGCAGTTAAGGTTCCAAAAATAAGAACAAAGAGCATGGAAGTATGAGAAGCACTGAATAAGGCAAAATTTCTTGCAGTTAAGAAAACACCAGCGGCCACCATGGTTGCAGAGTGAATAAGTGCGCTCACAGGAGTTGGACCTTCCATCGCATCTGGAAGCCAGATGTGAAGAGGGAATTGGGCACTTTTGCCCATCACTCCTGCGAAGATCAAAAGGGTGATGAGCGTGATCATTCCGGTAGAAAGGGTTTGCTGAACGACCCCTGAATTCAAATATGAAAAATTAAGATTTCCTACATGGAGCACTAAAAGACCCACAGCTAAATAAAATCCTAAATCTCCCAACCGAGTCACCACAAAGGCTTTTCGAGACGCTGCCACTGCGGAAGGTTTTTGATACCAGAAACCAATTAAAAGATAAGAAGCGAGTCCCACCAATTCCCAAAAAATAAAAGTTTGAAGAAGATTGTTAGAAATAATCAAATTGACCATGGCGAAAGAGAAAAGAGATAAAAATGAAAAATAACGAGATTTTCCTCGTCCTTCTTCGGCCATATAATTAACTGAGAAAACTTGTACGAAAAAACTGACCGAGGTCACAATAAAAAGCATGAGAACATTCAAGCGATCAATCAGAAAACCCACATTAAAACTAAAGGGATGTGAAACCAGCCAAGTCCATTGAATTTCTAAAGGAGTTTGCGTGATCTCAGGATGTTTGAGAAAGATACCAAGAGTTGAAAAAAAGGAAGATAAAATGGCAACAATGGAAACAGTGCTTGCTAAGCCTTTCAATTGCTTGGGCAAAGCAGAGATTGCAAGAAATGCAATCAGCGGTGATGCTGTGATTAAAAAGAGAAGCGTTAAGTCCATGTTACCCTTTTAAACGATTTACTTTTTCAATGTTGATTGAAGTCATCCCTCGATAAAGTACTAAGATAATACTTAAAGCTAAAGTAGCTTCTACAGCTGCTAAACCAATGATAAATAAAACAATGGCTTGCCCAATCCCTTTATCTGGGAAAAGAAACTTATTAAAAGCCAAAAAATTAATGCTGGCAGCGTTTAAAATAAGCTCGATAGAGATTAAAATCCCAATCAGATTTTTTCTTTCTAAAAATCCGTAAACACCAATCGAAGCTAAAAGTCCCGACAAGATAAGATACGTTTCTAAATGATTACTCATCCGTTCCTCTCCTTCTGCCCATAATCAAGGCTCCTAAAACGGCAATGAAAAGAATCACGCTGATAATCTCAAAAGGAAGTGTGTAAACTCCTAATAAAACACTTCCCAAATGTTTAATAGAAAAGTCAGCCTCAGGGATAGAAGCCACCGTTGATGCGATCCATGGACCTTTTTGAACGACTCTATAAATCATAAAGAAAAAGAAAGCTGCGGCTGCAATAGAACGAAAGGTTTTCATGGCTTGTCGGTCCTGCGTCATAAAATGAGGGGGAGAAAACATGATGGCGAAAACAATAGCAATTGCAATAGCACCGACATAGACTACAATTTCCATAACAGCGAGAAATTCACTGGATAAAAATACAAAAATCCCAGCAATTCCACCCAAACACAGCATTAAAGAAAAAGCGTTATAAAGTGTTTTCTTAAAAGCCACGGCCATGAAGGCTGCCAGAACAGTGACAATCACGATGCTAAGGAAAATGATTTCTTTGATCATGGGGTGCCTGATGATGGAGTAGCGACTTGCGGTGTTTGTAATTTTTGTTTGTCTTGAGCGTGTTTAGCAGAAAAAGGCTTTAGAAAATCAATAATCAGATCTGATTGAGAAAAAGTGGGAATGTCATAATCTTTTGCATGGGTGAGGGCATCGGTTGGACATACTTCAATGCAAAGACTACATAAACTGCAAAGGCTATAATCCACTTTATATTCTGTTAAATGAAATTTTTTGTCTTCACCTCTTACTTTTGTCAGAGTAATACAGGAGGAAGGACACACTTTGACGCATTGATCACAAGAAATGCAGCGATGATCGCCCGTTTTTTCATCCACAACAAAAGAAGTAGGTCCTTTGAAGCGAGGAAACATAGCCTTTTTCTTGCGAGGATACAGATCTGTCACAGGGCGGTGGAACATAAACTTAAATGTGACCCACATGCCTGAGAGCAAACTGTAAAAGCCTGAGAATATGCTTGTAATATAAGACATAAAACCTTATTTAATAAAGTAAAGTCCGAAAGCGGTGCAAATCATATTAAAAAGAGCTAGTGGAATCAAGACCTTCCAACCAAAAGTAATCAACTGATCGCTTCTAAGTCTTGGGAATGTCCAGCGAACCCACATGATGACAAAAATGAGAAAATAAACTTTCAGGAAAAACCAGGCCAACCCTGGAAGCCAAGGTCCATGTGCTCCTCCCAGAAACAAAGCAGTCGCGACACTTGCATTAATAAACATATACGTGTATTCACTGATGAAGAAAATTCCAAATCGAAGTCCAGAATATTCCGTATGGAAACCCGCAACAATTTCAGATTCTGCTTCTGGAATATCAAAAGGGGCTCGATTGGATTCAGCCAAGGAAGCAATAAAGAAAATCAAAAATGCCAGAGGTTGAATCAGAACAAAGGGATAATTTGCTTGTGCAGCCACAATATCGGAAAGCCGGAATGATTTGGCAATCATGATAACGCCCATGGTTGAAAGCAGAAGAGGGATTTCATAAGAAATATTCTGAGCCACGGATCGTAAACCGCCTAACAAGCTATATTTATTATTAGAAGACCAGCCCGCCATGAAAATACCAATGAAAGAAAGCCCTGAAAAAGAGAAAATCAGAAGAAGGCCAATATTCAAATCTTGAATTAAAAAGAATGAACTAAAAGGAATTACTAAAAAGGTTCCAATGACAGGGGCAAAAACAAGAATAGGGGCTAGGAAATAAAGAATACGATCGCAATTTTTTGGGAAAACAAGTTCTTTTCCCAAAAGTTTCAAAGCATCCGCAAAGGTTTGTAAAAGGCCGAAGGGACCAACATAAAGAGGGCCGCGACGAATTTGCATTCGTGCACTCACTTTACGTTCCATCCATACCAAAACTAAAGCATTGGTTAGAATGAAGCCAATGACAATGACAAGACTAATAGAGATTCTTAAAAGTTCAGAGTTCATATTTTATTTTATCTATCAATTTCCGGCATGACTACGTCAATACTGCCTAAGGCTGCAACGACATCTGCAATCAGATGTCCTTTTAATAAAGTCTCAAGTGCACTCAAATTTGCATAAGAAGGTGAACGCAATTTCAATCGATAAGGATTGGTGGTGCCGTTACTCACCAAATAAGTCCCAAATTGTCCTCGAGCAGCTTCCACAGCAAAATAAGTTTCACCTTGAGGCACTTTCACAGATCCCACAGCGCTTTTCGGAGCTTTTTCAGATTTAATCGGGCCAGAAGGCATCTTTGCTAAAGCTTGTTCTACGATTCTTAAACTTTGTTCAATTTCTGCCAAACGAATTTGATAACGAGAAAAAGTATCGCCACCATTAGAAGTAGGAATATCAAAATTCATTTCTGAATAAACCGAATAAGGTTCAATTTTTCTTAAATCATAAGGAACACCGCAGGCTCTGAGTGTGGGACCTGTGACTCCAAAAGATAAAGCATTTTCTTTGGTCAAAATTCCAATATCTTTGGTGCGTTTGATGAAAATAATATTTTTTTCAATCAAGGTTTTATAATCTTTGAGCCGTTGTCTCATTTTTGGGATAAAGGCTTTAACAGAAGCTTCGAATTCTTCAGGCAAATCAAATGCGACACCTCCAAAACGAAAATAATTGTAAGTCAGTCGTTCACCGGTAAGGGTTTCCAAAGCATCCAAAATGGTTTCACGATCATCAAAGCAATAAAAGAAGGGACTAAAAGAGCCAAGATCCAGCAAATAAGTTCCGAGCCAAAGCAGATGACTGGCAATACGATTCAGCTCTGTGGTAAGCACTCGAATATATTCAGAACGTGGGGAAGGGACGAGTCCCATTGCTTTTTCGATTAAACCTACATAACCAAAATTATAGGCCATGGCTCCTACATAATCTAAACGCCCCATATTAGGAAGAAACTGAATATAGGTTTTATATTCAGCCATGCGTTCATGATCACGATGGGAATATCCGATGACAGGTTCAGCGCCTAAAACTCTTTCCCCATCTAAATGCAAAAGAAGCCTCAAAACCCCATGAGTACTGGGATGCTGAGGCCCCATGTTGATAAAATAGTCTTTTTGATATTTTTTCTGAAGTTCTGGATTGGTCTTTTCAAATTTGGCATCTTCATATTTCATCAAATTTAAAACATCTTCCACATCCGTGGGCATGCCTTCTCCCTTAAAATCTTTACGCAGGGGATGATAGTTGGCTGTTTCTGGAAGAAGAAGTCTTGTAAGATTAGGATGATTGTCGAAAATAACACCAAAGAAATCATATCCTTCACGTTCATACCAATTAGCAACGCCGTAAATATCTGAAATGGTTGGGAAATGAGGATTAGCTTTGTCTGTTTTGACTTTGACGAGCACGCGATGAGTTTTATCCCATCGATTAAATTGATAACAAGATTCAAATCGGTCGGGATAATCAACAATCGTGTGGCATTCCAGAAAATATTGTTGCTGTAGAAATCTTTGAGCCAGAGGTCTCAAATTTTCTTTGGAAATAATAATTTCAACATGAAACCCGTCTTTTGCATAAATACGTTCATTGACAGATTCTGTTGCGATATTTTGAAGAAATGTATCTTTGGAGGTTTCTATGAGCGTTGACATGGTTTATGCCTTCGCTTCTTTTGTTGTAATTTTTTCTTGTAACTTAAGAATAGCACTGATGAGGGCTTCAGGTCTTGGAGGACAACCTGGGATATAGACATCAACGGGAATGATTTTATCAATTCCTTCAAGAATGGAATATTGTCCCGGATACTTAAAAGGTCCTCCCGCAATAGCGCAACCTCCCATGGCAATAACATATTTGGGAGAAGGCATTTGATCATAAAGTGTTTTAATACGAGGAGCCATTTTGCGTGAAATAGTACCAGAGACGATCATCACGTCAGATTGACGCGGGGATGGACGAAATACGCCATGACCAAAACGATCTAAATCATATCGAGCGCTACCCACGGCCATCATTTCAATCGCACAGCAGGTGAGTCCAAAAGTCATGGGCCACAAGGAACGAGACCGAGCCATATTCAACAATTGGTCAATTTTAAAAAAGGCCAAGCCTTCGGATGCCTGCATTTGATCCAAATTAAAATCTTTGGCTTCCGTCATTTCCATTGAAAAAGTCCTTTTCGCCATGCATAGGCGAGTGCAAGAGCTAAAATGCCAATAAAAATTAAAATTTTAGAAAGGTTAACGAGGTCAGGAGTAATACCATAAACTAAAATGACGGGAAACAAGAAAATGACTTCAACATCGAAAGCAATAAAAATGAGTGCGAAAAGATAATAGAGAATGTCAAATTGTACCCAGGCGCTTCCAATCGTGTCTTCTCCGCTTTCATACGTATACTCTTTTTTCTTCCCTCGGCTTTTGGGAGAAAGAATGAGTGGTGTGCCTGTAAAAACAAGGGCAAAAAGAACGCCTACAACGATGAAGGCAAAAACATATGCGTAACTCGACAACATGATTTCTCCTTTAAACAGGAAGACGGGTTAATCCATTAAAAAGTTCAAATAACCTAAGAAAAAATGAGGCTGGCGTCAATGTTTTTCATAAAGACGGTAATGTGTTGTGCGGGCTGCGTAAAGCATAAGGATTAAAAATTCTTTTACGCAAGACGCATAACGCACAACAAATTTTCATTGTTTATTAATTTACATTGAAAAGTCATTCCATTTTGCTTACGCTAAAGGTATGGAACGTGAAAGGAAAAATTCGTGAAATTTTTTAGTGTAGAAGGTGTGAATCAATTAATCCCAGAGCTTGAAGCCTATATTTTGAAACTTCAACAACTCAAGGAAAAAGTTTTTCAGAAGCAATTACATATTGATACACAGCTTATTGTAGGAGGAGTATCTGATTCTGCAGTGTATGCACCCAGTCATGAAGCTGTTCAGAAGGATGTAGAAGAGTTAAATGTTTTAGTGGAAGAATTTAATAAAATTTTGAATGAAATGAATGATTTAGGTTATCAATTGAAAGATCCAGATACGGGTTTGATTGATTTTTATCATATTAAGGATGATGAAATTGTCGTACTTTGTTGGAAGTTAGGGGAAAAGAAGGTGGAGCACTGGCATACTTTAGAAGGTGGATTTTCTGGCAGAGAAAAAATATAAATAGGCTCGCTAATTTAGCGTTTTCGTTTAACAGCTTTTGTTGCTGCTTCAACAATGTGTTTTTCTGTAAGTCCGTAATGCTCTAGCAATTCATCAGGTTTCCCAGACTCAGCATAAGTATCTTCAATCGCAACATATTCCATAGGAACCGGTTTGATTTTAGATACGGCTTGGGCTACAGCACTTCCAAGACCGCCCCAGATTTGATGCTCCTCAGCGGTCACAATCGCACCTGTCTTTTCACAAGCTTCTCGAATGAGGTCTTGGTCTAGAGGCTTAACCGTATGCATATCAATTACCGCAGCTTGAATCCCTTGTTTTGAAAGCGTGTCAGCGGCAGATAAAGCTTCAAATACCAAGAGGCCATTGGCAATAATCGTGACATCTTTGCCTTCTCGAAGGCGAACCCCTTTCCCAATCTGAAATTTTGTATTTTCGTTATGAACGATTGCAGCTTTAGGTCGTCCTGTTCTTATATAGAAAGGTCCATATTGAGCTGCTGCTTGTATCACAAGTTCTTTGCCACAGTATTGATCTGAAGGGATAATAACAGTAAATCCAGGTAGGGAAGTGGTCAAAGCAACATCTTCAATAGATTGCTGAGAAGCTCCATCTTCTCCCACACTGATGCCGCCATGTGACGCGACAATTTTTACATCTGCCATAGGATTGGCAACGGCCATACGAAGTTGATCATAAGTTTTACAAATAAGAAAGCAGGCAAAAGAAGAAGTAAATACAGTTTTTCCTGAAAGAGCCAGGCCCGCAGCAACTCCCACCATGTTCATCTCAATGATTCCACAATTGATGAAACGATCTGGGAATGCTTTTCCAAAGGCTTCGGTTTTAGTGGATTTAGAAAGATCCGCATCAAGAACTACAATGTTGGCGTTCTTTTTACCAAGCTCAACCAAAGCTTGACCGTAAGCATCCCGGGTTGCTAATCCTAAATTTTTTTCAAGAGACATAAGACTCCAGTTTTAAGTGGTAAGTCATCAGTTATAAGTTTTAAAAACATCTTTTTACTTAGAACTTACGACTTATAACTTATGACTTACTTTTTCAGTAGTTCTTCAACTTTTTTTTCGCTCTCTCCTAATTCTAAAAGAGCTCGTTTAGCTTCTTCATGGGTAGGAGCAACTCCGTGAAAGTGATTATTATGCTCCATAAAGGAAACACCTTTGCCTTTTACGGTATGGGCAATGATAATGGAAGGCTGATGTTTCACTTTTTTAACACGTTCGATGGCTTCTAAGATTTCATCCATATGATGGCCATTGATTTCTTCAACATGCCAGCCAAACGCCTGCCATTTTTGCCCCATGGGTTCCATATCTAAAATATCTTTGACGGCGCCATCGAGTTGGAATTTATTGTAATCCAGAATGGCAGTGATGTTGTCTAAATCATGATGAGAAGCAAACATGGCAGCTTCCCAGATTTGACCTTCATTGGATTCGCCATCTCCGATGACACAATAGGTATGATAATCTTTTTTGTCTAATTTAGCGGCTAAAGCAATTCCAAGCCCAATAGAAAGTCCTTGCCCGAGTGATCCTGTCGATGCTTCGACAAAGTCAAGTTTGCGACGATCTGGATGGCCTTGTAATGGGGATCCTAATTGTCTTAAAGAATAAATCCAATCGTGAGGGAAATAGCCTGATCTTGCGTAAGCAGCATAAAGAGCAGGAGCGGCATGCCCTTTGCTTAATACAAAGCGATCCCGATCAGCCCAATGAGGGTTTTTAGGATCATGACGCATTACTCTAAAAAAAAGAGCCGTGACAATATCTGCTATAGAAAGCGAGCTTCCAGGATGACCGGAGGCTGATTTCTCAAGCATGACAATAATGTCTTTTCTGATTTCATGCGCAATTTTATTTAATTCTTCCACAGAAGTTTTTTTACTCATAAGGGTGATGATCATAATATTTCTACCGAAGTGAGTAAATATAAATTATAAGAACAGGAGGAATAAAAATTGACAGAGGCCCAATAAGGATTTATTCTTTTAACAGGTTGCTATTGAACATAAGTTCTTGCAATTAAATCTTCTCGAATATTCAGGGGGAATGGTGAGAAGAATAGATA
>CAZXEQ010000004.1:0-198033 GCA_964640155.1 uncultured bacterium | reverse complement strand
AACGGTCCTAAGGTAGCGAAATTCCTTGTCGGGTAAGTTCCGACCTGCACGAATAGCGTAACGAGTTGACCGCTGTCTCAACCAGGGACTCGGTGAAATTGACGTCGCGGTGAAGAGACCGCGTACCCACGACGGGACGAAAAGACCCCGTGAACCTTAACTATACCCTGACATTGAGTTTTGGTGCGGTATGTGTAGTATAGGTGGGAGGCTTTGATCTCTGGGCGCTAGCTTAGAGGGAGCCGTCAGTGAAATACCACTCTTACTATATCGAGACTCTAACTCCAAATCGTGAATCCGGTTGGGGAACATTGTCAGGCGGGTAGTTTGACTGGGGCGGTCTCCTCATAAAAAGTAACTGAGGAGCTCAAAGGTTCTCTCAGCACGGTCGGCAATCGTGCATCGAGCGTATAGGTATAAGAGAGCTTAACTGCGAGACCAACAAGTCAAGCAGATGCGAAAGCAGGACTAAGTGATCCGGTGGTTGAAAATGGAATCGCCATCGCTCAACGGACAAAAGGTACTCCGGGGATAACAGGCTTATCGCGCCCAAGAGTTCATATCGACGGCGCGGTTTGGCACCTCGATGTCGGCTCATCACATCCTGGGGCTGGAGAAGGTCCCAAGGGTTCGGCTGTTCGCCGATTAAAGTGGTACGTGAGCTGGGTTTAGAACGTCGCGAGACAGTTCGGTCTCTATCTGTCGTGGGCACAAGAAACTTGAGGAGAGTCATTCCTAGTACGAGAGGGCCGGAATGAACGAACCTACGGTGTTCCAGTTGTCCTGCCAAGGGCATTGCTGGGTAGCCGAGTTCGGCATGGATAAGCGCTGAAGGCATATAAGTGCCAAGCCAACTCCAAGATTAGGTTTCTCTGTTTGAAGCCGCAAGGTTTCAAGCTGTAGGCATCCAGAAGATTACTGGATTGATAGGTTGGGTGTGTAAGTTCTGTAAAGAATTTAGCTTACCAATACTAATTGCCAATAGGCTTGGCCGTTAATTTTTATAGTTGCCGGTTATTCATCATTGGCATGATGCATTTACATGCTATCCACATATTCGAAATTTTAATAAGTCCGTAGGTTATAAGTGGTAGTTTCACTTATAATTTACAAACCAATTTGATCTTGGTGCCTATGCTGGAGGAGAAACACCCGTTCCCATTTCGAACACGGCCGTTAAGACCTCCTAGGCCGATGGTACTGCTTCTTTAGGCTGCGGGAGAGTAGGTCGGTGCCAAGTTCTATATATAAAGTCCATGAGTTGATTTTTTCAATTCATGGACTTTTTTATTTAAGTTATTTATTATTAATTTTATCTTCTTTTTAAAAATACATTGCTTCAGAGTATGTTGAATGATTAAATAATACCCTCACGACTAAATTTAGAAGGGAAGAGAATTATTATGAGTGGGCATTCCAAATGGGCAACGATTAAACATAAAAAGGCTGCAACCGATGCAAAACGCGGTCAGCTTTTTAGTAAAGTTGTTAAAGAAGTTACTGTTGCGGCAAGGATGGGGGGAGGAGATCCCAATACAAATCCTCGTTTGAGAACTGTTTTGGCTAAGGCTAAAGAAGTCAATATGCCTGCCGATAATATTGACAGAGCCATTAAAAAGGGAACGGGTGAACTTCCTGGGGTTACTTATGAAGAGCAACTTTATGAAGCTTATGGGCCTGGTGGTGTTGCTGTTATTATCGAGGCATTGACAGACAACAAGAACCGAGCTGCTTCTGAAATTAGAGCTATTTTGGGTAAGAGTGGTGGAAATCTTGCAGGTGCTGGTTCTGTGGCATGGATGTTTCACAAAAAAGGTTTGGTTACTGTTCCTAAAGCATCTGCAGATGAAGATACGCTTTTTACGATTGCAACGGAAGCAGGTGCTGAGGATTTTAAGCTTGAAGGAGATGTTTTTGAAATTGTTGTTTCTGCATCAGCTCTTGAAGACGTAAAAGAAGCCCTTACTTCGAATCATATTAAATTTGGCCAGGCTGAAGTTACCTTTATTCCTCAAAATACGGTTCCTGTGAATGAAGCCGATGCGCGAAAAATTTTATCCCTTGTTAGTTCGCTTGAAGAACATGAAGATGTTCAAAATGTTTATGCAAATTTCGATATTTCAGATGAAATCTTAGCCGTTCTTGAAAAGGAATAGTCTGTAGTCGATAGTTCATATAAATAATTGCCATCTATATGGACTATACGGCCCATTGACTTCGGACTAATTATGCGAATTTTAGGAATTGATCCAGGCACATTACGTACAGGTTTTGGTGTTATTGAAGTTCAATCAGGCAGGTTTTCAACAATTGAATATGGATGTGTCACAAGTTCATCCAAAGTATCTCTTCCAAATCGATTTGTTAAAATTTTTAAAGAACTTTTGAAAGTTATTGAAAGTGCAAAGCCTGACTGTGTAGCAATTGAGTCTATTTTTTATTGTAAAAATCCGAATACAGCCTTTAAATTGGGGGAAGCAAGAGGGGTTGCTATTCTAGCAGGAGCCCATCAAGGATTGCCCATTCATGAGTATGAACCGCGACGTATTAAACAAGCCGTGGTTGGTTTTGGTGCAGCTCATAAATCTCAAATCAAAATGATGGTCACTTCTTTGCTTAAATTGAAAGAAATCAAAGGACCTGAAGATATTACAGATGCCTTAGCTGTAGCCATATGCCATGCACATTATATAAGACAGTAGATCGTAGTTCGCAATTCGTATTTCGTTAAAAGATTTGCGGACAATAATTTTTTCTACGAAATACTAACTACTAATTACGGTATTTATGTATTCATATTTATCAGGTAAATTAAGCAAAATAAAAGATTCCATTGTTATTTTGGATGTTCAGGGGGTTGGATTTGAAGTTCATGTTCCTATAAGATCATTAATCCTATTGCCAGAGATTGGATCAACGCTTATTCTCTACACTTATTTTCATGTGAGGGAAGATACACAGGCTCTTTATGGATTTTTAAATGAGGAAGAAAAGGGTCTTTTTAAACTTCTCTTAAGTGTGACTGGAATTGGCCCCAAATTAGCTTTAGGCATTTTAAATGGGATAGGACCCAAGGATTTTAAAACTTCTATTGAGAACGAAGATGAAAAATATTTGGCAAGTATTCCAGGCATTGGCAGAAAAACAGCAAGTCGACTCATTCTAGAATTAAAAGACAAAATTTTAGCGTTCCAATTTGAAGAAGGTTCTCCAGAAGCTCAAGCTTCTCGAGAAATGAATGAAATGATGAAAGATGCTCTTTTGGCTTTAACATCTCTTGGGTATACTCGACCCAAAGCAAAAGAAGCTGTTCAGGAAGCTTATCAAGATTCAGATAAAGCCGTTAGTCTTGAACAACTCATTCGAAATTCAATTAATATTTTAAATCGGTAATATAAAGGCAAGTTTACAGTTCACAGTGTACAGTTTACAGAAAGATCTTGTTTTATTTTTACTGTAAACCGTTAACTGTACACCGTACACTACTCATGTTATGTCCAAAGAAAAAATTTTGGTGAGCAGTCTTCAGGAAGATCCGCAATTTTATATTTCTCTTCGCCCTAATTTAATGGATGAATTTATTGGCCAAGAGAAATTAAAAGAACGCCTGCATGTTTTTATAAAAGCTGCTTCTAGTCGAAAAGAACCTCTTGAACATGTTCTTTTGTCAGGACCCCCAGGACTTGGGAAAACAACGTTATCTTATATTATCGCGCAAGAAATGGGTGCCAATATCAAAGTAACTTCAGGCCCTGTCATTGAAAGGCCTGGCGATTTGGCTGGGCTTTTGACAAATCTTCAAGAAGGGGATGTTTTGTTTATTGATGAAATTCATCGGCTCAATCATGTCGTAGAAGAATATCTTTATCCTGCGATGGAAGATTTTATGTTGGATATTATGATTGATAAGGGGCCTAATGCAAGATCAGTGCGACTTAATCTTAAGAAATTTACTTTGGTAGGAGCAACCACGAGAAGTGGACTTTTAAGTTCTCCCTTACGTTCTCGTTTTGGTTTAACATCCAGACTTGATTATTATTCCACAGAAGAGTTAAAAGAGATTATTTTACGTGCTGCAAAAATTTTAAATGCAAAGATTCAAGAAGAGGGAGCCTATGAAATTGCTCAAAGGTCCCGAGGAACTCCTAGAATTGCTAATTGTCTTTTAAGACGTGTACGTGATTATGCCGAAGTTAAAACAAAAGATGGATTGATCACGCGTGCTATTGCAGATTCTGCTCTTCGAATGTTGGATGTAGATGAAAAAGGATTAGATGAGATGGATAAAAGAATCATTGAGACCATTGCCTTAAAGTTTGCAGGGGGACCTGTCGGTATTAACACTCTCTCAGCTGCTCTTGCCGAAGAAACTGACACGATTGAAGAAGTTTATGAGCCTTATTTGATTCAGCAAGGCTATCTCAAGAGAACGCCCAGTGGACGAAAAGTCACTTCTTTGGCCTATGATCATTTTAAAATTAAACAGGAGTCGTTGGAGCAGAGGGAGTTACTTTAATTCTATCTTCCAAATTTGCTTTTCATTAAATCATGTGGTATATACACAGTAAGCTTCTTTCGGTTTGTTGAATATTTTTTAATACATTAATTGAGAACAAGTTATGAAAAATTACAAAAACAAGGCAAAAAAACTCATTTTATTTGTTATTTTCTGTTCAATACCTTTTCTTTCTTTAGGTATGTCCCAGAGGCCTCCTTTTGTCGAAAGAGAAGTCAAAGTCTTAATTCATCAAGGAGTTTCGGCGATTACGCTTCATGGTTCTCCGGTGTCCATTTCTGGACTGAATGGAAAGTTTATCATTCGTGTTGAATCTCCTTTAGTGATTCAAAAAAGTTCAAATGGTTTAATTGTTAATGGAAAATCCATGTTTGAAAAAGCATTGGTCTTTGCTTCTGAAAGTGGAGCGATTACTATTCAGAGCCAACGATATCGTGGGAAAGCAATCGTCTTACAAAACGCTCAAGGACAACTTTTAATTATTAATGAACTTCCTCTAGAAGAATATTTACGTGGAGTTGTTGCATCGGAAATGTCTCAGAATGCTCCTTTAGAAGCTCTCAAAGCTCAGGCTATTGCGGCCAGAACTTATACGATTTATCATATGATGAATAAAAATGTGACTCAACCTTATGATTTACCTAAGAACTCTCAAGCCTATCGTGGGGTAAGAGGAGAACATACGCGATGTGATCAAGCAGTGCAAGAAACAGCAGGTATTTTTTTGGAATATCACAACAAAATCTTCCCTTCTTTTTTTCATTCACGCTGTGGAGGATATACCCTTACGGCCAAAGAAGTTTGGCCAACAGTTAAAGATGCGCCTGCTGGAAGCCGATGCAAATCTTGTGTTGAATCTAAGGAAACTTCTTGGAAATATTGGCTTAATAATTCTGAGCTAAGAAATCGACTTATGGCGAAAGGTTATCGTATTCCAAAAGTTTTTTCAGTGACTCTTTATCGAAATACTCAAACCGATAGAATTGAAGGACTTCAGCTGGATAATCAATATATTCCTGCAGCGCAATTAAGAAACATTTTAGGTCCAGATCGTCTGAGAAGTACTTTCTTTACGATTAAACTTGGGAAATTTTCTATGAGATTTTATGGTAGAGGATGGGGGCATGGCGTTGGACTTTGTCAATATGGAGCCATCGAATTAGGTAAGAAAAATATTTCTTATCAGAGAATTTTAAATTATTACTATCCTCAAGCACGCTTGGTTCAATACTCGTAATGTTCCTTTCATGAGTTCAGAAAAACTCTCTATTAATGATTACGATTACTTTCTTCCCGAACATTTAATTGCTCAACAGCCCACGCAAAAAAGAGAAGAATCTAAACTTCTTACTTTTAATATAAAAAACCATCTTGTCCAACATCAATCTTTTTATGATTTGGTAGATATTCTTAACTCTAGTGATTGTTTGATTGTAAACAATTCAAAAGTTATTCCTGCTAGAATCTGGGGCAAAAAATCTACAACAGGAAAAAAGACAGAATTTCTGTGGTTAAATGAAGAAGCTCCAGGTAAATGGAGAGGTCTTTTACGTGGGAAACATAAAATTGGGACTTCTTTTGAATTTGGAGAAGGTTCATTAACAACAACTGTGGTTTCAAAAAATGAAGATGGTTCGACGACCCTTGAGCTTAAAGAACCGATTGATCCGATTCCATTTCTTTCTAAATATGGTCAAATTCCTCTTCCTCCTTATATTTTAAGAAACTCAGAACAAAATTTTTCTTTAGATCAAGAGCGCTATCAAACTCTTTTTGCAAAAGATTATGGCTCTGTTGCAGCTCCGACTGCAGGACTGCATTTCAGTCAAACTCTTCTTAATCGTTTAAAAGCAAAGGGTATTAAAATCGTTCCGATTACATTGCATGTGGGCCTGGGAACTTTTCAGCCTGTTCGAGAAGAAACATTAAATTTGGGCCGACTCCATCAGGAAAGATATGAAATCTCACAAGAAAGCGCTGACATAATTAATCAGGCCATGCTAGAAAATCACCGAATCATAACAGTTGGAACAACCACTTGCCGGGCCTTAGAAGCAGCAGCTACTCCTGACGGAAAAGTAATTGCAGGGCAGGGGAAAACAGACTTATTTATTCGACCTGGATATTCATTTAAAGTTGTAAAAAACTTGCTGACTAATTTTCATTTACCAAAATCTTCTCTTTTGATGCTTGTTTCATCTTTAATAGGTAGAGAAACTGTGTTATCTCTTTATAAGCAGGCAATTGAAAAGGAGTATCGATTTTTTAGTTATGGAGATGCGATGTTAGTCTTGAGTGATGTGTCTTGAGTTGTGGTACAAATATCTTATTTACTCAAGACCTAAGACTAATGACTCACGACTGGATTATATGGAATTTACACTTGTAAAAAAAGATTCTACAACAAAAGCTCGTGCGGGTCTTTTAAAAACAGCCCATAGCACGATGGAAACTCCCTGCTTTATGCCTGTGGGGACACAAGCTACAGTTAAAACCCTATCTTCCGAAGAATTAAGCAGTGTTGGCACAAAAGCCATTCTTTGTAATACCTATCATCTTATGTTGCGTCCCGGGGCTGAGTTAATTGCAAAAGCAGGAGGTCTTCATCAGTTTATGAATTGGAATGGAACGATTTTGACGGACAGCGGAGGTTTTCAAGTTTTTAGTCTTGCTGGGCTTCGAAAAGTTTCAAAAGAGGGAGTCGAATTTAAATCTCACATCGATGGAACAAAATATTTTTTAACTCCTCAAGAAGCTATCAGAATTCAAGGACTTTTGGGTTCAGATATTGCACTTTGTCTTGACGAATGTCTTTCTTATCCAGCGACTTTTGATTCTACTTGCAATTCAATTGAGCTGACGCTAAAATGGGCGGAAATTTGCAAAGAAGCACATCAATCCTTAGCATCAAAACAAGCTTTGTTTGCAATTGTGCAAGGCAGTGTTTTTAAGGATTTAAGACTTAAGTGCTCAGAAGGCCTTGTTCAAATTGGTTTTGATGGTTATGCATTGGGGGGATTAAGTGTTGGTGAGCCTGATCTTGTCATGTATGAAGTTTTAGATGACACGGTTGAAATTCTTCCCTCTACAAAGCCTCGTTATCTGATGGGATGTGGTACACCCCAGAATCTTTTAGAATGTATAGAGCGAGGAGTTGATCTTTTCGACTGTGTTTTGCCGACACGAAATGCAAGAAATGGTACAGTTTTTACAAGAGAAGGGAAATGGAATATTACCAACAGTCGTTTTAAAGAGGATTTTTCTTCTTTAGACAATAACTGTAGTTGCTACACATGTAAAAATTTTTCAAGAAGTTATTTAAGACATCTTTTTAGTGCTGGAGAAATTTTAGGATTAAGGCTTGCATCACTTCACAATATTGCTTTCTATATAAATCTAATGAAAGAAGCAAGAACGGCAGTATTAACAGGAGCTTTTTCTAAGTTTAAAAACGATTTTTTGAAAAATTTTTCTCAAAAGGAGATTGACTCATGAATTTTTTATTTCTTGCAATGGCAGCACCTGCTGGACAAGGACAGGGACAAGGAAGTGCGATGGGTATGCTTTTCCCTTTAATTATCATGATTCCTATTTTTTATTTGCTCGTTTTTAGACCTCAGCAAAAAAAACAAAAACAGTTTCAACAAATGCTTGCACAGCTTAAGAAAAATGACAAAGTGGTCACTTCATCTGGTATTCACGGGCTAATCGTCGCCTTAAAAGAGAGCACCCTTTCATTAAAAATTTCAGATAATGTTAAAATTGAAGTAGATAAATCATCGATTGCTCGTGTCATTGGTACAGAAGAGGGAGAGTAATATGAAAAATTTGAAGTGGCGCGTTCCTTTAGTTGTTCTAACCGTTGCTTTTTTTATATGGAAGCTTTATCCCCCAGAAAAAACGATCAATCTAGGTCTTGATCTTCAAGGGGGGATGCATGTTGTCCTTCAAGTGGATATTGACAAAGCTGTAGAGTTTGAAACGGACCGTTTGACTGAAGATGCAAAGAGTTTGATAGAATCTAAAGACATTGCTCTTACCTCAGCTGATCGTGAAGGACTTGATCAAATTAAATTTGTTTTTAAGGATTCAGACGCTCGGTACAAAGCTTCTCAGCTTTTAACCAAAGGTATTTCTGAGCTTCAAATCGTTTCAGAAGAAGAGGCAGTTCTTATTACCTCTCTCAAAGATAAAGTTAAGTCAGACATTAAAACCAGAGCACACTCTCAAGCGGTACAAGTTATTAGAAATCGTATTGATAAATTTGGAGTTAATGAACCTTCGATTCAACCTCAAGGCGTCGATAGAATTATTGTTCAATTGCCTGGAGTTAAGGATTTAACTCGAGCAGAAAATCTTTTAAAGAAAACAGCAATTTTGGAATTAAGACTTGTCAGTGATGATGATGAAAAACTTAAAGAAGCGCTTCAAGGTAATGCCCCAACAGGTTATGAAGTGCTTTACCAAGTTCACTACACAGGAGGTGTTGAATCTCGTATTCCTATGCTTGTTAAGAAAAAATCTGAACTGACTGGCGCTCATCTTGTCAAAGCAAATGTTTCTTTTGGGGATATGAGCCAGCCAGAAGTTGCATTCACTTTAGATCGCATTGGGGCTAAGACTTTTGCCAAGATTACAGAGCAATATATCGGTAGGCGTCTGGCTATCGTTTTAGATAATGAAGTACAGTCTTCACCTGTGATTCAGTCTGTCATTCCTAATGGCCAAGGAGTGATTCAGGGGCAATTTACTGCTGAAGAAGCTAAAGATCTTGCGATTGTGCTTACCTCGGGTGCACTTCCTGCTCCGGTTAAACTGATCATGAATGCTCGTGTGGGACCCTCCCTGGGAGCAGATTCTATTAAAAAAGGGTTTATCGCAAATGTATCTGGACTCGGATTGGTTTTAATTTTTATGGTGGGGTATTATCTTTTCGCAGGAGCAGTATCCGTTCTTGCTTTGATTTTAAATATTCTTATGATTTTAGGGGGTATGGCGCTACTTCATGCAACACTTACATTGCCAGGCATTGCGGGTATTATTTTGACCATCGGTATGGCCGTGGACGCCAACGTTCTTATTTTTGAAAGAATAAGAGAAGAACTTGAAAGCGGAAAAAAGATTCGAGCGGCTATTGAAGCTGGTTATAAGAAAGCTTTTTCAGCTATCTTTGATTCGAATTTGACAACTATCCTCACGGCGGTCCTTTTATATCATTTCGGAACAGGCCCTATTAAGGGTTTTGCTGTTACTTTGACCATCGGTCTTTTAATCAGTATGTTTACAGCCATTGTTGTAACACGTGTGATTTTTGATCTTGTTTTTCTTAAAAAAAGTTTTTCCAATTTAAAAATGTTGAAACTTTTTGCCAGACCTAATATTGATTTTGTAAAACTGAGATATTTTGCCTATGCTTTGTCGATGATTATCATTGTTGCTGGGATGATTGTTATGGGTATGCGTGGTTCAAAGTTTTTAGGCAACGACTTCAAAGGGGGAGACATGGTTCAATTAAAATTGACTCCCAGTGTTTCTCTTGAAATTTTGCGCGAGAAATTATCAAAGATTGGATTGGGAGATTCAACGATTCAGAATTTTGGTCGTGACGGGGATGTCCTCATCAAAACAAAGTTTGAAGAAGGCAAAAAATTGAAGGATCATCTAACCAGTGAACTTCCTGGGACTCAGGTTGAAGAACGTCGTTTGGAAGAAATCGGCCCTGCCATTGGATCAGACTTAAAGCGGCAAGCTTTCTGGGCTGTGCTTTGGTCATTAATTGGCATTTTAATCTATGTTACTTGGCGATTTGAATTTGAATATGCATTAGGAGCTATTATTGCCCTCCTTCATGATGCTCTTATTCCTTTAGCCTTTCTTGCTTTTACAGGTAGAGAATTGTCTATTGGTGTTGTTGCAGCAATTTTGACCATCATCGGTTATTCGGTTAAT
The DNA here is from genome assembly GCA_964640155.1 of uncultured bacterium. Taxonomy (GTDB): domain Bacteria; phylum Auribacterota; class JACPWU01; order JACPWU01; family JACPWU01; genus CAZXEQ01. The sequence continues at coordinate 187,568 of CAZXEQ010000004.1, read as the reverse complement.
GACACCATTGTGATTTGTGACCGTATTCGAGAGAATAAAAGGATTTTAAAGAAAATATCTCTTTCTGATTTATTAAATTTAAGTTTGAATCAAACGCTTTCTAGAACCTTTTTAACTTCTTTGACAGTGCTTTTAGTTGTTCTTGCCTTGTTCTTTTTTGGAGGAGAAGTGATCAATGACTTCTCATTTGTCATGTTGGTAGGAGTTATTTCAGGCTCTTATTCAACGATCTTTATTGCGGTTCCGATTATCTTGGAATGGCAAAGGAAAGTAAGACATATTCAAACAGAGACCAAATCTCCAAAGAAATAAAGCAACTGGTTTTTAAGTAAAAAGCGTAATCATCTCTCTAAGAAATGGTTACGCTTTTTTATTTCTCTTTTTTCTTTGCTGAATCTCTTTTTTTAGGGAAGTTTTTATGATACACTCCTTACTCTAATAATTGATTGAGAGGTTTGCTTTGAATTTTGATTCTATACAAAAAGCTATTGCTGATATTCGAGAAGGTAAGCTCATTATTGTGACTGACGATGAAGATCGTGAGAATGAGGGAGATCTTTTACTTGCTGCTGAAAAAGTGACTCCTCAGGCCATTAATTTTATGGCTAAATTTGGACGTGGTTTAATCTGTGTTCCTATGCAGGCAGATAAACTCTATGATTTAGGTTTACGTCCCATGGTTGATAATCCCCGAGATGAATTAGAAACAGATTTTTCTGTTTCAGTTGATGCCAGACTTGGAATTACCACAGGAATTTCTGCTGCTGACAGAGCAAGAACCATTCAGACCTTAATCGATTCTAAAAGCACAAAATCTGATCTTGTCAGCCCAGGACATATTTTCCCTCTAAGAGCAAAAGAGGGAGGGGTGTTGACGCGTGCAGGGCATACAGAAGCAGCTGTGGATTTGGCAAGACTTGCAGGCCTTTATCCCGCAGGTGTTATTTGTGAAATCATGAATGATGATGGAACCATGGCTCGTTTAGATGATTTAGTTAAATTTAAAAAACAGCATGGGCTTACTTTATGTAATATTGCCCAACTCATTGAATATCGCAGAAAGAATGAAAAACTTGTAGAGAGGGTTACAGACGCTTCCTTACCAACAGAATATGGCAATTTTAAAGTGATAGCCTATCGCTCTCTTATTGATGAAAAAAATCATATTGTTTTGACTTGTGGTGAAATCGATTCACAGAAACCTGTTCTTGTGCGCGTCCATTCGGAATGCATCACAGGAGATGTTTTTGGATCTTCCAGATGTGATTGCGGAGATCAACTTGAAAGATCGCTTCTTGCTATCTCAAAAGAAGGCGTGGGAGCTTTAGTCTATATGCGTCAAGAGGGTAGGGGCATTGGCCTTTTGAATAAACTTAAAGCGTACCGTCTTCAAGATGAGGGTTTGGATACTGTAGAAGCAAACAAGAGCTTAGGTCTGCCCGCTGATTTAAGAGAATATGGAACAGGGGCTCAGATTCTTTACGATATGGGCATTCGAAAAATTCGTTTACTGACCAACAATCCTAAAAAAGTGGTGGGGTTGGATGGATTTGGACTTGAAATTGTAGAAAGAGTACCTATTCCTCCCATTGTCAATTCACATAATCAAAACTATTTAAAAACCAAGCGAGATAAGCTTGGACATCTATTGGATATCGACGATCATGTCGCTGAATCTTAAGAAGCAGAAAACCAGAGTAAAACAAGTTAAGGCAAGTCTCATTTCCAAAAATAAAAAATACGCCATTATTGTAAGTCGTTTTAATGAATTTATTACCTCTAAACTTTTGGATGGAGCTTTAGATGCTCTACTGCGGCATGGAGTAAAGAAAACAGAAGTAAAAATATTTTGGACACCAGGATCTTTTGAAACGCCTTTTTTGACCAAGCGTATTGCTCAATCAAAAAAATATGCTGCGATCATTTGTCTTGGGGCCATTATTAAGGGAGCCACTCCACATTTTGACATTGTATGCGATGCTGCTTCGAGAAACATTTCACAGGTAGCTATGGATAGTGACATTCCAATTATTTTTGGAATTATTACCGCTGAAAATTTAGAGCAAGCGATTGAAAGAGCAGGAACAAAGCTGGGCAACAGGGGATGGGATGCTGGAATCGCAGCCATTGAAATGGCCAATTTGTATGAACAATTGGATTGAACTTAACTCGTTGTATTGTTCTTTCTTATAAAGGGATAATTTGTGGGTAATCGAAGAAAATCAAGAGAATTTGCTCTTCAGATTCTTTATCAGCTGGAGGTTAATCCTGAAGATATGACTCAAACTTTGGATTCCTTTTGGAAAGATGAAAAAGCAGATTCTGACACCAAAGCTTTTTCAGGGCTTCTTGTTATTGGCACTTTTCAGAAAAAAGATGAGATTGATCAAATGATTCAGCCTATTCTTAAAAATTGGAAAATTGAACGATTGACGGCCATTGATCATATCGTATTACGAATGGGAGTTTTCGAAATGATTTTCTTTCCTAAAGATGATAAAAATCATGAACACATTCCATTTGCTGTAACCATCAACGAAGCTGTAGACATTGCGAAAAAATACAGTAGTCCTGAATCTGGGAAATTTGTAAATGGCATTCTAGACCAAATTCGACAAGATTTTTCAAAGGGAGAGAAAAATTCATGAATCAAGAAAAGTTTTTTGATTTACATCTTCACACGCTTGCGTCAGATGGAACATTCACAGCAACGGAAGTCGTTCAACGCGCAAAAGGTGTAGGCTTGAGTACGATTGCAATTACAGATCATGATTCTGTCGAAGCTTTAGAAGAAGCAAGGGCTGTTGGAGCGAAAGAAGGAATTGAGATCATTGCTGGAATTGAGTTAAGTGCTTATGAAGACAAAACTGAGATTCATATTTTAGGATATTTTTTAGATGATGCGGATCCAACTTTTCGAAAAACACTTGAGGATTTAAGAGCTGTTCGAAAAAAAAGAATTTATCATATTGTTGAAAAATTACGTGAATTAGGTGTCGATATTACTCCTGAAGAAGTTTTTAAAGAAGCGAAAGATGCTGCAGCAGGGAGACCTCATGTTGCACAAGTTTTGGTTAAAAAGAAAATAGTTCCTAATATTAAAGAGGCTTTTAGACAATATCTTGCAGATGGGAAACCTGCCTGCAGTCCAAAAGAGAAATTAACGACGAAGGAAGCGATTGATCTTTTAAAGTCTGTAGGGGGTGTTCCAGTTCTTGCACATCCTGCATTTCTGTATAATGATGATTTAATCCCAAAACTTGTTCAGGAAGGATTGATGGGAATTGAAGCCTATCATTCTGAACAACCCACAAAAGTCAGTAAGAAGTATATTGAGCTCGCGAAGCAATATAATTTACTGATTACAGGTGGATCTGACTGTCACGGCCATGGCAAAGATAAAATTTTAATCGGATCTGTTAAGATGCCTTATCAGTACCTAGAGCCTTTACGTCAAGCGCACGATCGGTTGGTTCAAACTGCATTATGAATGTTTCCAAACACATTCACTTCATGCAAACAGCACTTCGTCTAGCACGAAAAGGGATTGGCTTCACAAGTCCTAATCCTCCTGTAGGCGCAGTGATTGTTAAGAACGGAAAAATAATTTCCAGTGGTTATCATACAAAGTTTGGTGATCCTCATGCTGAAATTACTGCTTTTAAAAAAATAAAAAATCTCCCTAAAAATGCTGTCCTTTACATCACGTTAGAACCCTGTTCGACTTATGGGAAAACCCCTCCATGTGTTGATGCAATTTTAAAATCTGGTATCAAGCACGTTATTATTGCAACTCAAGATCCTAATCCCCTCCATCAAGGTAAAGGGATTAAACTGCTCAAGAAAAATGGGATTTTTGTAGAAACAGGTATTTGCGAAAAAGAAGCAAAAAGATTGATTGAATCTTTCACAAAGTGGATTAGATGTGGTCTTCCTTTTTGCATAGTGAAGGCTGCTTCGTCTTTAGATGGAAAGATTGCAACCAAAACTGGCCAATCAAAATGGATTACAAGCCTTGCTGCTAGAAAAAAAGGGTATTCCATCCGAAAAGAAGTAGATGCCATCATGGTTGGTATCCACACCGTTCTTAAAGATAATCCTGAATTAGTAACACATGAGAAGGGGGGATTTGATCCGTTCAAAATCATTGTCGATAGTGCTGCACGAACCCCTCTTTCTTCAAAACTTATTCAAAAGCATGCTTCTCGAACCATTATTGCTACCACTTCAAAAGCTTCTCATTCGAAAATTTATGCTCTCGAAAAGGCAGGAGTGTATGTTCTTGTTTTACCTGAACGTAAAGGACGAGTCGATTTAAGAGTTCTCTTCAAAAAAATAGGAAAAATGGGAATCTCTTCTCTATTAGTTGAAGGTGGGGGGGAATTAACTGCTTCGATCTTGGAAGAAAAATTAGTAGATCGCTTGTTTCTTTTTTATGCTCCTATTTTAATTGGAGGAAGAAATGCACCAACTTTTTTTGGAGGCAATGGCATAAAAGATTTAAAGAAAGTGATATCTCTCAAAGATTTAAAGATAGACATACAGGGAGAAGAGATCTGGATGGAAGGAAGATTTTAATGTTCTCTGGAATTATTGAAAATACAGCAAAAATTCTTAAAATAGAAGCTTCTCATCAAAAGCATTTTCTTGAGATTCAAAGAAGCAAAATGCTCAAAAGCATTAAAATCTCAGATAGTCTTTGTGTGAATGGCATTTGTTTAACTATTGCCAAACTTACTTCTTCTAAAATTTCTTTTGATATTTTAGAAGAAACCTTTTGTCGAACAACGCTCAAAACCAATTGTCCTGGTGACATTTTAAATATTGAAAGACCTCTTCAATGGAAAGGAAGAGTAGGAGGACATTTTGTAACGGGGCATATTGATGGAATAGGAGAAATTTCTAAAATAAAAAGAGGGAAACGAGAACAAACCTGGGAAGTGAAATTTCCTCTTAGCCTTTCTTCTTTCATTGCAATCAAAGGATCTATTTCCATCAATGGTGTCAGCCTGACCGTTGGAGAAGTAAAAGGAAATATGTTTAAAATTCATCTAATTCCTTTTACTCTAAAAAATACTAATCTTGGCCTCAAGAAAGAGGGGGAATTTTTAAATTTAGAAGTAGATCTTTTAGCGCGATATGCAGTATCAGCAGCCCTAACGAAGAAATCAAAAATTACAAAATCTTTTTTAAAAAAACATGACTTTCTAATCTAAAACGAAAGATGGGTATGAGAGCTTATTATCTAAAATTCTCACTTTTATTATTTATTTTACTTCCGTTTTTAAGTGGTTGTTTGGATTATGAATCTCAAGCAATTTTTATTACGTTGCAACCTGATTTATCCGGGAAAATGTCTTTTGAGTTTCAAAATGTTCATTCTACGGAAGAAAAAGAAGAGGAACAACTCAAAGACATGAAAATTCTTTATGAAAAAGATGCTCAGGAGATGGTTTTAGAGTTAGAAAAAGAGTGGAGACTTAAAGATGTTCAACTTCAAATTCAAAATAAAACTGATAAAAGATGTAATGCACGTTTAGAAGGTACCTTCACAAATATCGCATGCGCTTTGAATCCATTGATTGAAGAATCTCAAAAGTTCGTTATTTCAAGAGATGAAAACCACCTGAATGTCTCAATTGTGCTGACACAAACAGCCATGAGCAAAACAAAATTATACATTCAATATTCATTAAATGTTCTAAAAAATAATGCAGATAAAATGGATGCTGAGAAAAAAATTCTGGAATGGGATTTAGATAAGAAAGAGCCTTTTACTATTGAGTTTGAGCTTGAGTCAAGTCCATTGAATAAAAGTACACCATAAATTTTTGGACATCGGTTTAAATGATTGATATCATGATTCAAATTTCTTAGCAAAAAGGATAGGACATGAACATTAAAGAAATACAAGAAATGATCAAGTTGATGCAGGAGAATGAAATTTCAGAATTTCAACTTGAACGCAGTGGGTTTAAAATTGTTTTAAAACGCGGGAAATCTGTAGGGGAGTTTGTGCCTGCTGTTCAGCAAATTTCGATGGCAACACCTGTCCAAGTTGCTTCAGCACCCACAGAAGCTAAAGAGCAAAAGAAATTTCTAGAAATTATTTCTCCTATGGTAGGAACTTTTTATGCATCACCTTCTCCAGAGTCAGTGCCTTTTGTTCAAGTAGGACAGCAAATTAATGTGGGGGATGTTGTATGTATTGTTGAAGCCATGAAAGTCATGAATGAAATTAAGGCTGAAACTGCAGGTATTGTTGCTGAGATATTGGTTGAAAATGGTCAACCTCTTGAATTCGGACAGCCTTTATTTAAGTTAAACACGCCATAAACTTCCTTCTCAATTGACCTAAATTTTGGATCAAACATGTTTGAAAAAATATTAATTGCCAATCGAGGTGAAATTGCTCTACGCATTATCCGTGCGTGTAAAGAAATGGGCATTCGTACGGTTGCTGTGTATTCTCAAGCGGATTTAAATTCTGCTCATGTTCGACTTGCCGATGAAGCTATTTGTGTAGGTCCAGCTCAAAGCTCTAATAGCTATCTTCATATTCCCAGTATTATCAGTGCTGCAGAAATTGCGGATGTTGAAGCCATTCATCCTGGCTATGGTTTCTTGGCTGAGAATGCTCACTTCGCTGAAGTTTGTGAAAGCTGTAACATTAAGTTTATTGGTCCTCCGATTGAAAGCATTCGAAAAATGGGAGATAAAATCGCCGCCAAAGACATGATGAAAAAGGTGGGGGTTCCTACCATTCCAGGCAGTGAAGGTGCTGTTAGCGATCGCAATGAAGCATTGACGATTGCAAAAAAAATAGGCTATCCCGTCATCATTAAAGCTGCTTTTGGTGGGGGAGGTCGCGGAATGAGAATTGCCCATAATGATGTGAGTCTTGCCAATGCTTTTATGACTGCTAGAACTGAAGCTGAAGCAGCTTTTGATAAAGGAGAGGTTTATATTGAAAAATATGTGGAATCACCACGCCATGTTGAAATTCAAATCCTGGCTGATCAACATGGAAATACGGTTCATTTAGGAGAAAGAGATTGTACTGTCCAAAGACGATATCAAAAAATGATCGAAGAGTCTCCATCCACAGCTTTAAGTTCAAGTACGAGAGCAAAAATGGGAAAGGCCGCTGTTAAAGCTGCAAAAGCAGTTGGCTATAGCAATGCAGGAACCATTGAGTTCCTCGTTGATAAGCATGAAAATTTTTATTTTATGGAAATGAACACACGAGTTCAAGTTGAGCATCCTGTGACTGAAATGGTTACAGGTATTGATATTATCAAACAGCAATTACGTATTGCTTTTGGAGAGAAATTGCCATTTGGGCAAGATGACATTAAAAATCAAGGATGGGCTATTGAATGTCGTGTCAATGCAGAAGATCCTGAGAAAAATTTTATGCCTAGCCCAGGAAAGATTACAGGGCTTTTTCTTCCAGGAGGAAATGGGATACGTGTAGATAGCCACATTTATCAGAGTTATGAGATTCCTCCGTATTATGATTCTATGATTGCAAAGATTATTGCCCATGGAAAAGATAGAAATGAAGCTATTCAAATTATGAATCGAGCTTTAGACGAGATGGCTGTAGAAGGGGTTAAAACAACCATTCCTTTTTTGAAGAGAATTTTGAATGAACCCAAATTCAGGCTAGGTCAATATTCGACTCAATTTGTTGAAGAGTTATTAGGTCAGAAATAGAAATAAAACCCTCGCTGAATTTAACTAAATTGTATAGAATGACCGGCTAATAAGAGGAAAGTATGAATATTTTTTTATATATTGTTCCATTAATGCACTATGTTCTAGTGGGAGGGTTGGTGGTTTTTCTTTATCAACTTTCGCTCAGTCAGGCTCCCATCATTTGGTTGAGTCAAAACGTAACTCTTTTACGGGAACAACCTTATGGAAACTATTATTTGATTGGGATTGCTGTGCTGCTTTTATTACTTGAAACAGAGTTTTTTATTTTGAAATCCAGAGAAAATAAGAAAAGCCGGTATTTAAAATTGCCTTATCCAAGTGGACGAGTTTTGCTTTCTATTCCAGCCATAGAAGAATTTGTCGAAAAAGTAAGTATGGGTTTCCCTGAAATTTGCTCAGTAGATCCTATCGTTACTTCAGCTGGAAAACAGCTCAAGATTATTCTAAATCTTAGTTTAACCAATGGATATAAAGCTACTCAAGTAGCTCAAGATATTGAGAAAACCATTCGATCTCAAATTCAACATATTTTAGGAATTGATAAGTTCGTGACAGTTGAAGTTCATGTTACCAAAATTGAAGAAGCTAAGACTCGAGTTTTTGAAGATAAAGTTTTTCAAGGTATAGAAACACCATAAGTACATGAAAGGATAATAGTAGATGAAAAAGAAAATTGGCGTTTTAACAGGAGGCGGAGATTGTCCAGGTCTTAATCCAGTTTTAAGAGGCATTGTGAGAAGAGCTTTGCTTGAAGACTATGAAGTGATTGGGTTTTTAAGAGGTTGGGCCGGTATTATTGAAGGCGATTACAAAGTTTTAGATCGTAACTCTGTATCGGGTATTCTTCCTATGGGAGGCACTATTTTAAATACTTCTCGAACAAATCCCTATAAAAAACCAGAAGATGTGAAAAAAGTGATTGAAAATTTCAAGAAGCTCAAATTAGATGCTCTTATTGCCATTGGAGGAGATGATACATTAGGCGTTGCTCAAAAACTTTACAACCAAGAGAAACTTCCTACTGTTGCAATCCCTAAAACCATTGATAATGATCTTGATGGAACAGATTGTACCTTTGGTTTTGACACAGCAGTTAATATTGCCATGGAGGCTTTAGACCGTCTTCATACTACAGCAGCTTCGCATAATCGAGTGATGGTTGTAGAGCTCATGGGGCGCCATGCAGGATGGATTGCGCTTCATGCAGGTATTGCTGGAGGAGCAGATGTTATTGTTATCCCCGAAGTTGAAACTAGTGTAGATGAAATATGTGAGGTCATTCGTAAACGCCATAAAAGCGGCAGAAATTTTAGTATTGTAGCTATTGCCGAAGGAGCAAAATTAGGCAAAGATTTTATTACAAAAGACAAAGAGCTTGACCAGTTTGGACACGTCAAATTAGGTGGGATTGGAGATTTCTTGGCTCATGAAATTGAGAAAAGAACAGGCTTTGAAACTCGCATGACTATTCTTGGACATCTTCAAAGGGGAGGTTCTCCAACTGCTTTTGATCGAGTCCTTGGAACAAGATTTGGTATTAAAGCAGTAGAACTTGTAAAAAATAAAGAGTTCGGGAAAATGGTTTCTTTGCATGGAACAAAGGTCGTTGCTGTTGATTTAAGTCAAGCTGTCAGCAAACTTAGAACTGCAGATCTTGACCTCTATGAAGTTGCAAAGATTTTCTTTTAGAAATGAAGATTTCTGCTGGGGAAGTTCAAAATGCAATTCAAGAGAGTATTTCTGTCAAAGAAAAACTCTGTGAAGAAAAATATATTTCCAAGGTTCTCGAAATCTCCACAACCATTATTAAAAGCCTGAAAAATGGCGGGAAGTTGCTCATTTGTGGTAATGGCGGAAGTGCTGCAGATGCGCAACATACTGCAGCTGAACTTATCAATCGTTATAAAGTTAATCGTCGTCCTATTGCTGCTATTGCATTAACCACAGATACTTCCATTCTTACCAGCATTGCAAATGACTTTGACTACACCCAAGTTTTCAAAAAGCAAGTTGAGGCTCTAGGGCGAAAAGACGATGTGCTTTTAGCTATATCCACAAGTGGGAAGGCAAAAAGTATTTTAGAGGCTGTTTTATCTGCCCAAAAATTAGGGCTTATAACCATTGGGCTTACAGGCCAAGGGCCTAACCCCTTATCTCAATCAAGTAATCTTTGCCTTGAAATTCCATCGCAAGAAGTTGCTCGCATTCAGGAATCTCATCTTTTAATTATTCATATTATATGCGATTTCATTGAAAAACAATTTTTGGATTAAACGAATGCGTGATCCTAAAATCATTTCTCCTTTATATTTAACCCACAAAATCAAATCTCTACAAAGAAAAGGGCAAAGAATTGTTTTTACCAACGGATGCTTTGATCTTTTACACGTAGGGCATATTCGACTATTAAAAAAAGCAAAAAAATTAGGGGACATTCTTATTGTTGCTATTAATACAGATGCTTCTACACGCGTTCTAAAAGGAAAAGAAAGACCTATTATTCCATTGCAAGAAAGATGTGAAATGATAGCAAGCTTAAATATGGTTGACTATGTAACATCTTTTAACGAAGCTACACCTGAAAAGATCATTCAGAAGCTACAACCCGATGTTTTAGTTAAAGGTGGGGATTATCAAATGAACACCATTGTTGGGGCTTCTTTCATTAAACAAAGAGGGGGAAAAGTTGTTATATTTCCTCTTGTTAAAGAAAAATCAACTTCACAACTTTTAAAGAAAATTAAAACTCTGTGATTAAAACCCCCATTTGCAACCAAGAACTTTATGTCATTTTAGACACAGGATATATATCTAGCAACCAGCTCATTCGTGTGACGAAAGAAGTCATTGAGGGTGGTTGTAAACTGATTCAGCTCAGAGACAAAAAATCTTCCCCAGAAGATATTATAAAGTTGGGCAAACAAATAAAAAAAATCGCGCCTCAAGATGTTATTTTTATTTTAAATGATTTTGTGCATTTGGTGAAAGAAATTGGAGCGGATGGAGTTCATTTGGGTCAAGGAGATATGCCTGTTTCACAGGCAAGACAAATTTTGGGTCCAGCAGCTATCATTGGGCTTTCAACACATTCTTATGATCAAGCAATGGCTTCTAGGAAAGAATCTGTAGACTATATTGGTTTTGGTCCTATTTTTAAAACAAAAACAAAACCTCAGGCAGACCCTATAGGAATTCAGGATATTCCAAAAATCACAAAAGATTTGTCTCATATGATTTTCCCCATTGGAGGAATCTCGGAATCCAATATTCAAGAAATAATTTTGGCTGGAGCAAAAGGTGTTTGTATTGTGAGTGCTGTTTTAGAAAGCTGTGATATTCAAGCCACAGTTAAAAGCATTATTAATATCGTAAAGAAATGTAAAGATCAATATCATGAAAAGACTCTCTCAAGATAAATCTGTAGTTGTTGTGGGATCAATTGCATTGGATTCCATTAAAACATCTCATGGCGAAGTAGAAAACGCTTTAGGAGGTTCTGCAACTTATTTTTCAATTGCAGCCCGTCAATTTTGTCCAGTGAATGTTGTCGGTATTATTGGAGAAGACTTTCCCGATGAATATTTAAAAATACTTAAAGGGCCAGGTATTGATTTAGATGGTCTGGTTAGAATGCCCGGGAAAACCTTTCGATGGAAAGGATCGTATGAAAACTTGAATGAAGCCATTACACATGATACTCAACTGAATGTTTTTGCTGAATTTGATCCACAGCTCCCTAATCATTTTAGGAAAGTCAAACACATCTTTTTAGCCAACATTCATCCCCATCTTCAGGAAAAGGTCTTGGCTCAAGCCGAAGATCCTTTTTTAATTGCTTGTGACACCATGAATCTTTGGATTAAATTGCATCGAGAAGATTTGTTAAAACTCTATCGAAAAGTGAAAGTTGTTATTTTGAATGAAGGAGAAGCAAGACTTCTCACACAAGAAAATCTTTTAGTAAATGCCGCCAAAGCACTTCATGCGATGGGCCCTGAATGGGTTATTATTAAAAAAGGAGAACATGGGGTATTGGCTTATGACGGTACAGATTTCTTGATATTACCTGCTTACCCTGTTGAAAATGTGGTTGATCCTACTGGAGCTGGGGATAGCTTTGCCGGAGGCTTTATGGGATATTTAGCTCATCAAGGCAAAATGAGCCGAGAAAATATACAAAATGCTCTTATTTATGGCACTGTGATAGCATCATTCACGATTGAGGATTTTAGCGTTCACAAATTGTCAAAAGTATCTGCTTCTCAATTTCAACAAAGATATCAGCAATTTTTAAAAATGATTCACATTGCCAGTCCTTCAGATATACTATGAAAATAATGAAACAGTCATTTCGGACTAAAATGTCATTTTTTAGCGGGTGTAATTCAGCGGTAGAATGCAAGCTTCCCAAGCTTGACGTCGTGGGTTCGACTCCCATCACCCGCTCAAACTTCTTGGTAAATATATAGCAAAGGAATCTCAAGGACTTAAATTGGATCTGGGAAGAGTCGAAGCCGATCCGAGCGCCTCCTGTGGAGGAAAAGCGAGCGAAGTGAGCGTCAGCGAGGCCGGGGCCGGCTTCGGAGGAGGAGCAAAGTGACGGGGGAGAAGGACTCCCTCCCATCCACCTGCTTATTAATTATAGAGAATAGTGAGTAGCGAACTTGTCTTTAGAATCCAGATCTAAAGCAGTCTTTCTTTTTGCCATCAAATCAGCATCAGGACCGCATGATAAATGATTCTAATATATTGATAATTAATGAGTTAAAGCATATTTTATTTCTATTTTTAGTAAAGAATCTTGCGATTTAAGATTTATTATGTTAATAATTTCTCCTCTATATTAAGGGAATTTACATGGGACAAAAAACGAGAAAGGTTTTTGTTAAAGATCTACAAATTGGAGGTGGGGCCCCGATTTCAGTTCAAAGTATGTGTGCGACACACACACGTAATACTGAAGCTACTTTAGAGCAAATTAATCTTCTTCAAAAAGCCGGTGCTGATCTCATTCGTATTGCGGTAGATAATTTAGCAGACGTAAAAGCTCTTGGTGAGCTTCGAAAATTAACTTCTGCACGCCTTGTCGTAGATCTTCAAGAGAATTTTAGATTGGCAGAACATGTAGCTCCTTATGTTGATAAAATGCGTTATAATCCAGGACATCTCCATCATTTAGATCCAGAAATACCAATTGAAAAGAAAGTCGAATGGATTGCAAATATTGCTAAAAAGAATGGTTGTGCGCTTCGTGTGGGTGTCAACTGTGGATCTGTAGCACCTTATTTTCTCGAACGCTATCCTCAAGATCATGTGAGCGCCATTGTTGAGAGTGCTGCTTGGCATTGCGAACTTTTAGATCAACAAAATTTTAAAAACTATGTCGTCAGTCTTAAAGATTCTGATCCCAAAAAAGTTGTTGAATGTAATAAGCGCTTTTCTGAAAGAAGACCTGATGTTCCTATTCATTTGGGTGTGACAGAAGCAGGTTTACTGCCAGATGGGGTGATTAAGACTCGAATTGCTTTCGAAAAGCTTATTCCTATGGGGATTGGCGATACATTACGTGTTTCATTGACAGTTCCTTTTCATGAAAAAGATGAAGAAATTAAAGTAGGTCGTCAAATTCTAAAAGATATTTCGGAAAAGAAATTTATTTCTGTCCCTGATTTTGGTTTGGGACTTAATATTATTTCTTGTCCATCCTGTTCTCGTGTTGAAAACACAGCTTTTGTTGAGTTGGCTCAAGAAGTTAAAAGCATCACTACTTACGCGAAGTCTCATCGTCTCACCATTGCCGTTATGGGTTGTCGTGTTAATGGCCCCGGGGAAACAGATGATGCAGATTTAGGTTTGTGGTGTGGTCCTGCAAGTGTTACTCTTAAACGTAAATCAACGACACTGGGAACCTATAAGTATCAAGAAGTCATTTCAAAATTACGTGAAGAGCTAGATGAATTGATCGCACAAAAAGCTCACTAACAAAAAGAATCAACTTAAGATTTTAATGAGTAAGTCCTAAAATTACTTCTTCTTTTATAAAAGAGAGATATGAGAACCTTGGGACTTTTGATTCGCTTAACGCTTAAAGAAGTTATTCGCAGTTACACTTACGGTTTTCTTGTTATATTTGCAATTATTTCTACTGCAAGCTCAAGTCTTTTTTTGGCTTTTTCCTTACAAGAACAAGAAAAATTTTTTAAAGATATTAGTCTCGCCTGTATTACACTTTTTAGTGTTATCCTTGCTGCTTTATTAGGTGCATCTCAAATCCATACAGATTTTGAAACTAAGACTATTTATAATATTTTCACTAATCCTGTTCGAAAATGGGCGTATATCGTTGGAAGATTTTTAGGAATTGCCATTTTGATTGGTTTAGGCCTGGGATTAATGGCGGGGGTGTTTTATCTGAATTTGGGTTTTCAAAATATTAAAATCTTTCTCTTTGATACAGAAACAACATTCTCTTTATCAAAATTTTTTTCTATTCTATACCGAAGTTTTGTTAGTAATTTAGAATTTATCAAAGTGTTTATCTCTATTTTTCTTCAAAGCTTGATCATATGTGCTCTTTCAACAGCTCTCTCAAGTCTATTCTCAGTTCCTATGGCTTTGACTGGTTCGATTGTTCTCTTTATCGTGGGGCACTTAACGCATTTTATTACACAAATTGCATTTCACTTGCATCCTGTTATAGGATATTTTTTATGGATACTCCTTCTTTGGATTCCCAATTTTGAAAATTTTAATGTTGCTGATGCAGTTTCTTTAGGTCATCTCATTTCTCTTGAATACCTTGGGTGGCTAATGATTTATTCCTGTTTATCTGTATTATTCTTTCTGGCAGTTACGTATAAAAATATTTTAATCAAAACAAGAGATTTGTAATTGCGGAATTTTTTAATAAAAATATTGAAATGAGGTTTAAAATGGAAACTATTTTAAAAGCTGAAAATCTCTTAAAAGTTTATCCTCATTCGATCAAACGGCAAAAAATTGTTGCACTTAACCGTCTTAATCTTCAAGTACACAAGGGAGAAATTTTCGGTCTTTTGGGTCCCAATGGTTCAGGTAAAACAACCGCCATGAAAGCGTTTTTAGGACTCATTCATTTAGATGAAGGAAAAGTTACAGTTCTAGGGAAAGATCCTTCATCTTTAGCAGTCAAAACAAAAATTGGATTTCTTCCCGAAGAATCTTATTTGTATAAATTTCTTACTGCAAAAGAGAGCCTTTATTTTTATGGTCAATTGGCAGGATTAACTCGTGATGTTATTAAAAAAAAGGCAGATGCTGTTCTTGAAAGAGTCGGTCTTTCTGAAGCAAAAGATCGATGGGTGAGGGGATTTTCAAAGGGAATGTTACGACGTTTGGGATTTGCTTTTATACTTTTAAAAGATCCGGATCTTATTTTTTTTGATGAACCAACGGTTGGACTAGATCCTCTGGGAACTTTACAGGTACGCGAAATGATGCAAGAGCTTAAAAAAAGAGGTAAAACCATCATCATGTCGAGTCATCTTCTTGGAGAAATTGAAAATGTATGTGATCGAATCGCCATTCTTTATCAAGGTAATCTTTTAAAAGAGGATACGTTGGAGCATATTTTAGAGATTCCAGAAAAGATACAAATTATTCTTGGTCAAAAAACGGGGCTTCCTCTAAATAAAATTGAAGAATTACTTAAAAGTACAGGTGCAACGATCGATTCCATCGGACATCCTAGAAAAACTTTGGAGAAAGCTTTTTTAGAAATCATCCATCCTTCATGATCCCACCACCTGATACTAGTCCAAAGGACTATGCTTTGAGGGGTTGATTAAGAGATAAAATTTTGAAAGATTTAAGAATTATAAATAAGGAATATAAGCTCTGAACATGAGACAACAAAGCATGGCATGTTTACACATGCAGTATCAGGTGGTGGGATGATCTACAAAATAGCAGCAATTGCTCAGCATACTTTCCAAGAAGAGATAAGAAGAAAAACCATTTGGATTCTTCTTTTTTTTGCTCCGATTTGTACCTACACAGCAACCATCTTTACTTCTTTGACGCCAGGCTATGAAAGGGCTTTTATTGTTGATATTGCGTTAAGTTCTATTTCTTTTTTTAGCATGATCATTTGTGCTTTTATTTCATCGGATTTGTTTGTTAAGGAAGAATCTCAAGGAACACATTATTTCTATCTTTCAAACCCTATTTCGATGCGTGCGCTCACGTTAGGTAAGTTTCTAGGAGGTTTTATTTTTCTAGTTTTGGGTACGCTTTTAATGGGAGTTTTTTCTTTTGTGCTTATTTATTTGAAGTTTAATGCGTTTGATCTAAATCTTATCAAAGCCATTTTTTTAATTTTTGGGGAACTTGGAGTCCTTTTGGGAATTGGAGTACTCGGCGCTGTTTTTTTCTCTAAATTTACAAATTTACTGATGGTTTTTCTATGTTATGTCGGTGGTCATATGACAGACTATTTTGAATATCTCAAAGAACATTTAGAAGGATCAAAAGTTTCTTCCTACACTCAATTTCTTTTTAATCTAATCCCTAATCTTACTCGGTTTGAAGTTAGAGATATGGTTGTTATTGAAGAACAAATTCAATGGACTAAAGTTTTTCAGGAGTATCTATATGCTGGAACCTTTGTTGTCATTTTTTTGATGATAAGCGTGGCTTGTCTTAAGAGACGGTATATTAAATGAAAAATATATATTTAATGCTTTTTTTGCTTGTCCTATTGACTTTAGGGACATTTACTCAAATATCGATTGATGCTCAAAGGACAAAGGAAGGTTTAAGTTCCAGGTATCTTTTTCAACCGGCAGAAGCTGTTAATAATATGATTGCAGGAGGATTTCAAGGGCTGGCAGTCGATCTTTTATGGGTTAGGATTGATGAATATAGTCATCATGGACAGTGGTACAAACTCCTTCCTATTTTTAAAACAGTTACATTTCTTCAACCTAAATTCATTCTTGGTTGGAGTGTTGGTGCTTGGCATATGTCGTTTAATCTTTATTTTCATAGTAAGGCATTAGAAGAAAAACAGAAATGGCTCAATACGGGTTTACAATTTTTAAAAGAGGGGATTCAACATAATCCTGATCGATATGAGTTATATTTTGAAGCAGGTTGGACTTATTTTTTTAAAGCGGAAGATTATCCTAATGCAATTCGTTATCTAAAACGAGCGATTCGCTTTAAGCATCCTCAATTTGTTGAACATACATTAGCTCATGCCTATGAGAGAAATGGAGATTTGGTAGATGCCTTGCAGATATGGAAGTATTTGCAAAACAAGGAGGATCATGAGAAAAGCATGGAAACCGTTGTTAATAGGCAAGTTAAGAAAATAGAAGAATTATTAGAGCCTACCTCCTAAAAAAAGTTTAAAAATATTCAGGGGTTTTCTTGACAAAGAGAGAATCCTGTGGTATATATTTAAAAACCATGGAGGTTATGTGATGAATCCATCTGACGTTGTGAATTTGGTTGAGTTACAAAGATTAGATGTTGAAATTTCTTCCACCCTCAAAAACGCCTTCGAAGACGACGAAAAATCTCAAGAAAAAGTACTTCTGAAAAAACTTGCTGGAATGAAAAAAACCCGCACCAGTCTCATGCAGGCTCTCGATACCATTGTTTTAAAACGCTATGAACGGTTAAAAGGGAATAAAGGTGAATCCGCTGCCGTTGTTCCAGTCAAAAATGGAGTATGCCAAGGTTGCTTTATTGGCATTTCTACTGCAACCCATGCAGAAATACAAAGAAAAGATGTAGCCGCAACTTGTGATCATTGTGGGCGTTTCATTTATTTTCCAAGCGATAAAGCATAAGATCGCACCTGTAATTCTATTTTGCGCTTTCCTCAGCTCGTATATTTTTCTTTAAATTTTAAAATCCTTCAGAATATTTTTATCCTCTTTTTTGTTATAATTTCTGTTTGTATTTCCTTTATTAATTTGAGTTAAAACAGGAGAAACGCATGAACTTCAATATCAAAGAGATCAATGAAAAGGTTCAGAAGGAAAGTGTTTTAATCAAGCAAGTTTTAACTGAAATTGAGCGAGTCATTGTAGGACAAGAATATCTTTTAGAGCGCCTGCTGATTTCTCTTTTGGCTGATGGGCATATTCTTATTGAAGGAGTGCCAGGTCTAGCTAAAACCTTATCTGTCAAGACACTTGCAAGTTCAATTCATGCTAAATTCCAACGTATTCAGTTTACACCTGATCTTCTCCCCGCTGATCTCATAGGGACATTGATTTATGAACCTAAAAATGGTTCATTTTTAACAAAAAAGGGACCTATCTTTTCTCAACTTATTTTGGCAGATGAAATTAATCGTGCTCCTGCAAAAGTTCAAAGCGCTCTCTTGGAAGCTATGCAAGAACGTCAAGTCACCATTGGAGAGAATACATTTCCATTGGAAGATCCTTTTTTAGTGCTAGCAACTCAAAATCCCATCGAGCAAGAAGGAACGTATCCACTACCTGAAGCTCAGGTAGATCGATTCATGCTAAAGCTTAAACTCCAATATCCTAGCAAAGCCGAAGAACGTCAGATTCTAGAGAGAATGACCTCTGAGCAAAATATAAGTGTTAATCGCGTTTTAGATCCTGCGGAGCTCATTCGGTTGCGATCGATTGTAAATATGATTTATGTAGATGAGAAAATTAAGGCTTATATTTTGGATATTGTTTTTGCTTCTCGATTCCCAGAAGAGCATAAGCTCGAGGGTTTGAAGAATCTGATTTCCTACGGTGCTTCTCCAAGAGCCACCATTTACCTTACAAAGGCTGCCAAAGCGCATGCTTTTTTACAAGGACGAGGCTATGTGACTCCAGAAGATATTAAAGCGATTGGGCCTGATGTTCTAAGGCATCGTATTATAACAACCTTTGAAGCTGAGGCTGAAGAAATAACTTCAGATGATATTGTGAAAAAACTTTTTGAGGAAATAGAGGTTCCTTAAACATGGTAGATTAAGGGTGTGAATTGTGCGTAGAGAAAATCTTAATCAAAATCAAATACCTTTGGAAATTCTAAAAAAGGTTCGTAGGCTTGAAATCAAAACCAGAGCTTTGGTTAATGAAGTTTTTTCTGGAGAATATCACAGCGTTTTCAAAGGGCAGGGGATTGAATTTTCTGAGGTTCGAGAGTATTCTCCTGGCGATGACATTAGATCTATTGATTGGAATGTTACAGCCCGAATGGGGCACCCTTTTATTAAAAAGTTTTCTGAAGAACGTCAACTAAACGTGCTTCTCATCGTTGACCTAAGCGCTTCAGGTGATTTTGGAAGTCAAAATCGATTTAAAAAGGAGATGGCGGCTGAGATAGCGGCTGTTCTTGCTTTCTCTGCTATTCATAACAATGATCGTGTAGGTCTTTTAACCTTTACAGATGATATTGAACAGTATTTGCCCCCCAAAAAGGATAAGCATTATGGCATGCAAATTATTCGTCAAATACTTTTCTCTCAACCTTCAGGTCGAAAAACCAATATTTCAAAAGCTCTTGAATATGCCGTAAAGATTTTAAAAAGAAAAGCAATTGTCTTTTTGATTTCTGATTTTCTTGATCAATCTTTTGAGAAACACTTGCGCATTGCAGCAAAAAAACATGATCTTGTAGCTTTAGAAATTTATGATCAATCAGAAGAGAAAATTCCTCCTATAGGACTGATTGATCTTGAAGATGCTGAAACAGGTCAAACATGTTTGATTAATGCAAAATCAAAAAGCTTTGAGAAATTTTTAGCCGAAGAAAAATCCAAAGAACAACAAACTTTGCATAAATTTTTTCAGTCTTATCGAGTTGACCATGTTCGACTTGAAAGTCATACCTCTTACACTAAACCTCTGAACAAATTATTTAAATTGAGAGAGAAAAGATTTCGATGAAAAAGATTATTTTCTTTTTTGGGATCATGTTTTATCAAATTTCTTCTTCTTTTTGTAATGACATTCAAATTAAAACTCAAATTGATAAAAAAGAGGCTTTCATTGGAGATATTATTCATCTTAATCTAACTATTACTCGTCCCAATGACTCCCAACTGAAACCGCCCGAAACAGAAAAAATCCAACCTTTTGAGGTAAAGGATTTTAAAATACTCGAGAAAAAGCTTAAAGATCAAAAAACCCAAACAACTCTCTCTTATGCATTAACCATTTTTGAAACAGGAGAGCATGTTTTAGGACCTTGGCATCTTATCTATCAGTCTGCTCTAGGTCAACCCCAAGATGTTTCGACTGAAGCTATAACCATTCACGTCAAAAGCCTGCTTCCTACAGACGCGAAAGAAATCGATATACGAGGACCAAAACCTCCATTATTTCTGAAAAGGGATTGGACATGGCTCTATATCCTATTTGCTATTCTAATAGTTCTAGCGATTGTCACATTTATTTTGATTAAGAAATTCAAATTGTCTGCTTCGGTTCCTTTATCTACACCCGTTTTAATTTTAAGTCCCAAAGAAGAGGCCCTTAAGAAGTTAGAGGCGCTTTCAGCATCAGACGCATTAAAAGAAGGACGATGGAAGGAAGTGTTTTCGGCTCTGTCTGAAATTTTAAAGCATTATCTTGAACGACAGTTTCACTTCAACGCTCTTGAAATGACAACCTTTGAGTGCATTAGAGAACTTAAAAAAAGAAAAACGCATATTGAGATCGTAGAAAAACTTCGGAGCGTTTTAAATGAAGCTGATTTGATTAAATTTGCAAAATATTTTCCATCCACAGCCGATATTGAACATGACTTTAAACTAGCTAAAGAAGTTGTTGAGCAGAGTGAAGAGGAGATACGTCATGCGATTTGAATCAGGATGGTATTTACTCTTACTTGTATTTCCTTTTCTTATCTACTTCTGCCATCAAAAATGGTTTTCATACACTCAATCATCTCTTCAATACTCGAATTTAACATTGATTCAAAAAAGACAAAAAGACTGGAAAATAGAATGTGTACGCTATAGTCCTATTTTACGTTTGATATTGCTTTCTTTTTTTATCATCGCACTTGCTAGGCCTCAAACAGGGCAGTCCTATGAAGAATATCTCACCGAAGGTATTGATATTATGATGGCTATTGATGCTTCTGGAAGTATGATGGCCGAAGATTTTGCACCTAAAAATAGATTGGATGTTGCAAAGGAAAAAGTCATTGAATTTATTAAGAAGCGCAAGGCAGATAGGATTGGAATGGTTGTTTTTGGTGAGGAAAGCTTTACCCTTTGTCCTCTTACATTAGATTATGCTTTTCTCTCAAAAAGGGTGCAGGAACTGCGCATGGGAGTTGTTCCAGAAGAAAAAACAGCCATAGGGATGGGCATTGTCAATGCCCTTAATCGGCTTAGATCTTCTCATGCAAAAGCTAAGATTATTATTCTTCTTACGGATGGGATGAATAATGCCGGAAAAGTCGATCCTCTGATAGCTGCCGAAATGGCAAAAGCCCTTAATGTTAAAATTTATACGATTGGAATTGGAAAAGAAGGTATTACCAGAATTCCTGTTCAAAATCCTCTGATAGGAAAAACTTATGCTCAAATGAAAACTGAAATTGACGAGGTTACATTACAAAAAATTGCCAATGCGACAGGTGGACTTTATTTCAGAGCTACGTCAGAAAAGGCTTTGCAGAAAATTTACCAAACAATTGATAAGCTTGAAAAGACAAAGATAGAAATCAAAGTTTATACGGACTATCGAGAGATTTTTCCCTATATTCTTTGGCCGGCATTTCTAATTTTTGTTTTAGAAAGAATGCTAGCACGAGGTTTTTTGAGGAAATTACCATGAAATTTGCTGCCCCATGGGTTTTATATCTTTTATGCCTTCTTATCCCTTTGCTTATCTTTTTACTTCGAGATGAAGCAAAAAGAAAAAAAATTCTTGGGATTTGGCTTGGAAAAGATCGTGTGAATATTTTAGTCAGTAATGTTAGCTGGAAAAAAAGAAGGGTAAAAAAAATATTGGAATGTATCGGATTTTTTATGATTTTAATTGCCTTGGCGCAACCTCTGGCCTGGGAAAAGGAAGCAGAAATAAAACGTAAGGGATTAGATGTTGTTGTGGCTATAGATACATCATCGAGCATGCTTGCGGAAGATTTTGCTCCTAATCGTCTTGAAAAGGCAAAGAGAGAACTTGTCAGTCTTTTGGATCAATTACAGGGAAATCGTATCGGTCTTGTCGGCTTTGCAGGAGCTGCTGTTGTATTATGTCCTGTGACATTAGATATCAATGTCCTTAAAACCTATTTAGAAATTCTGGATACACAATTGGTTGGGGTTCAAGGGACGGCTCTGGGAGATGCCATTAAAAAAAGTATCCCTATGTTTGATAAGGGGCAAAGTTATGGTCGTGTGATCATTCTCTTAACAGATGGAGAAGACCATGAGTCTAAGCCTTTAGAAGCTGCACAAGAAGCTCAAAAAGAAAACATTCGAATCTATACAATTGGCATAGGGGCAGGGAGTCGAGAACCTATTCCCATTTTTAATGAAACAGGGGAGCGCATGGGACATAAGCAAAATGAAAAGGGAGAAACTATTTTAAGTCAGTTAGATGAAAAAATGCTTCAAGAAATTGCATCGATAACAGGCGGGAAGTACTATCAAGCTACATCCAGTGAAATAGAAATTGAAAAAATATTCAAAGAGATTAAACAACTTGAAAAAGGGGAGTTAGGTAACACTTCATTAAATCAATATAAAGAACTATTCCAAACTCCTCTTTGGGTAGGGCTTATTTTTTTATTGATAGCAGAAGTGCTGGGAGAACGAAAAGGGTTTGTATTTAAGAGAAATAAAGCATGAAAATAAAATATTTCACTATCATTTCTTTTCTTCTTTTTCCTTTCCTCTACGGTTTTTCAGCTTCAAAAGCTATCGAAGAGGGTAATCAGGCTTACCTTCAAGAAAAATATGATGAAGCTTCAAAAAAGTATCAGGAGGCCTTGAAACATAAACCGCAAGAGGGCCTTATTCTCTCTAATTTAGGAAATACTTTTTTTCAAAAGAAGTCCTATGATGAAGCAGAAAATTTTTATAGTAAAGCTCTCAATGTTAAGAAAAACGAAAATAAATCTTATAATTTTTATGGCCAAGGAAACTGTGCTTTTCGCAAAGAGAAACTAACGCAAGCGCTTCAATTTTATAAAAAAGCGATAGAAGAAAATCCGGAAGATATTGATGCTAAATTTAATTATGAAGTCGCTGCTTTAAAATTGAGAGAACAAAAGGAAAATCAATCGAAAGAAGAAGAAAAAAACAAATCAGAACAGAAGGAAGAAAAGGAAAATCAAGATAAGAAACAAAATGAGGAGAAAAAAAAAGAACAGACATCTTCTGATCAAAAATTGGGTTCTGATCAGAATGCTTCTCCTCAAGAATCTCAAGATTCAACAAATAAAAAAAACAAAGCTCAAGAAAATGAAGTATCTAAAGAGGAAAAACCCACAGAATCTCCTCAAGAAGAAAAAGAAAAAAAGAATCAAAACAAAGACTCAAGTCAAAATCAAACGGGAACATCACAGTCTTCAGTCCAGGAAAGTAAAACATCCGACCCAGTACAACAACAAAGGGGTAAAGAAATGAAAGAAGCCGAAGCTCTAAAAGTCCTGGATCTTGTACGAGATGAAAGGAAAGACCTTTTGTGGAATTTTGTCAAAAGTCAGGATCAAAAACATCAAAATCAGGAAAGAGACTGGTGATGAAAAAAATTCTATCTGCTTTCTTGCTCTTTTTATCCTCTTATATCGCATATTGTGATTCTGAGCCTAAAATTAAGGTAGATATTGATCGTTATAAATTCCCAGTGAATGAAAATGCTATTCTAACCTTAACTGTTTCTGGCTCTGAGGTAGGCGAACCCCAGATTCCTCAAATAGATGGGATTTCTATTTATCCGTCGGGACAATCCCAGAACATTACGATCATCAATGGTCAAATGCAAACAGAGGCCAGTTATACTTATGTGTTACAACCCCATACTGTAGGGAAAGTGGTTATTCCACCTATCCATATTAAGCAAAATGGCAATGACACTCAAACAGACCCTATTTCATTAGAGATTATAAAAACATCATTGATAGAAACTAAACAACAAGAAACTGCAGATTCAGTGACTCAAACATCGATTCAAGAAAAGGAAAGTTCACGGCCTGGCGAGAATCTCTCTTACGCATTCTGTGAAGCCAATGTGGATAAAAGAAAAGCGTTTGTGGGAGAACAAATTACTTTTATATACAAATTTTATCGCAAAGTGAATCTTCTAGATCAACCTCGTTATACCCCTCCAGACTTTACCCATTTTTGGATAGAAGATTTACCCCCAGAAAAAATTTATTATGAGGTAATCAACGGTGAACGATATATTGTATCAGAATTAAACTTTGCCTTGTTTCCTACAACATCAGGGGTGTTAACCATCGGACCTGCAGAGCTTAAATGTCATGTTCCCGTACGTGGGCAATCTCGAGACCCTTTTGCTTTTATGGATGAAGATCCATTTCAGTTTTTTAACAGTAACAATCCTTTTGAAATGTTTTCTGGAAAAGAAATGATCTTAAAGACGAAACCGATACAAATTGAGGTATATGATTTACCTGCGCAGGGGATCCCTCAAGATTTTTCAGGTGCAGCAGGATCATCCTTCACGATCAAAACTGAAATAGACAAGATGAAAACAAAAACAAATGAACCTGTCACATTGTCTATTATTATTGAAGGAGATGGGCATACTCAAGGGATTAAAGAACCAACATTAGATTTTGATCCTTTGTTTAAAATATATGATTCTGGACAAACCAATGAAATAAAAAAAGATCATGGCATTTTTCATGGGAAGAAGATTTTCAAAAAGCTCATAATTCCTCTTAAAGAAGGTAATTTTCAAATAGCGCGTGTTCATTTTTCATTTTTTAATTTGCAAAAACAGGTTTATGAAACAATTCAATCTGAACCCATTCAAATTACTGTTGAGAAGGGGAAAGAAGAACCTCCATCACTATCTTCTTTAGGTCCAAAATCCGAAAAAGAAGCCATCCAGTTGTTGAATAGAGATATAGAGTTCATAAAAACCTATGATGCAGGTTTATCTGGTTTAAATACTCGTCTTAAAATGAATGTCATGTTCTTGAGCTTGCTTTTGCCTTTCTTTCTTTTTCTTCTTTCATGTGGATACACACTAAGAAAAATCTCTACTGAAAGAAATGCAGATTTTATTCTTACAAAAAGGGCTTATAAAAAATCTGTTTCAAGATTGAAGAAACTTCATTCCCAATTAAAAGATCTTTCCCAAAAAGAGTTTTATGGAGAGCTTGAGAAAATATTTCAAGAATATTTTATGACTAAACTGGATATTGATTTGAAAGCAGATCCATGGACGCAAATAGAAAGAATGCTTCAAGAAAAGAACATGGAGGGGGAGTTTCTTCTTGTTTTAAGGAGAATTCTTGAAGATTTACATCTTGCGCGTTTTACACCTATTGAAACCCATTTTAGTGAAAAACAAGAAATTTTAAAGAGAGTAATGGATTTTTTAAAGACGTTGGAGAAAAAGATATGAAATTAAGAATATTTTCTCTAGGAGTTCTTTGCTTATTTCTTATGGCTTTATCTATAAGAGGAGAATCTATTGCGGAATCCTTTTTTAGCGAAGGAGTGCAAGCCTATACTCAAGGAGATTTTGAAAAAGCACTCCATGCATTCTTAAGAATTAGAAATAGTGGAGTGGAAACATCAGAAATCAACTACAATATCGGAAATTGTTTTTTTAAACTTGGAAAACTTGGTAAAGCAGTTTTCTTCTATGAAAAGGCACTCATTCATTCAAGGCGTGATTCAGAAATTAAAAGCAATCTTCAGCTTGTTCAAAGTCAGCTCAAAGATAAAATTGAGGTACCCCTACAAAATGTTTTTTTAATCCCGTTTGAGTGGATTAAAAATATTTTAAGTTTATGGGAACTTTCTCTTGTTAATGTCATATTGGTTTGGTTGCTTTTGATTCTGTTATCCATAAAAATCTTTCTTTGGGGGAAGGCATTAGCTTTAAAAACATGGATTTATATTTTGGCTGTTTTTCAGCTGTTTCTTTTAATGACATGGGGACTGTCTTTCAAAGAAAGTCGTAACAAAGCTATTATTTTGACAGCAGAAGTTCAAGTTCACAGTGGACCTGGAGAATCATTCCCTAAAAATTTTAAGATTCATGAAGGTTTAAAAATTTCTCTTCTTGAAAGTCAGGGGGAATGGTCTAAAATTTCTCTTTCTAATGGATGGACAGGTTGGATAAAATCTGAATCTTACGAAAAAATCTGCTAAACTGTTCATATTGTACATAACAGAAAGAAATCCTTAGATGGAAATGGTTTTACAACTTTTTATTCTCTATTTTTCAATTGTTTTTCATGAATGTTCTCATGGCTGGATTGCTCTCTTAAGGGGGGACGATACAGCTAAGAGGCAAGGACGACTTACTCTAAATCCTATTCCACATATTGATCCTTTTGGAACTATTCTGCTGCCTCTTTTGCAGTGGCTGACAACACATCATGTATTCTTTGGGTTTGCCAAACCTGTACCAATCGATCCATTGAAAATGAAAAATCCCAGACGAGATATGATTTGGGTAAGTCTTGCTGGGCCTTTAAGCAATTTAATGCTGGCTGTGATATGTGGATTGCTTTTAAGGGGGCATTTGCAGCAATGGATTCAGTTACCTCGTGCAGTTGTCTATGCTGTTTCAGTGGGATGTACCATCAATTTATGGTTAGCATTGTTTAATATCATACCGATTCCGCCTCTCGATGGATCCAAAATCATTGCTAGTTTTCTTCCTCAGCGTTATCTCTATCGTTGGCTTTATTTTGAAAAATTTGGTTTCTTTATTTTGTTTGCCCTTATTGCTACAAACTTTTTTGATATTGTGATGACACCTATTTTTAATGTGCTCCTACGCTGGATTATTGGAATTAATTGGATCTAGAAAATGGAAAATTTAAAGAAAGCTTTTGCGTTGACCATTGCAGGTTCAGATCCAAGTGGTGGAGCAGGCATTCAGAGTGATTTAAAGACATTTCATCTCTGTCAAACTGAAGGGCTTTCTGCCATTACAGTGGTTACAGCTCAAACTTCGAAGGAATTTAAATTTTTGTATGCTTTACCTAAGAAGGTGATTTCTTCTCAAATCAATGTCATTTTTGAATCTTATCCCATAGCAGCCACAAAAACAGGGTTGCTTCTCAAAAAAGATATTCTTGAGATCATTCTCAAGCAAATAAAAAAAAGACCTCAGATAAAGTGGGTGATAGATCCCATCATGAAAGCAACGCTTGGGAAAGAACTTCTACAGCTTAAAGCCATTCCAACGTTAAAAAAATTAATTCAGCTTTCTTTTGTTGTAACTCCAAATCTTGATGAAGCAAGCTTCTTATCACAAAGGCCCATTCATCATTTAGAAGACATGAAAAAAGCCGCTCAAATCATACATAAAATGGGGCCTCAGCATGTCATTATCAAAGGAGGCCATTTAGCGGAAGATCCTATCGACCTCCTTTATGATGGTAAAGACTTCTATGAATATCGAAAGAAGCGAATTCAAGGAGCGTCCTTTCATGGTTTAGGTTGTCGGTTCTCAGCGGCATTGACTGCTTTTTTGGCTCAAGGAAAAAAAATAACAGATGCGCTCAAAGAGACGGAAGATTTTATGACTCGGGCCATTCCTTCTCTTGTTTGAGACCATATAATTTTATGATATTCTAAATACATGAAGCAACTTTGGGCTCCTTGGCGTCTTAAATATATTAAACATCCTTCACAAAACGGATGTATTTTCTGTAAAGCTTCTCAAGAAAAGAAAGATAAAAAAAATCTGATCATTTTTCGTGGGATGACATGTTTTGCTATTCTTAACTTATACCCCTATAACAGCGGACATTTCATGGTGACTTCTTATCGGCATATTGGAAAATTTGAAAAATTAAAGTCAAAAGAAATACAAGAAATGTTTGAAATTGCTCAGCACTTTAAAAAAATTCTTGATCGTGAAATAAAACCTCAAGGTTTCAATATTGGTTTTAATTTAGGTCGAGTTGCAGGAGCAGGAATCGTTGATCATATTCATCTCCATGTGGTACCTCGATGGAATGGAGACACTAATTTTATGCCCGTACTTGGGGACACAAAAGTTATTCCTCAATCTTTAAATGATACCTATCATATGATGGTTCAATCGACTCCATGAAAAATTCACCTTATATCATCATTCCAATGCATTTAATTATTCTTATTGTCTTCAGTAATATTTCTTTTGCAAAACAAGAATCATCTGTGCAAAATTATGAAAATAAGACGCCACAAGAACTTATTCAGATCATAGAAAAGAAAGATAAAAAAATTGAAAAGTTAAGAAATCTTGTTCGTTTTTATCGGAAAAAATTAGAGCAATTCGAACAAACCCCATTTCAAGGAACACCTGCTTCCTATGAAAAAATTGAGGCAGCTCATCGTTTGTGGCAAGAGGCGTGGAATCTTCAAAGAACTGCCATATTTAAAAAAATGGGCCAAGAAAAAGAAGATATGTTAGAAGAGGCTATAGAAAAATTTCGTCAAATTGTTGCTTTGTATCCAGAAACAAAAGAAGCGGATGAAGCCCAGTATCGAATTGTTAGAATTTATGATAAATTTTTGAAAGATCATTTGAGAGCTAAAGAAGAGCGCAAAAAATATCTAGAGCATTATCCCAGAGGTGAATTCTCAGGGGTGATTAAAGAAGAATTAGACGCTCATTAGAAGACTAAAAATATCATAGACAAGCTCTTAACTTCCTAAAAATTAACAACATTCATTTATCTTGTGAAAACTTTTGCTCGAACTCTTATTTATTTAATAATTATTTACTCCATTTGCTTTCCAATTGGACTAGCCTTAATCAAGGCTAGAAAAACTATTTTCCCATTACAATATCGATTGATGGTTCGTGATGCTGCTTTAAAATATGGGCAAGATCCGTTATTTGTTGCAGCTTTGATTTATAGCGAATCAAGCTTTCGAGCTCAAGTTATATCAAAAACAGGCGCGATTGGGTTGATGCAATTGATGCCAAGCACAGCCACACAACTAGCCAATAAGAGAAAGATAAAAAATTTTAAAATCCAAGACCTATTTAATCCTAGCATCAATCTTGATTTTGGATGTTACTTTTTGAATCAATTACACAAAAACTTTAATGACAGGGAACATGTTTTAATTGCCTATAATGCAGGCCCTGGTAATTTGGTTCGCTGGCAGGGTAAGGGAGGGAATCTCATTGAGCAAAGCTTTCCAGAAACACGCCAATATGTTGTTAAAATTCGTTGGGTTTATAGATTATTGAAGACTTTAGATTACATCTATAGTTTCTATTGAAAAGTTCTTGGAATCAATTTTTAAGTTTCAATAAACTCTTCGAGATCTTTCATTGCACTTCTATCTTTGTCGCGATCAAGTTCAGGATAGAGCTTCTCTTTAAACTTTTCTTTGTCTGCAGATTCAACATCCCCTGTTATGATGTGAGGAGTTAGAAAGATCACCAATTCTGAATTGGTCATTTGATTCTCAACCCGTTTGAAGGGAAGACCA
The DNA here is from genome assembly GCA_964640155.1 of uncultured bacterium. Classification (GTDB taxonomy): domain Bacteria; phylum Auribacterota; class JACPWU01; order JACPWU01; family JACPWU01; genus CAZXEQ01. Next base: position 158,215 of record CAZXEQ010000004.1, on the reverse strand, counting down.
ATAATTGGAATACTGCCTAAAATGGGTACTTTACTTCGTTCTTTACTCATTGACCTATCAATCAAACCACCAATCACGATTGTCACTCCATCTTTAATCATGACCCTGGTCTTTGCATTCGAAGTTCTAACAATGGGGATTTTGTTTCCAGAAGAAGTTGTTAAAAAACTTGCAACAGAGCTAACTTCTGGTTCTATTTCCATGGTGACGTATTTATCTTTATTAATTTGGGGTTTTACTTTTAGCAATACTCCAACTTGAATAAAATTTACGTTTTCGGCTGTTGTCGCATTGGTAGTATTTTGAACAACTGTGTTCGTTACATAAGCCTCATTGGTGCCCACTTGAATTTTAGCTTCTGAATTATGCAAAACAGTAATTCTAGGGCTAGAAAGAATATCGACATCGCCTGTTTTCTTCAAAAGGTCCAAAACTCCCTGATAAGGATTACCAATACCGTCCGCACCTCCTTTTGCAACCCCAGCTAAAACAACCCGAGCTCCTGGGAATTTATTATTTCGGTTATCAAATGGAGGAATACGTGTTGGAACTCTTTGATCAAAAGAATCAACTTGAGAACTATCTGCTTGAGGAATCTCAGATAAAAGTTCAAATCCTGATGAAAGATTAAGATTCATCGCATGATCGGCCAAAGCAGTCGCAATATACTCCCAATTAATCCCAAATTTGAAAGAACGATTCAATCGAACTTGAACAATTTGAGCTTCAATTAATACTTCACGATGTTTCTGATCAAAGGCGGTAATGATGCCTCTCATTCGTTCAACTTTTTCAGGTAAATCTGTGATAGCTACTTTATTTGTACGTTCATCTGCACGAATAAAGCCTATTCCTTCTGTAATTTCTTTTTCCAGTTTTTCTTTAACTTCATCAAATTTTGCATATTTAAGATCAAAAATTTCTGTCTTTACATAAGGCGCAGTATCATATTCCTTAATGATGCGAGGAATAGCTTCAAAAGTACCAGGCACATCTGAAATAACAACTTTGTTGGTTAACGGATCAATCTGAATGCTACCTCTTTTGCTTAAAAAAGGTTTCAAGCGTTCTTCCATGGATTTGGTGTCCGCATAGGTAAGCTCATAGATCTGCGTTTCTAAAGGTACGTCCAAAGCTTTAATCGTTTCTTCAATCATTTTCAAATTTGGATCTGCATCTACCACAACAATCGAATTTGAATTATCATCGGTAAAAACTCTTCCAATGCGAGATCTCAAGCCCTCAATCGTTGGTTTCAAAAGTTCTGCTTTTGTCTGGGTAAGAACAAATACCTTCACATGAGTTTTTTCATAAAAACGTTGGCCAAACATAATTTCATATTCACGTCCTGTGAAAACACGAATAACATCTCCTTCTCGAACATAGGCAAGATCGTTACTTTCTACAATCATTTGAAAAGCTGTCCAAATGTCAACATTTTCAAGAAAGAGAGTTACTCGACCTCGAACATCATTTCCTGCAATAATGTTCAACTTTCCTTGCTGACTTAAAATATTAAAAACTTCAATAATATCCATGTTTTTCAACTTAAGAGAAATTCTTCCTGGCTGATTTCCTATCTGTTCAACTTCACGTCTCACAGGTTCAGTTTGTAGGGTAGGAGGTTGAGCGATTGCTTGACTGACCAGCAAACCCATGAAAATTAAAAACAAGTAATAAAGACCTCTCATACAAAACTTCTCCTTTATCATCATAAAGTCAATTGTCTTTCTTCATCCCCATAGCGTAACAATACGCTTGAATGATTTACTTGAACAACTTGAATAGGACCCACACTATCTCCTGACTGAACATAATAAATTTGACCGTTTGAACGATCTTCAATCACTGCTTGAGGTGTATTACCAGAAATAATACCTGAAAGAGAAAGATTTCTCGACAACTCTGTAAGACCCAATGCTTTTTCTGTGGATATGGAAACAGGGGGAGGAGTTCCAATGGTCTTAAAAAGATTTCGTTCTTGAAATGCTTTTTGATAAGAATCAAATGTTTCTGAAGTGCCCATCTTACGAACAGGCAAGTCAAAAGATTCTCCACCAAGCACTTTTTTTATAGGTAGGGGAAGAATTGCACCGCCTCCCAAATATTGATACATCAACACCATAAGCATGACAACAACACAAACACTACTTGTAATGAATAATTTTTGAATTAAATTTGAGTTTAAAAATGTTGTCGAAACAGTGAATTCTTTTCCCAGGGAAGAGGAAGCAATAGAAGATTGAGGCAAAACTAAATCGACCTTTTCTTCTTCTTTTTTTTCCTGTCTAGGATTTGCCTTAATAAGATTGAGTAATTTCTCTTCCGGCGTAATGTCTGGTGGCACTTAAAAAATCCCCCTCTTCTCCAACAATTTCTTCAATCAAAAATTGATCTACTTCTGTTCTTTCATACATCACTTTTTTTAATAAGGCTTGATGGCAAATCTGAGTCATTTTTCTTAAAAGCCCCCCTGAAACTTCGTAAAGCCTTTCAACAGCTGACGATGTAAAGAGCGTTTTTTCTTCAGGCCATCCAGCTTGCTTGAGTCGGTATCGAATCATTTCATAAGCTTCTGGCAATTCAAGAGGACGTAAGGCATATTTAAAACTAATTCGATCATAAAAATTGGGAATAGACACTAACTTTGGCAAAATTTCTACTTGTCCCAATAAAACGACTTGAAGCAATTTTTGATCATTGGTTTCATAATTTAAGAAAATGCGCAGAACCTCCAAAATAAGCGAGGAAAGTTTCTGAGCTTCATCGATCAAAAGAACAATCGTTTTATGATCCTGAAAACTTTTTTCAAAAAGATAATTTTCTATCGCGCGCTTGTAATGAAGAACTGTTTTACGAGTTGGGGCTACTTTAAATAAGTCTGCTAAAAGCGCCAAAAACTGAAATTCTGTTTGAAACCCTGGGTCAAAAATTAAATGAAACTCAAAAGGGTCGGTTTCACGAAAGTTTCTGAGCAATGTTCGTGCGAGCGTTGTTTTTCCAGTGCCAATGTCTCCAAGAATAATACTCAAACCACGTTTCAAACGAACAGCCACTTCAAGTCTAGAAAGAGCTGTTCGATGGGTGAGGGATTTATAAAAAAAGGTGGGATCTGGACTTGTTGAGAAAGGTTCTTTATGAAGACCAAGCGCTTCCCAGTAACTCATCATCTACCTCATCTATTTGAAATAGATTAGAGCAAGATGAATTCTTATTCAAGAGTAAAACAAGATTAAAGATTCAAAAGAATAATAAATGCTTCAAACTTTTGATTTTTAAACCTTAGCCCGTAACTCATAGCCCTGTTTTAAGTTACAATTCTAGAAAGAACCAAATTGCATTTCAAAGCTTCACCACTCATCCCCGCAATCACTTTCAAGGAATCCACATGAATCATAGCTTGAGAGTTTTTAATCTCTAAGAGGAGCCTCCCCAAATTAACCTGTTCTGTATCAATTTCAATTTGAATTTTCACCTTGTTAAAAGATTCACCTTCACGTGTGCTGAGAGGTTTCATGTCTACAATTCGAACTTGTGCCTTTTGAGAAAGCTGTTCAATTTCTTGTAAAAATTTTGAAATCTCCTCCTGAGCAGTCCCTCCAACTTTAACAACCCCAAGATATTCTCCATAAATTTTTTCGATGTGACTACGATAATTTAAAACTCTCTGATATCGAGCCAGAAGGACTGATTGTTTGTAAATTTCTTCTCTTAAAGTTTTAAGCCTAGAGTAAAAAGGTGAAAATAAAACAGAATAAAATCCAATGATACTTATAAGCCCAATGGCCATTATGGCTAACTTTTTTTCTCTGGGTTTAAGTTGTTTTAACATGATTTTTTCCTTCTGCTGGAGATAGAGTGCATTCTAACTGAAATTCTGCTACTTCTTCTCGACCTACGCTACCTTGGCGGGCATAACGTGTTTCAATTTTTTGAAAAAGTCGATTCTTTTCTAATATTCCCGTTAACTCAAAAACTTTAGATAGAGCAGGGGCATAACCTCGAAAACCTATTTTGTTCGGATCGTAATAAAGGGCTTTCAAATAAATTTGATCTGGAATTATTTGTAAAAATGAGTTCATAATATTAAGACATTTTCCACGCGCATCGATATGATCCTGTAACATCAAAATTTTGTTGCGAATTTCTTCCAAAGCTTTTGCTTCTTTCTCAATGCCTTTGATTTGCATTTTTAATGAGCTAAGGAATTTTTCTTCCAATCGAATTTCATTAAAAAAACTTAAGCAAATTAAGAAAAGAGCCGCTAGAGAGGCCACCAAAACCTTTTTCATTTCATAGATATAAATAGATCTTTGAGCCAACTGACGAATATTCAGAGGCAAAAGATTAAAACCTTGGTCTTGAGGAGCTTTTAAAATTGAAATTAAAGGGGCGAAAGATACTTTAGAAGCAAGTTCTTCACCCTGAAAAGTATTTGCTTTTAAGGGGGCTTCTACGAACTGAATCTGGGTATTGAAATGTTCTTGAAGAGCATATTTTATTTTAGAAGCTATTTCTTCTGGAGCTAGAAGAAACAGTGGTAGTTTTTTCTTGTCAGAATCAATAGGGAAAAGAGCGATAGAGCTTTCTATTTCAGTTAAAAGCCCCTCAAAAACATCACTTTTGCTCATATCTTTACTCCCTATGGAAATACTTCTCGAAAAATGAATTTTCTCATTTTCGAGCAAGAGCACCTGCGTTTGAGCATAATCAATTTCAATAATGGTTGAAAGTTCTTGCACTTTTTTTAGAAAAAAAGACAGAGACTCAGATCCAAGACGAACAAAATCAGGAAACAGGCGTGCTTGCTTCAAAACATCCAGATAATGATTCACAGTTTTTCTAGGGAGAACAGCCACCCGTACAGAGGTGCATTGACTGGGAAGAACAGTCAGACAATCATAACTATAAACAATTTCAGATTTCGGATAAGGGACCAAACGCGTTACTTGAAAATCAACCATAGAAGAAATTTCTTCAGATTTAGTAGAAGGCAGAGAAATATTTTTAATTGTTGCTAAATGACGAGGAATGTTTAAAAAAACCTGTGGATTATTTAAACGAATATTTTTTAAAGTTTTGCGGATTTCTTCGGCAATCTCATTGTCTTTCCATCCTTTAATTAAAGAAACGGATGACAACAAAAAAATATCTTCAATCTCTGATTCAGTCGCCAAAATTTTGAGCACGTCCTGATCAAAGTAGATAACAATCTTTTTCTTATTTTTCCGTCCAGCTTTTAATCTTGATGTCATCTTTTTGAACATGTTCTACAATCCCTTCGATGCGCTTACCTGAATTGTTCAAATGACCCGAAAAACCAATCGATTCAACTCTAAAGAATTTAGAGGTAACCCCTAAAAAACCTTTTGAAACAGCATTAACCAACTGTGAAATCTGGGTATTATTAACAGGCTCAGCTTCAAATAAGACTCTTGCAATGGACCCTTCGTCTTTAAAAACACCATCGTCACCCGTTGCGCTTTCTCCATCAGCTCCTCGGCGAAAAGCGAGGATTTTTTGAATCAACTCATCATCAAAACCAAGAACCTTAAGCACTTCCTCAGAAGCGGTGTTAACATTTACTTTACCATTACCATAAACGGTCAAAAGCTCTTTCCATTTGTTAAAAATCTCTTTTGTGAAATTTTTAACTAAAAGTAATTCCTCCAAAGCTTCCAGTGGTCCATCTTTTGCAGGATAGGGAATATCTAAACGCTCATAATAATCTTTTTCAGCGCCTTCTCGCTCTGCAGCAGAGTTTGTATCACGCCAGTCTATGACAGCATCTACAATTTCTTCTGTTGCGTCTGGTAACCGCATCAAGATTTCTTTAGATGCAGTGTTAATATTAATTTTACGCTCTTCGTCTAGTATACCAAAAGTTCTGATTTGTCCCAATTTAGAATCTGTTTGAGTATGGGTTACCGAAAAAAATCCGTCCCCTAGTTTTTTTTCTTTGAACGAGCTCGGATTAACAGCCCATTTTTGATTTGCGGCTTCATACTTCCCATCATCTGTAGTTGCTAGAATATACATAGCCCAGGAAAATCCCGCTTGAGCAAGATAGCGATCTTGAACTTGCGACACATGAAGACGAACCACCTTCATTTGAAGCATGGCATAAAAAGAAATAGTCATGGCCATCAAAGAAAGAATGGTTAGTATCCATAAGGAAATAAGAAGAATGGATCCTTGAGTATTCTTATCACTCATCTTCTAAATCCTTCTCATTTATTTCAACTAATTCTCCTGAAGGTAAAACTACAGTTTTTGAAAAGAGTTGGTCGGATTGCGCTTTTAAAACAACCAAACGAGGAAGAGTTTTAGGATCATTCCATTTTTTCTTCATTACTATTTTTTCATCCTCAGAGTCCCAATAACCATACTCAAAATAAAAATCTTTAAAGAGAGTCGAAAACAATTTACCTGGTGGAGGGGTGTCTGAAAAGGAATATTCGATTGGGTATTCTGCGAGATAAAGCCCTTTCTTTTGAGAGTTTTTTGCAGATTTTAGAAAATAATAATTCACCTTCGCCAAATGCAAAGGGCTGGAAGCATCTTCCTTATTAAAATGCCTTAGACCACAAAAATAAATCTGATCTGCTTCTCCAACGAAACGAACCCATTGATGAATAGAGGCCGTACGAATGTCATTTGCTATTTTTGATAAAACAATTCGCTCCTCGCTTGACTTATCTCTGTCTTTTTCCGAATGTTGCCAAAGCCGAATACCCTGAGATAGGATGGAATATAAAATGGCTCCTATCACGGAGAATAAAGCGGCCGCAAGCAAAAGTTCAACGAGTGTTAATCCCTGTTGAACTCGTATGGGTGTCTTCTTTTTCGTCATTTTCATCTTTTTTCTTAATTAAAATTGTAGAGACTGAAACTTTGTGAGCTTGGTTTAATCCCCAACTAACCTTTAAATATGTTTTTAAATATTTCACAGTTGCAACTTTTTCATCTTCGCTTGAACGAGCCACAGGTTCTATAAGAAGTTTCCAGAAAAACTGCTCGTCAGGACGTTTGAAATTTCCCTTAGATTCTCCCTCTTGAAGTTTTGGAAGAGCTTCTAACTCTGCCATTTTTTCAGAAGCAAGCCGAGTTGCTCTCAAATTTTCAGATGTGATTCGATGAACTCGAGTTGCATAAGCAAATGAACGAATGGTTGCCGTAATGGCTACACTCAAAATGACAATAGCCAACAATGCTTCAACGAGAAGAATACCCGTATTTTGACTGTTTAATTTTCGAGTGGTTTTTTTCATTGATTACTTTTCTATTATTTTGGCAGTCACTGTTATTTGACAAGTGATCAATTCTCCCATTCCACTACGAAATCCAACATTTGAAATGGTCACAGATCCATCCGGATAAAAGTAGATTTCATTCTCATCCGTTTGAATTCGGTATGCTTTAGGTAGAACTTGAAGTTTCCCAGCACCACCGCTCAAAGGTATATAGGACTTTGTTGAATCGTCGGATTGTAGAAATAAACCAAAGGCTTGACTGGTATCGGATCTTTCTAAAATAGAGATTTTATAAATGCGCCCCTGAATCATTGAAAGCTCATGAGCAGTTTGAGCTAATCGCTCAAAACGACTCACAAAAGATCTAAGGCGTAAATTCTCATAAGAAGATCTAAATCGAGGAATGGACATCGCCACCAAAATAGCAATGATGGTGGCAACGATTAAAAGCTCAATAAAAGTGAAACCCTGAGGAGAAGTCTGGCGGTTTTTGTGGTTTTGTAATGAAATTTTGAAGAACTGTTTTCCCATTATGATAGAGGTAATTCGTCCTCAACATGAAGTGAAATTAACTCTGCGCTTTTTCCCAATTTGTTACATCATCTGCATTTGCTTCTACTCCATCCGGACCGGGAGAAAAAAGATCAAATCCTAGGGTATTTACATCTCCAGGATATTTATAAATATAAGTATGACCCCACGGATCTTTAGGCATTTTCTTTAAATAAGGTCCGTTCCAATTTGCTGGGGTAGGTGAACCCGAAGGTTTTTGAACCAAGGCTGCGATGCCCTGTTCTGTCGTGGGATAATTGCCATTGTCGAGTTCATACATATCCAAGGCGACGCTGATGTTAGAATCAATATCAGCTTTTGCAGCCGTCACACGTGCTTCCTGAGAACGTCCCACTAATCTGGGAACAGCTAAAGCCGCAAGAATCCCAATAATCAAAACCACGAGCATAATTTCGATAAGGGTAAAGCCTTGTTGAAAAAGCATTTTTCTTTTTTTACATATCATAGTAATCTCCGCTTATAGACCAAGGTCCATACCATTGCTATTTTACCAGAAAATTGATTTGGAATATTGGTAAAAGCATTGCCATCACAATAAACCCCACAATACTTCCAATAATTAGAATCATGACAGGTTCAAGAAGAGACGTTGCAAGTTTAATATCTCTATCTAATAACCTCTCATAAGATTCTGCTATTCTTTTCAGTGATTTTTCAATCTCTCCGCTTTCCTCGCCAACGGTTAACATGTTTACTACATTCACGGGTAAAAATTTACTCTTTTTTAAACGTTCTCGAATGCGTTCACCTTTTTTAACTCCTTCAGCAAGATTTCTGATTTCTCTTTCTAAAATCATACTTTTCAATGTTCCTTGAATAATTTCCAAAGATTCCGTAAATGAGACTCCATTGGCCAAAAGCATATGAAGCGTTCTTGTGAGTCTAGCAATTTCACTGTCTCGATGAATTTCTCCGAAAAAAGGTGTTTTTAAAAATAAGTTTTCCCAAAAAATGCTTCCTTCTTCTGTCTTACGATGTTTTTTAAATGCTAGAAATCCAAAAACAGCTGCAATCAAAAGAATCCAACCATACACACTTACTCCATGACTTACATAAATTAAAACGCTTGTAAGAAAGGGGAGGCGTTGTCCCAAATCTTCAAAGATGCCTGACATTCTTGGAACAACAAAACCTAAGAGTACCCCAATTACCCCAAATCCGACCACACTTACAAAAACAGGATAAGCTAGCGCTGATTTAACTTTGGACCTCATTTCTTCTTGGGCTTCTGCAAAATCAGCCAGTCTCATTAATACTTGATCCAAAGCACCACTTGCTTCTCCCGAACGTACTAGATTCACAAAAAGATGATTAAAAATTAATGGATAGAGCCTTAACGCATCTGAAAATCTTTCTCCCTTACGAACAGAATTTAGCAATCCATTGAGAACTTCCTTCATATCTTTTCCCTGTGCTTGAGATTCAACAATTTCTAAAGCACGAAGAAGGGTAACGCCTGAAGATAGCATGTCATAAAGCTGGCGCACAAAAAGAGAGAAATCTCTTTTGCGTATACGATAGGAATGAGGTTGAGAGGAGGGCACGCCCGAAAGATCAGATGACATTTGTAAGGGGAAAAGACCTCGGCTTTGCAAAAGCGCTATGGCTTCTTCCTCACTTCGAGCTTCTAAAACCCCTTCCACAACATCAGATCCAATCCCTTTTGCAGTATATTTGAACTGGGGCATAGACTAGTCCGTCTCATCCTGACTTACTCTTAAAACTTCACTCACACTGGTCAACCCTTTTTTGACTTTTTCCCATCCCTGATCTCTTAACGTTTTCATACCTTTTGAAATGGCTAAGGCTTTAATTTCATGAGCAGGTGTTTTTTTTACAATTAAATTCCTAAGTTCGTCATCTAAAACTAAAAATTCATAAATGGCGGTACGTCCTTTATAACCTGTAAACTTACAGGCTTCACAACCATTACCATCATAGATAGGAACCGAGGCTGCCTTACCATCCAGTCCCATTCGAGACAACTCATCGGCGGTTAATTTAACTTGAGTTTTACATTGAGAGCAAATGAGTCTTACCAATCTTTGAGCAATAATACATTCAACAGAAGAAGCAACCAAATAAGGCTCCACGCCCATATCTATCAATCGTGTAACAGCACCTGCTGAATCATTCGTATGAACAGTGCTAAAAACTAAATGTCCCGTTAAAGCCACGCGAATCGTAATCTCCGCTGTTTCAAAATCTCTGACTTCTCCCACCATCATCACATTAGGATCATGGCGTAGCATAGATCTTAAAGTCCGGGCAAAAGTTAAATCAATTTTGGGATGTACTTGGACTTGAGTAATGCCTTTCATCAAATATTCGATAGGGTCTTCAACCGTAATAATTTTCTTTTCTTCGCTATTTAATTTAGAAAGACAGGCATAGAGCGTTGTTGTTTTGCCACTGCCTGTAGGTCCTGTGACAAAAATAATGCCATGGGGTTTACGAATCATGGTTTCTAATATGGCGAGTTCCTCTGGTAAAAATCCTAGTTTTTCAAGTTCCAAAAGTGTGGTTTGACTGGAAAGAAGTCTAATATTGACCGTCTCCCCATAAGGTGTGGGAAGAATGGAAACTCTCAAATCAAGTTCTTCATCACCCATTCTCACTTTAATTCTTCCATCTTGGGGGAGACGTCTTTCTGCAATATCTAGATCTGCCATGATTTTAATACGCGAGACAATCGAAGCGTGAAAATGACGAATCGAGGGGGGAAGAGAAGCTTGATTTAAAACACCATCAATACGATAGCGAACCCTCAAATCACCTTCAAAAGGTTCAATATGAATATCTGTTGCACGCTCTTTATAAGCTTCATACAAAATTTGATTCACAAACTTAATAATTGAAGCATCTTCATTTTCTGCCACACCGGAAATTTCTTCAGTGCGAATCATGGGTTTTTCAATTTCAACCTGTGTCCCTGATTCATTGAGCATTCTTTCAACCGTTTCTGCTCCGATGCCATAATATTTTTTTAATGCTTCTTGAATGTCTTTCTCTCCGGCAAGAATGGCTTTAAGTTCACACTCCAAAGCAAGTTTAATTTCATCCAGAAGTTCGAGATTAAGAGGGTCATGGGTTGCAATCACAAGCTTGTCGTTTTCAAGTTCTACGGGTAAAAAACGATAGTGATGAGCAAACTTTGCAGGAACTTTTGAAATAATATCTTGATGAATATTTTTTTCAGCCAGACGCTGATGGGGAATTTTTAAAAAGGCTGCCAAAAGGGGAATCAGTCGATCTTCAGATAAATAGCCTAACTTCAAAATAGCCTGAGCTAAACTTGAGGTCGACTTGGTCGCCTCACGCAAAGAAAGACGCACTCTTTCTTCATCTAAAGCATGTCGTTCTAGTAAAAATCGACTAAAATCATCATTGCTGAATTTTTTTACCAAAGAGGTTCTCCCTTTTATTCAATAATGACTTTACCTTTAATATTATATTCTATTTATTCTTAATTTTCAAACATGCAATAAATATTCATTTTCTAATGGTATCATTTCAAAAAGGATTAGCAAAAAAACCTTGAGCCTTCGGACGTGAATCAATACAATAACTGGACTTTAGGAGGATACATGAAAAAACGTACAGCTTTGATTACAGGGATTACAGGCCAAGACGGATCTTATTTGGCGGAATTTTTGCTTGAAAAAGATTATAAAGTTTTTGGTGTGATGCGTCGTAGCAGTACTCCATCGATTGACCGAATCAAGCATATTGATAATGAAATTGAACTTGTCTCAGGGGATCTTATTGATGAAAATTCTTTGATTTCAATTTTAAAAGAAACTCAACCAGATGAAGTTTATAATCTAGCAGCTCAGTCTTTTGTTCCCACTTCATGGACACAGCCTATTTTGACGGGGGAGGTAACCGGTTTAGGTGTAACACGTCTCTTAGAAGCGATTCGTATTGTGAATCCAAAAATTCGATTTTATCAGGCTTCATCCAGTGAAATGTTTGGCCATGTTCAAGAAACTCCTCAAACTGAAAAAACACCTTTTTATCCAAGAAGTCCTTACGGAGTGGCTAAACTCTATGGTCATTGGATTACTGTCAATTATCGTGAGAGCTATCAGATGTTTGCAACTTCTGGAATTTTATTTAATCATGAATCCCCAAGACGTGGACTTGAATTTGTCACAAGAAAAATTACTTATGGAGTTGCTCTTATTAAAAATGGCCTTGCTCAAGAATTAAGATTAGGCAATTTGGATGCAAAACGTGATTGGGGATTCGCAGGAGATTATGTTGAAGCGATGTGGCTCATGCTTCAACAAAAAGAGCCCAGAGACTATGTCGTTTCAACAGGAGAAACACACACGGTTAAAGAGTTTGCTGAAATTGCATTTAACCGTGCTGGATTAAACTGGAAAGATCATGTTGTCGTTGATCCCAAATTTTTAAGACCCGCCGAAGTTCATCTTCTTTTAGGAAATCCTGCAAAAGCTCAAAAAGAGCTAAAATGGAAACGAAAGCTTAGTTTTAAGGGTTTGGTGGAATTGATGGTTGATTCTGACTTACAACTTGTGGATTTATTATTGAAACAGAAAAGCGTGATTTCTGGAGCTGCACGTTGAAGGTTCTTATTATCGGTATATCTGGGTTCGCGGGAAGCCATCTTGCGCGATATCTTTTAAGTCTCAATGACTCTTCAATTGAGCTTTATGGGACTTATCGTGACCCTCAAGAAATTTCTAAAACGTTAGGTTCTATTAGTTCAAGCCTTCGTCTTTCTGTCTGCGATGTCATGCGTCCTGAATCTATTGAAGAAAATTTAGAACAAATACGCCCCGATATTATTTTTCATCTTGCAGGTATTTCTTTTGTTCCTGAAGCAGAGATGAATCTTCAGACTACTTACGATATTAATACTTTTAGCATTCATCATCTTCTGCAGAGTTCCTTGAAGTTTTGTCCTCATGCAAAAATCATATTGATCAGTACAAGCGAGGTTTATGGCAAAATTAAACCTGAAGAAACTCCTTTAAAAGAGACACAACCACTTAACCCTAATAATCTCTATTCGGCTTCAAAAATTGCAATGGAAATGCTTGCAAAGCTTTTTATCAATCGCCATCAAATGAATATTATTATTTTGCGTCCCTTTAATCATGTGGGTCCTTGTCAGTCTGATCGGTTTGTGATCCCTAATTTTTCCAGACAAATGGCTCGAATTAAGTTAGGACTACAGGAGCCCGTTTTAGAAGTAGGTGATTTGGAACCTAAAAGAGATTTTACGGATGTGCGAGATATTGTAAGGGCATATTGGCTTGCTGCCACAAAGGGTAGAGTAGGAGAGACTTATAATTTATGCTCTGGCCAGGCTTATTCCATTAAAGAAATTGCATTAAAATTAATTGCCTTTACAGGGAAAAAAATTGAGATTCGTCCTCATCCTGAAAGAATGAGAAAAAGTAATCTACCTCTTCTTTTAGGAAGTTATGAAAAGTTCAAGACTGAAACAGGATGGATCCCTCAATATGATTTAGAATCAACACTTCAAGAGACATTTGATTATTGGATGGCTCAGGAAAATCAGACAAAACTTCACACTTCATAAAAAGGAAATCTCTATGTCGAGCACGCTTGAAACAGTAACAGAAATATCTTTAGATCGACTTCCTCTTTTTAGAAAAGGGAAGGTTAGAAATATGTATGATTTAGGTGAACAACTCCTGATGGTTGCAAGTGATCGAATTTCCGCCTTTGATTATGTGCTTCCTAATGGGATTCCAAATAAAGGCAAAGTTCTAACAGAACTTTCTGCTTTTTGGTTCAAAAAAACAAGCAACCTTATTCCAAATCATTTTATTTCTAATGAATGGAAAGATTTTCCTAAAGAATTATCTCCTTATCGACAAATTTTAGATCATAGGACAACCTTGGTCAAAAAAGCTAAGCTGATCGAAATAGAATGTGTTGTTCGAGGATATCTTGCAGGATCTGCGTGGAAAGAATACAAGCAATCTGGAACCGTATGTAGTCAAAAATTGCCATCTGGACTTATTGAAGCATCCGAGTTAGCAGAGCCTATTTTTACGCCTGCGACAAAATCTTTTACAGGGCATGATGAAAATATTTCGATTCAAAAGATGTGTGACATTGTGGGTAAAGAAATTGGTCGCGAACTTGAGAGAAAAAGCATCGCGATTTATAAATTTGCTCATCAATTATGCAAAAAGAAGGGGATTCTTTTAGCTGATACCAAGTTTGAATTTGGTCTATTAAATGGAGAGCTTATTGTGATTGATGAACTTCTCACACCGGACTCTTCTCGATATTGGATTGCTGATCAATTCAAACCTGGGCAAACTCAACCCGGTTTTGACAAGCAGTATGTTCGAGATTTTCTAGAGACAATTCATTGGAATAAACAGCCGCCTGTCCCAGAATTGCCACAGCATGTGATTCAAAAAACATCGGAACTTTATCAAGAGATTTTCAAGATTTTGACAGCTTAAAAAAGGGGGGTCTTTGGCTCTCTAATTTTTTATTGATATTGTTTTTTTGTTCAATTCCTCTTAAAATAAAAGCAGGGATAGGGATAAGGTGGGCAGACCGATGAATATCAAAAACAAAAAAAAGATAGTAGTCATTGATGACGATCCTAGTATTGCCCAGGTTTTAAAAGAGTTTTTAGAAAGTAAGGCGTATCTTGTTGCTGCTTTTAATCAAATCACGGATATGGATGAGATTCTTCTACGTGAAAAACCGGATCTTATCTTTCTTGATTATAGAATGAGTCCTCTCACAGGAAAAGATCTCTTGGAGAAAATCACTCTACGTACCTCTTCCATTCCAGTTGTCATGATGTCAGCTTATAGAACGCGCGAAGGTGCTTTTGAAGTGAAAAAATTAGGAGCTCTTGAGTATATTGGAAAACCCTTCGACTTTGTTGAAATTGAAGATGTCCTCAAAAAAGTTTTCTTCTAAAAGTTTAATTTTCCTTCTCTCTTTTTAATTGTCAATTTCTCCAATTTTCTGATATAAAATCAAGTGGGAGATGTGTCTTTATGACCAAGAAGAAAATTTTAGTTGTAGATGATGAGCCTAACATTCAAAAAATGTTAAAGACGCTTCTAGAAATCAATGATTATACAGTTGAAACGGTTTCAAATGGAAAGGAAGCCCTTGAAGTAGTCAAAGGCATTTCTCCAGATTTAGTTTTATTAGATCTTGTTATGCCAAAAGTGGATGGGTATGAAGTTTTAGAAAATTTAAAAAGTAACTCTGCTACAAGTCAGATTCCAGTGATTTTGTTTACTGCTGCTCCACCTGAAATCGCTGCAGAGAAGGGGGCAGACGCTATTGCTGCAGTGGACTATGTTTTAAAGCCTTTTGATCGAGTCACATTATCATTTTTACTTCAACGTATTAAAGAACTTACAAATGTGAAGGAAAAATAAGGAAAGAAAAAATGAGTTTAGCCATTAACAGTACACAAGAATTTGAAGCGCTGATCAAATCTAAAAAATTGACTCTTGTTGATTTTTGGGCTCCTTGGTGTGGTCCTTGCCGTGTTGTAGGCCCTATTTTAGATGAAATTGGCAAAGAATATGCAGAGCAGGTAGAGATTGCAAAAGTTAATGTGGATGAACAACAAGATTTGGCTGTTCGTTATGGCATTATGAGCATTCCTACACTTCTTTTGTTTAGGGATGGAAATCTGATAGATCAATCCATTGGAGCTCCTCCTAAAACCAAATTGGTTGCCTGGATTAATTCTGCTCTGAACAAAGCTTAAAAGTCATTCTCAACCAACCACGTTTCCAACTTGAGAAAGCATTTTCCCTAAATTTAACAAAGAGAAATAGATCATGAAAATTACGATTGTAGGCTCCGGTAATGTAGGTGCAACAGCTGCATTTTTAACAGCTCAAAAGCAATTGGGTGATGTTGTTTTAGTTGATATTTTAGATGGGGTTCCACAAGGCAAAGGATTGGACATGCTTCAAACGGGATCTATTGAAGGTTCTAGCGTGAGTGTTGTTGGAACCAATCAATACAGCGAAACTGCCAATTCAGATATTGTTGCTATTACTGCAGGTTTGGCCAGAAAACCGGGTATGAGTCGAGAAGACTTACTGATGGCCAATGCCAAGATTATTACAGACATTGTTCAACAGATTATGAAGTATTCTAAAAATCCTATTTTGGTTGTGGTTACCAATCCTGTGGATTTAATGACTTATCATGCGTGGAGAGTATCGGGATTAAAGCCGGAACGTGTGATGGGGCAAGCTGGGATTTTAGATAGTGCTCGATTTAAAACATTTATTTCTCAAAAATTGGGGGTTTCTCCTTTAGATATCGTAACCATGGTTCTTGGAGGACATGGCGATACGATGGTTCCTTTAATTCGATTTACTTCCGTATCAGGAATTCCTTTGACTGATCTGTTGAGCTCTCAAGATATTCATGCCCTTGCAGAAAGAACAAGAAATGGAGGAGGGGAAATCGTCAATCTATTAAAAACAGGAAGTGCTTATTATGCCCCTGCAAGTGCTACTGTACAAATGATCGAAGCTATCAGTAAAGATAGTAAGCGTGTTCTTCCATGTTCTACACTTCTTAGAGGACAATATAATCTGAAAGATCTTTTCATCGGAGTTCCCATTAAAATCGGAAAAGATGGAGTAGAAAATATTATTGAATTAAAATTGACTCAAGATGAGCTGGCTGAACTTCATCGTTCTGCAAAAGTTTATCAAGAAGGAATTAAGACGCTTTATCCTAATGGTTAGGATTAAACACCCAATTTAGTACTGGTATGTAACTTTTTTGCAAATGGTGGCGTCTCTTGAAAAATCGAAAATCAAAAAATAAGACTGTTCTGGGATTCTGGACTTTATTCTTTGGATTTTTAGTCTCTCAACTTGTTTTGCTATCCATCCCTGGTTGTGGTCGACATAATTCTGAATCTACCCAAGATGATGACGCTAAAATCAAAAAGGCTCAAAAAGCCCTAGAAAAAGAATATAACAATCCCAAAACTCATACTTATTTAGGTGTTTTGTATGAGAAAAAAGGATTACCTGCCCAATCTGAAAAACATTATCGAATCGCTATCGAATTAGATCCTCATTCCACAGAAGCTTATTTGAATTTAGGAAATCTTTATTTTAAAGAAAAGGATTTTCCTGGAGCCATACAGATTCTCAAGAAAGGTTTTGAAACAGCCCCAGATGATGCACAACTCCACTATTTGTTAGCAACGATTTTTAGAGAAACAAAGCAATATTCAGATGCAATACCTGAGTATCAAAAAGTGCTAGATAAAGAACCTCAAAATGTTCTTGCACAAAATTTTATGGGTGTTATTTACTATGAATTGAAAGAGTTTGAAAAAGCTGAAGAGGCTTTTCAAAAAACGATTGCTTTAGATCCATCTTATGCGGATGCGTATGGAAACTTAGGAATACTTTATGATTTTAATTTACATGATCAGAAAAAAGCGATTGTTCATTATGAAAAATTTCTCGAGCTAAAATCTCAAGGTGAAAATGTAGCCCTTATTCGTGATTTATTGGGAAAAGCTAAAGAGGCGGTTGAAAAGCCAGAGAAAACACAAATACAACAACATATTGAAACTGAGCAACCAGAACAAATAGAGACTAAACAGGAAAAAGTTAAACAAGAGGATGCTTCGCAAGAACAAAACCTTTTTGAGGAAGCCAAAACATTTTATGAACAGGCTCAATATCAAGAAGCCATTCCCAAATTAGAAAGTTTTCTAAAAAATAATCCTTCCGATAAGGAGGCTAAAATTTTTCTAGCGCTTGCAAAATCAAGATCAAGTGCTCCTGCCGAAAGTATTAAAATATTAAAGAAAGCTAAAGAAGAGAATAAGAATTCTGCAGATTTATGGTATGAACTTGCTTTACTGTATGATCAGGAGAATCTTCCTGAAACCTTAAAAACTTATGAAGAAACAATCCATCGTTTTCCCAAAGATTCAAGAGCTGAAGCCGCTCGTAAAAGAATTCAGGATTTAAAACCGGCTCCAACGATATTGCCTCCTAAAACTATTCCTACAGCTAAGCCCATATCTCTTCCTAAATCAACACCTCCTGCTTCTACACCTGTGCCCGTGCCTGTCTTAAAAGTTAAAGAAACTAAAGCTCCTATGCCAACTAAAGAGCCTGTTATGCCAGCTCCTGTAAAAACTATGCCTACAACTTCACCCCCTGTACCTAAAGGGCCAAAAATTCAAAAACAATCTATGATCTATTTCAACCAAGGGGCTGCCTATCAAGAAAAAGGGCAGAATCTTCAAGCTATTCTTGCGTATCAAAAATCGATTATGCTGGACCCTTCAAATATCAAGGCTCATTACAATCTGGGAATTCTTTACAAATGGAAGGGAGATCTATCAAGTTCTACTCGAGAATATAATGCAGTCATAAAGTTAGATCCTTCTTATGCTCCTGCTCATTACAACCTTGGCATTTTACTTAAACTTCAAGGTCGGTTAGATGACGCTATTTTAAGATTCAAAAGAGCGATACAATCAAACCCTCGTTATTCAGAAGCTTACTTAGGGATAGGACTTATTTATGGTGAGAATAAGAAACAACCCCAAAACGCAGTTTTCTATTATAAAAAGTACTTGGAGCTAAATCCTCACGGTTCTACCGCAAATAAAATTAGAGCATGGCTTCATTCTCGAGGAGAGGGTGGATGAAGAAATGGCAGAAGATTCTTATTTCTGTTGTTTTACTTATAGGGGTTTCTTTTTTTGTTTTCAAAAATTTTTATGCGTCAAAATCAATTGAAGGCCAACTTAAAAGTACATCTTCTGGGTTAAAACTCATTGAAGAAGGCAATTGGGAAAGTGCTTCTCAGTTTTTTGAAAAGGAAATTTCTCTTAATCCTAAAAATGCTCAGGCGCATCTTCAACTGGCTATTCTTTATGCAGACTATTTAGGGAAAACTCCTCTTGCGATTCAGCACTATGAAACTTACTTATTACTTGCTCCTACAGACGAAAAGACAGTTCTAGTTTATCAATGGCTCAAAAATTTAAAAGGAGAAGGTGTTTCAGAATTAAGTACTACCATATCTAAAAATACTCCTGCACGTGATGTTTCAGAACAAAAAACATCTATTTTGAATGCCGCAAAAGGGGAGATAGATTCTCTAAAAACTCAGCTCGAAGAGCAGAGAGTTGAAATCCAAAGATTAACGGAAGCAGTTATTGCAAAAGAGAATCTTATGGCAACGACACAAGAGCAACTTAAGAATAACCAAAATCAAAAGACTCAACAAGAAGCCCTCCATGCAAAATGGATTCTTGCTAAAAAGGATTACGATTCAGCTACAAAGCAAATAGAAGATCTCAAGCAAGAGAAAGAAGTTCTGGCTGGACAAATCGATGATCTTACTCAATCTAATGAGTCTCTCGCAAGAACAGTTCAAGATCTTACAGGATCTAAACAAGTTCTTGAACAAAGTCTACAAGAGCTCCAGAAGAAACAAGAGGACTCTTCAGTTTCAAGAAATCCTTCTCAACATCAGCCTTATCTTTTGATGGCTGAAAATAAGAAATTGCGAGAACAGATTAATCAATTAAAGGCAAATGAGCTTAAATTAACTGAGCAAATTGTCTTGATTCAAGAATCTAAGATGAATGCTGAAGCAACAAAAACGATGATTCAACCCATGCAGCCAACACAAAGAAAAGTTCAACCTCGTCAATATACAAAAACTCCACATTCGAATATTACTCCATTTCCCAAACCCGTTTCAAAACCTGTAACCATTCGCTATCGCGTTAAAAAGGGAGAATCTTTAAGAACCATTGCAACAGCTTTCTATGGCGATAAAGATAAATGGAGGCTGATATATTATTCTAATAGATCTAAAATTAGAGATCCTAATATACTCAATCCAGGACAAGTCCTTAATATCCCTTTAGAAACTAAAAAAAGATAAACTTTAATGAGTTATCTCGTCCATAGCAGCATCTTTTTGTTCTGGATAAGTATGATGATTCAGCTAACAAATCATCATGATAAAATTATTCAAGAAGATTCTGTAAAACATGAGTTCTCTAATTTTAATGACATTCAAAAAACTTTTGAACTTTCTATTGAAAACAAACCTTTTTGTCTTTTTGAAGTTGCAACCTCGAAGCAGTCTAATAATTCTCAGCTTTATTACATTAAGGCTAAAGCCCATTTCAGTTGGGATGGAGAAAAATCTCAAATCGCTTTAAAAGGATACTTTCTTGTTATCAATCAAACCCCGTCAAAACTTAGCTTAAGTGTTTTCTTTGATAAAGAGGAATATCGCATAATGGGAGTTTCAAAAAATGGGCGTTTTGAAATTATTTTTTCTAATTCTTTAGGGGAGATAAAAACAACAATTTTGCCCTATCAAGAAGAGCTCAAAAATTTGATTTTTATTCTTCCCTCGCTGATCAAAGAAGAACCGAATGCTGTCTTCCAAATTTCCTCTTTGAAGCTTAGAGAGATTAAAAACCCAAAAGATTTTGAAACATATGTTTTAGAATATCCATCTGCTGATCTATTTGAGAGTGTCATCCAATGAAATCCTTTAGTATTGAGATGCAAAATATAACAAAAATGTATGGCTCTTTAGTTGCTGTTTCAGGACTTGATTTATCTATTCCATTCGGAGAATTTTTTGCATTTTTAGGGCCTAACGGAGCTGGTAAAACTACCACTATTCGTATGATTACAGGGCTTTTAAAACCCACAAGTGGCGAAATTAAAATTGGTGGTTTTGATCCACAAAAAAATCCAATGGAAGTAAAAAAACAAATTGGATACATCCCTGATAATCCTTATCTTTACGATAAATTAACCTGTTATGAATTCTTACACTTTGTGGGATCTCTTTTTCAAATCAAAAAAGAAATTGTTATACAAAGGAGTGAAGAGCTTTTAAATCAGTTTGATCTTTTTGAGTTTAAAAATCATCTCATTGAAACACTTTCTCATGGTATGAAGCGTCGATTGACCTTTTGTGCAACGCTTCTGCATTGTCCTTCTGTTTTGCTGGTCGATGAACCAATGGTTGGACTGGATCCCAGAAGTGCAAAACATGTTAAAGAAACACTTAAGAGGCTCACTCGTGAAGGGGTTACAGTATTTTTATCAACGCATACCCTCTCGGTTGCAGAAGAACTGGCGGATCGTATTGGCATCATTCATAAAGGGCGGTTAATGGTCACAGGCACGACTGCAGAGTTAAAAAGATTAGGACATAATGCACCTAATTTAGAAGCCGCTTTTTTAGCGATCACTCATGAAAGTGAAGAGTCTATTTCAACTGATATTCTATGATTTCAAATGTTGTTTCAATTATTAAAAGCACTCTATTTATTTTTAAAAATCAGATTCATCGGCGATGGCCTTTTTCTTTAAGAGAATGGATTATTTTTTCTTTTCTGGGAGGATATCTCATTTTAGGATATGAATCTTTTTTCTGGGGGTTTCGATTTGTTTATAGTTTTCCGATTGTAGGGGAGCTTCTTTTAGATCGATTATTACATTTTCTATTTTTTATTCTTTGGCTTATGCTAATTTTCTCAAATGCTGTAGTAGCCTATGGCATACAGTATCGTGCACCAGAAACCTTCTTTCTTTTCTCGATGCCTATCAGCCCACGTATTATCTTTTTTAAACAACTTTTTGAGGCGACAATATGGAGCTCTTGGGGATTTCTTTTTCTATTTTTCCCTTTCTTTATTGCTTTTGGAATCGCAACGAAAAGTTCTTGGATTTATTATGTTTTAAGTGCTGTTTTTATTTTTCTTTTTGTTATCTCGGCCTCTATTTTGGGGTCATTCCTGACCTATATAAGTTTAAAACTTAGCAAACGAAGAAAAAGCTCTCTCATTATTGGTTTATTATTCATTTTTTTTATCATCACTTTAGTCTATTTGCTTAAATTTCCTTCCGAACTAGCAGGGGATTCTGACTATCAAATTCTTAGTTTTATGAAAAAATTTCTTGAGGGGTTATCTTTCTGTCGATCTAACTTTATTCCAAGCTCATGGTTGGCTAAAGGTCTGCTTCTCATTTCTCATGGGAAGACGATGGAAGGATTATTCTTTTTGATGGTACTGCTGAGCATAACTGTACTATTTTTAGATTTAGCATTCATCTTTTCAAAAAAATATTACCCTCAAGTTTGGGAAAGAGCGCAAGAAAGTAAGAGTTTTTCAACTCAAACACTTTTTTCAAAAATGATTCATAGAGTTAGAATGTCTTGTTGGATTCAAAAAGATATTCTTTGTCTTGTTAGAGATCCCAGTCAGTGGATTCAATTAGTTCTTTTAGGTGCAATGATGATTCTTTACACTACAAACCTTAAAAATATTCAAGCCTATGTTGATCATCCTTATTGGAGAAATACGATTTATTTTCTAAATCTTGCTGCAATTGGACTAATGATAGGAACTCTTTGCTTAAGATTTGTTTTTCCTCAATTTAGTTTAGAGTGGCGTAAAGATTGGCTTACCGCTTTGGCGCCTGAAAAACCCAAAGATTTTTTTAAAGTTAAATTTTATTTTCCTTTTTTGTTATTTACAATATTAGGGCAGGGGATCAGTTTACTATCTAACATTATATTAGAGGCCTCTTTATCGCGTATTCTTCTTGCTTCGTTTATATTATGTCTCATCACAGTAGGTCTTATTTGGATTTCTTTAGGGTTGGGAACACTTTATCCCAATTTTAGCACGGACAATCCTTCAAAAATTATGTCTGGTCTTGGGGGGATTTTAACTCTGATTGTATCAATGTCTTATCTGATTGTCATGATTATGCCCATTAGTTTTCCTTTTCACCGTATTGCTTTGGGGAAAAGTTTTATCTCGGCAGCTTTTTATATAAAAATAGGAATGGGCATTTTGTTTGATATAGGGCTAACAGGCACAATAATAGGATTTTTTATGAAAAAATCCCAAGCTCAAGTACGTGATAAATGATAGAGTATCGCATGGATAATCCCGATTAGGAATAATAATACGATAAAAGAAGGTGCAAAGTTTAACGTTTTAAATGCCGCTGTTACTGTTAAACTTCGTTATCAAAATCTTTTTGCTTATCCATATCTTCCAGCTCTTCGATGTCAATATCTCCAAGCTCTTCATTTGAAGATCGTTCGGGCTCTGCTGCCGCTGCAGAAGTTTGTTCTTCTTCAAGATCATCAAGAAAAGAATCCATGATTCTTTCAACGTTGTTGAAATGCTTGAACTCAAAAGCATATTCATCAAGACTGTTGGTCTCTTTATGGAGAAGGCGATGATGTTTTTTACAAAGAGTCTGAATGTTTTCAGCAGAAGAAGGGCCTCCGTGTGATTTCGGAACCAGATGATGCACGTCTAACTCGTCAGTAGGAAACTCTTTTTTGCATTTTTGACAGATGTATTTATCGCGATGAAGTGCCTTCTCACGAAACTTCTTATAATTAACCTTTTCAAAATCTTCCATGGCGCTTCTCCTCCTCATTTGTCAAATTGTGAATGTGTATGAAGAAAAAATATTTATGACAAAAATTATAAATTTAAAAAACTTTGATTCTTGATCCTACAATCTAAATTGACTATAGTCTTCCTAGAAATTATGAAATCTATTTCTAGAAGACAAAACAAAAGCATTCAAACAGCTAGATGGCCTCAACAGGTACACCTTAAACAGGTCATCAAAAAAATAGAACGCCCGTCAGGGAAGAAATATAGTACTTTAATTTCTCAACAAAACAAGCGAAAAATCAATCCGCACCCATTGCCTTAAATATGCCTCCAAAACATGAACCCCAAAATCGCATTTATTTTTTCTTTGGTTCTGATGAAGGATCTCTCAGAGAAAAAGTTTTTTCCCTTTTTGGACCAAAAGTGAATGATTTCAATCTTTTAAGTCTTGAAATCATAGACGGTCAAGATGCTTCTATTCAGGAAATCATTTCCAATGTTCAGACGCCGTCGCTTTTGAGCCAAGAGAAGTGTATTTGGGTAAAAAATCTAAAAATTCTTGAAAAGGGTGCAGCAAAAGAAGAGGTTGCTTTTCTTGGGTTGATCAAAGGAGTATTGCCTTTTCAAAATACCCTCATTTTTACAAACACCAAGGTGGATCAAAGATTTAAATGTGTTTCAGAATTAAAGAAAAATTCTTCTTGGGAAGAATTAGAGCTTACTGAAGAAACATTAAGAAGTTTTGTTCAAGACATGCTGAAAGCACATGCTAAAACCATTTATCCTAAAGCTTGTGATGTTCTTATAAGTCAGGCAGGTAGTGATTTAGGGATTTTAAAGTCTGAACTAGAGAAAATAATTACTTATATTGGTTCTAAGAAAAATATTGAATTAAATGATGTAGAGGTTTTAATCACTTCTTCATCAGAAGAGCCCTTTTTTAAATTTGTTAATGAAGTCTTATCGGGTAAACATATTTTTTCTATAAAAACATTGCAGGCGCTTCTTCAGCAAGGAGAAAGCCCTATTGGGCTGGTCACACAACTTTTTAACACTTTAAGACTTTTGCTTCAGGCAAAAGCTTTGATGGAAGAGGGGTATATTCAAGAGAAAAAAATTCCCGCAACCTATCGAAAATCATTTATAGAGGAAATCACGGTGTCTTTGCCTCAAAACATCAAAGAGGTTCTTCCGCAAGAAGCCCATCTTTTAAGGCAACATCCTTATCGATGTTTTCTTTTAATTCAACAAGCTTGTCTCTTTTCTCTTCCCCAACTTAAAAATTTGTTTTTGAAATGTGCAGATGCTTATTGGGAACTTGTAAATTCTAGAAGTGGGGAACAAACTTTAGAAAAATTTGTTCTAGGAGTTGCATGATTTTAAAGAAACTGATTCCGAAAGTTGAAATAAGTTTAGATTTTTTTCTTTTAAGTTTGCCCATTGTTTTGACCTTTTCGCGTGCATTGGTTGAAATTTTACTCGTTTTAATTATTACTAATTGGTTTCTTTTGCTTTTCTTAAAGAAAGAGAAAGTTCAAATTAATACTCCTTTGACATGGCCTCTTTTAAGCTATTGGTTGGCAGGCTTGTTTTCTATCTTCTCATCTCAGTTTTTAATGAAGAGTTTAGAGGAATTACTTAATTTGACAGAATATGTGTTGCTTGCCTTTATTTCGATGAAGCAGTTTCAAAGCTCTAAAAGAATTCAAAATCTTATCCCGATCATTATTTTCAGTTCAGGAATCATTGCGTTTGATGGGCTAGTTCAATTTTTTCTAAAACACGATATTATTTTATTTAGACCTGCTGCTATCTTTCAAAATACCATTCGCATTACCGCTTCTTTTAGCCATCCTAACAACCTCGCTGCATATTTAGCTATGGCGACACTATTTAGCGTTACAAGATGGTATGAGAAAAGACAGCCCATTTATATATTTCATTTTCTTTTGGTTTTATGCGCGTTAATTTTAACTTATTCTAGAGGGGGGTGGGTGGGGCTAGGGATTTCTATAATGGTTCTTGCAATCATAAGAGATAAAAAATTGTTTATTCTCTTTTTTATTTTCCTGATCCTTTCTCTCTTTACATTTCCAAATATTTTAACCGAAAGAATTAAAGATATCTTTAATCCACAAAACATTACAACTCAAATGCGTTTTGAAACATGGAAAACGACTTGGGACCTTTTCTTGCAAAAACCTATTCTGGGATATGGTCTAAAAAACTTTTCATCTCTTCTTGAAAAAGGTTATGCACACAATTGTTATCTTCAAATTCTTTTTGAAACGGGGGCCCTTGGGTTGTTGTCTTTTTTGGCAATTCTTTTAACTTTTTTTATTCAACTTTTTAAAAATAGATTTTGTATGAGTATTTTAGGTTTTTTTTGTTCCATTCTTGCTTTTTCAATTCATTCCTTAGGAGATACTCATCTTTATTCTATCCCGATTGCAACATTTTTCTGGCTTCTGCTGGGGGCAGGTTTTGGAATGAATATGCGAAAAAATGAAGAAAAGGAACAAGAGAGGGGTTTACCGAGCGAGAGGATTTGATAAGGGTCTGCGATTTACCCACATATAATAAATCATCGAGAAGGTAGTAAAGAAAACCACCAGACATAAAAGAAGAATATACGTCCCCTTAGCAAAGTGATACATCCACCCCTGTAAAGAAATATTCAGAAGCTCAATAAACCTAAGATAGCCTAGATGAAAAAGTAGAAGATACTGAAAAAGAGCTTTTCTTTTTCCTAAAAGATTTGCGCGTATATCAAGTTTCTCTTGGGCTGCAACCATTCTAAGATCTGTCATAGCAAGTTCTCGGATTAAAACTAAAATGACGACCCAAGCGGGTACTTCCTTGAGACCTACAAAATAAAGTAAAAGCGTAACCACAAAAATTTTATCTGCTAATGGATCTAAAAACTGACCAAATCGAGTCACGATTTTATACCGTCTTGCTAAATAACCATCAAACAGATCCGTAAATCCTACAGCAACAGCTAAACAAAAGCCGGTGAGAAAAAATCCCCATGTGTTTCTAAAAATGAAATAAAGAGTTAGTGGCATTAAAACAATTCTTAAACAAGTGAGCTTGTTGGGTAGATTCATGCTGGCTACTTTCTTTTTATAATAAGGCCAATTTTGTTTGATTATAGTCGTCTGGTAGAATATAATGCAAGTAACAATTGCAAGAGAAGATGTTACCAATAGAAACAAATGATGATAAGAGCTCGATGCGCTTGAAGTTAGATTTGTAAATAAAGAGAAGAGCCATTGCAAAAAAGAAAAAAATTTTTAATAGATAAATCCTTTCAGTTTTCATTTTTAAAATTTGTATTAATCCTTCTTGTTTTGATATGCGGCTGTTTCAGTTTTCTTTTAGTTCGCATCAATAGCTATATGAGTGATTATATTCTTGTTTCAGTAGAGGAAGGAGCGCTCTCTTCTAGTGAAAGTTCCTCGAGTCGTCTTGTAGCTTTAAAGGAAGAACTTAAGAAAAAAGATTCACAGTTTATATTCCTTGTGTATATTGTGATTTTGATTGTGGGAGGATGTGCATCTTATTTAGTGATTCGATTTACACATCGGGTTGTAGGACCGGTTTATCGTTTTAAAAAAGTTCTTGAAACTGCAATTCGAGGGGATTATTCAGTCCGTATTGCACTACGCAAAAATGATTATCTAAAAGATCTTGCTGATAAATTCAATGAATTATTAGCGATCCTTGAAAAAAGGAGATAAATTGAACTTCAAAAATTTTCTAACTAGCGGTATATACCACGGACATAAGTCCGTGGTTACCTTTTTCCGCAGCACTTTTCCGGGGCATATGCCACGGAAAAGTGGAGGCCTGGTCCTGACGTTATGTCAGAGCAGGCCGACCTTGGCTTTTTTGTCCAATCACCTTAATTGCTTAATTCCATGACCGAATATCGCCAAATAGATCCTAAGAATCCCGACGAAGCAACTCTTTCCTATGCAATACAAACCATTCAAAAAGGGGGGATTGTTGCATTTCCAACAGATACAATTTATGCGTTAGGCGTGAATATTTTAATTCCTGATGCAGTTCAAAAGGTCTATGAAGTTAAACAGCGTGCTAAATCCAGACCTTTGCCAATTCTTTTAGCAAAACCAGAACAACTTTCAGAGTTTATCAATCAAATTTCTCCTTCTGTGCAAAAGTTGATTCAGACCTTTTGGCCTGGGCCTCTAACTTTATTTTTACATTGTGATAAAGGATCTTTAGCAACTCAAAAAGTAGGGTTTAGGGTTCCCGATCATCCTATTGCAAGAGCCATTGTTGAAAAAGCGGGCGTACCTATTGGTTGTCCAAGTGCAAACTTAAGTGGACATTCTGGCCCTAGAACTGCTCAAGAAGTTTTGAAAAATCTTGAAGGTAAAATTGATCTTGTGATTGACGCAGGGCCTACTCCCATCGGAAAAGAATCTACTGTAATTGAAATGGATAGAGATCGAGTTAAATTTTTAAGAAATGGTTATATTTCTCAAGAGCTTATTGATACATGCCTTAATCGTCCTACTCTGGAAAAAAATAAGATTAAAAAAGTTTTATTTGTGTGTACTGGGAATAGTTGTCGCAGTGTTATGGCAGAAGGTTTTTTTAATAAACTTGTTGAAGATAAAAAACCTGTTCGAGCTATCTCTGCAGGAACGACAGCATTTCCTGGTATTCGTCCTTCTGAAAATGGTGTTCTTGTGATGAGAGAGCAGGGCATTGACATTTCTAGGCATTTATCCCAAGCTTTAACACCAGAGCTTATTTCAAATTCTGATTTGATTATTGCTATGACTCGAGCTCATGAGCGGTTTATTTTGGAAATAGCGAAACAACCTTCTTTTGATAAAGCAAAAGTTCATTTATTGATGAATTTTTCAAGCCGCTGGGATTTTTTTGGTATGGATGTCGAGGACCCCATTGGTCAACCGATATGGGCTTATCGACAATGTTTTAATATGATTAAAGATCCCATCACAAGACTTGTAGAAGCGTTATAACAAGGTAAAAAATGAAAATTGCAATTGCGGCAGATCATGGCGGTTTTCAGTTAAAAGAGCATTTAAAAGCAGAGATCAAAAAATTGGGACATGAACCTGTTGATGTGGGATGTTTTAATGAAGAATCGGTAGATTATCCAGATTATGGTCTTGAAGCGGCAAAACTTGTTTCAAAGGGAGCTGCAGATCGAGCTATTTTAATGTGTAAAACAGGGATTGGAATGAGTATTGTAGCTAATAAAGTTGCTGGAGTCCGAGGGGCATTGTGTTTAAATGAAGATATGGCCGAAATGAGTCGTAAGCACAATGATGCCAATGTTCTTATTTTATCGGCGAGTTATATTCAACCTGGGAATGCGAATAAAATTGTAGATACATGGCTCAAAACTGATTTTGAAGGTGGTCGTCATGAAAAACGAGTTAACAAAATAAAAGACTTCGAAAAAAAATAACAGAGAGAAAAAGTATGAACCCAGTTCCAGTTGATGGAGTGCAAATCATGCCAAGTAAATTACAAATTGAAGATCCAGAAATCGCTACAGCGATTCAAAATGAAACTGTAAGACAAGCTTCAGGCCTAGAACTCATTGCCTCAGAAAATTTTGTCAGCGAGGCTGTATTGGAAGCTCTTGGGTCTGTTATGACTAATAAATATGCTGAGGGCTATCCTGGAAAACGTTGGTATAGCGGATGTGAATTTGTTGATGTTGCAGAACAATTGGCCATTGATCGTGCCAAACAGTTATTTGGAGCAGAGCATGCCAATGTACAACCCCATTCGGGATCAGGTGCCAACATGGCGGTTTATTTCAGTAAGCTCAAGGTTGGAGATACCATTTTAGCCATGGATTTATCGCATGGAGGGCATCTGACACACGGTCATAAAATGAATTTTTCTGGAAATTTTTTCAATATCGTTTCTTATGGTGTTGATCCTGAAACAGAAAAATTAAATTACGATACCATTCGACAGCTTGCCTTACAGCACAAACCAAAATTAGTTTTAGGAGGAGCGAGTGCGTATCCTCGTATTATTGATGCTCAAAAATTAAAAGCTATTGCGGATGAAGTGGGAGCATTATCCATGATTGACATGGCCCATTTTGCAGGACTTGTTGCCGCAGGACTTCATCCTAATCCTATTCCATATATGGATTTTGTAACCACGACAACCCATAAAACACTTCGAGGTCCCAGAGGGGGTATGATTCTTTGCAAGAATGAGTTTGCTAAAGATATTGATGCTCAGGTTTTTCCAGGTATTCAGGGTGGACCTTTGATGCATGTTATTGCAGCAAAAGCAGTCGCGTTTAAAGAAGCACTTAGTAATGAATTTAAAAATTATCAAAAGCAAATTGTAGTTAATGCACAGAGTCTTGCTAAAACTCTCAGTAGCCTTGGCCTTCGTCTTGTCTCCGGTGGAACAGATAATCATCTCATGCTGGTTGATCTTTCGGGCTTGAAAATTACAGGTAAAGACGCTGCAACAGCTCTTGATCAAGCTGGTATTACAGTAAACAAAAATCTGATTCCTTTTGATAAGGAAAGTGCCTTTAAAACAAGTGGTATTCGAATTGGTACACCTGCAATTACTACTCGTGGAATGAAAACAAAGGAAATGGAAGAAATTGCTGAACTGATTGTGGATGTTCTGAAACATAAAGACGATACAAAAGTCCTTCAAGGTGTTCGACAAAAAGTTTTAAAACTTTGTAAACAATTTCCTTTATATCAAGATCGTTTAGAATCCAAGCTATAAAACTTATGCTAATTTCATGAAATGTCCTTTCTGTGCTCATTTGGAAGATAAAGTTGTAGATTCCCGAGAATCTACCGAAGGCGATTCCATTAGGCGTAGACGCGAATGCCTTCATTGTGAACGCCGATTTACCACTTACGAAAAAATAGAAGAAATTCCTCTTAAAGTCGTCAAAAAAGATAATACCCGTGAAAGCTATGATCGCCGTAAAGTTTTGAGCGGCATTCTTAAAGCATGTGAAAAAAGACCTGTGAGTGTTGAACAAATCGAGCAAATGGTAGATGAAATTGAAAGAGCTATTGAAAAAGGGCATGAGCAGGAAATTGGATCAAAAGAGATTGGTGAGCTGGTTATGCAAAAACTTCACCATGTGGATGAAGTAGCCTATGTACGATTTGCTTCTGTCTACAAGCAGTTTAAAGATGTGAATGAATTCATGGAAGTTGTTAAAAAACTTTTGAAGGCTTAAGAAGCTGGGGCAACCTCTTGAGTTGCACGCATATCAAAGATCTGACATTCCTTCATCAAACCATCATAATAATCGTAGAAAATCCTCTGACGTTTTTGATCTCGAACTCTAGTTCTTAAAGATGCTTTTACTTTTTCAAAATCTTCTTTAGCAGGAGAAATCCTTTTTGAAATATAAATAAACGCACTTCCTTTTTGTGTGGTCAAAACATCGGAGATATCACCATCTTTAAGTTCCCATGCTTTATTCTTCAAACTAGATAAAGGATCATTAGGAAAGTGTGCTTGATTTCGTGTAAAAGCAGGGATTTCTAAAGATTTTTCGCCCACGCCTTCGCAGCTTTGTGAAAACCCAAGTTTTTTCTCGGAAATCACTGAACGAACTTTCTCTAAAATTAATTCTGCTTGTTTTTTTGCTTCTTCTTTTGCTTTTGCTTCAATCAAAATATCTCGCACTTTGCTTTCGACTTCGCTTAATTCAGGAAGATAAGAAGCTTTTTCTTCTCTAGGAATGATTAAATAATAAAAATCCTGGACTAAGAGAGGCTTTAAAGATCGGTTCAATTTTCCTGAAAAAATTTGTTGGGCAACGTCTGAACGATCCTTCCAGATTTGGGGAGGATTTTCTTGGACGAAGAAGGGGACTGATTGAATGGCAAAACCTTCCTTTTCAGCTATTTCAGACACATGGGCTTTTCTCTTAGAAAACTTACGATAAAGTCGATTGACTAATTTACCTGCTTTTTCATAAGCCTTTTGACCCTTTAAGTTATTTTGAACTTTTTCGGAAATTTGGTTAAGAGGCTCTTTGTATATATCTTTATTCTGAGTGTAATAAGCTTCTATTTCCTCGGGTTTGAGTTCGATTCGTTCTTGCATTTGCTTTAATGAAATAGAGATATATTCTACGCTTCTTTGCAGGCCTACGCGAAATGCTTCTTTGTGTTCATTAAAATAAACCAACACTTCGTCTGAGGAAACAGCAACATCTTTTAAAAAGCGTTCAGAAGGAATTTCACAATAAAGGGTTTCTATTTTTTGATTTTCATAGAAAAATGATTCGTAAATCTCTTCGTCAGAAACATCTACTAAATTTGCAAGCGTGTTTTGATATTTCTCCATTAAAAGGGTTTCACGAAAGGCTTTTTCAAATTCAAAAACAGGCAAGTGAAGAGATTTTTCAACAAAAAGCTGATACATTTTTGGGTCAAAACCATCCTTGTTAGCAAAAGCTTTTTGAATGGCTTGGGACAATTCTTCATCGCTGATTCTGAAGCCAGAGCGATGAGCTTCATGAAGAAAAACCAATCTTTGCCAAGCTAAATGGGTAACAAATGTATCATCCAGTCCTTGAGGTTGTCGTAGGCTGATCATTGCTGCTGCATGGCTTTTGGCTTTTAAAAAATCTGATAGAGAGATCTTTTTGCCAAAAAGAACTCCCATAATGCGATCATTTTTTCTGACGAAAGCACTTTCAATTCCAAAGAAAACAAAAGGAGGAACGATCAGAAGAAGTAAAACCCACAAGATCAATTTAGTATTCTTACGAATAACTTTTAGCATTTTTACCCCTTGTCAATTTACATTTAGGCTATTATATTCTGTCGGGCTAAAACTGCAATCAAATATACTTAAAAAAACGATGCATATCCTCATAGATGCTCAAAATTTTTTATATTCAGTTCCTTCTTATCGTCAAATCTTGGCAAAAAGTTTTATATCTGCAACCAATCATCTTATTCATGATCTTAGTCAATATCGAGACTGGAGCGAAGATGAAATCACGCTTGTTTTTGATGGACCCGGGAAAAAAGAGTTGCACGAGGTTCCTAAGCTAGAGCTTATATTTAGTGGAGAACTTTCTAGTGCGGATTCGGTAATTGAGAAGATAATTGGTCAAAGCGTTGTTAAAAAAAACTTCATGGTGGTGACATCAGATCACAGCATAGAAGAGTTGGTGAATGCATTGGGGGCAAGATGTCTTTCTCCTCTTCTTTTTATGAAAATCATGGAGCATGAAATTTCTGAAAAGAAGAATCGATATCGTAAGTTTTTGAAGTAGGAGAATGAGGAGTTTAATAAAGGAGCGGGTCCTGTCACAAATCTTACCCCTTTGTCCTCAGGTCCGGCGGTTCCATCGCCCGTAACTGATCATATTCTCAATGTGTTTGTAAGAAAAAGTTTGAGAGTGTATAAAAGTGAGAACCCTTTGCCTTCGTCCGCATCGGACCTTGCGGGAAAGGGACCCCAGATTTGTGCCACCCGGATTCGTAAAAGAGTATGCTTTTCAAAAATTTAATTGCATTCATGTTCAAATTTTTACATAATCGATTCAAAACATGGTAAGGGTAACTTTGATTTTTATGGTTGTTTTAAGTTGTTTTGTAATCCAAGGATGTTCAACTCCTGAAGGGGGTTCTTCCTTGCCTTGGTCACAGCCAGAGTCCTGGGAAACAAATCCATCTTTAGGGATGTCTTACTAAATTTCATCATAATCAACTAAGAAGTGAAGCTATGACACTTCAATCCACAGACGAGCTTCTTCCTAGAGAAAAACTTGAAGCTAAAGGGCCAGAAAATCTAAAAGATCATGAACTTCTCGCCATTCTTTTAAGAACAGGACGACAAAAGAAAAATGTCCTTGAAATTTCTCGTGAGATTCTAAAAAAACATTCCTTGGAAAAACTTTTAGAGCTCAAACTAGATCATCTTAAAGAAATCAAGGGAGTAGGATCAGCTAAAGCAAGTACACTCATGGCCGCTTTTGAACTTTCAAAAAGAGCTTTTCAAAAGGGATTGGGTGTTTCGCACACCATTCTTAAACCTAAAGATGCCCTTGCTTTGGTTTCACATATTAAGGATTCAAAGAAAGAGCACTTTATAGCCATCTATTTAAATTCTCGAAAACAAGTGATTCATCAAGAAACTATTTCAGTTGGGTCTTTAAATGAAAGTTTGGTTCACCCAAGAGAAGCTTTTCAACCGGCCATTCAAATATCAGCATCCGCAGTATTATTTGTTCATAATCATCCTTCTGGTGACGTGAATCCTAGCCATGAGGACACGCTGGTCACAAAACGGCTTTGTCATGCAGGAAAACTTTTAGGTATTGAAGTTGTAGATCATATCATTATTGCTAAAGAAAATTATTCAAGTTTACGAGAACTAGATGCCACCAATCAATTGGGTTTCCAACAAGAAGTTTAACTTCTATGGCTAAAACCTCGAAAGAAATTTTTATCCTCATCGAAAAGTATGTTTCCAAAGATGCCATGTCTTGGATTCTGAAAGATTGTCTCTCTCAAAATGAAATGGAGATGATTGCTAGCCAATGCAGGATTCAAAGTCTTGAATCAAAAGGATCTTCTTTGTCGCCTGATTTAATGGCGAGAGAAATTTCACAGGAATATTTTAAAAATCCAAAGGCTCGTGAGTTGTTGGCGTATTATTTAAATATTGCCGCCAAAGCTGAACTACAAGAAGTATCCTCCACATCCATTCCAGATGTTCTTACCAAATTGAGAGAATCTAATAGTCCTATGATGGCCACAGGGAAAGTGGGGAAGTATTTATGGGCTCTTCTGTCTGATGAACGTCCCGAGGCTGTAAGTATCATTCCTATTTTTATCTTAAAAGTTCTGGAAACCATTCGTAAATTTACCAGCATCCTGCAGCAACTTCAAAAAACTGAAAGCTCTAACTTAAAAAAACCGAGCATGCCACAACCTCGTATCCCATCTCAGATAGAGTCAGAATTATCGTCGATAAAAAAAGAATTATCTCAAGCCCAAGATGAAATTGAAAAGTTAAGAGATAAGAATACACAGCTTGATAAAAGATTAAGAGAGATTCAAGAGCAATATAAAATATCTCTTTCTGAAACTCAGCAACTCAAACACGATAAAAATACCACGTCTCAAAAAATTAAAGATTTAGAGCAAACGATCAAAAATATTAAAATTGAAAATCAAGATATTGAAGAATTTCAAAGAAAAGTTCATCAGTTAGAACGCGAAAAGAAAATGTTTGATCATGACTTAGAGAAAAAAGAGAAAGATATTCAATCTTTTAAAAAATTCAAAGAAGAGAGCGAGAAACTTAAAAAAGATATTTTAAATTTAGAAAAACAACTTAAAGTTAAAGAAATATTAATAGAAGAAAGAGGTGAGGAGATACATCGACTCAAAGAGCTTCTCAAAAGAGAAACCGACGCCAAAAAAGTGATTAAAAAAGTTGTTAAAAGTACAACTCCTCGTGTCGGGATCTTTGTGGATGTTCAGAATATCTTCTATGCAGCCAAGGAAAAATTCGAAGGACGACTTGATTTTCAAAAACTACTTTATGAAACCTTGCGGGGGAGAACATTGATTAAAGCAACTGCTTACGTTGTAAAAACCCCTGAAATTAATCAAAACAATTTTATTAGTGCATTAGAATCCCTTGGCTATGAAGTAAAAACAAGAAGCCTTAAAATACGCTTTGATGGATCAGCTAAAGGAGATTGGGATTTAGGAATAGCAATTGATACGATTTCTTTGTCTGACAAACTTGATGTAGTTGTCATTGTAAGTGGTGATGGAGATTTTGTTGATTTAGTCAAAATGCTTCAAACAAAAAACATTCGTGTTGAAGTTGCTTCTTTTCTACATAATACTTCTGGAGATTTACTGGATAGCGTCGATTCTCATTTTATCTTAGATGAAAAAATTCTTTTGCCTTCTTAGCCCAACTTCAACCTTAAAAATCATGAAACTTAAAATCCTCCTATATCTTATTCCCATCGGACTTATCTCTTATTTTCTATTTTTTTATGAAAATTCCACACCTGTTAAATATACACCCTTAACTTTGCCCATCTTAACCCCTGACTTATTGGAAGCTCGTCTGCATGAAGGAGCAAAACTTTTCCAACAGTCAGGTTGTGTCAATTGCCATCATTTTCAGGGGAATGGAAGTAAAATGGGATTAAATCTGGATCGACTCTCAGAATCTATGAACCCAGGCTTAGCCAAATCATGGATAGAAAATCCAAAACTTATGAAACCGAGCGTAAAAATGCCTAAAGCAAACCTCTCTCAAGAAGAAATTCTCTCTATTTTGTATTATTTATATCAATCTAAAACTGTGTCTAATTGACCCATTTTTATTGACAATGCATTTCCTCGTCTCTATAATTGCCATATACAAGATTATATGAGACATTTATGCCCATATCTAAAAGGATTAAATGAAGATTAGAACAGCTATTATTATCAGCGTTGTTTTAAATTTAGGAGCAACATTGGGATTGATTTTTGCTCATAAAAATTTGTTTTTTTCTTTTCTGCTTCCTTTAAACATCTTGACCCTTCCTAAAAAAATATGGGCAAGGCAAACATTAACTGTTTTTCTCTATATAGGGCTTATTTTAAATTTTGGCTGGCTGGTTTATCAAATTTATATCACTGAAGACACCCGAAGTCTTTGGTGGATATTAAGTGCTTTGATTTTAGGGATTATTTATTTTATTTATAGTCTTCTCACCTTTACCTCTCAAGTAGCAAAATCTTATTATAAAACTGAAACACCTCGAGATCCTTATAATCCTGAAGGTTGGATTTGTCCAAAATGTTCCAGCAAGATGGTGTTTGCAATCAAATGCTGGAATTGTGAATTTAAAAGAGGCGAGGACAAAAGAACTATCGACTCAGAAATTTTAAAACCATCCACAACGAAAGAGGATAATAAAATCGACTCTTACCTGAAGAAAAAGGTGGTGAAATAAAATCATGAGCAAGTCTGCTTTCTTTGAAAAACTTTTGTCTCGTATTGAGAGAGTTGATCGAAAAAATGTCGAAAGTTATTTGGTAAAGCTTGCTCAGGAAAAGGGCCTGCTTGAAAGTATTTTCAACAGCATGTTGGAAGGTATTGTTGTTACTGATCGAGAACAAAAAATTATTCTTCTCAACCATTCTGCGCAGGATTTTTTGGGCGCCTCAATAGAAGAACTTCTCCATAAAAGTCTTCCTGAATATTTAGAATCTCTAGATCTGTCAGAACTTGCTCAGCTTATTCAAACCGATTGGGGCAAACTGATTCATCGAGATATTCAGGTGTTTCAACCAACGCCCCGAATCCTTCATTTAAATGTGTTTCCTCTGATTAGTTCAGAAAATACTTTTTTAGGATTGGTTCTGATTTTAACGGACATTACCCGCAAAAAAGAAGAAGAGCAGGATTCTTTACGTACCGAAAAACTTCAAACGGTCAATTTGATGGCTGCTTGTATTGCACATGAAATTGGAAATCCTTTAAATGCGATGGATATTCATTTGCAACTTTTAGAAAGGGATATTAAAAATAATACGGGAACAAAAGAAGAACTCTTAGATTCTCTTAAAGTTATTAAATCAGAGGTTAAACGATTGGATCATACAGTTCGAGATCTTTTGGCAGCAGCTCGACCTATCAAACCGAATCTTCAAGGTTCTGATTTAGTAAGTCTTTTAGACGATACATTTGAAATTTTTGATCAAGAGCTTCATCAAAATAAAATAACTATTAAAAAATCTTTTGATCCTAAGACTCCAAAAGTAATGGTTGATGAATATCAAATCAAACAGGCTTTTTCAAATGTTATTAAAAATGCTATTGAAGCAATGCCTCACGGAGGTATCTTGAAAGTGTTTGTATATCAAATGGGGGGATTTGCTAGGGTTTCCTTTGAAGACAATGGTGAAGGGATTCCAAAAGAAGTTCTCACAAAAATTTTTGAGCCTTACTTTACAACAAAAACCACTGGTTCTGGACTAGGGTTAATGATTTCTTACCGTATTTTAAAGAATCACGGAGGAAAAATAGAAGTCTTGAGTAAAGAAGGAGAGGGAACAACTTTTACGTTAAGCTTCCCTCTGGATTTTAAGAGAAGCATGCAACTGTTGCCTGAGAAAAAGTCAGAAGAGGTGAATACGTGAAACCAAAAATTTTGATTGTAGATGATGAAATAAGCTCTCGAGAAGGGTTGGCAAGAGCGCTCAAGTCTAGCTATGACGTACAGCTTGCAAAAAATGGGCTGGACGCGCTAGAGATTTTGAAAAAAGACTCTTTTGATTTAATGTTGACAGATCTTCGCATGCCAAGCATGGGAGGCTTACAATTAATCGAAGAAGTTAAAAAAATAGATCCCCTGCTAAAAATTGTTGTTTTCACAGCCTATGGTTCCATTGAAACTGCTGTTGAGGCAATGAGAAAAGGAGCTCATGACTATCTTTCAAAACCCGTTAACCTTGACGAACTGGAGATTATTCTCTCCAGAACAGTTGAAGCTAAGAGAATAGAAAATGAAAATCAATTATTGAAAGAACAAATCAATAAAAAGCAGGGTTTTGAAAAATTAATTGGTGAAAGTTCTAAAATGCAAGAGATTCACGAGTTGATTCAACAAGTTGCTCCCACAAAAGCAACCATTTTAATTCAAGGGGAAAGTGGAACGGGAAAAGAACTTATTGCAAATTCCATTCACAACTTAAGCCCTCGGAAGGGAAAACCTTTTGTAGCTGTTCATTGTGCGTCACTCTCGGAAAATTTGCTGGAGAGTGAACTCTTTGGTCATGAAAAGGGGGCTTTTACAGGGGCTCATGAGCGCCATATTGGACGATTTGAAAAAGCAAATGGAGGAACTCTTTTCCTGGATGAAATTTCTGAAATTAGTCCTAGTATACAAGTAAAGCTCTTACGCGTTCTTCAAGAAACTGCTTTTGAACGAGTAGGAGGAACTCAGACTCTTAAAGTAGATGTACGTGTCATCTCGGCTACTAATACCCAGCTCAAGAAAAAAGTAGAAGAAGGGACTTTCAGAGAGGATCTTTATTATAGACTTCATGTTGTACAAATTGATATACCCCCGCTAAGAGAAAGAAGAGAGGATATTCCTCTTTTGATTCAAAATTTTTTGAAAGAAGCTGCTCAAGAGAATAATAAAAACGTTGTTTCGATTTCATCTAAAGCTACGGAAGCACTTTTACAATACAATTGGCCAGGAAATGTAAGAGAACTTAAGAACACCATTCAAAGCATGGTGGTTCTTGCAAAGAAAGAAGAGTTAGGACCAAGTGACGTACCACCGCATATCCGAGCAGCAAAAGAAATATCAACATTTACAAATCCAGGCATTCCTATTAAAGAAGCAGAAAAAAATCTTATTTTACAAACTTTAAACTCAACAAAATTTAATAAAAGCAAAGCTGCAAAACTTCTCGGAATTAGCCGCAGAACTCTCCATCGAAAACTTCATGACTATGCGATTGATGCATAATGTCCCTATTCGCATGAGACATTATGTCTCATGCAAATGCTCTCTTTTTGAAATCAAAAAAATTAAAAATATAAATATTTGCTTAAGAGTATATTACAAAATATTTAAAATTAATTTTAGTTGGCATGTATATTGCTATTAATACAATCAGAGAATTAGAAGTTTGTGCAAACAAACAAAATTTAGAATAAAGGAGATAAATTTATGGGAAAGATTATTGGTATTGATTTAGGAACAACAAATTCTTGCGTAGCTGTATTAGAAGGCGGTCAGCCTGTTGTTATTGCCAACGCTGAAGGGGGAAGAACAACACCTTCCATCGTTGGATTTGCAAAAGGGGGAGACCGTTTGGTGGGTCTCACAGCAAAAAGACAAGCTGTCACAAATCCACTTCAAACTGTTTATTCGATTAAGCGCTTTATGGGGCGCAAGCATTCTGAAGTTCAGCAAGAAATCAAACTTGTACCCTATACGGTTGTGCCGGCAAGTAATGGAGATGCAAGTGTCAAAATTGGAGAAAAGACCTATTCTCCCCCTGAAGTTTCTTCCATGATTCTTCAAAAGCTAAAACATGATGCAGAAGCTTATCTGGGAGAGAAAGTCACACAAGCCGTCATTACGGTTCCTGCTTATTTCAACGATAGTCAGCGGCAAGCAACTAAAGATGCAGGAAGAATTGCAGGTCTTGAAGTATTGAGAATCATCAATGAACCTACCGCTGCTTCACTTGCGTATGGATTAGACAAGAAGAAGAATGAGAAAATTGCCGTGTATGACTTGGGCGGAGGAACCTTTGATATTTCTATTCTCGATATTGGTGATGGTGTTTTTGAAGTAAGATCCACCAATGGAGATACACATTTGGGTGGAGATGATTTTGACCAAAAAATCATGCATTGGATTGCCGATGAATTTGCAAAAGAGCATGGGATCGATTTAAGAAAAGATGCGATGGCTTTACAACGTTTGAAAGAAGCTGCAGAAAAAGCGAAATGCGAGCTTTCAAGTGCACAAGAAACAGAGATTAATTTACCTTTCATTACAGCCGATGCTTCTGGACCCAAACATTTGAATTTAAAGCTTACGCGTTCAAAGCTTGAGCAATTAGTGGATGATTTGGTTCAAAGAACCTTGGGCCCTGTCAAACAAGCATTGAAAGATGCAAAATTACAACCTTCTGAAATTGATGAAGTAATTTTAGTGGGTGGGCAGACTCGAATGCCAAAAGTCCAAGAAGTGGTTAAACAGCTTTTTGGAAAAGAGCCTCATAAAGGTGTCAATCCCGACGAAGTGGTCGCTGTCGGAGCTGCTATTCAAGCGGGTGTTTTAAAAGGAGAAGTAACAGATGTTCTTCTTTTAGATGTCACGCCCTTGTCTCTGGGAATTGAAACCTTGGGTGGGATTACAACAAAGCTTATTGAAAGAAATACAACTGTTCCTACTAAAAAGAGTGAAATTTTTAGTACGGCAGCGGATGGGCAAACCAGCGTTGAAATTCATGTTCTTCAGGGCGAACGTGAAATGGCCAATGCAAATAAAACCATTGGACGGTTTCAATTGGTAGGTGTTCCTCCAGCTCCTAGAGGTGTTCCTCAAATTGAAGTGACCTTTGATATTGATGCCAATGGCATTCTTCACGTATCGGCCAAAGATCTTGGAACAGGCAAAGAACAGAAGATTACCATTCAGGCCTCAAGCGGGTTGAAGGAAAATGAAATTAAGGATATGGTGAAAGACGCAGAACAGCATGCAGAAGAAGATAAAAAGAAAAAAGAGATCATTGAATCTCGAAACAAAGCTGACAACGCTGTTTATCAGGGTGAGAAATTCTTGAAAGAGAATAAAGAAAAAGTCAGCGATGATCACCGTGAAAAGTTGGAAGCTGCGATGAAAAAAGTAAAAGATGTTTTAAGTTCAGAAGATAAAACTGAGATTGATGCTCGTGCGGATGAGCTTATGCAAGTATGGCAAGAAGTATCAACCGAACTTTATAAAAAAGCATCAGCCCAACAACCAAAACAAGGCCAAGAACCTTCTCAAGAAAATCAAGAAAAGAATGAGAAGAATGAAAAAGCAGAGGATGTGATTGATGCTGATTATGAAGTTGTGGATGAAAAAGATAAAAAGAAAAACAAATAATAAAACCTGAAAGGGGTGAAGTAATGAAGGTTAAACCTTTAGCAGACAGAATCCTTGTTAAAAGGGTTGAAGAAAAAGAAGTAAAAAAAGGCGGAATTATTATTCCTGATACAGCCAAAGAAAAGCCAATGGAAGCCGAAGTCGTTGCGCTTGGAGCTGGTAAGGTATCTGATGAAGGAAAGCAGATTCCATTCCAAGTCAAAGAAGGCGACAAAGTGTTGATTGGGAAATATTCAGGAACAGAAGTGAAAGTTGGTGATGATGACTTTCTTATTCTTCGAGAAGAAGAAGTTTTGGCAGTTCTTAAATAACAACGATATAAAAGGAGAAAAATAAAATGGCGAAACAGATTATATTTAGCGGGGATGCCCGTCAGTCTATTTTGCGCGGTGTAGAGCAATTAAGTAAAGCCGTCAAAGTAACTCTGGGACCCAAGGGAAGAAATGTTGTTTTGGATAAAAAGTTTGGCTCACCAACAATTACAAAAGATGGTGTAACTGTTGCTAAAGAGATTGAACTTAAAGATCCTTATGAAAATATGGGCGCACAAATGGTTCGCGAAGTTGCTTCTAAAACCAGTGATGTTGCTGGCGACGGAACGACCACAGCCACCGTTCTTGCAGAAGCCATTTATCGTGAAGGTTTGAAGAATGTGACAGCCGGTGCAAATCCAATGCTGATTAAGCGTGGAATTGAGAAGACGGTTGAAGTCATCATTCAAGAACTCAAGAAAATGAGCAAGAGCGTTAAAGACAAGAAAGAAATTGCTCAAGTAGCAACCATTTCTGCTAATAACGATCACACCATTGGCGATATCATTGCTGAAGCTATGGAAAAAGTCGGCAAAGATGGAACCATCACCGTTGAAGAAGCCAAGAGCATGGAAACCCATTTAGACGTTGTCGAAGGAATGCAATTCGACAAAGGGTATTTATCTCCTTATTTCATCACGGATGCAGAGAGAATGGAAGTGGTCTTAGAAGATTGTCATATTCTCATCCATGAGAAGAAAATTTCCAATCTGAAGGACATGCTTCCACTTCTTGAAAAAGTTGCCAGAACTGGCAAACCTTTTTTGATCATTGCTGAAGAAGTTGAAGGCGAAGCCTTGGCTACTTTGGTTGTGAACAAAATCCGTGGAACATTGGCTTGTGCTGCTGTCAAAGCGCCTGGCTTTGGCGATCGCAGAAAAGCCATGATGGAAGATATTGCTATTCTTACAGGCGGCAAATGCTTAACTGAAGATCTTGGGCTTAAGCTTGAGAATATTCAGTTACAAGATCTTGGCCGCGCTAAGAGAGTGGTTATCGATAAAGATAACACCACGATTATTGAAGGTTCAGGAAGTACTTCTTCCATTCAAGCTCGTGTAAGCCAACTTCGTAAACAGATTGAAGATAGTACTTCTGATTACGATAAAGAGAAACTTCAAGAACGCTTGGCTAAACTTGCAGGCGGTGTTGCAGTTATCAATGTTGGTGCCGCAACAGAAACTGAAATGAAAGAAAAGAAAGCCCGCGTTGAAGATGCTTTACATGCGACTCGTGCAGCCGTTGAAGAAGGTATTGTCATCGGTGGTGGAGCAGCCTTGCTTCGATGTATCGCGAAGCTTTCCGATCTTAAGCTTCAAGATGCTGATGAGCAAATCGGACTCAACATCATTCGTCGCGCAATCGAAGCACCACTTCGTCAGATTGCTTCCAATGCAGGTATGGAAGGCTCTGTAGTGGTCGAACGCGTCAAGAATGAGAAGAAGAACATTGGTTTCAACGCATTGACGTTGGAATATGAAGATATGTTCGAAGCTGGTATTGCTGATCCTACAAAAGTAACTCGGTCAGCTTTACAAAATGCAGCCAGCATTGCTTCCTTGCTTCTGACAACAGAAGCCTTGGTCACAGAAATTCCAGAAGAAGAAAAATCATCTGGAATGCCTAGACCAGGAGCAGGTGGTATGGGCGGCGGAATGGGTGGAATGGAAGGAATGTACTAAGAGCCTTCTGTTTTAACTGTCTAAAATAAAAGAGGGGTTTCTTCGATGATGAGTCGGAGAACCCCTCTTTAAATTTATGCTTAGATTAATTTTCATTCAATCTTGAGTCAAAACCAAATTTTTGATATATTCACGCCCTAGTCAAATGGGAGGCTTTTACATGGCAGGGATTTTCAAAGCTTATGATATTCGAGGTCTTTATCCTTCTGAAGTTAATGAAGAGATGGCTTATAAAATTGGCTACGCATTTTCAGAATTTCTAGGAGGCAAAGGTACGGTTGTGGTAGGACGCGACATGCGTGGTTCCTCCCTCCCTCTTTTCCAAAACCTAAGTGCAGGCCTTACTGATGGAGGACTGGACATTATTGATATTGGCCTCATTACAACTCCTACCATTACTTTTGCAACAGCTCATTATAACTATGATGGTGGCATTATGATCACAGCCAGCCATAATCCAAAACAGTACAACGGATTTAAAATGTGTCGAAAAAATGCTTATCCTATCAGTTATGAAACAGGCATTGCCGAGATCGAGAAAAAAGTTCAGTCTTTTCAAAAACCTAAAAAAGTTACTAAAAAAGGCAAAATTTATACTAAAGAGGTTATTGAAGATTATGCTGAACACGTTTTAAGTTTTGTAAAAAGAATTAAAAAATTAAAAATTGTGATCGACGCTGGCAATGGTATGGGAAGCCTTATCTGCACTCACCTTTTTAAGAAACTCCCTTGTGAAATGATTCCTCTCTTTTTTGAATTGGATGGCAATTTCCCAAATCACGACGCGAATCCTCTTGAACCCCACAATATGGAAGATTTAAGAAAAGCTGTTCTGAAATATAAGGCTGATTTAGGAGCGGCTTTTGATGGAGATGCAGATCGAGTCATGTTCGTAGACAACAAAGGAGAACTTGTTTCAGCCGACCTTACAACCACACTCATTGCCAAAGAGCTTTTAAGATCTCATCCCAAAGAAACGATCC
Source organism: uncultured bacterium (assembly GCA_964640155.1). Lineage (GTDB taxonomy): Bacteria > Auribacterota > JACPWU01 > JACPWU01 > JACPWU01 > CAZXEQ01. The sequence goes on along the minus strand of CAZXEQ010000004.1, from coordinate 114,273 downwards.
TTTATGATTTGCGCTCTAGCTGGATTGTGAAAGAAGAAGTTGAAAAGATGGGCGGAAAAGCCAAGATGAGTCGGGTAGGGCATGCCTTCATTAAACAAATGCTTCGAGAAACCAATGGTATTTTTGCGGGGGAGCTTTCAGGTCATTATTATTTTAGAGATCATTTTTTTGCTGACAGTGCTGCTATTGCTTTGATCATGATGCTTAATTTTATTTCGGATGAAGACAAGACTCTTTCTGAACTTGTTACTCCATTAAAACACTACTATTCTACGGGAGAAATTAATTCAACGGTCAAAAATCCGGATAAAGCTATTAGAGAAATTGAGCAGAAATACAAAAATGGAAAAGTTTTTCATCTAGATGGTCTTTCTGTAGAATTTGATGATTGGTGGTTTAATCTTCGCAAATCAAATACAGAACCTTTGCTTCGATTGAATGCGGAGGCAAAAACGAAAACATTGCTTAAACAGAAATCCGAAGAGTTGCTTTCTTTAATTAAGAGTTATGCTTAAAACATTTTCATAAGCTAGGTAATGGCATATGAAACTCGATCAATTTACAGTTAAAGCTCAAGAAGCAATTGTAGAAGCCCAAGAGCTGGCACAAGCAAGAGAACATGCCCAAATTGATCTAGAACATCTTTTATGGACTTTGCTTCATCAGAAAGATGGGATTGTTCCATCTCTCATTACGGCTTGTGGTAAAGATACTGCTGATTTAATAAAATCTCTTCATGAGCTTTTAGAGAAGCTTCCGAAAGTTTATGGAACAGAAATAGAACGATACCCTTCACAAGCTCTAACGCAAGTTTTAAACACAGCATTAACAGATGCCAAAACATTAAAGGACGTTTTTGTAAGTACAGAGCATCTTTTTATTGCGATAGCTAAACAATCACAAACAAACGTTGGAAAATTATTACATCAATTTGGAATCAATCAGAATTTGCTTTTTCAAGCCCTGGCAAAAGTGAGAGGGAGTCATACCGTGAATGATCAAAATCCAGAAAGTAAAATTCAAGCCATAGAGCGCTATTCAAGAGATTTGACTGAGTTAGCTAAGAAGTCAAAACTTGATCCTGTGATTGGTCGTGATGATGAAATACGTCGTGTGATTCAAGTGTTGTCTCGGCGAACAAAAAATAATCCTGTTTTAATTGGAGATCCGGGGGTAGGGAAAACAGCGATTGCAGAGGGACTCGCCCTTCGTATCATCAATGGAGATGTTCCTGAAAGCTTGAAAAATAAACGTGTCTTAGCGATGGACTTAGGAGCTATGATTGCAGGAGCAAAATACAGAGGCGAGTTTGAAGATCGATTTAAAGCTTTTTTAAAAGAGGTTCAGGATGCTGCGGGAGAAATCATTCTTTTCATTGATGAACTGCATACTCTGGTTGGTGCAGGTTCTGCAGAAGGTGCTGTGGATGCTTCCAATATGCTTAAACCCGCATTAGCACGAGGAGAACTTCGTTGTGTTGGAGCAACGACTTTAGATGAATATCGTAAATATATTGAGAAGGACAAAGCGCTTGAAAGACGATTCCAGCCTGTGCAGGTGTGTGAACCTTCAGTAGAAGACACGATTGCTATCTTAAGAGGACTCAAAGAACGTTATGAAGTCCATCACGGGGTGCGAATTCAGGATTCTGCTCTGGTGGCAGCAGCTACTCTAAGCCATCGTTATATTACAGGGCGACAACTACCTGATAAAGCCATTGATCTTGTTGATGAATCTGCATCGAAATTAAGGATTGAAATTGACAGTCTTCCGACAGAGCTGGATGAAATCGAACGCAAAAAAACTCAACTTCAGATCGAAAAACAAGCCCTTCAAAAAGAAAAAGATACTGAATCCAAAAATCGTCTCAAGAAATTAGAAGAAGAACTACAAGCGCTCGAAAAAGAATCTTCTAAAATGAAAATCCATTGGTCCAAAGAAAAAGAATTAATTCAAAAAATTCGAAAGATCAAGTCTGATATTGAAACGGCAAGAACTGGGGAAGCTCAAGCGGAAAGAGAAGGTAATCTCGAAAAAGTCGCGACACTTCGTTATGGAACCATTGCTCAGCTTCAAAATGAAATTCAAAAAGTAAATGAATCTCTCACCCAACTTCAAAAAGAAGCAAAAATGTTGAAAGAAGAAGTCGATGCGGAAGACATTGCTGAAGTTGTGTCTAAATGGACAGGGATTCCTGTTTCAAGAATGATGGAAACCGAACGCCAAAAACTTGTTTCAATGGAAAAAGAGCTTCGAAAACGTGTGATTGGTCAAGACAAAGCCCTTGAAGCTGTGGCAAATGCTATTCGAAGAGCTCGAGCTGGTATTCAAGACCCCAAGAGACCCATGGGGACTTTTATGTTTCTAGGACCCACGGGGGTAGGGAAAACAGAGCTTGCAAAAGCCTTAGCTCAATTTCTTTTTGATGATGAAAATGCTTTACTTAGAATTGATATGTCTGAATTTATGGAAAAACATTCTGTCGCTCGTCTCATCGGAGCGCCTCCTGGCTATGTGGGGTATGAAGAGGGAGGATTTTTAACAGAAAAGATTCGAAGAAGACCTTATGCAGTTGTTTTATTTGATGAGATTGAAAAAGCACATCCGGATGTTTTTAATATTCTTCTCCAAATTATGGACGATGGGCGTTTAACAGATGGACAAGGGCATATTGTTGATTTTAAAAATACGGTTTTGATTCTTACATCTAATATTGCCAGTGATATTATTCAAAATTTTTCAGATCGAGACTATTCTGAAATGAAGAAGCTCGTCATGGAAAATCTAAAAACTCATTTCAGACCAGAATTTTTAAATCGTATTGATGAATCAATCGTTTTTCGTTCGCTCGCTGCAAGCGATATGGAAGCCATTGCACAAATACAGATCGATTTACTTAAAAACAGATTAAATAATCAAAAAATTACTCTTGATCTCGATCCCAAAGCTCTTCATCACCTAGCAGAACACGGATTTGATTCAGCTTATGGTGCTCGTCCACTGAAAAGATTGATACAGCAAAAATTGATGGATCCATTAGCTTTGAAGATTTTGAATGGAGAAATTGAAGAAGGATCTCGTCTAAAAGTTTCTCTGAACTCCAAAGAAGAGTTTGAGTTTAGAAAGTAGCGGGGCCTGCCACTCGTCAGCCCCACCGTACTCACTAAAAGTTGCATGCGGCGGGGCTCCTCGCCGAGTGTCACCCGCATCGATAAGGAACATGCTTTTCATCACTTTATCTCTCGAATTTTCTTTCATCGCCGCACAAAGCTGTTTATAATCTTTAATTATATTTATTTAAAACCTTTGTACTTGGGTAGAAATGAGTTATGTCTAAAAATTTAGTAATGGTTCTTGCTGGGGGAGAAGGTAAGCGCCTCTATCCTTTGACAAAAGATAGAGCAAAGCCTGCTGTTCCATTTGGAGGGCATTATCGGATCATCGATTTTGTCCTGAGTAATTTTGTAAACTCAGGATATTTCAAAATTAAAATTCTCACCCAATTTTTGTCTGAATCATTAAACAAGCATGTTTCGACAGGTTGGAGGCTTTCACCCACTCTTGGTCATTATATTGATTGCGTGCCTGCTCAGATGAGAACCGGAGAAGGTTGGTTTAAAGGAACTGCCGATGCTATTTATCAGAATATGAATATTATTGAAGACGAAAATCCTGATCTTGTTTTTGTATTTGGCGGGGATCATATTTACAAGATGGATGTTCGCTTGATGGAAAAATTTCATCAGGAAAAGGAAGCAGATGTAACCATATCTGCTGTTCCATATCCTTTAGAAGAAGCATCTAATTTTGGTGTTATTGTGGTAGATCCTGATTGGAAAATTATAGGATTTCAAGAAAAACCTAAAAATCCTATTTGTATTCCGAATCAACCTGGTAAAGCCCTTGTTTCAATGGGTAATTATATTTTTAAAAAAGACATTCTTCTTCCTGCCCTCAAAAAAGATTCTGAAAAAGAGGGAGCCCATGATTTTGGAAAAAATGTTATCCCTGATCTTGTTAAAACATCTAGAGTGTTTGCATACGATTTTTCTACAAATGTGCTACCTGGCCTTGAGGAAAAAGAAAGAGGATATTGGAGAGATGTTGGGACGACAGATGCTTATTGGGAAGCTAATATGGATTTGATAAGTGTTTCTCCTCAGCTCAATTTGTACAATCAGCAATGGCCCATTCGAACAACGCCTTCTCATCTTCCTCCTGCAAAATTTGTTTTTGCAAACATTGAAGAGCAAAGAGTGGGCTATGCAACAGACTCTCTCATTTCTGAAGGGTGCATTATCAGTGGAGGCCGCGTCAATCGATGTGTTGTTTCTCCTGGAGTGAGAATCAACAGTTTCACTTCGATCGAAGAAACAATTCTCATGGATGGAGTCAATGTCGGTCGTTACGCACAAATTCGAAAAGCCATTATTGATAAAGACGTAGAGATCCCGCCCAAAGTCCGGATTGGTTTTGATTTAGAAAAAGATAAGAAAAGATTTTTTGTCACAGAAAATGGGGTGGTTGTTGTTCCTAAAAAAACAAAATTTGATTGGGTTGAAAAAGAAGGATAAGAAAAATGATACCTAGAAAGCTTAATATTGTTTTTGCATCCAGTGAAGTTCATCCTTTTTCTAAAACAGGGGGATTGGCAGATGTGACAGGAGCCCTTCCTAAAGCTTTGGTTGCTCTCGGGCATGATGTTAAAATTATTACCCCTTTCTATAAACAAACGATGAAAGGAAATTTTGACATTAAACGCTTTTCAAAAAAAATATTCGTACAATTGGGAGAAAAAATTGTAGAAGGGGAGCTTGCAACAACTAAGTTAGCTAACAAAATTGATGTTATTTTTATTGTAAAGGATGAGTATTATCAAAGAGACGAACTCTATAAATCTGGAACTGCAGACTATAAAGATAATGCCGAGAGATTTACTTTCTTTTCAAAAGCTGTTTTGGCTGCACTGGAAGAATTGGACATCAAGCCTGATATTTTACATTGTCACGATTGGCAAACAGGCCTTATAGGCTCATTCTTACGCATTCTGGAACCCAATAATATTTTCTTCTCAAAAACAAAAACGGTTTTTACGATTCATAACCTTGCTTATCAAGGACTTTTTTGGCATTACGACATGCACATGACCAATCTTCCATGGGAAGTTTTTACTCCTGAGGGGATAGAATTTTATGGAAAAATGAATTTTTTAAAAGCAGGATTGGTTTACTCTGATGTTTTGACAACTGTGAGTCGAAAATACAGTGAAGAAATCAAAACTGTAGAATACGGATGCGGCCTTGAAGGAGTTCTTATCAAAAGATCTAAAGACCTTTATGGCATTCTCAATGGCGTTGATTATGATGAATGGAGTCCGCAAAAGGATCATTTTATTGCATCCTCCTATTCTGTAAATGATCTTGCGGGTAAAACCGAATGCAAGAAAGCTCTTATTCAAGAATTTGGTCTTACCTTAACTCCACAACAACCTCTCTTGGGAATTGTATCCAGACTTGTAGACCAAAAAGGGTTTGATTTGTTGAGCGAAATTATAGAACCCCTACTTTCTCAAGACGCAGGATTAGTCGTATTAGGCAGTGGTGAAGATAAATATCAAGAGCAACTTAAAGAAATGGCTCAAAAGTATCCTGGGAAGATTGGGGTTCGTATTGGTTTTGATATAGGCTTATCCCATCGCATTGAAGCAGGTTGTGATTTTTTTCTTATGCCATCTCGGTTTGAACCTTGTGGGCTCAATCAGATTTATAGCCTTAAATATGGCACAATTCCGATTGTACGTGCAACGGGAGGTCTTGATGATACAATTCAGGACTTTGATCCGCAGACTTTGCAAGGAAATGGATTTAAGTTTCAAGAGTATTCTGAAAAAGCATTATGGGCTAAAATTCAAGAAGCTTTAGAGATTTATCGACATCCAGAGATATTTCGTTTTATTATTAAAAACGCTATGAAATGTGATTTTTCATGGGAAAACTCTGCAAAGCAATATGAAGAAATTTATTTGAAAGCGCTCAAGAAAGGAGCATCCAATGCCTGAGCTCAGAAAAGATCCTATTGTTGGTCGTTGGGTGATTATTGCTACTGAAAGGGGGAAAAGACCCACTGATTTTAAAACAGAGGAAGAGCATACGTCTAAAGAAGGGTGTCCTTTTTGTGAAGGGAATGAATCTAAAACACCTCCTGAGATTTTTGCAATTCGCAATCCTCACAGCCAACCCAACACACCTGGGTGGGAAGTCAGAGTTGTTCCTAATAAATTTCCCGCCTTAAGAATCGAAGGGGACCTTGGGAAAATGGGAGTGGGGATTTATGATCGAATGAATGGTATTGGTGCCCATGAAGTCATTATCGAAACACCTCAGCATGATCTCCAAATGGAAAAACATTCTATTGAAAGTTTGTACAAGGTTTTTGAAGCTTATCGCGTTCGTGCAAAAGATTTAGAAAATGATTTGCGTTTTAAATATATTCTTTTCTTTAAGAATGAAGGGGTTTTAGCAGGTGCAAGCTTGAGTCATCCTCATTCACAGTTGATTGCTACTCCTGTAACGCCAAAAAGAGTTAAAGAAGAATTACAAGGCGCTCAACAATATTTTGAATACAAAGACAGATGCGTTTTCTGTGATGTTCTTATTGAAGAACAGAGGCAAAAATCGAGAGTTATTTACGAAAATGAACATTTTGTTTCGTTTTGTCCTTTTGCTTCTAGATTTCCATTTGAGATTATGGTTTTACCCAAACGTCATGATCCAGATTTTCACAGCATTTCTCATAATGAATTGCTTGGTTTTTCTGATGCCATGAGAATGACGCTTTCCAAATTAGCTAGGGCCCTCAATCATCCACAATACAATTATATTGTGCACACAGGTCCTGTCAGGTGGAAGAGAAGGGGTTATTGGACTACCATTGATCAGGATTATCATTGGCATGTTGAAATCATGCCTCGTCTTACCAAGGTAGCAGGCTTTGAGTGGGGGACAGGATTTTATATCAATCCAACTGTTCCAGAAGAATCGGCCAAATACCTCCAGGAGGCAGAAGGTTGAAGCCTCTTCATGTGGCCATTCTCTGGCACATGCATCAACCTTATTACAAGGACACACTTCAAAATCGTTATATTTTGCCTTGGGTGAGGCTTCATGCCATCAAAGGCTATTTTGACATGATTGACCTTCTTGAAGAATATCCCCATACAAAAGTTACTTTTAATCTCGTTCCATCCTTACTTCAACAGCTTTTAGATTATTGCATCCCTACAACAACCGATCCTTTTCTTGAAATCACATTAACTCCCGCACAAGAATTAAAAGGTGATCAGAAGATATTTATTCTTGAAAATTTTTTCATGGCTCATTGGGATAACATGATCAAGATGCATCCACGTTATTGGGATCTTCTCAAAAAAAGAGGATTTTCTGTTTCTCGCGATCAATTAAAGAAAATTTCTGAAAATTTTCAAACAAAAGATTTTCAAGATTTACAAGCTTTAGCAAATCTCGCATGGTTTGGTTATCGCGCTCGTGAAAAATATCCCGAAATTAATGAGCTTATTAAAAAGGGTCAAGATTTTACAATAGATGAAATTCATCAAATTATTTCACTTCAAAGAAAGATCATTCAACAAGTCATTCCTTCTTATAAAAAAGCTTTCGAAGAAGGGAGGATTGATTTAACAACTTCTCCTTTTTACCATCCTATTTTGCCTCTTATTTATGATACTGATATCGCTAGACGTTGTATGAGCTCATCACCTTTGCCTAAGAGATTTAGTCATCCCGACGATGCAGAAGCACAAATACAAAAAGGAATTTCTTTTTTTAAAGATATCTTTGGAAAAGCCCCTGAAGGTATGTGGCCCTCAGAAGGATCTGTTTGCCCAGAACTCATTCCCATTTTTCAGAAGCAACAGATACAGTGGATTGCAACAGACGAAGAAATTCTTACTCATTCAATTCCTGTACACAATAAGGGGATTGCTTTATTCAAACCTTATCAGGCAACTTTTCAAGATCATCATATTGATATAGTATTTCGTGATCGAGGTCTCTCTGACTTGATAGGATTTACTTATTCGCAAAATACTTCAGAAGCTTCTATAAAAAATTTTTTAGAGCATCTTACGCAAATTCAAAAGCACGTTTCCTCTGAAAGTGAGGCTTTGGTTCCTATTATTTTAGATGGGGAAAATGCTTGGGAGCATTACAAGGATGGGGGAGAGGGTTTTTTAAGGGGGATTTATCAGGCTTTGGGAGAAAACCCATCTTTTCGTTCTACAACCTTTACACAATATCTAAAAGATAGCTCTGGGCGAGAATATTTACCTCATCTTCACAGTGGATCTTGGATTCATCATGATTTTGATATTTGGATTGGTTCCCATGAAGAGAATACAGCTTGGGATTATTTGAGAAGAACAAGAGATTTTGTGGAAAACACAAAGGATGTTTCGCCAGAAAAAAAGAAACAAGCGCTTGAGCAAATTTATATTGCTGAAGGAAGTGATTGGTTTTGGTGGTATGGGGATGATTTCTCAACTGAACATGATGAAGAATTTGACCAACTTTTCAGAGCTCATCTTTCGGCTTGTTACCAAATTTTAGGTTCAGAAATCCCCGAATTTTTACATCAGTCTATTCTTGTTCATCAAAAACCTCTAGATGTTCATCTTCCTATTGGCCTTGTTCATCCGACCATCGATGGCAAGAATTCTCATTTCTATGAATGGCATGAAGCGGGTCTCTACGGTGCTTATCAAGAAAATTCAATGCATCGCAGCGATAAATATATTCGCCAAATATTTTTCGGGTTTGATCTTTCAAACTTCTTTTTGCGAATAGATCCCTATCAGGAAATCCAAAAAAATAATTCTTGTCTTGAAGAAATTCAATTGATCATCTACTTGACAAAGTCAGGCAACTGCAAGTATAAGATAGTTCTGTCGCATTTCTTTAAAAAAGAAGTCTCAAAAATGTTTGAGTTGTTAGAAAGCGAAGACGGTATTCATTATAAAAAAAGAAAATTATTATCTTCTGCCGCATTTGAAAACATGTTTGAATTGGCAATTCCTTTTGAAGAGTTTAAGTTTGCTCCTGAAGACGAAATTAAATTTAAAATTGCCATTGCATCCAAGGGAATCATTTTAGAAATGCATCCTCATACAGGATTTCTAACCTTTTCTGTGCCAACCAAAGACTTTGAAAATAACATGTGGAGCGCTTGAGTTTATATGGGACAAATTACTTTTCTTCTAGGGATTCATAATCATCAGCCTGTTGGAAATTTTGAATGGGTATTTGAAGAGGCCATGAAATCCTGTTATGGACCCTTTTTAGAAGTTTTAAGTCAACATCCTAAAATACGATTATCCCTTCATCACACAGGTCCACTTTTTGAATGGATTGAGCAAAATAAGCCACAATATCTACAACAACTAAAAAAGCTCGTGGATCAAGGCCAAGTAGAACTTTTAGGAGGAGCTTTTTATGAGCCTTTGATTTCTACACTTCCCAGAAGAGATGCCATCGGACAAATTCAGAAAATGTCAGACTATTTGCTGAAAAATTTTGGTCAAAAACCTCGCGGTATGTGGTTAGCTGAAAGAGTGTGGGAGCCTCAACTGGCTTCTATTATTCATCAAGCGGGGTTAGAGTACACACTTCTCGATGACACGCACTTTTACTATGCAGGCCTTCAAGAAGAAAGTATGTTTGGCTATTATGTCACAGAAGATGAAGGCAAAACATTGTCCATTTTCCCGATTAGCAAACATTTACGTTATCTTATTCCATTTAACACCCCTGAAAACGCAATTGAATATTTTGGAAAGGCTTCTACTCAATATGAAGGGAAGGGAATTACCTTAGGGGATGATGGTGAAAAATTTGGATTATGGCCAGGAACCTATCATTGGGTTTATGAAGAAAAATACCTGGATCGATTATTGTCCCTTTTAGAACAAAATGATTCATGGCTTAAAACGAGCACTTATTCTGACTACATGGACAACTTTCGTCCCAACGGTAGAATCTATCTTCCTAATGCTTCTTATGAGGAAATGATGGAATGGTCACTTCCCACCAAAGCTCAGAAAAACTATGAATCTGTCGTTCACGAATTTAAAAATGCCAATCGTTATGAATCTTTAAAACCCTTTTTAAGAGGAGGGTTTTGGAGAAATTTTTTCTCGAAGTATCCAGAAAGCAATTTGATGCATAAGAAAATGACTTATGTGAGTCATCTGATTGAGAAAATGCCTGAAGAGTCTTCAGAAAAAAAACTTGCACAGCAAGAACTATGGAAAGGTCAATGTAATTGTCCATATTGGCATGGATTGTTTGGAGGGCTTTATCTTAATTATCTTCGACATGCCAACTATTCTCACCTCATCGAAGCTGAAAACATTGCTTTTAAAGTGCTTAACAAATCACAAAATCTTTTGTGTGAAAAAACGGATTATAATTGTGATGGTCAAGACGAAATATTGGTTACAACGCCGGCTCTTAACGCTTATTTTCAACCAGGCTATGGGGGTTCCATTTCCGAAATTGATTATAGATACAAACAATTTAACTTAACCAATGTCCTTTCAAGACGTGAAGAAAGTTATCATGAAAAAATTGCAAAAGCCCAGAAAGAACAGCAACAAAAAGCGGGAGATCAACCCAAATCCATACATGATTTAAATACAGCCAAAGAAGAGGGATTAGAAAACCTTCTTTTTTATGACTGGTACACACGTCACTCACTTTTGGATCATCTTATTAAGCCAGGAACTTCTTGGGAAGATTTCTATCGTTGTCAATATAGAGAAGAGGGAGATTTTGTAGACCAACCCTATGAAGAAACCATTCAAGAGAAGAAAGACGGTCTTGAAATTTCTTTAAGAAGAGAAGGGCACCTTTATCGGGATGGCTTATCGCCTCAGTCTATTACAATCGAGAAAAACATTTCATTTAAAAAGAAAACACCCCAGAGCTTTTTATGCCACTATCAAGTTACTTCTAATAATCCTCAAGCTTTAGAGATGTGGTTAGGAATTGAATTTAATTTAACCCTCCTGGATGGAAATAATAAAAAGAGACATTATCTCTTTAATTCAAAGCAAGTACCGTCGGCGGTTCTTTTAAATTCAAAAGGGGAAGTAACTCCAGGACAATCTGTATCCTTGGTTAACGCAGAAGATCAGTTTAAAATACATTTATCTTCAAATCCGCAAGCCCAGCAACTTTGGCATTTTCCTTTAGAAACTATCTCTCAGTCCGAAAGCGGTTTTGAAAGGACTTACCAGGGATCTTGTTTACTTTTTCTTTATAAAATACAGCTTCCTGCCAATCAAAAGTTCGAAACTGAACTTGAGTTTCAAGTGTCGGATTTATAATCAGTTGTAAGTTGTCAATTATGAGCAGTAAGTAAAAATATCTAGTTTTTTTCTTAACTTATTACTTACGCCTTACAACCTATGACAGCTTTTATGAAACCAGTTGAAAAATCTTCCAACATTCTTATAATGTTCTTGTCATATTTTTAAAAAAGGAGAAAAACATGAAGAATTTGGTATATCTTACAGGCCTTGTTGTCACTTTAGGGCTCTTAAGCTATGGTTGTACGCAAACTGAGCAAGGCGCTGCAGGTGGTGCTTTAGCCGGAGGCGCTTTAGGAGGCATTATTGGTCATCAATCAGGAGAAACAGGTGCTGGGGCTGCCATTGGAGCTGCAGGCGGTGCTGTAGTTGGTGGTCTGATTGGTCATTCCCAAGAGGAAAAAGCCGCTCAAAGATCTAGCATACAGCTTTGCCCTCAGGGTCATGAAGTTGATGTTTCAAACTACGGACCAGGAAGTTCAGTTCGTTGCCCAATTGATAACAGTACTTTTATCGTCGAATAAAGAGCGCTTTTATTGCTCATTTTTCAAAAGGAAAGGGAGTTGAGAATAAAATCTTAACTCCCTTTTTTATTATAAATTTTTCCTCGTCTCTTAAAATAGCTCAAGGATAGCCTCGCGTTAACTTGTTCGTAAGCCTTTTATCTCAATCCCGCTCAGGAAAAAAGGGGCTATAAGGCACAATTTTTGTATCTCTTTAAAAAATCATCGTTCGCTCTGCGCCAGAATACAGGCAATCTGTCTTGGCAGAGAAGAATAAATAAATTTTAGAGTTTTAAAGAAATTCAATTCCACAACTTATCCACAAGACATTTTAAAATAGATATAACCAGTTGAAAACAAACAAGTTACATATGTTATCGCCTGATTTAAAATACAATATAATTTAACATAATATATATTATGCGACGTTAAAATAGGCTGAAATTTGAGCCTATTTTGGTTTATAGTGGTCTTGTGGGCAAAAAGCCCAATCTTCTCTTTCGAGCTGACTGGGCTTTTTGAGGATAAAGAAAAAATTAGAGAATAAAAACGCCTAAGGAAACAACAGTTGTCCATCCACCATTTTTAACAATGGCGGTTTGTGTAACATTTGTACAACGTACAATTTTGTCGCTTAAATGATAGAGTTCTTTTTGCTCATCCCAGCCTTTATTTTCATCAAATTCAAGACCCAAGGTTGAGGCTAACATTGCAGCAGCTAAATCTTCAGAGTAGTCACTGGCTACTTTTTCGGTTTGGCCATAGGCATGATGCTCGCTTAGGTATCCATACATGCTTTTATCGGTAGGAATGGCACATCCCACTGATGATGCAACCAATCTATTTGCTTCATTGCTACGGCACTGTGCCATAACAACAAAAGTAATCATTCCAGGTAAAAGCTCTTTAACCCCTTGCTTCTTGGAAATAATTTTACAATGTGGTGGAAGAATGCTTGAAACATGTACTAAGTTACATTTTTCTACGCCTGCATCTCTTAAGGCTAGCTCAAAAGATCTTAACTCTTCCTTGTGTGAGCCTACCCCTTTTGTAAAAAACATTTTTTTAGGAACAAAGGATGACGAGATTGCCATGAGTTTTATTTGCCTTTCAAATAATTTTGCTAAACTTATACCTTCATGTAGCGAATAATCAATTCCGAATTTTGTAGAGAAAAAACTACACCAAGCTTGTTCAGATGTCAATTGTTAATCTGCAACAACATTGGTCAATGTTCGGATTACTCCTGATATATTCTGAATTTTAGCTACAACAAATTCCCCCAATATAGAAATGTCAGAAGCTTCTACAAATGCGATGACATCATAAGGACCTGTAACTGCATTACAGTATTTAACACCTTCAACCTTTTTAACAGCTTTATTAACCTCTTTAGCTCTTGCTTGAGCTGTTTCAATAAAGACATATGCCGAAACACTCATTTTTTAATCTCCTTTTAATCATTAAATAAAGTTATCAAAATACCAACGATCTTCTTCTTCTAAGTACTTGAATCTTCCTTGAATTCTCGTCGTTCGTACATTTGCCCCTGGCAAACTTCCCAGTTGTGGCAAAGAAGCCCTCTTCTTTTCTTCGGCTATGTTTTTACGCTTAAATGTCACAACTGCAGTATAGGTATAAAGTTCCTTGAAGGTCGGCTTAATATCAATCTTATCAATTTCTACAGGAAAGCCAGCTTGTATTTCAACTCTGACCTTGATTCGCCCTTTGTCCCCTTCTAGGATGGTTCTTCTGAGTTTATCATCAAGTATGGAAGTCTTATTGCCGCAAGCTGAAAAGAAAATAAGAAGAAAAGGAATAAATAACAAAAGATGTTTCAGATTTTTTGAATTAGGTCTCATCTTGCCTTTATTTTAAGAAATCTATTTTAGCATATAGCAAGAATCTAAAAATTTTAAAAATGCCGGAGGCCGGACTCGAACCGGCACAGGCTTTGAGGCCCGAGGGATTTTAAGTCCCTTGTGTCTGCCATTCCACCACTCCGGCATTTTAAAATAATCTATGTACATACGGCGTTTTTTAAGGCGGCGACCGGATTCGAACCGGTGCATCGCAGTTTTGCAGACTGCTCCCTTAGCCACTTGGGTACGCCGCCATAATTCAAATTTTATCTAGTACTCACATCTATTTCAACCAAGCAGCCAAGAAACCATTCAAATTACAATAAAGCGGAAATTCTAGGCTCTTTAAGTGCTTTATGTCAAGACAAAGGCAAACTTAATTTAGAATGTAAAACTGATTCTAGTGATTTCTTAAAAGTTTAATCTGTCTTATTGGCCAATAAGTCACAAAAGCTTGTCCAATTAAATTTTCTTTTGGAACAAATCCCCAATAACGACTGTCACGACTGACAGAGCTATTATCACCTAAAACAAAATAATGATTCTGAGGTACACGAATGGGCTTTCCAAAAAGGCCATATTGCCCCTCATCGCCTAAAGGCTCCCTTCTTACCTCAGTGTTTGTATAATGAACCTTATTAAAAATTTCTGGTTCTTCAAGTCTTTCTCCGTTCACATAAATATGGCCATAACGAATTTCGACGATATCTCCCGGTAGGCCTACTAATCTTTTAATATAGTCTTTATGATAATCTAGACCTGTAATATTTACTGTTCTGAAAACAACGATATCTCCTCGCTTCGGTGGATGAAGCGCATAAACGAACTTATTTACAAGCACACGATCTCCATTGCTTGGATCACCATGAAGTGTGGGTTCCATGGAGCCTGTTGGAATTTTGAAAGCTTGCACAATGAAAGTTCTTGCAATCATCGCAATGATAAAAGCAATTAAAATAGATTCTGGCCAATCTCTATACCATGGTCTTTTTCTGGTCTGAATATTTTCCGACATAACCCTTCTCCTTTTAATCCCCGGATTTTAAAACTTCCAGAAATGCTTTTTGTGGAATCTGAACTTTACCAAACATCTTCATTTTTTTCTTACCTTCTTTTTGTTTATCCCAAAGCTTTCTCTTTCTGCTAATGTCACCTCCATAACATTTCGCAGTAACATCCTTCTTAAGAGCTCCTATTGTTTCTCGGGCAATAATGCGTCCATTTACAGCTGTTTGAACTGCTACTTGAAAAAGCTGTTTTGGAATTACCTCTTTTAATTTTTTAGCTAATTGACGTGAACGAATTTCTGCTTTCGAACGATGAATAATAACTGAAAAAGCATCGATGACTTCCCCGTTAATTAAAACATCTAATTTCACCATATCAGAAAGCTGATATCCTTTATGTTCATAATCAAGAGAACCATAACCTCGCGTAGAAGACTTTAATTTATCAAAAAACTCGGTTAAAATTTCATTTAATGGAATGTCAAATGTCATCATCACGCGTGTTTGATCCAAAGATTCTGTTTTGGTGCAAACACCTCGATAGTCTGCACATAATTGCATGACAGCGCCGATGTATTCAACAGGCGCTATAATGGTGGCTTGAATCAAGGGTTCTTCAATGAGTTCAACCTCTTGTAAGGGAGGAAATTTACTAGGATTGTCGATAATCAATTCTTGTCCATTACGAATCAATAACTTGTAAATAACACTTGGTGCAGTTGCAATAATCTGAATCCCAAATTCTCTTTCTAATCGCTCCTGAGTGACTTCCATGTGCAACAAACCTAAAAAACCACAGCGATAACCAAAGCCTAAAGCCACAGAATCTTCAGGTTCATAAGTAAATGAAGAGTCATTAAGCTTAAGCTTTTCAATTCCATTTTTAAGCAAGGGATAGTCATCGGTCACAATGGGATAAAAACTGGTAAAAACCATGGGTGAAATACGTTTAAAACCAGGTAAAGGAATCTTAGAAGGTTTCTTCGCATCCGTGAGGGTATCCCCCACCAAAATGTCCTGAGCTGACTTAATATTGGCAGCAATGTATCCCACTTCCCCAGGGAGAAGAATGTTGGTTAAAACAGGTTTGGGCTTAAAATACCCGACTTCTGTTATTTCAAAAACTTTCCCAGTTGCCATCATGGAAATCTGAAGACCTGGCTTGATAGAACCTTCAAAAACCTTTGAATAAACAACAACCCCTTTATAATTATCAAAAATAGAATCAAAAATGAGAGCCCGTAAAGTTCCTTCAGAAGTGATTTTTGGGGCAGGAACTTTTGCAACAACCGTTTCTAAAACTTTTTGTATCCCCTCTCCTGTTTTTGCACTAACACGAATCACATCTTCTGGTACCACACCAATAATGGCATCTAACTGTTGAATCACTCGGTCAACATTTGCATTAGGTAAATCAATTTTATTGATGACAGGAATAATTTCTAGCCCTTGCGCAAGCGCTAAATGAATATTTGAAACCGTTTGAGCTTCAACGCCCTGCCCTGCATCCACTAAAACAATTGCCCCATCACAAGCAGCCAAGCTTCTAGAAACTTCGTAGGAAAAATCCACATGTCCAGGCGTATCAATAAGATTTAAAATATATTCTTTCCCATCCAAGGCTGGATAAATCATTCGAACAGGATGGGCCTTAATCGTAATTCCTCTTTCCCGTTCAAGATCCATAGAATCTAAAATTTGATCTCTACTTTCTCGCGTGCTGATGGTTTTGGTAAATTCAAGCAAGCGGTCAGCAAGTGTAGACTTTCCATGATCAATATGGGCGATAATACAAAAATTTCTAATTTGACTCACTTGAATAGAAGAATCGGACACCTGAACAAACTCCTAAGAAATGTAAACGCATTAGTAAAATTTGGTAATTATTGGGACTCAGCAATTTTTCTAATTTCAGAAATAGCTTTATGAATATCTTCAGTTCCATAAATGGCTGAACCTGCAACTAAGACATTGGCTCCTGCCTCAATCACTTCTGGAACTGTCTTCAGATTAATACCCCCATCAACTTGAATATCAATATTGTAATGATGTTCGTTAATCCAAGCATAAGCTTCTCTAATTTTAGATACCACCTCTGATCTAAATTTTTGTCCTCCAAAACCTGGTTCGACGGTCATAATCAATAAAAGATCTATTTTTTCCAAATAGGGCTTTACTTCTTCAAAAGCAGTTCCAGGTTTTAAAGCAATACCACAACCTTTATGCTTTGATTTAATCTGATGAAGAATCGGCTTCAAATCTTTGCCTATTTCCAGATGAATTGTCACATGATCAGCCCCTGCTTCAATGAATTCATCAATATATTTTTCAGGCTCAGAAATCATTAAATGAACATCTAAAGGGAGTTTCGTACTCTCACGTATGGCCTGAACAGATTGAGGTCCAATCGTAAGGTTAGGAACAAAATGCCCATCCATAATGTCCACATGCAAAATATCTGCACCACCTATTTCAGCTTTCTTAGCTTCTTCTCCCAAACAAGCAAAATCTCCAGCTAAGATAGACGGCGCTATTTTAATTTTTCTTTTCATTGTTTTTTCTATCACAGTTTTTAATTCATACTAAATAAATTTTGAATCGTTTTATCTTTTTCAACAGGTCCCACCACCGCCAAATTAATTTTCTTATCCACAAAAAGAAATTGTGCAACTCTTTCAACATCCTCTAGTTTTACAGCCCTGATACGCCGTATTAATTCTTTGATATCCATAATATTCCCTGAACATATCTCGCTTTCTCCCAAATAAATCATTTGGCTAGAAGATTTTTCAAGACCCAAAATTAACTGCCCAATAGAATATTCTTTGGCCATACTTAGTTCTTCTTTGCGAATAGAACCTTTCTTAACCTTTCCCAATTCTTTTAATGTTCTTTCAATAGCCTTTTCAAGGTTTTTAATATCAACCCCTCCAGAAATAATTAAAGTGCCTGCGTCTAAAAATCGTTCAATGGAAGAGCCGATATCATAGCTTAAACCTTGTTTCTCGCGAATTTCTTGAAAGAGACGAGAACTCATGTTCTCACCCAAAATGGCATTTAATACGCGCAAAGCAAAACGATCTTCATGATTACGGGCCAGAGCACGAATACCAATACAAAAATTTGTTTGCTCTGTTTTCTTTTTAAAAATTCTTGTTTCTGGCTTAGCTTGATTTTCAACGGCAGGCAAATAACTGAGTCCATTTTCTGGCTTTAAAAATGAAAACTTTTTCTCTACCTGAGAAATGGTTTTTGCTTGAGACATTGAACCTGCAATTGAAACAACAATATTAGGACCTGTATAATTCTGCTCTTTAAATTTCACTAAATCTGAGCGTTTAATATTTTTAATCGTTGTTTCTGTGCCTATTAACATACGGCCCAAAGGATGTTTTTCCCACATCAATTCTCTTAAAATTTCAAATACACGATGTGCGGGAACATCTACATTCATACGAAGCTCTTCCAAAATAACACCCCGTTCACGTTCAATATCTGAAGATTTAAAAAGAGGGTTTTTAAACATATCTGCAAGAACATCCAAAGTTTGATCAAAATGATCATCGGTGACCTTGGCGTAAAAGCAGGTACATTCCTCTGTTGTAAAAGCATTCGTGTTACCCCCGACACCTTCAATGGCCTGCGAAATTTGCTTTGCCGTTCTTTTTTTTGTGCCCTTGAAAAGCATGTGTTCCAGGAAATGAGAAACTCCACTGATTTTATCTTCCTCATAGCGTCCCCCAACGCCCACCCAAACGCCCATCGAAACGCTTTTGGCATCTGTCATGGGACACGTCACAAGGCGTAAACCATTATCAAATTTGCTAACGCGGTAATTCATTCTTAAAATGCTTCCTTTCTAAATACTTTTGAAGAATCAAATGAGCTGCAATTTGATCAATTTTTGTTTTTCTTTTTTTTCGTGAAACATCCCCTTCTAAAAGAACTCTTTGAGCTTCTACTGTTGTCAAGCGTTCATCCATACATTCAACAGGAAGCTGAATATTTTTCTCCAAGATTTCTTTAAATTCTAATATTTTTTGAGCCATAATACCCAACTCACCCTTCATGTGAAGGGGTAACCCTAAAACAATCAAGTCTACCTTTCTATCTTTAACAATATCCTGAAGTCTTTTAAAATCTGACTCGATATCTTGTCTTTCTATCGTAGGAAGGCCAATGGTAATAATTTCCATCGGATCACAAACAGCAACGCCAATGCGTTTTTCTCCCACATCCAAAGCTAAAATAATCATAGATACTTTTGATGTTCAGAGTTTTTTTTCATCAATTCTAGAACGGCTTTAACTTCCTGTCCTTTTGTCTTATCCATCACCAATACAGCGTCAGATGTGCGCACAATAATAACATCTTGAAGCCCCAAAGTTGCAACCATCCCTTCTCCATGATTGATAACCATAATATTTTGGCTACCTAAATCGACTTGATGACCTACAAAAGTATTTCCTTTTTTGTCTTTGTCAAAATGATTTTCTAGACTTGACCAAGACCCGACATCATCCCATCCAAAATCTCCCACAGCAACTAAAATATTTTTTGCTTTTTCCATCACCCCATAATCAATTGAAACCGATGTTATTTTTTCATACATCGATCGTATGGCTTGATCTTGAGTAGAACGTCCCAGATGAGGTTCTAATTTTTTTAATTCTTCATCTATTTGGGGTAAATAATTTTTAATCGCTTCTAAAATAGACTTAACACTCCAGATAAACATGCCGCTATTCCATAAGAAGTGTCCATCTTTTAAGAAAGCTTCTGCCTTTTCTTTTGTTGGCTTCTCAACAAAGGCTTTTACCTTGAAAAATTTTGTGTCGATTTTTTCTAGAAAAGGTTGATCATAATGAATATATCCATATCCTGTTTCTGGTGCATAAGGTTTGATGCCTAAAGTCACGAGATTTTGTGTTTGGGATGCAATTCGAGCACAATCATGAATGACTTGCAGAAAAACTTTGGTATTTCGAATAACATGATCTGAAGGGAGCACAACCATAATTGCGTCTGGATCTTGCTTCTTTAAACAGGCTGCAGCGAGTGCAATACAAGGTGCTGTATTTCTTCCAAAAGGTTCTAATAAAACTTGTTCCTTTTTCAAAGAAGGAAGTTGTTCTGAAATTAAGAATCCTTGCTTCTCATTAGAAACAATCCAGACCTTCTCTTTTGGGATCAGAGATGAGACCCGTTCAACCGTGGCTTGAATCATGGTTGAGGATCCGATAATATTTAAAAATTGCTTGGGCAAATGCCTGCGACTTCCAGGCCAAAACCGCTCCCCTACTCCCCCAGCCATGATGCATGCATAAATATGATTCTGTAACATATTTTCCCTAAAGGGCTTGAACTAATTTTTTAACAAAACTTGTTACCCGCTTCTCAAGATGCGGATGTTTCACATTCTCTTCTATTTGTTGAACGATAGCGCTGCCAACCACAACCGCATCTGCCATTTGAGATAACCGTTTCACTTGATCTGGCTTTGAAATGCCAAATCCGATGGCAATAGGAAGTTTAGAAAACTGACGTATTTTTGATATGATTTCAGGAACATCTTTAGGCATCTCTTTTTGAGCTCCCGTGACTCCGGTTCTCGAAACACAATAAATAAATCCAGAACTCATAGAAGCTATTTTTTTAATGCGTTCATCAGAGCTGGTTGGTGTAACAAGAAAAATCACATTTAAATCATTCTTTTCCAAGATTCTCTTATAATCTTCTGCTTCTTCAGGAGGAAGATCTAAAGTTAAAACTCCATCAACGCCTGCTTTTTGGGCATTCTTGGCAAAAGATTCTAAACCATATTGTAAAATGGGATTTAAATATGTAAAAAGGATAAGAGGGACATCAGAACTTTTTCTGATTTTTTTTACAAGATCTAAAATTTTCTGAACTGTTGTTCCAGATTTTAAGGCGCGCATGGTCGCGAGCTGATTGACAACCCCATC
Source organism: uncultured bacterium (assembly GCA_964640155.1). GTDB lineage: Bacteria > Auribacterota > JACPWU01 > JACPWU01 > JACPWU01 > CAZXEQ01. Next base: position 93,552 of record CAZXEQ010000004.1, on the reverse strand, counting down.
GGCCAAAGGATCAGAAAAAGGGATTCCTAATTCTATAAAATCAACACCTAACTCTGCAAACGAATGTACAAGTTTATGCGTTATTTCTAAACGAGGATCTCCCGCTGTAATATAAGCCACAAAACCTTTTTTGTTTTTGGCTTTTAAAGTTTCAAATTTTTCTTTGATTCGATTCATTTTATTTTTCAGTTTTGAAATTTTACCTGTAAAACAGGATTATTTGATCTTCATTTCTGATATTGCTTTTGATGCAACCTCTACGTCTTTGTCCCCTCGTCCTGACAAATTCACAATGATCAACTTTCCTTGACGATCTTTTTTCTTCATTTTAAAAAGATGGGCAATGGCATGAGCAGATTCTAAAGCAGGAATCACTCCCTCAAATCGAGCCAACGCGGAAAAAGCAGACAAGGCTTCATGATCTTTAACTGAAACATATTTCACCCGCTTAGAATCTTTTAAAAAGCTATGTTCGGGCCCTACACCTGCATAATCTAATCCAGCTGAAATAGAATGAGTGGTTAAGATTTGTCCTTCTTTATTTTGAAGAACATAACTTTTCGATCCTTGAAAAACCCCGACAGAACCCCCTGAAAACCGAGCAGCATGGAGCCCTGTTTTGACCCCTAACCCTGCGGCTTCAACACCAATCATTTGAGTAGAAGCATCCTCTAAAAATTCATAAAAGAGTCCAATAGAGTTTGACCCCCCTCCCACACAAGCAATTAAAAAATCTGGAAGTCTTCCCTCTTTTTGAAGAATTTGTTCACGTGCTTCTTTTCCAATCACTCGTTGAAAATTTCTTACAATCATGGGAAAAGGATGAGGCCCTGCCACAGAACCCAAAATATAATGAGAAGTGCGTACGGTTGTTACCCAATCTCTCATTGCTTCATTAATAGCATCTTTTAACGTACAAGAACCTGTTTCAACCGGAATAACCTCTGCCCCTAACAATTTCATTCTAAAAACATTCAGAGCTTGTCTCTGCATATCTTCAGAACCCATATAAACCGTGCATTTTAATCCAAATAAAGCAGAAACTGTCGCAGTAGCAACTCCATGCTGTCCTGCCCCTGTTTCAGCAATGACACGTTTTTTCCCCATTCTTTGAGTCAGGAGAATCTGACCCAGCGTATTATTAATCTTATGAGCACCTGTATGACATAAATCTTCACGTTTGAGGTAAATACGACACTCCAACTCTTTAGATAAATGTTCTGCATAATAAAGAGGTGTGGGACGACCCACATATTCTTCTAGATAATATTGAAACTTCTTTTGAAAATCAGGATCATCCTGAGCACGAATATACTCATGCTCCAACTCTTCCAAAGCAGTCATAAGAGTTTCTGGCGCAAACTTGCCACCATAATTACCAAAATGACCTTGAGAATCAGGATATTGATTAATGAATTTCATAGCTAATGTCGTTCATTTAAGAGTTTTTTACTTTTTTTATAAATTCCAAAATTTTTTGATAATCTTTTTTCCCAGGTTGACTCTCTACACCACTACAAACATCAACTGCATAGGGCTTTACTTGCCGTAAAGCTTGTTCAACATTCTGAATGGTTAACCCACCTGACAAAATAAGAGGTTTACCTATTTCTTTAAAGGGTTGAACCAAACTCCAATCAAAAATACGACCTGTTCCTCCATAATTTCCATCATGAGGCGTATCAAGGAGAATAGCCGAAACAGCATGATATCTCCTAGCACTTTCTAAGTCATTCTTAATTGAAAAAGCTTTAATCACAGGAATATTAAAGCCTTCACAATCTGCAGGACTCTCATCTGCGTGAAATTGTAAAAAATCCAAGTCGATTTCTTTAATGATCTTTAAAATATTTTCTTTAGATTCATTCACAAAAATTCCAACTTTTGAAATAAAAGGCGGAAGACTCTGAATTATTTTTTGAGCCTTTGCAGGCAAAATAAATCGAGGGCTTTTGGAATAAAAATTAAAGCCCAAAGCGTCTGCTCCTGCATGCACAGACGCTAAAGCATCTTCAAGATTTGTAATGCCACAAATTTTTACTTTGACCATATAAAAACCTAGAATATTTCTCGCATTTTGGACGCAATATCTTCAGACCGCATGAATGCTTCTCCAATTAATACAGCATCTACATTTAGTTTTTCTACCCGCAAGATGTCCTCTCTATTCATTAAGCCACTTTCAACAACCACTGTCACATTTGAAGGAATTTTAGGACGCAAACGTTCACAAACTTCTAAATCAACTTTAAATGTTTTTAAATCTCGATTATTAATTCCAATAATTTCAGAGCCTGCATCAAGCGCCTTTTGAAGTTCTTCTTCATCATGAACTTCTACAAGGACTGATAAACCAACTGATTTTGCTTTAAGCATCAACTTGGAAAGAAGCTTTTGATCAAGTGCAGCAATAATTAAAAGGATAGCTTTTGCACCATATGCTTTAGCTTCTTCAATTTGATAGGCATCAATAATAAAATCCTTCCTTAGAACAGGTAAATTTACTGTTCGAGATACTTTTTGCAAATACTCTAAATGACCCTGAAAAAATTTTTCGTCTGTCAAAACAGAAATTGCATGAGCTCCATTTTGCTCATAAATTTGTGCGATCTTTTCTGGATCAAAGGATTCTCTTAAAACTCCTTTTGAAGGAGAAGCCTTTTTGATTTCTGCAATAAAATGTAAAGGCTCGTTCCCCTTTCTTTGTATGGCTTCATGAAAAGTAGATATGGAAGAAATTTTTTGATGAGAAGCTTTTTCTAATAGATCTTCTAGAGGAAAGTTCTTTTTTCTTTGTTCTACCTCTTGTTTTTTGAACGCAAGAATTTCATCTAGAAATAATATGTTTTTCATTAACTGGCCGTATATTCTATCAACTCTTCCAATTTCTTTCTTGCCATTCCAGAATCTAGCGATTCGATAGCCTTTTTTAACCCAATTTTTAAATCTGAAGCAGCTCCTCCTGCTACAATCCCAAATGCAGCATTCAATAAAACAACATCTCGCTCGGGTCCTTTTTCACCTTCTAAAATCGATTTTGTAATAGCTGTATGATGTTTTATATCTCCTCCTTTTAAATCAGAAGAAGTAGCTTTTGAGATTCCTAGGGATTGAGGTTCAAACACAAAAGAAGAAACCTCTCCATTTTTTACTTCAGAAACAAATGTTTTTCCTGTCGTAGTCACTTCATCTAAACCATCTGAACCGTGTACGACAAAAGCTCGGGATACTCCCAGTTTTACAAGAACATGGGCCATCAAATCCGTCAATTCTTTGCGATAAACACCCACAACCTGAGCTTTTGCCCCTGCAGGGTTTGTTAAAGGTCCTAAAATGTTAAATACGGTACGTACACCAATCTCTCGCCTGGGGAGAGCTGCATGCATCATGGCATGATGAAAAAGAGGCGCAAATAGAAAACAAATTCCTATTTCGTTTAAAGCTCTTTCCATCACTAAGCGATCTACATCTATTTTGACTCCTAAAGACTTCAAAAGATCTGCACTTCCGCATTGGCTTGAAACAGCAACATTTCCATGTTTAGCAACAGGAATCCCCGCTCCTGCAATGACAAACGCCGCTGTAGTTGAAATATTAAATGTCTTTGCCCCATCTCCACCTGTCCCACAAGTATCAACAACCATGGCAGGCTTTGCATGTATCACACGTACCCATTTCTTCATCACAGTTGCAAAGCCAGCAATTTCATCCACCGTTTCAGTCTTCATGCGCAATGCAATTAAGAATGCTGCAATTTGAGCAGATGTGAGTTTCCCGCTCATCATTTCTTCCATTAAAGAAGTTGCTTCACTAAAGGAAAGCGAATGATGCTGTATTATTTTTTCTAAGGTTTCTTTGAATAACATTTAAGCTCTCATTTTTAGAAAATTCTTAAGTAGTTTTTTGCCTTCTTTTGTCAAAATGGATTCTGGATGAAACTGAACACCCCAAATCGGAAATTTTCGATGACGAACTGCCATAATTTCATCTTGATCTGTTTTAGCCATCACTTCAAGCACTTCAGGGACTGATTCAGGCTGTATTACCAACGAATGGTAACGTGTTGCTTCAAATGGATTTTCAAGTCCTTGAAAAATATCTTTATTATTATGATGAACCATTGAAGTCTTTCCATGCATCAATCGAGGAGCTCGCACAATCTCTCCACCATAAACATAGCCAATGCATTGATGCCCCAAACAAACACCTAAAATCGGTGTTTTACCTTCAAAAGAACGAATCACATCATTGGAAATGCCAGCCTCTTTTGGAGTACAGGGTCCAGGAGAAATAACAATTTTTTTAGGATTCATTTCCTGAATTTGAGCAATGGAAATCTCATCATTACGAAAAACAACAGGTTCTTCCCCTAACTCCCCAAAATATTGAACGAGGTTATAGGTAAAAGAATCATAATTGTCGATAACTAACAGAGAATTTTTTTGTCCCACGGGTTTCTCCATTTTACGCCTTCCGGGCTTTCTGATTTTGTCCTTCAACCACAGCAATCGCTTTCATCATCCCTCTTACTTTATTCACTGTTTCTTGATATTCCTGTGCAGGTACAGAGTCTGCAACAATCCCTGCTCCTGCCTGAATATAAGCAACTCCCTTTTTAAGAAGAATGGTTCGAATGGCAATACAAGAGTCTAAATCGCCAGAAAAGCTATAATAGCCAATAGCTCCGGCATAAGTTCCACGATGATTTTTTTCAAGCTCTTCTATAATCTGCATCGCTCGGATTTTAGGAGCCCCTGACACAGTTCCTGCAGGAAATGTCGCACGTAAAACATCTAAAGCATCTTTGTCATGGGCTAAATTTCCAACAACATCTGAAACAATATGCATCACATGAGAATATTTCTCAATGACCATCAATTCAGGGACCTTTACAGTTGCATATTCACAAACGCGTCCCAGATCATTACGTCCCAAATCAACCAGCATCAAATGCTCAGCCCTCTCTTTAGGGTCATTCAGAAGTTCTTTTTGCAGTCGAGCATCTTCTTCAACTGTTTTTCCGCGACGCCTTGTACCTGCAATAGGCCTAAGCTCCACTTTCCCATCTTCACATCGCACATGAATTTCAGGAGAGGTTCCAACTAAATAAAAATCTTTAAATTTCAGTAGAAACATGTAGGGAGACGGATTCACAGATCTTAGCGCACGATAAAGTTTCACTGGATCAAGTTTTCGTTTCAAACAAAAGCGCTGTGACAGTACAACCTGGAAAATGTCTCCAGATTTTATGTATTCTTTAGCATGTTCAACTGATTTTTCAAATTCATCTTGAGAACAATTAGAAGTGATATTTAAATGATTCATATCCGCTTCACTATTGACCCATTCCATCGATGAAAGCTGTTTGACCTTTGACAAAGACTTCTCAATTTTTTCAATTCTCTTCAAAGCATCTCGATAAGCGCTTAAAGCACCTTTTTGATTTACAAAAGCGTTTGCAATAATTTTAATGCGATGTTCTACATGATCAAAAGCAATGAGTGTATCGGCTAGAAAGAAATAAAGGTCTGGAAGATTTAAATCATCTTTTTTATTTTGGGGAATCTTTTCAAATTGCTGTACAGCTCCATAACCCACATATCCCACAGCTCCACCAAAAAATCTAGGCAAACTTGCATCTTTGACGACTTGATAATCCGTAAAGAGTTTTTTTAATTCAGCCAAAGCGTCATCTGATTGAAAGCTTTTTCTTTTTTTGCCTTCTTGAAAAGTGATTTTGTTTCCTTTGCTCGAAAAAATCCAGCGTGGAGAACTCCCTAAAAAAGAAAACCGCCCCACGCGTTCATTTCCTTCCACGCTTTCCAAAAGAAAAGAATACTCCCCTTGAGCCACTCTGATATAGGCAGAAATAGGCGTCTGAGCATCGGCAAGAATTTCCTTTACAACGGGAATGACATTACCTTGCTTGGCTTTTTCAAAAAACTCTTTTTCTGTAGGATGAATCATAAAAATACCGTTACGCGTGACGCATGTTATTTATATGTTTTAGCCGGATCAAAAACTTTTTCACCGATGACATGTGTTTCGCCATCTTTTAATTCGGTATAAAAACAAGATTTAAAACCGTCATGACAAGCCCCACCAATTTGTTCGACTTTAATCAAAAGGGTATCTTTATCGCAGTCATAACAGACAGATTTTACATGTTGGAAATGGCCTGAGGTTTCACCTTTGAGCCAATACTTTTGACGAGAACGGCTCCAAAAGGAGGTCTTGCCGTCTTTCAATGTTTGACGAACCGCATCTACATTCATATACGCAACCATGAGAACTTCCAAAGTCTTAACATCTTGTACCACCACAGGAATCAATCCATCTTTATCGTATTTTAAACTTGCCACGTCGAATTTCATCTGACCACCACTCCCTTTCCTTTAAGAAATTGTTTCGTTTGTCCAATTGTCCATTCTCGATAATGAAAAATGGAAGCAGCTAAAACTGCATCTGCTTTTCCCTTCGTTAAAACGTCATACAAATGATCTAGTTTTCCTGCTCCTCCTGAAGCAATCACAGGAACAGAAACAGCGTTTGAAACAGCTGCTGTTAATTCAAGATCATAACCTTCTTTTGTTCCATCTTGATCCATGCTTGTTAAAAGAATTTCTCCTGCGCCCAATTCAACCACACGTTTTGCCCATTCAATCACATCAAGTCCAGTTGATTTTCTTCCACCATGAGTAAAAACCTCCCAACTCTTTCCATTCTTTTTTGCATCAATGGCAACAACAATACATTGATTTCCAAATTTCTGGGCAGCTTCTCTTATAAAATCAGGATTTTTTACTGCAGCTGTATTGATCGAAACTTTATCTGCTCCTGCTTTTAAAAGCTTTCGAATATCTTCAAGAGTTTGAATGCCTCCTCCCACAGTCAGAGGCATAAAAACTTCAGCAGCGGTTTTCTCAACTACTTGAAGAATCGTATTTCGATTTTCAGCTGAAGCGGTAATATCAAGAAATACCAGCTCATCTGCACCTTCTTGATCATAATACTTTGCAGTTTGAACAGGATCTCCTGCATCTTTTAATTCTAAAAATTTGACCCCCTTGACCACACGTCCTTTATCAACATCCAGACAAGGGATAATACGCTTGGCTAGCATCGCTTAAATCACTTCCTCTAATTTAATATCCCCTGTGTAAAGAGCCTTTCCAACAATGGCGCCTATAACACCCTTATATTCAAGAGTTTTGAGTCTTTGAATATCTTCTTTTTTTGATACACCTCCAGATGCAATGATGGGCATTTTCACAGAATCAGCCAAATGTTCAATCGCTTGAAAATTAGGGCCTTTGAGCATTCCATCTTGCATAATGTCCGTATAAACAATCGCACTGACTCCCATTTTCTTCATCTTTTTTGCAAGAACGACCGCATCCATGGATGTACTTTCTGTCCAACCATTCACAGCGACCAATCCACCTTTTGCGTCAATGGAGACAATCACATGCTTTTTAAATTCACGCATTGCTTCCTCAAGAAATTCTTCTGACTCACAAGCCATTGTTCCCAGAATTACTCGATCTGCACCCAGCGAAAGTGCTTTTTCAACACTTTCAAGATCACGAAGTCCTCCTCCATATTGAAAAGGAATCATTAAGTCCATCGTCATCTCTTGAATGACTTTAAAGTTGATAGTTTTTCCTTCCAAAGCTCCATCCAAATCAATGACGTGTAAATATTTAGCTCCTTTATTCTGCCAGCGCAAAGCGACTTGAGACGGATTCTCGGCATACACCGTTTCCTTATCGTATTGACCTTGAGTCAAACGAACACATTTTCCACCTTTAATATCAATTGCAGGTATCACCAACATCTTTGAAAGTCTCCTTGTAACAAATTACAGATTTTTAAAATTTTTTAAAATTTTTAATCCAACTTCTTGACTTTTTTCTGGATGAAATTGAGTAGCAAATAAATTTTCTTTCCAAATCATCGATGCAAACTGAACGCCATATTCCGTTTGAGCTAAGACCACATCTTTTTCTTTAGGAACTCCATAATAAGAGTGAACAAAATACACATAACTTCCATCTTCAACGCCTTGAAGCAAGGGACATTTTTCTTTTTTATTAGAAAAAGAAATTTGATTCCAGCCCATATGTGGAACTTTCAAACCATTCTTAAAATGCACAACTTTTCCAGCTAGAATTCCAAGACCTGAAACTTTTCCACTTTCATCACTTTCTTCAAAAAGCGCCTGAAGCCCCAAACAAATGCCTAAAAAAGGTTTCCCCGACTTTGCTGCGGCCGAAACTGCATCATATAAACCAAAAGTTTTGAGATTGCGTATGCAATCTCCCATAGCTCCCACTCCAGGGAACACCACTTTTTCTGCTTGGTCTATCTCTTGAACGTTTTGAGTGACTTTAACTTTTGCACCAACAGCCTGCAAAGCCTTCTCCACGCTTCGAAGATTTCCCATTCCATAATCTACAACTGCGATCATATTTAAAGCATTCCCTTCGTTGATGGCACGCCCTTGATCCTGCCTTGAGAACAGGCCATCTTTAAAGCTCGACCAAAAGCCTTAAATACAGATTCATAAATATGATGTGGATTCTCTCCATATCTCAAATGAATATGCAAAGTGATCAAACCTGTTTGAGCAATCGCTTTAAAGAATTCTTCCAAAACAGTTAAATCAAAATCTCTGATTTTTTTACGTTGAGATTTCACTCGATAAAGAACATAAGGTCTCCCACTCAAATCCAAGGTTACTTCTGCCAAAGATTCATCCATGGGAACCATGCCAAAACCAAAACGCTCAATCCCTAGTTTTTCTCCCAGCGCTTTTTTTAAGGCTTCTCCAAGAACAAGTCCCACATCCTCCACCGTATGATGAAAATCAATGTGGAGGTCCCCTTTGGCTTTTAAATTCAAATCAAAACCTGCATGTTTCGACATAGCTTCTAGCATATGATCAAAAAAGCCCATACCTGTTTTGACTTTAATATTGCCAGCACCGTCTAAATTCAGGACTGCTTCAATACTCGTCTCTTTGGTCTTTCTAGAAACGCTCGCTTGTCTTTTCATGATAGTTCCTTTTGAATGATGTGTTCTAAAGCTTTTACCAATTGCACCATTTGTTGATGTGTACCGATAGTGATTCTTAAATAGTTCTTCAATTTGGGCAAATTAAAATGTCGAACCAAAATTTTTCTTTTGTAAAGCTCCTGATATAATTTTAACGCGTCTACACTTAGATGTTTTACAAAAAGAAAATTAGATTGAGATGGAATCACTTTAAAACCTAACTTCATCAGTTTCTCAGTTAAAAAGTCTCTATCACGAACCACACGCTTTACAGCCTCTTTCATAGAAGCCAAATCAGTGATAGCCGCTAAGCCAGCTCTTTGACTTAAACGATTCACATTGTAAGAATCTTTTAGTTTCATAAGAACCTGAATCACTTCAGGTCGAGCGATTGCCCATCCCAAACGTAAACCTGCTAAAGAAAATGATTTTGACATTGTTCGCGTCACAACAACATTTTTAAATTTCTTCACAAAATCTAAGCAATTTTCTTTAGAGAAATCTGCATAGGCCTCATCAATCACGACCAGCCCCTTGGCTTGACGACAAATGGTCTTTAGACTGGACTTATCAAAAAAAGCCCCTGTCGGTGTATTGGGATTAGAAATCATGACCAATTTTGCTTTGCCAACATTGATTCGTTCGGGTAAATCAAAATTTTCGTCCAGTGAGCATTTCGTTACACGAGCCTCTTGCATATTTGCAAGAACCTCATAGAGGATATAAGTGGGATCTGTTACCCATAATTCATCCCCTTTACCTAAACAAGCTCGAACAATTAAATTTAAAATTTCATCTGACCCATTTCCAACAAAAATCCAATCTGGTTTAAATCCATATGTTTTGGCTATTTTTTCTCTTAAGGTTTCAGAGATCGGATCAGGATAAAGTCGTAGGGCTTCACTGGCCTCTATCTTTAAAATTTCTAAAGCCTTAGACGAAGGTGGATAAGGATTTTCATTGGTGTTTAACTTAATAAATCCCTTTTCTTTAGGCTGAAAACCCGGTACATATTCTGAAAGTAATTCGATGGATTTTCTAAAGAAGTTAGATTTCATAAAAATCGAACCTCAACAGACTTTCGATGCGCATCTAATCCTTCTGTCTGCGCCACTTCTTGAATCACTTTTAAATCCTTGGCTAAACTTTTTTTGTCGTATTCCAAAAAACTCATACTCTTAAGAAAATCTCTTGCCGAAAGAGGAGAAAAAAATCGAGCTGTTCCCCCCGTTGGCAAAACATGGCTGGGGCCTGCAACATAATCCCCCACAGGTTCAGGTGTAGAAGCCCCTACAAAAATGGCTCCAGCATTCTTAATCAGTTTTACTAACTTTTTAGCATTTTTACACAAAAGCTCGATATGTTCTGGAGCAACAAGATTTGCTAACTCCACCGCTTCTTCCAAACTCTTAACAAGCACCATGACACCCTGATTTTGCAAAGATATTTGAGCTACATTTTGTCGACTTAAACTCTTAAGTTGAATTTCAATTTCCTTCTGAACTTTTTCAATCAAAGATTTTGAGTCTGTGATAAGAAAAGTTCTGGCCATGACATCATGTTCAGCTTGAGCCAAAAGATCTGCTGTCACAAATTTTGGATTTGCCGAATCATCAGCAATAATCAAAACTTCACTAGGCCCCGCCACCATATCAATCCCAACAAATCCGTAGACCTGTCGCTTAGCACTGGCTACATAAATATTTCCAGGACCTGCAATTTTATCCACCTTGGGGATAGTCTCTGTTCCAAAAGCCATTGCAGCAATTGCTTGAGCCCCTCCTAACTTAAAAACCCGAGTCACACCCGCAAGTGAGCATGCAGCTAAAATTGCAGGATGAATTTTCCCTTCTCGATTTGGAGGCGTTACTACAATTATTTCTTTAACACCCGCAACTTTTGCAGGAATCACTGTCATTACAACCGTTGAAACCAGAGGCGCAGTCCCCCCAGGAACATAAACTCCTACACGATTTAAAGGCCTTACCAAAGATCCAAGTTTGACAGCCCCATAAGACTTAATCCAATCCTTATACAAAAGATCTTTTTGATAGCGTCGGACATTTTGAATCATAACCAAAATTGCATTTTGCAATGATTTTGAAACAACCTTCAAAGCTTGTTTTATTTCTTCTTTAGAAACTTCTAAGGCCTGTGCTGTAAGCTCCACATGATCAAATTGAGCTCCATAGCGTAAAAGAGCTTTATCTCCAAATTGACGAATATCAGAAAGAATATGTGCAACCTTTTCTTCCACTTCAATGGAAATGAAAGCACGGTCAAACTCTTTCAAATTTTTCTTAAACTCTTCGTTAGTAAGAACCTTCATAAATCCTCTAAAAAATTAAGGTAAACATTTTAGCACTTCTATCCCCCTCCAACAATCACAAACACTCATTTTTTCTTTAGAATTTCTATTTTTCTTGCAATTACAAAAGGCTTTACTTATACTTTAAGCCGAAAACTTTAAGGAGGATACACAATGAGTTTAAAAAGTTATCTTGTTTTAGCAATGCTTTTGATTGGACTTCAGGCTCATGCCGAAGAAAAGTTTGGTGTTGAAGTATACAAGGGCGCTTCTGCTGATGCTACTTTGACCGATTTAGCTAGGGAAAGTGCAGATAAGATGCAAGAAGGGCTTCCTGCTGAAAATCGTATCAAATTTGAACAGGGCGTCTATGTTACATCTGATAGTTATGACAAAGTTCTTGCTTTCTACGAAGGAAAATTTGGAATGAAGGCTGCGGCATTTAATCCTGAAAGCCCTTCTCCTCTTGATCCAAATGGTTTTGCAATTTCTCAAGAAGTAAACATTAAAGATGCTGTTACCTCTGCGAAGTTCTTCAATGCTAATTTGGATCCTGCTAAGTTTGATGGAAAAGTGAAGCTTGCTCTTTTCAACAAACCCAGCATGCCAATGGTTAGCGTCATGGACAAAGGTTTAAACTGGAAAGATGGTTCTATTATCAATAAAACCATCATCAGCATTACAAAGCAACCAGAGCTTCCCAAAGTTGAAGCCCCAGCGGCTCCTGCAGCAGAAGCAAAACCAGCAGCACCAGCTACTCCAGCAAATAAGTAATCTGTCTTTCAAACATGCGGATTTTGATTTTTTCAAAATCCGCATGTTTCTTTTTATTCCTTTCATTTTAATTTATCTCACAGGAATTGAATTTCTTGATGAGGTGTGGTTATACATTAAACAAATATATCTTTTATGAAAGAGATGACCGCGGGATTTATGAAAGATTGTTGTAGGATTTAATCTTTACTTGAAGTAAGCTCAGAAAGAGCTTTTTTTGCAAATTCGTGCTCAGGATTTAGTAGAAGTGCTTTGCGAAGATACTTTCTTGCCTCTTCAATTTTCTCCATACGTAAAAGAACAGAAGCTAAAGTTGCTATTCGATCAGGTTCATAAGGGTTGAGTTGATATTGAATCATAAGATGTTCATAAGCCTTATCCAACTCCCCTAAGCGAGCTTTGAGCGTTCCAAGATTTCCATGAGCTGAAGAATAAAGAGGAGCAAGTGTAAGCACTTTTTCATATGTTTGAGCCGCTTTTGTGTTTTCCCCCATCAATGCATATAGATAGGCCTGGCGATATAATACTTCTAACTCTTTAGGTTCAAATAGAAGAGATCTCTTGTAAAATTGAATTGCTGATGCGTAGTTTTGGTTATTTCGTTCAACTACAGCCTTTTTAAAGTAATAATCCCCCAGCCATCCCCTTAAAGAGATCCATCCCCAACCGTAAAACACAATAATTGTTATGAGCAATATGATGGATAAAGGTAATTTTTTTGTATTTGATTTATTTTGTCCATGTGGTTGAGTGGCTAAACCGTAAGCCAAGCCTAAAAAAGACCAAAAAATAAATTTTGAAGAAATATAGCGTAAGTTGACATCAAATAAGTTTTCGAAGAATAATGCCAAAGCCCCTATTAAGTAAGCAAGGGAAGCTGTTCTATTTTGTTTGGGATTTTTACTGATAGCTTTTAGGGTAAAAAAGATGATAGCGCCCAATAAAACTAAAAAGGAAATCATTCCAATCAATCCAGTTTCTGAAAAAATTTCGATCAATTCACAGTGGGCATGGTCTGTTGTATCTACGCTGAGAGGGTGAGTAAAGTAATCAGGGGGGCGGTATTGTGGATAAAAGACAAGAAACTGCCCTACCCCACATCCTAAGTAAAAATGGTCTTGAATTAAGACCAAACTTCCTTTCCAAATAAAGGGACGAACATCATTTGCGATTTGATGAACAAGCGATTCTTGAATGAAAGGAATTCTAAAGATAAAAAAAAAGATTAGAGCTAAAGCGAATGTCGTACTGAAAACATTTTTTTTATTCTTAGAAAAACAAAGAAAAATAATTGGAATACTAAAAGAAAGCGATAACCAAACTGCCCATGAACGAATCCAAAAAATATTGACTCCTAGAATAATTAAATTAAGTATCCCTAGTATTTTAAATGGTTTTGAAGAGTCTTTTAAGAGAAGCCAAAGAACAGGAAAGATGCAAACAAGATAAGCACCAAAAAAATTGGGGTTTCCAAAAGTCGATACAGGTTTAATATGCTGAGTTAAAACAGTATAAAACCCTATGCTAAGTGTTATAAATCCTGCAATTCCAGAAATTCTAGAAAAGTATTCCCTTTTTATATTTCTGGCTAATAAAGCATAAAAAATAAAACAAAAAAGAACGGAAGTTAATTCTGAAATATATTTTATGTGAAGATTGGTTTGTGGTGGAGTAGTAAAAATCGAGACTATGCTAATGAATATATAGAAAATGATACCAATAAAAATGATTCGATCAGAGCGAAGCTGCCATTCATAATGGTAAAAACGAAATAAAAATATGAGAAAAATAAAAGAAAGAAAAATTCCAAGAATTAAATTTTTAACTTGGGCAGGATGATACGAAAATGTGGAATAGGCAATTGGGAGTGTCCCAAACAAGAAAAGCCCAAGCCAGTTAAAAGATCTATAGGAAAGAGTATTTTTCATTGATTGGACTTTATTTTAGTCCTTTGGCGTTTGAACATGAACAAAAAAACAGGGCATCCTGAGATGCCCTGTTTTTCCACACGCGAGATAAAAAACAACGTTAGTCTACTGGACGTTCTCCAGCCGTTCCTGAAGGTGCCGCTGCTCTTGAGTCAGCATGTCCATCCACAAAAAGTATATTGTAAGACCGAGGTGCATCGTGAGTGGCTGCATCATCAACTGCGAGTTCAGAATCCGCAGGACTATTTTCTGTCAAAGCATCAGCATAGAAAAAGCTGGTAGTCGTATCTCCCAATCCAGCTCCTGCAACAGCAGTATCTGAAGGACATACGTATGCATTATTATCCTGTAAATAGTTACCCTTCATGACCTGAAGAGAAGCTTTTCCACTGGCTTGGCCTGTTGGGAACTTCTCGTTAAAGTCAATGGAGTAGGTATGCATTGCTGTTCCAAGCTGCTTAAGGTTATTCAAGCACTTGGTTTGTGCAGCACGACGACGTGCTTTTGCCAATGCAGGTAAGAGCATACTTGCCAAAATTGCGATAATCGCAATGACGACGAGCAGCTCAATCAATGTAAATCCTTTTTTCTTCTTCCCCATTTTCATAATTGCCTCCTTTTATTCTTTATTATTTAAGTCTTATTCTATATGACTTGACTGTAGTATAAGCAGGTTTCATGCCAATAAGATGGATAAACAGATTTTTTATTTGATTTTAACTCATTGAAGCCGAATTAATTAGGTACTATCTCCTGCTGCAAGATGCAAGAAGCCCAACAGTCATTTTAAAAGTGATTAATTCGCGTTTTTTTAGCTCGTTTTGCGTTTTTTTAGCGCATTAATCTGTTGGCAGCATACCAGGTGAGCCTGAAGGTGCAGTCGGTACTCCTTCTGCATGTCCATCCAAAAAAACCACATTATACGAATTGGGAGCGTCATGATTGGGGGCATCATCAATGATTAAAGGGGCATACCCAGGACTTCTTTCTGTAAGCTCATCAGCATAGAAATAATCTGTATTTTCTTGGCCATGATTAGAGCTTTCTATCGCATCTCCTGCCGGACATACATAAACCTTTGGACTAATTAAATAGCCATTTTTAAGGAGTTGGAGAGAAATTTTTCCTTCTGTTTCCCCTGACGGAAATTTTTCTTGATTGTCTATGGAGTAAATATGCAGAGTAATTCCAAGCTGTTTAATATTATTCAAACAATTGTTTTGAGAAGCTTTACGTCGGGCTCTTTGTACGGCAGGAAGAAGGAAGCTGGCCAAAAGAGAAATGATCATAATAACAACGAGAACTTCTAGTAAGGTAAAGCCTGAACGAGAATTATTCATGAACCCTTCCATTTATTCTCTGACAATTCTAGCATATCTTGTACCAAAAAACTGCTTGATTGGCGTGAAGCTATTAATCCTCTAACAGCTTTGATTCTGGCATATTCTTAAAATGTTTAAGAATGTAATGTCGCAAGGCATGTCGACTTAATCCCAATGCTTTCGATGATAAACTGATTCTATTTTGATGTTTTTTAAGTGCCCAACTGATGAGTTGTTTTTCATAATCTTCAATTGCAGTCTTGAAATTTATTTGATCACTAAAAGGAGTAATGACTGAATTGGTCTCTTTTTTCTGCAGAATTTCAGCAGGAAGAGATTTTGCTTCAATAATATCATTATTTTCTAACACAATAGCTCTTTCAATAATGTTACGAAGTTCTCGAATGTTTCCAGGCCAATGATAAACCGATAAAATTTTTAATGCTTCATGATCAATTTCTTGAATATTTTTAGAGTAGATCAAATTAAAACGACGTATAAAATGATTTACAAGCATAGGAATGTCGCCTATTCGTTCTCGAAGAGAAGGAAGTCGAATATTCATAACATTGATTCTAAAATAGAGATCTTCACGGAAATTTCCTTCTTGTATGGCTTTTTTTAAATCTTTATTTGTTGCGGCTATGATTCGGGCGTCCGAATGAATAGAATTTGTCCCTCCTACCCTTTCAAATTTTCCATCTTCCAAAACACGAAGGATTTTAGCCTGAAGTTGCAAAGGCATGTCACCAATCTCATCCAAATACAATGTGCCGCCTTGAGCAACCTCAAACTTTCCTTTTTTGAGAGAAGTGGCTCCTGTAAAAGCTCCTTTTTCATGACCAAAAAGTTCACTTTCAAGCAGTGTTTCTGGAATAGCCGCGCAATTGACAGGGAAAAAACCTGTGAGAGATTGTGAGCTTAATTCATGAATGGCTTTCGCAACAAGTTCTTTTCCTGTCCCACTCTCTCCTTCGATGAGAACAGTAGCTTTACTTGGAGCAATCGCTTGAATCATTTGACGCAAAGAAATGATGGAAGAATCTTCGCCAATGATTTCATTGATAGCTTGTTGTTCATGAAGGGTTTTCTTGAGATTAAGATTTTCTTTTTGCATCTGTACAAAACTTAATGCGCGGCGAATAGAAAAAAGAATTTCTTCAGGCTCAAAAGGTTTTTGAATATAGTCAAAAGCCCCTGATTTTATGGCTTCAACAGCAGATTTTGGGGTAGCATAAGCAGTAATGAGAATGACAGGGATAGCTAAATCTTGAGACTTTACTTTATTTAAGAGATCAAGGCCTGAAATTCCTCCCATTTTTAAATCGGAAATCAGAAGATCAAAACTACTTTGCTCAAGACTTTTAATTGCGTCTTCTCCGCTTGAGGCCAAGCTAACTTTATAGCCTTCATCTTTTAGAATAGCACTTAGAGAGGCGAGCATATTTTTTTCGTCGTCAACTAGAAGAATAGAGCTCATGATACCTCTTTCATTATTTTTACTTATTCTTTAAGCATAAAAATAGTTCTTCTTCACTGCACCCTGATTATATTTCTTTAAACCGGTACTGCTTCACTGTAAGTTTTTGTTTATCCCCCAGATAGGTAACTCAATGATAAAAGTACTGCCTTTGCCTTTTTGGCTTTGCACGCGGATGGAACCATCATAGGTCTCTACAAGATTTTTGACAATAGAAAGTCCCAAGCCAGTTCCCTTTTCTTTCGTGGTAAAAAAGGGATTAAAAATCTTTTCCATGGATCTCGAGTCTATGCCAATACCATTATCTGAAATGGAGATAACAAGATTTCCTTTTTCTTCTAAGCCTGTAGACAAGATTAGAACTCCATTTTCTGATTTTTCTTTTTTTTCTTTAACAGCTTCAGATGCATTTAAAATAAGATTTAACAAAATTTGATGCAAGTGGCCTTCATCGAAAAAGAAAAGAGGCAGTTTCTTTTGAAAGTTTTTTTCAATTTTTATGTTAGGAAAATAAGTTTCAAAATGAATTTCTTGCAAAGTTTTTTCTAAAGCTTGGTTGATGTTTATTTTTACGAGTTTAACGCTCGATAGCTTTGAATAGTTCATGATCTGATTAAGAATGTTGTCCGAACGAAGAATTTCTTCTCGGATAATTTCAACATGTTTTTTTAAATCTTCATTGTCATGAGGAATATGTTTTTGAAGATAATAGGAAGCATTATTAATAATGCTAAGCGGGTTTTTGATTCCATGTGCAATTTCACCCGCAAGTCGCCGAATGGCATGAATTTTTTCTTGTCTCAAATGAAGTTCTCGCTGCTCTTCCAATTCTAGCTCTTTTCGTTGAATCAATGCATAGATTCCCCAACAACACACAGAAACCAGGATTAAAACAATGATTCTTAAATAAAAAATTTCTTCCAAGAAAAGAGTTGATTCTCTTTCTGTGAAGAAAACAATACTGCCATAAAAAAGACAAAAAATAAGATTAATCACCCCTTGTTCTTGGATTTTAGGGAAATTAATAGCATTTCGCACAATGAGACCACAGTATATCCAATACAGAGGACTTTCAAGCCCTCCTGTCAAAGGAATTAAAAAGCTTAAGAATAAGTTATCAATAATTGAAAGAAGAAAAGCCGCGATTTTAATAATGGTTTGAGCCCATTGGCGTACTTGTGCCCAACTTAATATAAAAAAGAAAATGACATTAGCGATAAAATAAAGAAGCGATTGATAAAGAAAAAAGTGCTTTGTGAGAAGTTTAAACTCTTGGTCAGGGGCAAGGAAAAAAAGCATGGAAAAGAGTAGAAAAGCACCCTTAACGGGCATGAGCACCTTTTCTACAAAAAGGATGCGCCGAATATTACTGTCTTTAATAGGCATGAAATTTTTTTATAATCCGTTGGATGAGAAATTGAGAAAGTTTATTTTTTTTCCAGCGTTTGATGGCCTCTATTTTAGCATTCTGCTCGAGAAGAGAAAATTTAATATATTCTGATTCAAAACCAGCTTGACTGCTTCCAACTTCATTGGCCACGATCATATCTAGATTTTTTTGAACAAGTTTTTTTTGAGCGTTTTGGATGATCTTTTCTGTTTCAGCAGCAAATCCGACTAAAATTTTATTTTTTTTGTGTTCCCCTGCCCACTTTAAAATATCTGGATTAGAAATAAGGCGAAGAATTTTATTTTTAGAGTTTGTTTTCTTTGTTTTTTGATGATTTAAGTTTTTAGGTCTATAATCCGAAACAGCTGCGCTCATAATTAAAACATCATAATCCTTAAAATTCTTTTTTACTGCCTCAAACATTTCAATGGCTGAAATGACAGGAATGGAAGTTATTCCCGTGGTTTTAAAGGCGAGTGGACCATGAATGAGTTTTACCTTGCATCCTTGAGTTTTAGCTTCTTGGGCTAAAAGCCAGCCCATTTTCCCGCTTGAAGGGTTACTTAAAAATCGAGTGGGATCAAGATATTCGCGTGTAGGACCTGCCGTGATTAAAACTTTAGGGAGACGCGTTTGCATACGACATCCCTTTATATTAAGGAGTAAATAGATTCCATGATTTTTTCAAGAGTTGCAAGTCGACCGATTCCCTCATAACCACAGGCCAGCGGACCTGATTCAGGGGCTACAAAATGATATCCATGTTTTTTTAGTTTAGCGAGATTTTCCTGAAAAAGTGGATTTTCGTACATTTGATCGTTCATTGCTGGAGCAAAAAGAACGGGAGCTTTTGTTGCAAGAATGGTTGTAGAAATCAGGTCGTCCGCAAGACCACAAGCTACTTTACTAATGATATTAGCTGTAGCAGGCGCGATAACCACAAGTTCAGCCCAATGAGCCATGTCGGTATGCATGATATGAGAAAATTCAATTTCATCATACATGTGTTCTAATACAGGATGCCCAGAAAGTGTTTTTAGTGTTAATGGTGTCACAAATTGCGAAGCATTGTGAGTCAGCATGACATGTATTTCTGCTTCTTCTTTAGTCATTTGACGTATTAACTCACAGGCTTTATAAGCAGCAATAGAACCAGAAATTCCTAATAGAATTCGCTTATTTTTAAGAATATTTTTTTTCATGTAAGGTATCCTCCGCCATCCAATCACTTAGAATTTGAATCAAATGATTTTGTCTGTGAATTTTGTGTTTTTCCGCTAGAACAATCGACTTAATTTTTTCAACGGTATGCTCTAAGTTATCATTAATGACAAGATAGTCATACTGATCGGCCATACGGAATTCTTTATAGGCTTCTCGAAGTCTCTTCCCAATTTCATTTTCACTATCTGTTTTTCTGTTGTAAAGCCGACCTTTTAAAATTTCTAAAGAAGGAGGAAGAATAAAAATTAAAATAGCTTCTCTTTTGGCTTTGATGGCTAAAGCTCCTTGTGTGTCGATATCCAACAAAACATCCCTTCCCTCTTTCATAGGGATGTCAATTTCGCTAAAAAGGGTTCCGTAAAAATAATCATATACCTTTGCATGTTCAACAAATTCTTTATTATCAAGCTTGAGGTCGAAGTCTTGTTGACTTATAAAATGGTAGTCTTTCCCTTCGATTTCTCCAGCACGTGGTTTTCGTGTGGTGCAGGAAATGGAGTAATGAAGATTTGGAAATATTTCTAAAAGACGATTTCGTAAGGTTGTTTTACCTCCTCCTGAAGGAGCAGAGATAACAATTAATAAATTTTTTAGATTGGATTCATTCATAAAAATTATTCAATATTTTGAATTTGCTCACGAATTTTGTCCAATTCGTTTCTAACTTCAACAGAAAGTCTTGAAATTTCAAGATCATTCGACTTGGATGCAATGGTGTTCATTTCACGAAACATCTCTTGAATGATAAAATCAAGCAGTCGTCCTACAGAATCATCAGATTCGAATGTTTTGAAAAATTGTTGTGAATGACTTTGCATACGAACAACTTCTTCTGTGACATCCAATCGCTCTGCCATCAGGGCAACTTCACGCATCACGCGATCTTCATTATTAGGAAGTTCAACCAGCAAGTCCTGCAAACGTTTTCTGATGCGAGACTCATAACGTTGAAGAGCCAAGGGTCCTAGAGATTGAATTTCTTTGACTTTTACTTCAATCATATTGAGCCGACGAATAATGTCTTCCTGTAAATGAGCACCCTCTTTTTCTCTCATTTCATTCATCTCTTCAAGAGCAGCAATCAAGGACTCATTTAAAATTCCTTTAATAGCTTCTATGTTTTGCTCTGATTGTTCAAAGGATAAGACGTCCTTGCAAGCTAAAACATCTTTTAAAGTAATCTCGTCTTCTAATTCTAATTCTTCACAAAGCGTTTCAAGGGCATCCGTGTATCTTTTTGCTAAATCAATATCAACAACAAACTCTGCTGTGCTGGAAACAGATTGAAAGTGAATACGAATTTGAAGCTTCCCTCTCTTTGCAAACTTGCCAACAGTGTCTCGAATAGATTGTTCAAAATTTTGAAGGGAATCAGGAATATTGACAAAAATTTCCAAGCTGCGTCGATTTAAGGAAGAAATCTCCACGGTTATTTTTCCGTGCTCGTTTGATTTCTCTGCACGGCCATAGCCTGTCATACTTCTAATCATAAATTCACCTTTTTATTATTCCTTTCTAAGGACCGGTACTGCTGTGCTGTACCTTTTGAGCTAATTTTTGACTTCCAGGTTTAGTAATAGGCGTTCCCTTTTGACATAAAGGACAATGGACTTGCTCATAAGTTGGAAAGTGAACTTGAGCTAAGGATTTAAAGGAAAAAGGCCAAGATATTTTCCCTTCTGTTCTATCAATAAAGCTGGAGAGTCCAATAACATTTGCTCCCATTTTTTGAATAAGCCTGCCCAGTTCTAGAATCGATCCTCCTGTTGTCACGACATCTTCCACCAAAAGAACATTTTCATTCTTTCCAATTTCAAATCCACGTCTAAATTCTAAAACTTCCTCTTTGCGTTCTGCATAAATAGAACGTACACCCAAAACTTTTGCCATTTCATAGGCAATAATGATTCCTCCAATGGCTGGACCTGCTACGACATCAATTTTTTCTTTCTCAAACTTTTTAGCTAATTCAGAGCAAAATAAATGAGTGATGTCAGGATACTGCAAAATTTTGGCACATTGCATGTAAAAAGGGCTGTGCTTTTTAGAAGCTAATTCGAAATGTCCTTCTAAAAGTGCTTCTTTTTCTTTGAATATCTTTAAAACTTCTTCAGATTGCATGACAATCATTATCCCCTATCTTGTCATTCCCGAATGTTTCAATCAGGAATCCATTTTTGATGAATTAATCCCCGACAACTACACCCGGGGATGGCTGCTAGCAGTCATTTCTTCTAGTGCATTTCGTGGATTTTTTGCTTCATAAATAGGACGTCCTACAACAATAAAATCTGCTCCTTTTTGAAAAGCTTCAGGAGCAGATAAAGTTCTTTTTTGATCAGCTTTAGTGTCTTCAAGAGATCGGATTCCTGGGCAAACAATTTTAAGATTTTGACCTACGGCTTGGCGAATATTTTCAATTTCTTGACCCGAAGCAACAATGCCATCTAATCCAGATTCCTTAGCTAACACAGCAAGATGAGAAACAAAAGATGGAAGAGATTTTGAGATGGTTAAATCATTTTTAAGAGTAGATTCATCAATGCTTGTGAGAACACTGATTCCTATGACCATAGGTTTCGGAATGTTTAATCTTTCAGAAGTTTTATGTGCGGCAGTGACAGCGGCTTCTAACATTTTTCTTCCACCGGACGTATGTACAGTTAACATTCGAATGCCCCAACTTGTAATGCTTTCAACAGCAGAAGCAACTGTATTTGGAATGTCATGAAATTTAAAATCGATAAAAAGTCCTAAATTTTTTTGTTGGGCTAAATCAATAATCTTCTTTCCCCATCGATAAAAGGAGGCAGAGCCTATTTTGACCATTTTAAGAGTTCCTTCTAAATCACTCAGCAGTTTTTCTGCTGTTTTGAACTCAGGAACGTCCAATGCCAAAATTATTTTTGATGCGTTATCAAGACTCATGTGCAGCCCCTGTCAATTCTTTAATATTTGTTAGCCCAAACTTTAACATATATTTTTTAATTCCTTCCAGAATTTTCAGGCAAGCCAACGGATCATAAAAATTTGCAGTTCCGATAGCGATGGCTGAAGCGCCTGCTAGAAAAAATTCAATGGCATCTTCAGCAGTTGTAATGCCTCCCATGCCCAGAATGGGAATTTTAACCTTATGATAAACTTCATAAACAAGTCGAATCGCTACAGGTTTAATAGCGGGGCCTGAAAGACCCCCTGTTTTAAATTTAATGATCGGTTTACGCTTATAAATATCAATCGACATGCCCACCAACGTATTGATCACAGAAACTGCATCTGCCCCCGCTGATTTGACTGCTTGGGCCATAGGAACAATATCTGTGACATTAGGTGATAGTTTGGTAATAACAGCTCTTGAGAATTTTTTTCTAACCTTTGAGGTGACTTCAAAAACTTTATCAGGGTCTGATCCAAAATGAATTCCCCCTGCTTTTACATTGGGGCATGAGAGATTAATCTCTACAGCGGCCACTTCTTTAATAGGGTTTAGTTTTTCGGCAAGGGCTTCATACTCATCGGAAGTTTCACCATTAATATTCGCAATAATTTGAGTATCGTACTTTTTTAGAAATGGGATCTTTTTCTCAATAAAATTTTCTACACCGACATTTTGCAGACCAATAGAATTAAGCATTCCTGAAGGAGTTTCTACGATACGTTGAGGAGGATTGCCTTTTCGTGGTTTAAGCGTAAGTCCCTTTACTGCAATGCCTCCGAGTTGATTCAGATCAAAAATTTCAGAGAATTCCTCCCCGTAGCCAAATGTGCCTGATGCAACGGTTACTGGATTTTTAAGTTTTAAACTTCCTAGTTCTACAGCTAAATTCACTTTTAATTCTCCCAAATGATCTCATGAGACATAAAAATGGGACCTTCACGACAGACGCGTTTATAAATCCAGTCCGTCTCATTTTTACATTTCACAACACATCCCATACAGGTTCCTATGCCGCATCCCATATACTCTTCAAAGGCAACTTGACAGGGCAAATTCAATTTTTTTGAAATTTTTGCAACTTGAGACTCCATGGGACGAGGTCCACAAGTAAGTATTTCTTTTGACTGAAGAGATTTTTCTTTGCTTAAAAATTCTTCCAAGTAATTTGTGACGAGCCCTTTTTGGCCTAAACTCCCATCTTCGGTGACAAAGATAACTTCACAGCCTAAACTTTCAAATTCATTCTTCAAAATAGCTTGAGGCTTATTCTTAATTCCAAAAAGCAGTGTCATTTTGACATCTGAGGGAGCATTTTGTGCGAGAAATAAAAAAGGTGCAACTCCAACTCCTCCGGCAACAAAAATCCAGTCTTTATTTTGGGTTGGGAAAAAACTTCTTCCTAAAGGACCCCAAAGGCTAACCGTATCTTGCTTGCGAAGAGAAGATATCTCTCGAGATCCTTTGCCGTAAATTTTATAAAGAAAAGAAAGTTTAGAGTCTTCTTTTTTAAAAATACTAAAAGGTCTTCCTAAAAGAATCCCAACTCGTCCTTCAGGCTTGATCATGGCGAATTGCCCTGGTGTTGAAACTTTAGCAATTTCAGGGCTATTAATTTCAAGGACAAAAAAACCAGGTGCGATCTCGGTGTTGGATTCTATGGGAAGTGATTGGCAATGGATTTGACTCATAGCCCCTTTTTACCCGTTTCAACCGCTAGAAGATCTTCCTGGAATTCTTGAATGGACTTAACAGAAATCCCTTTTTTGACAAGGGATTCAATTGCATTTGCAGCAGCCGAAGCTCCTTGAAGCGTTGTGATAATAGGGATGTTATGCACAGTGGCTGTGGTGCGAATTCTTTTTTCATCTTCTCGAGAGCCCCTCCCCTTTGGAGTGTTAATGACAAGATGAATTTCATTGTTTTTAATAAGATCCAAAACATTCGGACGGCCTTCTTGAACTTTAAATAGTTCTCGGACGGGAATGCCATTATTCTTGAGGATTTTAGCGGTTCCTGATGTGGCTACAATTTGAAATCCTAAGTCTGCTAACCGTTTTGAAATATGAACCACATCTCTCTTATCTTGATTTTTAACGCTGATAAATACATTTCCTTTAAGGGGAAGTTTTTGGTTGGCTGCCAATTGAGCTTTGGCATAGGCACTACCAAAATCACTGTCAATTCCCATCACTTCTCCCGTCGATTTCATCTCAGGGCCAAGAAGAACATCTACTCCAGGAAAACGGGCAAAGGGCAAAACAGCTTCTTTGACACAAAAATGAGAGACCTTTACTTCCTGTAAAAATTCAAGATGGTCTAATTTTTGTCCCACCATCACTTTTGTTGCGAGTTTTGCAAGTGGAACCCCGATGGCTTTACTTACAAAAGGAACCGTTCTAGATGCTCTCGGATTAACTTCCAATATATAGACCGTGTCGTTTTTAATGGCATATTGAATATTCATTAACCCTATGACATTTAAGGCTTTTGCAAGTTTATGGGTAATGGTTCGGATTTCGTCAATCAGTTCGTTAGATAATGAGAATGGAGGAATAACACAAGCACTATCTCCTGAATGAATTCCAGCTTCCTCAATATGCTCCATGATGGCTCCCACGACCACGTCTTGCCCGTCTGAGATGGCATCGACATCAACTTCGATAGCATCATCTAAAAACTTATCCACTAAGATAGGACGTTCTGGTGAGGCTTCCACGGCTCGATACATATAATCTTTCAGAGAACTCTCATCATAAACAAGCTCCATGGCTCTTCCACCCAAAACGTAGGAAGGACGAACTAGGACAGGATAGCCAATTTCATTTGCAATTTTAATTGCTTCTTCAATGCTAACGGCTGTTCCGCTGTGAGGTTGTAAAAGGCCTAAACGCTCAATTAATTCTTTAAAGAGTTTTCTATCTTCAGCAATATCAATGCTTTCGGGTGAAGTGCCAATGATCTTAGCTCCTGCACGATGAAGCCCCCAAGCTAAATTCAATGGAGTTTGACCTCCAAATTGGACAATCACGCCGTCGCAATTTTCTTTTTGATAAATACTCAAGACATCTTCAAGCGTTAAAGGTTCAAAATAAAGTTTGTCAGAAGTATCATAATCCGTACTGACTGTTTCCGGATTTGAATTGACCATAATCGTTTCGTAACCTTCTTCTCTTAATGCGAAAGCTGCATGTACACAGCAATAGTCAAATTCAATTCCTTGTCCAATACGATTAGGGCCTCCACCCAAAATCATAATTCTTTTCTTCTTCTTAACAGATTGAGTTTCATCCTCATGTTCATAAGTAGAGTAGTAATAAGGGGTGTAAGCTTCAAATTCTGCCGCACATGTGTCGACTGATTTGTAGGCAGGTTTTAGCTTAAGCGATTCACGATACTGACGAACTTTGATTTCATCTGTTTTGTAAATGGTGGCTAATTGGGCATCGGAAAAACCCTGCTTTTTGATATTAAAAAGTTCTTCTTTGCTAAGTTGTGTAAGAGATTGACCCTTTTGAGCTGCAGCCACTAATTTTTGACCAAATACATTCATGTCTTTCATTTGCGTGAGAAACCAGGGATCAATTTTTGACATGTCGTAAATTTCTTCAATACTCATACCTTTGTCAAAAGCAGCTTTAATGAAAAAGATTCGATTCGCATTGGGGATAATTAATCCCTTCCTAATTTCTTCAACAGTATATTCTTTGTCCTTCCCATCAAATCCAAAACCTTTTCTCCCTGTTTCCAAAGAACGTAATGCTTTTTGAAGAGATTCTTTGAAGGTTCTTCCAATGCTCATCACTTCGCCCACCGACTTCATTTGTGTGGTAAGCGTAGGATCAGATCCTCTAAATTTTTCAAAAGCAAATCTGGGAATTTTAACAACGCAATAATCAATGGTCGGCTCAAAACAAGCAGGTGTTTCACGGGTAATATCATTAGAAATTTCATCGAGCGTATAACCGACAGCCAGCTTGGCGGCAATTTTAGCAATAGGAAACCCCGTCGCTTTTGACGCTAAAGCGGAACTTCTCGACACACGAGGATTCATTTCAATGGCAACCATTTCACCCGTTTTAGGATGAGTTCCAAATTGAATATTAGAACCTCCTGTTTCCACTCCAATTTCTCGAATGATGCGAATCGCCGCATTTCGCATTTTTTGATATTCTTTATCAGTGAGTGTTTGAATAGGGGCTACGGTAATGCTATCTCCAGTATGAACTCCCATCGGATCAAAATTTTCAATAGAACAAATGATCACGACATTGTCATTTTTATCTCTCATGACTTCGAGTTCAAATTCTTTCCATCCAATCACAGACTCTTCAATAAGAACTTCTGAAATAGGGCTGTACTCAATTCCTCGAGCTGCAATGGTTTCAAACTCTTCAATGTTATAGCCAATACCTCCTCCGCTTCCGCCTAATGTGAAACTGGGACGAATAATCAAAGGAAAAGATCCAATTTCTGCGGCTACTTTTCTAGCCTCGTCCATACTTCTAGCAAATCCAGATTTGGGAACTGCAATGCCTATCTTAATCATCGCTTTCTTAAAAAGCTCGCGATCTTCTGCTTTTTTGATGGCTTCAACATTTGCGCCAATCATTTCGACATTGTATTTTTTTAGAACACCGCTTTCAGCTAGAGCAACAGAGACGTTTAAGGCTGTTTGTCCTCCTAAAGTTGGAAGAAGTGCATCAGGACGCTCTTTAGCAATAATTTTTTCTACGACTTCTGGCAAAATAGGTTCAATGTAAGTTCTATCTGCAAGCTCTGGATCAGTCATAATGGTAGCAGGGTTAGAATTGATCAAAACAATTTCAAAACCATCCTCTCGCAAGGCCTTACAAGCTTGAGTTCCAGAATAATCAAATTCGCAGCCTTGTCCAATGACAATAGGACCACTACCAATAATGAGGATTTTACGAATGTCTGTTCTTTTAGGCATAAAGTTTTTCCATGATATTAATTTTTGAGTTTGCGTACTTTAGTAAGTCATTTTCAAGAGGACAAATTGAGCAAAGAGGCTTCTTTCTGCAGAATTCTTTTCCAATCTTCACGATAAGAGCATGGAATTCATTGCAAATTTTGGAACTTCGAGGCAGTGCTGTCTCAAATATTTTTTTGACATGATGATATTCTGCTTTCTCAGCAAAAAAACCATGTCTTGAGAAAATTCTTTTAGTATAGGTATCGACGACGAATGTTGTTTTCCCAAGAGCATAAAGCAAAATACTGTCGGCTGTTTCTGGGCCCACCCCATGAACATTGAGCAGATTAGCTCTTAATACGGGTGAAGATACTTTTTTTAGTTTTTTGATTTGTCCCTGACATGTTTGTATCAGCCATTTAGTAAGTGATTTGAGTCGTTTGGCCTTTACACTGAAATATCCTGAAGGATGAATAAGATTTTCTAAAAGTTGTGAACTCAGTTCATTTATTTTTTGAATAGACAAGCTAGATGCTTTCTTTAGATTTTGAATAGCCTTTTCAACATTTGTCCAAGCCGTATTTTGAGTTAAAATAGCTCCTACCATCATTTCAAAATCAGATTCTCCGGGCCACCAATATTGAGGTCCCAGTTTGCGATAGAGTAATTGATATATTTTAAAAATATCTTTAGGGTTACGCATGATGATCCATTTATTTTTTCTGTTTCCATTCATTCATCAAATCTCTGAATTGATCAAACAAATAAAGTGAATCATGGGGACCCGGACTTGCTTCGGGATGATATTGAACAGAAAATACAGGTAATTTTTTATGCTTCATTCCCTCGACAGTTTTATCGTTTAAATTTATATGTGTGATTTCAACTTCTTCAGGATTCATTGAACCTTGGTCTACAGCAAACCCGTGATTTTGTGAAGTAATAGCTACTTTTCTTGTCGCTAAATCCATAACAGGTTGATTCGCTCCTCGGTGGCCAAATTTCATCTTATAGGTTTTTCCTCCATAAGCCAGGCCCAAAATTTGATGCCCCAGACAAATTCCGAAAATAGGAGCTTTGCCTAAAAGTTTTTTTACCGTGTCTATACCATATGTAACAGCTGCAGGATCTCCGGGTCCATTTGATAAAAAAATGCCGTCGGGTTTTGTCTTAAGAATATCTTCCGCTGACGCTGTTGCTGGTAACACCGTAACTTGACAACCTGTTGCTTCAAGACAATGAAGAATATTGCGTTTAATTCCGAAATCAATGGCGACAACCTTATGTTGCCCTTGTTTGTTCCATTCATAGGCTTTGTTGGTGGTAACAACTTTCGCAAGATCCTTTCCTGTCATTCCAGGTGCTGATGTTACTTTTTTATGTAAAATTTTCACATCATGCTCTGTTGTGGAGATAATTCCCATCATGGCTCCACGTGTGCGCAAAATTCTTGTGAGAGCACGCGTATCGATATCGGTGATGCCAATGACGCCGTTCTTTTTTAAATAATTTTCTAATGTTTCAGTGGATCTCCAATTACTGGGGATGTTGCAAAGTTCCCTCAAAATAAATCCTTCCACTTGCGGCGCTCCAGATTCTATATCGTCTTCATTGACTCCATAGTTTCCAATCAATGGATAGGTCATAGTCACTGCTTGACCTTTGTAGGAAGGATCTGTGAGTATTTCTTGATAACCGGTCATACTCGTATTAAAAACAATTTCAGCAATTTTTTCTCCCTCAGCACCAAAGGCTTTGCCTTCAAAACTTGTTCCATCTTCTAAAACTAAAGTTGCTTTGCTCATCCCACCACCTCCTGCATCATGCACAAGCATGACATGCTTTGTTTTTTATAGTTATCAATTTGTCTTTTCTTATGATTTCAACATTTATAAAATTTTTATTCTTTGTCCCTCGCACAAAGCAGGCCCTTATGGGCATGCAAGAGGTGGTTGGGATCATTTGATTTCTCCATTTTCCATCACAACATGTCCACCTACAATGGTTGCTGTAGGTATCCCCTTTAGTTTCCATCCTTTAAAGGGAGAGTTTTTGCTTTTAGATTCAAAAGGTTTTTCTCCTACCGTGCTAGCTCCCTCAAGATTTAGTATGGTTACATCGCCGACAGAACCTACTTTTAAATTCCCGCCCGGCAAATTAAGAATTCGAGCTGGGTTCATAGACATTTTTTTTATCCATTCCGATAGCGAAAGAATTCCCTTAGAAACAAGGAATTCTAAACCAAGTGATACTGAAGTTTCTAGTCCAATAATTCCAAAAGGTGCGATATCAAATTCTACCTCTTTTTCAATCTCCTGATGAGGAGCATGATCGGTTGCAATGCAATCGATGGTCCCATCTTTTAAGCCTTGTCGAATGGCCTCTACATCATCTCGAGATCTTAATGGAGGGTTCATTTTAAACTCCGTGTGATACTGAATCATATCTTCATCAGCAAGTGCAAAATAATGTGGAGCTGTTTCAGCTGTGACAGCAATTCCCTTGGATTTTCCCCATCGGATCAATTCAACAGATTCTTTAGTGCTAATATGAGCAAGATGTACTGGAATGCCTGTGGACTGACTCAACATAATGTTTCTTGCGACCATCACATTTTCGGAACTAGCAGGAATCCCTTTCAAACCAAACAAAGTCGAAGCATATCCTTCATTCATGACGCCTTCTTGAGAAAGGAGTTTGTCTTCGCAATGATCAATCACAATCAGATTAAACATATGCGCATATTCCATCACGCGTCGCATCATGTAGGCATCATAAATAGGTTCTCCATCATCACTGATGGCAACGATTCCTGCTTTTTTAAGATGACCGATTTCCGTCATCACTTTTCCTTCTCTATTTTTTGTAGCGGCTCCAATTGGATAAACACGAATCAGATTTCCCTCTTTGGCTTTTGATAATACAAATCCAATGGTTCCGGGTTCATCTAACGCAGGGTTTGTATTAGGCATACAGCAAACTCCTGTGAAACCACCCTTGGCCGCGGATCTCATTCCTGTCAAAATGGTTTCTTTTCCCTCGAATCCTGGCTCACGAAAATGCACATGAATATCGATAAACCCAGGCGCCACAACTTTATTTTTTGCATCAAAAATCTTATCTGCTTTATCTGAAATTTTATTTCCTATTTTTGAAATAACTCCATTTTCAATCAAGATATCGCAAACAGTATCTAAATTTTGAGAAGGATCCACCACGCGACCATTTTGTATTAGTAAGGAACTCATTCTAGTGATCCTCCCCCGACAAGAAAGAGAACTGCCATTCGAACAGCAAGTCCATTGGTTACCTGATCTAAAATGACTGAATTCGGTCCATCTGCGACATTACCTGAAAGTTCTATACCTCTATTAATAGGCCCTGGATGCATGATCATCACTTCAGGTTTAGTGCGCTCCATGCGTCGATCACTCATTCCGTAAAGCTCAGAATATTCTCGTAAGGATGGAAAAAGGTTTTTCTTTTGTCTTTCCATTTGAATTCGCAGAAACATGAGAATATCTGCTTGAGGAATAACAGTATCTAAATTATCACAGACCTGCACGCCCAGACGTTCCACTCCTTGCGGGATAAGCGTTTTAGGCCCCACGACACTTACTCTCATTCCAAGTTTGGTCATTGCAAAAATATTAGAACGCGCCACGCGGCTGTGCAAAATATCTCCTACGATTACGGCATGAAGTCCTTCAAATTTTTTATGTTTCTCTTGAATGGTGAAAAGATCGATGAGGGCTTGAGTCGGATGTTCATGAGAACCATCTCCTGCATTAATGACAGAGCCTTTGACATATCTTGAAATTAAATGAGGAACACCTGAACATTCATGGCGCACAATCATGCACTCAATTTTCAATGCCTCTAAATTTCGAACAGTATCTTTAATAGACTCCCCTTTAACAACACTGCTGGATGCGATTGTTATATTCAAGGTGTCGGCACTGAGTCTTTTTGCTGCTAATTCAAAAGAGGTTCGTGTGCGTGTGCTGGGTTCATAAAATACAGTGGCGATGGTTTTACCTCTAAGTGCTGGGACTTTCTTAATAGGTCGATCTGAAATATCTTTAAAAGACTGGGCCGTTTGAAGAACGAATTCAATTTCTTCTCGACTTAACTCTTCAAGCCCTAAAAGATGTTTTCGTGACCATTGCATAAAATCACTAACCTTTCGCTGTTATTTCAACTTCATCTCGTCCGTCTACTTCAGTCATAAGAACCTGAATATCGTCTTTAAAAGAAGTAGGTACATTTTTGCCAGCATAATCCGGACGTATGGGAAGTTCTCTATGTCCTCGATCGATCAAAACAGCCAATTGAATCCTTTCAGGTCGCCCAAAGTCCATTAACTCATCGATTGCAGCTCGAATGGTTCTGCCTGAGAAAATAACATCATCCACCAAAATCACATTTTTGCCCGTGATATCAAAAGGAAGATGTGTTTCTTGAACTTTAATATTTCCTCCCTTTTGATCTAAATCATCTCGATATAAACTGATATCCAAAAATCCCAGCAAAGGTTTAACGTTTTCAATTTTAAAAAGATTTTCCTGAATTCGCTTAGCTAAATGGGTGCCTCGAGTTTGAATCCCAATGAGGACAAGATTGGATAAATCTTTGTTTCTCTCAGCAATTTCATGCGAAATTCGCATCACCGTTCTATTGAGAGAAGCTTCGTCCATAATTTTAGATTTTTCCATAAGCTTCTCCAAAGGATTGAGAAAGTAAAGTTGTTGATATGGGAGAAATTTTAGACATAAAAAAAGCCTTCCCTGCAAGGGATAGGCTTCTGTCTTTTCTTGTATGTATTTGCTTCATAACTCTCCTTTTTTGGCCTCACAGGACCAAATTAAAAGGTCTAATTTGATTAATACTACTACATCACCCTTTGAACTGTCAAGAAAAAGAGTTTTTCAAACTTAAAAAAACAAAAACCGACAGAACAACCTTTTACCAATTAGCTGGCTTGATTTTGCTCTGGGATTTCTTTTTTGGATCTTCTGACAGCCCATATAATAAATAACAGAGGTACGATAACAGCCCCAATCCAAGCTACATCGATTGTTTTAGCAACAAAAGATTCTGGTATAAAAAAACCTATTGCTTGAGCTCCCTGCTTTACTGTTTCTACAATATTTTTATCATAAGCCACCATCAAAGGCACGGCTAATACCGCAACCATATTCATAACTTTAAGCAATGGATTAATGGCAGGTCCAGCAGTATCTTTTAGAGGATCGCCTAGAGTGTCGCCTGTCACGCTGGCTTTGTGTTTTTCGCTTCCTTTGCCTGTATTTTTTTCTAAATCTGGTGTCTCATCTTCAACCATTTTCTTCGCATTATCCCAAGCACCACCCGCATTACACATGAAAGAAGCCAACAATTGCCCTACTACAATTGCTCCACCTAAGAAACCTGCTAATGCGACAGGACCTAACGCAAATCCAACAAGAATAGGTGTCATGACTCCAAGGGCAGCTGGACCAATTAATTCTTTTTGAGCGGAAGCGGTACAAATGGCAACCACTTTGCCGTAGGCAGGTTTTTTCTTGCCTTCCCAAATTTCTTTATCTCTAAATTGAATTCGACATTCATTCACAATAAGATAGGCTGCTCGGCTAACAGCTCGAATGAGCATGGACGAAAATAAAAATGGAACAGCCCCACCTATGAGCATTCCAATCAAAAGTTTAGGATTAGATAGCGTCAAAAGCTCAGCAATTTTATTAAAAAGCTCAATAGGAAGAATTTGATTTTCGCCTTGTCCTCCAGATGCAATCACTGTGATGTAAGATGCAAAAAGAGAAACAGCGGCAATGACTGCGGAGCCAATGGCCACTCCCTTTGTGACAGCTTTGGTGGTATTCCCTACTGCATCTAAATCTGCAAGAGTTTGTCTGGAAGTCTTATAATTGGCTTCGCCCATTTCTTTTTTATCAAAACCCATTTCCGCAATACCATTGGCATTGTCAGCAACAGGTCCAAAAACATCCATGGAAATAGTATTGCCGGTAAGAGTCAACATTCCAATACCGCACATAGCAACGCCATAGGCGATAAAAATAGCATTGGTTCCAGCATAGACAAAAACAGAAGAAAAAATAGCAGCACAAAGAACAACAGCAGTCCAAACGGCAGATTCATATCCAACAGCGAAACCTTCAATAATCGTTGTGGCGTGTCCCGTGCGTGTGGACTTTAAAATCCCTTTGGTGGGGCTGTATTCTGTGCCTGTAAAATATTCTGTGATGCGATTAAGAATGACACAAAGGATAACGCCGATTAAACAGGTATAAGCTGGACGCATGTCCAATCCCTGTATACCAAATGAAATCCATTTGGGTAAGGATGCAATGTTATCCCATGTTAGTGGATTGTTGACCAGCGTGGGGTCAAATCTTAAGTAAAAAAAGCCGAGAACAAGAAATCCAATAATAGAAAGTGTAGATCCAACAATAAATCCAAAATTAATAGACTTCATCGCCTGTGCCACATTTCCTTTGTCCCCTGCTCTAACAAGATAGGTTGAAATAATAGAAGCAAGCACACCAATGGCTCGAACGAGAATTGGGAAAATGACTCCTTTGTGCCCAAAAGAAGCCCAGCCTAAAATCATAGCTGCGACAATGGTGACTTCATAAGATTCAAAAATATCTGCAGCCATTCCTGCGCAGTCACCTACATTGTCTCCGACATTGTCAGCAATGGTGGCCGCATTTCTTGGATCATCTTCTGGAATTCCCTTTTCAATCTTTCCTACAAGATCTGCACCGACGTCAGCGGCTTTTGTATAAATTCCTCCTCCGACACGCATGAAAAGTGCTAACAAAGTTCCTCCGAATCCAAATCCTAAAAGAGCTTCATAAGCATGTTCACCATAGGCCATAAAAATGATGGTTCCACCCAAAAGGCCTAATCCATCCGTGAGCATTCCTGTAACAGTTCCTGTGCGGTAACCAAGCATTAAAGCTTTACCAAATCCTACACGAGCTGCAGCAGCAGTACGCAAGTTTCCGGTAGTTGCTAACTTCATCCCCACGACACCGACAGCAGCTGAAAACAAAGCTCCAATGAAAAATGCAATGGCTCGACCTGTTGCAAATGGACTTGCCCAGTCTCCATCTTGAGATGCTTTGGTCACGTATAAAATTCCAACAAGAAAAAGAATTAAAACAGAAACGGTGGTCAGCTGTTTTTTGAGATAAGCATTGGAACCTTCGCGAACGGCCTCTGCAATTTCTTGCATGCGAGCAGTTCCCTTGTCAGCACGGAAAACCTGTTTCACGAGCATTAAGGCATATAGAAGACCGGAGATGGCAATGCCTAAAACAACCCAGAGGGCGATACGCTCGCCAGAAGAAAATTTAGCATCCGTCATAAATGCAAAGTAACGAAAAGAGTGACTTAATCCGTCAGTCCCTGAATTATTTCCAATGGTAGAAGCTACAGCAAAAGCTGCGGCAAGAATGAAAAGGCTAAAAACAAGAGGTTTACGAGCAAGTTGATAAATAGATTGAATGATTTTCCCCATTTTTGACACCCTTTCCATTAAAAAACTCTTGAGTTTGACTTAGGAGGACATCTTAATTAACAACTGACTTGAAAATTGTGTTTGAAAATTGAAGTTATGATACTGGAGCTGAGTTAGGTTGACAATAAAATTGTGACTTAATCAGAATCATTATGCAGCCCAACTTATAGGATCTGGGGCTGGATGTTCAAAGGCTTCGATACGAGGTCGATCAAAAGGGATTAATTCTGATGCGGCTTTCACTTGGGGCATATGCAATCTTCGATCTAATTCATAAGGAAAAACATCCAGAACTTCATTTCTTGCAAGTCTTTTTTTAACTTCGTCCCAAAAAGCTACTGTAAATAAATCTGAATGAACCGATTTAAAAATAGTCCAAAGAGGTTCTCTCAGTTGCATAAAATATTCTATTTCGTCTAATAGTATCATATCGTCCGGAACATAAAAGTTAGGGATACCATCGTCACTTTCTGAGGCCATCTCATCTTGAGAGACAATAGACCATAATCTACGTAGCTCAGCCTTTGCAGCATCAAAATCAGCTAATTGGATTATTCTTGAGGATTTATGCTCTAGAGCTTTAAGAACATCTCTTATAAATATCTCTCGAGCTTTTGTTAAAACTTCTCCCTTTTCTTCCTCTTCTCTTTGGATTTGTTCCATGTCATCAAAAAGCTTATCTAGTGACAATGCGTTTGAAACAGGCGATAAATCCCGTTTATACCCGAACTGAAGACCGAGAACGTCTTCTACATCATCAAAATCGTATAAAACAACGCGGCCATAATGTGTTACTCCAAAGTTTTTAGGCAAAATATCTGCTACAAACATTCCTGCGGCTGCCAAATCTTTGATACAGACTCCAAAGTCAATCAAGATGCGTTTTAATTCATCAGGGTTCTCTTTCATCTTCTCTAGATAAACATTTAATGGTGTCATACGCCTTTGAGCATAAACATGTTTAAGTATTACATCCTCACCTTCAACGGCTACGCTGCTAGGCGAGGTTCTCAATAATTCTTGAAGATAATCCGCAGGGAAAAGAGATTTTTTAAATCTTAAATTTTGATATAGATGTGCATCTAACATTCTGCCGACTCGATCCATTTCATGAACCTTCTGATATTGATTAATGACATGCTGTTTCCCTTGAAATGTTTTTTTAATAGACTCATCCATAATAATTTTAAAAACATAAGGAAAATCTGGAACACTGAAGACCTTCATCACATTTCCTTCGATGCCTTCAGCCCGTTCAAACCTCTTCCCTGTACCTTCGATATGTGCTCTTAGGTTTTTAATTAGCTCGAGTTTTGAGGAGTGAATAAAACCAATAGAAGAATAAAGTGCTGCCCGTCCTTTGATGGGCAGCATGCTTTCTAGGAAATCAACCAATTCGCGATAACCCTCTGTGTCCACGTGAAAATTTGAACGTGTATAGGAAAAGATACGGCTGACATTATCCAAGCCTGTGACGACTGCATCAATGGTTAATCCTCTTTCTCCGTTTAACAATGCAAAAGCTAGCGGGATTAACTTATTGCCAGACCTGAGTCGACCGATCACATAAGCGCCCTTATTGCGAAAGAAAACAGGTCGTAAAATTTCAACCGAATCAATTTTTTGTCCTGGTAGAAGTTTTGCAAAATCCTGATCTAGAAGTTTTGCTGCTAACCTGGAATCTTCCTCAAGATTTTGATAAGGGATCTTGAACGACATTTTTCTAAGAATTTGTTCAACCAATCCTTGCGTTGTGCTCCACTGTTCATGGAGATGATAAGGCCGTTCAGCCTTAATTGCGCTATAGGTTGCAACTCCATCATCAGAATATTCAACTGAGACTCCCAATTTTGAAAAAAATCTTCGCTGAACTGAATAAAAAAATGTTAGGGCTAGATCAGCATCATAACGACCATCAATATCTTTGGTGAATTGTTTTTTTATTTCATTCCATCGGTCAGGACTATTTGTTTCGTTTCCTAATATGGATTTAAGTTCATTTTCTATTTGGTCAAGCGCATTCCTATAAAGACGCACTCTTTCTTTTCCATCTTCAATTGATTTATGCCATTCACGCTTTTCAAATCTTTCTGGAGCTCGACGTGTAACAGTTTTAAATTTTTCATAATAATCATCATACGCATGGCGGATGATAATAGCTGCTTGTGTGGTAGGTTTTGACATTTCTAATACAAATTTTTCTAGCTCAGTCAGGTAGAGACCGGGCTCAACAACCTGATTTAAAGCTTGAACATAAATTTTTACAGCTTCAGAAGGTTTTTCTTCCAGCAAAGCTTGAGTCAGTGAGATATTTCTGATAAGAAGTCTATCCGTCACAGATCTGTGCTCTTGCGCTACAGAGAATACTTTATAACAAAGTTCATTAATAATGCCTGTTTGCAAGGCGACATTTCTTGCTTCAAGTGGTAAATCTGCTAGTACCGCAGGATTAATTCCAATCAGTCCGTCGGCTAAATAATTTTCAAAGAGATTTTCAGATTGATCTAAAAGACCCAGTACAAAGGTTTTCCCACGAAGGGGGCCCATCAAAGAACCATAGTCTTGAGGTTTTAGTTTAGCTAACGCAGTTTCTAACAGTACACCTACTTGTGCATCCGTAAGTTTTATGCCATCCACAGTTCGAGCATCTATAAGCAATGTAATATTATGCTCTTTAAGATAAACTTTAACCGTAGCAGGATCAGATTGAATCTCATTGATGATTGCTCTAGAGGTTGTCTTCGCGTTGCGACTTGAAGTTGATGCATAATATTTTGAAGACCTCTTTAATGGAATTTGAAATTCAGCTTTTATTATGGGGTTTGGCTGTTGTTGGCTTAATCCTTGAAGAGTTCGTTCGGCTTTCTCATGATCTTGTAGAAGAGTGGCCAATTGATGTTGCATTTCTTCCAGATATTTCCCCTGGAGAGATCCTATATCAACACCTGCAACTTCTGAGTTTTGATTTGTAGAAGCATGAGATTCTTCAATAGCCCATTTAATAAAGTCTGCAATGTCTAATGCTCCTCTTGCTTCTTGAAATCGACGAATATCTTCTTTGACTTTAACATGGATAACATGATTGTTTAATTTTTCAAAAAGAGAAGGTTTGATTTTTAAATCTTTTACAACTTGCCAACTACTTCTAGGATCAGGAACCTCATTATTTTGCTCATATATTTTCCTTGCCATTTCAATTTGAATCCAAAGAGCTAGTATTTCCGGGTCTTTAATGGTTGAAGTTGCAGGATCCTCTTCTAGAAAAGATTCCAAAAGTTTTTCTCCTACAAGCTGAGTTGAATCTGATTCTGTTTCATTGTAATGGCCATAACTTGCCCCATCTTTATTTTTAGCGACTTCTACTTGGTCTTTAATGACTCGCATGGTTGTGGGTTTTTCTGCACTTCCTTCAAAAGCAGTTCTTGTTTCTTCATTTAATAAACTTCGATAAGTTTCTGTTCTCATGAATTGTCCTAATCGACCTTTTAAATCATTACTGATTGCATTTTTTGCTTCAGCAATGGTAAATGTGATAGTGGGCTTGCTTCTTGCTTGAGCAAGAACTACATCAGCCTTAATGCCTGTATCGCCAGAGATAGAGCCATAAGGTAAAAGACCTATGCTTCCACTTGCTCTTGAAGGAGAAATGTGATCAGGAGAGGTTGCTCGCCCATGCCAATTCTGCAAAAGTTCTCCTGTTTTTTTTAATTTTCGAGGTAAAGCACTGTAAATATTACTTAGGTTCATTTCTTCTATATCTTTTCCAAAAACTTGTTCATAAAACCAAATTTGCCCTTCATTATTTGCAATAATCTCTGCCACAGGTCT
This sequence comes from uncultured bacterium, assembly GCA_964640155.1. Lineage (GTDB taxonomy): Bacteria > Auribacterota > JACPWU01 > JACPWU01 > JACPWU01 > CAZXEQ01. Next base: position 54,824 of record CAZXEQ010000004.1, on the reverse strand, counting down.
ACCCTTATATGTTCCGTTAATTCCTGCCTCAACTAACCTCCCTACTTCTTCTCTTAATTTCTTTGCTAAGACATAATTTAGTTGGAGTATTCCCCAATCAGCTAAAAGCTTGCCTTGAGCTTTTAAATCTTTCGGTAAAGCTGTGTAAATACCTCCCAGGTGCATTCTTTCTATGTTGTCTCCAAAGATTTGCTCATAAAACCAGATTTGGCCTTCATCATCTGCAATAATTTCTGATACAGGTTTACCGCCATATGTTCCGTTAATTCCTGCCTCAACTAACCTCCCTGCTTCTTCTCTTAATTTCTTCACTAAACTGTAATTTAATTGAAGTTTTCCCCAATTACCTAAAAGCTTCCCTTGAGCTTTTAATTCTTTTGGTAAAACGCTATAAACAGTGCCTAAGTGCATTCTTCCTATGTTGTCTCCAAAGACTTGCTCATAAAACCAGATTTGGCCTTCATCATCTGCAATAATTTCTGATACAGGTTTACCGCCATATGTTCCGTTAATTCCTGCCTCAACTAACCTCCCTGCTTCTTCTCTTAATTTCTTCACTAAACTGTAATTTAATGGAAGTACTCCCCAATTTTCTAAAAGCTTTCCTCGAATTTTTAATTCTTTCGGTAAAGTACTGTAAATATTACTTAGATTCATTTTTTCTATATCTTTTCCAAAAACTTGCCCATAAAGCCAAATTTGCCCTTCATCATCTGCAATAATTTCTGATACAGGTCTACCGCCATATGTTCCGTTAATTCCTGCCTCAACTAACCTCCCTGCTTCTTCTCTTAATTTCTTCACTAAACTGTAATTTAATGGAAGTACTCCCCAATTTTCTAAAAGCTTTCCTCGAATTTTTAATTCTTTCGGTAAAGTACTGTAAATATTACTTAGATTCATTTTTTCTATATCTTTTCCAAAAACTTGCCCATAAAGCCAAATTTGCCCTTCATCATCTGCAATAATTTCTGATACAGGTCTACCGCCATATGTTCCGTTAATTCCTGCCTCAACTAACCTCCCTGCTTCTTCTCTTAATTTCTTCACTAAACTGTAATTTAATGGAAGTACTTCCCAATTTTCTAAAAGCTTTCCTCGCGTTTTTAATTCTTTTGGTAAAGCTGTGTAAATACTTCCTAAATTCATCCCTTCGATATCCTTTCCAAAAACTTGTTCATAAAACCAAATTTGCCCTTCATCATCTTTGACGATCTCGGAGACATTTTCCCCTTTATATACGTCGCCTTCATTTAACTTCTTTAATCCATGTCTTAACCAAAAAGTATTCGACCATGAGATATCGATTTTGGGCCCTTTTAAAACACGTACCGGAATAGAAACTAAACTGATTCGACCTCTAAACTCTTTGATTCTTAAGAGTCCCAGCCAATGAGCTATTTCTAAATCTCTTGCTAATTCTACTTGTGCATCTTCATCTTGATATTGCTTGATGTCATTTAATCTTCTCAAATCGATTCGACCAATGGGAGTTTCTAGCATATCTAGACCCTGAGCATCAATAACCTCTCCTCCCTCACTCATTATCTGTGCTATGTCTTCTAGAGTGATTTCTTTGGCATCCAATGTTTGTTTGCGATCGTACCCTAACCTTTCTTTTAATACTTTATTTAAATCTGTCCCGGATTTCATTTGATCTAGATTTATATTTAATAAGACCTGTGATTTTTCTTGAGCAGTTCTATTTTTATTTGGCCTCTCTTGGGAATGTTCTTCTACTTTGATTTGGCTAAGCGTTTCTTCTTTTAAATTGTGATTTAATTGAAGCATTCCCCAATTTTCTAAAAGTTTTCCTTGAGCTTTTAATTCTTTAGGTAAAGCGCTGTAAATAGCGCCTAAATTCATTTTTCCTAGATTATCTCCAAAAACTTGCTCATAAAACCAGATCTGGCCTTCATCATCTGCAACAATTTTTAATACAGGTCTACCGTTATATGTTCCGTTAATTCCTGCCTCAACTAACCTCCCAACTTCTTCTTTTAATTTTTTTACTAGACTATAATTTAATGGAAGTACTCCCCAATTTTCTAAAAGCTTTCCTCGCGTTTTTAATTCTTTTGGTAAAGCTGTGTAAATCATTCCTAAATGCATCTCTGCGACATTATTTCCAAAGACTTGTTCGTAAAACCAAATTTGCCCTTCATCATCTCTAAGAATTTCTAAGATGGGTCTCCCGTTGTAATTTCCATCAGGTGCTGCTTGAGCTAACTTCTTTAACTCATTCCTTAACCAAAAAGTGTCAGACCAAGTGATATCGATTTTGGGGCTTTCTAAAAGACGCAAGGGATGAGAAACCAAGCTAATTCGACCTCTAAACCCTTTGATTCTTATGAGACCTAATAAATGGGCTATTTCTAAATCTTTTGCTAGTTCTATTTTTGCATCTTCTCCTTGATATTGTGTTATATCGTTAAGCCGTCTTAAATCGATACAGCCTAGAGGAGTATCAATTGCATCGAGTCCTTGAGTATCAATAAGCTTTTGGTTCTCGCTCATTTTCTGTGCTATGCCTTCAAAAGTAATTTCTTCGACATCCGATTTTCGCTTGTGAACATATTCCAATTTTTCCTTTAATACATCACTTAAATCTGTCCCAGATTTCATTTGCTCTAGATCTATATCTAATAAGGCCTGTAATTTTTCTTGGGCTACTTTATTCTTATAACGTCTTCCAACTTCCTCATGAATGCCTGGACGTTTTTCATTGCAAATTTTTACAACCGCATCATGAGTCATACCTGTAGACCTCAAATACTCATGTTCCAAATGATCTTCTATTATTTGAACTGCAAAGGTTTCATCACCTGATGAGGCTATGTCTAAGATTTCTGTTGGAATGTATAAACGTCCCCCTCGCTTAGGACTGAAATGGCCACTGTAAGGCATGCCTCTTAAAACAACCACACCATAGGCAGTGATAGCAGGATATATCCTGGCAAGTCTTGCTAGTGCTGCTTTAATTTTTCCTTCGACCTCAGGGTTTACCTTTAACTTTCCTGTTTTTCCTTTTTCTGCTTTCCCTTGCACAAAATGAAAATCTTTTTCTGATGCATCATCTAAGATACGCTTAAGCGCTTTATCGATTTTTTCGTCATCAGCTTCGTTTAAATAAGCGGATGGGATTTCTTTAGAAAGCTCAGGGCGTGCTTTATTAATTCTCTCTGTTGTTTTTTGAATATAAATAGCCAAATTTTCAGATAACCCTGACCGATGAAGAAGTTTTGTTAAAGCCGTAAGTGTTTTAGAGCTTAAACTTCCAGGAGACTCTCTTGTGATTTTATCAATTGCTTGTACAGCTAAATCCAGCCCATCGCATTCAATAGATAAAACACGTTCAGCTGAATCAAGCATGTCATCTACAGTTTTCTCTGAAATTTTCTCCTCATCTAAAACAAATAGGGCGACTCTTACGTCGTCCCGAACCACCTCTGGAGTGCTTAAATCCTTAAGAATTCTCTCAAGCGCTTTCACAACTTCCTCTTTTAAGTCGGGCCTCATGAGGGCAATTAATTGCAAAGCATGAATGCTCAAAAATGCCGCAGAATAAAGAGAATTTTCTGGCCATTTTGTTTGATCTTGTTCCTTTAGCATTTCTCCCAAGGTTTTTAAAGCTTGTTCAATAGCGTCCACAGCAGCAGAATCCAGAAAAACATTTAAAATCATGACCAACATCACTAACTCAGAACAGGCAAAAGGGTTAAGATTTGAGTCGCGCAAAACCTCTTTATAAGCACTTAGAGCAATGGAAGGAATACCGTCTCTATCAATCATAACGAGATTTGCTAAAAGTTGTCGCGCCTCCCGAAAAATATCTTTTTCTTTCTCTCCCCACTTATGACGTGTAAAAACACTTCCGACAGCCCCTACAGTTTTTTTTGAGATTAAGGCTATAAAATTTTTTCGTATAAATTCAATGGCATTTAATGCATAAAGCACAGCTTGTGGTGATGGAGCTTTATCAACTATTTCTTCAAAAAAAATACAGATCTCTTTTCTTGAATCAGGTTGAGTTTCTGCGGCATCTAATAAAATCTCGCAAAAATCTTCTAGCGCCTTAGAATTAGAATGCTCTGCAAGAAAGAAAGGCCGCATTTTATTTAAGCAACTAGACAAAAGAGATGGATATTGGCTAAGTCTTTCCATTAAAAATCTTTTTGCATAGCGAATTGAAAAATCTGTTGAATGAGGATTTCCTAAAACATATTTTATTAATAGAATCATGATTAATGCGGAAGAATCTTCTCTATCGACCCCCCTTTTAATTACATAAGAAAGAAATGCAACCGCTGCAAGATCATTTGCGGTGACAACATCCAAAGAAATGCCCGAACCTCCTAAAATAGCAACTATTGCCATCCAAGCAATTTTTTGTGACGACATTCCAATGAATCGTACCCCTCGATTTGGAAACCTCTTGTTTATGCTAGATTTAACTTTCTTAGCTTCGTCCCAAAGTTCATCAATTGATTTCTTCTCTTCCCCTCTCCATTTATGCTTTCCTTCTTCTAAATCTTGTTTCGCATGTTGAATTAAAACCCGAAGTTGCTCTTTTAAATCTTCTCCTGCAATCAATGCTTTTTCGTTTAAGAAAACAGTTTTTACTTCTCTTGAATTTTTCCCTTTCTTTTTAGTTTTTGCTTGTTTTCCTGCATGATCCAACACCAAAACACGATCAAGAATCGATTCTTCTCCCATTGGAATAATATAGCGATGAAATTCTTTGACAGGACCTCTTGAAACTAAAAGTATTTTGAGATAATTTTTAACATGCATGAGATTGGTTTGTGAACCCTCTCCGCGATCAATCAAAAGATAACGCCAATATTTTCTGACAGCGTTCTGATAATTAAAACGATCGCCTGGAATGTTGTTTACATTCTTTGCGAAGAGTTCTATTAATTTTTCAGCGCTTAGCTCATCAATTTTTTTCTCATCTAAACTGTTCAAATCTACGTCTGTAACAGCAATCACACTGCCACGTTTAAAATTAGCATCTAAAGCTGTATGAATATCTTTTTCTTCATCGATTCCTTCCTCAGCAACACTTGTTCCTCCTTTTCCTGTAATTAAATCAGGACGAACTTCTGAAATTTTATCTATTATTCTTTCTATTTTTGCTTTGATGCTAGGATCCAAATCTTCTCGAGCATATGCCGAGCTTAAAGCAGTGAAAAGACTTTGAGTTAATTCACCACGATGCCATATGGCAACTTGTTCTAATGTTCTATATACTTGCATGCTGAGTGGAGCAGCTTCTGAATGCAAGGTGGTTTCTATCATTTGGATGAGTGTGCCAATGGGTATTTCAATTAGCCCTTCATATTTGCGCGGTGTTGCTTCTCCGTCTGTTACATCTATGCGTATTGCCCCTAGAAAGTTTTTCCATAAAATGAGCCCCCGGCTAGGATTCCACAATAAAAAACCTATTTCATTTTTGAAAACGGCCGGCATATTTTCAAAGGGAGTTCGATATAAATCCTTTATTCTGTCTAAAGCCCATTCTTGTTGGTTTTTGGGAAGAACAGATCTCACACAAAACATTAAATGAATGGTTGTGATTCCAAAATTGCAACAAACTTCTTGAAACTCATCATCTTTGCGAGCAGGCACGTCTTCCATGTCATCGTCTAGCAATGAATCGTCCTCATCTAAATCATCTTCCAATGCTGGAATTCCCTCCACATACTTAATAGAAATCCGTTTAAGAACTTCCTCAAGAGTCAACATCACATCAGCGCTTCCAAATCTGCTTTGAAATTCGTCTCTTTCATTAAAATAGAGATTTATCATTTCAGTCAGAGTTTTGTGCAACTCAAAAATATGGGTCTGCGGATTTTCTATCACATTTAAAGCAGGATCCTTTTTTAATAAGGTTGGCCGGTTTTTTTCTACTAAAAGCCCTTTTACTAAAGATGCAAACGCCGAATCTTTTCCAAAAGCTTGTTCAGCTAATCCGATTGCAAATTCAACTTCTTCACGGTTGGTCTCATCTACTTTATTGATTGAAAAAACTTTTTCAAAGCGCGAAGCGATATTTCTTAAGAAACGAGTCTCATCATCGTTAAACTTTTCAATATCGTCTTTCGCTAACCATCGATCTAAAACGGCGATAAAAGATCCTCCGTGCTTTAACTCTTCTTCCACCATTTTACTTAAGAATTTTTCCAGAACTTCCTGTCTTTCTCTGTCAAATCTTTGCCAACATTGAGCTAGGGACGCTGGAGTTGCAAGCATTTGTCGGATGGGATCTTTTTCATGCCGGGTTGAGATACGTTTCTGGGAGAACTCAATATTGTCCAGATCAAATCTCTCATCCATCATGATCTTTTCATAAAGGCTTTGTGAGATATTATTGGAGACTATGGGAGTCCATGTGGTATAGCTGATATTTGATTCTTCTAATTGTTTTTGGATAGCTTCTGTGTGGAAACCGCCGGTGATTAAGATAGTCGCCTGTTTCCGGTCGCCGGTCTCCAGTTCTAGTGTATTTTTGTTTTCTGGAGACTGGAGACTGATGACTGGTGACTTCAATGCCCTTAAAGCATTTTGAGTCAAAACATGATCGCGCTTTTGAGCCAGTTCATAAAACTGCCATGCGCTTTCGATGAGGTCTTTGAGATCAGTCATGTCATTCCCGAAAGCTTTTGTCGGGAATCCATTCTTTTTTAACTCTTCTAATTCGCTTCTGCTTAGCTCTAATTTAATAAGATGATGTATTTGCTTCCAATGCTGATCTAGATTCAGAAGAGGTTCTACGTTTTCTTGTTTTGAGAGTTTTATCATTTGTTCTTGAAGTTTTGATTGGCAAGACTTAATCAATTGCTCTATGTCTAATGATTCTTGTCTCTGGCTTAAATCTCTCCATGATTCAAGAATGGGGTATTCTTGATTGAATGTTGCTTCACCTGCTTTTTGTTTTAATCGAGCAAGATATTCAGATGTTTTGATTTTCTTTAATCGATATTCTAACGTCCATTGGATGACTTCTTTCATTTCTTCTTGGACAAGTTGCATTCGAAGATGGTTTATTAAAGAACTTAACGATGTTTGGATCTTTTCTGGATTAATCGCTTTTGAATCTTTAATAACTTTTTCCCATTCTTCTAATGCTTTGAGTTCTTGAGAAGGTTCAAAACTCTTTATGCTATTGATCAAACTCTCTACATCTATTTTTCCATTCGAGGTCTTCTCTAATGCCGAATCTAAAGATAGTAATTCTTTCGAGTATTTTTCTTTCTTAAGGGTTCTCAGCCATTCATCTATTTTTTTGATAGATTTAAGCTTAGATTGATAAAGTTTTCTTGTGTTTCGGAAAGCCCTAAAGTTCTCAATGTATAAAGAAGCATCTTCAACCCCATAAAGTGTTAAATCAGCGTTCTTCCCCATTTTAATCGCCGCATACTCTGCCCCACTCAAATATCCTTCTTTTAAGAATTCACTGGCTACTTGCTGGCGTATTTTGTCATCAGGAAAGCTGCTATAAAGCCCTGTTCGAACAAGTCCCTCAGCTCCCTCTATCAATGCCTGTTTAACACCATGTTTCTTGTTTAGTAATTCTATTCCTTGAGCTATTTTAATTTGAGCTTCTTCTTGGCAGTGTAAGTCTCGAATCAGCATGAATTGACTCTCGCCATCCCCTTTAAATGTTTTGCCGTTTTGCATGCCAGGTAAAATAAGGTTTTGAAGGGATGGGGAGATTTTGGAAAGTTCTATTTTTCTGGAATTTGGCAATAAGTCTTGCCCCATTGCCAAAGAAGCCCCTGTAAAAATGGAGCAATCAATAGCCAGAGCAAGACTTAAAAATAAAGAAGTTAATTTTCTGTAATTACCTAATTTAGAGGATGTTAAGAAATGCATTGAATATTCCTGTCTTTGCTGGAAAACAGTCATATTGTACCACTAAAATGGATAAATGTCAAATATCCCAAGAGAATATAGATAGATCTATAACTCATTGATATAAAAAGAGTTACAATAAAATAGAAAGGCTAAAATTACATCATGCCCAATTGTAATTTTGCAGCATCGGACATCATGGTCATATTCCAGGGAGGATCCCAAACCAATTGAATATCAGCTTCTTTGACACCATGAATTCCTAAGAGCTTGTGTTTAGCATCTTCGCTGATAGGGCCACCCATACCACAACCAGGTACAGTGAGAGTCATTTTGATAGAAACTCTATTTTCTCCCTCAGGCAAGGGAGTGATTTGACAATCATAAACTAAGCCAAGTTCGACGATATTGACTGGAATTTCTGGGTCATAGCAGGTTCGTAATTGATCCCATACCAATTTTTCAAGAGGAGCATCGCTGGCGACTTTTTTTACTTCAGGGGGCTTTTCCCCAATCGCATCCGCATCTTTGGGTGAAAGTTGAACGAGATAACCCTGATCAGTCATCAAAGTGTATGTACCACCCAAGGCTTGAGTAATTGTGACTTCCATGTCTTTGGTGAGAAAAACCGATTCCCCTGAAGGAATTTGGGCTCCAACACAATCTCGTAATAAATTTACTTTTTTTCTTTGCATGATTTAGTCCACATTATCTTCTGTTGTTACGGCTTTATTTTGATGTTCCAATCCTGCTTTTAAAGTATGCCAGGCTAGACTAGCGCATTTAACACGTGCTGGATACTCATTAACCCCAGCAAAAACAGTCAGCTTGCCTAAAACAGTTTTATCGGCAGCTTTTCCTGAGAGCATATTATGAAATTCTTTAAAAATATTTTCAGCTTCGCTTCTTTTCTTGCCTTTTACAACGGTTGTCATCAGAGATGCCGATGATTTTGAGATGGCACATCCTGAGCCTTGAAATCCAATTTCAGAAATAACATCGTCCTTCATTTTGAGATAAAGTTTAAGACGATCGCCGCAAAGAGGATTATAACCTTCTGCCATGGCATCTGGATGATCAAGAACACTGTAATTTCTAGGGCTTTTGTTGTGTTCCAAAATCATTTCTTGATATAACTCGTTTAATTCAGACATTAACCAAAGATCTCCTCGACTTTGTACAAGGCTTTAACCAGAGCATCTATTTCCTCTCGTGTATTGTAAAACGCCAAAGAAGCTCGAGTCGTTGCAGGAATTTGAAAATAATCCATCACAGGCATGGCACAGTGATGTCCCGCTCGGACTGCAATGCCTTCACGATCAAGAACAGTTCCAACATCATGAGGATGAATATCTTGAATAGTAAAGGATAGAATGCTTGCTTTTTCCTTTGCGTTGCCAATGAGTTTTAATTTGGGGACTTTTAGAATTTCAGAAGTTCCATAAACCAAAAGAGCTTTCTCATAAGCGGCAATTTTATTAAGACCGATACTTTCTAAATAATCAATAGCAGCACCTAAGCCAATAACGCCACTTATATCTGGAGTCCCTGCTTCAAATTTATAAGGCAACACATTATAAGAAGTTTTTTCAAAGCTGACAGAACTGATCATATCCCCTCCTCCCTGATAAGGAGGCATGACTTCCAAATGATCTGTTTTCCCATAAAGAACTCCAATGCCTGTAGGACCAAAAAGTTTATGTCCTGAAAAACAGTAAAAATCGCAATCCAAGTCTTGAACATCTACTTTTAAGTGAGGGACTGCTTGAGCTCCATCGACTAAAACGACGGCTCCATATCCGTGAGCTTTCTGAATCATTTTTTTGATTGGAGTGAGAGTTCCTAAGGCATTTGAAAGTTGTGTGATAGCAACAATCTTGGTTCTTTTATTTAAAATTTTTTCATAAGTTTCAAGTTCCAACTCACCATTCTCAGCAATAGGAATCACTCGAAGGGTAGCTCCAATCTGTTCGCAAAGCATTTGCCATGGGACAATATTGGAATGATGCTCCATCAAAGAAATAATAACCTCATCCCCTTCTTTGAGAAATGTTTTCCCATAGCTTTGAGCAACAAGATTGATAGCCTCTGTTGCACTTCGTGTAAAAATAATTTCTTTTGAGTCACTTGCATTTAGAAATTTTTGAACTTTATGTCGCGCACTTTCAAAGGCATGAGTTGCTTGTGTGCTAAGGGCATGTATACCGCGATGAATATTCGCATTTTCGTGTTTATAGTAATGGGTGATCGCGTCAATGACTTTGAGAGGTTTTTGGGTTGTAGCTGCGTTATCTAGATAAACCAAGGGTTTCCCATATATCTTTTCTTGAAGTATGGGGAAATCAAGTCGATATTTTCTCATTTCCTCTTCAAAAGGGAACAAGTTAGGAGAAGAATTTATTTTGTGTTCTGTTTTAATCATGACTTCCTCTTTTCTCAAATTTTGAGAGAAGAATTTCATTTAAAAAATGTTTTAAAGGCTCAAGGTCTACGGTTTCTACAACTTCTGAAGCAAATGCATAACTCAAAATACTTTGGGCTCGCTCAGATCCAATTCCACGACTTTTTAAATAAAAAACTGCTTCGTCTTCTAATTGTCCGACCGCTGCACCATGTTTACATTTAACATCATCAGCAAAAATCTCTAGTTGGGGTTTTGTGTCAATCTTTGCACCCTTGCTCAATAATAGATTCTTATTGGTTTGAGAAGCGTCTGTTTTTTGAGCATTTCTATGAACAAAAACTTTTCCACTAAATACGGCTGTTCCCTTTTCATCTAAAATGCCTTTATAAATCTGATGACTATTTCCCTGCGGTTTAAGATGATCAACCAAAGTATGATGATCAACATGTTGCGTCCCCGAAACTAGGTAAAGGCCATTCAAAACACAAGAAGCTCTTTCTTCTGCTAAAACAATATTTAAATTATTTCTAGTCCATTGCCCTTTCAGGGATGCAGTGAAGCATTTAAAGGAGGCGTCTTGAGCTAAGTGAGCATAAGTCGTATCTAAAAGATGAGAATTTTCATTTTTTGACTGAATTTTATACCAATTCAATTGAGCGTCTTGATGTAGGATGATTTCTGTAGCGGCATTCGTCAAAGAAACACCCTCACCCAAAGAAAGATGATGTTCTATAAAAGTTGCTTTGCTTTTTTGATCAAGAATAATCAAGTTTCTTGGCTGAGAAAGCGGATTTTGTGAACCTGATGTAGAAATAAAAAAGAGCTGAATAGGTTCTGATATTTGAGTTTCTTTAGGCAGATAAATGAAAACACCGTCTTGAAACATTGCTGCATTGATGGCCGAAAAAATATTTTTATCGAAAGAAATAAACTGACCTAGATGTTTTTTAAGAAGTTCCGGTTCAGATGAGACTGCATTTTTAAGCGAAAGAACTTTAATTAATTTTTCAAGCTTTGGAAGAGATGAAAGTTGGGGGTTGTATTGTCCATTTATAAAAATGAGACGATAAGGTATTTCATTAATAAGTGGAAGCGCCTTTAAATCATTATCATTCAGGTTTTGATTCGAAGAGATTTCTGTTTCAAATGGAGTTTGAACAAAGGAAGACACATCGGTATATTTCCAGTCTTCATTTTTTTTAGAAGGAAAATCGAGGTGATGATAAGCAGAAAAAGCGCTTTCGCGGATATCTTCTAACCAGCAAGGTTCAAGCCTTGCATTGTCTTTTCGAAATTCATCGAAAATATTTTTTACTTTGTCTTTATCTAATAATGTTTGCATGATTTTTATTTGTTTGTTATCGGTTCTTTTATCCAATCATAACCTTGTTTCTCTAAATCAAGCGCCAGATCTTTCCCTCCTGATTTCACAATTTGTCCATTCATTAATACGTGCACGAAATCAGGAGTAATGTAGTCTAAAAGTCTTTGATAATGAGTCACAAGGATGATTGCTCGATCTGAAGCACGAAGTTTGTTAACTCCTGAAGAAACTATTTTTAAGGCATCAATGTCTAGACCAGAATCTGTTTCATCTAAAACTGCAAGCTTAGGTTCTAAAACGGCCATTTGAAGAATCTCATTCTTCTTCTTTTCTCCCCCGGAAAAACCTTCATTGACTGGGCGATGAATAAAACTTTGATCCATTTCTACCGTTTGAATTTTCTTTTTAATGAGTTCCAAAAATTCCATGGCGTCTAGCTCTGGCAAACCCTGATGTACTCTAATTTCATTTAAAGCTGCTTTTAAAAAATAGGTATTGCTCACACCGGGGATCTCTGTTGGATATTGAAAAGCAAGAAAGATCCCTTCTCTTGCTCTTTTTTCAGGTGCCATTTTCAAGAGGTTCTTGCCTTGATAGACAATGCTTCCTTTTGTAACCGTGTAATCAGGATGACCTGCGAGTACTTTTGCTAAAGTACTTTTCCCTGATCCATTGGGTCCCATGACCGCATGAACCTCACCTGCTTTAACAGAAAGATTAATCCCCTTAAGGATTTCTATTCCATTGATTGTGACATGTAAATTTTTAATATCTAACATCGCCTTCTCCTCTTAAATTTATTAACGCATGACACGCTAGTTGCAATATTTCTATCCAACGCTTCCTTCTAAACTAACACTCATGAGTTTTGATGCCTCGACTGCGAATTCCATGGGTAAATTTTTGAAGACTTCTTTGCAAAATCCATTGATAACCATATTTACTGCATTTTCTGAAGAAATTCCACGCTGTTTACAATAAAAGAGTTGTTCATCGCTGATTTTAGATGTCGATGCTTCATGCTCAACACGGGATGTTTGGTTTTGAGTTTCAATGTAAGGGAAAGTGTTAGCGCTGCATTGACCTCCCAAAAGAAGTGAATCACATTGCGTATAATTACGCGCGTTTTCTGCTTGAGGCAAAACTTTTACAAGGCCACGATAAGTATTGCTTCCGTGGTGCGCTGAAATCCCTTTTGAAATAATGGTGCTGCGCGTATTTTTTCCCACATGAATCATTTTAGTTCCCGTGTCTGCTTGCTGCATATTATTAGCAACAGCGACCGAATAAAATTCTCCAACCGAGTTATCTCCCATCAAAATAACGCTGGGGTATTTCCATGTGATGGCTGAACCTGTTTCAACTTGAGTCCACGAAATTTTTGAATTCTTTCCTATGCATTTTCCCCGTTTGGTTACGAAATTATAAATTCCGCCTCTTCCCTGCTTATCTCCTGCATACCAGTTCTGAACGGTAGAATATTTAATTTGTGCATTATCGAGTGCTACTAATTCTACAACCGCAGCGTGGAGTTGATTTTTATCGCGAATTGGCGCCGTACAACCTTCAAGATAACTTACATAACTACTTTCTTCAGCGACAATCAATGTGCGTTCAAATTGTCCTGTGTCCGCTGCATTAATTCTAAAATAAGTTGAAAGTTCCATGGGAGATCGAACTCCTTTTGGAATAAAGCAAAAAGATCCATCGCTAAAAACTGCAGAATTTAAAGCTGCAAAAAAATTATCTGAATAAGGAACAACTGTTCCTAAATATTTCTGAATCAAATCAGGATGATTTTGAACAGCTTCAGAAAAGGAGCAGAAGATAATACCCACTTCTTTTAATTTTTCTTTAAAAGTGGTTGCGACCGACACGCTGTCAAAAACAGCATCCACAGCAACACCCGCTAAACGCTTTTGTTCTTCGAGAGGGATTCCCAGCTTTTCAAAAGTTGTTAAAAGTTCTTTATCGACTTCATCCAAACTTTTCAATTTTGTTTTTTGTTTTGGTGCTGAGTAGTAAACAATATCCTGATAATCAATGGCTGGGTAATGAACATTAGGCCAGGTAGGCTCCTTCATCTTAAGCCAGTGGCGATACCCTTTTAAACGCCAATCAAGCATAAATTGAGGTTCGTTTTTCTTTTTAGATATGAGGCGAATGACATCCTCATTCAACCCCTTCGGAATAGTCTCGGTCTCAATATCTGTAACGAATCCGTATTTATACTCTTCTTGTATCATGGATTCCGGTTTGCTCATGTTACGTGCTCCTTAAAAATTAGGCTTATTAAAATAGACTAAAAGAGTCTGAATTTCATTAAAAATTTTTTTAATTTACCCTTGCTGTCATATCTGCAGTTGCTGAACTAAATTTTGCTAAAGTTTGATTTAATTGGCTTTTTCCGCTTAGCATTTCTAATGTCACCGTGCTGTAAAAATCATCAAGTATTTTCTTTGTCTTTTCCCAAACAGGTTTAATGTTACACATACAAAAATGTGTACACACAATATGATCTCGTACATTCGGCTCACAAAAAACATTGAATGTATGCCCTTCTAAAGCTTCTACAATTTCTTTTAAATTAATTTCTAAAGCGGATCTTGCTAATGAATAACCACCATTCTTCCCAGAGTGTGAAACAACAATTTTGGCCGTTCTCAGAGCTTGCATGATTTTTTCGATATAAGTTGGAGAAAACCCCTCCTTTTCCGAGATCTCTTTAATGGTAATAAGAGATTCAGAACCTTTTTTAGCCATATATACCAGACAAACCAAACCGTACTCTGTTTTAGTTGTGAAACGCATAAAACCTTCTTCCTTTAAGACTCTATCAATAATAATAACAAAATCAGACTGTTTTTGTCTAGTTTATTAGGAAAGATTGATATTGCTTAACATGTTGAATAGAAGGAAATTAGAGGTTATTTTAGTTTTTCCATCGCATCAATCATGTCTTGAGGCATAGGAGCAGAAAAAAGAACCCATTGATTAGTACGAGGATGTGTAACTCCTAAAATAGCGGCATGAAGCATTTGACGGCTGATTCCCATCTCTTCGGCGAGCTCCATTCCCTTTTTCCCATAGTCGCCGTCCCCTAGCACCGGATGTCCTAAATGGGCCATATGAACACGAATTTGATGCGTTCGTCCCGTTCTTAAAAAAACTCGAATGAGGGTTGCTTTCTCAAATCTTTCAATCACTTCAAAAGTGGTGTGCGCAGGTTTTCCACTGAGAACAACAGCCATCTTTTTTCGATCCACAGGATGGCGCCCTATGGCAAGTTCTACCTCTCCTTTAAAGGCTTTCATTTTTCCCCAAACTAAAGCCAAATATTGTTTCATGACTTTGCGTTTTTCAAATTGAGCACCGATTTTTCTCAGGCCCTCTTCATGTTTAGCGACCATAAGGCAACCGGATGTGTCTTTATCCAGACGATGAACAATGCCGGGCCTCAAAGGATCATCAGCTTGAGCAAGTTTTCCGCAATGAGCCAATACTGCATTGACCAGGGTATGCTTAGAATGCCCTGGAGCTGGATGAACAACCAACCCCGGTTGCTTATTTAAAACCAGAATCTCATCATCTTCATAGAGAATATCCAAAGGAATTTCTTCAGGAAGAATTTCAATTTTTTTTGGAGGAGGAATATGAAGCTCGATGATTTGTCCAGCTCTAGGCTTTGTGCGGGATTTACAAACGACACCATCTAAGAAAACTTTTTGATCTTCAATAAGATTTTGAAAGCGAGTTCGAGAGAAACGAGGATATTTTTCTGTGAGAACCAAATCAATTCGCTTGCCTGCATCGTGCGGATCAACTGGAAACTGTTTGATGATTTCTTCGTCGGTCATAGTAACTCAATAGTGCATATAGAATACCGCCTAAAAGGAAAAGCACAACACTAATTCCCTGAAAGAAGGTAAATCGATTTAAAATAACGAGAGTATGATCGCCTCGAAAGAATTCTGTGCAGAATCGAATAATGGGATAAAGCAGAAGATAAAAACAAAAAGTTGTCCCATCAAAACGTTTTTTCTTATCAATGATTAATAAAATAAAAAATAAAGTGAGAAGAGCGACGGCTTCGTAAATTTGAGTTGGATGAATGAGATGTAATTTGCCCCAATGATAAGCGGGTAAGCTATTTGCAGGAAAATTGACAGCCCAATCACATTTTGTCAATGTTCCGAAGCAACATCCATTTAAAAAACAACCCATCCGACCAATCGAGTGACCTAAAACAAGAGGAGGTATGACCAGATCGAGCATTTTAAAAAAAGATAATTTTCGTAATCTTGTGAATATCCAAAGAGATAAAACACCACCTATAAAACTACCATGAAAAGCTAGTCCCCCATGTTGAATCATAAAAATTTCAAGTAGATGATTTTTGAATTCATCCAAGTTTAAAAATACATATGCAATTCTTGCTCCTAAAAGTCCTCCAATAATAATCCAAATTCCTAAATCATAAATGGTTTGACGTGTCATCCCCAAACGAGCACTTTTCCACAAAACAATAATCATGCTTAAAATAAATGCGAGAGCAAGAATGGTCCCATAAGAATAAATAGTGAAAGAACCTATATGAAAAAGTATGGATTGCATTTGAAGGAGACTTTATTTAATTTGTCGTATGGTAAAAAATCCTAGAATACATGCGCCAACTGTAATAGCACTATCTGCTATATTGAAAGCAGGCCAATGATGATTTTTCCAATAAAAATCTAAAAAATCAATAACGAAACCTCGAAAAAATCGATCTATCCAATTCCCCAATGCTCCGCCTAAGATCAATCCTAAGGCGAGCGAAAGCCCTTTATGATAACGCGCATAACGAATATAGAGATAAATGAGTAGCGTTATGGAAAGAGTTGTTGTGATCAAGAGAAAAACCAGATTTCCTTTAAAAAATCCAAAAGCACTTCCTGTGTTATGAACAAGGACGAGATTAAAAAGACTTGGGATGAGTGTAATAGCTGACATTGGAGAAAGAAATTGAGAGGCATAATACTTAGAAACTTGATCCAGTGCCAGAATAATGCCAGAACAACTCAAGAATAAAATAAGATTCATGTAATAAAAAAATTTGTAAGTTTTATCCCATTAAGGGGACTATAACAATATGAGTCGTAAGTCATTAGTAAAAACAAATTCCTTTAAAGCTTACAACTTAAGACTTATCATTGGAGTATTTATGCTTTCTTCTTTTTTTCTTGCTCGGATTGACATTGAATACAAAGTGTCGCGTATGGAACTGCATCAAGTCGTTTGGTTGAGATAGGTTTTTCACATACTTCACAAATCCCAAAAGTTCCTTCTTCTATTCTTTTGAGTGCAGCTTCAACAAAATATAGAATTTCCTGTTCTTGTGTAAAAATTCCAAGCGCAACGCCGCGATCATAGTCATCACCACTCATGTCAGCGATATGCATAGAATAACCGGAAAGCTCTCCTGTTAAATCTTTCTGAGATTTCTGTAAGTGATCATTTTTGATGTGAGTAATATCCCCAGAAAGTCTCTCTTGTTCCTCCAATAAGATTTCGTGGTATTTTTCAAACTTTCCCTTGGAAGATTTTGCTTTGATTGGCGTTTTTACTTTTGGTGCTTTTGGCATAAATTTCCCTTTTTACAGGTTAATGATGATCACTAAAAGTTGCTTCTACAGCACTTACACATCGTTCGCAAAGAACTGGATGATCGGTGTTCTCTCCTACTTTTACAGAATAATTCCAACATCTCTGACATTTTTCTCCTTGCGCTTTAACAACGCGAATACCTAAACCAGTTATAGTCTGAGATTGAAAAACATCATCCGGTTTTTCTTTGATTTTATTGCCAATGGTAACTTGTGAAACAATAAAAATTGCTTTTAGCTGGTCCTCGCCTAAATTAACTAATTTTTTCTTTAAAGCGATATCATTAGTTGATAACTCAACTCGTGCCTCAAGAGGACTTCCAATGATTTTTAAATTTCTAAGATTCTCCAAAAGTTTCAATACTTCAGATCTTAAATTTTTGACAAATTCCCATTCAGATTCTAATTCTGGATTGCTCCACCGTTCATCCACTTGAGGCCAGGGTGCAAGATGAACGCTTGAGCTTGCATTTCCAATTCGTTCATCTGTTCGCCATACCTCTTCCATTGTGACAGGTAATATCGGAGCAAGAAGACGATTCAAAACTTGTAAGATCTCAAAAAGAACAGACTGTGCTGCTTTTCTTTTTTTAGAATGAGCTGCAAAAGTATAGAGTCTGTCCTTGAGTATGTCAAAATAAAAAGAACTAAGTTCTACTGTGCAAAATTGCTCAATCACATGATAAATTTTGCAAAACTCATACTCCTCATAAAATTGGGTCACTTGCTTATATACTTCATAAAGTCGGCTTAGCGCCCATTTATCTACATTGTCAAGTTCATCTAAGTTTATGGAGTGAGAGCTTTTTTCATAATCAAAGAGATTTCCTAAAATATATCTAAAGGTATTTCTAATTTTTCGATAGGTATCCGCCACTTGAGCTAAAATAGTGTCTGATATTCTGACATCTTGAGAAAAATCTGTTGAAGAAACCCAAAGTCTTAAAATATCTGCGCCGTATTTTTTCATTACTTCTTGTGGGGAGATAACATTTCCAATAGACTTTGACATTTTCTTACCTTCGCCATCAACCACAAAGCCATGCGTTAAAACAGACTTAAATGGCGCTTTGTCTTTAAGCCCCATGGCAGCAAGAAGAGAGGTTTGGAACCAGCCTCTATGTTGATCGCTTCCTTCCAAATAAAGATCGGCCGGATAAGAAAGTCCGGGAACCTTCTCTAGAACAGCTTGATGGCTTACGCCGGAGTCAAACCATACATCAATAATATCTTCTTCTTTTTTGAATTCATTATGTCCACATTTACATTTTTTATTTTTAGAAATAAAATCGGATGAGGGTATTTCGAACCAGGCCGATGCCCCACCCTTTTTGACTTTCTCAATAACATTCTTAGCCGTTTCTTGATCTAAAAATTCTGTTTCGCATTTAGCACAATAAAAAATAGGGATAGGAACGCCCCAAAGTCTTTGTCGGGAAAGACACCAATCGGGTCTTGACTCAACCATGCTAAAAATTCTATTTCTTCCAATTGCAGGAATCCACTTTACACGATCAATTTCTTTCAAAGCTTTCTTTCTTAAATCATGTCGATCTACTCCCAAAAACCATTGCTTGGTTGCTCGAAAAATAATGGGTGATTTACAGCGCCAACAATGAGGATAAGAATGCTCAAGCTTGGTCTGATAAAGCAAAGATCCGTTTTCTTTTAGGAGATCACAAATGCCTTGATTTGCTTTAAAAACAAATTGCCCTTCGAAGGGCTTTACTTCCGATGTGAACTTTCCGTTGGAGTTAACCGGAGAAAGAATATCTAAATGATAAGCTAAACCTATTTCATAGTCTTCTTGACCATGTCCAGGAGCTGTATGAACACAGCCGGTTCCCTGATCAAGCGTGACATGATTTCCCAAAATAATGAGTGAAGTTCTATCGATAAAAGGATGTTTACAGTGCAATTTTTCAAATTGCTTTCCCTTGAAAGTTTTTTCAACATTAACATTTTTCCATCCGAGCAATTCCTGAACTTGATTCAAAAGGGATGAAGCCAAGATGAGATGCAACCCGTCTGCTTTTACAAGCACATAATCTGCATTTGAATGAAGAGCTACAGCAACATTTCCAGGCAATGTCCATGGTGTCGTTGTCCAAATCAAAACCGAAGCATCCTCGGGTAAATTGAGCTGCTTGCAAGACTCTAAAGTAAGTTGAAATTTTACATATATAGAAGGTGAAGTCTTATTTTCATATTCAACTTCAGCTTCTGCTAATGCTGTCTCACAACTTGCACACCAATGGATAGGTTTCAATCCTTGAAAAATATATCCTTTTTCATAAAGAATCCAAAAAGACTCCATAATACTGGCTTGATATTCATAATTCATGGTAAGGTAAGGGCGATCCCAATCCCCTAAAATACCCAGTTGTTTAAATTGATCGCGTTGAATGGCGACGTATTTTGCTGCGTAATCTCTGGCTTTTTGTCTAAATTCAAGACGGTCAACCGTATGTTTTGTTTTCCCTAATTCTTTAAAGAGTTGTAATTCTACTGGCAAGCCGTGACAGTCCCAACCAGGTATATAAGGAGCTCTAAAACCACGCATGGTTTTGTATCTTAGAACAAGGTCTTTCAAGATTTTGTTTAAAGCATGGCCCATGTGAATATCACCATTGGCATATGGAGGACCATCATGGAGTATAAATGTTGGACTTGAAGATCGATTTTCTTGAATTTTTTGATAAAGAGAGGATTTTTCCCATTCAGACATAAATTGCGGTTCTCTTTTTGGAAGATCCGCTTTCATGGGAAAACTTGTTTTAGGAAGATTAAGTGTATTTTTATATTCCATGATTAAGCCTTACGCGTTGTGAGACTTCAATTTAGACCGCTGATCCTAGCAGGCCTTGTAGAGCCTGTCAACTCGTTCGAAGGTGGGAAATAGTAATTCTGTACGTCCTTTTCAAAAAGAGTCGGGTCCTGCCACTCGTCAGCCCCACCGTGCTCAGCAAAAGTTGCGCTCGGTGGGGCGCTCCGCCGAGTGTCACCCATCTACAAAGGACGTACTTTAGTATTACCACAAGGTAAAATAATTCAAAATATTAAATCGATTCAAAAGCAATTTTGAGATACTCTTATCAAATCTATGAAAAAAAATTTTCGACGATCTGGTTTTACTTATGCTTTTATTGCGGCATTTCTTTTTGGTGCGAGCACACCTGCTGCTAAATTGCTTTTAGCAAAAACCAATCCATGGTTTTTAGCTGGAATTTTGTATTTGGGTGCCGGAATCGGAGTTTTGATTTTGATTCTTATTCAGTTCGCACTTAAAAAGAATTCTATATCTTCCCTGACAAAAAAAGACATTCCATGGCTTGCCGGGACTACGCTTTTTGGAGGGATTTTGGCTCCTGTTTTTCTTATGCAAGGGCTAGTAACAACAGAAGGAGCAATTGCGTCTTTGCTCCTGAATACAGAAGTTGTTTTCACCGTATTAATCGCTTGGTTTGTTTTTAAGGAACATTTTGATCGATTTATTTTTATGGGGGTTACTTCTATTGTTCTGGGAGGTTTAATTCTTTCCTGGACTCCCCATCTCAGCATTCATAATCTAAGTGGTTCACTGTGGATTGCGGGAGCATGCCTTTGTTGGGGGATTGATAATAATATTACTCGAAAAATTTCAAACAGTGATCCTTTGCAAATCACAGTTGTTAAAAGTCTTGTTGCAGGGGTAACTAATTTTTTTCTTGGTATTATGTTTCGTGTTCAGTTTCCCTCTTTTTCAATTTTATTAACTGCCGGTATTTTAGGATTTTTATCTTATGGTTTAAGCTTAGTGTGTTTTATCTTAGCTTTGCGTCATATTGGGACCTCTCGCACAGGAGCTTTATTTTCTTTGGCCCCATTTGTGGGAACAGGACTTTCAATTATATTCTTAAGAGAAAGTGTTTCTATGCAAATGGGAGTAGCAGCCATTTTTATGGCTATCGGAGTATGGCTGTTCTTGAAAGAGAATGCGCGTATATAGTTTAGAGAAACTTCAAAAGGAGTTTTATCAAAAGGGCCTTAATCAATTCTATTCCGATAAAAGCAATGATCGGAGAGAAATCAATCATGCTCCATTGTATTCGAAAAACTCGCCTGATTGGGGCAAGAACAGGTTCTGTTAAACGATGAATCCATTGGACAACGGGGTTATAGGGATCTGGACTTACCCAGCTCAATAAAACTCTTGCAAAGAGAATAAAGGAATATAGGTTTGCAATCCATTGAACAATGCGAACGAGAAAAAGAATCATAATCCTTTCTGCAGCTCCTTTGATCGTTTTTCTGCCATGTGGACAGCTTGAATAATGAATTTTTTTGTGTTGTTTTCATCCAGGTTTTTTACTGCTGCTTCTGTTGTTCCACCAGGGCTAGTTACTTTGCGTCTTAAAATCTCAGGTCTTTCTTGAATTTGTTGAATCAATGTCGAAGCTCCTAATGCAGTCCATTGAACCAGTTTGTCAGAAGTTTCCGGGGAAAGTCCTAATTCTATCCCGGCTTCAATCAGGGCTTCCATAAAATAAAAGAAATACGCCGGACCACTTCCACTTATAGCTGTAACTGCATCCAAAAGATTTTCTGGAACTTGTACAATCTCCCCTACGGCGGATATGATTTTACAAGCAATTACTTCATCTTCAGAGGTGGAAATTCCTCCTCGACTAACACCCGAAATGCCCTTTCCTACAAGGGCAGGCATATTGGGCATCACGCGAATCATGTGTATTTTCTGATTTAATTTTTCTTCAAAGAAACGAATTGGGATTCCAGCTGCAATACTAATCAATATTTTCTCATTAAAACGAACAGATGAAATTTCAGAAAGGACACTAGACATGCTTTGAGGTTTTACAGCAAAAAGAATGATATCTGCCCATGAAACGGCTTGTATATTGTCAGCAAAAGACTGAATCTTGAATTTCTCTTGTATGTATTGACCTCGGGCTGTATTGATTTCAGTAAAGCCTATAGAAGTAGTAGGCATTTTTTTTGAGTTTAAAATGCCCGCTATGAGGGCTTCAGCCATATTACCTGCACCAATAAAGATAAGTTTTTTATTGTCGAGCATATTTTTATTTTAACTCCGTGCACCAAAAATGGCTTGTCCTAAACGAATCATGGTACTTCCCTCCTCTATCGCAATTCTATAATCATGACTCATTCCCATAGAGAGTATTTCAGGTTTTTCTAATTCACAAAAGAGATTTTTCATCTTTTTAAAAAAAGGCCTTACATCTTCTGGGTTTTCTGAGTATGGAGCTACTGTCATAAGACCCTTGATTTGGATATTTGATAATCGCTTAAGTTCTTTTGACATATTCAAAACTTCTTCTTCAACGAATCCATGTTTGGTAATTTCTTTGCCAATATTCACTTCCAATAAAACAGGAAGAATTTTATTTGACTGTTCAGCAACTTGGTTTAATTTCTCAGCAAGGCGTATGGAATCTACAGATTGAATCATTTCAAATAATTCGATGGCTTCTTTTGCTTTGTTAGTTTGGAGGTGACCAATAAAATGCCAGCGGGCCTTATTCCCTAAAAATTTTATTTTTTCTTTTGCTTCTTGAATCCGATTTTCTCCGAAGAAAGTTAAACCGGCATCAATAGCTTCTTGAATACGCTCAAGCGAAACAGTTTTAGTAACACCCACTAAAGTTATTTCGCAAGGAAGGCGATTCTTTTTATGGCAAGTTGCCATAATGTTTTTTTGAATTCGATTTAGGTTTTCAGAGATGGATGCCATGAGGTCCCGTATATAAAGTATGTTCTCGGGTTTTTCGCCGTCCTTTAGGATTAGGGAAGAAACGGGTCCTGTCACTCACTCGTCAGCCTCACCGTGCTCATGGAAAATTGTGCGCGGCGGGGTTCCCCACCGAGTGTCACCCGTATTGCAAAGGACATACTTTTTTGCATGCGATTTGACATGAGAAATACCTAAAAGGATAGAACTAACACTGTTTTTGAATAAAATCGTCGATCCACTTTTTTTGAGAAGAAGAAAGTTCAAGAAAAGAGATTTCTGTTTGATACTCCATCTCGTTCTTTTCATTTTGAATACAGTCTACTTTTGAAATGATTCCTTCAGTAGAGATTTTCTGATCACTCGTTTTTTTTGAGGAACTTTTGGGAAGAATAAGAGTGATATTTATTTTAGACTGCAGAGGGATGGCACGATTCAGAATGCACCGAAATAGAGAGGGTTCCAAGTGATTAATCTCTGAAACAAGAGATTCCCCGCCCATCTCAAGTTTAACGGGAATATTAGAAGAACGTTTCTTCATAGGATATCCAGTTGGTTAATGGGCAGATTAATCAATCCAAAAATTGGACTGTCGCACATCAATTGGAGTGCCATTACGTGAAATCGTCAATTTCCATGCTTCAATTTCACCTTCATTAGCAAATTCTTCTCCGATATGCTCGATAGGAGTTTCATAAAAATCATTTTGATTCACAAAGATTTCTATGTCTTTCTTTTTAACCTCGTTGATATCAGAAGCTCGATATTCAAAGGAAAAAATGAGTTTTTCTCCAACACTAGGAACTCCAGAGGCTCTCCACTCAACAATGTAAAGCTCTCCCATCTGAGAAGCAGGAAGGAGGCGTTTTTGGTAAAATTTATCGAAGTAATCCACTTGATAAACTAAGCCATTTCCCTGACGGCCCTCTTCATCATACTTTATAAGTTTTTGAGAGATTTTAGCGATTTGATAGCTCGCCCCCATGCCTTCGGCATAAACCCGAGTCATTAAGAAAACGGAAAATCCAGCAAGAATAAACACCTTCTTAAATTGATGAATAAACATTGAACTGCCCCCTTTTATAATGAGAAAAGTATACGATAAGTTCCCCTTTTTAGGTACTTCTTTTTTTAGAAATTTTCTTTGTATCTAGGTTTGTTTGCGTGGCATGTAACTATAAGGCTACCTATAAGTTACGGATGTCTATGGGACGATTCCAGAAAAAGAAAATAGAATTTTTAAACCCTAAATCTTCATTTGATTGAGCATTAAACCTGTCATTAATTTGGGGTAAAAATCCGTTGACTTTTGAGGCATGCGCTCTAATCCATAAGCGATATCCCTCACGTCCTCAGGTTTGGTGGGATTTAGGATAAATGCGACTTGAGCACGTCCTTTATGTACTGAATCTAATGCCTCATCAATTTCTCTTACGTAAGAAAGATTTGATTCGGTGCGAACAGCTTCTTCCTCAATGTTTAGAATGTTTTTCAAAATGGCATGATGCAAAATGGCAACATCTAAGCTTCTCCAGCTCTCCGAGAGTTGGTTTTTTAATAATGAAGGAGGCAAAGCGTTTTTTAGATAATGAAGCAGCAAAAATTCCTCAGATCCATAATAGAGTCCAATCACATGATGATCTTTGTGAATTTTACGCATTTTTTCGTGAATAAAAACACTTGGATGATCCGTCGGCAACTTAAATCTTTCAATACGAAAATCTTTTCTTAAATGATCTGTTAGTTTTAAAAGAGCATCATCCGATAAGTTTTTAACCAATCGATGTGTAGGTAAAATCACTAACCCATCATCATGTAAATTGATAAAAGCCATCATGGCATAATCAAAAGCATCGGTAGAATGTTGCACTCGCATTTCATCTCTAAAGGCAAGAGCTGTTTCATAACGATGATGTCCATCTGCGATAAGAAGTTTCTTATCTTGCATGAGCGTAGCTACAGATTGAATAATATTGGGATCCTTAATGCACCAGACCTGATGTCTCACCTGATAATCAAGATCTGTAAAATCAAAAATATTTTTTTGATTCGCATTAGCATTAATGAGTTTTAAAATATTCTTCTGTAAATCTTCATAAAGCATAAAAATAAGGCCAAATTGCGTTTGGGTTGCCCTGAGATGGTTTAAGCGATCGGCCTTAGGTTTTGAAAGTGTTTCTTCATGAGGATAAACAATTTTATTTTCATAATTTTCTAATTTACCCAAAGCAATAAATGCTTGTCGTGTTCTTTTTTCCCCAAAAAACTCAAATTCTTGAGTGTAACCATAGATAGCTGGTTCATGATCTTGTACAAGAACTCTATTTTTAATCCATTCGCTTAACAATTTACTTTGTGTTTCATAGGGGGATGTTGAGTTATCTTGAGCAGTGCCCTTCAAAATGATCCTGACCATATTATGCGGGTCTCGATCAAGGTAAGTTTGCTGTAACTTTGAATCTATTTTGTCATAAGGCTGGGTAATCACTTTTTCCGCCTTAATTTTTTCGGTGTTATAGTATGTTCCTTTAAAAGGTTTGATGGTTGCCATAAATTTCCTCTTTTTATTGAGCTTTCAATTGATCTATTATTTCCAATTTAAATTGATTTCTAACTTCCTGAAAAAATTTCAAAGTCCATTCTTCTTTATAATCTCGATAAGTCCATGGCCAGGGATGAAAACTTCCATCTTTAAAGAAAAGGGTTGATTGAGCATGAATCCCCTTCCCTAAGTAAATCCTATAAGTTGCTGGTTTTGTCGTCGCCAAAGCAATTTTATCTAAATCAATGAAGCCTGGATCAATGTTCCAACGTCTTTTCCCAGCGATGGCATTTTCTGCTTCTATCATATTTGACTCTAATTTGTAAAAAGCAATCTCCTCTTGCGATAAAGTTTTTGCAAAGACTAAAAAAAATCGCATGAGAGGCGATCCAAACTCGTCCTTATAGTAAGAACTATAATCAAAGGGATGAATCTCGCTTTTTTTCTCGATCGTTCCCCATTTTCTTTCAAGAACGGCTTCAACATTAGGAATTTCAGACTCTAAAGTCAAGAGGCCAGCGAAGAGTTTAACAAAATGAGGAGTCTGCAAAGTTCCCATAGCCTATAAGCCATCACCTTCATAAGGAGAATAAATTCTGACGTCGCTCATGAGTGTTTCTTGGATTGAAGTGTTTTTTGAAGAGACTGCATCACTTCTTTTTGATCCAGCAGACCATCGTAGGAAAAAAAGACAATTCCGGGGGGAGCAATGGCAAATGTATTTTGAACTTGTTTAGAAAAACCGAAGGCATCTTTTTCAAACAGATAGGGTCCTAGTCCAATCCATACTTTCCCAGGTTTTCCTGCTCCTAGAGACATACGGGATAAAAACATAAATAAATGCTGATCAATTGTATAATTCATGGTAACAACAAAATCGACAGGGCCTTCTTGAATCCAACGTGTCCAGTCCTGAAATGAGCAAAAATAACTTCTCTCGGGCCAAGGCAAGACCGCACATGAAAAAACTAATTTTGGAGAATTCTTGAGAATAATTTTGCGAAGTTGCATTAAAAGACTTGTAATTTGATCTCTGCGCCATTGATCCCAAAGCAAATGGTTTTGTACAGTACGTTCCATTTTGACAGGATTAAGCCCATATTTCTTTTGAAAACGTTCAATGCTTTTTGCTCCATATCCAAACTCAAGTCCCCGCGCAAAAGCATAGTAAGAACCCGGTAAATAAGGGCTGGCAAAAGGGTATCTCACAAAATCTAGATGAACTCCATCAAGGTTAGGGTAATTCTGAAGAGCTTCTTGAAAAAGCGCTAAAAAATAATTTTGAACTCTGAGATCCCCTGGTTCAAGCCAATAACCATCCTCCCCATAGGAAAACCATTTTCCAAGCTCTCCTGGAATGGCATGATTAGGAAAATCTGTCATAGACATGCCTTTCTGATTTCTAGTAATAATCTCTTTGCCAAATTTTTTAATAATAGGAACATTCAAATCTTTTCCAATCCAAAAAACATTGAACCAGGCATGAATTTTAATCCCTCTTTTGTGAGCTTCTTGAATTGTAAAGGCAAGCGTATCTATTTTTTGATTTTTCAAAATAGTTTGAAAAGGGATGTCTGATGCCAGCTTAGATCGATACCAAGTGTTGTTTCTGCGATAAACCTGAAGAAAAATATCCGTGATCCCCATTTTTTTTGAGGTTTCCAGAAGTTTGATGATTTTATCTTTATTGGATAGGACCTGCTCACTTCCTTCACAAGGAACCCAGAAGCCGATGCGTGGAGAATCTTTTGCTTGGCCTGAAGAATGAAATAGAAAAATGCTCATTAATATTAAGAGAAGTCGAATCTGTCGAACAACGAATTGTTTCATAAAGAGACCTTATCTTTTACGCCTGATTGTCCAATGTCTTTTCGATATTGCATTTTCTCAAAATGAATTTTTTGAATAGCTTGATAAACAGATTCTCTAGTTTTTTCCATGGATGAATTCCATCCCGTAATTCCTAAAACTCGTCCTCCGTTGGTTAGAATTGAATCCCCGTCCTGCTTTGTTCCTGCATGAAAAACAAAAGTATTTTTATTTTGGTTTTCATCGAGACCTTGAATAGTTAAACCACTTTGAGAACTTTGTGGATATCCCCCAGATGCTATGACAACGCATAGCGTAGAATTCTGACTGATATCAATAGATTCTTGTGAGAGCGTTTGATTGCAGCATGCCAACATTAAACGAACAAGATCACTTTTAATGCGAGGCAGTACAACTTGTGTTTCTGGATCACCGAATCGCACATTAAATTCTAAAACTTTTACTCCCTGAGGAGTGATCATCAATCCCGCATAAAGCACACCACAATAATCTATTTTTTCTTTTTTAAGTCCCAGACAGACGGGTTTGAAAACTTTTTCTATAATTTCATCGAGCAAAGTTTTTGAAGCCCAAGATACAGGGCTGTAAGCTCCCATTCCCCCTGTATTAGGGCCCTCATCATTGTCAAAAATTCTCTTGTGATCACGGGCTTCTGGTAAAAGTAAAAAACTTTTTCCGTCTAAAAGAGCTAAAATAGAGAGCTCTTCTCCTTGAAGGCATTCTTCAATAACAACTTTTTCTCCGGATTTTCCAAATATTTTTTTGTCCATCACTTCATCTAAAAATTCAAGGGCTTCCTTGGAAGTTTTAGCAACCAGAACACCCTTTCCTGCTGCAAGGCCATCCGCTTTAATAACCAAAGGATAAGAAGCATTTTGCGCGTATGCTTTGGCTTCCTTAGTGTTGGTAAAAATTTTGAAATCAGCGGTTGGGATTTGATGTTGATGCATAAAATTTTTTGAAAAGGCTTTACTCTGCTCTAATTGGGCCGCTTTTTGATTAGGGCCAAAGACTTTAAGCCCTTCTCTTTGAAAGGCATCTGAAAGTCCTAGAGTAAGAGGGAGTTCTGGGCCTACAACAGTTAAATCAATTTTTTTGGATTTAGCAAAATCTAATAATTCTTCAATATGGTCTACTGGAATATTAACAGGTTCGGCAAGCTTGGAAATACCGGGATTACTAGGCGCGCAATAAATTTTTTTGACCAAAGGACTTTGAGCTATTTTCCATACTAAGGCATGCTCACGGCCGCCGCTTCCGATGACTAAGATCTTCATTCTCTATGTATGCTTTCTTGAATTTTGAAACAGGAAGCATGAATCATGAAACAAGAAGGCTTCATACTTCGTGCTTCATGCCTCACGTCACACTTTTAGTGTCTAAAATGTCTAATTCCAGTTAAAACCATCGCAATACCTTTTTCGTTACAAGCTTGTATAACTTCTTGATCGCGAATGGATCCGCCTGGTTGTATCACAGCAGAAATACCTGCTTGAGAAGCAATGTCAATTCCATCACGGAATGGAAAGAAAGCATCAGAAGCCATCACAGCTCCTTGAATATTTTTCTTGGCTTTCATAATTGCAATCTGAACCGAATCCACACGAGACATTTGACCTGCACCTATACCAATGGTTTCTTTACCTTTGGCAAAAACAATGGCATTGCTCTTAACATGCTTTGTTACGGCCCAAGCAAAAATCATCGATTCTATTTCTTCAACCGAAGGTTGACGCTGAGTAACTACTTTTAATTCTTCTTTTTTGAGAGGAAAGCGATCGGCTTCCTGAACTAAAAGCCCTCCTACAATTCTCTTGTAATCATAAGTAGGTACTTTTTCATTGAATGGTTGACCTGCTGCTTCTAATGCTAAAATAATTAAATTCTTTTTCTTCTTGAATTCATTGAGAGCATCTTCTGTAAAACTGGGGGCTAAGATAGCTTCTACAAACCCTTGTGTAATTGTTTTAGCTAAGTCAACGTCAACAGGTCGATTGAAACCTAAAATACCTCCAAAAGCGGAAGTTGGATCTGTTTCAAGTGCTTTGCGATAGGCTTCCAAGATGTTTTCACCTAATGCAGCTCCACAGGGATTGTTATGTTTAATAATGACAGTTGCTGGGGTTGAAAATTCTTGCAGCAGACGATAAGCTGCATCTAAATCAAGAAGATTGTTGAAAGAAAGAGCCTTCCCGGCCAGTTGTTTTGCAGAAGCAAGACCCGGAAGCGTTGTTTGATAATCCTGATAAAAGGCTGCTTTTTGATGTGGATTTTCTCCATATCTTAAATCATCTACTTTTTTTAGCGCCAGAGAAAGTTCATCAGGGAAAGCAACTCCTCCCTTAGGTTTAGTGAGGCCTTCCAAATAATTTGCAATTGCTAAATCATACCGTGCCGTATGTGCAAAAGCTTCCTGAGCCAAGCGAAATCGAAAGCCTTCACTAAGTGAGCATTGATTTTGTTTTAGTTCGTCAATCAAAATTGGGTAACGACTCGGATTTACAACGACCGTCACAAAGCGATAATTTTTTGCTCCCGAGCGAAGCATTGCAGGCCCACCAATATCAATATTCTCAATGGCTTCGGCTAAACTCGCTCCTTCTTTTGAGATCGTTTCTTCAAAGGGGTAGAGATTTACAACGATTAAGTCGATGGGGACAATTCCCTGCTCACTCATTTGTTTTTTATGGATAGAACTATCTCGCACCCCCAGAAGTCCTCCATGCACTTTAGGATGAAGCGTTTTGACTCTGCCGTCTAATATTTCTGGAAACCCCGTTAAATCAGAAATAAGTTTAACTTGAATGCCCGCTTCTTTTAAAATCTTTGCAGTTCCTCCAGTGGAAATAATTTGAACCCCTAGCTTGTCAAGTTCTGTGGCAAATTCCACAATTCCTTTCTTGTCTGAAACACTGATAATAGCTCGTTCAATCTTGCTCATGAAATTCTTCTCCTAACTTTATGGATCCCCGATTAGTACATTCGAGGATGACAGAAAACATAAGTGTTTGTCATTCCCGAGTGTTTCTGGCGGGAATCCATTGTCATTTGGCTTTTAATTTTTTAACAAAACTCTACGCTTTTTTTTCCTTTAGCAATTTGCCCAATTTCCTGTGCATCAAATCCGGATTTTTTAAACAATCGTTTTGCCTTTTCTGCTTTTTTAGGCGACACCACAACCACAAGTCCTATTCCCATATTAAAAACACGATAGGCTTCTTCATCTGGCAAATCTCCATGTTTTTGCATTAATTGAAAGAGAGGTGGAATTTTCCAAGATTTTTTATCGATAATGGCTTTGCAGTCTTCAGGTAAAACTCTTGGAATATTCCCTGAAAATCCACCGCCTGTAATGTGGGCGATTGAATGAATATTGACATCTTCATAAACTTTTAAAACAGCGTTACTATAGCAAGTATGAGGTTTTAAAAGAGCTTCACCTAAAGTTCCCCCTAACTCAGAAACGTGCCGATTGACTTCCCACCCTAATTTCTCAAAAAAGATTTTACGAGCTAAAGAATATCCGTTGGTATGTAATCCATTGGATGGAATTCCAAGCAAAATGTCTCCTGGTCTCACTTTTGAACCGTCAATAATTTCAGATTTTTCAACGACGCCAACGATGGTTCCCACTAAATCATAATCACCTTCTTTATACATCCCAGGCATTTCCGCAGTTTCCCCACCAATAAGGGCACAACCTGCAATTTTACAACCCGTTACCAAGCCTTCGATAATTTGTTGTCCAATTTCTGGTTTTAAAACACCAGAGCCAATATAATCTAAAAAGAAAAGGGGCTTTGCTCCTTGAACCACAATATCATTGGCAGAGTGGTGAACAATATCCATCCCGACCGTATTGTGTTTATTCATCATGGCGGCAATTTTAAGTTTCGTTCCGACACCATCAACACTAGAAACCAGGACAGGATTTTTATATTTTTTCTTATCCAAACGAAACAGTCCGCCAAAACCTCCAATTTTTGAAAGCACTTCAGGGCCATAAGTCTGATGAATAGGTTTAGCAATATCTTTTTTGAATCGATCTAATTTTTTGATATCAACACCTGCTTGTTGATACGTTAAAACTCCTTCATTAGACATGAAATCCTCCTTAAAATATGAAAAATAAAATTTGTTTTATAACACTACTTTCTTTCTCTTTTTCTCCATAACCATTTTATTTGTACCTTCTTCAACCGGTACAGGATATTTTTTTGTGTAGCAAGCTGTACAAAATCCGATTTTCAAATGACTCATGGCTCGTAACATACCGGCTTCGCTTAAATAACCCAAACTGTCCGCTTCAAGATAGCTTTGAATTTTTCCCATCGTATTATTGGCTGCAATCAACTCCTGTGAAGAAGGAAAATCAATTCCATAATAACAAGGACTCACATGAGGTGGACAACTGATACGAACATGAACCTCTTTTGCTCCTGCTTGTCTCAAGATGCGAACACGAGATTTGCTCGTGGTTCCGCGAACAATAGAATCATCTACAACAATGACACGTTTCCCTTCGATCACTTCTCGAATCGGATTTAATTTAATGGTCACACCCACATCACGAATAAATTGGCTAGGTTGTAAAAAAGTCCTTCCTACATAATGATTTCGAATGAATCCCATCTCAAATGGAATGCCTGATTCTTGTGAAAACCCTAAGGCTGCAGAATTTCCAGAATCGGGTACCGGAATCACCACATCTGCTTTTACAGGATGTTCTCTTGCAAGTTCAACACCTAAATTCTTGCGGAGAGAATGCACACTATGTCCTAAAATTGAACTGTCAGGTCGGGCAAAATAAATATTTTCAAAAATGCAAAATGCTGAAGGAGTCTGAGGATCAAAAGGTTTGATAGAGCGGACAAGATTTTTACCAATGAAAACAATTTCTCCAGGCTCAATGTCGCGAACAAATCTAGCGCCGATTAAATCCAAAGCACAAGTCTCAGATGCAAGAACATAAGAACCATCTCTTTCGCCTAAACAAAGAGGACGAAATCCATTAGGGTCTCGAACGCCAATCAATTCATCTTCCCATAAAATAACAAGCGAATATGCTCCGCGGACCTGTTTGAGGGTATCCACTAACGCCTCTTCTCTTGATTCTGCTGTGGAATGAGCAATCAAATGAAGAAAGATTTCACTGTCAACAGTGGTTTGAAAAATAGAACCTTTGCGTTCTAGCTTTTCTCTGAGTTCTCTTGAATTAACCAGATTACCATTATGTCCAATGGCTAAATCCCCTTTTGCACAGCTCACCAAAAGTGGTTGTGCATTTTCAATCATGCTAGAACCCGTTGTCGAATATCGAACATGTCCAATAGCAATAGGGCCTGTTAAATCTTTTAAAACCTTTTCGCTAAAAACTTCTGAGACCAAACCCATGCCCTTATGCACTTTAAGGGTCTTTCCATCACTGGTTACAATGCCTGCAGATTCTTGTCCGCGATGCTGAAGGGCATATAAACCTAAATAAGTTAGATGAGATGCGTTCTCAAGGCCTGCAACTCCAAATACGCCACAGGCTTCTTTAGGACGTCCATCCCCTATGCTTTCTTCATCCATGAACTGATCGAATTTCTCCACGCCTTTTCCATCTCCTCTAGAGTATTTTCAACAACGGTTTTATTTCCAATGCTTACTTTAAATTTATCTTGTGTGATTTTTCCAATTTTTAAAATTTCAACATTTTGAGTCTTGCAAAGTTTAACAAGTTCTTCTTCGTGAGCAGGATTAACAGATATAATGACGCGGGACGGTGCTTCACCAAAAAGCATTTCATCTTTTCTTAAATTTTTATTTTCGGTAAGGGAACACTCAACACCCAATCCGCCCCTAAAGCAACTTTCTGCCAAAGCAACTGCTAAGCCCCCCTCGGAAAGATCGTGGGCACTTCTTAGTAAACCTTTTTCAATAGCTTCTAGAATAAGTTTATGAAGTGACAACTCTTTCTCAATATCAAATTTCGGAAGAGGACCTTTTTGAATTTTGCGTATTCTCCAAAGATATTCGCTTCCTCCTAATCCTTGGCCTAACCCGCCAATGAGATAAACAGCATCCCCTTCTTTCTTAAAATCAATGGTAGTGATATGAGATTCTTGAGCAATAACTCCGACGATACCAATCGCTGGGGTTGGATAAATAGGCCCCAAATGGCTTTCATTGTAAAGACTTACGTTTCCACCTGTAACAGGAATTCCGAATTTTAAGCAAGCGTCTCGAATTCCTTCGACTGATTTCTGAAGTTGCCAAAAATTTTCAGGTTTTAATGGATTAGCAAAATTAAGACAATCTGTAAGGCCAATAGGTTTAGCTCCTGTAACAGCCAAGTTTCTTACAGCTTCTGCGACAGCCATCACTGTTCCTTGATATGGGTCCAGGTAACAATATCGACCATTGCAATCAGAAGTCATAGCAATCCATTTCCCAGCCTCTTTCAGTCGAAGAACAGCAGCATCAGAGCCTGGCAGAACAACAGTGTTGTCCATCACCATATGATCGTATTGCCGATAAATCCATTCTTTGCTGGCAATGCTAGGTTCAGCTAAAAGCTGAAGAAATTCTTTCGAATAATTTTCTGAATCAGAAGGTAAATTTGGAGTTTGATTAATAAGATCTAAATAAGCAGGTTTTTTTGCTTCTCTTCGATAAAGAGGTGCTTCATCGGTTAACGCTTTGGATGGAACATCTGCAACAACTTTTCCATTTTCTTTTACAACCATTCGGTTGCCTGCAGTCACATGCCCAATCAACGCGGCATGAAGCCCCCATTTTTCAAAAGTTTTGAGTACTTCATCTTCTTTGCCTTTTTGGATAATGAAAAGCATACGTTCTTGAGATTCTGAAAGCATGATTTCATAAGGATTCATGCCCGTTTCTCTCATGGGCACTAAAGACACATCAATTTCAATTCCAGAATTTCCACGAGATGCGGTTTCACAAGTGGAACAAGTTAGTCCTGCAGCTCCCATGTCCTGCACACCTACCACAACCCCTGGTTTCTTAAAAAGCTCCAGACAGGCTTCCACCAAAAGTTTTTCCATAAATGGATCTGCCGTTTGAACGCTGGGACGATCTTCATGCGATTTTTCATTGAGTTCGTCTGAAGCAAATGTGGCGCCATGAATGCCATCTCTACCAGTAGCGGCACCTACATAAAAGACGGGATTACCTAACCCTTTTGCCTTTCCCTTAACCAAATCTGTTTGCTTTGCAACGCCTAAACAGAAAACATTGACAAGCGGATTAGTGGAATAAGTTTCTTCAAAATAAATCTCTCCACCTACGGTTGGAATGCCAATACAATTGCCATAGTGGGCAATGCCTGAAACAACACCATTAAGCAAGGTTCGTGTCTTTGCATCTTCCAGGCGACCAAATCGTAAAGAATCCATCAAAGCAATGGGGCGAGCGCCCATGGTAAAAATGTCTCGAATAATACCCCCTACTCCTGTGGCGGCTCCCTGAAAAGGTTCAATAGCTGAAGGATGATTGTGGCTTTCCATTTTAAAAACCAAACACCATCCATCACCAATATCAATAGCTCCAGCGTTTTCTTCTCCGGCTTTAATCAAAATCCCAGAGCCAGTGGTTGGAAGTTTTTTGAGTTCGAGTTTTGAATTTTTATATCCGCAATGCTCGCTCCACATCACAGAAAAAAGTCCAAGCTCTAGAAAGTTAGGTTCGCGCCCCAAGAAGTTTTTAATTTTTTCATATTCTTCTTGAGTTAAACCATGTTTGGAAATTACTTCTTCGGTAATAGCTATCATATCTTCCCTGTCATCCCCGAGTGTGTTAATCGGGGATCCATTTTTAAATTACTTATTCACTAATACATTCAAAATTGATTCAAAAATAAATTTCCCATCTTCAGAGCCCAAAGCTTTTTCGCTGGCTCTTTCAGGATGAGGCATCATACCCAAAACATTGCCTTGTGTATTGATAATCCCAGCAATATTTTCTAAAGAACCGTTGGGATTTGCCTCTTTTGAAATGGTTCCTTTTGCGTCAGAATAACGAAATACAATTTGATTGTGATCGTTTAATCTTTTTAAAGTCTCTGGATCGGTAAAATAATTCCCCTCCCCATGTGCAATTGGAATGCTTAAAACTTGACCCTTACTACAAGAATTTGTGAAAGAAGTTTGATTATTTTCACATCGAAGATGAACATATTGACAAACAAATTTTAAAGAGGCATTACGAAGCATAGCGCCCGGCAAAAGGCCGCTTTCCAACAATATTTGAAAACCATTGCATATGCCAATGACAAGACCGCCCTTTTTCGCAAACTCAACCACAGAATTCATGACAGGAGAAAAACGAGCAATGGCCCCAGTTCTCAAATAGTCACCGTAGGAAAATCCGCCGGGAATAATGACGCAGTCAAAACCCTTTAGATTAGAATCACGATGCCAGACATATTCAACTTCTTGCTTCAAAACATTTTTTACAACATGAAAGCAATCGGCATCACAGTTAGAGCCTGGGAAAACGACTACTGCAAATTTCATACTTTGACTACCTTTTCAGCAGCTTCAAGTTCATAATGATATTGTTCAATAATAGGATTAACTAATAGCTTCTCACAGATTTCACGAACTTCTTTTTGTGCATCAGCATTTGTTGAAGATTGGAGAGCAACCTCAATATATTTCCCAATTCGTACATCTTGAATATTATTGTATTGCATGGTTCTTAAAGCATTGATAACGGCTAAACCTTGAGGATCAGCGACCCCTTTTTTGAGCGTGACAGTGATTTTTGCTTTGAACATGGCGTTTCTCTCTTCCCTTTTTGAAAAAGATGAATCAATAGCTTAATTCGAAAACTCCAATAGCCTTCAAATGGTATCATTAGAGAAGAGGAAATTCAATTTTTTAAGAGGAATATTTTATTGATTAAATTAAACTTATACCTTCTGAGCCGTACTCAGAAGTTCTTTGGCGTGAGTTAAAGCAACGGAGGAAATTTGGGCGCTTCCGAGCATGCGAGCTATTTCTTTAGTTCTATCTTCAGAGGAAAGCAACAAAACGCGTGTACTGACCTTCTTATTTGCCTGAATTTTCTCAACATAGTATTGCTGATCAGCATAGGCTGCAATTTGAGCTAAATGGGTAATGACAATAATTTGATGCGATTGGGAGACTTCTTGCAATTTAACTGCAACTTTATGAGCTGTTTGCCCTCCTAAATTGGCATCAATTTCATCAAATATAAGGACAGGAACAAGCGCCTTTTTGGTGAGAAGGGTTTTAATCGCAAGCATAATTCTCGACAGCTCTCCTCCAGACACTACTTCATGCAAAGGTTTTGGCGAGTGTCCGACATTGGTTGAGATGTAAAAAATGACATCATCCATTCCTGAGGGGCTGGGAGGTATTTCCTGAAGGCGAATCTCAAATGAAGAGCCTTTTAAACCAAGCCCTTCTAATTCTTTGACAATGCCGATTGAAAGTTTCTGTCCCCAGCTCTTTCTTTCTTTTCGTAATCGATTTGCTTTTTCATCATAGTTTTTTTGTAAGCTTTGTATTTGGGTCTCAATTTCTTGAAGACCCGCCTCCCCTTTTTCTAATTCTTCAATTTTCTTTTCGGTTTCTATAAGAATCTCTCCTAGATTAGCTCCATATTTTTTCTTAAGCCGTCCAATCTCAAGTAAGCGGTCACCCAGATATTGCAATCGTTCAGGATCATATTCAATGGAGCCAAACTTATTTTTGACAACACTCTGAATGTCTTCTAATTTAAAACGAATTTCCTCAGCGGCGTTGACTTGAGACGACAATTCAGCATCTATGGTAGATAGTTCTTGAACAGAGTTTATCAACTGAAAAATTTGATCAAACAATGCAGGATCTGCGTCATTAAGTAAAGTGTCTATGCTTTTAACCAATTCTTGAATTTTCTCAGAATGAGACAAAAGTCGAATTTCTTCTTCAATTTTATCTTCTTCTTCGTTTTCTAGATGAATGTCTTTGATTTCTTTGGCTTGGAATCTTAAAAAATCAAGTTGACGATCTCTATCCCGAAGAGATGCTTCAAGCTCTTTCTTTTTTTGAATAATGCTTTGTAATAATTGAAAACTTTCTTGAACGGAAGTTCTTAAAGGAATCAATCCTGCGAAAATATCCAAGAATTCTCTTTGATGCACAGGTTGAAGCAAAGACTGATGTTCATGTTGCCCATGAAGATCTACCAAGTGTTCGCCTAGAGACTTCAAAAAAGCGAGATTCACTTGAGCGCCATTGACAAAAGCTCGAGATTTACCGTCAGAAGAAATTTCTCGACGAACAATCAATTGATGTTCTTCAATTTCAATGCCCTGCTCATCTAATAAAGTATGGACTTGATTAAGATTTTTTATTTCGAAAGAAGCCTCTACAATTCCTTTGGATTCCCCTTCTCGAATTAGATCGGCAGATGCACGATCTCCTAAAATAAGCAAAAGTGCTTCAACAGTGATAGATTTTCCTGCGCCCGTTTCGCCCGTCAGAGCATTAAATCCAGAACCCCACTCAATTTCGATTTCGCTGATTAAAGCGATATTTTTTATAAAAAGTCGCTTGAGCACGCTATACCTTTATTAAGGATACTTTTACTATTTTTTAATAGATAGTAATGATTTTCCACTGGATTCCCGATTACTGAATTCGGGAATGACGGCTTGTACATGCTTCTGTCATCCCCGAGTATTTCTGTCGGGGATCCATTTTCTTTAATGTTTTCCAGACGTTACAATGTCATAAATACATTTTAACCCCTTGAGGGTTAAGTTAGAGTCAAAATGCTGTACTTCTTCAAGATCGGTTAAGAAATAAGAAACATAGCCGCCGGTGGCAATGATTTTGATATCCGTATCAATTCCCGGAAAAACTTCCATTTTAAGACGTTTAAGTAAATATTTAACCATTCCGATGAAGCCCCAGTAAATTCCAGACTGAATTGCAGAAACAGTATCGCGGCCTAATATTTCATCTGTTTTAATGATATTCACCCAAGGTAAAAGAGCGGTTCGTTCATGCAGAATATCTCGACTTAAACCCATCCCCGGGAGAATAACACCCCCTAAATATTCTCCACCAAGGGAAATAATGTCAAAGGTTACAGCTGTTCCAAAATCAATAACAATAGCGGGGGTCCCGTAAAGTTCTCGTGCAGCCACAGCATTTGCTATTCGATCAGCCCCTACTTGTCGTGGATTTTTGTACCAGATTTTAAGACCAATATCCAAATCTGAAGAAACATTGATGGGTTTTTTATTAAAGAGTTTCTGACATACAACTTCAAACGTTTCTCTTAAATCAGGAACAACGGTTGCCAGAACAACGCCATCGATGTCTTTTAATTCGCGAAATCCTTCAGGAAGAGTTTCGAGATAGTGGTCCGCGTTTTTCTTTATGGTATTGATGCGCCAGAAATTGGTAATGGTTGAGCCAGAAAAAACACCGATAACAATATTGGTATTGCCAATATCAATTGCGACAAGTTTATTCGTCATATTTGAGCTGAATATCTCCACTTAAAATGGATTCCACAAATCCATTTTCTAATTTTAAAAGCAATGCACCACTAGAATCAATACCTAAAACAATACCTTCAATTTTCTTTTCTCCAGAAAAGATCTCCACCCAACGCCCCGATAGCATGGAGAGTTTTGACCATTCCTCAATAATTTTTTCATATTGTGAAGATGTTATTAAAGAATAAATCTTTTCAAGCTCATAAAGAAGCTCTTTTAAAAGGATTTTGCGATCCATATGATGCCCCGTTAATATCGAAAGCGAGGTGGCCTTATTCTCAATATCCTTGGGTAAATCTGAAAGAGACAAATTTACATTGATCCCTATCCCAATGATCAGATGTTTAATCGCATCTTGTTCTGAAACCATTTCAGTGAGAATACCTGCTACTTTTTTGTTTCCGATATAAACGTCATTGGGCCATTTGATTTTAGGATTAAATCCTAAGGTTTCAAGGGTTCGACTAACTGCGATTGCACTGATTAAAGTCATTAATGGGACATGCCGAATATCCAATTGAGGTCTAAAGATGACAGACAAAAGAATATTTTTCCCTTTGGGGGCAATCCAGTTTCTAGCTAACCGACCTCTACCTCGCGTTTGAAATTCAGCTAAAACACAGGTCCCTTCAGAAGCTCCATCCCGCGCTAATTGATCAGCTATATCATTGGTGGAATGGGTCTGATCGTAATAATAAATTTTCTTTCCAATAATTTTAGTTTCTAGACTGGCTTCAATTTCATCAGGAAAAAGAAGATCAGGAGATTTAATGAGGCGATATCCAAGGCGAGGAACAGACTCAAATTCGTATCCTAATTTGCGCAGAGTATCAATATGATTCCACACGGCTGTGCGGGAGAATCCTAGTTCCTTTGCAATATCTTCACCCGAAACAAAATCAGAAACTCCCTCAAGCGTGTTCGAAGGACGCTTTTGAAAAAAAGAGAGAATGTCTTTGGATCTATCACTCATTGTGCACTTAATACTTCCAAGCTTATATCAATTGCTTTGACTGAATGTGTCAAAGCGCCTATTGAAATTCGATCTGGTTTTGCTTTCGCATAAGCTTCAATGTTGTCCAGTCGAATACCCCCTGAAACTTCTAGAACGATCTTCCCTTTCCACAGCTGAACAGCTTCTTGAACTTGCTCAGGTGTCATATTGTCCAAAAGGACAAAATTTACTCCTGCTGCAACGACATCTTTGATTTGAGAAACATGTTCAACTTCCATCCCGATTTGCAATTGAGGATGTTCCTTCCTTATCTTCTGAATGAGAGGTTTACTAGGCCATTCATTAGTATGAATAGATTTATGTAGGCCAGTACTATGAGAAACAAAGGTTCTTTCTAATGAATGATTATTCATACTTTGTTTCTCATTGGTAAAACCTTCAAAGGAAAGATCATTTAAAACATATTGATGATTTTCTTTGATCAGAACCATATCATCCAGTCTCATACGATGATTGACTCCTCCTCCAACTTTTACAGCATACTTTTCTAAAGTTCTTAAACCCGGCGTGGTCTTACGCGTATCATAAATTTCAACGCCATACTTTTTCACTTTCTCTACGAATTGATACGTTAAAGTTGAAACGCCACATAATCGTTGGAGAAAATTCAAAGCAACACGCTCTCCTTTTAAAATGTTTTGAGCAGATCCTTTAATAAGGCCAAATTTTCCAGGCTCTATCATTTCTCCTTCTTTAAACATCCAAAAACATTTAATGTGAGAGTCTAAGAGCGCAAAAATGCGATCGACAACAACTAAGCCGGATAAACAACAAGGTTCTTTGGCAACCCATTCTGCCTCTAAAGACGCTTCTACAGGAATTAAACTATCTGTAGTGATGTCCCCCTTTCCTAAATCTTCTTCAAGAGCTTGTTTTAGAATAGGATCGATTTCTTGCCATAAAAAACTCTGCGACACCATAATTATTTTTTCTCTTTTTTTTGTTTTTCTTTAGATTTTATTCTTTGAATTTCATAGATTTTATCACGAATTAAAGCAGCTTTTTCAAACTCCATATGCTCTGCTGCTTCTCTCATCTCGCCTTCCAGCTCATAAACAAGTTCATCTTTTGTAAAATCAAGGCTACTTTCATTTGATACTTTTCTTAAAAAATCTTTAGCTTCTTGGTATACAGAAAGACTTTCATCTATAGCTCTTTGAATTCCCTTAGGCGTAATCCCATGCTTCTGATTATACTCAACTTGAATCTGTCGACGGCGATTTGTTTCTTCTATCATTTTCTTCATGGAATCTGTCACTTTATCAGCATACAGAATGACTTCACCTGAAACATGTCGTGCGGCTCGCCCTGCGATCTGAATTAAAGAAGTTTGAGATCTCAAAAATCCTTCCTTATCCGCATCTAAAACAGCCACCAAAGAAACTTCTGGCAAATCTAATCCTTCTCGCAAAAGATTAATCCCAATCAGAACATCAAAATCGGCTTTTCTCAAACCTCGCAGAATATCGACACGTTCAATGGCATCAATTTCTGAGTGAAGATATTTAACTCGAATGCCAATCTCTTTTAAATATTCCGTCAAATCTTCTGCAGTTTTTTTTGTCAGCGTTAAAACAAGAATCCGTTCTTGTTTCTTTACGCGGATTCGTATTTGTTGAATCAAGTCATCTACTTGATGCTGTAAAGGTAAAATGGTGATGCGGGGATCCACCAAACCTGTGGGTCTAATAATTTGTTCCACGGCTTGAGGATGTTTGCTTAATTCGTAGGGACCAGGTGTTGCAGAAACAAAAATAGCCTGCGGCAATAAATTTTCAAACTCATCAAACTTTAAGGGTCGATTATCCAAGGCTGAAGGAAGCCGAAATCCATAATCAACCAATGTCTGTTTGCGCGATCTATCTCCATGATACATGCCCCGAATCTGAGGGATAGTGACATGCGACTCATCAATAAACAAGAGAAAGTCTTTCGGGAAAAAGTCCAAAAGACATGCCGGTCGTTCTCCAGGTTTTCTCCCACTGAGATGACGCGAATAATTTTCAATCCCCTGACAATGCCCAATCTCTCTCATCATTTCCATATCAAATCGCGTTCGACTTTCAAGTCGATGGGCTTCCAAAATTTTGCCTTCAGATCTAAAAAATTCTAAACGCTCTTCTAATTCTTGCTCAATTGCTTTCAATGCAGGTTCCAATTTTCGATAAGGGCTCACAAAATGTTTCGCGGGAAATATTTTTAATTCCTTAAGTTCTTTATTTGTTTTTCCTGTCATAGGATCAATTTCATAGAGAGATTCAATTTGATCTCCAAATAGTTCAACACGATAAGCCGATGTCCCATAAGATGGGAAAAGATCTATTGAATCACCTCGCACACGAAATTTTCCAGGTGTAAACTGAAAATCGCTTCGTTCATATTGAATGTCCACTAGCTCACGAAGCAATTGAGCTCGGTTCTTTTGTTCTCCTTTTTGAATTCGAACCACCATTTCTTCATAATCTTCTTTGGACCCTAAACCGTAAATGCAAGAGACACTGGCAATCACAATGACATCAGGACGAGAAAGTAATCCACTCGTGGCAGACAAACGTAAACGTTCAATTTCAGAATTAATGGAAGAGTCTTTTTCAATATAAGTATCCGTTTGAGGAATATAAGCTTCGGGTTGATAATAATCATAATAACTGATGAAATATTCCACAGAGTTTTCAGGAAAGAAGCGCTTTAATTCATTATAAAGTTGCGCAGCCAATGTCTTATTGTGAGAAAAGATAAGTGCAGGTTTCTGTGTATTTTGAATCACATTGGCCATTGTAAAGGTTTTTCCAGAGCCAGTAACACCTAAGAGTGTGGTAAATTTCTCACCCTTGGTAATAGCGGCGGAAAGCTTTTCAATCGCTTGAGGCTGATCCCCTTGAGGGGTATATTCTGCATGAAGTTTGAACATATTTAATAGTGTATCGTGGATACTCGCATCTGTCATCCCCGAGTGTACCTGTCGGGGATCCATTTAAAAATATAAGTTTAGAAACATCAGGTAAGTTGACTTGCAATAGTAGACAGAGTGTTCTATGAAGAAGCTAAATAAGTCTTCACAGACTCTAAATTCTTAATCAGTTTTTCTTTTTGCTGTAAAATCTCATCTCTCTTTTGCTTATCTTTCTCAACAACTTCGGCAGGAGCTTTAGCAAGAAAACTTTCATTCGAAAGCCGTCCATTGATACGCTGAACCATATTTTCAAGCTCTTCAAGCTGTTTTTTAAGACGCGTTTCCTCAGCCGAAAAATCAATAGCTCCAGACAAATCCATAAAAATAGTCCCGCAACTCGAAAGCCCTGAAGACATCGGCGTGTTGGGATGAAACTCAGAATCAATTTTTAGATCAGAAGCTTTTAAAAGTCTCCTAAGATCTTCGTGTTGTGATTTAACAAGAGCTTCATCGTCTGCTGAAGAAGGCTTAAAAATAAATGCCACTTCCTGTCCTGGTTTAATCTGATATTCAGCTCTTAAATTACGTCCCACTCGCAAAAGATCATATTTCTTCTCAACTTTTGAGGTAATACCTTCATCGATCCAGCTCTTTTTGGACTTAGGCCAGGCACTGATCATAATGGCTTGAGAATCATCGCTTATAAGGTTCATCGTTTTTAAGGTCTGCCAAATCTCTTCTGTGATAAATGGCATAATGGGATGAAGAAGTCTTAAAGAAGTTTCTAAAACTGTCAGAAGTACACGTTGTGTACGTATTTTCTCCGGTGAACTTGCCTCTCCATGAAGAATGGGCTTAATTGCTTCGATGTATCGATCGCAGAAATGATGCCAGAAA
Organism: uncultured bacterium; assembly: GCA_964640155.1. GTDB lineage: Bacteria > Auribacterota > JACPWU01 > JACPWU01 > JACPWU01 > CAZXEQ01. The sequence continues at coordinate 11,141 of CAZXEQ010000004.1, read as the reverse complement.
AAGTCATAAAGCGTATGAGCTGCCTCATTCAGTCTATATTTTTCAAGGGCTTTTGTTGTACTGGCTATAACCTCATTTAACTTACTTAAAATATACTCATCTTCAAGTGAAAAATCTTTAAGCTTTCGATCCAAAGGTTTTACTTGAGAACCTTCTAGAGTCATCATTAAAAATCGAGAGGCATTCCAAATTTTATTTGCAAAATTCCTGCCCATTTCAAATTTATCTTTAGAAAGATAAACGTCCTGACCTTGTGCAGTGAGCATAATCAAGCTCATACGCAAAGCATCAGTTCCATATTCATCAATAATTTCCAGAGGATCAATCGTATTGCCCAGCGATTTACTCATTTTTGTGCCGGTCTCATCACGAACTGTTCCATGAATATAGACATGCGAAAATGGTTTCTGTCCCATAAATTCAAATCCTGCCATAATCATGCGAGCAACCCAAAAGAAAATAATTTCTTGAGCTGTTACTAAAACACAAGTGGGATAATAAAATTGCCTATCTAAATCTTCTTTTGGCCAATTGAGTGTAGAAAACGGCCACAACCATGAAGAAAACCAAGTATCCAAAACATCTTCATCTTGCCTAAGTTGAGTTGATCCGCAATGAGGACATTTTGAGGGGGTTGTTCTGGCAACAATAGGCTCCTGACATCTTTGAGAACATTGGCTTTCCCCCATGCAATACCAAACAGGAATGCGATGGCCCCACCATATTTGGCGAGAGATACACCAATCACGAATATTATTCATCCAAGTGAGATAAACTTTTGTCCAACGTTTCGGAAAAAATTTAATCTCTCCTTTTTTGGCTGCTTCAATCGCTTTTTCAGCCAAAGGTTTCATTTTGACAAACCATTGAGGAGAAAGGCGTGGTTCGACCACCGTATTACAACGATAGCAATGCCCTACAGCATGTAAATGAGGATCAACCTTTCTTAACAGTTTTCTTCTTCGAAGATCTTCAACGATGGCTTCACGACATTCAAAGCGATCCATACCAGCATAATCTTCCCCTGCATTTTCATTCATCCGTCCATCATCTGTCATCACGTTAATGGGAGTCAATTCATGGCGCTGCCCCATCAAAAAGTCATTAGGATCATGGGCTGGAGTCACTTTCACAACACCTGTTCCAAATTTAGGATCTACAAAATCATCTCGAATCACAACCAATTCACGATTCAAAATCGGCAACAAAATCTTTTTATCAATAAGATTTTTATATCTCTTATCCTTTGGATGAATAGCGACAGCTACATCACCTAAAAGTGTTTCAGGGCGTGTTGTTGCAACCGTGACAAAATCGCTCGTTCCTTGAATAGGATAATCAATATGGTAAAGTGCTCCCTGAAGTTCTTGATGAATAGCTTCTTCATCCGATAAAGCGGTTTGGCAGCGAGGACACCAATTGACAATATAATTTCCTCTGTAAATTAACCCTTTTTCATAAAGATGAATAAAAACTTCTAAAACAGCCTTGCTTAAACCTTCGTCCATGGTAAATCGGGCGCGATCCCAATCACAAGAAGCCCCTAGTCTTTTTAACTGCTGAATAATGGTATTTCCATATTGTTCTTTCCATTGCCAAACACGTTCTAAAAAAGCCGTACGACCTAATTCTTTTCTATGCTTCCCTTCTTTAGCTAAACCCTTTTCAACTACATTTTGAGTAGCAATTCCTGCATGATCCGTTCCTGGAATCCAAAGCGCATTAAATCCCTGCATGCGTTTTAAACGAATAATAATGTCTTGAATCGTGTTGTTCAAGGCATGCCCCATATGAAGAATACCCGTGATGTTTGGTGGCGGGATAACAATAGAATAAGGTTTTCCTCCCTTGTTTCGATCAGCTTTAAAAAGCTTTTTCTCAATCCAAAAGGAATACCATTTATTTTCAACTTCTTTAGGCGAATATTGTTTTGAAATTTCCATAACCAGCTTGGACAGAATATAAAAGTTTAACTATAGATTTGTTAGCCAAAAATAAAGACACAGAAGAATAGCTGAAGTCCAGCAAGATTTCAATGGGGTTCGTATGTGAAGAGGTTTGTTTTGGACGAAGAATGATTTTTTAATAGTCCAAAAAGTACAATTACTTAGTAAGCATCTTTGCGTGGTTCTATACTGTAAATTGTAAGTTTCCGCGCAGACGCATGTGTCTCATAAAGAATACGATAATCTCCAACTCGAAGACGCCACGCGTTTTTGCTGCCTTTTAATTTTTTCAGCTGTTCCAAATGAGGATGTTCGGAAAGCGACCGTAGCTTTGGAGCAAGTCTCAGCTGAATATCCTTAGGAAGTTTCCTAAGATCTCTTTGAGCGTGAGCATTGATGATGACGTTATACACCAAGATCCTTCAAAAAATCTTCGAGGGGTTTGGAGGGAAGTTTTTCCTTCTTAATTTTATTTAATTTGCGAAGATCCCGTGTATCTTCCAACTCTTCCAAAATTCTCTCGTAGTTTTTGATATCCAGCAATACAGCCGTAGGCTTGTTGTTTTTAAACAAAAACTGCGGATTAAGTGATAATGCTCTTGTGCTCATAATATCTCCACCATTCCCCTATATTATATCATAGCCTCCGATAAATTTGAGTAAATTTTGAAAGATCAATTTATTTGTTCCTTTCCGCTCTTCCATTCCTTTTCTGAGGGCAAATTTGTTTAGTTTTAATACTCTCCTTTTAGGTTTAAATCTTTCAAGGTATTGTACATAAATTTGTTTTGAACTGGGACTGATTTTTCAATAATCACTAAAATTACATTAATTAGCAAAAAACATGAGAGGAAGAAAGCTAAGGTCTCATAAGAGAAAATCAAAAGATGTAAGGTTTAATAATCTCATCGTTTTAGACAAAAAACAGGCATTTTGATTTAACAAGGATAGGGTCCAGCGTACTTCTTTTATTCATTTTTAGTAAGCGTGTTGTAGCTTGGTGAAATGCTTTTAAGAATATCAAGAATTGTTTGTACGAACTTTTGATCCTTTGTCTGACTTGCAGTCGTTATGTAACTGACAACATTTCCTGTTTTCACAAGACCTTCAAGGGTGTAAAGATAGTTCCCTTCCTTCAATTTCTCCCCAGCAAGGTCTTCGTCTGTCAGAAGATAAATAAAACCTTGGGTAAAAGCAGATTGAACCTCGATCAATTCCAAATCTTTCTCTACGCTTTTCACCATTTTGGCTCGACCCATTTCCCGAACAACAGCTTCTACGTCCTCATGAGTCATCTTTTCTGAACGCAGGCTGATGAAAAATTCAAAAGGAATGCCATCTTTTGGGCGAAAAATAACCGCAGAGACTTTGTCTGAAGCCTGTGTGTAAAGATTGACTTTCCAAATGGATGGAATTTTGATTGAAATACCTTCTCGATTCGATGACAGAAGAATCCACTCAGCCCTCTGATCAACCCCCAGACTTAGAGCCTGCCCTGGCAGAGGCTGTTTAAGAAACCTATCAGGTAGCTTTTGGAACGCAACCAAGGAACTTACAGGTGGCGAAATCTTTCCTTCTTTGCGAATTTGGGCTAAAGTTGCTTCAGCATAAAGAATCGAGGTTTGAGCTCCTTCCTCTTTTTTAAGAGTAGACAAAGCTTGATTGATAAAGGCAACTCCAACATTGACATATCCTTCTGAAACCATCGCAATACCTAAATCAAGAATGGCCTTTCCATTGTATGGATCTTTCTCAACCGCATATCTAAAAGTTTTGATAGCGAGTTGACCTTCTCCATTGCACCACTGTTGGAATCCGAGATTTAAGAAATTTTGGACAGCCCATTTCTTATCACTCGACAAACTTTCTGCCTTTTTAAAAGCAAACGTAGCGGCATCCCAAGCCCTTGCTTCAGTAAAAACATTTCCAAGATTCCCCCAACTCCCTACCCTATTAGGATCAAGTTCAATAGTACGCCATCCGGCACGAGCCGCTTGTTGAAACCAATGTGCTTGTCTCAAACAACCCGTATATTCCATCCAGATATCCGCAGAATTAGATGCAAGATGAATTGCCTTCTCATAAGCATCGATTGCATCATAGGGTTTCCCGTTTTTCAAAAGTTGGAAAGCAGAGTCAAATGCCTCTTTTGCCGACGCAGGCAGATCCCCTTGGAAAATTTGAGTTTGTCTTGCGCTATGAACTGTGTCTAAAGCCCTCGAACGTTCAGGATCATTCGATCGAATCTCAGCACTTCTTGGGCCATCTGTTGCAAAAATGCTTGAACCACAAGCAAACGTGATCAAACTTAAAAAAACAATATTTTTTCTCATGCGAGTCACTTTCATTCCCTTCTTTACAGCATTGAAATTTATCATTGTCACATATAATCCCTCAAAATAATGGCTGTGGTATTTGATTTCGGCATGTGGTAGTTCACTTTGACCTACGGTGACGTTTTTGACTTCTATTTTTCTTTCCCGCTTAATCCTGCTCCGTAAAGGTCTGTTTCGTCTTTGTCCTTCTCACCGTACCCTATTTTCTTTTGGGCTTCAATATAGGCTTGCTGTTCTTTGCGGGCTTTTTCTTCACTCTTATACATAACATCTAAAGGATTAATCTGTGTAATGATTCCACTTTTTACAGGTTCGGGATGCCACAGAAGTTCTATTGTGAGCTTTTCAGGATCAAACTTATATACAGAGATTGACCCATCCCTGTCCCCTGTAATGATGAGATTTTTGGAGGAGATGGTAGTGAGTTGGAAGGAGACACTTTCATATTTTAAAGGTCTTTTTAAAAATCCTAATCTTATCTCTTTTCCATGATTGTAATCAACTTCCCCTTTTACTTTTCCTAAGGTGTCCATAAAATACAGATCTGCTCTAACACCACATATCCAACGACTTGATCCCTCGACAGGTCCTACACACCAGCCCTCTGCCTCATAATAACTAAACTCCTTAACCAAACTTCCCTCTGTAGCATCCCATTGATGCACATTCCCATTCTCGTAAGAAGTAAATACATACTTACCATCGGGACTAAATGTTGCCCAGGCTCGGCCTGTAGTATCTTTAGATTGAAGTTTTTTGATTTTTGTAAGGGTTTCCGCATCCCAAAGATTAATGCCATTATGTTTAGCTATTATTTCTTTGCTTCCTTCCCATGCTGGACCAAAATCTTCTTCAGGCTCTTTAAAAGAGGGCTCGTCGTAATAACTCACCTCGGTAACGCTTATAAACATCTTCTTATCTGGAGATATTATTAAATCTGCGATTTCTTGGTCAAAGCCTCTCTGGAGATTTGGCCTCTTCAAAACTTTTCTTTCATCAGTTTTCAAATCTATAAACTCAATCCTTCCATCCGCTCCTCCCCAGACAATACCCTTCCCATCTCTCACAAAAATAAGACCGTTGGCCTCAGACTCTAATTTCACCTCTTTGACAAACTCCTGTTTTTCAATGTCCCAAAACTTTAAGAGAAGACTTCGATCTTGAATAATCCATTGCTTACTATCAGGTGTGAAAAAGGTATCATTATTTACCTCCCAGCCTTGTTTGCCAGCAAAGGCCTTGATGGTTTTTTTTTCTTCAAGATCGTAAAGAATGACTTTGTAATCTAGCCTTCCTATTGCAATATATCGTTCATTAGGGGAAATCTGTATATCTCCCACAAAATAGGGATGTTCTCGTGCCATGGCAAAACAAGAAAAAATTAAACTTAACAAAATCATAATCTTAATTTTCATCGTTAGACCTCAAAAGACGATAGCCTCTGACTTTGTCTAAAGCATTTATTTTTGAATATCTCCAAATTTCTCCAACCTGCTCCTCTGACGCTCTAAAATAGTCGCCATGATCTTCAATCCAGGCTCCTGGAATTTCACTTTTCCCTTTACTCACATTCTTCACATCAACGCTGGAGGGGTAGTCTTTACGTTCATACCCTTTTATCCCCACCGCACCCAAGGAGTATTCACCTGGAAAGTATGAAGTTAAGGGAATCCATTCCAAGCCCTGTGCTACATTGTAAGCACCCCAGGCCTTATCCTTCTCATGATGATAGACCACTACCTTCTCTGCCCAGTCAGCTGCTTTGTAAAATTCTCCCTCAGGTATTTTATATTTATATTCTTGATATTCAGGGCCAATATAGGTTATTCCCATTCTAGGTCCTAATAGAGAATTATAATCCACTGCAGGGTCCATCAAGACAACTGCTCCTACAGGTATCCCTCTTTGTCTCAGGATTTCAATAGATCCAAGCGTCTGTCTTGCTCCCATGCTGTGTGCTTCAAAGTTTCTTGCTTCTGCAACTGGAGGAGCAAAGAGTAGTGCCTTCTGCATTGATTCTGCAAGATATTCCTCTGTCTTGTAATTAGCTAGTGATAATGCTGTGTCATTTGCATTTGCTACACCTTTGTAATATTCCCACTCATGATCCCCACCGTTCCAAGCCCAACCTGAAAGGTTCGCATCGATTCCCACTTTCTCCCCATATAAATAAGACTGAAATGGCATTCCGTTTGTTCCTAGCACTTCTTCCTTAGGTGATGCAATTCCATGAACTGCGGTGATGTTCTGTTTTCTTGGATCTCTTTCAAGAAAGTTGCCTATGTAGGTATATTTGCCACTGCCATCTGCCCCTTTGTAAGCATCAATTCTTGAGAAGGAGCCATTCTCTACGGCCGCCTGCCATTTCATTTCATTGCTGGTCTGGTATCTTTGATTATGAATAAAATTATTAAGTCTCTCATTGGCTTCTTTCTCATTGTATTGGCCATAATGAAGAAGCTTTCCACGAGTGCTGTAAAATTCATACTTACCATTAACAAATGTTCTCGTGTAGCCCGCTATCTGAGCGTTATTATTTGTAACATCCCTTACTCGAACTGGGAGTAAGCCCTCTTCATTCATTAATCTGTCAGCTCCTGTTTTTGTATCAATAAAGTGATAGCCTTCTTGATTACGAATGACATAGCCTCCGATGGAGCTATCTTCGTTATATGCTTCAACGCCGATTGTCCGTGCGACCTTAAGTGATATCGGTTGTTGTGAGGGTCGACTGTAATCAGCTCCAAGGATCGTTTCATCTGCAAATGACCATCCAGAACCACTTATGGGTTTGGGTGGTTCTTTGTAGTAGTGTTGGACTGCCTGATCCATCATTTGAACAGGAAGTTCTCTAGCAGCATCTTTAAATGTAATTGCTACAGCATTGCCCATTTTCTTGAATTCATCAATAAGAGGTTCGACACTAAAGATGTTTGTTTCTTTTCCTTGCGGATCAAATAGTGTGAGTGTTAGGCCATCTCGTTTAAAACTGGATTGTACATCTCCATTGTCATTCACAATAGCTGTGGCCCCTGCTGGGACAACAAACTCTGCCACTTCGGGTTTGAATAAATCATAGAGTCTGATTTCACCATCATTGGTAATGGTGTAGCTCTGCACACCATCGTTATCAAGATATGTAAAGGAACCATCTTGATCCTTTAAGAATGAGCCAACAACTCTTCCTTCTCCATTACGATATTCTTCTGCTCCATAAGGGATGAAAGCCTCTGTCTGACCTTGGGCATTGAATATGATTCGGTCACCATTGGATAGTATTGTGACGGACTCTTGAAGTGTATTACTTTTTATTACAGGTGTTGCTCCCACTGGAACATATCCCATTGCATGAAGAGTTTTGTCCCCTTCTGATACTGGAGAAAAATAAAGATTAGATCCCATTCCTAATGTCATCATGGATATCGGAAGTTGTGTTGCTATTTGTTTTCCATCTTTGTCATAAACTGGGATTTGATTGTCGGGTAAAGCTGATGTGAAGTTACCTTGTTTATCGTAATAGGTTGTGAGGCCATTGATGTGTGTTTTTGACCCTGTTATTTTTGTTGTAGGAGCAAAGCTTACACCTGTGAAGGTATTGCTAATTTTTGTTATGAGTTCAGCATTGGCAGGTTCTGTATATTGATATTTAAATTCTTTTCCATCAAAGGTGTAGTGTGAGATTTTTCCATCAGAGGTTGTTTGTGTAGCTCCTGTAACATAAAGCCCTTCTCTCTCTAACTTTGCTCCTTGAGGTGCTTGTTTGATCGCATTCATGTTGTTGAGATAAGATTTATAGCTATTGTCGATCACAGAGTCGCTGAGTCCTCCAAGTGCCGCTGTCGCAAATTGTGCACCTGTAGAATTCCCTAAAGCTTTTGAGATGTAACCTGAAGCAAGTCCCTTTACGGCTCCTAATGCAATCATGTCAGGTCTTGAAGATGTGATAGTTCCTAATGCACCACCTAAGACACTTGATCCTACGGGGCCTAGCTTTTCTCCAAATGTGTTTGTGATGCTTGTTGTAGCCAGCCTCATTACGGCACTTTCCATGCTGGTGGTTCCTACTTTTTGGGTAAGTGCACTTGTGAAGGCACTACTGATGGTCTTACTTCCTGTTAATGCTGCGTCAGCTACTCCTCTTACTCCTGCAGCGACAACGGCTGTTCCTAAACTAATCGCTGCTCCTAAGAGGGCTTGTTTGAAGCCTTGTCCCGTAGCAAGGCCTGTTGCAAATGTTGTCGCTGAAGCCAGTGCAGCTACTTGCCAGACTTGTAGCGCTGGTGCAAGAACAGGGGCAAAAATGGATACCAAAGTTGGCAAGAAGCTTAAGGCTTTGCTGAAGAAGCTGCTTGTTTGTTTAATTTTCTCTGCTATTAATGTTCTATTTTCACTGAGGAGTTTGTCTCCTTGATAAGTAGGAGTTGCTTCATAGGTACGAGAGATTTTGACTTTGCCTTGTTTGGTTCTTTCGTTTTCGATGTAGTGAGAGAGTTTGCCTGTGCTATCAACTTCGCCTGCTCTTGTAATGGTTGTAGAGTATTTCTTAATCCCAAGACCTTTTTCTGATGTTTGCTTTTCAAATGAGACCATTTGATTAAGACGATCGTATTGAACTCCAGTTAAGGATTCATGGAAGGAATAGATGGTCTTTTTGTTATTCTTTAGTGTTTTGTTTTCTTCACTAGAGGTGACTCTGCCTTTGCCATCGTATTTGATGGTGCCACTGGCTTCGTAGAGAGATTGCTTCGCTCCGCTCGCAATGACGGACTTAGTGCCTTGAGAGGTTTGGATGGATGTGGGCTCTGTATCTTTGATTAAGTAATTTAGTTCTTTGACTCGCCCAGTTCTATCAACTTTATAGTTGTAGCTTTCTGTTCTAACTTCTTTTCCTGTTTTGTTTACTTCTTTGAGACTTTCTAATCCAAATCTCCCATAGCTCATGTCTACTTTAGAGCCTGTGATATTGTTGTTAATTTTAACTGTTTTCCCTTGGGTTTTAGCCTCTGCTAAGACATTGCCATTGGCATCTTTGATTTGAGCTGTGTTGCCTTTGAAGGTTATTTTGAATTTACTGATATCTATTTTTGAAAATGGATCCCCGATAGATGCCTTCGGGGATGACAAAGACCTAGAAGAAGCTAATACTCTGTCTAGAGATTGTTTTGCTGTTAACGCACTTGTTGCACGAGTAGCAGATGAGCGCAATTCTTTTGCACTTGCTCCTGATAAGGCTTTCTTTGCTTCTTCCATTTTCTTTTGTGCAATGGCGATCTGTGTTTCAGCTGCTTTTTTGGCTGCTTCAGCTTGAGCTTTAGCACTTTGTGTCTTTGCGTTCTTGATTTGGCTTTCGGCTTGAGCTAAAGCGCTCTTAGCTTGAGCCATGGATTTTTGGGATTGAGTAAGAAGGACCGATGCATTTGTTGTAGGTTGGTTAGTTAATTTCAAAGATGATGGAGTCCCTTTTTTGCTTATAACTGCTGGCTGAAGTGTGACTGCTTTTAATGCTTGATTCAGTAGTTCTTGTTCTATTTGTTTTTTGTATCGGGCCATGAGATTTGAAGCAGCCTTTTGTGCTTTTCTTGCCCGCTCTTCTGCTCTACGTGCTTGCTCTCTAGCTGCTTTAATGCGAGGACCTTCTTCTATAGATGTTTGTGTGCCCCATTTGTCCAATGTAATGATGTAATCAGGATGTTCTACACGTGTTTGATCTATACTGTTTTTTTGTTGTATATTGGAAGCCTGCTCTAAGGCTTTAATTTGAAGTGTATTTTGAGGTATAACTCGACAGGTAAACTCGCCTGCAATGAGCTCAATTTCTGACAAATGAGTGAAGAATATAGAGATGAGAATTAGATTTAATAGAGATTCAAATAGAGATTTTCTCATTCACTGCTCTTTTTAATTAAACAGACTTTTTTTGAGAAATAAACCTGTTTTAAGGATTTTTCCACAAGACATAGAAAGTATATAACTTTAAGGATAGGAAGAGGTGTTTTAAAAATTCTTAGATTTTTTCTTCCTTCAACTTTGGACGATAATCATTAGGGTCCAAGCATTGATCGTAAGTTTTTCTATCAATCTTAATCCATTCAGTTCCGTTGATGCCTCTTTTATTTTCATAAGTTGGGCTTTTGGGAAAGGGACACACCACTTTAATCCATCGGTCTTGTTCTGCAGAAATGGTTTTTACTTCGTCAACAGCTTCAGATAAATCTTGATCCTGACTAAAGATCATCGCAATATCGTAGAGATTTCTATGAGCAAGACGAACAATATCAAGGGCAATACGAATATCAATTCCCTTCTCTTGACCTACAAGGACTGGATCCTCTTTGCCATCAGAAAGAACAGAAGTTTTATGACGGTAACGAAGTGCTCTTCTAAAAGTTTTAATTCCCATTTTCCCCATGCTTACCAACTTAGCTGACCAAAAAGAATGCCAAGCTGGGTTATCTTCTATTGTCGGAACACCTGTGTAAAAATGGGTTGCTATTAACTTCCAGTTTTTTGAGATGGATATTTTCTGTGCCAGAGCATGAGGATCATAATTGGGGTAAGAGTACCCAAATGCTTTTTTTGCTGCGTAGAATAAATTTTGACCATCAACAAATGCGATGACTCGCTTTTCGGAAGGTTCCTGTGGCACTATATTTTCCCCCATAAAACAGTACCCCGCTCAAGGCCTTTCGGCAAGTCGAGCGGGGAGTAGATAAATCTCTAAGTCTTTCAACAGGGTAAGTATATAATAACACTATTATATTTTTCAATATTTATTCTCTTATTATTTTATGGTTTTACCTCCCCTTCCTATATCTCTATCTAGCATGAGCTCTTTTGTACTGTTTTTCTCTTGGATGTG
>CAZXEQ010000003.1:44188-357497 GCA_964640155.1 uncultured bacterium | reverse complement strand
AAGAATGGGGTATTCTTGATTGAATGTTGCTTCACCTGCTTTTTGTTTTAATCGACTGAGGTATTCAGAAATTCTGATCTTGCCGAATCGATATTCTAAAGTCCATTGAATCACTTCTTTCATTTCTTCTTGGACAAGCTGCTTCTGAAGATGGTTTATTAAAGAACTTAATGATGTTTGGATCTTCTCTGGATTAATCGCTTTTGAATCTTTAAAAACTTTTTCCCATTCTTCTAATGCTTTGAGTTCTTGATAAGATTCAAAACTCTTTACCCCATTGATCAAACTCTCTACATCTATTTCTCCATTCCAGATCTTCTCTAATGCCGAATCTAAAGATAGTAATTCTTTTGAGTATTTTTCTTTCTTAAGGGTTCTCAGCCATTCATCTATTTTTTTGATAGATTTAAGCTTAGATTGATAAAGTTTTCTTGTGTTTCGGAAAGCCCTAAAGTTCTCAATGTATAAAGAAGCATCTTCAACCCCATAAAGTGTTAAATCAGCGTTCTTCCCCATTTTAATCGCCGCATACTCTGCCCCACTCAAATATCCTTCTTTTAAGAATTCACTGGCTACTTGCTGGCGTATTTTGTCATCAGGAAAGCTGCTATAAAGCCCTGTTCGAACAAGTCCCTCAGCTCCCTCTATCAATGCCTGTTTAACACCATGTTTCTTGTTTAGTAATTCTATTCCTTGAGCTATTTTAATTTGAGCTTCTTCTTGGCAGTGTAAGTCACGAATCAATATAAATTGACTCTCGCCATGCCCTTTAAATGTTTTGCCATTTTGCATGCCAGGTAAAATAAGGTTTTGAAGGGATAAAGAAATTTCGGAGTTTTTAAGATTCTCTGGAAGAGAAACTGGTTTTGAGGAGCGTGCCGTTACTTGTGATAAAAGACTACTGTCAAATCCTACAGTGAAGGAAAGAAGAGAAATAAGTATTCTGCTATAAATGCCACTAAAAGAAGTTCTCACGCGCCTGTAGGAATTCCTTAAATTTATCGACCCAAAAATATAGCATATAAAATGGTATTTGTCAAAAAGAATTGAACTGTTTAACATATTCCAGAAGAATTAATTACAGAAGATATGAAATTTTAGTTATGTTGTAGTTATGGCTAGATTAAGGAAAGTAAAGAAAGCTGAAAAGAGGATTCAAGCAGATACCCGACTTCTTCCCCTGGCGGTTGAAGAAGCCTGTTTTGGGGCTTTTAATTTAACTTCTTTCTTCAATGCAGAAAGATCAATCTGAGAAACATTGCGGGGAGTTAAAAACCATTTTTCTGAGGTCATTGGAGAAACCTGTTCTGATCTGGTTTCTTCCCAATCATAATACTTAATTGATTTTCTGTTCATTCGCATATGTATCGCATTGTAGCATAACTTAGGGTTATTACTCTAAAACTCTTTTTAAGCGGCAGCCTCAAATTGAAATTCTGCTTTAGGCCGGTCATGAGGTTTAATTTTAAAGGATAGATCTCCATAGCCTCTAAAATGACCATAAGCGCGAGAAAAAATATTTATTAAAAGACCTGTTGAAATCTTCACGTCTTTTGACATCGTTAAAATACTAACAAGTCCGGGAAAGAAAGCATGAATACTATCATAACCAATGAGGTTCGAAACATCCCATGATTCACAGGCTAATAAATCAGAATCTTTCGGATCCATTTTCTGAAACGACGCAAAATCTCCCACCCACTCTAATTTTATCTTTTGAAGTTTAGCATCAAAAACTATACGAATATTACCAATATGACAATCCGAGCCACGTATCCGTCTACTTTGCCCTACATATCCCATTCGATGAAGGGCTGCTAATAATTCTGCCGTTTGTTTAATAATATCTTCTGCTAAATCTTCTAATGAACATCCCATTATTTCAGCCCACGTTCTAAAATCTTCCTTGGTAACATTATTTAATCGTTTCCCATCCTTATAATCGAACGCCATAACAGCAAGAGGCCCATCCTGATCCCTGATGTCTGTCGTGCTACCATAAAGATCATACTGTCCTTTAGGTAAAGCCTTTGAGAAAAGGGGCTTTGGGCAATACTCTCTATCTGGAAAACCCTCCTGCAAAACATTCGCTACTTCTATTCTTTGATCAGCATGTATATCTAATTTATCATTTTCTTCCCAGGGCACCATCACTTCAAAAGCAAAAAGAATCTCTCCATGAGGTCCTTTCTTAAAAATAATATGTCGCCTAAAAGATTGTGTGATAGGGGTCACATACAAGTCGGGTCCAATCCGAAAATAAATTCCTTCTTCTAGAGCATACTGAAGAGGAGGACGATGATCTAGATTGGAAATCCTGAACGAATAAAATTTTCTATACCTTGTTACAAGTTCTAAAAATGTTTTTTCATTGTGCTTATTTCCAAAAATCACATTCCAAGCCTGCTCTTCATTTTCAATTTTATCTGGCATCTCAAAACGTAAAGCTGGATCAAAAAAACCTCCCATTTCATGCTCCCATTTTTCTAACGCTTTTCCCTTATCAAAAGCGGCTTCCATCCTAATTCGCTTATCCACTAGGATTGTCCGAATACAATTAAGAACTTGAGCAGCAAAATATTTTTCTCTAAAAGTTAGCGCACGACCTAAAATCGGGAAAAGCCGTTCATATTCTTGAACAGTAACGTTAAAAGATGTTCTCGACAAAAAAACTTCAGAACAAATTAAATGCAAAATAGGAATTACCGCATAACCTTCTTTTTCATACATTGCCAGAACTCGAGAAAATAACTCATGTTTATTTTTTGCAGGCAAAACCCTTCTATTGAAAATTTCTTTAAGATCTCTCTGCAATAAACTGATGCAGGCGGCATTTTCTATTAACTGATTTCTATAAAAATCAACCACTTCCAAAAGCTCAGGAATAAAATCAATCGCATCTTTTTCTTCTGCCTCTAAACGGTCATGTGCTTCAGCCGCGGTTGACTCAATAAAAAGATTAATCTCATCTGCATATTCTCTCTGTTTTCTTTGTGTTCTCCAATTCGGATATTTTTCATCGAGCGCTTTAATCACTGTTTTACGTTCCTGCACCTCATGATAAAGCTGACGCATTAAACCTTCTTTATTGGCCGGATCCAGCAGATTCGTATCTAAATATATTTGGGGTCTCGAAATCCCATAATGCGCTCCTTTACAATCTTCTGGAGGAGAAAGATCCAACTCTATCGCTTTTGCTTTAACTGCTTCATCTAGACCATCAATAAAAATAATTTTGAGGCCTTTTAGAGCATCCCTATCTTCTGTTGAAAGCTCTACCTCATTTAAAAAGTCTAATTCAGAAACTGTTACAGACTGTCCTATTTTTTCTTTTGTTTTTTCATGGGTCACTTGAGTCTCAGAAAACTTTCCATTTGAGAAACTTGCTGATTTGAATTGTTCTTTGCTCATCTTCTCTTCAATAATAGGCCGATAAGGAGATTCTTCGAGAGAGTCTGTCAAACCAGAAAAACCTTGAGAACCAGAAGTTGATTGAGGTCCTTCAACAGACAAAGCTGCTTTCTCCATCATTTGTTGGCGTATATTTTTCTGCAAATCTATAATAAGAGGTTGGCCATCTTTGTCTAAAACAGAATTTTCGTCACGATCCTTTACAAACTTTAAATATCTTGGTTCTCCATCAATAACTCTAACCTCAACCTCTGCGTTGGGAAAATATTGTCCTAATTCTAACTTTCTTTTATTCACAGTTAAGATAGCACCTTCTATTCGCAATTCTGAGATTATATAATCCTTAAGCTTCTCTCCTTCTCCCAATTCTAAATTTGTAGGTCTCTGATGTTCAAAAACTCCCATAAGTTGTTCTTTCTCAAACATCTCTTTTGAAGGCTTGGATGCAACGGTATAAACCAAAGAAAGTTTTTTAGTTTGCACAACTCTTTCTCCATCCATCAAATGTGCACCCACAATAAAAGCTTTTTTCCCCGTGGGATTACGAATGTCAAAAACATTGGCTCTTTTTAATTCAGGATGTCCTAGAAAAGTAATCCTGTTTTTTTCTCCTCCCATATTTAAAACTCCGTCCGTCAATCGACAACGATGGATCTCGTGATCTTCATTTAAGCAGTTAAAGTCCTCTTCATACATTTTTTCAGAAAACCAAGAAATATAACATTGGCGAGACTTAGACCAAATTAAGGTAAATTCTTCATCTAATTCTGAATCTGCTGAAGTACAACGATGGATAATACCTCTCTTGACAGCAACTCTTACACGCGCATCAGAATGCTCGTTAAACCTTGCTCTTATCAGTTTTTTACCTATCAAAGCGCCTGAAGAATCATACACAGGTGGACTCCCTCCAATAGAAAGATAACCTGACGAATCCAAATCTGTCATAACAATCACATCGTCATATCCAGCAAATTCTTTCTGAGAAATTTTTCCTCGATGTACAGTAATCACACGACCTGTTTGACGATCAATAATAGGAAAAAACTCAAAAGCAACGTTCTCATTTAAAAAAAATATTCTGATTGGAAAACCATCTTTAAATTCCAATTCATAATCAGAGCCTACAAAATTCTTAAATTCAAATTCAAAACTTTTTAATTTTAATACCCCTGACTGAGGCAATTGCCCTTTAAACAGTACTTGATCTTCTGGCAAGTCATAAGGCTTGCGAGATGCCGTTTTCTGTATAACCTTTACTTCTTTCCCTTCAAAAGAAACTGATTTTATTCTTTCCCAAATATACTTTCTTAATTCGATATTAGATTGACTGATTCCTCCATCTTTTTCAGGACGAATAAGTTTATGCAAGAAAACAATTCCTTCTTCTCCTTGCCCTATTATGAGATCTATTAAAAATTCTTTGCTAAAATTTGTTTTCAGCCGATCAGCATCTGCGGACAAAGCAACTTTATCGCTAGAATTATAAAAAATTTCTTTTGCCAAAGATCTCCATTCTCGAAAAGGTTTATTGAATAAAGAAACAATTTCTTTTGGCAACCCCTCATGTTCAACAAGAAGAGCAAGGCCTTCTTTGCCCTGACCTAAAAGAACTCTTTTTAAATTCTCTAGAAAAATTTTTTCATAAGCATTTACTTCATTAGATTTATTTCCTTTTCTATTTTCTTTTAAAAGAGCCTTTGCCCACTCTTTCCATTCCGAAAATGGAGAAGTCGTCAACATTTGAAAGCAAATTTGATGGAGAGGACTGACTTGTCCATCTCTAGTAAAAAATCTAGCTCGTTCTGAGGCACGGCGATGTTGTGTCTGACGCCCTAGATCAGCACGTGTTGCCTCTCTTTCCTCAAACCATTCATGGTCAATCGCTTCTGCCAATGCCTTTGTATAAAAACCTGCTGACTCTTCTAAAGAAACTTTTTCCCAGAATGCCTTTGTAATATATATATGTAAAGCCCCGTCATCCTCATCCTCTTGCCCATACACAAGTAGTAAATCCTGAGGTAAATAAGCATTAGGGAAAATAGGAATACCTAAAAGAGGCTTGCCTTGATATTTTGCATCGATGGCATGAAGAACGATCTTCTTTTGATCAACAGACTTTTCTTTGCGGGGACCCCGAACTTGTTCATTGATGTAATGAATAGCAGTTTGTAAATGCTTGTCCTGGGCATCAACAACAGGAGCATCCTTACGCAAGAAATACATGAAGTCAATATCCCAATCGTCTCTTTTTTCTAAGGCTAATGCTCCAGGAAATTTGAATGTAGCCCCTTCATCAGAAGTTTTAATTTGCTTAGGCGGCAAGGTTTTTAAGAATTCAGAAAGTGAAATTTTCCCTTCTAAAACTTTCAAAAGCAAATTAGTTGTAGGGAAAGCCTTTGATCGATTGCGAGCTTCGTTGAGAAAATTAATAATGACATGTATATTTGTTACCTGACGTTTAAGCCTTGTTTCATCATAAGGCTTGAACCAGTCTGGAAAGTTTTCTTCTAGATATCCCAAGACTGCTTCTGGCGAAACGATTAAATGCCTTGAATCTTGAATACGCTTATAAACCCAATGCGCATTCATTTTAAAAAAGGCTAACACTTCTGGATCAGAAACTCCTTCAAACCAATTTTGCTTATCCTTATTTTGAAGAACATTTTGAACAATCACATGCACAGCAGCGGACAACCTTTTACGTAATACTTCGTGCTTATCTCTTTCTATCTGTATTCTTTTCTCAAGCTCGTCCAATTCATCTGATGACAAATATCTTCTCAAAAATTTGATCGTCTCTAAATCTAAAGATTCCCGAGGAGAAATGAGGCGCTCAACCCTGTCTTCATAATAATCTTCCGGCATTTTTAAAAATGCTTCAATCTCAGGAGGACTATTTTTATGACTTTTCAAAAGAAGAAAATCAAGCAAACGCAACAAACTTGAAGGAGACATTTGTGCACCACCAGAACCTCGACTCGCAGAATTATATCCATCTGCTCTTTTTCGATCCGCAGTCACAGCTTGCACATCGTGAGCTAAACGATACCCACCTAAATGAACCAAATTCCCAATTAATTCCCCATCTTCATTAAAGGCTTTATGGGGAACTCCACCTACTTTCTTGAGGGCTGAAGCTCGAGCAACAATTGTGGGTGAAATTCCTCCTGGTTGATTGCCCAAACAGGAAAGAAAAGATCTCGATATTCCAGGCCATCTCTCATGGTAAAGCGTGTGATAGAAAGCTTCGTCCACTCCCTCTCCAGTGACTTGAAAATCCAAATCAAGATGAAGATAATTTAGATTGGGATCTGAGAAATGAACTAAAATATTCTCGACATAGTTAGAAGAAACAATTGTATCTGCATCCATCATTGCAACAACTCGATCACCACCCGTTTCCTTAACATATTCTGCAATGACCTCTTGAACTCCCTTGTCCCTGATTAATCCAATATTTCTTTCAATACCCTGAGTAGAAAAGTCTCTTACCTTCACTTTAAGACCTATTTTTCTAGCTTTACGAATTATCTCCTTTTGCTCTTCTGAATAGCGCGATAAGCACTCCGGCTCGGCTGCATTC
Organism: uncultured bacterium; assembly: GCA_964640155.1. Classification (GTDB taxonomy): domain Bacteria; phylum Auribacterota; class JACPWU01; order JACPWU01; family JACPWU01; genus CAZXEQ01. The sequence goes on along the minus strand of CAZXEQ010000003.1, from coordinate 350,500 downwards.
GGATCTAGATTTTCCAAAAAATTTGCGATTAATAAAGTCCTTTGATTTTCGTCAAAAACAGGCCCTTTGATGCCAGGCATATTATTGATAAGCAAAAGAAGCTCATAATTCCCCGTCACAGCTGTTTGATTTGTAAAACTTTCAATCAATCGAAAGAAATTCCCATTTTCAAGCTCTCGATAAACCGGGCAAACAACGGAAATTCCTTCTTCAATAACTCCGCCATCCTGAATAATCTTTCGTGTTTCTTGCTCGCGTAATTCTCTCTGTCGTACTTCATACTCAGGTTGTTTCTGAAACCATTCTCGAAAAATATTTCGATTATGAATCAATTTAATAATCATCCCCTGACGCACACTCTCCAAAGCCCACATTCCTTCACTAGGAATCTGTTTATTTGCTGACAAAGTCTCAGGCAAAATCTCATCAACAAGTTGATAAATCTCTTCATTTGTTAATTCTGCTATTTTCATGATTAAACCCATACCGTGTTTTCTGATGGATTCTTCATGAGCTTCGAGATACCCGTGTGCACTACAAAAGAACTGTACAGGAGAAGGAGCAAAATCAATAAATCGCATTTGCCATTTTTCTCTATTTTTTCTAACCAAGACATTCTTTGCTGGCATTGGATCTAGCCAACCCCAAAAAACTCTAAAAATATCGCTCTCAATAAACTTATGTGGATCGTCCATCACTTCTAACCAAGCCTTATGATCAATCGAGTTAGGCCATAAATTAGCTAAAACAGAATGTTTTTGAACTAATTCGCTGGGGGGAGTTGGATCAAAAAAAGAGCTAGATAAAAGTGGAGTAGAATCTTCAAAAACTTCAATGATTGAGCTAAAAATCTGATTGGGATGTTTTGGACTTCCCAAGTGAACTTTGTTTACATTTTTAACACCTAATTTTCTTGCGAATCTAGCCGCAGCAAACTCCATCAAAGGATAAAACCAAAGATCCGAATCTCTTGCTTTTACTAGCACTCTTTCCCCATCCTTTTCCCAAACTGTGAATTGATGAGGGCCAACAGAATCCACCTGCTTATAGCCTTGCTTTTCTAAATCAATTATTGATAATTGCAAAATATTTTTGTCTAGTCGCTCTTCCTCAGGGACTCTTCCCTCTTCTCTCATTAAATCTCTATGTTTTGCATTAGCAAAAATTTCGATAACATCCTGAACATCAGCATTATTTCTATGCTCTTTCCAATTTTTAAAATGACTATTGAGAATATCTAATACTGCTTTTCTTTCCTGCACCTCATGATGAAGTTGGCGTATTAAATCTTCTTTATTGGTGGGATCTAGCAAACTAGCATCTAAATATATTTGTGGTCGAGAAATTCCATAATGTGCTCCTTTGCAATCTTCTAGAATAGTAAGACCGAGTTCTATCGCTTTCTTCTTCACTGCTTCATCTAAGCCGTCAATAAAAATAATAGTAAGACCTTCTAAAGCTTTCCGGTCTTCAGAAGAAAACTCTACATTATTTAAAAAGTCTAAGTTATCCCCCGTAACAGATTGTCCTATTTCTGTACCTGTCTTCTCATGCATTACTTGAGAGCTTGAAAACTTTCCATTTGAAAAACTTGCTGATTTGAACTGTTTCTTATCCATCTTTTCTTCAATAACAGGGCGATAAGGTGATTCTTCAAGAGAATCTGGAAGGCCAGAGAAACCCGGGCCCAAAGGTCTTGCCGCTAAACCTCCCATTTCTGAAAGATCCCGAACTTCAGTGTTCAATCTTCTCTGTTCCTGTTCAAAGATCTCATACAACTTCTCTTTTGAAATATTTAAAAGTTTAACTAATCCAGGAAAGCGATTCTCTCCTTCAACAACAGCTCGAATATCCTGTTTTCTAAATGCCTCTGCTCTTTGCAAATGTGTGGAATCCCGAAAAGCACCAAAATCTCCTACTAATTCTACGTCGATAGTTATTTTTTTATCTTCTTTTTTAACGATTAAACGAAAATTACCTAAATGGTGGTCAAATCGTGTTCCAATCACAAATTCAGCACCAGTTTCAGAAGTTGCGTATTTATCTTTACGTCCCACATAACCTAAAGCATGTGTGGCAGCTACGCAAGATGCAGCTTTTCTTGCTATCTTCATCTCCAAGTCTTCTATTCGTATTTGCATCTTATCTGCAAGTTTTATTAGCATATCTTGGGTCAAAAATTCCATTCGCTTTCCATCTTCATAAGCATATGCAAGCAAGTTTAGAGGAGTCTTCTCATTAAATATAATCTCATCTCCATACATTTGATATTTTCCATAAGGGAATTGGACATCAAAAATAGTTTCGACACAATATTCATCTCCAAAAACTTCTTTTAAGTTAGAACTGACTTTCTTCCGCATGTTTATAGCAAAATCTCTTCGATCTTCTAATTCCCCTGGAATCAATACTTCACAAGCAAAATCAACTTTCCCGGGTTCAGTCATCTTAAAAATAATATGACGTCTGAAAGATTCTGTAATGGGAGTCATATAAAGCCCTGGGGCTATTTCAAAATAAATACCTTCTTCAATGGCATACTGTAACGGAGGCCGCGGATCATCTTTTGATAACTCATAAGGAAAAACTTTTCTCAGTAGTGTCGCCACTCTAAAAAATTCTCGAGAATTTTCGATATTTGGATGTTCCTGCGTTCCAAAAATAGCTTGTAGGGCTTCCACCACTCTGTCATTCCCGAGTGTTTCTGTCGGGAATCCATTTTGTTGAATGGATCCGTCCCCGAAGATTTCAGTCGGGGATCCATCGATCCCGGGGATGACAGGCTTCACATCAAATTTATATGACCCTGGCACAATTTGCTTCAAAAGTCTTTGGCGAATAGCTTTCATGACTGGTTCCTGGCATAAAGGATAAATAAGACCGTCCAAAAGCATGTTATCCCATGGCACATCTAAAGCCTCTACCGCATCTACTCCGGCTCGAATAAAAAAATTAACCCAAGGAGTTGTTGCTACTCCCACAAACCCAAATCCTCGTGTTTGAAATTTTGGATCTACCCTTTTCTGGTCTAAAAATCGCTTAAACTTTCCCTGCATCAGCGAATAACCCTCAGATTTTTGCACCCATCCTGAAACTATAATTCTTTCATCGCTTAAAATCTTCCCAAGACAATCTAAAATTACAAAAGCATTGTCTCGATCATTTTCGACTTTTTCATAAATCTTCCACATTTTTGTATATTGCTCTGGGGTTAAAACTACTTTTTGAGGTTCAGGTAAAAATTCTTCATCAAAAAAGAAGGAAAGAATTTGTAGGAGATTCTCGATAGCAAAACTTTCGGTGGATTCTTGAAGAATGGCATCTAGTAATTGATTACGAAAGTGCTCTTTATATGACATAGTCATTATATAATTTCTAAAAATTGTTTTAAGATCATCCTTTCTCTTTCCATAATCAATAAAAAATTCTCCCTTTCCAAGATTTTTAATTTTACTTAAGATTTGCTTATTTTCCGCTTCTTCAAACATACCCAATAAATCAATTTCACTAAGATATAAAATCTCACTTAATCCAATCATTGAAATATCAGGAATTCCTATCACAATGTGTGCATGATCTACAAAAACTGCCGTTGCTTTTTCTTCAAAACTAATCTTTCTAAATGAACGGAAATCATCCACCAGCTTTACCTTAATAGGAACGTCCTTCCCCTTTCTTACAATCAATCTAAAATTACCGGTATGATGATCACATCTTGTGAATCCATCTCTTTCGTCTCCTTCATTAATATGGCCAACGTATCCCAAAACATGTGTTGCAGCCGTAAGCTCAGCTACTTGTCTTGCAATTTCTAAAGCTAAAGCTTCTGGTTCCCAGCCCGCTTCTTTAGCTATCTCATTAACCATAGCGCGTGTGACAAACTCCAAACGTTTCCCGTCCTCATCAAAAACACCTTTTCCATCTTCTTGCTTTCCATATTCAAAACCCATAATACATAAACTTTGTGAAGCATTAATACTCACCGATTTCCCATATAGGAGATATGTTGCAGAGGGCAAAACAGCTTTTTCAATCGGAACAATGCAATATTCTTCATCTGGAAAATTTTGAATGATATCGGTAGCAACTTTCCATCTTTTTTCTGCTCCGATATCTCGACGATAGTCTTCTTCACCTGGAATCATCACTTCAAAAGCGAAAAGCACTTGTCCCTCATCATCCAATTTAAACACCATATGTCGTCTGAAAGATTCGGTGACAGGTGTCATAAAAAGTCCACCTCCTATAGGGAAATAAATCCCCTCTTCTAATGCATATTTTAAAGGAGAACGAGGGTCCTCTTTTGATAATTCATAAGGGAAAATTTTTCTTAAGAGTGTCGCCATTTCTATAAACTTTTGAGTGTTTTGAACATGAGGCTGATCAGTTGTTCCAAAAATAGCTTTCCAAGCCTGTTTAGGATTATCTGTAGGAGATGTAATCTCTAAAGCAGAAACTATCTTTTGTGCAGATGTTTTTCGAACTTGTTTCTTATCAGGCTGACCTTCAATTGAGATCCTATCATCATTTAAAACTTTAGAGATATATCCCAATATCATCGCCGCATATTCTGGAGCTACTGCCGCTTCATTATAAATCTTCCATAACCGATCATACTGGGCTTGAGATAAAACAAGACCTCCATGCTTATCTAAAAATTCATCCTCAAAGAAAAAACCAAGAGTTATTACATTATTTTGTTCTCGAACAGATTGCTCACAATCACGGACATTTACAGAAGCTAATAATTCTTCTAAATGATCCTTGTTATCTGGATTTATTACTAGAAGAGCTCGAAAATCATTTTTGAGCGATTCTTTTCTTTTTCTATCAGAAACTTCACGTATATGGGGTAAATCTCTAGCTTCTTCAAACATCTTTTTAAGTTTTTCTGCATCCATATCCAAAATTAGGCTAAGTCTGGGAACAATATTATTAACATCATTCCCCATTTTATTAATCTGATCTTCATAACTAACTTTGGTGAAAGCCTCAAAATCCCCAACCAACTTTATTTTGATGGGCCTAGCTCTATCTCCTGTCAAAATCAATCTAAAGTTTCCAGTATGATGATCAGAAGATTTACCATTATGCCCCACATACCCCAGAGCATGAGTTGCTGCGGTAAGTTCGGTTACTTGTTTGGCAACTTCAAAAGACAAAGCATCTGAATCCCAACCTGATTCTTTAGCAATTTCATCCAATATGGGTCTTGTTATAAAGTCTAGGCGCTTCCCATCTTCTTGTTCTCCATATTGAAATCCCATGACCGACAAAGGAGTTTTAGAACTAAATTCAATTTCCTGGCCATAAAGAGAGTATGAACCCTTTGGCAAATCCATCATTGCGAGAGGAGTAGGACAATAATTATGCAGAGGAAAGCTTTCGAGCAACTCCGATGAAACCTTCCACCTTTGTTCAGTTGCAATCAGACGTCGATCAGTATTTTCACCAGGAATCAATACTTCAAAAGCAAAAGTAACCTGTCCACTATTGGTTAATTTAAAAACAGTATGTCGCCTAAAAGATTGAGTTATCGGGGTCACATAAAGCCCTCCTCCAATTGGGAAATAAATACCATTTTTAATAGCAAATTGAAGTGGAGGTGTAGCATCAGACGAAGTCAATTGATAAGGATAAAGCTCTCTTAAAGAAGTAACTGTTTCTAGAAATTTTTTCGCATTTTCAAGATGGGGTTGATCGGTGGTGCCCCAAATAGCTTTCCATGCATCTTCAGGAGTATTGGTGGATACAGCAATATCTAAAGGTTGAATAAATTTATTCGCAAACTCATTAATATTTTCCCGTAATTTTCCATCCTGACAAACCTTAGACAATAATCCCCGTAAAATTAGATTAAATTTTTCTGACCGACGACCAAAAGAATTCATCTTTTCAATCACTTCATCAAGCCACTCAGAATCCTGAGTCAAAAAATACTGTGACCAATAAATAGATAGATTGTAAGTGCGCGGATTGGGATTGTGTATGAATCGTTTTAAAAATATTTCAAAATCTTTTTTTGCCCGTGAATGGATTTGATCTTGAGTAAATCCTACAACTTTAATTCTTGGATCATAAATCACTTGCGCAATGCAACCCATGGCGACTCCCGCACAATCATAGTCGATTGAACGATAAATCCTCCAAAGTCTTTCAAATTGTTCCCTGGATAAAGTCACTCCCCCTTGTTTCGATAAATAATCCTCTTTAAAAAAACAGGCCAAAACATGCATCAATACTAATGACGCCCTAGAATCCATATCATCTAAATTACGCAGCTCAAACAAAATCTGATCAAATAAATATTTACGGCCTCCAAAATTTTTAATCTTTTTCTCAAAAAGTTCTTCGGCAAATTTCTGACCTGAAAAATCGGGAGGATCTCTCTTAAAATCAGGCCTAAAATCTAAAATCTCAAATATTAACTCTCCAGCTTTTATTTCTTCGTCATGAGTTACTTTTGCTCTTTCATAAATGGGCCTCACCTGTGCAACTTGATTTTGTAGAAATCTTTCAAATATTTTCATAACGGTCTTCGCATGAGCCATACTTCTATGTATCACTTTCTCTAGTTGCTCTGGAAGTAACTGAGCTGCTGGCCCTTTTTGTCCTAAGGCCTCTTGCCTTAGAAGCGCAAAGAAATCCTTTTCTTTTTGTGAGAGCCCTGAATTCTCTTCCTCTTCATCATCTATACTTTCAAAAAGAACAGCAAAGCCCTTTTTCTTCTGAGAGAGTTTTAATTTATTCCCCTCCCAAATATCTATATTTCTCAAAAGCTCCTTTTGCACCTTTTTAACATCCCCTTGATGTTCCTCAACTAACCGCAAGCGGAGCTCTCTCATATATCTTCGAGCTAAACCTTTCCACTCCTGCTCTCTCATTAATTCCCATAAAGTCTCCATCATCTCATCAAAAAGTGAAGGCACAGGAATCCCTTGAAACGAGATATGCCGGTGCGTGAGCAAGGAAATAGAATATTCATAAGATTGCAAAAAGAAATACTTTAGAAAAGACGTGAGAATACCTTGAATAGCTACTGGAGGTGCCTTTTGAAAGTCAGAAATTTTAAAGTCAATCGACTCTTTTAAAATCTCTCCTGCTTTCAATCGATCTGAAGAATCTGAAGCAAAAAGTTGTGCTTCTCTTGTCGTAAAATCAAAAAAGAGAAAAAGAGATAAAAGAATGGTTATGAATTTGCAAAAATATTTCTTCATATACTTTTTATTCCCTGCTCTTTGCACATTTAATTTTCTCTACAAATTCGTCTGACAGAGAGTAGGAAATACACGGGTTACATTTAGAAGACAGCGTTTTCACAAAATTAAGCCGCTTGAGCAAATGCGGCTTCTCGAGGAGTCCTCGAAATACTTGAAACCCGAGCTGGGGGCAACATACGGGCTAATTCGCTTTGAACCAATTTTGAGATCATAGGTGTTTCAGCATCTGGGCATAAAACAGCAATACGTTCGGCAAGCTGGCGAAGCCTCTGAGATCTTTGATCTGACGTTGTACAAGGATCCGAAAGAAATTCTAATCCTTTTCTTCTCAAAAATGCATCAAAAGATTCGTTGGGCAATGAGGAAGCTGAATCATTTGTTAACTTCGCCAGAGCATAAGCAATCAATTTATTTGCACTTCCAGATGGCATATCTACACCTTGTGCCTTTAGCAGGGATCGCATATATATTTCTATAAACTGCCTATGCATTTGACTATCTTCATACCATCCGCGTCCTTCTCCAACCTGATGCATTATTTGTATAAAAAATTTCGTTCCAGCCAAGGCTTCAAGACCTGCAATTCCAAATTCAGAGAAACCTTCTTTTCTGAGAAGCCGTTCAAATTCTTGAGAGATTACAAGTGGATGTTTCGATTCATAAATTTTTTTCAGAACCCCACTTATCAAACGATCTCTCGTACGCTCATCTAAATGAGCATAATCATGATTAAGAATATCTACCAATTTTTTATCTAATGCTTCTATAAATTCCGTCCCGTCAGACTTAAGAATATCTCTCAGCTGAGAAAAAATAGCATTCGTTCTCAAAATTGAGAGCTCTCTATATAAAATGCCAGAAACCTCCGAGAAACGATCTTCTCTATCACTTACTTCCAATCCCCATGGCAAATGACTGATTTCACCTTTAAAATATTTCAGGAAATAAGTCTCAAATGGTATCCCATCAAAAATCCAATCCGAAACTTTTCGACGCACTTTTTCACTCAAGAAATGATGTAGAAGTACGTACGCCATCAAATATTTCTTGCCCTGTTTTTCTGTGTCACCAAGAGAAGATGCACTGTCCCCTTTTCTCATGAAAAGTTCAGCCACTTCAGCTAAGTCTTCGACAGAATAATCCCTAGATCCTGCATCGCCAATAATGGTGAGGCTTGTTAACTCCAAAAGCCCTAAAAATCTTGTTTCTGTTTTACGACGAATTGCCTCACGCCCTAAAATTGAAAAGTCAATATCTAGAAAATCATCCGATCTCCATATTCCCTGATCCTTCACATCGCCATCGGTAAGAATTGATATATCTACATCTAAAGTCGTATCCTTTTCTGAACGCCATAAAGATGCTCCGCCCATTGTCACTGTAATAGATTGCAAACCTTGACTAGAAAGTCTGGACTTAATCCTTTCACGCAAATGTCCCTGAATTAGTAACTTATAAAGCCTCTCTCTCATAATTTGGCGAGCTTTGGCATCATTCTTAAGATACATCCAAAAAATATTTTTTGAATGGTCAAGCTGATGAAGTAAAGCTTCCACCTCAGCATTTTCTTTTCCATACGCTGGTGACGAAGGCATTCTTCTCTCTTCGAGAAGAAGTTCATTGTGTTTTTGATGGGTCATTGTGTGAATAATTTTAACAACATTAGGATCTGTTCGATTCTTACGCCAATCGGGATACCCTGGTGAGACAAGAGCACGAATCACAGCTTCACGCTCGGCTAACTCATGATGCAGATGTATTCGCAGTTGAATAGGATCTTTTAATAAATTTCTATCTAGATAAATTTGTGGACGTGATAAACCATAATGACTTCCATAACAATCAGAAGGAACTGTTTTCCCTTTTTCACGAAGTTCTGCCTTTACTGCTTCATCCAGCCCATCAATAAAAACAACCGTGACTTTGCCCCCTAACTCTTCTAATCCTTGAAGATGAGCCCTGTCTTCTTCAGATAAAGATTCAATAACTTGAGTTAACGTTTTCTGATCATTAGCATTTAAAGTTTGAGTAGAATTAAAGTCTTCCCCTCCAGAATCATTGGCAATCCGAGATACAGTCGTGACTTTCTCTCTATCAAAAGTTGCTCCGACCCACCCCCCACTCTTTAACCCTTCTCTTACAGGTCTATTATAGATTTCTTTTTGTAAACTAGAAAATCCTCGTCCATCACCCGTTTCTGTTTCAGATGCTCCAGTCTCAGTTCCAATAACCACTTCTACACCAACACTCCCCGCTTCTACATGAGTAATACCATCATTTGCGCCATTAGCACCATTGGTTCCAGCGCCACCATTCAATCCATTACCATCAATTGCTGTTTCACCATTTTTAGAAGCCGCAGCTTCCTCAGCCATCCTTTTTCTTTCATTAATAATAGCTTTAATGATAACTTCTATTTCTTCTTTAACACCCTCATCATCTATTTGAGAACCATCACTTAAAAGGACTTGATAAGAAGGCGCTTTCTCAAACCCATATTCATCCACATATCTCTCAATAATAAATTTTAAATAACTTTTTACCCTTTGTTCTTCAAAATATTGCTTTATAGTTTCTTTTGAAATCAGATCTGAAAGATTAAATACTAATACACCTCCCTTCTCTCCTTCTATTTTCTCCAAACTTGCATATCCTCTCTGAGGAAGTCGTTTTAAAATCTGTTTACTTTTTAAAGTTCCACGATCCACAATCCCACTATCTACTAGAGAACCATCACTTAAAATAACTCTATAAATAGGCGCCTTCTTAGATTCACATTCATTTGCATAACCTAAGATGACAGGATCTAAACGGCCCTTTACATCTTCTCTGTCTAAATATTGCTTCATTGTTTCTCTTGGAACTGAAGCAGGAAGAGTAATAACTAATACATCTTGCGTTTCTTCCTCTACTTTTTTAAAACTTACACTTCCTCCGCCAGCCAAGCGCCTCAAAGACTGCAACATTTCTAAAACTTGTGTAAGATCTTTTCTCTCGCATTTTTGATCCTTCAATAATTCACGAATAGAATTTAAAGGAAGATATGTAATCCTTGTTTCTCTTAATTTCTTTGCTGCAAAATAAGATAAGTCTACAACCAGATCTTCCATATCTCTATTTTCTAATCCTTCACGCAATAATTCTCTTAACTTTACTTCATCTAAAATCTCAAGAAGATATTTTCGTTCACTCTTAATAAAACCCATTATTTTATTAAGAATTCCTTCACTCCCTTGTGTTTCTAGCTCCACTAAAGTAATGGAAAGAATATCCTTTTTACCTAAAGAAAAATTTTTCTTTGATTCATTTTCAATCCTTAAAAAATGAATTACTTTTTCTTCATCACTTCCTTTACCTTTTGATCTCTTTTCAATAACAATTCCATCAAACTCAGTTTCAGCCCAATTAAGAGATAAGAATCTGCTTAAAGCAACTCTAGCCCATTTATCTTCTTCTTTACCACTAATGACTCTATCTAAAAGAGCACCAACCAGATCATTCGCATTCTTAATCAAACCCTGATCTATAGCATTTTTAAATTTAGCAAATATCCGTGTACGAGCATTTTCATCCGCAACAGATAAACGCGTCTCAGTATATTGGATGATTGATTGAGCAGTCGAATCTAAACCAATACTTAAAAATCTGGAAACAGGAACAAGTATATTTATTTTTTCCCCAAATATTTCCTGATACTTTCTCTCCTCTTCCTTCAAGTGCAAAACTTTTTTCTCTCCAACAGTTTCAATCCCAACTTCTTCAAAATCTCCTTCAACATTTAAAAGAAGTTTGACCAAAGCTGTTCTGGCCTGCACATTTTCTGCTTCGACTTTTTTCCAAAGCTGACTCACGATAGCTCGTGCATCAGGCAATATATGTGTCTGTAAAGCTTTTTGAAGCGCAACAATACCTTTATCTTGCTCAGCTTCATCAACACTTTCCAATTTTTCGATGACATACTGAATTATTTTTGATTGTATTCCAGCTAAACCTGAAGCTCTAAATTCTTCGATTGAAATCGTAAGATTAATTCCTTGAAATGCCTCTCCTAATTCTTTTTCTGCTGCACTTAGCCTTACTGCTCTCCCATCTTCTACAACACTAAACCCTTCAAAGTTTCCTTTTAAATGGCCCGCTGCAATGAAATCACACAAATCGTTTCTTGCCGAAGCATCGCCCTTTGCAGCCTTTTCCCACAGAGGTTTAGCCAAAATACTTGCATCGGTTACAAGCCCAAATTCTAAAGCTTTCTTGAATCCAGCAAAAGCTGCTGCTCGAATTGGCTCATCATCGGATAACAATCCCCTTTCAAGTCCTGAAATAATCTGCGCTTGAATGCGAGACAAACCAGTTCCTTCAAACTCAACAACATCCATCATAAAAGTAACTGATTTTCCAACAATCTCATTAAATTTACTCTCCATATCTTTTAATCGTAATTTTACACCTAAAGCAGGAGAATCTAAAATTTCAATAACCTCAAAATCTCCTCTGACACCAGCATCTCTTGCTAAAACGCATAAAGCTCGCCTTGCGCTCGCATTTCCTTGCAGCACTTTCCCCCAAATAGATCTTACGAGATTTTCCGCTAATAGTGAAAAAATGGGTGTTTGTTTAAAACGAGTTATCGCAGCCTCTCGAACTCCCCTGTCTTCGTTCATTAAATCTGATTCAAAACTTTGGGTAATGGCTTCTTTAGCTTTCGGCAAGTTCAATTGACCAAACTCTTCTGGAGAAGCAGTAAACTCTGTAGATTCACCCAATGTCATCCGAAAACGTATCACAATTTGTTCATCCACTTTTTCAATTGCAATATCACCAAAATCACCTAAAACTTTTTCACGAGCCGCAAGTTCTGTCAGAAAAACTCTCCCTTCACTTTCACCTTTAAGCACTCTTTCATAAAGAGATCTCACTAAAATTCCCGCATCGCTTACTAAACCAGAAGCAACTGCAGCTTCAAATCCTTTGAGCATTTTCCCTCGCATTTCATCACTTTGAGCCATTTTCTTTTCTACAAAACCTACAATTCTCTTTTGTATTAATGCCAAACCTTCTTTTTCAAATTGATCAATAGGTTCAACAAATGATATTCCTTCTTCAAATGCATTTCTAAAAAGTCTTTGCATTTCCTTAAAACGTAAAACTTTTCCTCGGGTATCCGATTCGATACTTATTTCTCCAAAATCTCCTTTAGCTCGCTCAAGTCTTGCCACATCGCATAACCATTTTCTAGCTCGATCATTCCCCATTTTAACTTCTACTAAAAGAGTGCGCATTATTGCACCAGCATTTCTAATCAACCCCGCTTCTAACGCAAGATCAATCCCAGCAATAACATCTTTATCCTTTTGCCCGGCAGTTTTGAATATTTCTAAAACACATCCCGCTATTCTTTCCTCAACTGTATCAAAACCTGTTTTTTTAAATTCTTCTATTGAAACCGAAAGATTGCTCTTTGATGAAAAAGTTGACTCAAAATTCTCCTCAATTTCGATAAATCGAAAAGTTTTCCTACCATCATCTCTTGCTTGAATGTTTAACTTCCCAAATGGTCCTACAACTCCATCCATTTGAGCCACATCACATAAACTTTCTCTTGCTTGAGCATCCCCACTGACTGCGCCAGTCCAAAAAGATTCAATTAAAGTTTCTGTAGAAACTAACCCTAAATCAAAAAAAGTTTTTAAGCCTGAAAGTACTTTTGTTCGCGTCTCACCGTCACTTTTTTCTAAAAGTTTACGCTGAACATAGGCAGTTATTTCAGCACGCACATCTTTCAAACCAGATTCTTTCAATTCGGCAGGAGTAAGAACAAAAGGCATTCTCTCACCAAAAGCCTGTTCAAATTGATCTTCGAAATCCCGACGATGTAACACTTTAACACCACCCTCACGTGTCTCAATCCTCAACGTGCCATATTCACCGTCTACATCCGCAACAGTCTCAACAACTCTTCCAAGCGCTAACGCAGCCTGAGGGTTCCCACTCACGACCTTCGCCCACAGAGAATTAATTAAAATTGCAGGATTCGACACCAGTCCAAATGTTAACGCATTTTGAAGCCCTGCAAGCATTTCATCTCTTGAGTCATCTCTCAAAAGCTTTTCTTCAATCAAGTCAGCTCCGACTTGATTTAAACAAAGCTCATTCCCTTTAGCGCCTAGCTCAATCCTTATTTCTCCAAAATCTCCTCTGCCTTGTTCAAGCCCCACGAGATCTGCTAGCCATTGTCTGGCTTGAGCATCTGCCGCCTTCACTCTTTTCCAAAGTGGCCTGATTAAAACCCCAGCATCTTTTAATGAACCTGAAACAAGAGCACTTTTCCATTTCTCAAATAATGCTCGAGTCACATTTGAAGAGCTTTCTAATCTTGCCTCAATATCCGCACTCATTCTTCCTTCAATTTCATCTAAAACGGCTCTCGGGTCATAATCCTTAAACTCAGAAACTCTCACTACCAAATCAACATGTACTCCATGATCTCTCTGGAGATCTTCTTCCATTTTCTTGAATCGTATTATTTTATTTCCATCTTCAAGTTCAATACTAATATCCCCAAAATCTCCAGTTACTCCCTCAACTTGAGCCAAAGCCCCTAACCAAATCTTTGCTTGAGCATCTCCTGCCTGAACCCTTGTCCAAAGTGAATTCACCAATGCTTTAACATCTTTCACTAAACCAGAACTTATAATGGAAGTCCCTGCTTCAATAGCATCGGCAATATTTGTCTCTTTCTTAGATAATTTTTCTTCAAGCCCTAGAAGAAAATCCGGAGATTTACCCTCCAAATCAAAGTGAGGACCAGAAATAATTTCATCTCCTATAAACCCCACAAGATTTGGAAACTTTTCTTTTAAATGAGGGATTACGATTTTGCCAATTTCTCGATCTACCACAGAGGAACACGCTATATTTAAGGGCATCTGAATAGTGATTTCCAAATCACATGCTTCTTTCACTATTTTTTCAAGCGCTAAAAACCTGATCGTAATATCTCCTGAAGCATTTACATCGAGGGGATGACCATGTTTTCTAAAATAATTTTTAAAGGAATCTATAATCCCTGTATTTCTTGTTTTAATAGCTTCATTATAAAAATGTTTTATCCATTCACCTGCTTTTGGATGTCTTACAAGAAAACTGCTCACACAAAAAACTTGGATTCTATCCCATGTCTCAACATTCGCAGTAGATTTTAGTCGCGCAGCTTCATAAGCAGTAAAAGCTTCTTCTCTTCGTTCCATGTTTTCATAGCAAGCTCCAATATGACATTGAAGCTCTATTTGATTTTTTGGTGAAACACTTCTCATTTTTTCTTTTGCAAGTCTCATACTTTCCAAATAGCGACCACTTGATGAGAGCACATCAATCAATTCCACCCAATGATATTCGCTATCAGTTACAAGCCCTCGAAGCCTTCTAATTCTATATTCTACACTCGCCATCCCAGCGGGTCGCAACCAGAGGCTGTGTTCTCTAAGATATTTTTCACTCCAACCATGAATTTGGGCTTCTTGAAAAGCTCGATCATAGTAAGCGAGACTTTTTTCCTGATTTTCACGTGCTTCATAGGTTAATCCTAGATAATGAGGCGCATGATCTGGAAAATCTCGTTCAAAAGAATCAGCTTCTACTACAAAAGCATCCTCAGCATTTAAACGACTAAACACCAAAAGATAAAGACCTCTTAATCTCTGGTCTTTCTTAATGATCGCCAGATCAATCATATCTAGAACGGCTTTAGCCCTCTCATACCCCAATATATTTTTAAACGCCGAAACTACTCGATGAATATTGACAGAATCTGTCTTTAAAACTTCTTGTAAATTGATGGATTCAAGAATTTCCCTGGCCTTATCCTGCAAAGCAGTGTCTTTTCGCTTTGCCCCTACAACATAAAAACAGGTTGCAATCTCTCCTAAATCGACAGGAGCTTTCAAAGCTAATTTGGAGGGAGTATCTATATACGGCTTTACCATTCTTTCATAAGCAATATCGATTGCCGAGCCTTTTTGACCCTTTGCTGCTTCTTTCAAGTCACTTTCGAATCTCCATAAAAAGAACCAATGTTCTGCAAAATCTCTGATCTCCTGAAGTTTCTTGAGATATTTATCCTTTTCCTCCCCTGATGCATTTCTCCAAAGTTGATAATATCCCGGGAATCCCTTTTTTGCATTTCCTTCTCTGGCTAGAGTAATATAGCCAAAAGCCTCATCCCATTGACCATTCTCAACCAATTTATGAATTTCCTGCTCAATGGACTCGAGTTGACTTAAATTTTTATCCTTGAAAAACTGTCTTTGTATCTCTTCTTCTAAAGTTTTAAGATTGAACCGCACAGCTTCAATATCTAATTTTGACTGACGCGCTTTCACCAGTTCATCTCGAATTTTTCTTGCCTTCATCCAGGGGAATTCTTCAAGAAATTTAGCAGTTTCAACTTCTAACATCCATTCATCCCATTCTCCAGCCAAAGGCAATTCTCTTCTTAAAGAAGCTTGCCATTCTTTGAGGGTTAAATAACTGGTTCCTTCAGAGATTTTTGTTTCAATAGCCTGATTTCCTTCAATTGATGCAACAGCCTGATCGATGGCTTGAGCCAACGTAGTATCTTTTGATGAAGAAAACCCTGGCTTTAATGTTTGTAAAAAGTCTCTTACTTCAAGAGAAAAACAACGCGCCGAAACAGGGATAGCAAATTTAAAAAAAGCTTCTTTTTTCTTAGCATCAGATAAATCTGCTTTTTGCCTCAAAATCTCTAGCCACTGCTCTTCAGCTCCTCGAAAGTCAGCTCCCTTTAAAAGTTGAATTAATCGATCTTTTTCAGTACTAGACATCTCCTGATTTAACACAATAATCAAAGCCTGTGTCCATAAAGGCCCTTGCTCCTTACCTCTTTCTAAAGTTTCTGCGAAGGCAGACTCTAACTGATTACTTATGAGAACTTGAATAAATCTCACCTGCGTTTCAATATCTTTTTCACGCAAAGTTTCAAAACATCGCGCCATCATGCTTCTAAAAATCAAATCGACATCAACTTTTTCCTGGTCCTTGCCTCCTTTGGCCAAAACTGCCCTTTGAGCATTCAACTTCTTTATGACACCAAAAACTTTGTCATAACTCCCAACCTCAGCATAAAACCAACCCAAAGCAATAAGAGAGTTGCATGAAGAATCATTTTCAATAACAGGGATTGCTTCTTGGGCAAGTTTTCTCCTTTGATTTACGTCACTAGACATTCGCATCTCCTGAAAGTACGCCTCAGCAATGTCAGGCAAAACATTCTTTACTTCAGATGGATCCAAAGCCAAAGCAGTTGCAAAAAACGCACGACTTTTTGCAAACTGTTGTGCCTTCAAATAAAGTTTTCCACGATAATGTACCGCAAGAACTCGAAGAATTTTAAAAGCAGGACCTGCACGCACAGTCCAATCCAAAACAGCCTTTAATCCTTCCTCCAAAGAGGCATCAAAACGAATATCTCCATACTTAGACAGAATATCAATCAACACTGCTGCTTCTCCTGCAAAGGTCTCTAAGTCTTTTGGATTTTTCGTAGGATTATTTGATAAATTTTTAAACCGGGGAGCAAGTTCAAGGGCTTTTTGAAAAGCTAACAGCGTCTGATTAGAACTATAAGCTTGGATACATTCTTTCAAAGCAGCTAGGATGGCAGCATCTTCATCTCCAGAAACTTCGCTTGCGGTAGCATCAGGATCTTTTCCTGGAGAAGGTGGGCCTTGAGCATCGGGTGTGAGTGCTGCAGTAGAAACTCTAACAACTTCACCTTTAAGTGCTTTCTGAAATTCTGGCGTCTCAGCAACCCAGGGGCCTTTAGCAATTTTCTCTAGAAGAGATGTATCGCCTTGAATTTTAAGTCTCTGAATCACTTGAACTCCCATGTTAATTAATTTTGCATTTATGATGGGTCCATCAACTTTGAGGGTTTCATTCCTACGACCTGCCTTTGCCACTCCTTTCCCTTTTGAAACAGTAATATTTGAAGCTGCTTCAGAAAATAAAAGATTTAAAATTTCTCCTAGGCAATCTGCTCGCATGGCTTCTTGCACCATTGCATTAAACATTCCTTCACCTAAAACTTCTTCAAGATAAGGACTCTTGGTTTTTGTAGCGGTCTTTATCTTATTAAAGATTTCATCACTGATGTTTTTTGTTTTAATATCATTTTCAGAAAAAACAAAATTTATTTTTGCACCAAAAACTTTTTCTACTTGCGCTTCAAGAGCCGTAAATTGAACATTTCTTTCTTCACCTTCACCACCAAAAACAATGCCTTCTACTGGACTTGCAATTGAATGATCGCTCAAAAGATCCGCTAACCAGAGCTTGGAATCATCTTCACCACCCAACACACGTTTTAATATATCTTCCACACAATAACTTGTCTCAGCAGACGCACCTACACTCATCGCCCTCTTAATACAACGGATAGTATTTGAACGATCTTTCTTCTCATAATAAATTCCTATCAAATCTCTCCAATGTTCAAATTTACTCGCATCAATTTTAACTGCTTCTTCATACGCTTTTAAAGCTTCATCATCGCGATTCAAAGCAGCAAGAATTTTTCCTCGACATTGATGATATTCAATAAGATGTTTTTTTTCTTTTATTTGATTTAAGCGCTGATTTAATAAGTTTAAGGCTTCCAAATAACAGCCCGCTTCATAAAGCATTTCTGCTGACATTAAAATCATATCGGCAAATGCATTCTCATGAAGGTGAACACGAACAAAATCTGCCCCCTTATTTCGTAAGCTTGATCCTAGCATCATGTCAAAACATGAAAGAAATGCATCCTCAAAAACTTCACGAATAGGAACTTGTGCTGCCTGGACAGCATCTATAAAGGCCCCCGGTCTGGTTTCATTTGTATTTGTCAGTTTAAAATCTGCACCGGTATATGCATCCTGAAAAGCCTCCATGCTCTCGCTAAACAACCCTCTTTCTCTACAAAATTTACCTAATAGATTTTTTGCCTTTGGATCTGTCATTTCTTTCACGCGTTCATATTCACCCAAAAAACGATCATCGTCAGTCTTAAACATTAATCTCAGGCGCCAAAGAGCAAAATAGCCATAGTTATCAAAAAAAACGGGTGGAATTAATTCCAAAACTCTTAGCGCATCTTGTGGTCTCTCCAAGAAATACAAAGCCCTAACAACCTCCATAATATCAACAGGATCTTTTGTTCGAAGTTCTTCATCTTTATCTTTCCATTTTTCAATTAATGCTTTTGCATATTCAAGAGTTGGCATAGAATCCCCAGGCCTTGTCTCCATAAAATAGTTTGCTCTTTCAAGTAATTCCCAAGCTTTTAATACAACAACAAAAACGTCTTTGTCTTCTCCATTCCTCTCATGAGCAATGATCATTTCCAGTCCTACGACTCGAACTCTTGAACGACCTGTTAAAATTTCATAGAGCATTACAGCTGCTTCTGAAAAATTCCCCTCATCCATGAGTTTCTGAGCTCTTGCAAGTCGAATTTGAGAATTCTTAAGCTCTTCATTCACATTAATTCTTGAAACATTTAATGCTTCTAATTGTCCAATGATTGCATCATAAGCAAGACCTTCTTCACGAGCTTTTTCAATTTGTTTACGTATTTCATGAACGCTAAGACGCTCAAACTTATCAGAAAGTTTAGAGCTCTCTCTTTCCAAAACATATTCATCCCACTCTGAATCAGAAGGCCAATAATCTAGAAGCATTTGACTCCACTCTTTTCGAGTTAAACAATATTTTGATGTTTTGGCTCGCTCATCAGACACCTCAAAAACATCCGGCAAACTCTCATATTGATCTCTTGCTTTAGCAATCGTATTTATTTTTTCCACGCGATATCCTGCAGCCTTCGCATAATTGCCATTGTCGAGAATTTCTTGAATAAATGCTTTTGCTTCAGGCGTCGGACAAGTTCTTAAAAGCTCCAATCCCTCCCACAAAAAATGAGGCTGTTGTTTCAGCGCAAAACCCGCTTGCTCTCGAAGAATTCCAATCAAACCAGCACTTTCCGTCTCTAAATCCATCCCTCGCAAAAAGGCAATAGCTGCTTCTCTTTGCTTTAATGCAATCCCCTTATTACTCAAAACTTCCATCACGGCTCTCACCCACGCTCGATTTTTAACGCTTCTGAATCGAATAAGCTGATCTCTTAATTCCTGATTTTCTTGTTTGCATGCAAAAACTAAAAAATCTTTATAAACTTTTAAATCTTCTCCGGAAGTCAAACTCTCAAACCTTTCTCCAAAACTTTTTAGAAACTTACGCTTAGCATAAAGAAAATTTCCAGGATAGGTTTTTGCATTCATCAAATGCTCATAAGCCTCCTTATACTCACAAAGCTCAGCACAAATATAAGAAAGCATCATATGACCAACAGAAGCATCTATCGCGCCAATCTTGAGTGCTTCCTGCGTTAATGTGCGAGCAACAAGGTCCTTGGCTTGCTTTAATTTTGAAGTCTTTTCAGCCCCATCCTCTAAATCTCGAACTTCTAAGTAAAGCAATGAACCTAGGGAAAAATAAGACCTTATTTTTAACTCAGCGGACGAGCTTTGCTCAATTACTTTCTGAAAGCATGCCGTAGCTTCAGCACGAAGATTCGTCATATAATAGATTTGCCCACATTGATAATACATATAGCTACGTTGATGCTCATGAGACTTATGAGAATGTCTCTCTATCCAGGCAAGTCCTATTTTAAGTGCTTCCTCTATATCAGGATTCATTTCTCCAGAAAAAACCGTAAAGAACTTATCCCAAAAAGCACTTACCAAGTCACTTTCCGTGAAAAGCCATACATCTTTAAATTTCTTCGCAATGTCAATGCACTTTTGCCTTATTTCAATTTGATCACCTACTTCTACATCAATCTTTTGAATTTTTTCCAACTCATCCCTTAATTCCAAAGAAATTCTAATAACATCTGCTATCGGACGAATCTCCCCTCTTAAAGCTGCTTGAAGGACAGGAGTAGCAGAAATATCCGGCCTAGCTGCCAATACTTTTCTCTCATCATCGCTAGGCAAGACCTGTATAGCTTCTATTAAAGGGGCAACAAGTCCTGGATGATTAATAGGAGAGCCTACGTCTGCTTTTTTTGGCGCAACCCCTACTACAGCTCTTTCTTGTTCTTCTTGGAGTAGCCATTCAACATATTCACGAAAACTTTTAAAACCTAGCACTTCCATGACAGCTTCACGAAATTCTTTCAAATCCAAACTTCTATAATAATCCTTCACTATTTCTCTTAAGAAGCGTCTTAAAAAGGGCTGTCCTTTCTTTGCAGCAATTGCTTGTAAAAAATCTCTATTCCAAAGGACTTTTGCCTTACTCATTGCATTGATTAAACTCCTAAATGCAATTAAAAAGCGATCATCACGAGACTCCAAAGCTTTTTGAAAATTTGTCTCGGCTTGAGAAGCATCTTTCAATTTCCAATAAATCATCCATCGATAAAGAAAAATTTGTGCTGCTGCACATGGCAAATCTTCATTATTACGAGTTCTAGATTCTAAATCTGCTAATTTACCCAAAAGAGAGCTTGCATCAGCATCCTTGCTTCCTGAAAACTGAACTATTTCTTTATCAACGGAAATAAAATCTTTACATATCTGCACAAATTTTTGTAATTCTGCTTTTTTCTCGCCTAACCTTGTATTTGACGTCAGTGTCTGCTGAAAAATTTGACGTGCAGCATCATAAGATCCTGCAAACATTTGAATTATTCCATTTTCTATCATCGCTTGAGATAAATAAAGCATTGCATTATCATTAAATCCTTGAGTGGGAGCTTTTCGTGCCCCTAACAATGCTGCGCCCCTTACTACGGGTGTTTGAGTGGCTGCTGCATAATGTGTCAAAAAATCCATTGCACGAGCACAGTGCTGCATGGCCTTTGCAATATTGCCTTCGGATTTTTCACATATAGCAGACCATAAATAAGCGCGACCCAATGCAAAATGAACTTCTAAAGGAATTTCTCTGCTATTTTCTTTTTCCTTTTCAACATAACCTTCTGCATAAACAACAATTTCTCTACTTACTTCTTCAATGAGCACTGGTTTTTCCACAGAAGCTTCCCCTACCTTAACCGCTCCTTTATCGCGCATCGTTACAAAACTTTCTATGGCCCTATCAAAATCTCGAATAGCATTTTCTATTTTACCTTGAGTTTTCATTCTTCTTGCCCTATCCAAGAAACCCTTACCAATCATCACATGAACATCATCAGGAATAGCAAGTCCCTTTTGAATGGCATCTGCTAAACTTGACCCAAGCCTGAGAACCTCATCAAATCGGTTTTTCCCATAAGCCTTACGAATCTCTGTCATGATTGCATCAAGAGAATTGGGAGCAGCATCAAACTGGCAAAATGCAGCGGGGGGTGTAATAGGTTGAGATTCTCCAGGATTTTCAAAAAATCGATGTTCTAACCATTGACGATAAGCAAGATCAAGATTTTTATTCATCTCCTCAGAAGAAATTCTGATAGCATCTCTGATTTCCTCAGCTATTTCCTGAACATCATCTTCTAAATAAGAAGGCAATTTTTGAACAATTCTTCTTGCCTCATCAAAAAATCTTCTAGAAATTCCTATGCATCGTTCTATTTCTTCTCTGCTATCTAAAGAAATTCTATCGGAAGGATGTTCATCGGCAATCTTCTTTAAAGCTAATATATCTTCTTCTGAAATTGTATCTATATCCATTCTCAAAATCTCGAGATTCCCGATAATACCCTGCTGCGCTTGATACATTTTCTGATAAATATAATCAATATTTGCAAATCTTAAAATTTGATCACAATGTTCGTACAATTCTTGATCATGTAATAAAGTCCCGTTTCCTTTTTTATCTCGATGTTCTTCTTCCGGGAAAGCAACATGCAAAGCTTCATCTAAAAGAGCTCTTGTTAACATTTCTTCAGACATTCTCTTTAAAGTGATATACCCCATCCATAGAGCTGGAGGTCGGCCTGATACACCCCTACGACAATGCATATAAGGTCCATCTTGATGAATGACTGCACTTAACAAATCTTGTTCATCCCCAACAACCAAAAGAGACATTTGCTTAGCTTTTTCAAGCAAAAGATTTTTAAATGCCTCTTGGTTTTCGATTTTTCCTGCTGCAATCAAATATTGGTAAGTTTTAGCTAAGCTGCTTTCAGGATTCGCTAAACGTGCTTCAAGAGTTTGCATAAGCTTATTTCTTGCTGAAAGAAGTTTTGTCCCGGCTTTTTTTACGTCTTCGACTTTCCACTTACGAGAGTCTCTTATCCTTTCACTTTCAGACTTATTTGAGTCATGAATCACTAAAGCAGCTTTGAGACTTCCATCCTCATCAATAGAGAGCTCCGTTACTTCACTGTCTTTAATTCTTTTCCCCAAAGGCGCATTTCGCTCGTCATGTGTTACTGTAATCTCTGCTCCCTCAGGCGTCAGATCTGGAGATTTTTTATTTCTTCCCAAGAAATAACGAATATCTTCCATCAAAGGAGGTGGTATATCAGAAACATGATGATCTAAGAAAACTCTCCATCTTTGAATTTCCAAAAGATTCATTCCGTAATTAGCTTTGCGTACAGGATATTCATTACTCAAAAGATTATGCAAACGATTCACAATTTTAATGATAATGCATAATTTCCCGGATTTTTTATCGACTCGCTCAATATGTTCTATTTTCATGGCCAATTTCCCTGTTAACTCTTGACCATTTTGAGCTTTATAAACTTTATCTTGCTCTTCAAGATATGAAGAATCTTCTGAAAGATCGTCTACAAGCGCTCTAACATTTTCACCAAACATTTCTTTGATTTCATTGAGAAGCACATTTTCATCTTCAACTAAATCATGCAAGATCGCAGCTAAAATGGCATCTTGATCCACAATCCCAAGAACACGAACCAAGTAAAGAGCTATTTCAAGTGGATGAACAATGTAGGGTCTTCCATCATGTCGAATGTCCCTATATTTTTCAGCACCAAATCGATACGCCTTCTCTAATAAATCAAAATTAAATTGTGGATCTTTCTTTGTAATTTCAGATCTTAAAGCTTGATAAATCCCATCAGGACCATCATGAACTGCATAGACTTTACCAAACGATCTTGCCCAAGAAACTTGAACCTTCTTTTTTGCACTCGCTCTAAAATAATTAATACTGACTGTTGCAGCTTCAGGAGTTGTGGTTGGAAAGGCCTTCTGTTCAACAAGTTCAAGACCAGCCTCTGTTGCCGCTCCTACAAAAGTGGGAATTTCAGCAATATACTGATCAGAAAATCCATGATGTGCATCATAAGGCGTAGCAAGCGTATCTCCAATTTTTGTCGCAGCCAATTCCGGAGGAATGGTATGAAGCTCAATCACAAGCAGCCCTGCATCTCCAACGCAATGTTCTTGCCAGCCCTCTAAATGTTCTACTAAATTTTGCTGTAACTGGTTATTGGGAATAACCTGCCCGTCGTTCACATAAGAACCCGAATCAGCTTTACGATCCGCGCGAATATGATCTGTATTTTTAGGAGTTACATAGGGTCGATTATGATCAAGCATGGATCTAACATGTAACAAACTTTTAGGATCAAGTCCCAATGCCCTCAAATCTTCTGCATATTTCTTAGGATCATTAATATTGCCAAAAATAATTTTTGCATCTTTAATGCCAGCTTTTTCCAAATTCCCTTGAGTAATTATTCTGGGCTCCTTATTAAAATCCGCACCCACAATAACTAATTTATATTTTTCATACTCTGCTTTTGCCAATAAATATTCTTGATGTTTTGCCCCTCCATCTTTAATAAGAGCAGGTTCTCTTTCTAATTCTAAGATTTTCGTAAGAGTTTCTTTTATCTTCTCTCCTCGTTTGGTCCTCATCACAATTTCATGCAAGTGAATTAGGAAAGCTCCATCCCCACATCCCATATCTGCAATACCACGAGGCTGTTCTTCAAGAGGGCGATTAAAAATTTCAATGATCATTTTATCAGCTTCTTTAAAATAGGCGATATGTGCGCCTCCGCTTGCCCAAACATTCATGGGTCGATTGACATGGGTTTCATTGTTATTTTTATCACGAGGAAAAAGCGCTTCTCTACTTTGACCTTTTAAAAGTTCTTTCAATTTTGAGAAAAGAGGTAGATAAGAAGTAGTCACACCATAAGCTGATGCTAAAACTGCAGCCGATCGTCCATCATGAGTAAGCGTGAAAACATCTCCGTTTCGAGTTAACCATCCTTGTTGTTCTAAAAGAGTAAAAGCCTCTTTAAGATGTTTCGCATTCCCTTGAATTTGATTTATTGTGACTGAATGTGTTTCTGGATTAAATTGATCAAAAACGCCACGCATTCCTAAAGCAACCATGGTGGGACCTAAAAGCATTCCGTTTAACTGTTGAATCACACGTTCGCGAAGCATTTTCTTTCGAGAATCTGTTTCGGGAGGCAAATTCCATTGATTTTTAGAGAGTTCTATCAGCTGCGCATAAGATTTTTTTTGTCCATCTGCAGGAGGGGCACGTGATTTCCCGAACAAATAATCATCTATTCCAACCGCTTGATCAATAAACTCAGCCACAGGCCCATAATAATCCAGAAGTGACAAAATATAAGTTCCGTCCTCTGTCAAGGTATAGGTCAGATTATCCGTACCCTCCTCACCTTTTCTTGTCATCCAGCCCTGAGAAACAAAAAGGCGCATTGCGACATGAAGATAACCTGGACTTCCTTTTGTCGTTCGAATGATTTCTCCCATACTCACTGAACGACCATCCTCAAAAAGTTTAAATACTTCCATTTTGTTTAGAGCTGTCAAGACGGGAGCCATGGCCATCCCATCTTGATGAATAAAAATTTGGCGTCGCACTTTATGCCTACCCCACTTCTTTTGATAAAGATCTTTCGCATATTCAATGAGATCTTTTCTCTCAGAATAAAAAGTCTCGAGAATTTTGATTAAAACATTGGCATGAAGTTCCGTGTATTCTTTTCCCTCCATCCATCTTCTAATTTCATCCTTAGAAATATCTGAAGCTGCAGATTCTGTAGATGATGGATTTTTGATTTCCTCTTCTAAAATTTTAAAAATTTTCTTATCGCCGTCAGATAATTCGCCTCTTTGTTTTTCCCAAAGACCTAAAGCCTCTAAAAGTCTTTTCTGAACACCAGCTGTATCGCCTTTTAATTCTAAGAGTAAGCGCCCTTTCAAAGCATTAATATATAAAATGCCTATTTTTTTCTGAGCATCTTGACTGACTGTAACGGCAAGAGCTTGAACAACTTCTTGAAAAAGACAAGGAAGAGGTATGGTTCCAATTTTAAAACGAGGATCCATCATGCGTGTCAAATAAAGACTGGCATTAGGTATATGATTCATTTTGGGTGTCAGCTCAATATAGTTAACTCCTTGAGCATTTAGAATTTCCTGAACTCCTGTTGCATGAAAACCTCCAACAACAAGAATGGTTGTTCGGGCAGGTCTCTGACGAGAAACTTCCTTCATTGAACGAATTGAGTTTTGAGCAATAATCTGATCTCTTGCTCTTGCTAACTCATAAAACTTTCTAGCTTTAACAAGAATTCCATTTATTTTCTCAAGGCCTAAAATAGGCTTTTCTCCAAGAATGCTACCTAGCTCTTGAGAAATTTTTAACGCATCATACCCCTTTGTATTCTTTAAATATTTCTCCCAATCTTGCCTGCTTAACTCAAGACTTAAAAAACTTTGAATCGCTTGAATTTGTCTGGTTAAATCCTTCAATTTTTTTTCTTGAGTGGTTTTAGCTAATTTATTGATATTTACTTCTTCAAGACTTTTAATTTCTTCTAATAATTTAACCCCATCCACTTCACCCTGAATCTTAATCCACTCAATCAATTTATAAAGCTCAGGATAATTTTTAATATTTTTACCTATTTTCTCGGCTTGCCAACTTAAATACTGATTAAATTCTTGAGCGCTCATACGGCCAAAGCGATACTCAAGGCTGGCGCGAATAAAGGAACCCAAAGAGTCTTTATCAAGTTTTTGGCTCAATTCTTCAACCAATCGATTTTTCTCTTTTTCTGCACTCACTTCATTGATATGGCTTTTCTTTTTCATTAAATCACTAAAAAGAGAAAGATGTGGGTGTTGGAAAGGGCTAAAAGAATAATGAAGCAGAAATTTTACATATTCATCAAATGCTATCTGATTATCTTGGAACTGTTCTCTTTTTTCCTCAAACTTTCTAAACTCAACCGAGCAGAATTTCTTCTTTGCTTTGATAAGCTCTTTCTTAAGCAATATACACCCCGTCTCAATCTCTTCTTTGTGTTTCATCACCTCTCGATATTGGGCAAAATTCTCTTGATATAAATTCTGATCTTCAACTCCTCTCAATTCCAAATCCAACTCTCCAAAACGTGCAATCGATAAAAACTCTGGCCCTCTTACCCAGCCGCTCTTTACATATTCTTTGGTAATTTCCTCACGAATCGATTGATTTGGAAACGTTCCTAGAAAACCTGTGTCAATTTTACCCACTGCACCCTCTTCAAGAACGAGGGTACTACCAGTTTGTCGGGTCATCGCTTCCAGACCTTTAGCAATTTTAAGCTGAGCTTCGCCATCTGCGTGTAAATCACGAATGAGAATGATCCCAGGGTTACTCCATGAAAAAGTTTTGCTTTGAGAAGTAATTTCAAACCAGGATGATAAAAGAGTCGAATTAAGCTCAGTGGATTGCGAAGGATTTTGAGTTTCTGTATATCCCAGGGTTAAACCCTGTATATCTAATAAGGAAACACAAAGTAATAGTGTAATAAGTTTTTTCATCAAATTTGTATTTACCACAAGAATGAACTAAATTTTGGGAAAAAGAATCAACATCATTAAGAATTCTTTATAAACACTAATGATGTAATATAGCCTATATTTTCAAAAAATCAAAAAAAATGTGAATTAATTTTTATAAATAATTGTTATAGAAACTATTAAAAAATAAATAATAAATACTATAAATGTTCAATTATGGACGTTTTTATTATTTTTTAACTTATCATTTCGAATTGTAGGAATTTGTATTTTAATTAACTCAAAAATCCTATTTTCCCATTAAAGACCTATGGTATAATGATCTTGTTATGTTTAGAAAAGTCTTCTATATCGTCCTTATATCATTAACTGCTATCTATCCGGCGAATATCACGGCTGTTACCATCCAAGGGTCAAAAGGCATGATTGAAAGCCGTGCCTTTACCTTTCAGAACATGACTTTTGTTTCTCTAACTTCTTTTGCTAAAGCTTATGGTATGCAAGAAGTTTGGAACCCGAAAACAAAAATGGTTCATTTACAAGGAAATCAAACCAAGTTTTCTTTTCGTGCAGGCTCCCCCTATTATTCAATGAATGGAAAAGTAGGACAGATGCCTTCAGAAGCAAGATTAGTGAATGGAAGATTGCTCATTCCTTTGCAATTTGGGACTCAAACATTCTCTAAAATCTCTGTCAATGCTCCTATTTCCATCCCTCAGCAAGTTCAAAAACCCGTTATAAATATATCGTCTAAAGCTACTTTTACAGTTCTTCTAGATCCCGGTCACGGGGGCCATGATGTGGGTGCCAAAGGAAGACGAGGAATTCATGAAAAAGATATTAATTTAGATGTGGCACGAAAAGTAAAAGAAAAACTCCAAACCCAAGGAATGCGAGTTTTGATGACGCGCAATGCAGACAATTTTATTAGTCTATGGGGACGCGTAGGAGTATCCCGCAAATATAAACCTGATATTTTTGTGAGCATTCATACAAACGCAGCTCGAAATAGAAACGTCAATGGCATAGAGTTTTTTTGTTACACCAACGCTAATTTAAGAAATAAAACCAAGAGTTTTCAACTTGCAAAATCAATTCAGTCAAAAATGATTGCGCAAGTAAAAGCACGTTCTCGAGGTGTTAAAGGTGCTCGATTTTTTGTGCTTAGAAATGCCCCTACTCCGGCCATACTCATTGAAGTCGGATTCATTACTCATGTAAACGAAGAAAGAAATCTTGCCCAAAAGAATTATCGAAATACCCTAGCCCAAGCCATTGCTGATGGAATTGTAAATTATAAAGCCAGAAACTAAGAAATATTCAGAAACTTTAGACTCCTATCAAAACTAATCTTCCAGATCCCTACTTACTTATGATAAATTGCTTGTCAAAAAAGCGAGGATTCATTCATGCAATCTATCGGTGTTTTTGATTCTGGAATTGGCGGACTTACAGTTCTAGCTGAAATTCAAAAACTTCTTCCGAATCGAAATATTATTTATCTGGGAGACACGGCCCGCGTTCCATATGGAACTAAGTCTAAAAATACTATTGAAAGATTTGCATTAGAAGATGTTCAATTTTTATTATCACGAAATGTTCAACTTATTGTTGCTGCCTGCAATACCGTTAGCGCCCTCGCCCTTCCCCAACTCAGAAAAAATTTTCATGTTCCTATTTTGGGAGTCATTGAACCTGCTGTTCAAAAAGCACTCACTTCGACTAAAAGTTTTAGAATTGGTGTAATAGGAACACGTGCTACGATTGAAAGTCAGGCCTATGAAAAGTTGTTTTCTCATCTTCATCCCACAGCGCATATCTTTTCCAAAGCCTGCCCTCTCTTTGTCCCCTTAGTTGAAGAAAACTGGATCCATCATCCAGAAACATTTTCTATAGCCCAGACTTATCTTTCTGGATTAAAAGAACATCATATTGACACCCTGATTTTAGGATGCACCCATTATCCATTGCTTGCTGACATCATTCAGAAAGTAATGGGGCCAGAAGTTATTCTCATTAATTCAGCTCAATCCACAGCACAAGCCTGTGTAAAACTTCTAAAAGAAGCTTCCCCTCAAAAAAATTCGTCACCTTCTTCTAAAGTTCAATATCAATTTTATGTCACAGATGAACCTGAACATTTTCAACAAAGAGGCGAAAAATTTTTAGGTCAAACTATTTCCCAAGTAGAGAAAGCAAATCTAGAAACCTTAGAAAAAGTGATTGCATGATCGCTCAACGCATGATGCATATTGATTCATCAGGTATTCGTAAAGTGTTTGATCTGGCAAAACACATGAAAAACCCTGTCAATTTGAGCATTGGCCTGCCTGATTTTGATATCCCTGAGCTTTTAAAAGATGAAGCCATTTCTGCTATTAAATCTGGTTTTAATCAATATACTCTGACCCAAGGAATTCAAGAGCTCAGAGAAAAAATCCTTTTCAAACTTAAACAAGAAAGAAATGTTGAAGCAGAAGATATTTTAATTACCTCTGGAGTATCTGGAGGGATTTTTTTAGCTTTCATGGCTTTGCTTGATCCAGGAGATGAAGTGATTATCCCTGATCCTTACTTTGTCATGTACAAACATCTCAGCCGTCTCATGGGAGCAACTCCTATTTATGTGGATACTTATCCTGATTTTGTTTTGAAAGCTTCTTCTATTGAAAAAAAAATAACAAAGAAAACAAAACTTATTTTACTGAACAGTCCCGCAAATCCAACGGGAATTAGTATTCCTGCAAGCGAACTTAAAAAAATTGCTGATTTAGCGAAACAGCATCACATCACGCTTCTCTCAGATGAAATTTATTCTAATTTTTCTTATGACAATGCTTTTACAAGTATTGGCAAATACTCATCACAAACTTTGGTTTTAGATGGATTTTCAAAAACTTATGCTATGACAGGCTGGCGTTTAGGTTTTGCAGCTGGTCCCAAAGAAATTATTCAAGCCATGACTAAGCTTCAACAATTTTCTTTTGTTTGCGCCCCTTCTTTTGCTCAAAAAACCGCTTTAAAAGCCTTGGATTATAATATGTCCAGCTATATTCAAAATTATCAAAAGAAACGCAATCTTATTTATGAAGGACTCAAAGAAAAATTTGAAGTTCAAAAACCAAGCGGAGCTTTTTATATTTTTCCTAAAGCCCCCCATGATGATGGTGATCAATTTGTTCAGAAAGCAATTGAGAAGAATCTTTTAATTATTCCTGGAAGTGTTTTTTCAGAAAAGAAAACTCATTTTCGTATTTCTTTTGCAGCTAGTGATGAAACAATATTGAAGGGAATCGAAATTTTGAACAAGATGGTATAATATAGTTGTAAATAAATTCATGATTTAGCATAGAACATACGCCACATTGCGGAGGTAAAAATGAAATGCCCAGCATGTAATAATGATTTTGAAAGTAAAAAACACGGTACATTAGAAATTCAAACATGCCCTTCCTGTCAGGGAATGTTCATTTTTCAAGAAGAATTAGAAGAAATTGAAACAAAAAAAGATCCCGCTCTTGCCCTAATCAATCTTGAGTTATGGAAACATCGCGACAAATATGAAATCCTTCAAGGCAATGAAAATTGTCCTTCATGCGCTCAACCCTTTCACTGTATTAGCTATCCTCAATCAAAAATTAAAATCCATGTTTGTCATGAATGTCGTGCAATATGGCTAAAAGAAAACGAGCTTAAAGAACTGCATGATTATCTTGAAAGCAAATTGTCATCTGAAAGTCTAGGAGCTTTAATTAAAGATGCAGGACACGAGCTCTCTCAAATTTTTCTTGGCAAAGATACTCCCAAAAACATTCATTTAGTTTTTAAAATTCTTGAATACCGTATTTTTTCTGAATTTCCATTCATTAAAAATCTTATTCAAAGTTTGCCAAAATTTTAACACTTAAAAGGAAAATAAAATGAAACGCCTTGATGGAAGAAAAGTGAATGAATTAAGACCTATTAAAATTACTCCAAACTATATTCCTTGTGCATCTGGATCTGTTTTAATCGAAACAGGCAATACACGCGTCATTTGTGCAGTTTCTGCTCAAGAAGATGTTCCTCGATGGCTTAAAGGAAAAAATCAAGGTTGGATCACAGCGGAATACTCCATGCTCCCCTATGCATCTTCGGACAGGAAACAGCGTGAGTCTACTTCTGGAAAAGTGGGAGGGCGTACCCAAGAAATTCAACGTCTTATTGGTCGAGCTTTACGTAGTGTCGTCGATATGAAAGCTCTTGGCGAAAGAACACTTTGGGTGGATTGTGATGTAATTCAAGCTGATGGAGGAACTCGTACAGCCTCTATTAATGGTAGTTTTATTGCGCTCATGATGGCTTTAGAAAAACTTAAAACAGAAAAAAAGATTGAAAAAATTCCAGTCAAGGAACAAGTGGCAGCCATCAGTGTAGGAATTTTCCAAAATACTCCTCTTCTAGATCTTTGCTATGAAGAAGATTCAAAAGCAGAAGTCGATATGAATATTGTCCTGACCAATCAAGGACGCTTTATTGAAATACAAGGCACAGCTGAACACGAACCATTCACAGAATCACAAATGCATCAAATGCTTCAACTCGCAAAATTAGGTGGGAAAAAGATTTTTCAACTTCAGAAAAAATTTGCCAAAGCCTAACTTTTTTAACATGTATGAAATTCTTTTAGCAACACATAACTCTCATAAGATCAGAGAAATTAGAAAAATATTTCAACATCTTCCCATTCAATTTCTTTCTCTTGCAGATTTTAAAAATCCTCCTCATGTAATTGAAGATGGAAAAACTTTTAAAAAAAATGCACTCAAGAAAGCTGTACAAATTGCTCAATGGTCACGGAAAATAAGTTTAGCGGATGATTCCGGCATAGAAGTTGATGCTCTGCATGGAGCTCCTGGTATTTATTCTGCTCGATTTGCAGGAGAAAAAGCGACAGATGAAGAAAACAATATAAAACTTCTAGAACAGCTCAAAAATACACCCTTTGAAAAGCGTACAGCCCGCTATCAATGTGTCATGGCCATTGCAACTCCTGATTCTTTCATCCAAACAACTCAAGGAACTTGTGAAGGATATATTGTTCTTCAACCTGATGGTAAAGAAGGTTTTGGCTACGATCCTCTTTTTTATTATCCCCCTTTTCAGAAAACCTTTGGAAACACCCCCCCAGATCAAAAAAATCAAGTGAGTCACCGTTTTCACGCCCTACAAAAGCTAGAACCTATTTTAGAAAAAATTATTAATAACAAAATATAATTATAAATTACTTTTTTAGATACGCTTAGTTTCCCCACCGTGGAAACTTCGCTCGATGATTCGGCTTACTCGCCCCAGTAAAGACTGGGGCTCCTTGGCCGTAAGCCTCATCAACGATCTTTAAAAAGTAATTTATAATTTCTTTAAAATACTTCTTATTAAGAAAATTTATTGTATAATTACGCTGTTGTCCTGATTAAGGGAATCTATGCGAAATCATAAAATTTCACATCGTGAGTCGGGTCTTACGCTTGTTGGTTTGTCTGTTTTGCTTGTACTTGCCGGTATCGGTGCTTATATCTATTTTTTCCATCTCAAACCTTTTCTTCTTGACCAAACCCTATTAAAAGCTAATCAAAGTTTTGAATTCAATCACTTTGGCGACGCAAAAATAACTTATGAGAAACTTCTTAAATCTGCTCCTACTCATCTTACGCAAACCCTTCAGGATCATATCAATCAAATTCCTTTTGCAGAAAAATTTCTAGCTGATCCAGCTCCTGAAAATACATCTATAACTCTTCAATCCCTTGAAGGAGTGACGGGGAAAATTGGCCTTCTTTATATCCGATACGCCATACAAAACAATACAGCCGAACCTTTGCCAGTTCGAAGAAGCCTGTTTTATATCAAATCCTATATTGGCAAATGCGAAGTAGCACTTGATCGAAGTCAAAATAAAGAAGTCAACTCTTGGCAAGGAGATCTTTTACCTGGCGAAAAAGCTGAAGGTGGCATTTGTGTAAAATACTTCATTGTAGATCCCAATGAAAAAATGTTTCTTGTCTATAACAATGGAAAGTCTTATGCAAACATAACCTTTCCGCTCTCACAAGTTTGGCCTCAAACAGATAAAAATCAGTTCAAGGATGGTTGGCAAGGAAGAAAACTAGAAATTGCA
The DNA here is from genome assembly GCA_964640155.1 of uncultured bacterium. Taxonomy (GTDB): domain Bacteria; phylum Auribacterota; class JACPWU01; order JACPWU01; family JACPWU01; genus CAZXEQ01. The sequence goes on along the minus strand of CAZXEQ010000003.1, from coordinate 317,297 downwards.
TCCATCCCTCAAAAAACACCCCCTCCCAGTATCACTCCACCTTTATCCTCACCTCCAGAAACTTCTCTTCCTCAAAAACAAGTTACTACTCCTCCCCCGCCAGTTACAACAGCTCCTATTAAGACCACTTTGGTCAAACCTGTATCTGAACCCTTGAGGCCTCTGTCTAGTACGCCAAACCGTTATCTCAACACGCAATATCATTTTTCAATAAAAATTCCTGCGGGATGGGGAAAGGAAGAATCTTTTAAGTTACCCCAAGAACATTTTGGAAGAATTCTGCAAGGAATTGTTCTCTTTAAAGGACCTGTTTGGAAAGAAAGTTTCCCCCTGGTGATTGTTCAGCAAAGAAACGGAGAAAATTCTATTTCGGCTTCAGCAAACGCTCAACTTGCCAATGATTTAGAAAAAGAAATAAGAAGTATGCTTTCTGCTCTGGGGAGCCAAATAAAGCAGGTAAATGCAAAAACATCAGTCATTGGAAATATGCAAAGCGTGGAGATTAATTCAAATTTTAGCTTTAAAAATCAGGTTTATCAGATGCGAAGCTATTGTCTACAAAACCATTTTAATTTAATCCTACACTATCTAGCCCCACACTCAGACTTTAACATGAGCATGAACCAAGCGGTTGACTTAATTAAGTCTTTCAAGAAAGAATCAGCAAATGGCAAATAACAACTGAAAGCCTTCTCTTTATAGAAAATTAACAGGTTGTGTTTGTTTTAAAAATCCCTATCCCCATACACTAACCACCTATAGTCCCATTCGCTTAAAAGTATTATCAACATTTTTAAGATGATATTTTAAATTAAAACAAGTCTCAATTTCTTTTGTACTCATGATCTTTAAGAAATCTTTATCCTCTAATAAAACATCTTTGAAATATTGTTTTTTATCCCAAGCCTGATGAGCCTTACGCTGAACAATACGATAAGCTTCTTCCCTCGAAAGACCTTTTCGAATTAATTCTAAAAGGAGCCTCTGAGAAAAAATGACGCCGCCTGTCATTTCAAGATTGCGCTTCATGTTTTCAGGATAAACAACAAGTCCCCTAAAAGTACGAATCATCAAGCGAATCATATAATGAAGTAAGGTGGTGGCATCAGGAATCACCACTCGTTCAACTGATGAATGTGTAATATCTCTTTCATGCCATAAGGCCACGTTCTCCATTGTAGCCAAAGCATAGCCTCTCAAAATTCTCGCAAGACCACACACCCGCTCACAAGTAATGGGATTACGCTTATGAGGCATTGCAGACGAACCTTTCTGATCTTTACCAAAAGGCTCTTCCACTTCCTGAATTTCCGTTCTTTGAAGATTACGTATTTCTAAGGCAAATTTTTCCAGAGAGCATCCAACCAAAGCTAAAGCATTCATATACTGAGCATGGCGATCTCTTTGAATAATTTGACTGCTTACAGGTGCTGGAGTTAATTTTAATTTTTTACAGACATATTCTTCTACACGAGGATCAATATTTGCATAAGTCCCTACTGCACCCGAAACTTTCCCATAACTTATAATTTTTTTTGCAGCCACAAGTCGGTCCATATTGCGATAAAGCTCATCAAGAAAAAGCGCCATCTTTAACCCAAATGTTGTTGGCTCTGCATGTACTCCATGAGACCGCCCAATCATCACTGTATGTTTATGCTCTACCGCTTGGGCTTTCACCACTTCAATAAGCTGAAGAAAATCCTCCATCAAAATATCGATTGCTCCCCCCATCAAAACAGCAAGAGACGTATCTAAAACATCGGATGATGTCATTCCAAAATGCATGAAACGGCCGGAAGGGCCAATATTTTCAGAAACATTTGTAAGGAAAGCAATAACATCATGGTCTACGCTTTTCTCGATATCCGCAACACGCTTAAGTTGAAATTGTGCGCCTTTTTTAATCTTTTGAAAATCCGCCTGCGGAACCTCCCCCAGCTTAACCAATGCCTCAACAGCCAAAACTTCAATTTCTAACCAGAGGCCTAATTTTTTTTCTTCACTCCAATGCGCCTTCATCTCAGATGTAGAATATCGTTCAATCATAGTGTCCTTAAAAGTTTAGTTCCGCTACGAGATAATCCACAGAATAACTCTGTGGATTACTCTTCGGGGATTGGCGCGCTAACGCCTGCAAAATAATATCTTGCCCAGTATTGCGGCAAGGAAGCCTCCCATAGACCCGTTGTCCATGGAACTTCAATTGTTCTGAAAGTTCCCCCAACGCTTAGGGGGTGTTGAATGCTGAATAACTACTTTTTTTAAAACAACTGCTTCATTTCCAAAAATTTCTTTTAACCGATGAATAACTTTAGCAGACGGATGTATTTTAAATTTTGGAGCTGTTGACATCACCACTTTGCCTCTATCTGGAAAAGAAAAATTCAAGAAAACGGGACATTCTCCTTTCTCTTGAAGAAGCTCCTGACAAAGCTGATCCAACTTTTGAGCTTGAGCCTTTTCGGGTATATCAATGTGAATCGATTTAGAATATTTTTTAGGAGCATCTTCCAAAGAAACGACATCATTTACAATAATTTTAGCCATATCTTCTTTGAGTTCAAGTCTTCCTTCAAGAAAACAAATAAAATCTTCTTTAACTTTTCCAGATATTTTCTCAAAAATCTTAGGGTAAATAACTGCCTCCACCATACCTTCTAAGTCTTCGAAAGTCAGAATGGCCATTTTATCACCTTTTTTAGTCATTTTAATCTGAACTTTTCCTAAAACTCCCCCCAAAACAACTTCATCTCCATCTTTATGCTCCAAAAGGGTTTCTGTACTATCTGCTGTATAAAACTTTAAAATTTCTTGATGACGGTTCAAAGGATGTCCTGTTACATAAAAACCCAAAAGTTCTTTTTCAAATGAAAGGATTTTTTCTTCATCCCATTCTGCAATGTCCGGTAAAATAATGCTCCGATGTTGATTCGCATGTTCTGTCCCTAACACATCAAAAAGGGAGGCTTGTCCTCGCATTTGATCTTGTTTTACTCTTGATGAAGACTCTAAAGCTTGATCTAAAACGGCCATTAATTGGCTTCTTTTCACTTTAAAAGAATCAAAAGCACCACATTTAATTAAGCTTTCTAAAAGCTTTCGATTCGCTACTTTGTGATCTACGCGTTCCAAAAAGCTATAAAAAGATTCAAATCTTCCTTCCTTATTTCTTTCTTCAATAACAGATTCTACAACATTTTCGCCCACATTTTTAACTGCAGCTAAACCAAACCGTATAGCTCCTTCCACAACAGTAAATTTTCTAAAACTTTCATTTACATCTGGAGGGAGTACTTGAATTCCCATATCACGACATTCATTGATATATTTTACCAATTTGTCTGTGTTCCCCATTTCAGTTGAAAGCAGGGCTGCCATATACTCTACAGGAAAATTTGCTTTTAAATAAGCTGTACGATAAGCAATTAAAGCGTATGCTGCACTGTGAGATTTATTAAATCCATATCCTGAAAAATAGGCCATCAAATCAAAAACTTTTTCACCAATCGCTTTTGATATTCCATTTTTTAAGCTCCCATCCACAAAAATATTTTTTTGCTCCCCCATTTTATGAGCAATTTTCTTGCCCATAATGCGTCGTAAGTTATCTGCTTGGGCTAGAGAAAATCCAGCCATTACCTTCGCAACAGTCATAACCTGCTCTTGATAAAGCATAATGCCATAGGTTTCATTTAAAATTGTTTCAAGCAAAGGATGATCATATTGAACTTTCACTTTCCCATGTTTTCGTGCAATAAAATCTTCAACCATATGCATGGGACCTGGCCTAAAAAGCGCCACAAGAGCAATCAAATCTTCAAAGCGATCAATTCGAATTCGTTTCGCTAAATCACGCATACCTGTGGATTCTAGCTGGAATACACCTACGGTCTGCCCTCGATTGAGTAATGCAAAAGTTTTTGGATCATCCAAAGGAATTTTTAGCAAATCAATTGCTTTATTTTTTGTGCGTTCAATAATTTTAATGGAATCATGGATAACACTCAGTGTTCTCAAGCCTAAGAAGTCCATTTTCAAAAGACCAATTTTTTCAATAGCTTCCATAGGGTACTGTGTAGTGACTTCACCCCCTGTTGCTTTATAGAGAGGAACGAATTCGCAAAGAGGCCGCTCAGAAATAACAATACCAGCAGCATGAGTAGAAACATTTCGAACCATGCCTTCCAGTTTAAATGCTTTATCAATCAGAGTCTTGACATCTTCTTCCTCTTCATATCGCTTGCGAAATTCTTGATCTGTTTCAAGGGCATCTTTAAGTGTAATTTTTGGTCCTAGTGGAACAAGTTTTGCAATTCGGTCTACTTCGTTATAGGGGCGGCCCATCACACGCCCTACATCTCGAATAACAGCTTTGGCGCCTAAAGTACCAAAAGTAATAATCTGAGCGACATTATCTGCTCCGTACTTTTTAGTCACATATTCAATAACTTCGCTTCTTCTCTCATCACAAAAATCAATATCGATATCTGGCATGGTGATTCGACTTGGATTAAGAAAGCGCTCGAAGATAAGACCATAGGCTAAAGGATCCATTTCTGTGATCTCTAAGGCATATGCCACCAAACTTCCGGCTGCAGAACCTCGCCCAGGGCCAACAGGAATATCATTCTTTTTTGCAAATTGAATAAAATCCCAAACAATTAAGAAATAACTCACAAAATTCATATCTTCGATGGTTTTAAGTTCAAACTCTAATCGATCTCGAATCTCGGGTTTAACTATCCCATAGCGAGCAAGAGCTCCTGCTTCACATAGTTCTCTTAAAAGTTCCCTTTGAGTTTTACCTACGGGGGGAGTGAATTGCGGTAAATGCATTTCATTAAACTTAAGTTCCAAATTACATTTCTCTGCGACTTCAACAGTTGCCTTTATAGCAGAAGGTACTTCTTTGAAATGTTCGAGCATTTCTTGAGGACTCTTGATAAAAAACTGATCATTATAAAAACGCATCCGATCTTGATCTGATACAACATTTCCCGTCTGAACACACAACAAAATATCATGAGATTCATGATCCTCTTGATGTACATAATGACAGTCATTCGTTGCAATCAAAGGAATGTTCTGTTTCTTTGACTGTTCTATAAGCCATCGATTCACTTTGATTTGATCTGGGATACCATGATCTTGAAGCTCTAAGTAGAAATTACCTTTTCCAAAAATTTCATGATAAATTCCAATTGTTTTTTCGGCCTCTTCCTCTCTTCCGCTCAAATAAACATCATTGATTTCCCCTTTTAAGCAGCCCGATAAACCCATCAACCCTTTGGAGTACTTTTGGAGAATTTCTTTGTCGATGCGAGGGCGATAATAAAAACCTTCTAAATAAGCCATGCTCGAAAGTCTCATCAAATTCTCATAACCCGTTTTATCTTTAGCTAAAAGAATGAGATGATAAGAAGCTTCTTTAATGTTATGACTTTTCTTTTCAAAACGACTACCAGGGCTGATATATGTCTCACAGCCAATGATGGGTTTGACACCTATTTCTTTTGCCGCGTCATAAAACTCAATGGCTCCAAAAAGATTGCCATGATCCGTTTGAGCAACAGCGGTCATCCCCAAATCTTTGACTTTTTTAATTAAATCTTCGTGGCGGGCAGCTCCATCCAAAATGCTATATTCTGAATGAAGATGTAAGTGGACAAATTCTGGTTTCATATAATACAGTCGTAAGAGATAAGAGATAAGTTATAAGTCTTAAGTTTACAAGAAATACATATATTTTTTATTACTTACGACTCATGACTTATATCTATTTTTTATTCCCACTCAATGGTGCTTGGAGGTTTTGAGCTAATATCATACACAACCCGATTAACCCCCTTCACTTCATTGATAATTCGATTTGAAATACATTCTAATAAATCATACGGAAGTCGAACCCAATCTGCTGTCATACCATCTAAACTGTTCACAGCTCTCAAAGCAATCACATTCTCGTACGTGCGTTCATCTCCCATCACACCCACTGTTTTAATCGGCAAAAGAACAGCAAAAGATTGCCAGATTTTATGATAAAGATTATTTCGTTTAATCTCTTCCATGACAATTAAATCGGCTTCTCTTAAAATTTTAAGCCTGTCGTCTGTGACTTCCCCAAGAATACGTATGGCAAGTCCAGGCCCGGGGAAAGGTTGACGACCTAAAATCTCATCGCTCATGCCAAGCTCTTTTCCCAGAAGTCTGACTTCGTCTTTGAACAAATCCCTCAAAGGTTCGACTAACTCAAAAGATAAATCCTTTGGCAAACCTCCGACATTGTGATGCGTTTTAATCGTTGCGGATGGGCCACCAAATGCTGAAACACTCTCGATTACATCTGGATATAATGTTCCTTGAGCAAGAAATTTAACTTTTCCAAGCCTTCTAACTTCCTCTTCAAAAACACGAATAAACTTTTCCCCTATTTTCTTTCTCTTTAATTCAGGATCTGTCACTTCTTTTAAAGCATCTAGAAAACTCTTTGTAGCATCAGCATATACAAGTCGAATGCGAAAATGGTCGCGAAAAGTACTAATTACTTTCTCGGCTTCTCCAAGTCTTAAAAGCCCATTATTCACAAAAACACAAATAAGCTGATCTCCAACTGCTTCATGAATCAATTTAGCTGTTACTCCTGAATCTACCCCGCCGCTTAACCCACAAATAACCTGCTCATTCCCAATCTGTTTTTTTAAATCATCGATAGAATTTTTTATAAAAGATTGCATCGTCCATTTCTTTGAACATTCACAGATCTTAAAAAGAAAATTTTTTAAGATTTCAAGACCTTGCTGAGTGTGCACAACTTCAGGATGAAACTGAAGGCCATATAATTTTTTGTGAGCATCCCCCATGGCTGCAATGGAGGTATTCGAGGTATGGGCTAAAACTTTAAACCCATTTAAAGTTTGAGTGACTTGATCGCCATGACTCATCCAAACTACACTGGGCGATTGAACATTTTCAAAAATTGTTTCATGAGAATCAATTAAAAGATCGGCTTTCCCATACTCTCTTTTGGCAGCCGCGATTACTTTTCCTCCTAAAGAATGAGCCATCAACTGCATACCATAGCAAATGCCTAATACAGGAATTCCAAGATTAAAAATCCCAACGTCACAACCTGGAGCTTTATCCTGATAAACACTGGAAGGCCCTCCAGACAAAATAATTCCCTTAGGTTTTAGTCGTTTGAGCTCAGACACAGGAAAGTTGTATGGGAAAATCTTTGAAAAAACAGAGTTCTCACGAATTCGTCTCGCAATCAATTGAGTGTATTGCGAGCCATAATCTAAAATAGCAATAAATTCTTTTTCTAAATTTTTAAGTGCCATATAGAGACTGTGATCAGTGGTTTGTAAATAGTGAATAGTAAAATACTAAAACAAAAAGGAGCTTAGATTGTATATAATCAACAACTTAGAAATACTAGCAGCATTTCTTCCGATTACTATCCCCAATCCACTAATCCCCGATTTATTTTCCCATTCCAACTCTTTGAGCCTTTTGGAAAATCTTTCCTTCTGTTTGAATCGCAGGAGCAATAATAACTTCCGTCAATTGCATTTCACGAATATTTTTTGCACCAAGATTTCCCATAGCTGTTCGTAAAGCACCCACTAAGTTTTGAGATCCATCATCAAACTGAGCAGGCCCATAAAGAATTTGCTCTAAACTTCCTGTTGTCCCAACCTGAATGCGCGTACCTCGAGGAAGATTTGCATGAGGAGTTGCCATTCCCCAATGAAAACCACGACCTGGAGCTTCTTTGGCTTTTGCAAAAGCACTTCCGACCATTACTGCATCTGCACCACATGCAATCGCCTTACAAATATCCCCACCCACACTCATGCCTCCATCTGCAATGATGGGAACATAACGAGCTGTTTGTTTAAAATAAAAATCTCTAGCTGCAGCACAATCAACAATCGCTGTTACTTGAGGAACTCCAATTCCTAAAACACCTCGCGTAGTACAAGCCGCGCCAGGTCCAATTCCAACGAATAAGCCTGAAATACCTGTTTCCATCAAGCTCACAGCTGTTTTATATGAAACTGTATTTCCCACAATAACAGGGATTTTTGCTTGTTTGCAAAATTTTTCGAAATCAAGTGTCTTATATTCTTTTGAAATATGTTTTACAGTTGTAACTGTAGATTGAACCACAAAAATATCAGCACCTGCATCTTGAGCAATCTGGCAAAATCTTTCAGCCCTTTGAGGAATAGACGAAACAACCGCAGGAACTCCTGCAGATTTAATTTCCTTAATCCGTTTTGCAACAAGCTCTTCTTTAATAGATTCTAAATATAAACCTTGAACAAGCTGTGTTGCTTTTTCTGGAGTCGACTTTGAAATTTCATCCAATACATCAGATGGATTTTCATAACGTGTTTGAACGCCTTCTAAATTAAGAACTGCAATGCCTCCCAAGCGTCCCATCTCGATTGCAAATTTGCAATCGACAACACCATCCATGGCAGCTGCAATAATTGGAACTTCATATCGCCTGCCCGCAACGCTCCATGATAAATCAACTTCATTTGGATTAAGAGTAATCTCTCCCGGCACAAGTGCAATTTCATCAAAACCATAACAACGTCTAGCTTTCTTACCAATACCAATCCACTCTCCCATATCTTTCTCCTTACAATTAACAGTTCCAAGTCATAAGTGCTAAGTCGTAAGTAAAAAACAAAACTTTATAAACTTATAACTTAAAACTTATTACTTAGGACTTTCTTTCTATATCATGAATACTTCCGCATTGCGGACATTTCGAAAAGGATTCATCCTTCGAAACCACATAAGAATGAGCACAGATTCTACATCGAAATATGATTTTTTCCAATGGATTAAAACGCTTCGCCTTTTTACGATATTCAAAATAAATCCAGGCACATAAAATGCCCATCAAAGTGATTGTTAAATATATAAAAAATGCCGTTGATAAATCTACTTCAAACATTCTTCGCCTTTCAGGACTCTAATCTAAATTTAAACAAAATAGTCCCCCACTGCGTACTTTGTAAATTTCCTTCAGCAGGATTAAATCGCCACCGCTTCATAGCCTGGACAACTTGCGCATCCATCTCTGGATAACCTGAAGATCTCTCAATGGCAACCATCCCTATTTCTCCATTTGCAAGAATCCAAAATTTAAGCTTTACTTCAAATTCAAGCCCATAACGCTGGGCCCATTCAGGATAAGAAGGATATTTACTTACGAGAACTGATCGACTGGCAGCGGGCCCCTCAATCATCTGCTTCGTAGTCGCTTTTCTACTGGAACTCTCATCAAAAGATTCGTTCTTGTTTTCTTCATCTAAAGACTCTAGAGATGAATCATCCTTTTGCTTTATTTCAGGAAGATTAAGATAAGGGGTTTGCTGTATTAAAGAATGCTCTTCTTGACTTGTAGAAAATCGTAAATGCCGCGGAATTTCTAAAAATTCTTCTTGATCATTTCCATCACGCCCAGGAAGATCAACAAAAGGTTCTTGCCATCCTGCTTCAAAAAGCCCCACTTCCACATAGGCTCCATTGACATTTGCTTCAACCCCTTTAATCCGAATAAGTCCAAACCCAAGCGCATGGAAGAAAATAGAAACAAAAAAAGTAAATTGAAAAACTTTATTCTGAGATTTTAACATTTTATTTTTTCTCGCTATCCAAGATCAGGCTTAGTCGCAATCGCAATCCTAGAAAAACCCATGTCCTTTGCAATTCCCATAACTTCAACCACCCTTCCATGAAGAGCCTTTTGATCAGCCTTAACAATCAAAAGTTCCCATTTTCTTCCCCCTTTTTCTAAATTCAAGGCTTTCCCAAGTTGACCCAAAGCAATTTCTTGATCTTTAAAGAAGATTTTCCCATCTCGACGAATGACCACTGTTAAACCTGTTGGCTTCTCAGACACAGGTAAATGAACCTTAGGAAGTTCTACTTTAATACCCGGTTGCATCACAAAGCTTGAAGAGAGCATAAAAAAAATGATCAATTGAAAAACAACGTCAACAAGAGGTGTAATATCAATAGGCCGATTTTCAATTTTAACATTCATCTTAAATCGCATAACAAAATTACCCTTGTTCTTCCAAAATTTTGATCAAATGATTTGAACTCTTTTCTATCTCTACCACAAAACTTTGCACCCTTGAAACCAAGTAGTTATAAGCAACATAGGTAGGTATTGCTACGACTAAGCCTGCCGCAGTCGTAATCAAAGCTTCCCATATACCTGCAGCAAGATCCCCAGGATTAACCATCCCTTCCAACTGTTGAATTTTCATAAAGCACTTAATCATTCCTGTCACCGTACCCAAAAGACCCAAAAGCGGCTCAACATGAGCAATCGTTGCAAGAACAGAAAGATTTTTTTCTAAACGAGGAATTTCATGAAGGCCCGCCTCCTCCATAGCTTCCTTTATTTTTTCCTTACTCTCATCATGATGTAATATTCCTTCTTTTAAAATATGCGCGATAGGACCTGGAGTACTTTCACAAATAGAAACAGCTTCTACAAAGTTCCCCTTTTTTAAAATATTTTTAATCCCTAACATAAACTTTTCTGTATCGATCTGAGCACGGTGAAAATGAATCATACGCTCGATCACAATCGCTACAGCTAAAATGGATCCCATGATAATAGGAATCATCACAGGTCCACCTTTTTGTAAAATTAAAAACATTGTTTTTTCTCCTCTTTAGCTAAAATAAATTTCTAAAACTCTAAATTCACTCCAAACTGATACTGTGTATTTGGCCCAGGATACCCTTCAAAGATATCATATCTTTGATCAAGAACATTCAAAACCTTCACAAAAAACTTTGCATTGTGCCACTGATAAAATCCATTCATATCCCATAAAACATATTCATCAATTTGATCGTATCCTTGAGGTCCAACAAATTGTCTTCCCAGATAAGATAAATTAGTTCCCACTCCAAATCCACTTTGACTTTTCCATTCCAATCCCCATTCTCCTTTGAGCTCAGGAACATAAGGAACCCTTTCAAACCCTGACTCCTCTCCCTGAATATTCCTAAAAGTAAATCGTGAAACACCCACCAATGACTTAAAAATTTCTATTTGCAACTCAAGCCGTAAACCCAAAATTGAAACTTCCGGATGGTTTTCCAAAGTAAACAAACCATTCTCATCAACATCTTGCCACATATAAAAGTTCTTTACCTTTTCTCCAAAAAACGCCAGAGAAGTTGTAAAACCCTCTTTAACGAGATATGAAAAAGTTAGATCTCCTCCTAGTGTTCTTTGAGGCCTCAGTTCTGTTAAATTGCCTTCTACATAATATTCAGAAAGATATGACTCACTCCAGCTCCTCACTTTCATTTTTTGATAAATATTTAAAGACAATGATAGTTGATCCGTCACAAAACACATCAACGACACCTTAGGATCAACTCGAATAGGTTCACCTTCATAATAATCAACACAAAATAAGCTTTCCCAGATCAAACCTGGAGAAATTTCCCATCCAGAAACACCTGCGAAACCTGAAATTTTTTGATAAGAATAAAAATTTTCTAATTCTTCTGACCAAAATTCCAGACCAAGTTTAAAAATACTTTCCATAATCTCTGCTGAAAAACCAAAAAAATGGTCATCAAAGCTTTCTTCCAAAGGATCTTCATCCGTTCTGGACAATGTTCCAAAAACAGAGGCTTTCAACCGTTGTTCTGGAAATGGATATAACTCTACACCCCCTTCGTAGTCAACAGACTGATTCTCCCGTGTTGCTAAAGAAGTTGGAGCTGTAACCTGACCCGGTAAATCCATCTGTTTATGAAAAAAACTAAAATCACTTGTAACACGTAAATCATTTTTAAGTTGAATACCCACGGAACCCAAAGGATTAATCAATTCTTCCTCTGCATGATCTCGATAACCATCTGTTCTTGCATATTTCATTTGAAAAAGATAATCCATGTTTTTTTCCATACCGCCTAAATCAGCACCTGCAATGAGGGTTCCATATCGACCTGCAGTGGTAGAAAAATTTTTAAATGAAGTTTTTCCAGTTTGATCCATCGTTTGAAGAGGTCGTTCTAATTCTCGAATTTCTTCCTTTTCTCCGGCTTCTTTTGAATGTGTAAAAGAGCCGGCATATTGAAATTCAGAAACATCTTTCCCAAGAATGGTAACCTCTGGAAGCTCAAGCCCTGACTTCTCCTCGGCAAAAGCAGAAAAAAACATACAAGACAAAAAAAACACATGAAGAAATAAAAACCGTTGAATTTGTTTTCTATACCCCATAAAAATCCCCCCTATTTTTGAAGCTGCAAAATCAATTCCTCATCAACCCTGTGAATTCTTTTCAAAGCCTCTTCTTTTCGTGGAAATTCTAACTCAATCACTTTTTGATAAAGGATTTTTGCTTGATCATAATGTCCCAAAGTCTCATGACATTCTGCAGCATCAAACAACGCTCTTTCAACCCACGGTTTTTCACTCGCATGGTTATAAATAATATTAGAGAAACAATCAATGGCTTCTTCTAAGCGACCTAGTTTTCGCAATGATTTCCCCATTTTATAAAGACCACTGACACTTTTCCCAGCTTGAAATGTATTCCGATAAGTTTGAGCAGCCATATCATATTGGTCCATTAAATACTGACAATCTCCGCATCTCTCAACCGCTTCCATTTCTAAAAAAGTTCCTTTAAACTCTTGAGAAAAATTTTGATAACATTCGAGAGCCTGGGCATACTCCTTTTTGGCAAAGAAACATTCTCCCATGTAAAATTTGGCTTCTATCAGCCACTCGCTTTGGGTATAACTTTTGATAAGTTCTTCAAAAGATTCCTTTGCTAAATCATATTTTTGAGATTGAAAATAGCTTTTCCCTAAAAAAAACAATGCTTCGTCTGACACGTCTGAGTGAGAATATTGTTTTTTAATTTCAAGAAAAACTTTCTCTGCTTCTTCAAATTTGTTTTCATTAAAAAAAACTTCTGCGATACGCAAAAGTGCGTCAGCCGCAAGTTTATGATCAGGATATTTTGCAACAAAAAGCCGAAATCTTTTCTTAGCCTCATCCCAATGATTTTGTCTAAATTCACACCATCCCGTTTCATAGAGTGCGCGCTGCGCATAGATGCCGGAAGGAAATTTCACCTGAAGCCAATCATAATCTTCACAGGCCTTGGCATACTTCCCCATATTAAAATAAGCATTTCCAATCTTAAACATGGCTTCTTCACGAAAAACACTCTTAGGGTACTCATCTAAAATTCTTTGATAGTTTTGAATAGAAAATGGATACTCTCCTTTTCTAAAATATGCCCATGCTCTTTTCATTAAAGCATGTTCCCGCCAAAGGCTTTTTGGATGATTTTCAATTAAAATCTCATAAGTTCCAATAGCCTGATCAAATTCTGCTGCCTTCAAAAAACAGTTTCCAATTTGGTATAAAGCGTCTGACACTTGTTTAGTTTTAGGAAAAAGTGTTAAAATAATTTTATATTTTTTAATGGCACGATGATATTTTTTCTGGGCATAAAAAACATCTCCAATTCTCTTCTGGCATTCTGCCTTTAATTCATCTAAATCTGAAAAATCCTGACATAGCTTGAAGTGCTTTTGAGCTAAGGTGTACTTTTTTAATTTAAAAAAACAAGCTCCCAATCCATAATGTGCTTGAGCTTTTGCCTTTGCGAATTCACAGGTTTGAAGCATTTTTTGATATGTACTTATTGCATCTTGCACATGATCTTGACTTAATTGAGCAAATCCCAGCTTTTCCATCGCCTCACATATTTTTTCAGAATGTGGATAAAGCTTCAAAAAACTTTCAAGTTGAACTCCTGCCTTTAAAAAGTTTTGAAGTTGTAAATAGGCTTCAGCAATCTTTAATGTTACCTCTTCTTGATAAAGATTATCGATATAGACCTTCTGGAGTTGTTCAAACACACGCGCTTCACTCACATAATCTTTCACATTAAAATAACTCCATCCAATCCCATACAACGCATCCGCCACCCATTCTCCCTGAGGAGATAAGGTTAAAGCCTTTTGATAGTCTTTGATCGCCCCAAAGTACTGCCCTTGCCAATATTTTGACTCGGCCATCCAAAAGTAAGCATCCGCTAAACGAACTCCTTTGGGAAATTTTTCAATATATTGCATAAATCCTTGAATTGCCTCTGAATGAGCCCCCAATTCTAAATCACACTTTGCAATCATAAAAAAAGCTTCTTCTTGTATCAAAGCATCTATCGCTTCTTGGGAAAGTTTCCCAAAAATTTCTTTTGCTTCTTTCCAAGATCTCAATTGAGCATGACACCATGCTTTGGTGCTTAAGGCATATGTTTTCAAAAGAGGTGAAAGCGCTTGCAAATCTAACCCCGAAAACATCTCAATCACTTTTAAATACTCTTTTTTTCTAAAATAATTTTCTCCTAACCAATAAAGTGCTTCATAGCGAAAAAAGCTTTTAGGGTATCGACGCATCAAGAAATCTAATTGTCCAATGGCCTGATCATAACGTTCTTGAGAATAAAGAACTTTTCCTAAAAGAAGTCGCGCCTCGTCCATTTTTCTAGACGCAGGATATTCGCTTACAAATTTCTCTAGTTGTCTTTGTGAAATGTAATAAAGCTTGTCTTGATAGGCTCTTTTGGCAAGGTAAAACAGATCGCTTTCTTCTTCTTGAAAAGCGAATAAAGATGTCCCATAAACAATAAACAAAAGGAGAAATAACAACCGTCTCATGATGGAGTTAGGAAAAGAGTATAGAGTGAAACGGGCTATAAGAAAAGAGAATATTCTATTGTTTCATTCTGGCAAGTTTTTTTGCTATAATCAAATTTGATCGGATTGAATGTTCAACTTGAAATGTCACCTATGAACATCTCTAGAAAAATGAGCTTTGTAAAAGCTGGAGGGATTTTTTTCCTTTTCTGCATTTTATTTGAAGCAAAACCCCTTTTAGCTGAAGAATATCCTTTTCCACCCCATGTCCAAATTCATTATCAAATTGAAGGAGAAGGCAGTGGTAGTGAAGAGCTTTATATCAAAGAAAATAAGATTCGCTCCATCATTAGCATCAAAACTCCTGAAAACAATTCAGCTATTGCAATCGACTTACTTTCTATCATCAAAGGAACTGATATTATCGTTGTAGATTTGAATCAAAAGTACGCAACTCAAATACCCAACCGCTTTAAGAAAAATTTTACCCAAATGTCGTCTGAAGAAAAGAAAGTTTTTAAATGGGAAATTCTCTCTGGCCTCTCTCCGGAAATTCCATCTCAATCACTAGAAAAAGAAACAATTCTAGACAAAGAATGCAACGTAATTAACATTGAAAATAAAGTACTAAAAATGAAAGTCTGGCAATGGAAAGATTTGATTTTGAAATGGGAAATTCAAAGCCCTTTAAAAATAACTAAAACTGCTATTTCATTAGATGAAACCTCCCCTATTAACGATGAAATTTTTGAAATTCCATCCGAAATAAAAATTGAAGAAAAGAAAAACACTAAGTCTTCCTAAGAGCCTGCCATCGCGACTTCAAAAAAGACCCTGTTATAGATTTTTTCTCCTGAGCAATGGCTTGCGGCGATCCTTGAGCAATAATAGTTCCTCCCTCTTCACCTGCTCCAGGCCCCAAATCAATCACATGATCTGCTTGTTCAATCACGGCCAAATGATGCTCAATCACCAACACCGAATGTCCTTCATCTCTCAGCCGAAATAGAATTTTCATCAAAGAAGCAATATCGGCCAAGTGAAGCCCTCGGGTAGGTTCATCAAAAACAAAAAGTGTGTGTCTTTTTGTTTGTTTTGCAAGAAAAACAGCTAATTTTAGTCTCTGAGCTTCTCCGCCCGAAAAACTAAACGCGCTTTGTCCAAGAGCTAAATATCCCAAGCCCAACTCAATCAAAGGTTCTAACTTGCGGCTGACACCAGGAATATTTTTAAAAAAATCAACTGCTTCTTGAACCGTCATTTTCAAAACTTCAGCAATATTTTTACCCTTAAATTTCACTTCCAATGTCTCTGGATTATAACGCTCTCCCAAACAAACATCGCAAGACATCTCAAAATCAGGTAAAAACGTCATCTCAACTTGACGAATGCCTTGACCCAAACATGCTTCACACCGACCTCCTTTTACATTAAAACTGAATCGATCTTTTGTATACCCTCGCATCCGACTTTCAGAACCTTTTGTGAAAAGCTCTCGAATTTCATCAAAAACATTACTATAGGTTGCCGTAATTGAACGTGGGCTTCTTCCCATTTCAATAGCATCAACAACAATGCATTGATCTATTTGCTCTTGTCCCTGTATACCCTTACAAAGTTTTTTCTTTTCTGAAGATTTTATCTTTGGGTTCAATAATTTAACCACTACATCATAAACAAGACTGCTTTTACCCGAACCTGACACTCCCGTAATGCAACAAAAAACTCCAAGCGGTATTTGAACATTGATTGATTTTAGATTATTGACACAAGCCCCTTGAATCTCTAGAAATACTTTAGGTTTCACTTCCTGCTGGGACATGCCCATTTCAATGGAGTTTCTAAGAAGACGCCTGGTTAAAGATTGTGGGCAAGCAAGGATATTATTTATTGAGCCTTCAACAACAATCATTCCTCCATCAGGCCCTGCCCCAACTCCCAATTCTACAATTTTGTCAGCACAGCGAATCACAGTTTCATCATGTTCAATCACAATAACCGTATTCCCCTGATCACGTACTTTAAATAGAATTTTTAATAAAAGATTGATTTCTCTTGGGTGCAAACCTAAGGTAGGTTCATCTAAAATATAAACTACCTCCACCAACCCCGAAGCCATATGAGAAGTTAATCTTACTCGCTGAAGTTCCCCTGACGATAAAGTCGTTGCCCTGCGATTCAAAGAAAGATAAGCAAGCCCCATTTCTATTAGAAGATTTAATCGTTCAATAATCTTTTTAGAAATTTCTTTCCAAATCTTAAATTGAAACTCTCCCCCAGGTTTAAATTCTTTAAAAAAAATCAGGAGACTTTGAATATTTTTTTCTCCTAGCTCAAAAATATTACAATCTCCCAAACGAACAGCTAAAGCCTCTGGATTTAGACGTTTTCCATCACACATGGAACATACTTTTTCAGATTCAGTACCTTTGATTGATATTTTAGAGGACCGGTACTGCCAAGTAGGCATAGTAGCTTTGCTATTCGCTGTCATCAAACCCAACCCATGACAACGTTCACACGCTCCATATGGACTATTAAATGAAAACGAGGAAGGCGGAAGATTTCCAAAAAGAAGCTGACAGTCTAAACAGCGATAATCATTCGAAAAAAATAAGTTTTTAGAAAGATTTTCAGAAAAGAAATGAACGACTCCACTCCCGTATTTCAATGCCATTTCAACAGATTCTGTTAAACGTGCACGTTCTTGCCGTTTGATGAGGATTCGATCAACAACAATTTCAACATCTTTGCCTGTAGGAATTTCTGGTTCATTTAAATCAAAGTTTCTTCCATCAATTCGGGCTCTTACAAATCCTTCTTTTCTCCATCGATCTAGAGATGTTTCTGAAGCAACAGGTGCTAATACAAGAAAAGATTCGTTCTCAAATTGACTCAAGAGCTCATTAACAATCTCATGAGAAGTATAGCGTTTAAGCTTTTTCTGACAGTGATAACAAAAAATATCTCCGATTCGAGAAAAAAGAAGTCTTAAGAGATCTTGAACTTCAACAAGCGTTCCAACCGTCGAGCGTTTGTTTATTTTTGAACGGTCTTGTCCCGCAAGAAAAACAGGGGGAAGCCCTTCAATAGAATCCACATCAGGTTTAGAAATATCCCCTATCCAGCCCCGCATATCTTCCGAAACAAAATCTAAATATCGCCTGCGACCTTCTTGATAAAGCGTATCAACCACAAGAGAGGATTTGCCTGAACCACTGACACCCGTAACGACGATTAATTCATGGAGGGGTAAATCTAAATTGATGTTTTTTAAGAAATGTTCTCGCGCACCACGGATGGATATTTTTTGACGAGTCATGATTCAATACTATCACCCTGCAACAAGTGCAGCATCCTCTGTCTTTTCTTTATCCTTTGCCATACGAATGGAAACAAGCTTAGAAACTCCGGACTCTTCCATCGTCACGCCATAGATAATATCTGCAACACCAATCGTTCTCTTATTATGGGTAATAAGAATAAATTGTGTCATAGCTTTGAAATCATCCAAGAGAGAAAGGAATCTCAAAATATTAGATTCATCCAAAGCCGCGTCCATTTCATCCATCATGCAAAAGGGACTTGGGCGAACCTTAAAAATAGCCAAAAGCAAAGCAACCGCCGTTAAAGTCCTCTCACCCCCCGATAGAAGTGAAATAGCCTGCAATTTTTTTCCGGTGGGCTGTGCAGAGATTTCAATTCCACACTCTAAAACATCCCCTTCGTCCGTCAATTGAAGAACCGCTCGACCTCCACCAAAAAGCTTCCTGAAAAGCTCGTTAAATGTACCTTGAATTTTTTGAAACGTTTCTACAAACATCTCTTTTGTCGTTGCATTTATCTTCTGAATCGCTCGAACTAAATCTTCTTTGGAGTTAACCAAATCTTCTTGTTGTTTCATCAAAAATTCATAGCGAGATTTATGTTCATCATACTCTTGAATAGCAACCAAATTTACTTCTCCCATTTGGCGAAGTTTTTCTTGAAGCTCTACGATCTTCTGCTGAACATCTCCCAAAACAAAACCTTCTATCTCCAAAGGAATTGTAGATAAATCAATCTCGTATTTTTCTTTCATTCTTTGTGCAATATTTTGCTTCTGAATTTCAGCTTGAGCTTTTTTAATCTCAAGATTAGAAATTTCTTCTCTTAATCGAGCAAGCTCTTGAATTTGACGACCCAATGTTTCTCTATCCAACTGAAGGCTTTTTGTAATACCTTCGACTTGCTGGGCTATTTCTAAACTTTTTTTCTTTGAGGCTTCTCGCTCTTCTGTGCGACGAGTAATTTCCTCTGTAAGATTTTGTAATCTAAGCTGACTTTCTTCTTTCTTTTTTGTGTTACTCAAAACATCTTCTGCACGCTTTGTGATAAGCCTTTCTGCTTCTTGAAAAGCCTCTTGCAGCTCTGAAATTCTAGTTTGAAAACGTTTTTCTTCTTCCTCAATAGAGCGACTCAACACTTTGACTTCAGCCAATTCCACCAAAGCCGCTTCTTTTTGCTCAGACAAACTCGTCACTTCTTTTTCTTTTTCTTCAATCTGAAAGGATAAGTTCTTACTTTTCTCTAAAACAGAAGCCAGATTTTCAGAAATATGACTGATCATCACTCCCAATTCTGTCATTTCCTTTTCAAGATCTTCTTTTTCTTTTAGTAAACTCCAATTTTCTTCTTCGAGGTCTTTCGCTTTTCCTACCAATCTTTCCAGATGTCCCCCCACATTGGCTAATTCAAGCTCCTTGGTTCTTAAAAGACTTTGAGCCTGAACTAAAGTTTCTTTTAACTTCAATAATTTGCTTTCTACGGGAGTTTTCAACAACTGAATTTCTTTCATCTTCTGAGTAGATGCATTAATTTCGCTTTCAAGTGAAGCAAAATCCAAAGGGGCTTCTTCTGAAATTCCATTGAAAGACCAAGTTCCATCATAATCAATAAAATCACCTTCTAAAGTTACAAAACGAAAACGACCTAGCCACTGATTATCAATTTGTTTCAATGATTCAAAATCACGAATAATCACCAAATCTTTCAATAAAGCCCGTACAGCATTACGGTATTTATCAGAGTACCGAACAAGTTCTGATGCATAGCCAATGAAGCCTGGAAGAGACGAAAGACTTTCAGCAACAGTGGTTTGAACTTGTGCATCCAGCGCAAGAAAAACAGACTGATTTCTTCTTTCAATCAAATTTCGATTTTCTTTGATAATAGCTCCTAGTTTAATCCCCAAACATGCCTTCATAGCCTTTTGATACTGATGAGGGATTTCCATCACCGCATGAACAAGAGTATCCACGCCTGAAAAATTCGATGATGTTGAAAGAGCGCCAAATTCCATGGCGACCTGACGGCGAGCCGTATTGGTTAAAAGTTTTTCTTTTTCCTTTTCTAGCGCTTGAGAAAATGCAAGCAATTCGGACTCAATTTTTTCCTTTTCTTCAAGACATGATTTCAAATTTTGGCGAGCAGCTTCAACTTCTTGATCTACACTCGTGTTATTAGTTTGACATTGAGCTTTTTCATTCTCTTTTTCTTTAATATGAAGCGCTAACTTTTCTTGCTCAGTAATTAATTTTTCTTGTCTTAATACCAAATCTTTTTGACGATGATGTTGCACCATGAGTTGATTATTAAATTGTGCTTCTTGTTGCTTTAAATCAATCAACTGGGCTTTAGCTGAATTCAAGCCCTCTTGACTTTGTTCAAAAAGTCTCACCACATCCTCAAGACCTGTTTTCTTTTGCTGAAGTTGTGCTTTTTGATCTTTATAGGAATCATGAAATTTATTTCTATTTTCCTCTTCGGTCACCAATTGATTTTTTAATTCATCTAGCCTTTTTCGAGCCTGTTCAATATCTTGCCCATCCGAAACAAGTCGTGTTTCAAACTCAGAAAGTCTTTCTTTTAAAAGCTGCACCTCACCCGTTGCTGTTTCAATGCGATGATAAAGATCTAAGTCTTGTTTTTCTAGCTGGTGAAGTTCATCAAAAATAGCCTGATGACTTTTTTCAACCTCTTCAATTTTTGCCTCTAAAATCCCTACTTCTGATTGAAGAGAATCTTTTAATTGCGTTCCCTTTTCTAATTCTTGAATCCTTTGTTCAAACTCTTTGGAACGCTCTTCAAATTCAACGCGTGAAACTTTTAACTCTAATTGTTTTAACTCATCTCGTGCTTCTTGATAACGCCGCGCCTTCCCTGCTTGGCGCTCTAAAGAAATAATTTGACGTTTTACTTCACGAATAATATCTGCAAGACGAATTAAATTAGCATCTGTCGATTCTAATCTTTGAAGAGAAGCTTTCTTTTTAACCTTAAACTTCATAATCCCTGCTGCTTCTTCAAAAACAGCGCGACGATCTTCTGGCTTTGCACTCAAAACCATGTCAATTCTTCCCTGTTCAAGAAAGAAGTACGCATTAGTTCCAATACCTGTCCCCATAAAAAGTTCACGAATATCGCGCAAAAGACAAGGAGTCTGATTCAACAAATATTGACTTTCTCCAGATCGAAATAATCGGCGGGTTATAGTCACCTCATGATAATCAACAGGGAGGGCTTTATCGTCATTGATAAAAGTTACAGAAACTTCTGCACGTCCAATGGCTTTACGGATATCGGTTCCATTGAAAATAACATCTTCCATCTGAGTTCCACGCAAAATACGAGGATTTTGCTCACCAAAAACCCATCTAAGTGCATCTCCAACATTGCTTTTTCCGCACCCATTGGGCCCAATAATGGCCGTAACGCCTGATTCTAGATCAATAACCGTTTTGTCTGCAAATGATTTAAAACCAAGAAGTTCCAGTTTTTTTAAGTACATACACCCCCCTTACATACTACATTCAGTGGATTTAACGAAAAGTTACCACAACATCTTGTATATTGGCAAGAAAATAACAGCGCTTTAATAAATTTAAAACCCCCTTTTCTTGAGCATCGTTAATCCCTATAATAAGCCACTAAAAAACTTAAGAATCAACATCCATTAAAATCAATTCATAACTATGAAAACAAGCCTTATCATTCCAACCTACAATCGAGCAGATTTTCTAAAAGAAGCACTCGAATCTGTATTCAATCAAAAACGATTTCCTCATGAAATCATTGTAGTGGATGATGGATCTACTGATCATACTGCTGAAATCATAAGATTATTTCCAGAGATTATTTATATTCATCAAAACAATCAAGGAGTAAGTTCAGCAAGAAATACAGGACTTAAAATAGCAACAAGTGAATGGATCTGCTTTCTTGATTCAGATGATTTATGGAAGCCTGAGAAGCTATTCATTCAACTTCAGGTTGCTCAAGAATATCCTGAAATTTTTATTTTTCACACAGAAGAAGTTTGGATTAGAAATGGAAAACGGGTTAATCAAGGTAAACGCCATCAAAAATCTGGAGGATGGATTTTTGAAAGATGTTTAGAATTATGTCTCATCAGTCCTTCTTCTGTGATGATTCATAGAAGTGTTTTTGAAAAAATAGGGCTCTTTGATGAAACACTTCCTGCCTGTGAAGACTATGACTTATGGCTCAGAAGCACCCTCCATTACCCCGTTCATTTCATCCCTGAGCCCCTTATCATTAAAAGAGGGGGACATTCAGACCAGCTTTCAAAAAAGTTCTTTGGAATGGATAAATTTCGTGTACAAGCTCTTGAAAAAATTATTTTAGATCCTAAGATAACTCTTTGTCAGAAAACAGCGGTTGAAGAACAGATTAAAGAAAAAAGTAAAATCTATGCGCAGGGTTGCCTTAAAAGAGATAGAATGCAAGAGTATGCTGAATATCAACTTAAATCTGAAAAATTAGAAAAAAGCCTTTTATGAAAATCGCATCTCTTTCTTTAACTGAATTAATACAGATCAAAACTCCTTTTAACTTCAATTACGGTTCTATTCCTGGCGAGCTCAAAGAATCGATTCAAAGCATTGGAGTAACACATTACCCACAAATCATGCAATCCGCATCGGAATACATCCTCATTACGGGAAACAGAAGAATTCAGATTGCTTATGAACTTAATCCAAAACAAAATCTTCCTGTGATTGTTTATGAAAAAGATGAAATCTCCGAGTTAGATGGTCTAAAAATCCAACTCTTAGAAAATCTTGCTACAAGAAAGTTAAATCCCATCGAAAAATCAAATGTTTTAACTCTCTTACAAAATCGATTTAAAATCTCTTTGGAAAAGATATTAAAAGATTGTTTTCCGCTTCTTGACTTGCCTATCAAAGAAAGCATGTTTCATGAATTTCTTTCGCTACAAAAATTATCTTCTCAAGCGAAAGACTTTGTTTCCAAAGGAATTCTCCAGGTTGATAGTGCTGGACGTTTACTGAAATTTTCAGAGATAGACCAAAAAATTCTTCTAGGTATTATTCACGATTTAAAAATGGGAATGAACCCTCAAAAATTATTTTTGGAATTATGTTGGGAAATTTTCAAAAAAACGGGGCTAGAACCTTCAAAACTATTTGAACAACCTAATTTAAAAGAGATTTTGATCCAGCCCACCTGGACATCGTCGCAAAAATGGTCTCGTCTCGAGTTAGAACTTCGTAAAATACGATTTCCCCGTTTATCACAGTTAGAAGAAGAATTTAAAAACATAAAAAAAGAACTTAAATTGCCTCCTCAGCTTCAACTTCAAAATCCTCCCTATTTCGAAACAACAGACTATCTGATACAATTCCGCTTCAAAAATATGCATGAATATGAAGCAGGTCTTGAATTACTCAACAAAGAAAACTTAAAAGAACATATCAATAACCTTTTTAAACTCACGGCTGAAGATGGCGAAATCATACTCTCCTAAATCTCTATTTATCGAAGAATCTGTTTTAAATGAACCCCTCACTCAAAGTGTGATTAAAAATCTACCTCATTTGACTCCTCAATACTTCACTGGACCTTTAGAAAGTCAATTCTCTTCACTTACAGATAAACAAGGCAAAGAAGTACTTGTCATTGCAAAACAAAAAGGTCATTTCTTAAAAGCGTGCCCGGGGGCAAAAGATTCCTTATGTTGCGGGTATTTCATTCTAGAATCGGCAAGTAATTGTAATTATGAATGTACTTATTGTGTGCTTCAAAGCTATCTCAATAGCCCTCCTCTCATCATTTATGCAAATTTGAATGACATGTTTAATGAGCTGGAAGGCATTTTCTCAACAAGCCCTAAAACACAATTTCGCATTGGAACAGGTGAATTGAGTGATAGTCTTTCTCACGACCATATCACTGAATTTTCTAAATATGTTGTCCCCTTCTTCGCAAAAACTCAAAAAGCGTGTATTGAACTTAAAACGAAATCCATTCAAATTGAAAACCTACAAGATCTAGATCATCAAGGACGAACCATTGTTTCTTGGTCTTTAAACACAAAAAAAATGGCACATCAAGAAGAATTAAAAACACCTAACATTGAAGAAAGACTTGCGGCAGCTCGTATTTGTCAAGAATGGGGCTATCCTTTAAGTTTTCATTTAGAGCCTCTGCTCTTTTACCCTGAATGGGAACAAGATTATCAAGAGCTGATTCAATCCCTTTTCAAACACATTCGACCCAAACAAATCAAATGGATCAGTTTGGGAGGATTAAGACTTTTAGGGAATCTTAAAGAAATTGCTCAAGAAAAATTCCCCAAAAGTAGTTATCTCTATGAAGAATTTATCCCAGGGACAGATGGGAAACTTCGTTATCTCAAAATGATACGCTTGGAAATGTATCGCAAAATATCCAGGTGGATTCGTGATTGTGGTGGTATTGTCCCCATGTATTTATGCATGGAATCAAGCGAGGTTTGGCGCAAAGGACTAGGGTATGACTTTCCTGATGCAGAAACTACTGATCAATACTTAAGTGAAGGTGTATTTGAAGCTAAGAATTGACGCTATGAAGGTAAATGAGCTGTATGCAATGGCAGCAAAAGAATAGCCCCTAAATCTTCTCCCAAAAAATCAATATCCGCATGTTTAAGATTTGCTAAAACTGCTTTGGGAACTTCTGGATCATTAACAACTCCCAAAAATATTTTACTCATAGGAGACGTCTTACCCAGGCTATTTTTAAATCCTGCGAAGAGAGGAATATTTTGAGGAAGACGTCTTGTTTCATTGGCTCCCGTCAAAGTCATAACATCTTTAACACCGCTTTCCGTCAAAGCAACCAAAACATCTTCGGAGCACTTATCCTGATAAACAGAAACGATTAAGAGAAAACATTCATTTTTAGTCATTACTTATCCTTAAAGAGTTGCACTACTTCGGAAGGAGATCTAGCCTCTAAAATTTTTTTTCGAAATTTCTGATTCTTAAGAACAAGAACTATTTTTGATAAAACACGAAGAAAATCGTCATTTTGTTTATTAGGCGCAGCAACCATAAAAATAAGTTGTGCTGGTTGACCATCTAAAGATTCAAAATCAAGCCCTTCAGGCCTACGCCCAATCGCTAGAACAAAATCAGAAACACTTTCCTCTTTTGCATGAGGTATGGCAATCCCCATACCAATTCCCGTACTAACAATTTTCTCTCTTTCGACAATGGCTTTATAAAAATTTATCTTATGCCCTACAGCTTTGGAGGTACTCATCACTTGGGTAAGTTCTTTGATGACACTATCTTTCTTTGACGAAATAAGATCAACAACTCTTTCTTCTGAAAGCATCTTGCTTAGACGTATTTCCGTAGTTTTTGCCATTTCTCCCCTCCTGAAAGCCAATCATATGGACTCTCTAGATGATTCCCTAAACTTAGAAAGAAGAATGAAACACTAAGCAAGAGGGATTATAACGAAAAAAATCAGGCAAATCAATCTTTTTACATTTATATAATAGATTAATTTTAGGACAAACTTTTTTCTGAAGCAGAAGCTCCGGCATTCGAAGACTTATCCTGATAATTCTTCAAATCCATCTGTGCATTTGACAGGTTTGTTTGACAATTCATGTAGTTGCTCTGCATGCGATCAAGTTGAGATCTCAAATCTTGAATCTGAAATCTTAAACTACTTTCACTACCCTGAGACGAAGTCATTTGAGAGCGACACGTTGATAAATCTAACTCTGCCTGGCTAAGCTTGGACTGAGTCTCTTGCAATTGACTTTCATATTCCTGATTTTTAGCTTGTAGTTGTGCCATTTGAGCTTTGTAATCATCTAATTCAGTATTTATTTTTTGAACTTCTACTTGTGATTTTTCTATTTGCCCCGCAATTTTATTAAGGTCTGTGCTAAGCCCTGTATATCGAGATAATTTAAAACAAAGATTTTTTACTGTTTTCAATTCTCCTATATCTACAGCATCCTTAAAATCAAGCGCCAAATGTTCAAATTCTTTAAGTTTAGAAACCAACTTCTTAAGAGTCTGAGTTGATTCATCTGCATTTAATTGAACCTCTATAAAGCTCAGCATAAAAACCACTAGAATATTTAA
Organism: uncultured bacterium; assembly: GCA_964640155.1. Taxonomy (GTDB): domain Bacteria; phylum Auribacterota; class JACPWU01; order JACPWU01; family JACPWU01; genus CAZXEQ01. The sequence goes on along the minus strand of CAZXEQ010000003.1, from coordinate 291,123 downwards.
GAACTTAAGTTTCATTGTATCTCCTATTGCTAAAACCACTACTATACTACATAAAATCTTATCTGATTTATCTTAAAAAATCTTGGGGTGAGTGAGGGGACTTGAACCCCCGGCCTTCTGAGCCACAGTCAGACGCTCTAACCAGCTGAGCTACACCCACCGTCAAAATAGAGAAAAACTCTGCTTTAACTCTAATACTATGCACTAGCTCTACACTCTAAATTTTTGCGCCCGACAGGATTCGGCGCCTACGTCCCTTCGGGACTTCGGTCGGCCAGCCGGCTCGCTTTCGTTCGGGCTCCCGCCCTCGCTTTTCCTCCACAGGAGGCGCTCGCCTCCATTCGAATCCTTTCGTTAATGTAAGGATTATGGCACTCATTTTTTCAAAAATTCGTGCGCCCGACAGGATTCGAACCTGTGACCCTCTGCTTAGAAGGCAGATGCTCTATCCAACTGAGCTACGGGCGCGTCATGTCAAAACTTCTTCGAAGCTTTTGCTCCTTGCAAAAAAGTAATTATAGCGCTTCGTGCCCCCAGCAGGAATTGAACCTGCACCACTAGCTCCGGAGGCTAGTACTCTATCCGTTGAGCTATGGGGGCATTATTATAAAATTCCAAACTTTATTCCCCCCTCAACTCCCACTAGTTTATGACTTTTTTATCGAAACTCGTGCGCCCGGCAGGAATCGAACCTGCTGCCTATTGGTTCGAAGCCAATCGCTCTATCCGAATGAGCTACGGGCGCATCCTCACAAAATTTCTTCGAAGCTTTTGTTCCTCTCAAGAAAGAAAACTATAGGTTTCCTATTCTCGACTTTCCCGAAGAAAATACACAAAAATCTCGAACTTGTACAGGCCGTTATTGTGCCTCTCTATTATTACTTTTTAAGAATCGTCACTACTTCGTTGCACCTTTTTATTATTTTCTTTTAAAGATCGGCACTACTTCGTTGTATATCCAGCCTCTCGCTTCTTGCGATGTCTCAAATATTCAATCACTCCTGGAAGGATCGAGATAACAATAATAGCGAGAATCACTAATGTAAAATTTTTCTTCACAACAGGTAAATTACCAAAATAATAACCGCCCAACACAAAGAGCAATATCCAAAAAATACCTCCTATCACATTATATGCAAAAAATTTCCCATATTTCATACGCCCAATTCCAGCAATAAAAGGAGCAAATGTTCTCACAATAGGAACAAAACGAGCAAGAATAATGGTTTGGGCTCCATACTTTTCATAGAACTGATGTGTTCGATCTAAATATTTCTTTTTTAGAAACCAGCTTTCTTCTTTATGAAACACCTTGGGCCCCAATAAAAAACCAATCCAATAATTTAAGGTATCGCCCAAAACTGCAGCAATGCAAAGAAGACCAATTAAAATTTTAATCTCAAATGAACCTGTTGCAGCAAAAGCACCTGCTGCAAAAAGTAAAGAGTCACCTGGAAGGATCGGAGTTACTACCAATCCCGTTTCACAAAAAACAATTAAAAAAAGAATGACATAAGTCCAAACTCCACAATGAGAAATAACCGCTTGCAGGTGATGATCTAAATGAAGAAAAAAATCAATAAAACTCTTTATCCAGTCCATAACAGCTCCTATATACAAGTTGAAATCTCTAAAAACTTCTTACTAAAAGTTATTCTCCCAAACAATATCCGCAATATCTCTTCTAACTTCATGAATTAAACTAGAATTCGGCTTTCGATGCGGATAAGTATAGTTGGATAAAAGCACAAACGCCTTATTTTTTTTAAAATCAATCACGCAAGAACAACCTGTAAAGCCTGTTTTCCCTATCGTCTGATCTGATGATAATTGACCCATATAAAATTTTTGATTAAGCTCCCATCCTAAACTTGTTTCTTCAGAAAGCCCTTGAAGCCAGTTTTGATTTAACAAAGAAATAGTTTTATCAGAAAAAATCTTATTTCCAGCAAGCATGCCTCCACGCAAAAGCATTTCTAAGAAGTTTAGAAGATCTGAAACAGTCGAGAATAAACCCGCTGAGCCAACCACAACACCCTTTTGACTAAGTAGAAACGCACTTTCATCATGAACCTCTGCATGCACAACACGCCCTCTCCAAGGATCTCTTTCTGTAGGCACAACCCTTTCTTTATCCAGCTGTTGAGGATGAAAAGTTGTGTCTCTCATTTTTAAAAGATCAAAAAAATAGTCACGAGCCAAAAGATCTAATTTAATCCCTTTAATGCTTTCAATAACAAGCCCTAAAAGAATACTGGTTGCATTGGAATAAGAAAATCTTGTACCAGGCTTACTTTTTAACTCAAACCCAAAAATAATTTCTAGAATTTCATCTGCGGTTTTATCCTTATAAGACGAAAGCCTAACACCATAATCTAATGTTTGAGTTAATAAGTGAGATATTTTAATTTCATCTCGATAGGAATTCTTAAGTTCAGGAATAAAATCAGCTACCCGATCATTAAGCTTAATAAGTTTTTCTTCAATTAATTTTAAAGCCAGAGATGCAGTCGGAATTGCTTTAGTGATAGAAGCTACATCAAAAATAGAATCGCTTGAGATAGATTTTGAGTTTTTCTCATCCGTATACTGACCAAACGGCCAAACGAATCTTTGTCCTTTATGATCAACAACACCAATCACACAGCCTGGAAAAACTTTATTTTCAAGCGCCTTACTAATTCTATTTTCAATAAGCTTTTTCATCTGAATAAATTTACCATTTTTTAAAGATGAAAAAGACGGCCCCAATAATCATGGTAAAACCTACAACATAATTCCATTTCAAAGGCTCTTTCAAATAAAGAACTGAAAAAATACAGAATACGACCAAAGTAATCACTTCTTGAATGGTCTTAAGTTGCGCAGCAGTAAAAGAAGCATGCCCTATACGATTGGCCGGAACCTGAAAACAGTATTCTGCAAAAGCAATCAACCAACTAATGATAATCACCTTCCAAAGAGCGGATTGTTTAAACTTAAGATGACCGTACCAAGCAAAAGTCATAAAAATATTGGATATTGTTAAAAGTAAAATGGTTTTCATGCAGTAAAATTCTTCTTTTTTAATTTCTCCCATCCCAATCCTGCCATCATACACACAATTGGCATAATAGAATGTCGAAAGCGCCCTAAACTTTGAGGTCCTCCTGAAAGAATCCAAAAATAAAGTGACATCATCATTAAAATAGAAAAATAAACTCCGTAACTGTCGCATCTAGCTTTTAAGAATCCTAACAACGAGAGGACAAGATAAAAACAAAGGATTCCACCTAAAAAAACATGGCTCCAAAAAGCAAGAGGACTTTTTCTTAACAAATGAAAAAAAGTTTTAAGAATACCTCGATCTACAACTTCCCCTAACAATTCTCCAGATACGGGATATTGCTTAAATAACTTTAAATATTCAACAGCGACAGGATCTAATAAAGTTCGAAGCATTCCTTTGATATGAATCGCCATATAAATCATCGGATGTTGCAATAATATTTTTATGCCCTCCTCACCCATTTTTTTATATCTTTGTGCCTTATTTAATCTTACATACTCTGGATTTCGTTTTAAAAAAATTTCTTCGTCATGGTATCCCATCTCATTTTGCATTTTATAAAAGGAGGTATTGGAAACTCGAGCAGTCACAGAAGCTCCCTGATAAAAATAGAGATTCACATCCTGAATGGCAGAAAACTTTGAATAATCTGCTAACTTATAATTTCTAAATTCCCAAACACCCATAAACCCAATGCAAATCACACCAAAGAGAAAAAGATACTTCAAGCGACTAAATTGTTTTTTCATTAAAAAATATACCCCAAGAATCAATATCATCGTCCAAGAAAGAAAACAACTAATAGGCTTGATATAGACAGAAAGAGACAGAGCTATCGCAGAAATAAGAATAAACAGAGGTCGATTCGTCTTTAAAAAAGATATTATAAAATAAAGAAAAACAAGAATAGCAGTCGTAAAAAATGTTTCAGGTAAAAGTTTTATAGCATATAAAACGCTCAGGGGTTCAATTGCATAGAACGAAGCTGAAGATTTTGAGATTTTTTCATTTTCAAAGATTAAAAAAGTAATTTTATAAACAAGATAAACACTTACTCCGCTCAAAAGAATTTGCAAAGTCAACGTCACCCATTCAACATGTCCCACCCAAATTCCAGGAATTAAAAAAATAGGATAACCCGGCGTACGAACAATTTCAGGAAGACCCTCTATTCCAAACCGCCCATTTAAAATAAGATTTTGAGCAAGTTGAAGATAGGATTTTGTATCAGGTGAATAGAAAATAGAGAGATCTTTTGTGAAAAGAAAAGCAACAAGAGCTAAAACAGACCTCATAAGGCAGGCAATGACAACTATCATGCTTAGTGGCATTTAATCTTTACTTTCTCCCTTTCACCAGCACATCTACTACCGAAGGATCCGCTAGAGTTGAAGTATCTCCTAAAGATCCAATCTCTCCCTCTGCAATTTTTCTTAAAATACGTCGCATGATTTTTCCGGATCTTGTTTTAGGTAAGGCATCACTAAACTGAATTTTATCTGGCTTTGCAATAGGACCTATCATTTTTCGAACATGTTTAATCAATTCTTTTTCAAGGTCAACAGATGCCTTTTGTTCTTTTTTTAAAGTCACGAAACAATAAATTCCCTGTCCTTTGATATCATGAGGAAATGCAACCACGGCTGTTTCTGCAACCTTTTCATGAGAAACCAAGGCATGCTCTAATTCGGCTGTGCTGATGCGATGTCCTGATACATTGATCACATCATCGATGCGGCCTTGAAGCCAGTAAAAACCATCTTCATCAACTCGGCAACCATCCCCTGTAAAATACTTTCCAGGCAATTGTGAAAAATAAACTTTTTTGATGCTTTCATTTTTTTGATCGCCATATACGCCTCGAAGCATCCCCGGCCAAGGTTTCGTAATCACAAGACAGCCCGTTTCATTCGTATCTACTTTTGAGCCATCATATTTTAAAATTTCAGGAACAATTCCAAAAAAAGGTTTTGAGGTAGACCCTGGTTTGGTTGGCAAAGCTCCCGCAAGAGGCGTAATCATCATTCCACCTGTTTCAGTCTGCCACCATGTATCTATCACAGGACAACGTTCCTTTCCAATCACCCGGTGATACCATAACCATGCGGCTGGATTAATAGGCTCTCCTACACTTCCCAAAATTCGCAAAGAAGATAAATCATGCTGATTGGGCCATTCATCTCCCAATCTCATGAGAGCTCTAATCGCAGTAGGGGCTGTATAGAAAATAGTGACTTTATAGTCTTCAATAATTTTCCAAAAACGATTTGGTTCAGGATAAGTAGGAATTCCTTCAAATATCAAAACAGTTGCTCCATTGGAAAGAGGCCCATAAATGACATACGAATGTCCTGTGATCCAACCAATGTCAGCCGTACACCAAAAAAGGTCTTCCTCTTTCACATCAAAAACCCATTTAAAAGTTAAATGGGCATAAAGAAGATATCCCCCAGAAGTGTGCAAAACTCCCTTAGGTTTTCCTGTAGAACCACTGGTGTAGAGAATAAAAAGAGGATCTTCGGCGTCCATTTCTTCAGCGGGGCATTCAGAAGAAAAACTTGTTTGGCTCATCAGCTCATGCCACCACAAATCGTGGCCCTTTTGCATCTGAACATTCTGATTTCCGCGATTGTATACAATGACATGTTCAACCGTTGGACAATCACGCAAAGCTTCATCCACTTTTGCTTTTAATTCAATTTGTTTTCCACCATGAAAACCGATGTCAGATGTAATCACAAGCTTCGATTGACAATCTTGAATACGACTTTTAAGCGCTTCTGCACTAAAAGCTGAAAAGACCACGGAATGAATCGCGCCAATTCTTGCACAAGCTAACACTGCCACTACAATCTCTGGAGTCATGGGGAGAAAAATAGTTATGCGGTCTCCCTTTTTGACTCCCTGAGATTTGAGCACATTGGCAAAACGACAGACAAGTGTATAAAGCTCTTGATAAGTCAGCATCCTCTTTTCTTCTTCGTTTTCACCCACCCAAACAATCGCAGCCTTATCACGTCTGGAACTTGTTAAATGACGATCTAAACAATTGTATGAAACGTTTAATTTCCCCCCGATAAAATATTGAACATACGGTGTTTTTACTTCCCCAATTTTCGAAAAATCATATTCAAAAACCTTTTCCCATTTTTTAAACCAGATCAAATTATCTTGAGCCTGCTCATCCCAAAATTTTTCAGGTTGTTCAATGGATTGCTGATAAAGCTTCTCATATTCTTCTCGGTTTTTGATATAAGCATTCTGGCTCAAATCTGATGGTGGGTAAAAAATTGGCTCGTTCTGATTAATGGATTGTGCAGAATCTTTCATTGTTTCCTTCCCCCTTTGAAAACGTAAAAAGAATTCAGGACCTAAGTTCACATAACTTCTGTATAATCTACCCAAGAGTTAACCATGACATTTGAATTAGATCAATTCCAAAAAGAAGCCATTGCGTGGATAGAAAAAGGCCATTCTGTTTTAATCTCTGCCCCCACAGGTTCTGGAAAAACCCTCATCGCTGAACGTGTGATTGAAAAAGCAATGGCGGAGGGCCAAGGCGTCATTTATACGGCTCCTATCAAAGCCCTTAGCAATCAGAAATATAGAGACTTTCGTGGTCGCTATGGAGAAAGTGTCGGGATACTTACAGGTGACGTTGTTATCAATCAAGATGCACCTCTTTTGATCATGACTGCAGAAATCTATCGAAATTGCCTTTTTGAAAGTCATCAGCGCATTGAAAGAACCGGCTGGGTGATATTTGATGAAGTGCATTATTTAGATGATCCAGAACGTGGGACAGTTTGGGAAGAATCTTTGCTTTTTACCCCTCAAAAAATTCGAATCTTAGCCCTCAGTGCTACAATCCCTAATGTCAATGAATTGGCTAATTGGATTAAACTGATTCATCACCGCCCTGTCGCTGTTGTTGAAGAAAGTAAAAGACCCGTTCCCTTAGAATTTCTTTTTCAAGCTCAAAATAGAATCATCGATCAAACTCACAAACTTTTTACGGAAGGATATTCGCATAAAGAAAATTGGAAAGACTATAATCGTCAGCAACATTATAGATCCATGCCACTTCGCGCAAAACCCAATCGATTGGATCAACTCTTAGAACATCTTATTAAAAAAGATCAACTTCCTGCCATTTATTTTGCCTTTGGACGCAAAAGAACAGAGCTTCTTGCTTGGGAGAGCGAGATTTTTAACTTTCTTACACCTGACGAGCAAAAGAAAATTCAATCTCTTTATGACGAACTTCTTTCACGTTATGATTTACATCATGAGAGATCTGCCCAAGAAATTAGACCTCTCATTGAGCGTGGCATTGCCTTTCACCACGCAGGGCTTCTCCCTACTTTAAAAGAAGTGATTGAACGACTTTTTACAAGCCGCCTCATCAAACTTATTTTTACCACAGAGACATTTGCTTTGGGCATTAACATGCCTGCTCGAAGTGTGATCTTTGATGAACTTGAAAAATTTTATGGTACAGGCTTTCGCACGCTCAGCACGCGAGATTTTTATCAAATGGCAGGCCGTGCAGGCCGACGTGGAATGGATACACAAGGTTATGTCTATTCAAGAATTAATCCTCATGATATCTCCTACCCTGAGGTTCAGCGTATTATTTATGGAAAGCCTGAACCTATCAGAAGCCAGTTAAATACAGCTTATGCAACCATTCTCAATCTTTACAAAAAACATGGTCGTGAACTTTTAAGAATCTACCCTGATTCTTTTCATCATTTTCAATCTAGCTCGAAACGACGAAAAGAAGGATATCAACTCATTGAGCGCAAAATTGCCATTTTAGAAAATATGGGTTATCTCACTCCTGAGCGTCTAACCTCAAAAGGAGAATTTGCAGCATCACTTTTTGGATATGAACTTATTCTTTCAGAAATGCAGGAAGAAGGAGTTCTCGAGGGACTTAAAGAATCAAAATTAAACATTCTTTTATCAGCACTTGTTTTTGAACCCCGCAAAGGTGACCATCCACCCAAACTTCATGGGCAAAATGATGACTTAAGAAAAATGGTAGAGAATCATGCAAAAATGATTCACAGAAAAGAACAAAAATATAGAATTTATCCATACACTAAACCTCCACATTTCAATTTAGCTCCTGCCATAGAAGCTTGGACACACGGAGCAAGTTTTCAGAAATTATTTAGGTACACTCAGGCGGATGAAGGAGAATTGGTGCGTTATTTCCGAATGGTGATTCAACTTTTGCGAGAATTGGCTCATGCCCCCTACATATCTCCTACACTTCGAGATACCGCTATGAAAGCTAAAGAACTCATGAACCGTGACGTAATTGATGCGGAAAGGCAATTGAGGGCTTAATGCTTGAGGCGAAGCCATCTGTGGCCGCAACTCTTGCAAGCAAAATCAGGATTATCTCTTGCAACTTCACATCCACCTAAAATTACTTCTCCTCTTTCAGCCAATTCCATTAATTCATGATCCGGTTTACCATAAATAATCTCAACAACAGATGAGGAACTACATTTTGGGCATGTTTGATTGATAGTTTGAGAAGAAGGATTTTCCATTGCTTGCAAAAACTTTATATTAAAAAAACAAAACAAGGAAAAATAGAAAATGATTCGATTAGTTTGAGCTTTCATCTTCTTAACTCTCTAAATAAAAAATCGGGGTGCCCAGATTCGAACTGGGGACCCCCTGCGCCCAAGGCAGGTGCGCTACCGAGCTGCGCTACACCCCGATGTTAACTTTCCAAAAAAACTTCAGATATAATGCTCGAAAGTCATTTAAAAATCAACTCTTACCTTAAAAATTAAGCAATATACCCGTGGGTTCTCTCAAATAAATTTTGGGTAAGTTTTTCATGGGAACTCAAAAAGGAAATGCTCTGATCCATCACCCATGGATGAAAATGAAAAAGTCTCAACCACTGACTCCATCTAAATCGGCTTGAAAATTTTTCTTTGATAACTCTAGAAAAATGACGAGCGTTTTCAGAGTTACCTACCAAAGACCCTGCCTCCATCGCCATTGTCATTCCATCTCCCAAAAACGGATCAATCACACCTAAAGCATCTCCAACATGAAAAACTTCATCAGAATCCGAATAATATTGTAAACCGAAGGATGAAGGGCCTGTCACTTGAACATTACTGACACGTTTTGAACTTGTCATTTGTTTTTTAAGTATGGGATGACAAGAAAAAATAAAATCCATGACCTGATCTGGATTTCTTGGAAGAAAAGGTAAGGGAATCTTTTTCATATCCACAAGAAAACATGCATTGGTAGTCTGGTCTTCCACTTGAACCAATCCTCCATATCCTTCTCTAAAAAGATAAAGATCCAAAATATTTTGAGAGCGTTCAATCCCCTGATAATGAGCCTTTAACCCTATCATTTTTTTCTTTGGTGCCACAGAAGAAGAACGCCCTTTAGCCATAATCAAATGTTTGGCTTTATAATACTGCACAATTTTAGAATCTTTAGAAAACACACTCACCTTCCAACATCCATCAGCATCCTTCTCATAATGTGTCATTAGAAAACCCTCTAATACATCAACTCCCAAAGATTTCACATGATTGATCAAAATTGAATCCAGAGACTTACGACTTAAACCCAACGCATGATTTGAGTAAAAGCAAATTTGAGCTTTATGACCTTTCGGAGAATGAAGAATAGCCTTATCAATAGGACAATAACTACTCTTCATAATTTCATCACGAAGACCTAAGCCATCAAAAACTTTCCAAGCAGCCGGACTAATGAATTCACCACACACTTTATCTCGAGGGAAAAAAGATTTTTCAATCAAAAGGACAGAAGAAAATTTCTTTTTCAAGGATATGGCTGATGCACTTCCTGCCGGTCCTCCCCCCACAACAATAGCATCGTAAGTTTCAGACATGCATTATCCTTTATGAAGCACCAAACTCATTCGATAAGGGAAATGTTTTCTAACAGAGAATGAATGAAACCCAGCTTCCCGAGCAATTAACTTTATTTCTTTAAGAGTAAACGCCCGACGAATCGAAACAGCACCATCATGGCGAGTCATAAGATGAAGACGCAAAAGAGGGCCTATTAACTTAAAAAACACATAGGGCACAATACCCCTTACCAAATCATTGATGATCACTCCATGTCGACACAAACGAAACATTTCTTTTAAAAAAGGCTTAATCCTTTCATCACTTAAATGGTGTAAAAATAATGATGAAATACAAAAATCAAAAGTATTTTCTGAATAACTATTTTTTAAAAAATCTCCAATCTCAAAAGATATTTCTGGATAGAATTTTGAAAATTCTTGAGAAATTTTAATCATTTGAGGGTTTTTATCTAAAGCTGTGATTGAAATATCTAAATTCTCTTGTCTTGCCCACTTAATCAATTGTCTGGGGATATCTGAAGACCCTGTCGCAACATCTAAAATAGAAAATTTTTGAAGATTTTTCTTTTTTACGATATTCTTAATCAATCTCAAAGCAACAGCTGCTCCACCTAAATACCGATTGATAAAACAAAGATCTTTGAGACTCTCTTTAATCTCATCTATAGAAACATTCCCATCATCCATCCATTCAGGTTCTTCACTTCTTAAAAAGAAAAATTTCAAATTTTAATCCTTTCTGAAAAGAAAACTTTCAATGGTCAATCCAGGTCCAAATGCCAATCCACAGCCCAAACCAGAAGCTTTATTTTCTAAAAAATTGCTTAAAATAAACATAATCGTAGGAGACGACATATTGCCGTAATTTCTCATCACATCATAAGAACCCTTCACCTGATCGGAAGTAAGAGCCCATTCATCTCGAATAGAATCTAAAATATTTCTTCCTCCTGGATGAATGGCCCAAAAGTCAAAATCTTGTAAAGAATGTTCTCTGAGAATTTTTTCTTTATGATGTCGCAGACCTTCTACAATTTGTTTGGGCAATGCTGCATCTAAATTCATAAAAAATCCATCATTTCCAATCGTCCAACGCATAGCATTCAAACTATCCTGCAACACACAAGAGTAAAAACTTTCAAGTTTTAGTCCTGCTGGTTCTTGACTGATAATACTGGCTGCGCAACCATCTGCAAAAAGAAGAAAAGAAATTAACTGATCAAATGGAACGTCGTCTTTGCGCCAATGAAGCGTACAAAGTTCCAAATTGACCATAAGAATTTTTGCTTCTTTTTTAGACGTTACAATATGCTGAGCCAACTTCAAACCCGAAATGGCGGCATAACACCCCATATAACCAAGAAAGGTTCGTTCAACATCCTTCGAAAGATTAAATTTCTGAATGATATCGACATCTAAGCCAGGAGCATAAAAACCTGTACAAGATGTGACGATTAAATGCGTAATGTCCTCAGGATTCATCTTAGAAAAAAGAGGATTGAGTGCTTTAGAAACTAATGGAAGGGCTTCTTTTTTATAACGAAGCATTCTCTCTTCTGTTGTAGGAAATTGATCCAAATGATAAAAGGCTTCCTTCTTACTTCCATCTACATCAAAAAAAGGATTTAGAACCGTATAACGCTTTTCAATGCCCAATCTTTTGGCAACAGCCAAAAATCGACTTAAATCTTCTTTTGAAGGAATAAACTGAGCTAAAAAATCAATGGAGGAAGAATGGCCTTCGTTGCAAGGGACAGCTGTTGAGATGTGATTGATATAGGGCATGAAGGAAAGATTATCAGAAAACAAAATGAAGAGCTATGAACTAAGCATTCATTATCATTCACATCATTTATAAAAATAGATTCCCGATAGATACACTCGGAAATGACAACTTAAGGTTTGTCATTCCCGCAATCTTTTAGAGGAAATCCATTTTCAGACTTAATTAAACCGTCGAAAGTGTTTCTTTAGACTCTTTCAAACTTTGAGCAGAATTTTTTGAGTTTCCATTACCAAGGAGAACTTCAACGTTACAAATCTCCCCTTCAGAAAAAGCTCTTACTTTATTTCCAGAAACTCTTTCTCCATTGACTCTTAATTCTGCAACGCCTCCAGAAACATGCTTAGGATTTTTAACCGTGACATGATAAGTGGCTCCTCTAAACTGGCGAGTCATCTGAAAACCGTCCCATTCTTTTGGAATGCAAGGATCTATCACAAGACCATCGTAGTCAGGGCGTATACCTAATAACCACTCCGATGTGATTCTAAAATACCAAGCAGCCGATCCTGTGTACCATGTCCATCCACCTCGTCCATAATTCTCAGACTCAGGACCATCGACATTTCCTGGAAGAACATAAGGTTCTCCATAATACTTCTTAGGTTCCTTGCCTCTCACAATAGGCGAGATTTTGTTGTAAGTCTCATATGCTTTTTTGGCATCTTTAACCACACATTCAGCCCATATACCCCAAACACCTGCATGCGTATAAAGCCCACCATTCTCACGCATTCCTGCAGGATAGCGAGTCAAATAACCAACATCAATATCTGGAGTTTTATAAGCAGGATATAAAAGAAGCGGACCATATTCTTTAAAAAGATGTTTTTCCATCATTTGTTTAACTGTCTTTGCACGATCAGCGTCCGCAACATTATTAATCAATGCCCATGTTTGGGTGTTCAAGAAAATTTTTGCTTCTTTGCTCTGCTGACCACCTAATACTTTTCCATTGTCGGTGGTTGCACCCCAATACCATTGACCATCCCAGCCAACCGTATTCAATACCCCTTTCAAACGTGAAGCTTCTTTGCCAATTTGATCCACAAAACTTGAATCATTTTGATTCTTGGCAACATGAGAAAATTCATTTAAAATACCATAGAAAAATTGTCCAAGCCAAACAGACTCACCTTTCCATTCGCGACCACAAGCATTGAGTCCATCATTCCAATCGCCTTCACCAATCAAAGGAAGTCCTCTTGGGCTCATGCGTGACATCACTTTTAAAATAGCTCGTTTGCAATGTTCGTAAAGTGAGGCCTTCTCTTCACTCTTGGCAAATAAAAGCTGATGAGAGAGACAAGAAAAATTTGCTGTCTCTTTTAGATAATTAATTAAAACAAAGGGCAACCACAAAAGATTATCTGAATGATGAGAGCCACTGGCTTCTGGCGCAAGATTCTGCCACCAGTGAATCGCTGTACCATCTGGATTTTGATGTTCTGCATGAAGTTTAATCTGAGCAAGTGTACGAGCCGAATCGATAGGCAAAAAAATCTGACTATCTTGAAGTTGATCACGAAAACCAAAAGCTCCTCCACCCTGATAATAACCTGTACGACCCCAAATACGACCCGAAATGGCTTGATAACGAAGCCACGTGTTCGTCATAAAATTCATAGCTGTATCAGGAGTTTTGATTTCAAAAGAAGAAAGCATCTTTTTCCAGGATTGCTTGGTTGCTTCTAAAGCCTTCTCAGCTTTCTCTGGAGAGAGAAATTCCTGAAGAGTTTTTGAAACACCTTCTTGATTTTCAGAAAGACCTGTCACAAATACCAATTTTTCAGTCTTACCTGGTTTTAAAGAAAATTTCAGATGAAGACTTGCAATGGAATCATTCCATTTCCCATCTTTTCCACTCAACCGCCCTGTTTTAAGAGCCTTAGGTTCTTGAATATTTCCATACATCCCAATAAAGCTTTCCTTATCTGCCTCAAAGCCTACAGGTTTCTTGCTTGAAGCATGAAATGCTGTATAAGAATAAGAATTATTCCAAAGTTGACCTCTTTCATTGGGAATATCCCAAAATCGTTTCTTAGCCAATAACGTTTGAAGTTTTGCATCATACTCTGTTTCAATAAACAGACGATGAAACTCACGATGACTATCAGGCCAACGTCCTAACAACCATTCAAAATAAGTAAAAAGAGAAATCTTTCGATCTTTTTTGGAAGTGTTTTCAAGTTCAACAATCCAAACCTCGCAAGATTTTTCAGGAGGAACAAAAAAAGTCACCTTTCCACGAATCCCTTCCCATACAGATTCCAAACTCGTATATCCCACACCATGTCGACATTCATACGATGAGAAATTTGAGCAAGTAGGCTTCCATGTCAATGATCCGATGGTTCCTTTTTCATCATCTCTCAAATAAATAAATTTTCCCCATTCATCCTTAATTAAATCCTGTTCCCATCGTGTAATACGATTGATTTGAGCATTGTCATACCAACTGTACCCACCGCCCGTTTGAGAGAGAATCATGCCATAACGTCCATTGCTCATGACATTAACCCAAGGACGGGGTGTATCAGGGCGTGTAATCACATATTCAGAACCATCCGCTGTAAAATATCCATATTCATTTTTAAAAAGCTTTTCTTCTTTCGAAGTCTGCTTAGATTTAGGAGCTACTTTCTTAAGATTTTTATTCATACAATCTCCAATGTAAATTCTTTTGATGGATGACGGTATTTAACCAAAATTCCGTCTTTGGTTTTCTCAAATTTAGTTTCTTTTCCTTGAACTAAAACTTTTTGAGGAGCATTTTCTAAACTTAATACCATTTCTCCCACAATTTCTTTAGAACCTTTCAAAATCAATTTTATTCCTGTTCCTTCTTTAGATTCACCCAAGAATTCGGAAGTGGAATAAACAATTTTCCCTTTCGAGATTTTTTGATCAATCGGCATGATAACACCATAGGTCCCAGGAATAGAAAGTTTGCGCACAGAAGGAATACGTAAGGAGTTCCCATTCAAATTTAAATCTAAAATAAAATCCTTTTCAACAGGATGAAAATTTAACACAAATAAGAAAGATCCGTGAGGGCCTTTTCTTAAATGAGTCACAATATCCTGTTCACTACTTACAACTTCAGACTTAATGCCATCTTTTGCCAAAAACTGTTGAAACACATCTATGTGTTCTGCAATCTGATAATTGGGAATCGTCCCCATGACCGTTGCATGGCCTTTTCCAACTTGTTTTTCAAAACCACAAATCTTTCGGCCAAATTTTGCAATCGGGGTTGATCCATTGGGCTGAAATTCACATAAAATAGGCAATCCGTTTACGGGCTCTTGATTAAAATAACTAACCTTAGATTCGACGGGGAAAAGGAGATTTTCACCTTCTATGCCCAAACCTTTTTTCAAAATTTCACAAGAATTTCCCTGCAAATCAAATTTAGGAAGAACTGGATAAAAAATTGCTCGTCCACCCTGTTTCACAAAATCCACAAGCTTGCTTTGAGTCTTTGCATCCATCACTTCCAAACAAAAAACCCAAAGGACTTCATATCGAAGAAGCTCTTCAATCGACTGAACTTCCAAATCAGGAATTTCATGAGCAATGCTCAACATATTCAAAACTTTTAAAAGCCCTTCATAATAAAAAGCTTCTCTGAGCCATTTATAATCATAAGTAAGACCCACTTTTTCGGGTCTAAAATATTTATCTTTTATAAAAAGTGGATAGAAAAATTCTGTTTCATAATAAGGTTTATAAAAAGAAACACCTACATTTGCTTTTTTCTTTGCAGGAACCAAATTTGTCTCATTGGCTCGAATCCAGCGATTCATTTCAACAACGGTATCGTACAAAGGGGTTTCTTTAGCCTTTACATCCAGAGGCGTATCCCAATAAAACATGGGGCCATACACGCCTTCTCCCGGTGGATTTTTCCCTTGGCTAAACATGTAATAATTCCACCCCTGTGTTCCATAAGCCAGAGCTGCCTTATAAAAGAGGCCTAGCTCATTTGGATAAGTCCTCACACAATGCTCACGCGAACCTGCTTGAAATTCTGCTGAAAAAATGGGCATTTTGCGATTCTGCACTGAACGAGATATTTCAGTAATGATTGAAGCATCGTGAAAATTCCTAAAATCTACATTTTCAGGAATATGATCCAATCCCAAAAGCAATTCAGGACATTCCTTTGCTGTGTCGGAATAAAGTGTTACGCAAGTTGGAAACTCACTTGCCTTTCCAAACGCCCATCCTGGCACATTCTCATAAAAAGGAGTATTGATTCCCCTCTTTTTCAAATCACTTATGATGTATTGAATATAAACACGATAATACCAACGATGAAATTCATGCCAATCACGATAACGAGCAATATCGGCGTGTTTTTCCGTATTGCCTGACGGAGGAATCACTTGTTCAAAATGAGAGTATTGAGTTTGATAGAGTTGATTTAAATTCTGAATCGAAGAATATTTTTGCGCCAGAAATTGATAATAATATTTTAGAGTTTCAGGATTATAATCACCACATCCTGCTAACCAATGCTGAAGTCCTACTTCATTACAAATTTGCGTCATCAAAATAGGTCCACCATTTGATGACTGACGATCTCGCAAAACAGGAATAATTTGATCAAACCATTTTGCTGCATAAGCCAAATAAGTAGGATGCATGAAGGAACAAACAAATGGGATATTAGGCTTACCATTGGGACCACAGACTTGAATTTCAGGATGCTTTTCCAGCAACCACCGAGGAATCCCCTGATCTTGATACTCTGCTAAAATATAAGGACCAGGTTTAACATTAAGATTGAGTCCCATCTGAGCACATAAATCAATAAATCCAACGATATCTCGCTCGGGGGAGGTTTCACCGGTTAAATCGAATTGACCTTCTTTTGTTTCATGAAAAGACCACCCAATATAAGTGGTTACAGAATCTAACTCGGCTTTTTTCATTTTCTCTAAATGCTTCGGCCAATCTTTCTTTTTGACTCTAAAATAATGCATTTCACCGGATAAAAGAAAAAAAGGATGACCATCTTTTTTAAAACCTTCTGCTGCTACTTCAAACTGCATATAAGCCTCCGAATAAGTGATATTTAAACTAAATCTAAACTGTTCTAAAATTGGGGAAATGTCGAAAAAGGATACAAAAAAACAAACTTAATAACAAGGAAAAGAAAAAGAAGAATGGTATTCCTTCATGCTTGCAGAAAAGGTCTTATTTTGACATGATAAATAAAGGAGAAACTCAAGGTGAAACCCTCATTTTTCACAGATTTCTTCAAGTTCTTTATCCATTCTTTCAAAGAAACCTTTCAATCTGTCATTCGAAGTAGTGCTTTTTGGTTTCTTCTCATTCTTTTTGTAGTTGTACAAATTTCTTCATGGATTGCCCATCGCTCAGATAAAGCTCTTCAAGAAGACTTAAAATGGGAAAAAGCACCGGACAATCTTGGTGATATTGTTGACATTACCATACAAGCTAACAATCAACAAGCTCGTATAGAACAAGCAATTCGATCCAGCGAAAAAACCATTTATGCTGAATCATCTACACAATCGTTACTCGCGCCTTTGCAACCACAAATAAGACGCCCTACACAAACAACTTCAAGCAATGATATTGGATTTCGAGAGTTCATTCATTTCATAGAGAAAATAGAAAGCGAAATAGGATATAAAGACATACATCTGGAGACTTTAAAAGGATTGGTTTATCTTGGAGAAGTGGTAGAGAAGAAATTTAAAAGCAGTAGTTCGTAATTCGAATTTCGTATTTAGTAAAAGAGAAAACATTCCAAGAGTATATTTCACTAACTACGATATATGCTAAATACAAAATACTTTATTTCTATCCCTTAATCCCACTCAGAACCATGCCCTTCACAAAATGGCGTTGCATAAAAATGAAGAGAATTAATATAGGTACGATCACAACCACAGAACCCGCCATCAGAAGGCCCCATTCTGTGTTATGTTGACCGTTTAAATTAGCAAGAGCAACAGGCAAGGTATACTTGGATTCTTTGGTCATTATGATCAAAGGCCATAAAAATTCATTCCAAGCTCCCATAAAAGTAAAAATGGTCATAGTAGCAAGTGCAGGTCGACACAAAGGCAAAACAATACTCCAAAGAATGCGCAATTCTCCACATCCATCCATTCTGGCACTTTCTAAAATCTCATTGGGAATGCCTTTCATAAATTGTCGCATCAAAAAAATACCAAAAACGCTCGTAGCACCAGGAATAATCAAACCAGTAAAAGTATTCAAAAGATTCATACTTTTAAGAATTAAAAATACGGGCATCATGCAAACCTGTCCAGGCACCATCATGGTTAACAAAAGAAGTGTAAAAATCTTTTCTCTACCTGGAAATTTATGCTTTGAAAATGCATACCCTGCCAAAGAATTAAGTAAAAGATTTAAAAGTGTAATAGAAACAGAAACAAACACGCTATTTGCGAAGAATTTCATAAAGCGAACTTTTTCAAAAAGTTCTTTGTAATATTCGAAGGTAATGTGTTTAGGAATAATTTGAGGAGGAAGAGCAAAAATACCCTCTTCAGGCTTAAGCGAAGTTGAAATCATCCATAAAAATGGAACCAGTGTCAAAAGCAAGGCAAAGAAAATCAAGCCATGCAGTCCTATTGTCTTAAATAAATTATTAATTTTTTTCATATTTTAGTACTCAAAACTCTGTTTGTTCATTCTGAATTGAATGATTGAAAAAGCAGCTATGACAATAAAGAGAACATACGCAATACTGGAAGCATAGCCCATATGGAAAAACTTAAAGCCCTGCCGATACATATGAAGAATGACCGAAACTGTACTGTCCAGAGGTCCCCCATCTGTCATGATGTAAGGCTCCGCAAAAAACTGAAAATACCCAATACTGGTCATAATAGCCACAAAGAAAATGGTTGGGCGCAAAAGAGGAATCGTAATATGCCAAAAGGCTTGAAAACGATTGGCTCCATCAATATTAGCAGCTTCATAAAGATGCGGTGGAATTCCCTGTAATCCCGCCAAAAAAATGACCATGTGATAACCAAAATTCTTCCAGACTGCCATCACAATCAATGCAGGCATAGCCCAAGTAACATCACCAAGCCAATTTTGCCCATCTAAACCTAAAAGACTTAAAACCCAGTTGATCAAGCCAAATCTGGAATTATAAAGCCATCGCCAAACCACTGCTACCGCCACCATGGTTGTAACAACCGGTGTAAAAAAGCCCACTCGGAAAAAGGTTCTAAATTTAACAAGAGCATTGTTCATAACCATAGCTAAAAAAAGAGCTATGATCATTGTCAACGGACCTCCAATCAAGACAAATATAAAGGTGTTCCATAAGGCTCGTTTAAAAATAGGATCGTGCATAAGGTTTTTATAATTTTCAAGCCCCACAAAAGAAACTTGTCCCACATCTACAATCGATCGTATATCCCAATTAGTAAAACTCATCAAAAGAGAAATAAAGACTGGAGCTAAAAGAAATACTGTAAAGATCAGAATACTTGGCGCGATAAAACCATAGGCCTTTAAATATCGTTTCATTTTCCCAAAAAAAGAAACGCTCACAATCTCATACGGGATCTTCTTAGAATTAGCATAGAAATAAAAAAACAATAGAAGAAAAATGATTCCCAGGAAGATGACAATAATAGTTCCCTTAAAAAGAGGGCTTTGGTTGCGATGATCTTTTTCTAGAATTTTTTGAATTTGAAGAGACATTTGACGAAGAACATTTTCTACTTTGTCCTTCTCAAAAATCGCCCTTTCCATTCCATTATCAATAACATTTGCAATTTCTTCCCACTGAGGAATAGAAGGAGAACTCTTTGCATCAGCCAACTGCTGTCCAAAAACCCTCACCATTCCCAATTTTTCAAAAAACGGGTCTTTCCAGGCATGTTGATTGGATGGCAAATCTTCTGTCAATTGATACCACTTCACTTGGTTTTGTGGTTCGCTCATAAATTGAATAAATTCCCAAGCCAGTTGAGCCTTTTTTGTCGATTTAAAAATGACAAGACTTGAACCACCAACGAAAGAGGTAAAACCCTTTTTTGAAGGCAAGGTAACCACATCCCATTTGCCATCTAAATGAGGTAATTGCTCGTGCAATTGACGAAGCATCCAAGGCCCACTGATAAACATGGGCAAAAAACCTTTATCAAATGCATTAAAGATATCTGTTCCTGTAGCTAATTCTCTTGGAGCAAAGCCCGCATGAAAAAAATGAACATAATACTCTAAAGCTTCTCGTACTTCAGGACTTTCAATTTCAACTTTAGTTCCATCTTCTGAAAGAATATTTCCGCCATTTTGCCAAACAAACATCAAGAAATGTTGCCAATCGCGCAAAGGCAAATTAACCCCATAACGTTCTTTTTTTCCATCTTGATCAAAATCTCGAGTCAGGCGCCTGGACATTTCGTACAATTCTTTCCAGGTATGGGGAGCGTGATTAAAACCAGCTTCTTCTAAAATATCTCTGCGAAAGAAAAGAACTCGCGTATCGACATACCATGGAACCCCGTAAAGTTGATTTGCGATGATATTGACATTCAAAGCGCTTTGAAAAAAATCTTCTGATTTTATGGAGGATTTTGCTAAAAATGGATCTAAAGGAAGAAGCACTTTCATGGCCTGAAATTCAGAAACCCAAGTGCTTCCAAGCTGACAAACATCAGGAGTTGATTCGCCTGCAACTGCCGTAATTAATTTCTCATGAGCGGCACCCCATGGAATAGCTTGAACAACGACCTTAACATTGGGATGTGTTTTTTCAAATTCTCTGGCAAGAACTCCAATTTTCTGACCTTCCTCGCCCATTGCCCAAACTTCCAGCTTTTTGACATCTTTGGCGTGAACAAAAAATGGAAAAATAAGAGAGAGTGAGACTGTAAACAGCCCCACCAAGAACCAACGAAAATTAAGAGATTTATTAGACTTGAGCTCCACAACTCCCCATCGGTTGCAACAAAGTTCGCTCATCTGAGCATTCAAAATGCATCAAGGCAAATGAAAATATCACAAATAATTTTGAGCAGCAATGTTTTTGTCTGGAGGGATCAATATTGATCGTGGACAAAAAAGTCTGTCCTTTGATAAATGAAGGGTGACCAATGAAACCTAATGATGAGCGATCGCACTCGAGTGAAAGCAACGAAGGCAAAGACACCCCCTTTAAAGTTCATCTTTTACTTTAGCAAACCAAAAGTTAAATCAATTTCTTTACGGTCGCTGGAATGCGTACGAGAGAAGATCGTAAATCATGATTCGTTGGGCAGGACCCTATTCTTGATTTACTGTGTTCCCCAGTTGTAGTAAGCAGTCCCAGGATATTGCGTCTCATTAGGCCATGCAGAGTTAAGTTTGCTTCTGCTATACCACTGGGCATGACCGTCTACAAAAAGAAGGTTTGTTCCCGTTAAATGAACCTGATTGGAAGCACTTGCTGGATAAGCTGGAAAATCCGCTAATATAACAGCGATAGCATCATTACCTACTTCAGCAACAACAGATTGTCCTCTCAAATTACAATTAAGCTCATAGTCCACTTGATTTCCATATGCATCCTGTCGTTGAGAAAGATTACCAGTATACTGATTTGCAGGACAACGGAATTGACTCAATTCCCCACTCGTTAAAGCATCCGTATCTTCTTGCCCTAAATAAGCGTTTAGAAGATTTGGTAAATTTTCAACCAAATTACAATTCCCACTCCAACCAGGAAAACGGCCTTGACGGTCGTCTTGGATATACATATCCATGGCAACCCCCAATTGCTTTAAATTACTTAAGCATTTGACCCTTTTACCTGTATCTCTCACTTTTTTAAGCGTAGGGGCCAAAAGACCAATTAAAATGATCAGCCCCGCAAAAACCACAACCATTTCGATCATGGTCAAACCTTGATTTCTCTTAAACCTGCGTCTGTCTGCCTTTAACATTTAATTAATTCCCCATGTATTGTATTGAGTTCCAGTGTCAGGCGCGTGTGACTCCATCATCTGATCTCTAGAAAACCACTGAACATGTCCATCGTAAAAAGCAATATTGGTACCGCCTCTATGAATGTGTGCTTTGGAAGAAGTAGGAAATGATGGGTAATCCCATAAAACAGAAACCCACTGGGGACTTCCAACACGGGTTTGCGCAACTTGATTATCTAAATTGGTATTAAAACTATAATCCGTTTGATTTCCGTAAGTGTCTTGTCGATTTGAGAAATTATTTGCATTGTCATTGGATGGACATCGAAAGACTTGTAATTCTGGTTTGACTGTTGTAATCGAGGTAGAGCTTCCAAGATAAGGGAGTAAAAGACTCATCATATCCTTTAAATCTGTATCTGGATTCAAATCAGGGAAACGACCCAAAGATTCATCACTCACATATAATTGTACCGCCTGAATCAGGTTTTTTAAATGCCCAACACATTTGGTTGAACGGCCTGATTCTCTAGCCTTCAGAAGACTGGGTAGCAAAATTGTGGCCAGGAAAAGAATGGTCGCCAGAACCATCACCATCTCATTGACAGTAAATCCTAATGACCCCTTTTTGAGCTTGGACATGGCCTCCTCCACTGCTGCAAAGAACCACCGGTGTATTCATTATCGCATGAAAGCAAGGGGAAAACAAGAGATCAAGAATGTACTTTGGAAGTCTAATCTCGAGGCTGAATGGAGATAATAACAGGCTTGGGATGAACTCCAGAAATGCGCGTGAGAAGACCTTCTTTATCTTCTACAGCAATCATTGCAGGAGAAAGAATCATGCAGCGTTTTGTGCTTTCAATATGTTGCGCAGCTTCTTTGCTATCGGCCACGTTAACCACCGAATAGCCTTTCAGCACAAGTTCTCTTAAAAATGACTGATATAGCTGATACATAGTTTTAAAGCTCCTTGCAACTCTTTGCCCACTATGGGGGACTATAACATCTTGCCATCTAGAACCTTGCAAAAACGTGCTTTTCATTGCATTCGTTTTCCCCCATTCCAAACCTCTTGTCTATAACTTCGCACATGAATCTTCATTTGTCAAATATGAGAGCATTTTAATCATAACTAATTCTAGTGGTTATAGTTATGATTATTTTATGGATGAGGATTAAAAGGAAATGAAGACCGCTGTAGAGAACAACAGCCTCGTTATCGTCCTTTAGGACTAATGAAGTTCAAAAATTCCATACGAGTCCCACGATCTGACCGAAAGGCTCCAAGCATAGAACTTGTTACAGCAAAGGCATGCTGTTTTTCAACTCCACGCATCGCCATGCACAAATGGAAGGCTTCTACAACAACACCAACCCCTCGGGGTTTCAGTGTGTCGTTAATACAATTGGCTATTTGTGTAGTGAGTCTTTCCTGTACCTGAAGACGCCTGGAAAAAACTTCAACCAAACGAGGAATTTTACTTAAACCAATTATTTTCCCATTGGGAATATAAGAGACATGACATTTCCCATAAAAAGGCAAAAGATGATGTTCACAAAGACTAAAAATCTCAATATCTTTTACCGTCACCATCTCATCATAAGCTTCATCAAAAACAGCACCATTCAAAACTTCGTTGATATTCTTTGAATAACCTGATGTCAAATACTCAAAAGATTTTTGAACTCGGTGAGGCGTTTTGGCAAGACCTTGACGTGTTGGATCTTCTCCAATATATTTCAAAATTGCTTCAATATTAGATTCAATAGAGTCTTTGGACATGTTATCCACTAATTACATATTTTTGAAAAGCTGTTTCAATCTCTTTTTCTAATGCTTGACGAGCATTTACAGAATTATCAACCAGAATAGCTAAAATCAATTTATTTGAAATAATCGTCGGAGAAAACCGATAATTATCTTTTGTACTTTTAAATACAAGACTGCACCCATAGGGCTGTATGATTAAATCTGCCAAATCAAACTCCCCCACCCATCGTCTTTTCAAAATTTCTTCAACAGCTAACTTAAATTTTTCGATCAACATAGACAGGGATTATACTTGTTAAAACAAGATATTCAACTCAAAAGAGAAACAGCCTATGCAGCCTGCTCTACAAAGCTCGGTGAAACATGAAAAGCATGTGGATGTGCAGGAACTCCTACTGTTAAATTAATTTCCCCTTTCTCCGATCCAATTGTTTTAACATCTGTAAGAGTTATCCTATAATCAGCAGACTCTTTCATTTTTCTACGAATATGCATTTTCCAACCATAAGGAGATTCATAAGGAATCATCATTTCCCACCATTTTGCAGCATAAGAAGGATATTGTTCCTCAAAACCCAGCTCATTTGCTCTTGCAAAAAAGATACGAGAATCTCTTCCTCCTGACTCATAATCATTCGTAACAAGAAATCCTCCTGGTTTTACACCTGAAGATAAAGCAGGTAAAAATGATTCATAAAGCTTTGGGATATCAAGGCCTGCTCTCTGATAATAAATATCCACATTTTCTCCATCTAAAAGTTTTGCAATTTCAGGATCTCTTTTTGTTGGGCTAGCCATTTCTTGAACAGGGCAAGCAATATACGTAATGACATAATTTCTTTTCTGATTGGTTCCAGGATAAATCCAGTCAAAAGAAATACGCATATGTCTCTTATTCCTAGAGTTATGTTGGACTTTTATCGACTCTTTCTCTACACCCATTGCTTTCAACTCTTGAGCGAGTCTCAGAGACACGACCTTTCTTTCTGAAAGATCCACCATATTTGCAAAACCTCTCTCCCTTTTTGTTTTCATATATGAATCATTTAAGTTTAAATTTTCCCAGTCATCCACAAGGATTTCTTTAAATTTCTGAGGATCAGGAATGATAGGATCAATAAAATACCCATTCGTTGCATTAGTGGATAGTAGAAAGCAAGAAATATCAGCACCTGCTGCGCCATAAATAACTGTTAAATCTTCATTATGAGGATTAACCATTTCTTTAACAGCCATGGCATAACCTACATGAGGCTTACTTAGGACTGGATAAGAAGGTACATCGACTTCTTTAGTTTTTAAAAATCGAGGTATATATCTAGAACTTAATGCAACACCTCTATTCTGTAACACATTTTCCCAACCTTTCCAATCTCTAGCCCCACTTACTCCGTAAATATGTCTACGGGTCATAGAATTTAAATCAGGGGTAATTCCATCATCGTTTGCATACTCTTCCTCGAGATACCTAACCACCGCATGTATACATTCTTCTTGATGACTTTTAATATATTCAATAATTTGCAACATGTCATTGAGCCCTTGTAATTCTGGAGAAGGTGCATCAATAAACCCTAAAGCTGTTTTTTGCAAATCTTCTGTTATAGACATTAATCCTTGAATCCTAGAAACTACAAATTCTTGGGCTGCTTGCGTTAATTCCTCACCTCTAAGAGAGTATCCACAAGCTATTTCAGCCCATTTCAAATCTATCCACACAAAGTCGGCCAAAGCCGCAAGCCCCCCTGAAATTCGAGATTTTTTTTCTTTTCTAACCTCGCGTAGAAAAGAAGAGTAAGAAATATCCTCACGAGAGGCGTCTTCCAAAGCTTCTTCAAAAATAGTTAAACTTGACTCAAATATTTTTTTAATCGAGTCTCCAAATAAATTTTGCGAAAAAGGTTTTGAATTATCTCCTATGTGCTGGGCTCTAACAGATAATTGCTCTCTCAGAAAAGCAATAGTTTTATCCTCATCTATGGAAATAGCAACTTCTCTGGCTACTCGCTTATTTGCCCATCCTTTAAGCCAAAGTGATATGGGGCTAATATCAAAATCATACTGATAAGAAAGTGTTAAAAAATCTATAATCAGTATTTTTAATACCTCAACAGATAAAGGTCTTTGCTCATCCAAAATACGCTTTTCAATAATTTTGAGAAAATCCTCTACCCTTATTTCATGAGGTTGTTTACGCAAAACATTCATCTTTGATCCATAAGGCGTACAGCTGGGCATGATGACAGTCCACCAATCCATCAATAGTGTCGGAGGAACAACTTCAAACTTATCTCCATTCTGCTCCAAGAAAGGTTTTGGATCAACGATTCCACTTTCTCTCTCGGTCATTTTCGTGTTCTTGCAATTATCACTGACGATACATCCCCCCGGACGAAGCACCTTTCCTAAAACAGGCATTAAATGTTCATATATCTCTGCAATATCCTCTCCTGCTCTCTGATAATAAACGTCTATACCCCTGCCCAATACTTTATCTAACAATGACCTTTCTATTTCACGGTGATAGGTAGCAATGTCAAAAATACTCTCAGGAATATAAGTAATCGAATACTTGCTTTCTTGTACTCCCGGATATGTCCAATCAAACTCAATTTTTACATACTTCTTAGGATTAGGATCATGACGTCCCATAAACAATGTTCTTCTGTCCTCCACATCTTTCACAGAAATGTGAATAGTTTTAGGGTTAACTCTCATCGCTTTCAATTCTTGAGCAATCCGATACTCCAAAGATTTCCCTAAATCTCTACTTTCTCCAAAACCTCTAAATCTTTTGCGTTGCATATATCCATCATTTAATTCAACTTTTCCCCAATCTTCCTCTATCCATTTCTTCAACTTCTTAGCATCTACAGGCGCTCCTTCGACGAAATAGCCTTCAGTAGCATTCGTAGACAAGAGAAATGAAGAAATGTCAGATCCTGCTCCCCCATAAACAGCCACCAAGGGCCTATTATCAGGATTGACTTGTTTTTTGAGTTCCATGGAATATGCAATATAAGCAGGAGACAAAACAGCATTTGTATCCTCAGGAATAGCATCTCTATCTACATTGAGAGGACCTTTTGAAATAGTTTGAGATCCTAATTGTCTCGTAGATCTTATTTTTTCATCAGCTTTTCCCCAATCTCTAAATCTACTCTTTCCTATCAATGGTGGTTTATAAATCCCATAATACATAGTAGTGTTTCCAACAAGTCCATTAATCCCTTTTTTCTCAAAAAACTCTTCATAATATTCCTTAACCATCTGTGCATACTCATCTCGATGGGCTTCGAGTTCATCAATGACATCTACGACATAACGAAACACAACATATTGATAAGGATTTGGGCCATATTGAAAATCTCTTGCCCATTTACCAAATGCACTAAATGCTTTAATTCGCGCTTGAGCGGATTGATAGGCCAACTGAATCATTTGTTCCTGATCCAAGCCTCTTTCTTTAGCATAGAGAAGATCTAAATAGACAATGTCTGCTACAGCAGATAAACCTGCTTTTAATTTATCCAAAGGGGGTCGAGGTAAAACTTTCTTTTTGCCTACTTTCTCACTCAAAATACGATTTGCTTCTTCTCCAAACACAAGATCTTGTAGCCCATAAAAAAGAGCTCGACCTGTACGACCTTGACTTGCATTCCATTGAATTAATGCAAATTCAGCTTCATTTTGTCGATGGGGGGAAAGTTTTGATTTTATGTATTCAATGAGTTTGGCAGGGTCCGAATATTTTTCAATATCAGGAAGATTTCCAATCTCTTTCCCAACACCCCTTAGATAAGTATGCGGATTGAGAGCAACCGTTTTAGGATTGTCTCGACCAGGAAGTTCTTTTGGATTCTTTTTAAAATATCCCTCACCCAGCTCATGAAACAGGGCAATGGGATCTTTTAAAAGATCCTCTCTTAAATATAAAACTTCTCCATTTGAAAACCCTTTCACCGAAGAGTCATCTGCAATAACTCTCACAGACTTACTAAGTGTTTCTCGAATATAAGTTTCAAAACCTGGCGTTAATGTCTCCGATACAACCATTTGGTTGTCATCCCCGAGTGTACCTGTCGGGGATCCAGTTTCTCTAGATTCCCGCTTGAAACTTGCGGGAATGACAGACGAAAATATGAGTGATTGTTCCTGTCGCAGCACTCTTACTTGTGCAGGGTTTCCTTTATTATCATAAAGTTCTGCACCTTCCATCGTCTTAAAAGTTACAACACCATTTGACTCTGTCGCTGTAATCGGCCCTGTTGCAATTTGTTCTCCAGATGCATCAAAAAATAATTTTCCCATGAGACCTATCTGATCATTAGACCGAGAATCTGATTTTTTGCACAATACACCCATTTTAGATCCATAAAAATCATCTGTAGGCATCATACTCGCCCACCATTCTGAGAGTAATGTCGAAGAAATAGCTTCAAATTTAATCTCGTTTGATTCCAAAAATCGCTTTGGACTCTTGTCTACATTATGGCATGTATCACTACTAATGACATATCCTCCTACCTTCAGAGCTCGACCTATTGCAGGCATAAAAAGGGCATAATCTTTAGGAATGTCCAAACTTGCTCGCTCATAATAAATATCAATTCCTTGTTCCAAAATCTTATTAAGAAATACACTCTGAAGTGAATCCTCTATGCTGTGGGCCGACATGCAAATATAGGTAATTGAATAGATTCTCTCTTGGGTAGTTCCCGGGTAAGTCCATAAAAATTGAATATTTACGCGTCCATCCTGAATATCTATTTTAATAGACTCTCGTTTAACACCTATACTTTTTAATTCCTGGACAATTCTTAAAGGAAACTGATTAAAAGTTAAATATCCATATCCTCCATACCCAATCGTACTCTTCGATCGTATATATGGATCATCAAGATCAATGCTATCCCAACTTTCTTCATCTTCAACTAAATCCTTTAAAGTTCTAATATCAAATGATGAGCGATCTAAAAAATATCCTTCCGTCGCATTTGTAGTTAGCAGAAAAGAAGAAATATCTGTTCCTGCTCCAGCATACACAGCTACTAAAGGTTTATTATCAGGATTCACTTGTCTCTTAACTTCCATAGCATGTCCTACATAAGAGATAGACAAGAGCGGATTAGCATCAGAAATAACCTCTTCTTCGCCCTTAATACCTAAAGATCCTTCTGTTGAAACAGTTTTTGATGAAGTTTTATCTGACATAATTCTCTGCTCCGCTCGTGCCCACTTTTGAAACTGACTTTTTCCCCAAAGATTAGCGCGACCTGATCCAAAATAGCCCTGAGGAGATTCCAAAAAACCTTTTAATCCTTCTCGAGAAAAATATTCTTTATAATATTCTTGGACAATTCGAGCGTAATCATCTCGATGAGCTTCAAGCTCATCAATAACTATTAAAATATTTTGAATGCCTAAAAAATAATTAACCTTATTATCCAATAAAACCTGTTTCATACGAGGACGCAGCAAGCTAAATACCTTAATCCTTGCTTGAGCAGATTGATAAACTAATTGAAGCATTTGTTCTTGATCCATTTCTCTCTCTTTAGCACATAAAAGATCTAAATAAATAAAATCAGCCAAAGCTGCTAGACCAACCTTAATTTTTGGAACTTCTTCTTGCCTCCAAACAAATTTTTCCTCCACTTCTTCATATAACCTTCTGTCGAGACGCCCTTTTCTATCTAATTCTGTAAGTACATCCGCTGTCAAATTGGCAGTAATAGAACTTAATCGTAATACCAATACCGCTATTGTTTCAACAGTCATTACCCACCTTGGAAGTCCCGGACGGTTTTCAATAACTATTATCTTGCGAATCTCATCTAAAATAGTTTTGTCTACATCCTGAATTTGATCGAGCCAAGCGTGCAGCTGATATGGATTAATTTGATATTGCTTTCCTAATTCAACAAAGTCCCTAATGATCTCTTTCAACAAGCCATGAGACATCCCAGGGAACCGTTCCGCCAGTTTTCTTCCAAAAATATGAAAGAAATCTAAGGCCGTAATACGAATTCGTTGATCCATCATGAGCGATAAATAATTTTTTATATCATGAGATTGATTTACTTTTGGAGTAAGAACAACAAAACCTGCTCCTGCTTCTTTTAAAATTTTGGTGATACCGTCAGAGTGGAAGCCGCCAGTGATCAAAACAGGAATTTGTGGATAGTGGATTGTGGATAGTTTATCGTTTTTATTAATAATCTCCTTTAAGTCACTATCCCCTATCCTCCAATTACTATCCACTGCTTTTAAAGCCTTTCTAGCCATCACTTCATCTCTCTTCAATGCTAAATCATAAAAAAGTTCACTCGCTTGAAATATTTCTGAGAGATCTTGAATTTGCCTAGGGGAATTAAATGCTTTAGGAAAGATAATTTTGGATTTCAAAACGCACTTCTTTAACTGTTCAATAATGCTTTCGACTTGGTAAATTTGTCGATGCTCTTTCACAAACTCCAAATTCTCACGTGTCATCTCTAATCGAAACATCTGTTTTAAAATAGTCAAATTTTTATCAAGAGTTAGTAGTTCTTTTTCAACTCTTGTCGTCGCCAAGGCTTGCTTTAATTTTTCAGAAAGCTTATAGATTTCATCAAGCAATAATTCATGATTTAATTCTGCCTGCTTCTTCACGATACTGATATAGGTGATGAGACTAGGGTATCTCTCCGACTTAAGATTTTTCTTAGTCAGCTCCTCTAAACTCCCAAAATAATCTTCCTGGGCAACCTTTCCTAATCTTAACTTCAAGCTTTGTTGAATCAAAAGATTTAATTCTTCTTTAGGTAGTTTTTTGCTTAATTGTTCTATAACTTTATTTTTTTCTTCTTCAACCCTCTCAGAAGAAATACTTTCTTGATGGGATATCAACTCAAAAAAAATAGAAAGGTTTGGATACTGCTCTAGTTTCTCAAGAGAATGTATATTCTGATTCCCAAGATAGCTCACGTACTCCTCTAATTTAATCGAGTCTTTCTCAAATTCATTTTCCTTCACATCCAGTTCTAAAAGCTTTTGAGAAAAGGTTTTGACCTTTATTTCTTCCATCACGGATTCAGCTGCTTCAACAAAAGCATCTGTTTGTTGTTTCTTCCCCATCACAGCTTGAAAAGCTTTAAGATTCTCAACATACAAATCTGCATCTTCAATACCTTCAATCTGAATAGGGATTTCTCCATACTTCGCAATCGATAAAAATTCTGCTCCGGTTATTTTTCCTTCTTTCATAAATTTTTGAGACGCTTCTTCCCGAACCTTTTTGTCTGGAAATTTTCCTAAGAAGCTTGTGTCTTCTGGCCCATCTGCACCTTCGGTTAAAACTAAAAAATTGTCGTGCGTATTGTGTACAGCGTTTTGCGTCAAAATAATTTCTAAAGTCTTCACAATATTCTGCTGTGCTTCGTAATTACAATGAAGATCTCGAAATAAAATAAAAAAGGGCTTGTCTGAAGTTGAATGGAAAAATTGTTCCCCAAAGATGACGAAAGGAGTGAGCTTTTTCTGAAGCTCTTTAATAAAAGTTTTTACTGGAGATAATTCTGACTTTAATATTCTTTTTGACTTGGAAAGCTCTTGAGCCCATCCTAAGTCCAATTGACCTAAAATGAGCAAACAAATGATAATTTTTTTCAATAAACTCATGGATTTCCCCAAAAGATCTAAGCATCACAGACACAAGTAGATTCGATCACCCAATAATAGGTTCATTATACCATAAAAATGATGATTTTGGAAGCACATATCAATTATTATTTAACTTGTTCTTGTAGAATATATTAAGATATGCATAAGAAGTGCTTATGCCGAAGTCTCGATCATTTCTTGAGCAGCCAGTTCATTCATCATTAAATCTATGGGGTTGGTCCATGGGGGCATTTTGAAATACCCATTTTCGGCAATTTCGTTAATCATTTCTTGCACTTCCCTATCTTGATCTTCTTCTCCAGTAAAATATTCACGAGCGATTTCGATTAAAAAGGCTTCCAATCTCTTTCTTAATTCATTCGTCATCTCATTTCTATCAAAAGCCTTATCAACACTTCCTAAAATTAAAGCCATTCCCATCGCATCAGGAACCAGATGAGACCATTGACTTGATTCTCCCAATTGTCCTATTAACACTTTGTATTGCCTGGGCTGAAAACGCGTTCGAGACTCTTCAGAAGAAACCACAAACACCATATCGTCAGTCTGAGCTTCAGAAAATGTTGCACCCTCTAACCCACGAATACCCACCAACAGCTCCTCAACCCTTCCTCTTTTAGCTAAATCGATCACATGAATTTCCTTACCCAATAATTCTTCAGACAAACCTTGAGTTCTCATCCATTTCAAAATCACTCCCTTATCCAAAGAAGTATTCAAAATGATATGCCCCTTCTTGTCTACAGATCGCATTTGACGGTAGGCAGCTGCAAGTCCTATAAGTTCTTGCTCATTTTGAATTTCAAAAACATAAGCTCGAGGTCTTTTACCTTCGAAGCTTGAAGCAATTATTTTTTGTATTTTTTCCCAAGCTCTTAAAGTTACTGAGCCTGCCTGAACCAAATGATTTATATTTTCTGCACGACTCGCTCGAGCCTTTACCTCATCAGCAGTCATAGATACTTGAGCTGCTAAGGCTTGAACAACCCGTTCACGATCACTTTCCGAAGATCCCATTTCATCTATTAACTCAAAAATAGTTGCTAAAGAAGTTTTTCCTCTTAAAGCCTCTTCCAAATCCAAAGAAACATCTTCGAAAAGATTCTGCCCTCTATCGAGGGCTAAAGAAGCTTGATCTTTGCCCGTTATTAATGAAGTTAAAAATCGGGCTAAAATCTCCTCTGCCTCGCATGGTCCATATTTTTCTTTAAAATCTTCTGGCAAACTACCTATGATACTTTCTCGCTCACGATCACTTAAAATAGGTGACAAAATCTGCTGAAATACTTGATAACAAAAAAGTTCTCTGGCTAATTTCGATATTTCCTGTGCTCTATTCTCTGGTTTACTTAAGTCTGCTTGCTCCATTAATTCAACAAGAATTCTCACCCCAGCCAAATTTCCACAAATCCTTCCATCAGCAAACCAGCTAGGGCCTATAGAGGCATTAAGGCGTTCAAATAAAACTTCTAAGTGTTCTTTAGCACTCGCTTGCATTTCGGGTTTTTCTCTTACTACAAGAGCATCAATAATTTGCTTTTGCAAACCAGTATGAATAAAAGTTGGTTTATTCTTTGAAGAAGATGGAGATATTGGAGGAGTTCCATCACTGACAATTTTTGCTTTTAACTCTGCGATAAAACTTGTTGCTTCGTTATGCGTCTGCACTAATTCATCGAACCATTCTACAAGTCGTTCTTGAGAAACTTTATGCTTTGTAGCCAAAGCAATAAATTCATTTATTGCTTCTTCCATCATTCCCCTAACCATCTCAGGAAATCTTTGTGCAAGTTTTTGTCCAAATAAATGAATAAAATCAAGTGTTCCCATCCTTAATTGTTCATGCATCATTAATTGAAAATAATTTGTCATTTCAATTTGGCCCTTGATTCGAGGAGTTAAAATAATAAATCCAGCACCTGCTTCTTTTAAAATTTTGGCAACACCACTAGAATGGAAACCGCCGGTGATTAAAACAGTGATTTGGGGATAGTGGATTGTGGGTAGCTTATTATCCACTGCCCTTAAAGCCTTCCCCGCCATCATCTCATCTCGCTTCAAAGCCAATTCATAAAACTTTTGAGCGGCCGCTTGCAAGCTAGAAATCTTTTGCACTTCTTTTTCAATTGAAATTTTCTTTGAAAAATCCACGCCACATTTTTCAGAGAATTCTTTTAATTGCTTAAGCATCACGCCAATATCTGCTTCTTGAGAACATGCTTGATAAAACTCAAGATCATCTCGACTCATCTCAAGATTTAAAAGCCTTTTTAACAATTCAAGTCTTTTACTAAAACTCGCAACCTCTTTTTCTTCCTGTTTAGTCATCAATCTTTCTTTGCTCTTCTGAGTTATCTTTTCGATTTCATCTAGTAATGTTTCATGATTCAGAAGGCTTTCTTTGCCCATTAATTGAGCGTATTTTGCTAATGTTTTATATTTTTCTACATCTAGATTTTTTTGTACGAGTTGAAAAAAATTTTTCCAATAATCTGAACCGGTAACTTTCCCTAATCGATATTCCAGGGCTTGCTTAATGAGTGTCGCCAATTCCTCTTTAGGGAGTTTTTGACTCAGTGTCTCCATCGCAGCAACTCTTTCCTTCTCTACCTCTTCTGCTGAAATTTCTTGATGTGCTTGAGCCATTTCAAGAAAAAGAGCGAGATTAGGGAAATCTACATTGAACGACCCTTCTAACTGGGTCCCCTGATCACTTAATGATTTCAGATAAATTTCCCTAATGTATTTTCCATAAACAGCAATATTTTCTTTTCCCTCCTGATAACGATGTTCTTTGGCTTCTAATTCAACCAACTCGGGAGAATAAATCTTTTCCTTCACTTGATTCAAGACTTCTTCAGTTTTTGCAATAAAGCTTTTAACATCGTCTCTCTTGCCAATAACTTTCTGAAAAGCTTTAAGATTCTCTATATATAAATCTGCATCTTCAACGCCTTCAATGTGAATAGGAATTTCTCCATATCTTGTAATCGACAAAAACTCTGCACCCGTCATTTTTCCTTCTTTCATGAATGCCCTTGATCCTTCTTCCCTTACTTTTTTATCTGGAAATGTTCCCAGCAAACTTGTATCTTCAGGCCCATCAGCACCTTCGGTTAAAACTAAAAAACCGTCACCAGTCCTCAGTCGCCGGTCGCCAGTTACTAAGGGATTATTTTTACTGGAGACTGATAACTGATAACTGGCGACTACTTCTATCGCTTTAGCAATAGAAAGTTGAGCTTCATAATTACAATGAAGATCACGCAATAAAATAAAAAAAGGTTTATCAGGATTCGCAAGTGAGGTTTGACCAAATTGAACAAAGGGTTCTAAATCAGCTTTAACTTTTTGGAGAAAATCGGAAAAACTGGAGTAAATGGGTTTAGCTTCTCGGGGAGAAGAATCTGAAAAAACCTCTTTACTTAATCCACCATCTAACAACGTTAGGCTAATGAATAACGCAAGAAGCTTTCGCATTATCTAAAACCTTTCGCTTCCCCCCTGCGTTGATCAACTTCACTAAACCGTCTTTAATTATACCACCGTTTTAGATAGTAGGCCTGTCCTGCAGAACAAAATATTTATAATATGCTTATTATCAAATAGTTATAAAATTAATATTGATTCGAAAAATCTTGCTATGAATATATATTTTGTGCTATGATTCGCCCTTCTCACTTTCAAGGCTAAAAACAGGAAAATCATGCAACGACATCATTTAAAATTCATAATCGGGATTTCCATCATTCTTAGTACTCTCACCTGGCTTGCTTTCTCTGGGTTTAAAGAAGGGAAGGCCTATTACGTTACGATTACAGAATTGAAAACAATGAAAGCTGAAGGTAAAAGCACACGTGTTCGGGTTGCAGGTGAAGTGACAAACGGTTCTATCCAAAGAAAAGGGACAGACCTTTATTTCACAATACATCAATCTTCTGTAGTCCCCGCTAGGGGGCAGGCTGCTGCAGTCCCCGACAGGGGGCAGGAAATTTTAAGTCTACCTGTCCATTATATTGGCCGAGATCCTGTTCCAGATACTTTTAAAGAAGGAGGTCAAGCTGTGGTTGAAGGAACTTTGGATAATAATGGCATCTTCTTAGCACAAAAAATCCAAGCCAAATGTGCATCGAAATATGAAGCGGAACAAAAAACAAAAAAGAGTTCCATAGCTACCGAGCCCTATGTCCAGCCTAGGTAATCTCTCTCTCATCTGTGCTTTCGCCTTTTCAGCCTATGCAATCATCGCTGCATGGATGGGAACTCGACAAACAAGATTTTCACTTATACAAAGCGCCAGACATTCTGTTTTTATGGTTTGGATTTTTGTAACTCTCGCTATCATTGCTCTTTGGACAGAGCTTTTAAACGATAACTTTCATATTCAATATGTCTCCCAATTTTCAAACTCGAGCATGTCCCCTTTTTATAAACTGGCCGCCCTTTGGGGAGGACAAGAAGGGTCTCTTCTTTTTTGGTCTTGGATTCTTACGGGTTTTAGCGCTCTGATTGTTTTCCAAAATAAACACCGTCATATCGGTTTAATCCCCTGGATCATCATCATCTTAATGAGTACTTCTTTTTTCTTTCTGCTTCTTAACACAGTAGTAGCCAATCCTTTTAAAGAACTGGTTGTTGATCACGGCCAGGGTCATATTTATCCCTATCAACCCGAGGATGGGAAAGGCCTTAATCCGCTCTTGCAATATTTTGCCATGCTGATTCATCCCCCCATTCTTTACTTAGGATACATTGGAACGATTGCTCCTTTTGCATTTGCCATGGCAGCACTCATCACTCGAAATAAAAGTACAGAATGGATTCGCACCACTCGTAAATGGGCTATTGTAAGCTGGGCCTTATTGGGGACAGGAATTCTCTTGGGCGCCAAATGGGCTTATGTAGAACTCGGTTGGGGTGGATATTGGGCCTGGGATCCTGTCGAAAATGCATCCCTCATGCCCTGGCTCACAGCCACAGCTTTCTTGCACTCTTGCCTCATTCAAGAAAAAAAAGGCATGCTTAAAATTTGGAATATGATTCTTGTCGCACTAACATTTATTCTGTCTATTTTTGGGACATTTCTGACACGAAGTGGCATTGTAAGCTCTGTACATTCTTTTGCTCGTTCCGCCATTGGTTCCTATTTTATTGTTTTTCTTATGATCGCTATAGTCTTTTGTTTTGTTGTTATTTTTAGAAGAATCTCTTTTCTAAAATCTGAGAACACGCTTGAATCTGTTCTATCTCGAGAAGCAGGTTTTTTACTTAATAATTGGATATTACTCACAGCCTGCTTTGCCGTTCTTTGGGGAACTGTATTTCCCATTATTTCTGAAGCGGTTCAGGGTCAAAAAATAACAGTGGGGGCCCCGTTCTTTAATAAAGTAAACATTCCCATTGGCATCATTCTACTTTTTTTAACAGGGGTAGGTCCTCTCTTAGCCTGGCGCAAAACATCTTGGGCCAGCCTTAAAAAGAATTTTTCTTTACCCATTATTCTTTCGATGATTTTGGGTGCAAGCATTTGGTTTATGGGTATTCACCACTTATATGCGTGGACTTGTTTCACTCTTTCATTTTTTGTCATACTCACTGTTTTTCTTGAGTTTTATAGAGGAACTTTGGCAAGAATACGCTCTACAAGAGAGAATGTATTGATTGCCCTCATCAACCTCACACGCAAAAATGCTCGTCGCTATGGAGGCTATGTCGTTCATTTAGGCATTGTCATGATATTTGTGGGAGTGGGAGGAAATGCTTTTAATCAAGAAATTAAAAGTGAAATCAGCACAGGAGAAAAACTTTCAATTAAAAAATATGAGCTTATAAGTCAGGGTATCACTCAAGAAGATAATAAAAATTATACCTCAGCTATCGTGGGTCTAGATCTATTTTATAATCACAAATTCATTAAAAAACTTGAAGCTGAAAAACGTTTTTACAAAGCAAGTGAACAACCTACTTCTGAAGTAGCTATTTATTCTAATGTTTTAGAAGATGTATATGTTGTGTTTGCAGGATTTTCAGAAGATGAGAAAAAAGCAATTATTCAAGTCTATGTAAATCCATTGGTTCAATGGGTGTGGATTGGCGGAATAGTAATTATGTTTGGTGTTTTTATTCTATTAATACCCATGAAAGAAGCAGGAGGCATAAAGCATGAAGCAAGATAAAAAAAGAAGCACCCTCTCTTTGAGTTTCATGTTTCATGTTTCATGTTTCTTATTTCTTATTTCAAATGGGTTTACTCAATCTGCTAAATTAAATACAGATCAAATTAAAATATTCAACCAGGTTTCAGATAAACTCGTCTGCCAATGTAGCTGTTTGATGATCCTTTCCGTTTGCAATCACGAAAACTGTCCTTCGGCCACTCCCATGAGAAAAGAAATTGAAGAAAAAATTGAACAAGGTCAAGACATCAACATGATTATCAATGGATTTGTTAAAACCCATGGCCTAAAAGTTCTTTCAGCTCCTCCAGTCCAAGGTTTTCATTTAACAGCCTGGATAATACCAGGCCTTATCCTTATCGTTGGACTGGCCACTGTAATCATTCTGTTAAAATCCTTTCGCAAGAAAAATGTTTTACAAACTCACTCCCCCGCTCTTAATCAAGAACTTGATTGTCAGATTGAAAAAGAATTAAAGGAATTTAAAAATGATCAGTGAATTTATTTTTGCCATCGCACTTATTTGTGCAATTATTTATATTTTACTCCCTCTTTATACAGCTCGACAAAATGTTCAAACGCTGATTCTTGAAGATCCCAATTATACCTATCTTCAGGAAAAAAAATTGACTTCTTATAGAAATCTTCAAGACCTTGATTTGGATTATTCCATCGGGAAAGTTTCCCAAGGGGACTATGAAAGAATTCGCAGAGAATTCAAACAAGAAGCAGCTTATGTGCTCTGCGAAATGGACAAACTTGATCAGGAAATTGAAAAAGAACTCTCTGTGTTAAAAATCAAAATTTCATGTCCTTCATGTCAAAGTCTGCCTCCAGAAGATGCCAAATTCTGTCCGCAATGTGGACAAAAAATGATAAAAAAAGGTGAAGCATGAAACAGAAAACAAGTTTTAGTTTTCTGACCATTCTCCTGGTCACCATCCTAACTTCCCCAGCACAAGCTAACACCAAAACCTCTTCGATTACAGGTGAAATCATCAACGGCACCACCCATCAGCCAGCAAAAGAATGTGAAGTTCGATTGATTGAGTTAAAAGATGGGATGAAAATAATTCAAACAAAAAAAGTTGATAATGGAACATATCACTTTGAAAGAGTGGAACGAGAAGAGAACATCCCTTATCTTATTCAAGTCAATTTCCAGGGAGTTAATTACAACACACCCCTACCCTCACACGCTCTTTCTGAAAATCTTAGATCGACAGTTT
Organism: uncultured bacterium; assembly: GCA_964640155.1. Lineage (GTDB taxonomy): Bacteria > Auribacterota > JACPWU01 > JACPWU01 > JACPWU01 > CAZXEQ01. Next base: position 252,617 of record CAZXEQ010000003.1, on the reverse strand, counting down.
ATGAAACTACTTCTTCTTCAGAAAATATAACCCTTGATAAAGTTTATTGGATTATTGCTAAAGAAAAAAATATTTTTAAAATTCAAAAGATATTTATTCTTAAAAATAATTCTGAAAATCCTCACACATTTACTGAGCCCAAAGAAACATTTCGTTTTTTTCTTCCTGCAGAAGCAAAAGAATCAGTTCATGTTTCTGTTTCTACAGGGATGATGCCCATTCCACAAACAATAAAGCCTATTGCGAACTCTAGCTTCTTTTCAATTCAACATCCCATTAAACCTGGAGAAACAGAAATCACAGTTAGGTATGAGCTTAAATCACAAAATCCTTCTATGCTTTTAACTGAAATACTTCCATACAGTGTTGCCCTCCTAAATCTAGGGTTATATCCCACAGACATGATCCTAGATTCCAATAGCTTCAAAAAGATAGATAGTAACGAAAAAGCAGGTTTAGCTCTTTATCAAGGAGGACCCTTTCAAAAAGACGAAACAATCACTTTAGCACTTTCAGGAGGAGCAGAGCCTATCGAACCTCAAATCATCGGAATCCCTAACAAAACTCAATCTTTACTTTTGCCTTTATCGAGCGGGATATTATTAATATTAATTTTTGGAAGTTGGGTCGCTTTTCTGAAGCCCAAATCTAATCAAAATATAGATCAAAAAGAAAATCTCCTAAAAGCTCTTCTTCACTTAAACGAGTATTTTCAAAAAGGAAAAATTTCTTCGAAAGAATATCAAACGCAAAAAGATGTAATTAAAAGCCAACTTGCTTATTTTTTTAAAAAATGAACCCTTCCCTTGAAATATCTGTTCACAAACTCACCAAGTATTTTGGCTTTGTTCAAGCCCTCAAAAACATCGAATTTAATATTCATAAAAGTGAAGCGATTATTTTGCTTGGTAAAAATGGTGCAGGGAAAACAACTTTTTTGAGAGTTCTTGCCCTTTTAACAGAACCCAGCCAAGGAGAAATTCTTTATCAAAACAAGAAAATTTCCCATCAGAAAATTGATTATAAAAGGAATATCGGATTTGCAGGACACAACATCCATCTCTATCAAGATTTGACCATTGAAGAAAACCTTCTTTTTTTTGCAAGTCTTTATCAAATTCAAAACAGAAAAAAAAGAACTCAGGAAATGATTCAAGAATTCAATCTTGAACCCCATTTCAACAAACGTGTACGTACTTTATCCAGGGGATTACAACAAAGAGCTGATCTTGCAAGGGCTTTTCTTCATTATCCCTGTCTTCTACTGTTAGATGAACCTCATGCACATTTAGATCAAGCGGCAAGCGCTCTTTTGAATCAAAAACTAAACGACCATGTGTCTGAAGGAAAATCTTTCATACTTTCAACCCATCAGTCTTCGATTAGTGAAACATTAGGCACACGATGGATAACATTTGAAAATGGGGAAAAAGTATCTGACAAAAACTTACGCGATGGACAAATATGAATAAACATTTTTTGAGCCAAATTGGGCTTATTTTCAAGAAAGATATCCTCACGGAGCTCAGAACAAAAGAAGTTTTCTTCTCCATGTTTATTTTTGCTGTTTTAGAACTTCTTCTTTTTAATTTTTCTTTTGAAGCTAATTCTGAAGAAACGCTTCGTCTAGCATCTGGTTTTTTATGGATCACTTTTGCTTTTGCTGGAATTTTAGGTTTGAACCGCACCGCAACCTTAGAAAAAGAAAATGCAGGACTTGAGTCTCTTTCGTTATCCCCCGTCTCCTCGGAAAGTATTTTTTTGGCAAAATGCTTGACCAATCTTTTCATCATGCTTTTAAGTCAAATACTCATCCTCCCTATTTTTTCTATCTTTTTTAATTTTTCTTTTTTTCAAATTGATAAAATTCTTTTGATTCTCTTTCTGGGAGCTTGTGGATTTTGTGCTGTAGGCACTCTTCTTTCTACCATGGCTCTATATACACGCTTGAGAGATATTTTACTTCCTATTTTATTATTTCCGATTATTGCTCCCTTATTTATGAGTTGTGTCGAATGCACGAATTTGATTTTAAAAAGCGAATTTCATTTTACATCGGCATGGTTTAAACTACTTGTCGCTTATGACATTATTTTTCTCGTAATTAGTTTGATGCTTTTTCAATATGTTATAGAAGAATAAACCTGTGAATTATATATTGGGATTTGTGAAATGAACTTGAAGAACTCTGTTTACTCACTGTTTAGTTTAAGTCTACTTTTTTTTACAATGCTTGTTTCTTTATGGATGATTTTCCTTGTTGCACCCACTGAATCTACAATGGGCAATATTCAAAGAATTTTTTATTTTCATGTTGCCTCAGGTTGGATTTCATTTCTTGCATTTTTTGTAGTTTTTATCGCAAGCACCCTTTTCCTCTTCACAAGAAAAAACATTTTCGACAGAGTTGCCCTTGCTTCAGCTGAACTAGGCGTTCTTTTTTCTACGCTCGTTCTCATCACAGGACCCCTTTGGGCTAAACCTGTTTGGGGCATTTGGTGGACTTGGGATGCAAGACTCACTTCGTCTTTTGTCCTTTGGCTTATTTATATTTCATATCTTATGCTTAGATCTTTTGTTCATCCCGAACATAAAAAACAAATTCTATCTGCAGTTTTAGGCATTCTTGGCTTTGTGGATGTTCCCATTGTCTATCTTTCTATTCGATGGTGGAGAACACAGCATCCGAGTCCTGTCATTGGCGGAGGTGAAGGCTCTGGCCTTGATCCTCTCATGTTTCAAACATTGATGATCTCCTGCTTGGCCTTTCTTGTTTTGTATATTGTTGTAATAAAACTGAGGGTTTCCCTTTTAAAAGCTGAAGAAGACATTCAGAAAATTCAAAATCACTTAGAATCCTAGGAGAGCACATGGACCATTTATTTTTAGCCTATACAATTGTTTGGACAGCCTTATTCATTTATATTTTCAAGTTACATCAACAACAAAAAAAACTTTTGAAAATAATTAAAGATTTGAAAAATTCTACTCGAGAGTAACTTTATCAATGCCAGACACATCTCTTAAGAATCGCTTCTTAAAATTAGGCATTCGAACAAAGCTAAGTTTGCTCACAACCATTCTTATTCTCATCACACTGAGCATTACCCTTTTTATTTCTTCATGGCGTGAAATTGAATTCAAGAAAGACGAAGCTTCAAAGCTCATGATCAATCTTGGCAAACAAATTGCCCTAATGCAGGGTTTAAGCGAACCCATTTCTTCATCCCTTATTCATGAATATCTTGAGAAAACTATACACACTGCCATTGCCAAACGAGGTTATTCGATTTCTATTATTTATATCCTTACCCTGGATGCAACAGGAGGACTTGAAGATTCCGTTTTTAATTGGAATAAAATTCAAACATCTTCTCAAGATGCAGTTTTTTTAGGAAAGCAAATTTTGGAAGGCCATTTCCCCTTTCACAAAGATATTCGCAATGTCAAAATTGAAATGGGAAGTCTTGGAGGTCTTTATATTGGATTCTCTCTCAAAATTTTAGAAGGCGAAATCATTGAAGCCTTGGTTGAACATTTTGCAATTGGATTTGTACTAATCCTTATTGGAATTCTTACAGCCATTTGGATTTCAAATAAAATCACCGCCCCTCTTTTCATTCTTATTCAGGGATTTCAACGTGTTGCAAAAGGTGATTTTCAAACATCCACACAAATCAAAACCCATGATGAACTCGAAACGCTCTCAGATTCTTTCAATGAAATGATTGCGGGTCTTCGCGAACGCGAAATGATCAAAGATATTTTCAGGCGTTATGCTACAGATCAAGTTGTAGAAAAGATCCTTGAAGGAAAAGTTCGTCCAACGCTTACAGGAGAGCTAAAAGAAGTAACCGTTTTATTTTCTGACATTAGAATGTTCACGTCCATGGCGTCTAAACTTAAACCCGAACAGATTGTAGAGATTCTAAACCGATACTTCACTGTGATGACAGAAATTGCCATGCAAAATGAAGGGCTGATCGATAAATTCACTGGGGATGAAATGATGGTTGTTTTTGGGGCCCCTATTGCTCACTCAGATGACCCTGAACGCGCTTTAAAAACGGCCTTAGAAATGCATCAAGCCCTTAAAGATCTAAATAAAGATTTAGAAAAAGAAGGTTTTGAAAAAATAGAAATTGGAATTGGTATTAATACAGGTTTTGCCATCGCCGGCAATATTGGTTCTGAAAAAAGAATGACTTACACTGTCATTGGACAAGATGTTAATTTAGCGTCTCGACTTGTTTCCATCGCTCAAAAAGGGGAAACTGTTTTAAGTCACTCGTCTTACGAAAAAATAAAAAATCCGGTTCAATCTCACAATGAAACCATTGAATTTAAAGGCATTCCTACCCCTATTACTATTTACCGCATTAGAGAATGACGTGATTTTTATGTTTAAAATGCTAGAATGACGTCATGTCAGAACAGAATCTGCATCAAAAGAAAGTAAGCGTTAGATGGGCCATTGGCCTTTCAGGGATTCTCACGCTCATCAAAGCCATTGCCAGTTTTATCACGGGTTCTACCGCTCTTCTTGCATCAGCCTTAGATTCCTTAATGGATATATGCGTATCTGGTATTAATTATTTTTCCATTAAAAGAGCCGCGCAACCTCCTGATAAAGATCATGCCTATGGTCATGAAAAAATTGAAAGCCTCACTTCTTACACACAAGGCATTCTTTTTGCTCTTCTTTCCCTTTGGATTTTAGGAAAATCAATTCATCATCTTGCCATCAAAGCACCGATACAACACGTTGAGACAGCTTTCATCGTCATCATTCTATCTGTCATCATCAATATCATTATCACAACCATTTTAAGTCGCACTGAAAAGAAAACCGAATCCCTTATTCTAAAAGCAGAAAAATCTCATTATCTGATGGATATTCTCTCTTACATCATTATCTTCGTCTCTATTTTCCTTGTAAAGTTAACAGGCTGGAGTGGTTGGGATGGCTTAGGCGGGATTTTCCTTGCGGGTTACATTGCATTTTTAGCGGGGCATATTTTACTACAAGCTGGTAATGAACTAGTAGACCGCTCTCTTCCCCAAGGAGCTTTAGATGAATTGGACCTGCTCATCAAAAATCACCATTCTCATATTAAGGGTTATCATGAACTTCGTACACGCAAAGCAGGGCACAAGCGTTTTATAGACTTTCACTTAGTTTTTAAATCAGATCAAAATCTTGAAGACGCCCATGAAATTGCTGAGTCTCTTATTGAAAAAATAAAAGCTAAATTTGAATATGCGGATGTTACTATTCACGAAGACCCTGAGCATGAAATAGAATGATGCCTGTTTTCTCCTTCCTTTGACAAAAGTTTTTTGTTATAATCTTTCCACAAATTTTGAAAGGTTTATTCATGAGCGAATCCCAGAAAATGATGGGCTCAGACATCGTTGTTGCTTGTCTTGAGCGAGAAGGTGTGAAACATGTTTTTGCCTATCCTGGTGGAGCGAGTATGGAACTTCATCAAGCTCTAACCCGTTCTAAGAAAATTCGTGTTATTCTCCCTCGTCATGAACAAGGTGGCGTATTTGAAGCTGAAGGCTATGCCCGAGCTTCTGGTAAAGTGGGCGTTTGCATGGCCACCTCTGGTCCTGGTGCAACAAACCTCATAACAGGAATTGCGGATGCTTACATGGATTCTATTCCTCTGGTTTGCATTACAGGTCAAGTTCCTCAACATTTTATTGGTAAAAATGCGTTTCAGGAAACCGATGTGGTGGGTGTCACCCGTCCCATTGTGAAGCATAATTATTTGGTTCAATCCATTGAAGAAATCCCTCATGTTATTAAGGAAGCCTTTTATGTTGCTTCTACAGGCAGACCTGGACCAGTGCTCGTGGATATTCCTAAAAATCTTCAACAAGCTCAATGCATACCTAAATTTCCAGAAAAAATTGAGATGAAAGGGTATCATCCTGAAAAATATGCTTCAGAGCAACAAATCCAACAAATTTTGCGCGCCATTGAAGAATGTGAAAAGCCAGTTCTATATGCAGGCGGTGGAATTATTTCTTCTGATGCTGCCGATGAACTCACAGCATTTGTCGAAAAATCTAATATCCCAATCACAACGACACTCATGGGCATCGGTGCTTTTCCAGAAACTCATCCTCTTTCCATGCGATGGTTTGGAATGCATGGAACTGTTGCCGGAAACTATGCAGTCGACGAAGCCGATCTCCTACTTGCCTTTGGAGTTCGCTTTGATGATCGTGTAACCGGCAAAGTCGAAGAATTTGCCAAGCATGGAATTATTGTTCATGCAGACATTGATCCTTCAGAGCTTAATAAAAATAAAGTAGTCCATATCCCAGTGGTAAGCGATATCAAATTTCTTTTAAAAGAATTAACCAAGCATGTGAAACGTCGTGAATACAAAGAATGGCAAGAAAAAATATCCGGTTGGATGACTAAACATCCATTCAGCTATAAAGATGATAAAGATAAAATCTTACCTCAGCATGTCATTTCTCAACTCTATGAAATTACAGGTGGAGATGCGATTGTGACTACTGGCGTAGGACAGCATCAAATGTGGGCCGGTCAATTTTTTAAATATACACATCCTCGAAGTTTTATCACTTCTGCAGGTTTAGGCGCCATGGGTTTTGGACTCCCTGCAGCTATTGGAGCAAAACTGGCTTGCCCTAACAAAACCGTTATCGACATCGATGGCGATGGAAGTTTTGTGATGAACGTGCAGGAGCTTGCTACTGCTTATATTGAAAAAATTGGAGTTAAGATTGTCATTTTAAATAATCAGCATCTTGGAATGGTTGTTCAATGGGAAGATCGTTTTTACAAAGGCAATCGTGGGCATACATTTATTGGTGACCCAAGTCTTGCAGATCCTGCTGATCCTAAGCATAGTTATCCAGATTTTGTCAAAATGGCTGAATCTTTCAAGATTCCCGCCCAAAAAGTCATACACAAAAAAGATCTTAAAGGCGCTCTTGAAAAGATGTTGGCCCATGACGGACCTTATCTTCTAGATATTATTGTCCCCTATCAAGAGCATGTGCTTCCCATGATCCCTAGCGGGAAAACAGTCAAGGACATCATCATCGAATAGAAGCTATTGATAGGGTGCTCTCGTCTTTATCCTACGCATAGTCTCGCGTAGCCTTTAAGAAGCGCGGGACAAGGACATCATCTTAGAATAGGAGCAATCGGGGTGACCCTTACTTTATCCCATGCAAAGTCTCAGGTAGGCTTTAAGAAACGGGGCAAAGTTATCAACATTGAATAGGTTCAGAATTATCTCTTCTTGTCGTGGTCAATATTATTTTTGATAGATGATCTTGCTTACTCAACGATAAAATTCTCTACCCATCTTAAAAATCTCAGTAGCACAAATAAGAAAGTTTTTGTATATTAGTCGCCACTAAAGTTAAAGAACTTAGAATTATTTGTTTAAATGGGCCTGTAGCTCAATTGGTAGAGCACCACAATGGCATTGTGGGGGTCGTCGGTTCGACTCCGATCAGGTCCAAAAATTTACTTACCAAGCCCCCTCGCCCCATTCTAATTCATTTCTCGCCTACGACCTCTGGAACTAAATCCTGCAAACTTGTTTCATCCAGACTACGATCGTTCGACTCTCTAAGGGCTCTAGACAACTCAATATTGTTATCGTCTTTCATCTCAAAAGCCAATATACGGGATATCTCTTCAGCAAAAAGCTCCGTTCCAGAAAAAATGCTGGGGCCTTTTTTAGAAAGGAAATAATTCATTCTAACTTCCACAGAACCAATTTGTTCATTCCTAACAACCAAAGGCAGTAAAATTCTTGTTGTCGGTTGCTCCGACTTATCATTTCCAGATGACCATTCAATCGCATCTACTTTCTTTAATCCATTTCTATCCTTTATAATTTCCAGCCTTACAAATTCATAATGAAGCTTTTCGGCAAAACCCTTTGTTATAATCCAGATTTTATTTCTTAGCGATTGATGCTCTAAGTTTTTAAGCAATTCCCGCAACACATATCGACAATATCGCTCCTTCCTTATTTTGAAAAACTCTTCCAATCTGTCCTTAACAATCTTTTTATTAATATAACCTAAATATTTAAGTCCAAAGATCGCACCAATGACAAGCGCCACCAAAATAATCGTTGGATTATTAGAAATGAAAGTGACTACGGCAACCATATTCAAAATTATACAAAACGCATATAGGATCAGAACCACTTTCCTTTGAGAAAAACCTAAAGATCTTAATCGATGATGAATATGCTCCCTATCCCTTTGAAAAACAGGAAGCCCTCTGAAATAGCGCCTCAAGATACTCACAACCATATCGAGTATTGGAAGTCCAAAAGCAATAATAGGCGTAAGAAGACCTACCACTGTACCTGCTTTCTGTGATCCCCAGATGGACATAACAGCAAGTATATAACCTAAAAAAAGACTTCCTGAGTCTCCTAAATAAATTTGTGCCGGATTAAAATTATAGCGGATAAATCCCAGCAATGAACCTGCCAAAGCAGAACATAATAAGATGCTTAGCACAACATTCTCAGAAATAGAAATAATGCCAAGAGTTATCACAGAGAAAAAGGAGATTCCTGTAGCCAACCCATCAATACCATCGATAAGATTCATTGCATTCATAATTCCAATAATCCATAAGAGCGTCAGTGGATATTCCCAAAAACCTAATGAAACAGTTAGGTTAAGTGGGGTAGAGATATCAGTGATTCGAAATCCAACCCAATAAAGATAAGTACCGATAAAAAACTCAAATATTAATTTCTTCAAAGGAGAAAGATTTCTAAAATCATCCCATGCTCCTAGAAGAATGGTCAGAGTTCCCCCAATAAAAAGACCGGACATCAATCGAGCGTCATGCAAAAATAGCATCGAAACAGAATTGTCGTAGAAAAACAACCCTACAAGAGGAATAAGAAATGAAAAATAAACAGCCACACCCCCCAGCCGGGGTACTAAATTTTCAGAATTACTCCCAAAAACCTTTAAATGGATGGCAACTCTTTTAACCAGCGGAACTAAGAGAAGCGAAGCAGTAAATGCAATAATAAACGCAACTAAATAGGTCTTCACCGATTCCCCCATTTCAATGCTTTATCAAAGCTTATATAACATTTAAGGTGCCGAGTATCCGGCAGAAATAATGAACTTATCACCAAAGCCAAATAACACGGTCATAAGTCTGGGGTTATTTTTTAACACTTTCAAGATATACACAACCCTTTAAAATCCTAAGTTCATACTCTAGAAAAGTAGTCGCCTAGTCGAGAATTACCAAGTTGATCTTCTTGACGCAATTCATTCACTAAAATGTTTATGATTCTCTCTGATGTCTTTCCATCCCAACAGTCGGGTAATTTTCCGGTCACCGTACCATTTTTTTTGAATTCGTAATAGGCCTTCATAATATTATCTCGTGTTGTTCCAACAAGTCGATTTGTTCCTTCTTTGAAAGTCACAGGCCGTTCGGTGTTATCCCTGATGGTAAAACATGGAATTCCTAAAGCAGTTGTTTCTTCCTGAATTCCTCCACTATCCGTAAGTACTAGTGCAGCATCTTTCCATAAATTAAGAAAATCAAAATAGGACAAGGGAGACATGAGTTCGATATTTGAGCAATCATTCAACGTATTGATTTTAAATTTTTCTATATTTTTTTTTGTGCGCGGATGAATAGGAAAATATATTTTCATATCCTGTGATATTTGTTTAATAGCGCTCATAATATCCTCAAGCTTCCTATGGTCGTCTACATTAGAAGGTCTATGCAAAGTAAGAACTCCATAACGATTAGGAAAATCTTCTCTTATTCTAGGAACTAATCTTCTAAGTCCGTAATGAAGAGTATCGATCATTATATTTCCTACAAAAAAAATACTTTTATCTTTTTTACCTTCCTTCTTTAAATTCTTAATAGCACTTCTCTCTGTCACAAAAAGATAGTCAGAGATCGAATCTGTAACAATTCGATTGACTTCTTCAGGCATAGATATATCGTCACTTCTAAGTCCAGCTTCTACATGTGCTACACGAATCATTAACTTTTTAGCCGTGATTGAACAAGCAAGAGTAGAATTAACATCCCCAACAACTACGACAACATCTGGATTCTCGCTCATGCAAACCTTTTCAAACTCAATCATAACTTTTGCCGTTTGTTCAGCATGAGTTCCAGAACCCACGTTCAAAAAATAATCGGGTTCGTTTAAATCAAAATCTTTAAAAAAGACCTTTGACATTTCATCATCATAGTGTTGTCCCGTGTGAACTACTCTCCAATGCACCTCACTTCTGTTTCTAAGTTCATGAACAAGAGGAGCAATCTTCATAAAATTAGGTCTTGCACCAGCAACCAAAAGAATTTTCATAATAATGGCTTATTCTTTCCCCAATAACACATTCTCAGAAATTCTGTAATCTCAAACTATTTATCAGCATAGAACACCATTTCAATATAAACTATAAATATGCCAGTAAAATTTATAGGCAATAGCTAGAATGTAATAATACAACACTAAGCTAATGTGTACAAATATTTCGAAACTCAAACCATACAAAATATTTATTGACATTAAATTATCAATTAACTAGCATTTCCCATATCATATATATAAATGAAATATCGTCTAGAGAGTTTTTGTTGTTGCACAAAAGCTAACCATCACGTGTAAAGGGGGAGTTCAATGAAAATGATGATGCGTTTTTTCTTGTTTTCTTTTTTCGCTGCTTTTATGGTTTTTCAAACTCAAGCAGAAAATCAAAATTTATCTAAACCACCTGCCATTCTTTATTTCATTGGAAGAATTGAAATTGTTTATCCTAATAGTCCTAGCGTTATCATTAAAACTGGAGAAAAGCCTCCTGCTTTAGAATCAGGAACCATCCTACGAGTTCTTGAAGGAAAGCTGTCTCTGGAAACAACCAACGACAAAGGTCAAGTCTCAGTGCAAGAATACGCGGCTGGACAGGCTGTACGGATTGGAGAAGCCAAAGGCAATTGGGTTGCCGCAACAGCTAATTCTCTCACCTTTCAAGGATCACAATCTTCTCAAACCAATTTAAGCTCTCCTGGACAAGAGCAGACAGAGTCGGAAATTGTTCAAGAGGCTGAAACGCCAACTATTGCTCCTTCCACGACAGAAGAAGAGGAAGAAGAAACATCTGTGAGTCCAAGTTAATTTTCTGCCAAACTTTAATTTTATTTAAATAGGGGGAGAAAAATGAATAGATTGGGTCGTTTGGTTCTGGGTTTAATTTTATTAGCTTTTTCGTTCAGTTCAATTGCTGAGGTTGGCTTTCTTAAAACGCCATCTAAGACTAAGGAAGCTATTCGCTGGTTTCATCCTCGATTAGACTTTACTGCGGCTTACGATGATAACGTTTTTTTGGAACCTACCGATGAACAAGATGATTTTTCTTTTATCACAAGTCCAGGGATTTTTATTGTTGTGCCCTTTGACGCAAACACGCATGCCTTTACACTTGATTATCAGGCTGATTTGATTGCCTTTGCTGAATTTGACGATCAGAATTTCATCGCTCATACCTTGAAAGGCAGCCTTGATTTAAACTTTCCAAAATTTCATATCAATACATCAGATATTTTTCGCAGATCAGATTTAAGAGCTGATACCGAGTTTACTGAACGCATTGATCGTTATGAGAACACTTATGATCTTGCGGTTGGTACTTCTGATTGGAATCGTCTTTCTTTTGAAGTCGGGTATAACTTCTTCTCCACTTTTTATGATGACGATACTCTAGAAGTTATTGATTATTATCAGCACAAACTTCGAGGGACAGGTTTCTATCGCCTTTTCACCAAAACAAAGGCCTTGCTTGAATACGAACACATTTTTATTTCCTATCCCGATGCCATTACTGCTAGAGATGGTGATGCTGATCGAGTCAGCATAGGACTAAAGGGCGAACCTTTTACACGACTGATCCTTGAAGCAAAAGTAGGATATGAGAACCGTGATTATGATAACGGGCAAGACCTTTCTAATGCTGTAATTGATCTGTCTGCTACAAAATATTTCACGACTGAAACTGTTGTGAGTTTAGCCTACCAAAGGGCGGCACGTGAATCTACGTTTTTAGACAATAATTTTTACTTTGCAAACTCCGTTTCGGGAACGTTAAATCAGAAACTTTTTTGGGGTTTAGATGGAGTTCTTGGTTTAAGCTATTCCAACAACGAGTACGATGAAATGGTTGTTTTAGAAGGTATTGCCGCTGAACGTGATGATGATCTTTTTGGGGTACAAGCCGGACTGAACTATCAAATTCGAGAATGGCTGAATACGGGACTTAGTTACTTTTACTTTCAAAGAGATTCTAATTTTGAATCTTTAGAGTATACAGATAACAGAGTAGTTTGGAAAACTTCGGCAAATTTTTAATTGTCTAAATGATAGTTTATTTTTTTACTCTTATCTATTTATTGTTCTTTTCTCCTATTCTATGTGCATCTGAGGAGTACGTACTTGCCTCAGATGATCTCATTGAAATAGTTGTGTACAATGAATCTGATCTTACTGTGACAACACGGGTGGCTGGAGATGGTTCTATCAATTATCCTTTGTTGGGCAAGGTTCAAGTAGAAGGCCTAACCGCCGAAGCAACAAAAGAATTAATCACCCGGCGTTTGCGAAAAGACTATTTGGTTAATCCTCAGGTAATTGTTAACGTCAAGGAATACAGCAGTATCTATATGCTGGGAGAAGTGATTAAACCAGGCACTTACAAGTTATCCTCAAAGACGACAATCATGCAAGCCATTACTGCAGCAGGAGGACTTACTGAATTAGCTGATCGTAGTAATATTGTCATAACCAGAAAAGAAGACGATTTAAAGCATGTTTTTCATGTGAATCTTGCACAAGACTCCGAAGAAGATTTTAATGGAAAAGACGATCTCGAACTAAGACCTAAAGATGTCGTTCGAGTGAACAAGCTGGCCAATGTTAATATCTTGGGAGAAGTTAATAGTCCTGGACAATTTCCTTTAAAGGAAAAACTTACAGTCATAGATGCCATCACGCTAGCTGGTGGATTTACAAAAATTGCTTCTCCCAACAGAACCCGAGTCATTCGAACAGAAAACAATATTAAAAGAGTTATCAAAGTACCTGTGGACTCCATTTTAAAATCAGGCGATAAAAAAAGAGATTTTTATCTAAAACCTAACGATGTTATTATCGTCCCGGAAAGCTTCTTATAGGGGGAGATATGTCTTATCAAGATGAAGAAATTAATCCAAGTGTAATCGCTCCCCGGTCATCTGATTTCAGTTTTAAAAATGCTAATTTCCTTGACCAAGCAAAAATCCTTTGGAAAAGAAAATGGTTAATTCTATTTCTAGTCATTGTTATTTCAACTGTAGTTACAATTAAAAATTATTCTGAAACGCCTCTTTACGAAGCTACGTGTAAATTGCTTATTGATCAAGATAAGTCTCAAGGCCTAACCTCTCCACAGGCGTCCCCCTACCCTATTTGGAATCCTGAAACTCTAGCAACTCAGTTTAAGATTATAACATCTAAAAAGATTGCTCGGAAAGTCGTTGAAAAACTCGACCCAAATCAATTCCCTGAATTTTTAGTTGAAAGAACAGGGCTTAACAAATTCATGAGAGCTTATAGGCTTGAACCGGTTCGTGACACAAGAATCGTAAATATTATTGCAAAGCATTCAGACCCTCAAAAAGCTGCTTTAATCGCAAATGCCATTGCAACTACGTATATTGATGCCGGCCTTGAGCACAAACTAAATATTGCCCGGTATATGGTCAATTGGCTTACTGATCAGCTTAAAGTCATGCAGAAAAAAATTGAAGAGGCAGAGAATGCACTTCTGAAGTATGTAGAAGACAATAAAATAGTCAGTCTTCCTTCCGGAGACATATCTGAAGACCAATCTAAGCTACTGCAACATCTCACAAATGAGAGAGTACGACTTGAAACTGAACTCCCACAGCTCAGGAAGTCTTACAAGGACAAACACCCACAAGTTATACAATTAACTTCTGAGCTTGCAACAATATTGGATAAATTGGAAATCGAAAACAAAAATATATTGGATTTAAGGAGAAAACAAATTCAATATCGTGTTTTTCGAAGAGAGGTTGATGTTAATCAAAAACTTTTTGATGCCTTACTGGACAAGGTTAAGGAAATGGATCTTCTTCAAGGATTAAGAGCAGATAATATATCGGTCATTGATGAAGCAGAAGTTCCAACCATGCCCGTTTGGCCCAACAAGAAAAAAAATATATTACTTTCTATCTTTTTTTCTCTAATTCTCGGAATCGGGGCAGCGTTAGTATTGGAAAAATTTGACACTTCGTTTAAAAATGATGAAGACGTGGATCGCTTCTTGGGTCTACCTGTCTTAGGGCATATCCCTCGCTCAAGCATTATTAGAAAAAAGATGACTCCTCGAGAAATTGCATTAGCAAGTTTCAACCACCCAAAATCAAATTTTGCTGAAGCTTATAGATATGTTCGCACCGGGATTGCGTTTTCTGCGATCGACAAACCTTATCCCGTGCTTCTTGTAACAAGCACTTACCCAAGCGAAGGTAAAACTACAGAAGCAACTAACCTTGCTATAACGATGGCGTCAAAAGGAGAAAATGTACTTCTCATTGATGCCGATCTAAGAAAACCTTCTCTTCAAAAGGTTTTCCCCGTTGAAAAAGACAAAAATATCGGCCTAAGTAATTTTTTATTAGAAAATGTTTCCGAAGAAAGCATTGTAACTCCTACAGAAATTCCTAATTTATGGATTGTTCGATGTGGTCTAATCCCACCCAATCCATCTGAAATTTTAGAATCAGAAAAAATGAAAAGTTTCTTATCATGGGCAAGGAAAAGGTTTAAGAAAGTAATTATTGATTCATCTCCCATCATTGCTGTAGCAGATTCTATTGCATTATCAACAATCGCCGATGGGGTTGTTTATATTATTAAAGCGAATGCCACTGGTCATAAAGCCGCCATTCAATGTATCGCCCGTTTAGAAGAAGCGCATGCAAAAATTCTTGGTATTGTCCTTAATCAAGTAACACCAACAGGGTCTGGATATTACTATCAATATAAATACCAATATAAATCTTACTATCATGATAAAGACAATGCTCAACCTGAAAAAGGGGTTAGTGAGATCGAGAAAATCGTTAACACCACCCGTCCACTATAAAATCTTTGTTCCCATATTCTTAATCCTTATTATTTTGGTTATTTCACCTCTTCTATGTGCAGGAACTCCTGTTTGGGCTACAGGAATTATTCTTATTCTTATTTTTACATCACTTATTACATGGTGTATCGCTATCTACACCAACCCTTTAAAAAACCAAACTCATCGTTTGGATAATGTTAAATCTTACAAGGCCTCCAGTTGCAGTTTTATCATTTCACCCATGCTTTATGTCTTAATAATTATATCTGGACTAACATTAGTTCAGTTGATACCGTTTTCTATTTCTATTTATAAAGTTCTTTCCCCTTTTAGATATGAAACCCTTTTAAAACTCCTGCCATCACACACGCAAAATTATCCCTTAAGTTTATCTCCCTTGCTAACTTCTCTACAAATCGTAAAAATTCTAGGCTATTCAGCATGGTACTTTCTTATCCTTAATCTGCTAAATACTCCTAAGAGATTTAAGCAATTCGTATATGTCATCATTGGTATTGCTTTTTTTGAAACTCTCTATGGAATCATTGAACACTATGGTGGCACTCATAGGATTTTCTTTTGGAAAAATCCGTATGCTGGAAATCGAACTGACTTAGCTTCCTTAACAGGAACCTTTATTAATCGCAATCACTATTGCTCTTTCCTTGCCCTGTGCTTCTGGATCATCACTGGGTATTTGTTGGATAAAATCTCTTACTCATGGTCTGTATCTGATTCATGGAAAGAAAAAATATTATTCTTATGTTCTGAACAAACAGCAAAAATTTTGCTGATGAGTTTTATCCCTGTTTGCATTGGTCTTGTCATTTTACTCACTGGATCTCGTGGTGGAGTTCTAAATTTATCTATCGGATTTTTCTGTTTACTCATCTTGATGTTATTTACGCACAAGTTTAATTTTAAGATTTTACTAACTCTGTTTTGTATCCTGGTTACCCTAGGAATCCTTTTTATACAATTTCAGGAAAAATCATGGATTATCTCTCAAGTATCTAAAACAACTGAAGAAGCCTTAAGAGATGAATCCTTTCGATGGACCAACTGGAAAGATGCTCTAACGATGTCCACTTGTTTTCAATTCATAGGAACTGGATTTGGAACCTTTAAAGATGTTTATCCACAATTTCAAACTCAGATACAACTCTATTGGGATAGTGAGAGTTCGGATATGATCATTGATCATGCGCACAACGATTTTTTAGAACTCTTTTCAGAAGTGGGCGTCATTGGAACTACCTTCTTTCTATTTGCTATCACATTAGTCATTTTCCGTACAATAAGAATCATGAAATATCAAAACTGCAACTACTTTCTCAGAGTTTGTTCTCTTTCTGCAGTTTTAGGATTTCTTTCGCATTCTTTTTTTGAATTTAACATGCATATCCCTGCCAATGTTCTCCTTTTCCTAGTTGTGTTAAGCTTTTGTGAGAGAGAAGTAAAACCGGAAAATCAAGATCCTTTTTATAACATCAAAGCTATCAAGAAACCCTGGTTAGTCATAGGGCTGGTTTGCTTGTCTCTCTGGGGAATAGTTAATTCATATCATATGGTTAAAGGGGACTTCCTGCTAACAAATATTAAAAACAAGCTACAAGCGAAAAGCA
Organism: uncultured bacterium; assembly: GCA_964640155.1. GTDB lineage: Bacteria > Auribacterota > JACPWU01 > JACPWU01 > JACPWU01 > CAZXEQ01. The sequence goes on along the minus strand of CAZXEQ010000003.1, from coordinate 235,788 downwards.
CAGACGAATCAAAACGAGAAATATTAAACCTTCTAGAGCAAGCTAAATCTTATTGCCCTAAAAATGCTAGAGTCTGGTTCTACCATGCACGACTGCTAAAACAACTCTATTATGAGAACGTTCATAAAGGGATATCTGATGAAAAATCGTTGGAAATAATTCGCGCTTATCTTGAGAAATCCATTCTGCTCAACCCAACAAATGCAAATCTCCATATGGAACTGGGTTTTAACAGTCTAGAACTGGGAAGGGTTTACAAAAATAAAGGACTAAAAGAGGAAGCTAAGATTTATTTTAAAAATGCATTAAAGTCTATCGGAAATGCCCAGATACTTGCGCCTACTAAACTAGGAATCCAAAAAAAGATTCATTCAGCCTGTAATATCTTAAAAAAATATCGTTAAGTACTTCGGGGCTAAAAATTCTTATTTCTAGGTAAGAAGCAATCTGGCTCTGGCAATCCTTTTAAAACGTTTATATAAATTCTACTTGTAGAAAAAAACACAACCCAAACTGTCAAAAAAACCAATTCTAGATCAAGCCAAAAAGACTGATTATTCAAATACCATATTTCAAGCGCTCCTTTATAAGGCGCAATGTCCTCTTTATAACAATCCATATATTTTTTTTTTGATTGTTCAATAATGGATTCTTCATTCCTAAAAACAATTGACCCTATTCCCGTTAATCCAGGCATCATCTTTATAATTTCTTTTTGAATTTTTTCTGAATAATAATTGAAACTTCTGACAGCCAAAGGTCTTGGACCTACAATACTGATATCGCCTTTCAAAACATTAATAAGTTGAGGAACTTCATTGAGTTTTGTTCTCCTCAAAAAATGCCCAAAAGGTAATACCCTTGGATCGTTTCCAATTGTAATATCACCACTTCCAAGATTGGGACTATTTTTCAGCATTGTCGCAAATTTAATCAAGCCAAAAATTCTCCCTCCCTTACCAACTCTATCATGGGTATAAAAAATCTCACCCTCCCCCGTAAATTTAAGGATCAAAGCAATGGTTAAACCAAAAGGCAAAAATAAGAATAATGCTACAAAGGAAAAGAAAATATCAAAAAGCCGTTTCATCATCACATCCTTTGATCAAGATACTTATGCGTCTCTTTATGATCAAACTCTGGCAACATCTTATAAAATAAATCAACAAGCTCTACTTTTGTCCACTGTCCTCGTGTCTTCATCGCCAAGATTGCTTTCTCAAAAGAATTAAGTTTTTCTTGATCATACAAAACATCGTTTTTTATAACTCCTATACTCTGGAATCGATCCATATCAATAATCTCTTTTCCAGTGTAGAACTCTTCAAAATCTTTCTCTCCCGTCGTATCACTGTTAAAAAAGAAACAAGGCCACTTTTTTCTTTCAGCATATTCTTCTACCCTAGCTCTTGCTTCATCCTCTGAAGAGCATAATACAGGTTCAAACCCAAGATGATGAAGGTATTTAACCGCAATTTCAGAAAAAGTAATCAGATGCAATTTTTCACTAAGTTTAGGAAAAAAAACTTCCCTATTGCCACCTAATAGACAGGACATGAGGCACAACTCTCCAGATTCTTTAGGTGTTACAAAATATCGTTTAATATTTTGGGGCGCTGCAAGAGGTTGTCTTTTTTGAAGGCGAAGATTAAATCCATGTAAAAGACTCCCATCTGAAAAAGCAACATTGGCAAATCTCGACATAGAAATAGGAATTTGAGAACTTCTTCCCATTAAAAACATCTCCATGATACGTTTAGATGCCCCCATCATATTAACAGGATTTGCAGCCTTATCAGTTGAAACACAAAAATACTTTTTGCTCTTATCACGAATGGCCTGCGCCGCCATTCTATCCGAATTAAAAATGTTTGCGTCTATAAGTCGCATCAGGGTGTATGGATCTTTCTCGCTTCTAACATGCTTCAGAGCAGAAAGATTGAGAATATAATCGTAAGGCTTCTGTGAGGCAACAAACGCATCATACTCGAATGAATTACAATCAAGAGGAAGAGCTTGAAAATCACCTTCAATATACCCAAGCGAACTTCTAACATCACGAACAAGTTCAACCAAATTATTTTCACTTATATCTATGACATGCAGTGCCTTAGGATGTCTTCTGAATATCTCCCTGACAACAGCTTGTCCGATAGATCCCGCACCTCCTACTACTAGAAATCTACACCCCCTGATGATTTCCTCCAATTGATCCGCATACTTTTTAATATCATCATCAAACAGCTCTGCCTCTCTGCCAATAAGATTTAATATAAAATTCACCATTAGTTTCCTTAATGATCCTTTTCCTTATGTTTCATATCAACAAAATTATGTACAGACTCCTTTATTCCTTCTTCTAAAGAAAAAGGTGGCTTCCATCTAAGCATACTTCTAATTTTGCTGCTGTCAATTTGAAGCGAACTAATCAACCGATGTACTTCAGCATATTTTCCAAAAAATTTTCCGGCAGTCTTTAAGAGTATTGGTGGAAAAGGAATTACTCTGGGTTTAATGTTCATCTTCATTGCTATCAATCTGATAAGCTGGGGTGTGGAAACATCTTCTCCATCACTCACTAAAAAGGTTTGATTGGCCGCTTCTTTTTTTTTAACGCAGAGCCCAATTGCATCAATGAGGTTACCAAGATATATCATGCTTCTTCTGTTGTTGATGCAAGCAAACGGTAGAGGCACACCACTTTTTATCAATGAAACCAACCGTAAGAAATTAGATTTAGCAGGAGTTCCATAAACCATGGGAGGTCTCAGTATCACAATTTCCATTCCGGTTCCAGCCGAAATCATCTTAAGCTCTTGTTCAGCTTCCCATTTACTCAAACCATAGGAATCCTGAGGAGCACAAAAGGAATTTTCAGTATAAGGAGACCCTGTTTCTTCACCATTTACTTTGATAGAACTAATATAAATAAACCTTTTAATCCCAGCTTGAACTGCGGCATTAGCTAAGCACTTTGTTCCTTCTACATTTACTGATCGAAACTTTGACAAGGAATCTCGAGTTTTATCATAAAATCTATCTGCGCTGGAAACAAGATGAATAATAACTTCAACACCTTCTAATGCTTGAGACCAGTCCGTAGTTAAACTGACTTCACCTACTTCAACAGATTCAACAGCTTTAAGATTGGTTATTTTTTTTTTAGAACGAACTGCCGATCTAACAAAATGTCCCACATCAAACAATTTGGAGCATAATGCACTTCCTATAAAACCGTTAGCGCCTGTAATTAGCAATCTCATTTATTTATTTTTACCGCCCTATTTCTTTGCCAGAAGTACAAGATACCAACGTAACGCCTGGAGCTATAACCTCTTTGGAGTCAGGAGTATCATTTCCCTCAGTATTCACCTTTGGCTTCAGCGCACGAATGAAGGTCGATTCTTTGGATCGTCCCTTGACAAATTCTATTAAATCTTTAGCCATATCATTCATAATATTCTGACGAGAAAATTTTGATATAAACTTTTTCCTTATTTCAAAATCTACAAAACCATTAAATTTTTTATATTTTCTTGAAAAATCCTCAATATCACAGGGGTGAAAAATCATACTATCAGGCAGATGCTCCTCTAAAAATTCTTTTGCATACCCATCTACCCCTGCAATAATAGGTTTGCACATCGCCGCATATTCAAATATTTTTGAAGGAAGCACTTTTTTAAAAGCTTCGTAATTATTCAATTGAAGAAAAAGAACATCGCTTTGCTTATAAAAAGCTATTAATTCTTTTCTGTTTATAGGAGATAATATCTTTATATTTTTAAGATGAGATGTGCGTTCTTTTAAAATGCTTTCGCGACCACCACTACCTATAATATAAAATTCAATATTTTGATATTTCTCAACAATTTCGGGAACAATCTTTTCCAGGCCCTGCCCATCACCGATATTGCCTGTATAGGTAAATATAATTTTACCATGAGGGAGGAAGCGCTTTTGATGATTGTTATATTGGATGAAGTCATCATCAATGCCATTCGTAAAAAATGAATAATTTTTTGGATATTTTTTTTGAAAATAATCACTAAAACCTCTTGATACAAGATTAATTTTATTTGTGCTACTTATTGTGTATTTTTCTATCAAATGAAAGACAGGAATAAAACATTTCAGTTTCGATTTTTTAAGAACGGATCCCAGGGTATCAACAAAAATATCACGAATATCTAGATAGAGCAAAACCCCTTTGCGTCTTGAGAGAAAAGCCCCGAGAAAAGCCGTAAACAATCGGCTCGATGTAGAAAATATTACATCATATTCTCTAGATCTCACAAATTTTAATGTCTTAATGAAATAAACCAGAAATGATCTTGCTTGATCAAAAAAACCACTCTGGTGAGTAGGAATCTTGATACGCTTTACTAAAACATTATCTATTTTCTCAATTTCAGGAGTTTCTATTTTGAATGAGTTATATCGATTAGGTGAAGTTGTAACTACTTCGATTAAATCCTCAGAAGTTATCTGTTTCTTCAAGGCCTTAACAAAAGGAACTACTCTGAATGTGCAAGCACACAAATCCGGCTCATAATAGAATGAAAGAATCAGTATTTTCATAATATTTTCCTACTGAGCAACAGATTTCCAAGCAAAATTAATTTGTGATTCATGACTCTGAAATTTAATCTTCAAACAGTTATTTTTCTGGCTTAATCCAAATTCAGGATGGTAAGTAGATTTTTCAAAATCAGATATCCCACTTTTAATTTTCCATTCTATCTTTTCTCCTGAGGCTAATAAAGCGCTTCCTTCCTGAGTTGATTTTAATTTTTCCATCGAAACTCTTGGATAAAAATGAAATCTGCTCTCGGCTTCTTGAAACGGACCTCTTATAACATCTTTTACAATCAATTCATTTTTTTTAAGAAACCACTCGCGATAGTGTATAGGCTGACCGGGTAATCTCTGATATCCATTATGCGCGCATATAACTCTGAAAGTATTAATACCTTCTTCGATCATCAAATCTCGAGGCTTTGCACGGCGTGCAACGCGAAAACTACTCCAAACCTCTGACGAGTCCTTTCCATTGATCTGAACTGTATTATGTGCAGCTGTAGATCTCTCGTATTGCCTATGAATACCTGGTGTATAGCATGAAGTGCCTGAATCAACAATGAAGCGATGCCCATATAATGAAAGTTCAAAAGACAGAGTATCTGCATGAGCATGCGCCGGAAGATAATCAGGACCAATCTGTCCCACATCTAATATGAGAATCGCATCTTCGCATTGAATACGAATATATCCACTTTGACGTAGAGAAGTTATTCCATCTTGAAGGTTCTCAATTTTACCAAAGCCTAATCTTTGAGCATAACTATCTAGCTCATTTGGATCACATGAAATCCCCAATGCAGAATCATTGAATAAAGCAATATTTCCATCAGGATGAGTCATCACTTTTAGCCAATGACGCATACGTTGAATATCATCAGACCAGCTTTCTCTTAGAAATGACCATTGAGGAGGAAAGTTATTCCTATAAACATTGGATAAGTTGATCAAATCCAAAATATCCTCCAAAATAATGCAGTGATACATGGGACTTTGTTCAAAATGTCCTCCATCAGCTAAGATTTGCTCAGGCAATTGTTGAAACAAAATTTTTAGCCCTTTATTCAACCATGCTTCAGCTTCAGATCCTTGAAAAAAAAGACCTGCAAATACCAAAGCTTTTGCATTGGCTAACAAATGATTTCCAAGCAAATGGATTTCTAACCGACTCTTTAGGAAACGTGTCTGAACTGCAAGACTATCAAGCAGTTCTTGTGATAAGGCATTTCCAGCCAAGGCCCATTTAATCCAATTTACAATTCGCAAAGAGATAGGATAGGGTTCCCAACCATTCCCATCAGGTGATGGATTTTCTTTGACCCAGCGCTGAAGAAGAGTCTTATGCCAATCTCGTCGAATTTCAAAATCATAAGCATTTAAATCATCAAAATAATGAAGATTATAAAGCCAAAGCTTTCCATAAACAGGATTATTCCATGAGAATGAAGAATCTATTTCGTGTTCCTCGTTTAGAAAGCGAAAACGATGTGCACCTAATAAACTAGATTTTCTTCTCGCAGGATCACACCAAATCCCCTTTGACGCTCTCAACGGTGGACTGGGACGAAAATCAGGAGTAAGTCTCACGAAACCAAAGCAGATTCTGCTATAAATTTGTATGGGTTTCAGATACCGAAGAGTATAAAAATAATTTGAGATTTTACCCACTTTAGTCCTGGAGAGCTTCTGCTACATCAAAACTCGCACGCGCCACTTCAATCAATTGCTCAAAAGGAATTGGCGATGGCTTGCCTTGTATGATGGAATTCACAAAAGATTGCACGCAAGCATCATTGCCTTTATCTTGACACCATAGATTCATCTTCTTAAATCCAAACCAACCATATCCTCTTAATTTTCGAAAGTTGTCGAGCTGCAAAATGCGGCCTGAACAAAAAATTTCTAGACGCTCTTTTGGAAAAGATTTATGACCATTGGCTAAATAATGAACAGTCCCAATAGAGCCATCTTCAAATCGCAAAGAAAAACTAATTTTATCACTTTCACGCAACCTACCAAGGGCTGTCATTTGAACCGACACAATCGGCGAGTCTACAAGAAATCTTAGCAGATCAATAAAATGGCATCCTTCACCAATGATCCGCCCTCCCCCTATTTGACGATCTTGCACCCAATGATCAGATTCAATAGGACCTGCATTAACAGTCATAATGAGTACTTTGGGTTCTTTAAGGTTCTCTATTAATGATTTTATTTTTTGAACTTGGGGAGCAAAACGCCGGTTAAAACCAACCATTAGCAGAGGATGTGGCTGAAGAGATGTATAAACTGCTTGAATCTCTTCTAATTCTTGACGATGTATGGCCAAAGGTTTTTCCACAAACACGTGTTTACCCGACCTTAAAGACTGAATGATCAGTTTTGAATGCGTATCATGCCTTGTAACAATTACAGCTGTGTTAATTTGAGAATCATTCAAAAGATTCTCTGTGTCTGTGGTTGCTTCATTAAAACCAAACTTTCTTGCAGCATAAAAACTACTCATTCCCCCGGCAGAAGCAATCATTTTTAATTTAACCCCTGTTTTCTTAAAGGCCGGAATTAATACGCGAACAGCATAATTTCCAGCTCCAACAAATCCAATAATAGGTAATTTTAAATTTCCAGACTGCAGCCCATCTTCCAAAAATATCTTTTTTTTAAGAAGCTGATCTGTTGATTTACTTCCTTCATCAGCATAGCGCAGCAAAATACCCAAAACAAAATGATCATCGCTTAGTAATTGATACGCTTCTTGTGCCTGTTCTAGAGAAAATTGATGTGAAACAAGAGGTTTTACATCAATACGTTTGCTTGAAATCATCTCGAGCACAGCTTCAATGTTTCTTTGTTCTGTCCATCGAACATAGCCCAAGGGATAATCATGGCCCTTTTCTTCATAAGAAGAATCATATCGCCCAGGTCCGTAAGAACATGAGACCTGAAAACTCAGTTCTTTTTTATAAAAATCATCTCGCGAAAGGTCTAGTCCCGTGACACCCACTAAAACAATACGCCCTCTCTTACGACACATCAGGGCTGCCTGATGCACAGGCTCGCTCGTATGGGTCGAAGCTGTAATGAGTACACCATCTACACCCTGTCCATAAGAGAGCCTCAAAGCAGTTGCAACAGGATCTTTCTCTTTTGACAAATTAACAACTTCAGCACCAAACTGTCTTGCTAATTTAAGCTTATGCTCATCAAAATCAATGCCAAGCACTCTACATCCATTTGCCTGCAAAAGCTGAACAGTCATTAATCCAATTAAACCTAAACCTGTAACAACAAATATTTCACCCAAGGTAGGTTGAGCAAGTCGAATTCCTTGCAGAGCAATTGCACCTATGACAGCAAACACAGCTTCGTCATCTTTGATTCCGTAAGGAATTTTAGCGCAAAGATTCTTAGGAACACACACGACTTCGGCATGAGATCCATTGGAAACAACACGATCACCAACGACAAAATCAGAAATATCTGGACCAACTTCTATAACTGTACCTACATTGCAATAACCCATCGCCAACGAAACATCCAATTTACTTCGCACCGCATTAACAGTTGAAATAAGGCCATCTGTTTTAATTTTGTTTAATACTTGATGTACTTTATCTGGTTGTTGACGAGCCTTCTCAACAAGGTTTGCTTTGCCAAATTCTGTGAGCATACGCTCCGTACCAGCCGAAATTAGACTTGCATGTGTACGTATCAGAAGATGGCCTGCCTTTGCTTTCTGACATGGGATATCAGAAAGCTCAGTATGACCTGTTTTTAAGTTCTGCAAGATCTGTTTCAATTTTCTACTCAACCCCTTTCATATCAACTCTTATTTAGAGCTATAGGATTATTCGTTTCATCTCGCTCTATCTGCTTAAGCATGTCTTCCATATCCAAAATTAAACCTGCTGACGACTGGACAGATCGTATCGATTCTCCCTCTTCACCTCTTGAGATCTTAAGTCCTATCTGCCGATACATTTCTATATAACTCTTTATTTTATTAATTTTCTTAGACCGCAAAATTTTCGTGCTATTCTCAGATAAATATTGCGAACCATTCACTATTTTAATGGTCACACCATTGGCCCTCAATTCAACATAATCTTGAACACCTATTCTATCACTTCCCGCATCGGTCAATACCATTGTAAAAAAAGCTCCATTCGCCAATTCAACAGAACAATTCAAGGTCCCATCCTTTGCTCGTGCTAAACTTAAAGATTTTACATCACAAAAATCATTCAAATATAAAAAGTGATCTATCCAGTGACACCCATTCGATATAATACGACTTTTTGAATTGGGCCACCGATACCAATGTAGCTTAGGCAATGGGACTTCGTATACAATACAGTAATAAGAAATAGGTTCCCCTTTTTTCACATTTAAATCATTTAAAGCCATTTCATTAAAAATAGACCACCGTTTTTGAAAACAAACAAATAATTGTCCCTTTGATCCCTTCATTATCTCTAATAGAGAATCTAATTGCTCACGATTTACTAAAATAGGTTTCTCAATCACAGCACTAGAACCTTGTTTCAAGGCTGAGATTGCAAGTGAAGCATGCATATGGTGAAAGCCAGCAATAAAGCATACATCATATTCTTCATTGGCATTAAACTCTGGTGCAGTATTCCATTGATACTTAGCTAGGGCCCCTCTGGGAATTTGCGTTGGATCTATTTCATGGATATATTCAACGGATAAAAAATTTTTTATATGAGGCAAAATCATTGTTTTTGCATAATTTCCATAACCGAATAAAACTGCTCTTTTTTTTCCATTCAAATGTTTATGACGCACGTACGAATTTACTTCAAACACGGCGGTTCTTTTTTTATCTATTAAAAGCTGTTTAAAATCATTTTTACTCTTATCGATAAAATAATTTACGATTTTTTTCCCATCTGACTCCTTTAACGCTTCTATTGATTTTCCAGCATAGGGACTCCATCCTTCCCATACTTTCCAAAAAGAAATACCAAAAGCATCTCCAGCAGACGAATTACAATATAAGATTCTTTTTTCATCAATAATCTGTGGTAGCATCTCAAAATTGATCTTCATCATAAAAGCAGCAGAAAGAACAATTCTTTCTACACAAGCTGGATGGCATGGAGCAATGAAAACAACCAACTGATTTACGGGAAAAATAGACTCATCAGCTGATTCAATGATTTTTCCTATTCCACAAGATATATATTTCTCATTGCGCCATTTTTCCTGAGTGCGTGATAAAACTTTTCGAAAAAGTTGCATGATTCCGACTTCACGAAAATAGTTCCAAATCAAATGAAGACGATAGGGGCGAACAAAATAAAGATCGTTTATTTTTTCAAGATTCTTAAATGCTAGAACTTGGACACGATAGTCAAAATTGCTACGAAAGTAATCTAAAAAACCTTCTTGCCAATTATGACCCACTAAAATTTTCATCAACCCATCTCTCGTTTTTAGATTAACAAGTACCGTCTGCCATGCATTGAATGAGAGCCATCGTTTCTTTGACCGCAGTCGACCAGGAAAAATCACCTGCTTTCTTTAGACTGGCTCTAGAAGCCTCTGTATAAGCCTTTTCATCCTCCATTAATTTACATATTTTCTCTGTGAGATTAAGATAATTAAAAGGGGAAAAGGGGATACCTGCTACCCCCGTAACTTCTCTATTCCCAGGAATATTAGCAACCAATATAGGAATAGCACACGCCATTGCCTCTACCATAGAAAAGCCGAAAGATTCACAAAAAGAAGGATAAACAAAAAGATCTAGAGAATGATAAATCCGTTGCACCTCTTCAAAAGGAACATCTCCATGATTTTCAATCAAATCCCCAATACCAAGCTTGCATGCATCATTAAGAACCTCTGCATTCTTTTTAGAATTTGGATTCAGAGAGAGAACCAGAACAACTTTTCGTCCCTGCCTACGAAGTTCTGCAATAGCCTGAAAAAGAACATTGAAGTTTTTTTGTACACCATACATCGTAATGTATCCTATTCTCCAAAAATCATTCCTTGGAAAAGATTTACTCGTTTCAACATGATTACATGTGCCTGATCCATGTGGAATAACACGCAATCTCTGTTCCGAAAAATTGAGTTTTTCACTAACACTATTTGAAAGGCTTTTTGTTTGAACTGTCACCATAGAGGCTTTCATAATGGACTGGTAAACCCAAGATGTTTTCGTTCTCCAAGCTAGACGATCTAATATATCAGGGAAGGCCTCATATTGTGCCTTTTGAAAAATATCTGAAAAATGACCTGCATTCTGAACTAAGAGAAGAGATGGAAGCTTTAAACGACTTGGGAGATAATTGGTTAAGGAAAATAAAATATCTGCCTTGATGCATTTTGCAAGTCTGGGCAGCAAAAATTCATACCAAAGACGAACGGTAAAAGGAAATTTTTCAGCGAATGGATATACCCATCGTTTCACTTTATCTAAATTAAACTCGCTATGATTAGAAACTCGACTATTAACTACAATGTGAATATGAACATCAGGGAATAAAGCACAAAAACCTTCTACCAGACGTTTAAAAACGAGAAGACCTCCGCCTTCCTTAAGAGATATTCCATTAATAAGAAGAATCACGACTATATCTGCCTTTAAATCCATGTACCCATCCAATAAAATCCCAATGCCCACAAACAACAGAAGTAAAATCCTTAAGAGTGTATTCACTCCTTATATCAAGTCTAGGCAAAGCGAAGCGGTTATGTTGCTTTGACAAAGGCGCATGATAGGTGCAGACCGCATTGTGATAACCTGCTTTATGCAAAACCTGTTGAGTCCTCTCATTATAAAGTCCCCATGGATAGCAGAAATGATTACAACGAACACCAAGCTTAGATTCAATAACCTTTTTTGACTCAGTTACTTGATGCTCTAAATCTTCTATAGCTAATTTTGTCATATCCATATGCTTAGCACTATGCGATCCAATCGTCCAACTTTTTTTCCGTAACTCCATCACGTCACTCCATGTGAGAAACTCTTCATCGGAATAATAACCCTTATCAGAATTTGAAAGCATTGGCTTTTCTTCAGATATGACTTCTGTGTTTATATATACGATCGCAGGGAATCCATGCTCAGCCAATATAGGATCAACGATATTGTGTAAACATCGATATCCGTCGTCAAATGTAATTGTAATATTTAAACCTTTAACTTCTTTCCCAGAAACAATTTCATCCATTGAAAGTACATTGGCATTTGATTTGAGCCATTTCATTTGCTCTACAAATTGCTCAATGGGTACCGACCAGGGCCCGCGCGAACCCACCGAGTGATAGGTAATGATTGCCCTTCGATTACAACTTCTTTTTAAAAGCCCAAACAACCTTCCCGCCAATCGCTTATAAGCAAGACTTCTCATAAGAGTTCTGTTGGCTTTGAAGTTTGAGAGATTTGTGATTGTCCCGGTAAAATTGCTCTGCCAGCATAAAAGCTTCTATAACCTCTTGTCCCCTTGACTCCCATCAAATAGGAATTCATTTCGTTTTTTCGATTTCTACAGACCGAGTCTGATAAACCTAAAGCTACACCAACTGTTGACCAGAATATAATACTCTCTGGAGAGCCCGGCGCAGTCCACCATGCTTCAAAGATAGAGTGAAGAATCATTCCACAAATTGTTCCTAATGCTAGCCCTAAAGCAACTCTATCACTCCCAGCAGATGTCCTCTTGAAGGCAGTATAAACATATTTCAGTAGCAAGATAATCAAAGAGCTATACAAAACAACGCCTATCACACCTATTTCTTCAATAATGGCTAACTGGGAATTCCCTTTTTCTCTTCCATAACTTGCCGATGAAAAATTGATTCTATCCCATTCTGACATACCAATTGTAACACCATAACCACCTCCAATAAGTCCACCTAACTTTGCCTGTTCCCAAGACTCTCTCCAAATCCATTGCCTGGAGAAAAGGACTCCTTGATCTTCTCTAGAAAACTTATACAGAACACTGGTCTTTACCTTTGCTCCTATTTCTGGCATCACCGCATAAAAGCTAATCACTAATAAAGCTATAAGATATATCACCTCGACAATTCTTCTTGCGCGAAAAGCAAAGAGGAAACCTCCCACTATTGTGAAAGCCATTAACATAGCTGAACGTGACAACGTAACATTAAGACAGATCAAGAGGCCACTACAGATTACAATCCAAAACATTTTTCTTCGCCCTCTTTTCCAGTTCTTATATGTGTGCCATATACAAAAGGGTAATGACATCCCAATAAGAGCTCCCAACATATTTGGATTGCTTGTTACACCTTGATACAAAGCAAAATCTCGACCATGGCTTAAAAAACTGCTCTCTTTGCCCAGTCCTAAAATTAAAGCAAAAAAAGTAACCACCACAACAGGAAGTAAATAGTCAAAAATCTTTTCCTCATTATTCCTCATGGCCCAGGCATAACCTGATAGACTCATTGTAAATATAATTGCCAACGAAGCGCTTGATTTCATAAACGTCAGTTGTGGAGATTCAGACCAAAAAAAAGTAAGCAAACACCAAATTGCATACAGGCCTGATACCGCAAAAAATCCAAAGCTCATTCTTTTCTTGAAAAGTAGAAAAACCTGTCCCACCAAAATAAAAAGAATAATCCAGCGAGCGTTTGGCATAAATTCTAAGAGAGGAGAAGAAATAGACATACATGTAAAGACGAGTATTGTTAGTAAAAATAACCAATGATAATATTTTTTCATGATATTTTCTCCACCTGTGTAATAGTATCCCAACTAGCGACAATTCGTTTAGCCTCTTCTTCAAACGTCCACCCAGAAATAACTGACATTCCATTTAGCCCCATCCGTTTTCTTTCTTCTCTAGAAAAAAGTAGTTTTTGCATCGCCTCTGCCAAAGCTCTTCTATCACCAGAAGGAAAGATAAGACCTGTTTTGCCATTTTGAATAAGATCATCAATGCACCCAACCTGATCCGAAACAATAACAGGAAGTCCAGCAGCCATTGCCTCATTAACAACCAGCCCCCAAGGTTCTTTGAAGGATGGGACAACTGCAATATCGGAAGCATAGTACATATCGAGAACTTCTTCTTGATCAAGCCGTCCCATATACTTAATAGCCCCATTTTTTCTCACCGCATCCTCAACAAACTCTTTTTCAGGTCCATTTCCCACAACAAGAAGTCGTGCACTCTTATGCAAAGAAGAGATCCCATCAAACGCCATCATGAGATCTTTTATCCCTTTCCAATCTACAAGCCGTCCAACAAAAATGAAAAGCACCTCATCCATAGAAAAACCTAATTGTTTTCTTATTTCAATTTTCCTATGACTCCCCATTTGCTTACATCGACTCATAATATAAGAAACATCTACTGTCATTTGTGCAATACAAATACGTGACTCATGAACACCGTAATAACGAAAATACTCCGCCTGGCGAGAGCCTCCAGGAAGAAAAACTGATGGGAACTTAAAAAGAACAGGATAAAAGATCCTTTTAACTATTTTCTTCCACATAATATGATGCCAAGAAATCTGTGTATCAGATTCGATCGCCACAGGTATATTTTTAAACCATGAAAAAAACAGCACAAATAAAACTAAATAGTCTGACCATCCTGCAAGATGAACACATTGATACGAATTCTTAGTAATCTTTTGTATTAGGTATTGTATTGGATTTACACGTAAACGGGACAGAATTGTATCCACACCATCCAAATTCGATAAATTCCATGTTTGAGTGATGTTTTCTTTGAGAAAGATGACTTCCAAATTTCCAGCGGTCTGCTTTCTAACTTCTTTAATCAAGCCTAAAATATACGGAGTTGGTTCTATATAAATCATTAGAAACATATCTTATTCTAAGATCCTTATTGTAAGAATAAAAGAAATCTATTTTAGAATTTCTTCATATACTTTTATTAATTTTTGCGCATGAGCATTCCAGGTAAATTCTTTGTGGGCATATTCATAGCCTGCAGTAGCTATCTTTTTCCAGTCAATCTTTTGACTCATAATCTCTATCAAAAGATTCGTGATTGCATCTACATCATGAGGAGGAACTAGAAAACCTGTTAATCCATCTTTAATAAATGCCTCTGTCCCCTGCCCTCGAACACCAATGGATAAAAGCCCAGCACCCATAGCCTCCAAATTAGCAATACCAAAAGATTCTCTATAGGAAGGAAGAAGAAAAACATCAGCTTCTTTGAGTAAACCAAGAGCTTTATCATGAGGCTGGCCTCCGTGAAAGAAAATCTTATGCATCAGACCTAAAGATTTCACCAAAGCTTCAAGATTAACACGTTCGCTACCTCCACCTACAACATCATAAGTCCAGTGGACAAATCCCGCTTTTTCAACACGAGCAAGAGCTTGTATAGTAAGATCTATTCCTTTGCCTTCATGAAGATTTGCCACACTGATGATCTTTAGTCTCTTACGATGCTCCTTGCGGTAATATCCTTGATGTGGAAGAAAAAATCCATTATGAACAATACGAAAATGATCGTCCCTCCCCGCCAAGGGAGAAAAGTAAGACCGCAGAGGTTCACCGACAAGAACAACTCTGTCGGCATGAGACAAAGTTTTTTTCAAAGAATTTTGTTTTTTTTCCGTATTAAGTATACGTTTAGAAGTACTTATACCATGAAGTGTAATGATCACCGGAACTGATAGTTTCTTCGCAATACGAACAGCCCCTGTACCTGGAATTTCTGTGTGAGCATGTATAATCTGTATATGATGCCGATGTACCAGCTCTCTAATCATCCTCTCCGTTCCAAAACGGTATAAAGAAAGAGATAGATTGTAGAAGAAATTTCTCGGAATGCTCAGATAATGGTTTATATGAAGATTCAATAATGAGCTAAATCTTTCTTTTTGAAGACGTGGACGAATCCAGTCTTCATAAAAGAGCCCAAAAATTCTCGGCGTCCAAGGGCGAACAACAAGTGTCACTATAGAAACATCGGCCCCAATCAAAGCCTCGCAGGACCTATAAATATAACTTCCTAATGAATCAGTTGGAACATTAGGGAACCAAGGGGTAATGCAAAGAACCTTAAGTTTCATAGAATTCAGAATCTTTTTAGCCAACGTCCTAATTTAAGTACAACTTGACCCGTCATGTTAAGAGGATATCCATACAATCTTGACAAGGAAACTTCTTTACCCCCCATTTTACTTTTAAAAGTATATACACCTGGATTTTTTATTGGATCAATCCCACCAAGATCATACGTCTCTACTCCCTGCTCCAATGCCCATTCTATGACACCCCATTGTACAGCTTCGGCCACACGTTGTTTGCTAAAACTACGATCCGTAGCACCCCAAAAATAATATATTGATCTTCCGCTTTTCAATATCACTGCTCCTGACGCGATTTTACCTTGGCAGCGAACAACAAAGAGCTGCGTCTGTACAGCAGTCTCATGGGAGTTTTTTAATAGTTCTGCTATCAGTTCTTGTGATCCTGAAACTTCAAATCCTTTTTTTTTGCCCAATTGGGTGCATAAAGAATAAAAATTTGCTATATCATGCATGTCTTTTGTTTGTTCAATGACGACTCCTGCCCTTGCTGCTGCGCGAACTCCGTATCTCCACTGTTTATCAAGTCCTCTCCATAAATCCTCTTTCCCACGATTCAAATCAATCAGAATAGTGTAAGATTTTAAAAGAGGAACATAAGATAAAAAAAAAGTAGAATCAACCAAGCAGGGATCAAAAATGACCAACATATATCCTTTATCTCTCAATAAAGAAATAAATTCTCTTTGTGCTTGAACTGTCTCACTGTTCTTAACAGCTATAGGGCCTTTGGGTATCCATGCGACTTTGCCTACTCCAGAAAGACTTCTTTCTTCAAAACGTCCTATCCAGACTAGCTCGTCTTTTAAAAAAGCAGCCCATCGATAATCAATGATTCTATCGACTTCTTTACGAGCGTTCCCCCATAATGCAGACTGCAAAGGATGCCCCCCCTCTTTGGCAAGCAATTGATCCCAAGCGACAGGAGAAATATCTGTTTTCCAAATAAATTTTTTATTAAGATTTGTAGGAGTTAGTTCTAAAGAAGTTTTCATAAGTTCTTCTAAAATAATTTAAGAAAATATCATTTAAGAGAACAGCGACTAATTAAATGCTTATCACTAGGCAAAAGCAATACACAATTTCTTATGGGATATATCAAGATTCAATACAGGGCTTATTTACCGATGGGCACAAAACTGACTCAAGATCGTAAAAGCACATTTTTATTCATAATTTTTTGACAAAGCTCATAGTCATTCATGTTATCCACTTCACACCATGGTGTACTAATTGCTGTAACAAAAATTTCAAAATTATTTTTCAACATTAATTTTAATAAAGTCGTCATATCCATTTTATCAATGATATCGTCGGATAACTGACTTAAAAATTCTTTAGTCTTTTTCCATCCTCTCACCGTAAACTTTAAGAGCCCCATATACTGCCCCTGAATTTCATGCAATCCTTCTGCCTTGCCTCCAACCTCAATAAGAGTATCTTTTTCGTATTTGAAAATTTCAGCATCACTTAAAGGATCATCAAAACGTTGCTCCCATAATTTTAGCCAATTTGCATCAAAAGTAATTGCAATATCTCCTTGTGAACTTGCAAGCTTTTGAACTGCTTCTTGCGTATAAATAATATCTGAATAGCTAACAATACAGGTATCCTGGCTTAACCACTCTTGCGCACATAGCAAAGTGGATAACATATTGGTCTTTTCCCACCGTGGATTATTGAAATAAGCAACAGGATAAGAAAAAATATCACCTCTATATCCTTTAACAATTGCCATTTCAGTAATGCCTGTTTGACGCAAAGCATGCATCTGCCATTCGACAAATGGTTTACCATGCAAATTCAGCATTCCCTTGGGCTGTCTTTCAGTTAAATCGCCTATACGCTTTCCACGACCTGCCGCTAATATAATTGCCCGCACTGCAATCGTTCTCCGGAAAAAAAATTTTTAATAAATTGAATATCGCGTATTTTAAAGGGATGACATCTTTCTGGATGCCACATCATTCCCATAATGGGCAAATGACTATGTTTAATAGCTTTTATTACGCCATCTCTTGCTTTTGCCCATACAGTAAGTTCGCACGACGTTTGTGTTGTTCCATAATTATGGAAACTATTCACTCTATCCGGCATGCCATGAATTAATATTTCTTGATCCTCTATTACATGACCAGTAATCTTTCGAAGCTTTACACCAAAATATTGCTGGATCATTTGCATTCCATGACAAATGCCTAATACAGGTAATCTTTTTTGAATGGCATACTCTAACAGTAAATTTTCAGTTTCTGTCCGCAATGGTGACTCGTTTCCACCGCTCAATAAAACACCTTGAAGTATATTTTCCTCAATGATCTCACACACAATTTTTGGATGATTGGGAATCAGTAAAGGGGTTATCTGGCAAGAAGTTAAGAATTCATGCCAGCGTTGATCGAGACAATCTCTTGTCTCTTCATATTCAGAAATATATTGAGTACGCTGAGATATAGCAATCAGATTCATAGTAATTGTACTTGAGCATTTAAACAATCAATACGCAATTTCTTTGCCTGACTCCATTGATTGAATTTGATTTCACCAACGCCAATGATTGCAGGAATACCTAATTCACCCGCACGAATGGCCATATGAGAATTAACACCACCGTATTTGGTGATAAATCCAGCAATTTTATGGGAAAAAATCCAATCATATCCAGGATCAGCACTTGGAATCATTAATATTGCATTTGCTATTAATTGTTTCTGAATATCAGGGAATACAACTTCTCCCATAGCACTTTTTTGAGTAATAAAATTAGGGAAAGTCTCTGGAACCTCAAAAGCCCAAGCTTGTGATGGATGTGTTATTAAGGGGGGGGAAGTCATAGCCGAGGTCATCTGATAATGCTTTTTACCAATCTCAATGCTTTTACTTAATGCTTCTTGCGGATCAATACTAGAACTATACAATGAGGTAATCGTGTTCAAGTTAATGTAAGCACAGTCATCGCGTGTGATATTAAATTGAGAAGAGAATCCGGTACATATTTTCAAAAATTCACTCACGCTTCGACTAAAAATAAATTTCGAATACTCACGTGATTCAATGGCAAACTTAATAAATTCAAGCAATTCAAGAGCGGTAATTTGTAATCCATCTCTATCAATTTGTTCTTGAATCTTAGACAACTGCTGCACGGTTAATGAAAAAGAAGAATGTCTTTCGTGCTCTGGTACAGTTTTATTTTGCCAATCAAAATAAAGTTCTGCTGCTTCATCATATCGTAAAGATAAAACATCATATGTTCCCGGCCTCAAATGCCCATACTTTTCTAAAAAATTACTTTTGGACATTTTTCGAAAATCATCATTCATTGTGGAACTAACTGAATTAACAGAAGATAAAAATCTAGCATATTCCTCTTCGTTAATGATCCCTACGGTAATAAATGATTTTAAAATTTGAATGGCAATAAAACCAGCGCGAGCAAGACCAGCAAAAGGTAATGTGCCATAACGTTTGCAATCTTCTAAAATCCAATACATTTTTGAAATGGAATCAAGATCAGATTGAAACAGCTGTTGTTGACGATGGCGTAATTCTTCAATTTTTTCTAAATCTTTTCTCCAAAGACCTTGCTGATTATGAATGATTTGATTGGTTAATTTAATTAATGATTGGTAAATTGCCAAGCAATCATTATCATCAAAACCATAATTATTTAAAGCACCTAATCGTTTCTGAAGATCAAGGGTATAACAAGAAAAAACAATATCAAATTCGACTTTGTCATGTAACCCAGGACAGTCAATGAGTCGATCCAGATAGTAATTAACCAGCCTCTCTGCAAGATCAGGGGGTAATTCCTTTGGTAAAAAAGAATTAAAACTAACTCGCACATCAATATAGGGTAGCCCTTCAAAATCAACGAGCAAAGGAAAACTACGCAAATTTGCATAGCCATAATTGTCTCGTTGATACGCCCAGACAGCATCCGTCACAAGCTCTCGATAAAGACTTAAAGCTAAGGGTTTAGGTCTGATACCAATAATTTCAGCAGGATTCCAATCAGGCATTACCCCATATACTGTTTGTTTTCCATATAAATAGGGGTGGGGTTTCATACCCAGAAAAATGCGATTTGCAACACGTTCAATCGCTCTTTGATGTTCCTGTGTTACAACTGAACATTTTGTTTGACTGATGAGCGGTCTAACTTGAAATAAATATAATTCATGTCGTTTATTTATTGCAAATTCAACATCTAAATAAACGGTATTAAATAAATCTTCAAGCTCAAAGATAAGATTAATTATCTTACTCATAGGAGCATTTTCATCTACGTGAAGAGGAGATTTATGATGCTGAATATAACATTTATGATTAGAAACACCTGAAGTAATAGAAGTAGTATCTGCGCTTGTATCATTATAATTAACAACGACATAAGGGCCACCTGTGTTAGGATCTCGGCCAAATACAACGCCTGATGTTGTGACGTCAGATAAATACGGTTGAACCAACACTTGATGATTTAAATTGTCTGAATCAAAAGAAGAAATAACATTTTCTACAGCAGAAATAAAACCTTCGCCACCTTCTACATTAATCATAGAAGTGTATTGTCCTGCCAATGAACTTTTTTCACTATCTTCACCAATAGCACTGCTACGAACAATTAATTTCTGATAAAACCAATCAACCTGTTGTAGTTCTGATAAAACTGTTTTTCTATCTGTTTTCCAAGCAAATACCGTAAAAAAATACAATGGTAATACTTTTGCAGTCGATAGCTTATCGGACAAATTAAAAAGAGTTTCAGCTTTGGTAGAAAAACTTATCTTTTTTTTATAGACTTCTTTAACTTCCGTTAGCATAGCAGCCCTTCATTTCTTAAGAAATTTAGCCACCCATATTCGAGTGACATAGGGAATAGTAATATCTTTCACTCTTAAAGACCGTAAAAACGTCTCAATCTCGCTGATAATGCTATTAAATAATTTATCATTTTCGTTAGTTTGTCTGTGCAATGTCCCATGAGAGCGCCAAGCTTCAACACATTCATCAATAGATTGTTGATGTAACACAGGGCCCTCTATAAATTTAACAACCTCAAACAATCCAGAAGCTTTTAAAATAGGTTCTTGGTCCTGGCGACGCAATCCATAATCATAATTTGGTAAATTAGATTTGATAATATCCTCAATATTTTTTTGAATGAAGTCGTTTAAATCACGATGATTCCACATACATGCAAACCAAGCACCTGATTTACCAATACGAAAGGATTCTTTCAAAGCGATTTTTTGATCACATACGTTAAATGAAGAGCCAAATGTTACTGCATCAAATTGATTTTCATCTTGATGGGTTTGCTCCGCAGTTCCTTTATACCAGCTAATATTTTTGAATTTTTTAGTTCTCTCAATTCCATTTTCTCGCATCGCATCATTGGGTTCTACAGCCTTAACGCTTAGAGCTCGTTTCCCAAGTGCTATGGTTAAATGACCTGCACCCGCCCCAATATCACAAATTTTGCTATCTACATTAACCCCCATCAAATGACACATTTGGTCGATGGCTGTATCAGAATAATCAGGCCTTTTAATATAAGCATTTGCCAGTTTGGTATAGTCCCATACTGTTTGCATCTATTTTCTCCTTTGACTAAAATCTTGCATCATAAATTTCTAAAATTGAATTCACATTGTCTTCAATAGTAGCATTACTATGATTCTGAATAATAATATCTGCTTGCTTTGGCATTTCTGGCTCTATATCCATACCAACAATATTTTTTAATTCTCCTGCCTTTGCTCTGGAATAAATTTGCTTGCTATCACGTTTTATGAGTTCCGCTAAAGGAACATCAACAAAAACTTCAATATAATCTTTAATATTTTTCCGATTCCAATCCCGTGTTTGATGAAACAGAGAGATGGTTGCACAAACCACATGAATTTTTTGTTCCGTCAATATTTTACATAAACGTGCATATTGTAAACTGGCTGCTAATCGTCCTTCCCGATCATATCCAAAATGATTTTTGTAAACTTCCCTCAAATTGTCGCCATCTAAAAAAACAACCGGGCAACCACGATCTCTCAATTTATTTGTTAATAACGATGCTAACGTGGTTTTTCCTGCACCCGAAAGACCCGTTAGCCAGAACAAAGTAGGAATGAAATTTGTCATCGACTGCCCTCAACTGCTGGTTTACTTTTAAGACCTTTGAGATGTATCACATTTTTAAGGACAAACTAAATCAGTCCGCCCTACACTCTTTCTTCGTCCATGAAACCCTAAACGATCTTTACAAAAGTGGCACTTCACGTAGTTCGTGTGACAACGAATATCTCCACGCTTTGACTAAATAGCTACGCCTTCTTCGTGGATCGACCCAATCGAATATAATATTCTTCAGACGAACTAATTTTCTTGATGAAATATCATTTCGATAGTATATAAGTTCCATTTTAAAAGGCATGAGTAATAAGGGTAATATTAAAAACCTCTCGAGCTTCGAAACATCTCTGCATGGGTATCCCCATAATTTAAATCGTTTAAAATACAAAACATTTAATCGATACTCATCAAATTTATAATAAAAACTGCTATGATTTTTTGAGATAATCACTTTATTAAATCCATGGACTTGCTCTACATCTTTTAAGTTCCACCATTTTTTTCCATTAAAAGTTGACTCTAGAAGTGAATCAGACCAACCAATACCTATCCATTTAATTATTTTTTCTAAAGTTTGTTTTGGCTCTGTATGTAAATCTTCAAGTTTTATTGCCCTTGAGCGATCTTTACCTCCGTATAAAAATGCATCATTATAAAAGTGATTCATAACATGACAGTTGTATCCTGAATGCTTGAAATGTGATCCTATCGTTTGAAAAGGTTCTCTTATCATATGAATAATTTTTGTTTTTGGGAAATCAGATATCAAATGCTTAACTAAAGGAGGCCAATTCATATGCAATTGATAAACGATCATAGGCAACTTAGATTGATGAAGCTGAGAACTCCTGTTGCTAGCAATGGTGTATGCAATATGAATAGCTCGAAAAAAACTTTTTCGATCAACAGAGGAAACTTTATCTAAAATAAAATGTAGCACCTGTATAAACTTCTCTTTATTTACTTCAATCTTTTCATTACGTTCACTCCCCATTTCAGAAAAGCCAAGAACAAGGGCTGGCTGTGTTCTCAATGACAAGGCACTAAATGCAAAAACATCAAAAAAAGCGGAAAAATAGGCGCAAAAAGTTTTAATTAAATGGTCTTTTTGAAGCGAATGTCCATAACTTTCCCAAAAATCATAATAAAATGATAACTGAGTTCCAGGCAACATAATGATCTGAGGATGATTATCTAGCAAACTTCCCAGAAAAACACTTCCGCTTCGTCCTAAAAAAACAATTGCAAGTACTTCATCTATATTAAAAGCATTAGTCAATAACCATTGATCAGCATCATTAAAGGAATATGTGTTAGCTATTTCTCTAGAAGATTTATGAATAAGAGTCATAATATTACGCGCATGAAAAGGAATTAGTTCTTTCCCCTTTATATATCAGCCTGTGAAAAATTTGGGAGTAGGTTTCTGTACATGTAAATGCTTCTTTAATAGAGGATTGATCGTTAGGCCACATCAAACAAAAGCGGTATACTGGATACAACATTCTATGTGCATAACGATCATTTTCTTTAACTACACTAATAGGAATTATTCCATGATTGAGAGCATCAATAAGGGCCGTTGATACCCATCCTGCGACAAAGCAGGGCTGCAGTTGCTCTAATATTTTATCAAATGAACCTGTTGATGTTTCAACACAAATATTGATATTGAGTTGTAATGAATCTAAAAACTTTAGCAACACTTCTTCTTTAATCGGTCGAATGTGAATGGTTAAACCCAGCTTTGATATATCTGCCAGTAAAGGAACAATTAAACCCAAATCTTCGGGAGATCTTATTTCAGAAGCGATAAGTACCCGAGGTTTTCTTTTTTTCAAAGAGATGGTCTGTATGTTCTGAGGGAAGCGAATTAAAGCTTTAGGATATTTTCTTTGAAGATAGTCACACTCAAAATAAGTAAGAGTCTTAATTTCATTAAAATCTGGAAAAGGCAAATATTTAGAAAGCAGGCCGTGTTGCATATATATGGACCAAACCCCTTCATAGACAGAAGCATATGCAATCGGATCTGTTGAAATAAAACAAGCTTCATCAATCCAATTTTTTATAACTAGATTTCTCCACCAAGCTCTTGCATAAGCATAATTTGCTAACCTGATAACTGCAGAGACAATAAATTCAATTTTTTTAATTTTATAGTCACATGGAAGAGCTGAAACAACTTTTGATATATCACCAATAGCATTTCTTAAAAATTTTAAGACTAATCCTATTCTAAAAAATCTAATTCCTGTAGCTCCCAACCGGTTTAAATCTGCATAAACCACACGAGATTTCTTCTCTATACAATATTTATGAAATAGAAACTCTTCATTACGAGCACCAAAACCAATAAAAATATTTAATTTTTCCTTATCTCCTACCCTTATTTTTTTTGATCTAAAGGCTAACAGAAGTTCTTTCATGATAAGTCTTATCGTTAAAAGAACACCGGATAAGGATATAAAAAACAGAGAAAGATTCAGTCTGCATCCCAAGGTTAAGAATTTTCTTAAAATCGTTGTTCGAGGACCTCTTTGAATAGTGGTCCCATGACATATTGCCTCGATTAAGCTTTCATCTGCAATCGTCCACTCGCAAGATGAGGGCATGCCCTGCATAAAGCGATTTATAGGATGATCAAAAAAGCTCATTAATATCCAAACTCATTCAAAAATTTTCTCCCAAAAAGCTGGCAGAGATAGCACCTTGTGAGCTCATAATCATTCTACCCATTCTCACCTTTTGCAAGTTTGGCAAGTTGGAAAACGTATCTATGGCACTCGTTTTCTTTTTTAAAATATGATTACGCAAAGTCTCTTTCAAAAGATGATTAAACTTTTTCTGCAATTCATTCGGACTGGAATCCAACCGTTTAGTTTGAATCAAAATAAATTCATTAATGGCATCATAAATTTCTTCTGTAGAATTTTCAATAAATTCATACTCCGAGATTTCACGTGAATAACTATGTGCAGACCATGATTGCTGAAACCATTCTCTTAAAGAAAAAAAATTATTTGTACCTTTAAGTTTAACATGTTTAAAGATGCCCCTATCTTCTATATTGCGTGGAAATGTTGTAAAGGCGTTATACATGTTTGTAATAAGAACTGGCTTTTGAAAAAGCCAAGCTGTATCGAGTAATCCTGATTGCATGCCTATGAAAAAATCACAATTCTTTAACAAATAAAGATCCATTTCATCAGATTTCAAAGCCATAAATGGATAGTCAATTAAACCTTTTATCTTAACGGGGAATGGAGTCATCGAATCATCTCCCAATCTAAATATCAAATATCCATCATTAATAAGCTTGGAAACACCATCTACATAATTTTTTATTTCAGCGTTTCTATATTCACGCCTACCTTTGTCACTTCTATACCCTGACTCTCTAACATGCAGGCAAACATATTTTTGACCTGAGTCTAAACCAAAATGTCTTAATTTATCTGCACATTTCTGTTCAGTAAAGCTAGGTATAGATATATTAAAGGATTTGGATGGCAGTTTCTCAAAGCAACAATCCCCTATTTCTTTTCTGTCCGTAGGAATACCAGTATAATAAATCTCTTTTATTCCTAATCTAGGAAATCTCCAGCTTTCAGAAGTTTGAAATTTAAATACTTTTCTTAATAATAATGAAATGGTCCGACGAAAGAAAAACTCAAGAGAAATTACAAATCCTAAAACAATCTTAACTCCAACAAAAGGTTGATATTGTCCCTTAAAGGTAATCTTGAACAACATTAAATTACATCGATGATAACTCAAAACTTCAGTAAACTTCATGGGGCAAAACAAAATTAATTTCTTATTTGTAACTGATGATCTCAAAACAGCAAAATATATTTCTTCAGATGCAGTCCCAATTGCATAGGGCAATGGCGATACAATCAGATAGGGAAAAATCTTAAGGGAATTTAGTTTATTTATGATATAGATCAACAATTGCTAAGCTCATCCTGCATTTGTAGATTCACCAAGCACTAAGACCTCCATCGATCATAATATTCTGACCAGTTACATAGCTTGATGCATCTGATGCTAAATATAGTAAAGCTCCTACCATTTCATGGGCCTGAGCCATGCGATTCATAGGAACACGCTCTGAGTAACGGTGAGTAAATTCTTCATTTTGACCACTCTCTACACCTCCTGGCGTTAAAGTGTTGACTCGAATTCCTTTATTAACCCAATACGTAGCTAGATACTTGGTCAAGCCTATCACACCCGCTTTGGAGGCACTGTAAACAGCTGGAGTATTAATTTGATAACCTAAGCACTTAGAATCTTCGTATATGCGATGGTCCGGCGCCATATTTCCATAAATAGAAGCTGTCTGAATGATACTACCCCCTTTACCCTGAGTAATCATTTGTTTACCAACTTCCTGTGCAACCAGAAACATTCCGTCTAAATTTACAGCCATAATTTTACGCCATTGATCCAAGCTATATTTCTCAAACGGAGCAAAGAAGGCATCAAGATCATCTGATTTTCCTGCAGCATTATTATGAAGAATATTGATTTCACCTAGTTCATTAACTACTCGTTTAACCGCAGTTTGAACAGATTGAGAATCAGAAACATCGCAAGCTACACCTATCGCTCGTCGCTTGTAGCGATGGGAAAGCATCTGCGCAACTTCGAAAGCTGCCTCTGCCTTTATATCGACAACAGCAACAACAGCTCCGGACTCTGCAAGGCCACAACAAAAATGCTGACCAAGAATACCTGCCCCCCCTGTGACCAAGGCAACTTTGCCAGACAAGTCGAACATACTGCGATAAGATATCTCTCTCATAAATTGTTCCGCTTCTTCATTAAGAATTCAACAATCTCAAAATCCAATTCACTGTCAATATCTTTAGAGCGTTCCTCAGGCATTACAAACAACCGCGTATCCTCATTAAATACTGTATCACTTTCGAACAAAGCTGCTCGTTGCCAAACATAAATGGATGCATTCATGTCATAGCACTTTGGAGAATCTTGCCGACGTAAAACGGGTTTTTTAAGGGGTTTTGAAAGTCTTACCACACCATTCTGCTCTAACTCCACCAGATTAAAATAAGGAGACCGTTGTGCTGGAGAAGCAGTAATCACATTTGAAACTTTCTCGCGTTCAAGCAACTCAACAGCTCCTTTGATATCTTCAATGGAGCGCAAAGGAGACGTTGCATCGAGATCCACTACAATATCAAATTGTTTCCCCTTTCTCTGCTCCGCCCCTCTAACACAATGTCGAATGACAGGTATTTTGGCTGCTGTATCTGTTGCCAACTCCTCAGGGCGTTCTATTAAAATATCAGCATGATAATTACGTGCGATTTCAAGAATATCGAGAGAATCACTACTCACTGCAATACAATCGAAAAAGCAACTTAATTGTGCTTGCTCGATTGTATAGGAAATCAATGGCTTTCCAGATATTTCACGGATATTTTTATTCTTAACACCTTTCGAACCACCTCTGGCACAAATTGTACATATGCGACTCATCTTGCTATCCAAGTATGCAACGTAGCAGCACGTTCTACAGATTCAATAGTCTTTAACGTTTCTAGAGCCTCATCAAATGTACAAAGTTCTTTAGCATTCCCAGCCAACACAGCCTGATGCTCCGCGCGATAAGTATCGTCTAAATCAACTTTTATCATCTCCTGAACGCCATTGATTGTAATCGTATTATTAATTAAATCCACTCGAATGGTATGCTGATTCGTATTCACGACCACTTCTCTTCGAGGAATACGATCTAAATAATTTAAATGCATGCTAACCAAAGGACAACGTTGGGTTTCCATAAGTAAGGTATGCGCATCATCGCTATCTATTTCTAAATGGCTTAATTTCCCCCCCGCTGCTGTCAATCGATGCCATGATCCAAAAAGCCAAAAAGTATAATCAATTTCATGGCTAAGATCCCTTAGCACCCCCCCACCCTGATCTTTACATGCCGAATAACTCTGTTGATAGTCTACATTCGGTCTCCAGCTAGGTAAATATGAACCAACATAAATATTTGCTGTAACTAATTCCCCGGAATTATCCAATAAAGATTTCAATTTCTTTAGTAATGGATGACAACGCAAATTATAAGCGACCGCTTCAAGAGAAAAGTTACGCTGAGGAACTTTTGACAGATGCTCGAAAAGAGGTTTTTCAACGAGTATCCTCCCCTGAAAGCCCTCATTAGCCAAAGATTTAATTATTTGATAATGTTCGTTCGTTCGATTTGCTACTACAACATACTCTGGATTCCAATCAACTAATGCTTGAGTCAAATCAAAATAATGAGGTGCGAAATTAATTGAGCGGCGGCTCATTACAGCAACTTGACATCCTAATTTAGCCAACAATCTTGTGTGGCGCTGTCCAATAGAACCATAACCAATCACCAAAGCTTTCACAAATTGTTTACCGTCCACTCCCGTTGCGCTCTCTCAAGCTCATCTAACTTGCCGATATCCACCCAATATTCTCGGAGGGGGTAAGCTGTTGTTTTCTTACCAGCAGCTATAATGTTTTCAAATAATGTTGGCATATCAATAAGAGATTCATTCGGTAAATAATCTAGAGCTTCAGGAGATAAAACATAAATACCAGCATTAATATAAAACTTTTGAACCAATTTTTCGTCAATTGCTTTAATACACATACCATCAAGACGGACAACACCATAAGGAACCTGAAAATCATATTGACGCACAGCCATGGTTGCAACAGCCCCATGAGCATTGTGAAACTGCAAAAGATTGTCATAGTTGGCACGGGTAATTAGATCTCCATTCACCACAACAATAGGTTCTGTCGGTTTTTCAGGAAGAAGGGATAATGCACCAGCAGTACCTCGTCGTGTGTTTTCATGTAAATAGTCTACCTGCACTCCCCAGCGATCTCCCAAACCAAAGTGATTACGAATCATGTCTGCCTTATAGTTGACCGATAAAAAAATACGTTTGAATCCCTGTCCGGCAAAACTCTCTAAGATATTTTCCAGAATGGGTTTATCTCCCACCGTTAAAAGAGGCTTAGGACATCCATTTGTGAGCGGCTGTAAACGCTCTCCCAACCCTCCGGCCATTAACACAACCCAATTAGAACGTTCGACGGCTCCGATAAGTTCGTTAAGAGTGATTAAATCCACCATCCGACCTGCTTCATCGACCAGAGGAAGATGATGAATAACTTTTTTCTTCATCAGTGCTAGCATCTGATCACGTGACACCGAGGAAGGAAGTGAAATAGCATGGGGATTCATAACCAATGATACAGAAATCTGAAGATTTTTTCCCATGAGAATAGCACGTCGAATGTCCCCATCCGTCAATATACCCAGCAAAGTATTGTCAGTATCTAAAACCAGCGCCACCTGCAAACCAGAAGCATCGATCTTGGCAATCGCATCATTAAGCGATGTTTCAGGAGAAATAATAACATCTTTCCAATTAGCCATGATTTCTTACTCCTATTTTTTTTGCTGGATTACCCGCAACGATCCATCTTTCAGGAACTGATTTGGTTACAACAGCACCAGCACCAACTATAGCACTAGAACCAATCTGAATTCCTGGCAATACAATGGCACCAGCACCAATAAAAGCTGAATCCCCCACTGCTACATTTCCACACAAGACAACACCTGGGGAAATAAAAACATGTGCATCAATTATGCAATCGTGATCAATACTAGCATGTGTATTGATGACAGAATTATCTCCCATTTTCACTTGGTTTTGAACCACAACCCCAGCCATGATTTGAGTCCCTTCACCTAACTCACAATCTTGTCCGATCACCGATGAAGGATGCTGAACAGAAATGAATTGAAACCCTTTTAATTGCATTAGTTTAAAAATTTTTTTTCTGTTTTTAGTATCAGGGTTTGCGCCAAGACCATTGAGCAAAATAACATCTTGCTGTGAAAGACTTTCTAAGAACTCATTTCCTCCTAAAATACTCACACCAAATATCTGATGTCCCAATTCAAATTTCGGATCAAGAATGCCAGAGACTTGTAATTGACTCGCTAATAATGCACCTAAAACCACGCGACCATGTCCGCCGCCACCCAACAAGTAAATCTTTCTAGTCATCTAACACCTCATCTATCTCAACATCTCGTATTGCACGTTGACCCAGTGTCTGCCAATATTTAAAGGGGCTTATGCCTGTTCCTGGGCGCTTAAAACTCAGATTCGCTTCAGTAAAAACTTCTCCTGCCTTAATTTTTTTTAGCGCAACCAAACTCTTGCGAGCAATATTTCGGTTCTTCATTTCAGATAAAGTTGGATGCTTAATTCCATCTCCTAGTGCTTTCTCAATATCTCTAATTTGTCGAACCAATTCTTTTAATTCATTAGGTTCTAAGGAACTTTGATGATCTGGTCCAGGAAGATTACGATCCATTGTAAAATGCTTCTCAATCGCTCTCGCGCCGCGAGCCACCGCAGCAAGAGAAACATGAATGCCTCGTGTGTGATCAGAATATCCTACTGATACTCCAAAGGTGGTAGACATCGTATCCATAGCACGTAAATTAACTTCTTCAAAAGGAGCAGGATATTCGCTGGTGCAATGAAGTAAAGTGACTCTATCATGCAACATCTTTTTCCCTTTCTCAGAGGTAAATGCTCTTTCAAAGTCTTCACCCTCTGGAACCGCATTAACCGGTGCAGTAAATCCAAATGCCAAAACCCCTAAAGCAGCTTCAACTTCCTCGAGTGTACTCATGCCCGTAGAAAAAATAATCTGTTTTGCAGAGCGAGCAATAGCAAGTAAGAAAGGAGCATTAGTCATTTCTCCTGAGGAGATTTTAATAATATCTAAACCGAAATATTTTGTAAGCAGATTTAAACTAGAGAAATCAAAAGGAGTAGAGAGAAATTTAATTTCGCACTTCTGGGCATATTTAATCAGAAACTCATGATTTGCTTGAGACAGTTCCAGCTTACGAAGCATTTCTAGCTGACTTTCGTTCTGCTCATTTGCACGAGTCTGATATTGAGCCTTAGGGGCATGCCTACTAACCATTTGATCAGCGCAAAAAGTCTGAAATTTCACAGCATCTGCCTGAGCATCAGCCGCAATATCAATTAATTGCTTAGCCAGATTGATATCACCATTATGATTCACGCCTGCTTCAGCAATGATGAAAACTTTATTTTTAGTTTGCATGTTGAATATCAAAAAAACATTTTTGAGTTTCAAGTCGAATTGTCTTAAGAATATTTTTAATTTTACAGCTAGCACTCCCTGAGCCATAGTGTGACTTCGTAAGGGGAAGTTCTTTGCGAAATTTCTCTGAAAGGACCTTTTTGACAGCGTTAACAATTGCACTTCTGTCATTAGCTACATCAACAACAGACGCGGCTTTGAGCCGGCCTTTTTGACGATCCCCCACATTGACCGTTGCTTTTTTAAGGACAGGCGCTTCAATGAGCCCACTCGAAGAGTTTCCGATCATTACATCAACCGCCTTAAGCAAACTTAAATATCTTTTCTGGCCGAGTGAAACAAATGCCTTGGCACGATTTTTATTTAATGAAACCCATTGGTTTATTTTTTCAATCAAAATACGCCCGCCCGTATCGGCATTGGGATAAGTGAAGATGACTGTAGCATCAGGAAGTTCATCAAGTGCCCCAAGTAATTCATTCATCCCTTCAAGAGGTGCTTTCAATCCTAAAGTTTCTGGATGATACGTCACCAAAAATGTTGGAGAATTCAGAGTAATCCCAAGTTCTTTTTCCAAAACAGTTTTATCAAGCCAATGAATATCTTCTAGATAATCGAGTCCAGGGGCGCCCACATTAAAAACGCGATCCGGTGATTCTCCTAACTGAATAACACGTTTACGGTAAGCCTCCGCTGCAGCAAAATGCCACTGAGCCATTTTTGTAATGGCATGGCGAATATTCTCATCAATGGCACCCTCACTGCTTTCTCCACCATGAATATGTGCAACAGGAATTCTTGCAACCATCGCAGCCTGGACAGCTGCCAAAATTTCAAAACGATCCCCTAACACGACCATAATATCCGGCTTAAGCCTTTCTAATGTATCTGCAAAGCCGATTACACCCACTCCAATTGATTTGCTAATTCCAATAGGAGAATCCGATGAAAGCAACATGTCAACTTTGGCATCTATTTTAAAACCATCTAATTCAATTTGTTGATAGGTTAATCCGAACTCTGGTGATAAATGCATTCCTGTTGCGATAATCTGTAGCTGCAAATCTTCATCCAATTGAATTTCTTTTATCAATCGGCAAAGAAGCCCATATTCTGCTCTACTACCTGTAACGACACAGATTTTTCTTTTTTTCATAAAGAGTTTGCTAGTTTTGCACTGCTTGGCAAGTTGATTAAGCTTGTCTCTAATTTCTCAGCGATTGTTAATGATGCACGTGGACACTGAACAAACATGGGTAATTTATGCAAAAGCGTCCATGTAGGACGGCATTGATAACCCGCTTCATTAGCTACTAGCAAAATCTGATCCCGAAGCATCAAATCCAATGCTTCAAGACAAACCGTATTAAGCCAGTAATTGCTACAAGAATTTTCGGGTTCGAACATAAAACGAATCCCATCAATATTTAAAAATGCTTTCTGATACTGACTCGCAAGCTTTCTTTTTCTTGTTAAAAAATTTGGCAATTGCTCCATCTGTGCACAACCAAGAGCCGCATTTAAATTTGGCAAGCGATAATTCCACGAAATCTCATCATGAAAAAATTCCCAACGGTGAGGACGCTTAGCCGTCGTTGTCAAATGCTTGGCATGCAGCGCAATTTCAACATCGTTCGTTAAAATAGCTCCTCCTCCACCCGTAGTAATAATCTTGTTGCCATTGAAACTCAGAATACCCAATTTTCCAAAGGTGCCTGTGTGCTGACCCTGATAGGAGCTGCCTAACGATTCAGCAGCATCTTCCACCACAGGTAAATCATACCGGTTTGCAACGTCCATTAAAGATACCATGTCTACGGGATGGCCATAAGTATGCATGGGGACTATCGCAGCAATACGGCGACCTGTCTTCCGATTGCGCACCCCCTCAGTAGTTACTTCTGCCGTTTTAACCAAATGTTCAGCAAGCATGATAGGATCCATTCCCATTGTAACCAAATTACTATCCACGAAATGGGGAACAGCACCACAATGAGCAACTGCATTTGCAGTTGCTACAAAACATAGCGTTGGGATAAGCACCTCTTCTTCGGGTTTTACGCCTACCAGCCTAAGTCCCATATGCAAAGCTGATGTGCCATTGACCACCGCCACCGCATACTTTGAGCCTGTGTACTCCACCAACATATTTTCAAATTGTTCAACATATTTGCCAACTGATGAAACAAACGTAGAATTTAAACATTCTTGAACCAAATCATTTTCGTTTCCCAGAAACTCAGGTTCATGCAGAGATATTAATTGATGAGGTATGCCCAAAACCTTCTGCAACCCTTGAAGTAAAACCTGATCGAGTGATTTTATAATTTCATGCATAAATTATGCTAACACTTTAGACGATATAACTTGATTTGCGGGATGTTGGGTATTAAGCATTGTATTTAAGCGACTTCCAGCCGTCGCACTCAAAATTTTAAATGACCCTTCTTCAATCACTTGTCCTTCTTTCATGATATAAACTTGATCTGCTTTAGAAATCGTAGAAAGTCGATGCGCTATGATTAAAATCGTTGTATCGTGAGCAACTTGCTCAATAGATTGCTGAATCAATTGTTCCGACTCCGAATCCAAAGCACTGGTCGCCTCGTCCATAATCAATAGTTCCGGTTTACGTAGCAATGCCCGTGCAAGTGCAATGCGTTGTCGCTCACCTCCAGATAATCGAACTCCACGATCACCTACAATAGTATCTATCCCCTGAGGCAATACTTTAACAAAATTCTCAGCATTGGCTAAACGCAAAGCTTCCCAAAGAGCATTCTCATCAGCCTGTTCAAAAGCCCAAAGTAAATTATCTTTTATAGAGGCATGGAATAGCAGAGGATCCTGAGGGACATATCCCACTCGATCACGAAAGCTGTTCTGCTTCCATTCCGAAAGAGAGATTCCATCAATCAACACCTGTCCCTCTGATGGAACTTGTAGTCCTAATACCAAATCTGTGACTGTTGATTTTCCTGCCCCAGATTCACCCACAAGTGCTGTCATTTGTCCTTTACGAATGACTAAATTTAAATTTTTCAATGTACGCGAGCGCCCTGGATAATTAAAATGGACGCCCTTAACCTCTATCCCTTTTTCTAAATGTGTAAACTGGCGAGACCCTTGCACCTCTTCAAATTCAGAGGCCCGATTTCGCAGAGAAACAAGCTGCTCATAGCTGGGCAAGAAGTTACTGATACTGAGATTGCCTTGAAGCAAAGCTGCTAAGATTGGAAGACAAGCAAGCAAACTCCACATGACAGCTGCTAGTTCAGAAATGCTCACCTGTTGTTGAAGACCAAACCCTACTGCAATAACAACCGCCAACATGGCCAAAGGTTGAAACAGTAAAGGAATCGCAGTTCCCAGCACTTGAGAGCGCAACGTAACATGTACATGTTGATCAAATGCATTTAAATAACGTCCCCTCGCTTTATCCTGACGCCCAAACCCTAAAATCAAGCGAGCCGACTGTAACAATTCATTCAAAACGCCCATTGCTACATTGGCTGTCTCGGTATTAAATTTTCCTAACCGATAACTCACTCGATGCAAAAGCATAAAGGGTAAACCAACTGATATTGCAAGCCCTATTGCGACCATGGACATCCGAGGCTTCAAACAGACTGGAATCGCAAGATAAATACAAAGTTGAATTATTTGTGCCAGTAAAGTTGCTAAATGACCTAACGTATCTCCGATGGTATTAAGCTCTTTATTTAAGGTGTTGAGTAATCGTCCATGATCAGAACCACTAAAAAATTCCCATCGAGCTCTAAAAAAAGCACTTAGTGCATCACCAAAGAATCCACGTACAACACCATATTTAATACGCAAAATGGCATAACGAATTCCTACTGATAGTAACCCCTTTAATAAATTTAATGTTACAAATAACGCTCCAAAGATCCAAAATGAAAGAGGCCAATCAAAATAGGAAAGGATGTTGATAAATGCATGTGTTATTCGACTAGGTTTTTCAAATGTGGGATCCAATAAAAAATCAGCTATCGGGACAAGGGACAAGACGGACATCGCTGCAACAGCTCCTTCTAGCAACAACAGCAAAAAAAGGAAACCAAAGTGCCTGGGATATCGCGTCAGAAATTCTCTAAAGATTGCAACAATACTAGATTTACTTTTCATTATTTTAGCCAATTTTGATTATTGCGCAGAAATATCGTTCCAAAACGCGATCTGATTTCACCATGCCAAGGATTGCCATTATGAGCTTTTGCATCTACTGGAAAAATCTCCCAAAATCGTTTCTGCAAATCTTCATCAACTTCATTTGATTGCCACGTTCCATTTAAGCGTTCAACCATCTCTACGATCACATCACGAATTTCTTCCGGAGTATTTTCTAGCAATTTGATTCCTCTAGAAGTAAAGTCTTCTGATCTATATGAAAAACCAACACCATATTTAAATATTTCACTTAAAGAAAGAACTCTATTTTCTTGCTTTAAAAAATGTCGTCTTGTAATAAATAACGAAGTCCTTATAAAAGTAAATCCTCCTCCCAATGGAAGAAAGTTCACATAAACAATAGGCCGTCTAAACACATAGGGAATTGAATCCCATCCAGTACTAGTCGAAATACTAAAAAAACATTTTGCTCCAAGATAGACATCCATAAATTCAGTTCTCATTCCATTCACTGCATAATCAATGATTTTAGGATGATTTGAATCGATTGGATCTCTGACTTTGGCTCCCATACGAATTACATAGTAACCACGATTTGCAAGCTCCTCTGCAGCTAAAATATAATTCTTTATATTGCTGTCACGATAATCATGGTAACTCCAATCATACTCTGGGATGTGGCCAGAAAGATAAGCATTGTCTCTTACATTTAGACAAACAAAAGATGCCCCTTTTGGAATCCCCATCGCAAGTAAACCCATTTGCCCTCTCATTTCTTCTTCAGAGGTAAATTCTAAATGTGATGGGAATCGATCGAGTAGATTATGAACATCTCGATCATGTTGTGTATTCCCCCCTACTTCATGGATACCCCCCCCAGGAATAAACTGATTAACCCTGAATATTGCGGCAACAATCCAATATGGCCAAATACGAAGGATTCGCCTCCACATGACAACTAATTGTTGATTACAAATTCTCTTTTGTAACGAAAATAAATCCACATACTGCTGCTTAGGCACATTAATTCCTACATCTTTCTCACAGAGGTATAATTCCGTGTTGGCCGCAAAATGTCCTATCCGTTCACTGATCAAAAATCCTACGCGCACTAGAAACCATGGTCGCATCACACGAATGAGAAAAACACCAGGAATGGCGAGTATATACAAGCACAGTTTTATAAAGTTCTTAAATATTTGAAGCGGATCCCAGTAAAAAACTTGCAAAAGACCCTGGCTAGATCTTATGAACATAGCTCAAAGGGAACTGTTTGATTAAATCCCAATACGTTTCAATCCAATCGATAGTTTCCTGAACCCCTTCTTGAAATGAAATCTTAGGATTCCAATTAAGTTCTTTTTTTGCTCTATTACAATCTAGCAAATACTGTGCATCCTGTCCCAACCGCTCTTCTACTACCGAAACAGATTTCTCAAAGTCATATCCCATCCAGGAAGTAATCTGTTTAATAATATCCGAAATGGCTTGCTGACTTATTACACTTAAATGAAATGTACCAAATTTTTGACTCTTGATGGCACGAATCAAACCATCTACAACATCACGCACATGAATAAATGATTTAATCGCTTTCCCCGCACCATGAAGTTCTATAATTTTCCCAAGCTTAAGATAAATAATAGCTCGAGGAATAATTTTAAAAAGCTGTTGATGCTTACCATAAACATTGGTAGACCGAATTAAAGTTGCAGGAAATCCAAAATTCTGTATTAAGGTATCTATGTACATATCAGCAGCTGCTTTAGAAACTGCATAAGGTGTACTTGGTTTAAAGATTTTTCCTTCTGGAATCGCTTTATCACATGAACCCACAATCTCAGCCGATGAAATATGAACGTACTGACTAAGATAATCACACTGCCTTAAATGATTACAAAGCCTCACGGTTCCCAGCGTGTTCACTTCAAAATATTCAACAGGTTTATAGTTACTTAAAGCAACTTCGCTCAAAGCAGCTACGTTAACCACGACAGAAGGACGAAGACGATCTAAAAGATCAACAAGAACTTCAAATTGCTTCACTAAATCAATTTGGTAAAATTTAAAATTGTTACTGTTACTCTTTCTGTTTTTATAAGGAAGAAAAATATCTGGATATTCTGGTGATCGACTTATACCAACGACAGAATATGTTGAATCATGCAAAAGTGCATCTACGATATGGCTACCGGTAAAACAGTTACTTCCGATAACAACACATGTCTGCGACATTTTAAAATCCTTTGATGTAACAAATAAACTTATTCATTTGCGAAATCTATATTAATTTTCATCAAAACTACTCATAAACAAATAATAAAGTAAAGAAACCTATAAACGCATATTAAGAAAACATTTTCTGAATTGTCCACCTCACGTCAGGAGGAAGAATTTTAAATTCACGCTTAAGTCGATCGCAATTCAAAGTCGTATGCGTAGGCAAAGTTTCTTTAAATCGATTTGTTATATAAGCAGATATGGGTTGAATTAAAGAAGATTCAACTTTCATATATTTAGCACTTAAATAAGCTGCCTCAGCATAAGATAAATCATACCCGCCCGACACCTGTAAAACTCCCGACAAATGTTTATCTATCACAAGTTGAAGAACTTTGATTACAAAATCAAGAGGAACAGGAGCAAGTA
The DNA here is from genome assembly GCA_964640155.1 of uncultured bacterium. Taxonomy (GTDB): domain Bacteria; phylum Auribacterota; class JACPWU01; order JACPWU01; family JACPWU01; genus CAZXEQ01. Next base: position 197,991 of record CAZXEQ010000003.1, on the reverse strand, counting down.
CCATGTCCCAAAATGGATAAATAACTTCCCCTTTCTTAAGAGAGGTTTTCCATTGTTCAAAAAGAGGATCCTTCGTACTCAAAATTTTTGAAAACCTAACAATCGCAACATTATCTTTTAATGTATGAAGAAACGACTCGGCCTCAGCTTTTTGACGACCATATTCTGTAATAGGACAAAGCGCATCATCTGGCATTCGATAAGGTTTTGATCCATCAAATACTTGATTTGTAGATAAATAAATGACAAAGATTCCAGCAGCTACAAGATTCTTTATAAGCATTGAAATACCATCCACATTAACTTTTTTACTCTCCTCAGGGGTGTTTTGACATGCTTCAATTCTGGTGATTCCTGCACAAACAACCGCCGTCTGCACATTTAATGGGGATTTCCAATATTCAACATTTTTACTCAAATCGAGAAAAAAATTTTGGTCATTTACACAGTCAGAACGACGCGTTGTCCCAAGAACATTTCTCCCAGTCTTCCGTAAAAAGTTTATTAATGTATGTCCCACCAAACCATCGGAACCTACAACCAACGTAGATGGCAATTTAGTTTTCGAAGTCATTGATAATACATCGGCCAGCAACTTTGCCTTTTCTCAAATCATCGATAGCCTCATTAATCTTACTTAATGAATATCTCTTACTAATAAGTCCATCAAATTTGATTTTTCCTGACTGAACTAACCGTACAATCTTGGGTATGTCCAAGTCAGGTCTAGAACTTCCACCTTCGGAACCCTTTAAAGTCTTTTGAAAGTGTAACGGTAAGGTATAGAAACTGGGATATTTCCCATTCTTATTTAATACGCCCACTAAAATCGTTTTTCCCTTGCCGCTTGTAACGTTATAAGCTGTCTCTATGACATCGGCAACTCCTGTATTTTCAATCGCAACATCCACCCCATCCGTACCGACAATATTTCTTATTTGAGTGGTTACATCTTCCCTAGAAGCATTAATGGTATGGGTTGCACCTAATTTTTTCGCCAATTCCAACTTATGATCATATAGGTCAATTGCAATAATGGGATGCCCTATCACTAAAGCCGCAAATTGCACAATATTTAATCCCACTCCCCCCGTTCCAAAAACTGCGATTGATTCTCCTATTCCTAGATGGGCATCATTATTAATGACCCCCATGGCTGTCGTTACGGCACATCCCATTAACGCACCAATTTCTGGATCAAAATCAGGGGGAATTTTTGTTACTCGATTTTCCGATACAACAGAATATTGACTAAAAGTCGTTACCCACCCTGAATTAATCATTCCACGTGCCGACTTAAATTGGGCTGTTGGAGCATGAATTCCAGCGCCCTTTCTCCAATGACACACCACTCGATCATCTTTTCGAACTGTTGTTACACCTTCTCCACAATCGACAACGATAGCAGTTGCCTCATGCCCCAACAAATGAGGCAAAAATTTATCTGTGCCCTTGACTGCGTCAATTTCATTAATTTGCGAACCACAAATTCCTGATGCCAGTATTTTAACTAATACTTGTCCAAATCTTAAAGGAGGAACTTCCAATTCTTCGATAACCAAAGGCTTCTTATTCTCAACCAATACAGCTGCTTTAATCTTCATTAAATCCTCCGTGAAAAATCAAAAATTTTTTAGAAAGGCCCCTTGAACCAATTACCAGGAATATCATGAAGTTCATTGTGATTTGTGCCAACAGTTTCTTTTCCATGAGCCCCTTTCAACATGGACAAGACTTGCTGAGTAATTTGTTTTGACGTTGGATAAAAGTCTTTTGTTAGAGAAAAACCTGTAGGAACTGGAAAATGAGGTAGTGTGATTCGTTGAGGAGCTTCTTTAAGATAACTCCAAAGATTCATTGTTACTTGAGCAACAATTTCGCTAGAAACAGAGCAGATAGGCCAGCTTGTATCCATCACTAACATCCGTCCTGTTTTACGAACAGAACCGAAAATAGTTTCCCAATCTAAGGGACTAATGCTGCGCAAGTCAATAACATCACACGAAATGCCATATTTCATAAGTTCATCAGCAACTTTTAAAGCCTCAATCGTCATCAAAGACATTCCTACTAACGTCAAATCACGCCCTTCTTTCAGCAAGGCTGCCTTACCCAAAGGAATTCTAACGTTCTCCTCTGGAACATCTCCTTCTGAATTATGCAACCATCGATGTTCTATGAAAACAACGGGATTATCATCAAAAATACTGGATAAAAGCAAACCTTTGGCATCCTTCGCAAAAGTAGGCATTACAACCTTCAATCCAGGGATATGTGCAAACCATGATTGAAGACTTTGAGAATGTGTTGGACCCTGACCCCAACCACGCCCCACCAAAAGACGAATTGTCAGAGGAACACTGGCTCTACCACCAAAAGTGTAATACCATTTCGCTGCACTATTCACCAATTGATCCATGGCCAAAAGAAAGAAGTCTAAACGTTGATGAATCATAACCGGTCTTAAACCCGTGAGTCCTGCTCCAACAGCTATCCCTGTCATAGCATTTTCAGAAATAGGCATATCGAAAACTCTTTCAGAGCCAAAACGATCTCTTAGCCCTGATGTTGTACCAAATATAGCTTTTGGATCCGGAACACCTAAACCATAAATAATGACACGCGCATCTTCAGCCATTGCTTCATGCAAAGCTTCATTAATTGCCTGAGAAAACTTAATATTTCTGGCCATGAATCCTCATTCTTTATAAAGAAACGTGAAAGCATCCTCAGCTGAAGGAAAATCAGACTCTTCAGCAAAACGAAACGCAGAATTTACTTCTTCTAATATTTCCTGATTCATCATCGTAATTTCATTGGCATCTATAAGTCCGCTATCCAACAGTTTTTTCTCAAGTTTAGGAATAGGGTCTTTCGCCTTCCATTCACTGATCTCCTCGAGTGGACGGTATCCTAAATCATCATCATAAAATGGGCCACAATGCTCTCTCCAACGATATGTAAAAAACTCTAAAAAAACAGGCTTTCCTCCTTGTCGAATATGGTTTAAAGCATCTGAAATTTGACAATAACATGTCCACGCATCATTCCCGTCTCCCGTTTGCGATGTTAAACCATGCGCAGCTGCTAGCTTCCAAATTTCCCTACCCTCTGGTTGACGCTCTCTTAAATGAGTGTAGACAGAATAAAAATTATTCTCACACACAAAAAGAACAGGTAACTTTTTTAAAGCAGCAAAATTTGCTGATTCATGAAATACGCCTGTCTCTACGGCGGCATCTCCAATAAAAACACAACTGATAAGTTCATTTTTTAATATTTGATTAGAGAGTGCTGCTCCCACTCCTATAGGAATAGAATTGCCCACAATGGCTGTACTGGCAAGATAGCCAACGGACATATCGGTCAAATGCATGGACCCTCCACGCCCAGAACTACACCCCGTTTTTTTTCCATAAAGTTCAGCCATCATCGCTTTAAGATCACCCCCTTTGCCAATGTAATGAGCATGTGATCGATGTGTACTTACAACCTGATCTTTAGAAGACAAAGCTAATCCGGCTGCTGCTGCAACAGCCTCTTGACCAATAGAAAGATGAGTAGGACAACGCATTTTACCTTCAGAATATCTTTCTGCGATTGTTTCCTCAGTCATACGAATCAGTTTCATACGCCGAAGTAACTCGATAGCTATTTTTGAATGATTTTCTATATTCATATTTCTATATTCTAAGATTAAGGAATAAACCAGTAATAGTCCCCTGTATAACCGATTTCGTCAAAAAATGTCTTCCATTCATTAACGTGCATAACTGTCAAGGCTGTAAGATTCCATAATTCCATTCGTTTTCGTTCTTCTTCGTTTCGATAAGCATCCAAAGTAATAAAACTTTTTCCTCGACTAACCCGTTGGACTTCTTTTAAAGCCTGAATAAAATCTGACCGACCTAAATTATGTAAAGTGGTGATTGAGATAACAACATCAAAAGACTTATCCGGAAAAGGTAGTTTTCTTGCATCTGCAATTTGCAAAAAAGGTTTCACTTCTTCCATTGCATTATCAATCGCATAGCGTGAAATATCGATACCTTTTACTGTAATCCCTGGTAAAGCTTGGCAAAGGTCATGAAGCATAAAACCTTTTGCGCAACCTACATCCAGAACAGAGCTATCTTTTGTTAAACCAAAATATTTAATAAAATCAGGTATGACGGGCTGCCAAAATCGCGGATGATAAGAAAATCCTCCATAGCCATGTCTTCTATCTCCATCGAAAAAGTCTTTGCCAAATTGCCTTGCAATTGCCCTGTCATTCTCTGTCTTCTCCGCTCCCCTCTGATCTACTGCCCGTTTAGTTCTTGGATAGTTTTTGAGAAGATCTATTTCTATTCCCATATTAAATTCTCCCTTGATAGAACTTAAAAATTTTATCAATCACATAACTGACTTCCTCATCCGTAAGATAGGGATGAGCAGGCAAAGTAATAGCAACTCGTGCATGTTCCTCCGCAACAGGAAAGTCTCCCCGTTTGTAGCCAAGAGACTTTGCGGCTTTTTGTAAATGCACAGGAATGGGATAATGGACTTTTGCTTCAATCTCATTCTGGTTTAAATAGTGTAAAAGCCTATCTCGTTCTTTAACACGTATAACATATAAATGATAAACATGGCGAACTCCCGGCCGTCGGATTGGAACATCAATATACTCGCTTAATTCTTCAAATGCGTGATCATACCGATTTGCAAACTCGATCCGCCGAGCTGTAATGGCTTCTGTCTGCCCTATCAATCGATTCCCAATTACAGCTTGAAGCGTATCTAAACGACAATTGATTCCAAATGAGACGACTTCATCCCTACTCTGGAGTCCATGATTGCGATACAATCTTAGTTTTTCAGCAAGATCACGAGATTGAGTAACAATCATTCCGCCATCGGCCCATACATTTAGATTTTTTAGAGGATGAAAGCTGAATGCTGCTGTTTGTCCCCATGAACCCACTTTCTTTCCATCTAAGGACGCAATGATCGCTTGACAAGCATCTTCAACCACAGCCAAATGATATTTCTCGGCAATCTTCATTATGCAAGGCATATCCGCTACATTGCCCGTATAATGAACTGGAACAATCGCTTTTGTTCTGGGAGTAATCGCCGCTTCTATTTTAGAAGGATCAATCACGTATCCATTCTCGCTATCTACAAAAACTGGACGTGCTCCAGTCATAACAATCGCTCCCACTGTTGCTATAAAAGTATTAGGTGTTGTAATAACCTCATCACCTGGACCAACTCCTAAGACCTTTAAAGACATCGCAATAGCATCTGTTCCTGTCCCCACACCAATAGCATAAGGAGCCTCAAGAAGCTGGGCAAATCGTATTTCAAATTCTGTGAGAGCTTTCCCTAATGTAAAATCTCCTTCTTTTACTAAAGCACGTATATCTTCAAGAAAGGGATCCAGATCAGCAAACTGACGATCAAGATATGAAAAAGGAACTCTGATTTGTAGCTGAGATGTTCCTACAAAACTAGACATAAAACTCCTTTAGGGTGGTTACAATATAGTCCAAATCTTCCTGTTCAAGTTCAGGATAAATGGGAAGGCTCAAAATTCTCTTTGCCTGCTGTTCTGAAACAGGGAAACTGCCTTTTGCATATCCCAAATCTGAAGATGCGTCTTGAAGATGTATCGGACGAGGATAATGGATCACTGTTTCTATCCCCTGGGAAGCGAGGTATTTAATCAACTCATCACGTCGATCGGTTTGAATTACAAAAGTGTGATACACGGCTTTTTCATAGGATTTATCAACAGGCAACCTCAATCCCTTAATTCCATCCAAATGTTTCTGGTAGTAACGAGCATTATCTATACGTTTCTGAGTCCAAGCATCTAAATATTTCATCTTAACCAAAAGAAACGCTGCTTGAATTGTGTCAAGTCTAGAATTATTGCTCCACAAAACTGCATTTTCTCGTGTTTTTAATCCTAAGTTACGCATAAGCTTAAGCTTCTCATAAACATGAGAATCACGTGTTGTTATCACTCCACCATCACCACAAGCATTAAGCGTTTTTAAGGGATGTAAGCTGAAGCACCCCACATTTCCTAAGGAACCAACACGATTCCCTTTGTACTCTGCCATTACCGCTTGAGCACAGTCTTCCACAACAAAAAGATTATTTTGATGTGCAAAATTTAAAATAGAATCCATATCTGCAGGACGTCCCGTGAGATGTACCGGAAGAATAGCCTTTGTTTTAGAAGTTAGAGCTTTCTCTAACAAAAGAGGATTCATATTATAATCCTCCCCAACATCGATAAAAACAGGTGTTGCTCCAACCATGATAATAGCGCTGGTTGTTGCAACAAACGAATTGGGCACTGTGATAACCTCATCACCAGGTCCTACTCCCAAGGCTCGCAATGCCAAAATAAGAGCGTCCGTTCCAGAATTTACCCCGACACAATAAGCGCTATCACTTATCTGCGAAAAACAATTCTCAAACTTTTCTACTTCTTCACCCAAAATAAACTTTCCACTCTCAATAATTCTTGTTGCGACAGCAATAAGCTCTTGAGAAAGAACCGTATGCTGTGCAGAAAGTTTTACATAAGGAACTTTGAGAGCTATCATTTTAGTTCAAGAGCCTGCATCGTTTTAATATTAAAATACCTCTTGTCTGTCATAGAATCAGGAATTTTCCCATCCTCAAACGCTTTTAACAAATCTCTAACTGCGTCTTCAATGCTGTGTTTTGGAACAAAACCTAATTCTCTTTTAATTTTTTCAGAAGAAACATGATAAGAGCGATGATCATCCGTTGGAGTTTTGACAATTTCGACATCTTCTCCTACGACATCTTTCACAATTTGAGCTAACTGCATCACTTTATGATTCTCATAGCCTGCATTAAAAATCTTTCCTTTAATAGACTCATCTGGCCACTCTAGACTCTTGATATAAAGATCTGTAACATCTTCAATATGTATATTGGGCCGAAGTTGATCCCCTCCAAAAACAGTAATTTTACGATTATTCACGGCATGATTCGTTAAAATATTAACTGTTAAATCTAGTCTTAAACGCGGAGAATAACCGCATACGGTGGCAGGCCTTAAAACCAAGGCAACAAAATCTTTGTCACACTCTTTCAGCAAGATCTCCTCACACAAAGCTTTGTATTTGGAATAATCTGTTAGAGGCATCAAAGGTAAATCTTCCGTAACATTCCCTTCTCTAATCCCATAAACACTGGAGGAAGAAGCATAAATAAAACGTTTGACACCGCTTTCTTTAGAGATTTTGACCAGAGGAATAAAAGCATCATAGTTAATTGATTTTCCAAGGTCTGGATTTAATTCAAAACTAGGATCATTAGAAATACAAGCTAAATGAATCACTGCATCTGAGCCAGAAATTGTTTGTTTCAAAAGAGCAGTATCTCGTATATCACCTTTAATCACTTGAAGATTTGGATTTTGTTTAATCGAATTAAAAATATGATCCCCATAAATAAAAAGATCAATCACTCGAACGCAATACCCCATATTTAAAAGTTTAGGAACAAGAAGAGATCCTACATATCCCCCCCCTCCTGTAATATAAACAGTGTGAATCTTAGAGTTTTTTAACATAATTCTCCTCAGCTTTTGGATTTGTAGAATACTCTGCCTTACCAATGATTAAATCTACAAGAGCAAGTAACCACAACTGATGAATTGTTTCTACCATGTTATAAGCTTTAGAATTTATCCAGAAATTGATATCCCCCATACTCCGCAAAGGATTTTCAGCGCCAAAGCCAGAAAAAGTAATAATGGTAGAAAAACCTTTCTTTCGTGCCGCTTCTACTCCGAGCAAAATATTCTTTGATTTTCCACTTGATGATATGGCAATAAGCAAATCTCCTTTATCGCCGTAGAATTCAATAGCCTTTTCAATCCAATGTTCATACCCGTAATCATTAGAAAAACAAGTAATTAAAGTGGATTCATTGAGATTCACACATCGCACTCCTGCATTTTTCGTCATATCCACACTAAAATGATTCGCAATAGCTGCACTTCCTCCATTTCCAACAATCATGGACTTTTGTCCCCTTAAGTGAGTTTGAAGAATTTTTTCTTTCGCAAGAGATAAATCTTCTAACAAGACCCCTGTACTTTCTAAAAGACTATGAAATTGGTCAAAATATTCTTTTAAAAAAACAAGATTTTCGTTTAAGTTCGCAGTTTTCATTTCAGCATAGCCTCAAGACTTTTCAAAAGTCCTACTTTGGAAATAGACGTTCCTGTACCCATCATCCCTACTTTCTCTGCAGCTGCAAGGTTCCCTACTAACAAGGAAACATCCGTTGGAAGATGTGTACCAAAACACGCTGCAGTGATTGCCAAAAGAGTATCTCCAGCACCAATACGGTCTACAACCTTACTTGCAAATGCTGGACAATTCAAAAAATTTTCTCCTTTCTTATAGGACAAAGACCCTTTAATCCCCATGGTAACAACCATTGTTTCACAGCGCATTCTTTCGTGCAAACCTCTGATCAAATCTTTTTCATCTCTTGTACGTGTACGATATTCATGTCTTAACTCTCCAGAATGTATACACACATAGTCCGCTCTAGGATATTTAGAAATGGTGTGATACCCAATATTAGAAGCATTGACTTGAGTGTTGACCGCTAAATATTTTGATTCCTGACAAAGTAAATTAACAATTCTTTCCGAAATGAGGCCATGTCCATAGTCTGCCACAATCACTACATCATGTTCCTTTAACTGCTTCTGCAGTTTTACGAAGAGCTTTTCTTCTTCTGACGCTGAAATCATTTCATCATTAATATCATACACACCTAAAAGTTTGGCCTTCGTATAGGAGTCTACATATCTGCGTTTTACAATAGTAGGTGAACCTGTTTTCGCAATCACGTCCAGCTTTATATTATTTTTCATATTTTGTTCTATAAAATCTCGTCCATTCAATTCACTTCCCAAATAGCTAACAACAGTAATATCTCTACAAAAATCGGAGAGATGATTTGCGACAGCAATAATACCACCTGCATAAGTTTCTTTTCGAAGCTTCTTAGTGACAAGCATCGGTTCTTTTCCAGATTTTCCTATGGCATCACAGAAAACATATTCATCTATAATGATTTCGCCAACCAAAAGAACTTTAAGATTTGACAACTTATCGATATAAGCACGAAGATCTTGAAGAGAATAATTTTGTTTTATTCTTTGCAGATAATCGATCTGTTCTTTTGTATAAAGCGGAAAGTGCTCATTTAAAAGTGTAGAAGAACTAAACATGACATCATTGGTATAACGAATCTCCCCATTTACAGAACGAATACTGTCTTCTTCCTGACTAATCTTGCCGGTCAAATCATTCTTATGATCTCGATAATCTGGTCCCTTTACATAAACATGCGGCTTCAAATGCTGAATGGTTTCTACTGCAGTAGGCCATTGGTTAATCGCGACATGATCAACCATATCTAAACTTGCGATCATTTCCGCACGATAACTTTCAGTAAATACAGGCCGTTTCGGCCCCTTATTGACATAACAATCAGGTGTCAGTGTAACGACCAAGACATCGCCCATAGATTTTGCTTCCTTGAAATATCTCAGGTGCCCCACATGAAGCAAATCAAAGATGCCATGACAGTGGACAATCTTTTTATTCTGAGAACGTAACATCTCAAGTTCTAACGCTAAAGATTCAAGGGATTTTACTTTTCCATTTAGATGCATATTAATTTCCTAAATATTTAAACCAGTCCTTCGTGGCTTCACCGATGGACGACTCATTCCAGACAGGAGCATCTTTCCAAAGTCCAATATTCTTAAGCATCGTTTGTACTCCTTCTTTAAATGAAACTTTTGGATTCCAATCTAAAGCTTTCTTTATCTTTGTCATATCTGCAAAAGTACAATCTGGCTCTCCCGGTCTTTTAGGAATATAGACAACTTCTCCTCCAATCAAACCAACTAGTTCATTGACACTGTAAGTATTACCTGAGCCTACATTAAAAATTTCTCCTTTGACGTTTGATTTAGCAGCACTTACAAGTGCATCCACAACATCTGTCACAAAGGTAAAATCTCGCGTTTGCGTACCGTCACCCACGACCGTGAAAGGTTTACCGGCAAGTTTCTGCGCCAGAAAAACCCCAAATACTGCCCCATAAGCTCCTGTCGTTCTTGAACGCGGGCCATACACATTAAAAAATCTAAGAGAAACACAGGGCATTTTATAAATCTTTGCCCAATTTAACACATACTGTTCTCCCATCCATTTTGTTAAAGCGTAAGGATACATGGGCTGAATAGGAGCAGTTTCAGAAGTAGGATATTCTTCTGGAATACCGTAGCAAGAAGAAGATGCAACATAAATAAAACGCTTCACATCGGCCAGCCGTGCTCCTTCCAAAACAGAAATAGTTCCATCCACATTGGAATGATGGTAAAGCTGCGGAGTTTGAATAGAAGGAACAATATCAGCTAAAGCTGCACAATGAAAAACCCAATCGATATTCTTAAATAAAGGCCTGATTTCTTTAAAATCAGCAATATCCACATGATAAAACTTAAACTTGTTTCGAGATTGCGCTTTTTCCAAATTCGACATTCGTCCAGTGGAAAGATTATCTAGAACCGTTACCTGATGTCCATTATCAAGAAGACAATCCACAAGATGGCTACCAATGAAACCTGCCCCACCTGTCACCAAACAAGATAAAGGTTCAATGAGCATACGCCAAATCTTTTATTTGTTTTTCTGTCATAACATTTTCATTATCTTTCCACGAAAAATCGTCTGCGATTCTTTCACTCAACCATTTTGCAAATGGGAGTGCAGATGTCATTCCAGGAGAAACCACATTCAATAGATGGATTGAACGTTCTGTCTTTTCAATGACCAAATCATCCACAAATTCACCATTCTTATGAATCAACTGCGCCCGAATACCTACACGTTTTGAAAGTTTAAAATCTTCCATCTTTAATCCGTTTACAAGCGAACCAGCTTCCTTAAGAAAGTGTGTTTTACTGCAAGAATTTTTTAATTCTTGCCACGCCACTTGGCGAAGCGGTGAATTCTTTAAAAGAGCTTTTAGAAACCCCCCATGGCATAACATAGAAAACATATCGCTCAAATTAAAAGACCATCGTCCATAAGCTTCTCTGCCCATAGCAAGAACCGCATTGGGACCTAAAATCATAGTATTGTGAACCGTGGGAGTTACATGCACACCCAAAAATGGAAAGTCCGGATGAGGAATAGCATAAATCATCCCACGAACCAAACGAGTAGCACTTGCGTTTGTTTCAAAATATTCCCCGCGAAAAGGTGTAATACTAAATTCAAGGCCTACCCCCATTTGATGCGCAATACGATCGGCATGAAGGCCAGCACAATTAATAACAAACTCTGAGATATAACAATTGTTCTGAGTTTGAACATACACTGCTTCTTTTTTTTCCTCGATATGTTTCACTTCTTGACTAAGCACTATATCCACACCTGTTTGACGCGCTTCTTCAGCAACAGATTGGGTGAATCTAATAGAATCAACAATAGCCCCTGTCGGAGAGAAAAACGCTGCAACCCCATGCACCTGCGGCTCTCTTTTCTTTAGTTCACTATGATTTACTATTTCAACGTCAGAGACTCCATTGGCTTGCGCCCGTTTTTTTATATCATCTAATCGCGGCACTTGCTCTTCTTCAGTTGCAACCACGTAAGTTCCAACTTTATGACAAGGAATTCCTCTCTCATTGCAATAATTCCTAGCCAGACGATTCCCCTCGACACAAAACTTAGCCTTTAATGTCCCTGATTTTTGATTAAAACCTGAGTGAAAAACCCCGCTGTTACGCCCGCTTGTGTGAAATGCAACAACATGTTCCTTTTCAAGCAAAACTATTTTTTTAAAACGCTTGCCCAGTTCTCTTGCTAAAGAGCAACCAACAATTCCTCCTCCTATAATGACAATATTGTACTGGCGATTCATCTCTTTCTTCTTTTTATAGGATCCAACATATTGACTTCTCCATAGAGCTCCGCCCTTTCAGTCACATTCTCTGAAGAAAGGACCTAGCTTTTCCTGTGCGTATATGTATCTCATCTTCAAATTGCTTCTACACAACCTTCGTCAATTTCAATAGAGATTGAATTCATAATCGAATCAAAGGAAATCACCAATCGACAATGTTTGTCTTTTCTGACAATAAAACCTTCAATGCCCCTAAATGGCCCCGAACGAACACGCACAAGTTGACCGGTTTTTAAATATGGGAATGGATCAATCTTAATTTCATTTTCAATAAAAGCCTTTATAGCACTTAACTCTTTTTCTGGAACTTCAGCGGGTGAATTTTGAGAACCAATTAAACGAATGGCCCCTTTAATATTTAAAACTGAAGATCGGTTGATAAGGGGAATACGAACAAAAAGATAACCTTTAAAGAGAGGTTCTTCGATTATTTTCCTGCGATCTGACCACTGGCACACAATTTTACGCAAAGGCAAGAAAGTTTCCACACCCTTTTTTCTTAATTCATCATCCAATAATTTTTCATGGCGGAAACGTGTATACAGGGCGTACCAACAGGGATAGAACCATTTTTCATCTATATCTGCATCAAAATAAACCGAAGAAGGCAAAAAAGGTGCTATAGAGTTTATAGGTGTTTGAGACATCTCCTTCCCCCAAAAACAAGGATTATTGTCTTAAGCAAATTTTTCACAATAACTTCAATAAAAGCGAAAAATAGTATCTGAAAGTAACAAAATTATACTTGTCTTTAAAGCTTTATTTTAACATCCTTGCAAGCAAGAAGAAATTATTCCAATCATCTCCTACCTATAATTTTCTGTTCTTAACATACTTATGAATCTTCTATTAATTCTTAGACACTTTATAAGTGCATTGGCCTACCTCATTACCTGAAAAATCTAAGTAGTACAAATAATAGAGTTTTTGTATATTAGTCTCTCTTAAAGATTCGAAGATTTATTAAACTATTGTAGACAACCCCAAGAAATATTAACCAGATAAGAAGAAAAAGGTTTTTGGGTGAATGCTTATCGCGCATTTGGTTTAAACATCCTTAGTGACTTAGAAATCATTGAATTTTTACCAAGCTCTTTTGATCCTACTTCTGTCGATGTTAAAATTGCGTCTGGACAAGTGCCTATTTCTATCAATGGTGACTCAGCTTCTATCCATTTTCAAGCAAATGAAAACCAAGCGCTACTTAACATTAAAAACATTGCTCATTTTTTAATAGAAAATGGTCAAAAAATCACATATAAATCCTACCCCTCTTGTGATCAAGATACTTTACGTCTATTTTTGTTAGGCTCATGCATGGGGGCACTCATGCAACAGCGTGGGCATATTGTTCTTCATGGTAATACCGTTTCTTCAGACCTTAAAACATGTACAGTTTATGTAGGCAATCGTGGCTCAGGAAAATCAACTATGGCGGGATGGTATTATCAGCAAGGAGCACATGTTTTGGCAGATGATGTATGTGTTATAGCCTTTGATAAAAAAGGAACCGCACGTGTTGTACCCAGTTATCCTCAAATAAAGTTATGGGAAGACAGTGCAAAGCTTTTGGGAATCAACACACAAAATTTAAGACAGGTGCGTCCCCAAGATAATAAATTTGCTCTTTCAGTACATTCACAATATTACAAAAGTTCACTCCCTTTGGCTGAAATCATTGAGATTAATACACAAGCAAACAATCTTTCTCAAATCACAAGCATAGAAAAAATTCAGTTATTAATACGCCATAGTTATCGTTATCATTTTCTGAAAAAGATGGGATTAACTCATGCTTACGTAAAGCAGCTCATGAAACTTTCTGGGCAAGTCATCATAAAGAAGACTGATCGTATTGCTCTTACCTCATCTGATAGATAAAGTTAGAACTTTCTTATACGCAATACTTTGACTAAATAAAATGAAAACATCTCTCTTTGCTGGAATTGTTTCTGAATCCCAATTAGATATAGATCCAAATGCCGTTGAGCATGCCCTACAATTCCCTAATCAACCACAAAGAACCCTATCTCATCAAGATAACCTATATGCCATAGCCCAATGGACTCAAGGCAATCAATCTGCTCAAGACACAAAAAATCCAACAACTTTTTTCTTAAGAAAAAACCGTTATGTTGTTCTTGCTTGGTCTCGCTTAGACAACCGGCCTGAGATAGCTCTAAAACTTGGTATCGCCCCCTATAAACTCTCATCACTAAGCGATGTGGATATCATTCTTGAAAGTTATTTACGCTTTGGCTCTGAGTGTGCAAAACACTTGGTCGGTGATTTTGCTTTCGTTATCTACGACACACTAGATAAAACTTTATACTGTGCGCGAGATCCTATCGGTGTAAAACCTCTTTTTTATGCCCAGCAAGAAAAGAGTCTTATTTTTGCTTCAAATATTTCCTTTTTTCATAAATTACCTTTTTTTAAAGCTCAGATAGACGAATCTCGACTCGTACAATATTTACTTCATATTCCATTAAGCCTTACAGAAACTTTTTATAACAACATACAAAAATTAGCACCTGGACACTTTCTCATCTATCGTAATCATAAAATTCAAATTACGCGTTATCATGCATTTGACCCTTATAAAATACTTCATCTAAAAGACACGCATGAGTATATTCAAGTTTATCAGAAAGCACTTAAAGAAGCTGTTCGGTGCCGTATTCCTGAAAATAAACCAATTGGAGCCGAATTCAGTGGTGGATTAGACTCCACTTCTATCATTGGCACAGCTCTTGAATGTAATCCTGAACTTCGTCAAACATTACATACATTTGCACATGATAAAATGGATTTAGACGGACCTTGCATTGATGAAGCGCTTACTTATTTCAATTTACAAGGCCCTCACCACCGTTTCTATAACGATGTTCTCTTTGGACAACATTATGAGAATATGCCTGAAACCGTCTCTCTTCTTGGATACCCTGAAGAATTAGGAATGGGCTCTTTTCATATTCCTTTTTATAAACAGGCAGAAAAAGAAGGTGTTCAAATACTACTTTCTGGGTTTGGTGGAGATGAGTTTGTTACTCAAAGAACTCAAATTGTTATTATTGAACTTTTATCTAAATGGCAGTTTAAGAAAGCATGGCGAGCTCTCCATGGAAAACCGATCAAGCGATCACTACACTTATTAAAACAATTAGCTCTCCTCTGTTATTACCAACTTGCCCATAAGCGCTGTAATCACAAGATTTATTTAAAAGCATTAAAAGAACGTCTTGTACATGCTCCTCTCCTCTTACATTGGAAACAAAATTTACAGCTCAGAAAAAAATATTTTGCTCTTGCTCAACGAGAAGGTTATACGCATGTAAATGAACAATGTTTAGAAAAAACTTTTGGACCTATTGCAATTGCCCGATTAGAAGAATGTTCCATTCTGGCAGCCGCTTACAACATCGAATACGCTTGGCCCCTTTTAGATATCCGTCTAATCGAATTATTTCTGTCTGTTCCAGCAGAATATAAATGGCATCAAGGAATAACTCGCTATCTACACAGGGAAGCAATGAAAGAGAAAATTCCAGAATCTATCCGAGCACAACCTACAAAAGAAATGGGAAATATTAAACCTTTCCCGTCCATTAGCAGCAGCACACAAGCAAATCGACTTTTTTCTGAACCCCAACACCCTCTTACTCAAAAAATTGTAAATATAAAAAAATTGCAAAAATTACATAATGAACACAAAAATGACACTTGTCTAAAAGGTGAAAAGTCTTTCGTTTATAGAACTTTTATCAATCGCTCCATACAAATCAAACTACTTTTATCTATGATGAAAAATAGCAAAAATCTTACATAACTGATTGATTTATGAGATGTAACGCTATATGATTGAACTGGTAAAAGACAAAATTTGTCATACCTTTAAGGGTATGAACCCTCAAAAAAGAGCTCTTTTTTAAATAGTCTGTGTATTTTTAATAATTGCATCTCATGAGGAATGTTAAATGCGAACTCAACAATCCACTCATAAAACCGTTTCCAAAACTAAACAAAAAAAAGAACTCTGGCAAACACCAACTCTTATTCAAATTGATTTATCTGTTCAAACTGAAGGAGGATGCGCGGTAGTCCCTGAAGCTGCTTGCGGTGTTTTTTCATGAAGACATATTAAACATTTTCATCTTTTATTTTTTAAAAACTTTCTCTGAATTACAGGAAAGAATATCTCCCTACTACAACATATCCCACCTGAGGCTGCACTCCTATAACAGGCATATTACCGCAACATACCCAAGCATGCGCATCATAAGATTTTTTAGCGTTATCGGATTTTCTCATTCCCAAGTATAGTGTCGTAGGTAAATTTCTTCTGGAAAGCATCCATTGTGCAGTCATAGCCTGATCTAAGCATTTACTCCTCCAAGGTAAATTTTTACTCACCAAATAAATGCTCTGTCTGATCAGGAAAAGAACACTCGGATCGCAGCTCACATCACTTCTGGAAAGATCTATATTCTTAACACCCAAATACTTCAAAGAAAAACGGATGGGAATACTCTTGATTAAAATTTTTGAGAAAGTTAAATATAAGAAAGCTTCTCTGGATGCCCTGCGTAATTCCAAAGGTAAACGCCAATAACTCTTAAGCTTTTTCAGCATGAGTGATGTGTAATAGTTTACGTTCATTCAATGAATTTAGAAAACTGGCCGTTTCTTGTTCGCATTGCAGCCTGTCAACTTCATAGTGGGTGGTTAAGCTATTAATAAGATCTCTTAAACGAATTGGCTTTTCTAGAAGCTGCCAAATTTTACCAGCAACAGGATTTAGACCAAAATAATTCCCAGAAGATTCGTCGAGCATTACAACATCATCATCTATATTTGCAGAAAACAAATTTTTTTCTCTAACCAGAATGTCATCGGACTGAAATAAATAATCAGACATAACTAAGCCCCCCTGCTAATGATTGAGATTAAAACACAGGTGCTCCAGTGTTGTCAAGATAGCCAAAACGGTGCATAACCTTGGCATGAGCCTGAATTAAAGATTCAATCTGCTCTTGTGTTAATGACTCACGGTATGAACCAATCTTACCTTTACGAAAAAATGCTTTTGTTTTCGGAGACTTTTCCTTAAAACCTTCTTGAGCTTCTTGACTCTGTAAATTAGAAAAAGAGCTTAATTCTAATGCTTTTTCGACATCCAAAACACTCTGAGATAAACCTATAAATTGTATAGCTTTATAAAAAATTGAGATAGGATCATTCACCATATCTTCATATCTCATCACATGAACAGGCATTTTACACTGATCAATCCAACTCAAAACATGCTCATGCCAACTTAATAATTGTTGACGTAGTTGAGAATAAAAACAGATTTTACGGTGACAAAAAGCATAGGAGACCTCATTCATCTTCTCAATCATTTTATTCATATCCGTATAACCACTATGATAAGCAAATGATACTGCTACATCTAAAGGATTGCGAATAAAATACAAAGCTTTTTGTTGACTTGGATTTCCTAAGAGGGGGTCGCCATTTGGCAAGAAAGTATACGCATCATGAACTTTATGAAAGCGAGTTTTATCATTATCTAAATTTACCCATTTTTTATACAGCTTTGGACGTTTCGCATCAATTTCTTCTAAGGTTAAAAGGCTTGAATCAATTCCATAAACTTGATCAAAAGCCGCTCGACTGCTTGCAATCTGCCCCACCATTAATTGATTAATAGAAACAGGTATTACTTTATCTTTTTCCTCTTGAAGCAAATTAGCTAAAAAAACGCGAAACCATGTATTCCCAGACTTAGGATAGGAGGCCAACCAAATAAGAGGAAGATCTTGTTTCATGATCGATCCTTATTAAGAATTAATAATCTGACTTGCAAATAAAAGATTAAAATATGATTGTTGATTTTCAAAAAGTTTACTCGAAGTCCCATGTTCAATTAGATGCCCTTGATCTAAAACTAAAACATGATCCGCAATTCGAATCGTACTTAAACGATGAGCAATAATAATTATTGTCATCGTCCCCTTCAAAGATTGTAAAGTTTTAAAAATCAATTCTTCATTATAAGTATCCAGAGAACTGGTTGCTTCGTCTAGCAGCAAAACTTTAGGCTCTCTCAGTAACGCCCGAGCAATAGCAATACGCTGCCTTTCTCCACCCGACAAATGAATGCCTCGATCTCCAATAAAAGTATCCAAACCCTGAGGTAATTTCGCTACAAACTCAGCCGCAGCAGCCTGCTCTAAGGACTTCCATAACTCTTGATTACTGGCATCCGGAACAGCCCAAAGCAAATTTGCCCGCAAAGTATCATTAAAAAAATAGGTTTCTTGAGGAACGTAACTAATGTATTTACGCCATTCTTTTAATTGAGACTCTGCAAGAGTCTTCCCATCCAACATAATAACTCCATTGCTAGGAATCAATAAACCCAACAGCAAATCTGCTAAAGTTGATTTACCTGCACCTGATCTGCCTACAATGGCTGTCGTTGTATTTTTAAAAAACTGACAATTCACCGATTTTAAAGCAGCAAAATCATCATAATAAAAACTGATATGATTAAAAGTGATTGATTGTTCAAATGTCAAAAGCTGGTCTATAGACTCTTGTTTCTCCTGCGCTTCATCAAATCCCCTTTTCATTGAAGATAATTCATGAAAAACTGGGGCCACATTCATAGTACGAAGATAATTCTGCTGTAGACCCGAAATACGAGGCAACAATCTAGCGTAAATCATTAGCAAGGCAAGCATAGAAATCATTGAGATATGAAAAACCTGAACTGCAACATAAAAAATAAAAGCAAAAAGTCCTGCACTGATTAACTTAAAGAGCAGCTGAATCGTCTGTTGATTACGGAAAAAATCTAATTGAGACTGCTTAAACTCCAAGTCCGACACTGTATAATTTTTAAGATAATTTGAAACCTGATTATAACTTTTGGCTAGTTTTACCCCATCTAAAAAAAGACCGAAAGATTCTTGCATTTTACGATTCAGAAAAAAAGTTTGTTGTCCTGTTAATATCGCTTTGTGCTTCCTAAGAAGAAACAATAGACTGAAAGCACATCCCGTTGCAACAAGAGTCAATCGAAAGTCAACCCACCATGAAAATAAAAAATAGATGGATACAACAATGGCATCACTGATTAAATTTAAGGAGAAATAAGTCAATGTACTAACTTGTTGTAACCCCACCGTTAGCATATGTTCGACATGCTTAAGTTTCTGCTTTAACAAAAAATCCCATCGACTATGTGCAATGCTTCTATTAAATTTCTCACGTAGAACAAATAAATATTCTTGCATCAATCTATTCTGCATAAAACTCGTATTATATTGCACCAAAGCAGTTATTCCCATTAAGACCACAAACAACAATAAAGTTATAAAAAGAGGCCATTGTCCCTGAAAATGCGGCAACCAAGTCAAGACCTGCATAAACTGATTTTCATGAAAAGTTGTCTGAGATAGCCATCCTGAATAATGTAATAGAGGAATAAGCATCAGCATGCCTAACCCTGATAAAAAAGTATTGGTAATATTCAACAGACATCCAAGAATAAACCGTGCAGGAGAAAAACGAATCAGTGATTGAAGGTATAGAACAAAAGGGTGTTCTTTAAGCAAGGACAGACTCCTTAAAGAAAGGAAAAATCTCATCCATCGTGTTATTCACTCCATCACCTATTTTCTGTCCACTCAAGCGAGTAAACGAATAAACTGCTACTTGATTAGCTAAGGCTACCAAGAGAGGGGCCTGAAAAGTCTTCTTCAACAAAACATCTCCAAATGTATGACAATAATTGTAAGCGCTCAAATATTTTATTTTCTCTAAACCTAAAAACTTTTTCAATCCATTATCCTTCACATCATTGGAAACACTCAAGCTTATAACTTGAGAAATGGGCAAGGATTGATGATAAAAATTTTCTGTTACATCCCATAAAAACTGCATCAGTCCAGACCGAATAGGAGCTAAAGATGCACTCTTAATCTGCAACTGATTTAAGGCATCTTGCCATAATTTTATTTGGGAAATCCCACTTTGTACTGTACTAATTTTTTTCTCGTTAAAACCTATCACACAAAGATGATCACTTAAAAGTTTTGCTCCTCGTTGTACCGCATAAGCTGCAAAAGTCGAGCTCCCTACCCCTGAATGAGATAACCATAATTGGCTGTGAACTCCGTCCCAAGTAATCGCACAACCTCTAAGCACCATCTGTCCTCTCAACAATAGCCAATAGGGTAAGGCTGAATATACTAGAAAAGCAATCACGCCTGCCTCACACGCACCCAAAGTCTGTACAATAATCTTATTCAATTGGCAATGAAAACGAGCAACACCTTCTACATCAACAACTACATTTTCTGAATTGACATATACACACAAACCGAGAGACTTTAATGACGGGATGTCAATAGGAGAAGGAACTTCCCCTATTGAAATAAGACAGTCGGGTACAGTTTCTGAAGATACTTCAATAAAAGGTAAAGACAAAGAAGACGATAGGATTAATCCAAAAGCTTTATAGTTCATGTATTTCACCCACAACCCCCTATTTTACTAAGCCACAATTTTAAATATGAATCTACTTGTATTCAACAAGAAATAAGTTTTCTGTATATATGCAATCTCTCGGTAAGAAGCATAAACTAAATGCCGCCTCGCTTCATCTTAAGCGTTCTTTTGTATAATAACTTTAATCTTATTTGACAAACCCATTGTGTATTGACTTCTTTAAAAAAGACAGATAAATTCTACACACCACTTAATCTTCAAGAGAGGAAATTAATGCCTCAAATCCAAGCAGATCCTTTAAAAGCCAATAAAAAACTAAAATCTTATCCCACCTATAAGCTCTATGGTTTATCCATTCGATCTGAAATTCCTCTTGGAACACCTATTTATAATGATAATTCGCTTGAAGATCTAAATATCTATTGGGGTGAGAACTGTAACTTTTCAAGCACACTACAGGAAGGCCAGATTCTTGCAAAATTTTCTTATAAAAATGGAAAAGGTTATATATATACACAAACCGCTACGGGTTATATTTTGCGTTATCATGATTTTTGTGAATTCAGAATGGATTTCGAATGTCGGCATATACACGTTCACCTTACCCCCCATGCGGACCCTGACATTATTCCCCTGCTCATCTCAGGAAATGTTATTACTTTCATTCTTACCCTACAAGGACATACTGTATTGCATGCAAGTGCAGTAGAAATTAAAAATACAGCTCTTGCTTTTGTAGGAAATTCAGGAATGGGAAAATCTACTTTAGCCGCCCTTCTATGTTCAAATGGAGCTAGGCTAATTACGGATGATACACTTCGTCTTAAATTTTACAAAAACACGGTAAGTTGCTTTCCAGGAACATCAGAAATTCGATTACGCCCCAATGCTGAAAACGTTGCAAAACTTTTTCCGGAAACTCTCATCGGAATATCTGCAGATAAACGATTTATCGTACGTGTTTCTAGCAGTTTAAACGAATACCCTACTCTCAAAACTATTGTCATTCCTCGGTTATCTATCAAATTTAAAAATTTGACTGTAAGACGGCTAAAAGCCAGTGAGGCTGTTATTCATCTTAACCATTATCCCAGAATTCCCTGGCAAGCCAGAGAGCTTGTAAGGCATCAGCTTAAAATGATTATATCCATCGTAAAACGAGTCCCTATCTATGAAGCAAATATTCCTAGAGGCATTCAACACTTCTCGCAAGAACATCTTGCCACCTTGCTAAAGGAAATTGAATTTATCTAAGAAATTTCAGTTTTTCTTGTAATTTAATCTAATCTTAAAATGAGATTCGCTGCTTTATAAAAGAAGAAGAAAAAGAATTATTTTTGTGAGTACACAATAGAAAAAAAACAGGATGGCCGTGCTTCAAAAAAATTAAATATCATTTTAAAAAACATGATTAGTGAGAGACATACATTGCATCTTCGTAGCCCATGTGATAAGTAGGACCTGACTCAGTTCCATCCAAATTAAGATAAAGAAGCTTTGGAGATTGCCAAAGTTCTTTCTTTACTATAAGCCCGGGATCATTTTTATGAGATTCATTTAAGCTCATTATTTTAGGCCTTTCTTAAATTAAAAATAAACAATACCATATTTCATATAATATTATCATACTTTATTTAAATACAATAAAAAAATCAATAAACTTTATGAAACTAGAAATAAACACAAAAAAAACAAAAGAAATACTCGAAATCTGTAAAATCAATATTTCCTCTATTAAAGATCATATCCTAACCATCCCGAAAAACGATTGGAACGACACGGATTCAGAAAAAGCGAATTACAATAAAGATGGGGTTTTAAAACAAACTCAGCATATCATTTTTAAATTTTCTAATAAAAAACAGGTGCCTATCACCTATTTTGATCTACCTGTATGGGATAAATGGAAAGACAAACTATTACCCGTAATGAATGAGGTGACTCAACATTATGGTTATACAAATGGTTTTTATCCTAGGGTTATGCTCGCGAAATTACCTCCCGGCGCAAAAATCCCACCACATATTGATGGAAATATTTTACAGAACAGGCCTCATAAAATACATATCCCTATTCAAACTAACCCTGATGCCTGGTTCTTTCAATCCTCTAAAAAATATAATCTAAAAGAGGGATATGCCTATGAAGTTAATAACGCAACACTGCATGCTGTGAAGAATGATGGAAATTGTGACAGAATCCATCTTATCTTTGAATATTTAGAGATACCTTCCAATCAATGATCATCTCACACAAGTACAAATTTATTTTTATTGCTATTCCTAAAACAGGTACTCATGCCATTCGTTTTGCTTTAAGAAAGCACCTAGCAAAAGATGATATAGAACAGGTAGGACTCTTCGTTAAAAAAAAAGCACCTTATAAAGAAATTGCCAGCATTAACCATGGTCATATTTCAGCAAATGAAATAAAAAAAGCCGTGGGAGAAAATATTTGGAATTCTTACTTTAAATTTGCTTGTGTACGTAATCCATGGGACAGATTCATCTCTTATGTCTTTTTTATGTATAGAAACACCGACATTTTAAAAAAGAATACTTTACTCACTCTAAAAAAAATTGCAAAAGATTCAGTCCATCAAAAGAGAATCTTATTTGCTCCACAATACCAATTTATCACTGATACTTCGGATGCACTTATGATTGATTATATTTGTCGCCAGGAAAATCTCCAAGAATCTTACGACCTTGCCTGTAAAAAAATAGGCATCCCTACCGAAACACTCAATATTATCAACAAGTCAGAACACCTCCCCTATTTCAATTATTATGACGATGAGCTACGAAACAGAATTGCAGATCTATATCAAAAAGACATATCGCTCTTTCATTATACTTTTAGCAATTGATTATTTACACCAAATCTAAACGCAATCATTCAACCACTGATCTAATTGCATACAACGATGAAGAATGCTCTCATATACAAAAGGTTTACTCTCTTTAGTTTTAATCTGAGTCCGATTAAGACAATCTAATTTATTCAGTCGTTTAACATCTATCATTTTATTAAAAGAAGGGGGAAACGTTCTGCAAAAAAAATCATTGACCTCGGCTATAGAGTATATAGAAGACGAATATTTCATTTTCCCCATATACTTTGTCAGGGACTGTCGAATTCTTTCAGGAATTTTACCTATCATAGCTTCTCGGTGCAAATAACGCGCTATTCCTTGAAACCACTTGTACTCTGAAGGAATCGATAAAAATAATTCAATGAGTCTCACATCTAGAAGAGGCCAGACATATTCTATTTTGTAAGCTGCAGCTAAAACCGAAGAAGCTTCTAACCGAGCTGTCAATGCAGGCTGAAAGAGTTTTTGTAAGCATTCTTGATTTACACATATGCCGCTTCTTATTTTGGCCTCATTAAAGTGCGGTTTTATTAAAAGGAATTTTTCTTTCCACGGTGTTGCCAAAGGCATATAAGCAAGCCTATCTTTAACCTCTTTTAATAAAGACTGATAATAGCGTTGATGGATGAATTCATAACAACTTAAACTAGCGCAATATTTAAAAAATCTAAGTATTTTTTCTATAAATGGTCCCGGTAAAGCCTGCCAAGCTTTCTTGAATTGGCCTTTGGATAATAACTCTAAAATTACAAATCCTGTCTGATGAGTTACGACCTCATCTCCTCCAAAACCCGAAAGCAATACCTGAATGCCTTTTTTCTCAGCCAATCTATAAAATGGAATATGATAAGAGGCCATACCTCCTTGCTCTGGCTGTCCAAGTAACGCAATGGTTTCAGGAATATTACGATAATGTTCCATCATTTCGTCATTCTGAAAACGGTGATGGGGGCCTTGAAGCTTCCAATAAGAAAGTGCTTCATCCATATAAATACCATCGAAATCCAGTTTATCGTGGCCAAAGGTATGCAATGTCTGATACAGATCAGGATCACATTCTAAAGCAACGCCAATAACAGATGTAGAGTCTAATCCTCCACTAAGTTCTGCCCCTATTATTTTATTTTGAGAAAGCCGGCAACTCACTGCTTGCTTTAAAGTATCTTGGTAAATTTCTATATAATCGCGCTTATCTTTTAAGGAAAGAGTCTTATCGGGATCAAAATCATGATACCTCGTTATTTGAATTTGTTGATGACGATATGTTAAAACATGCCCTGGCAACAATTTCTTAATATTGGTACAGCACGTTGTCTCTCTAGAATTAAAATAAGTATTTAAGATAAATCTGGAAAGCCACAGTTCATCTATTTCAGATTTAAAAAATGGTATCTTATGAAAGAACGACATATGTGTAGCAAAAATTAAAATATCTCCTGCTTGAGCATAAAAAAATGGACGTATTCCTATAGGATCTCTCGCACAATAAGTTGTACACTCTACTGTGTCGTAGATAACGAAAGCAAAATCACCGACCAAGTGTTTTGCACACTCAGAGCCAAAACGGAGATAGGTTTTAAGGATAAGATCCCCATCCGTTAAATCCGAAAGTTCCCGAGGATGAATATGAAGCTTTAATGCAATCTCAAAACGATTGTCTAGTCGAGACCATGTCACAATAACATAGCGATCTTGTTTAAAGAAAAAAGTTGAAGAATCTTTTACATTGTGAAACATTGGATTGGTGTATATCCACTGCGACACCAGACATGTGGCACTTTCATAAGTTAATACTGGTTGAGGCTTGTCATCAAACTGTAATGCCTTTTTCACTGTCTCATTTGAACCATGTAAAGAGCCAGAGGGAAAAATGATTCCTCCAAATAGAGAGGCTTTTATTTCAATACAAGGTGTTTGCATTTTTTTATGATACAACACAATTTCTTTAGTCCTGAACAAAAACTTCTGTTTGCCTGTGCGCGATCTCCCCTCAGTCCCGATAAAACAGAACACATCAAAGATCTACTAAAGGGAAATATAGATTGGGACTACTTTGTTAAAATTGTCTTTTATCATAAACTCACACCCCTTGTTTACACACATTTAAACTCTTTCTTTCGCGAGAATGTTCCAGATCTCGTTTTGGCCAAACTTCGTGAATACTTTGAGAACTCTTCACGACGTACACTGCAAATGACCGCGGAATTAATAAAAATTTTGGATTTATTTGCAAAGCAAAATATTTTTGTTATTTCTTATAAAGGCCCTATTCTAGCTCTAATGCTTTATGGACAGGTCCATCTGCGACAATTTAATGACTTAGATATTATTATCCACAAGAACGATGCCCCTAAAGCTAAAAATCTTTTACAGGCTCAAGGCTACCACATAAGCATGGGATTCACAGACGACCAATGGGATTATATTTTTCGATATCATTGTGATCCAACTTTTTTAAAAAATGGGGTCTATATAGATCTTCACTGGGAAACACATACAATAAACGAACCTTTAGAAGAAAGAGCTCAATCAATAGTTTTAGGAAATCATTTTTTACACACCTTTTCTCCAGAGCATTTATTTTTAGTCCTCTGCGCACACGGAGCTCAACATGCTTGGAACCGTCTTAATTGGATATCTGATATTACAGAAATGATTGAGAAATACCCTGAAATGAATTGGTCATGGATATTGAAAAGAGCTGAAAACAAAACTCAAAAAAGAATGGTTTTATTAGCTCTTTGCCTGTCAGAAAACCTCTTCAAAATCCCTATCCCAAACGAAGCAATCAAATTTATACAAAAAGATCCTAACGTTAAAAAGTTAGTCTATAAAACATGTGAGCGACTCTTTAAGAAAAAACATGCCCTTTCTAGAATTTTTGATATTACTTTTCGTTTTTCAACTATGGAGGGACATAAAGACAAAATACGATTGCTCCTAAAGTCTATTACACCAAAGTATATCGTACGATCAGTTCGTTTCATTCTAAAAAAAATGACAAGTCCTTTTAAAACCTCAAGTTCTTGACTTAATATTTAAACGTAAGTTACACTCATTCCTATTCGTAACGAATAAAAATCGTATACAGTGTTCAAAACACTACGCAAATCACTTTATCAACATTTAAAACCATAAACAAACTATGCTCACCCATTGTAATTTTCGTCCTGAAGAAAAACTTCTCATTGCTTGTACACGAACAGAAATGCCCTCAAAAAAGATAGAGCAGATTAAAATTTTACTCCAGCAAAAGATCAACTGGAATTATTTCCTTCAAATTGCCGCGCATCACCAAGTGGCGTCTCTTTTGTACAAAAACATAAAGTCTCATTTTTCTGATCTTGTTCCTCAATTTGTTCTTGCAGAACTTCAAGAATATTTTCAGATTAATTCAAGACGTTCCCTCTCAATAACCCTGGAATTATTCAAAATTTTAGATTCACTCAAAAAGGAAGATATTCCTGCTATTTTTTACAAGGGACCTGTTTTAGCAGCAGCTCTCTATAAGGATTTCACTCTTCATAAATTTGTTGATCTAGACATTTTTATACATCAAAGAAATGCATTAAAAGCAAAAAAAATTTTAGAGAATTATGGTTATTCCTCCCTCTTTAAACTAACTCAAGAACAACAAGAAGACTTACTTCAAATCGACCGCAAACAAACCTTTACCCGAAATAAGATTCATATTGATCTTCATTGGAGAACAGATCTGAGCTTTTTCTCTTTTTCACGCCCAGACACGGATGAAACTTTATGGGAAAATCTGGAAACTGTATCTTTAGCCAATAAATTTGTGAAAACTTTTTCACCGGAAAATTTACTTTTAATTCTCTGCTTTCATGGAGCTAAACATGCATGGAAAAAATTGAATTGGATCTGTGAGGTTGCTGAAACACTGCGAACCTATGACAATATAAACTGGAAATGGGTAATTAAAAGAGCTTATGAATTAAATGGACAACGTATGCTATTTCTTGGACTTCGCTTAGCCACTGACTTATTTGAAGTGAATCTTCCTCAAAATATAATTCAAGAAATTGAAAATGATTTATTAAAAGTGGGAGTTTTGACAAAAAAAGTCAAAGAAAGACTTTTCAAAAAACAACACCGTCTATCTAAATTTTTGGCTAACAACTTCCTCTATCTTCAAACTTTTGAGAGATGGACTGATAAAATCAAGTTTTGTCTTAGGTGTACGATACCTACTCCTCAAGATTGGGTTCTTTTACCTTTGCCTAAATCGCTCTGCGCACTCTATTATTTCATACGGCCAGTTCGATTAATCGCAAAATATATATTCAAACTGATTCGTGGACTCCCAAAAACAGATTTGGCGACTTACGCACCCTCATCTCCTGCAGTGATTAAGAAAATGCTTGAATTAGCTGAGGTAGGGCCTCAAGATATTGTCTATGATTTAGGCTGTGGGGATGGGCGTATTGTCATTGCAGCTGCTAAGATGCATGGAGCGCGAGGTGTAGGAATTGATATAGACCCTCAACGCATTTCTGAAGCGAAAGAGAATGCTCATCAAGCAGGCGTAGGCTCTCGTGTACAATTTCTATTAGAAGACGTTAAACAAGCAAATGTTGGGTCAGCCACTGTTGTAACATTGTATTTACCCACTCCCATTTATCCTAAATTGAAATCCCTTCTTCAAAATCGTCTTCGCCCTGGAGCAAGGGTTGTAACTTGTACTTTTTTCATTAATGATTTACCTCTTATTCAAAAAAAAATATTTAAAGAAGGGCCTGTAAAAACGAAGACCCTTTACCTCTATCGCGTCCCGGAAAAAGCGCCTTCTATGAGCTCATGAAACATCCCTATCGATTTTTTATTGTTATTATTATTTTAAGTTTAATGATTGCTATCCCTTTTAGCACTCGCTGGGCATGGTTACCATTAGTAGCACGCGTACTTGTTTCTAGTGATGCTCCTGAACCTTCAGATGTCATTGTAATCCTTTCAGGGGGTATTCCTATGCGCAACAAAAAAGCAGCTAACCTTTACCAGCAAGGATTCGCTCCAAAAATTGTGACATTTGGTAGTGACTACGATAATCACCTATTCCCTCTTTTAGGCTATAGAATTACAAGCGCAAAACTCAATGCCCTCGTATTAACTAAATACAGGCATATTCCTGACAGTGCTATTATTGCTATTGAAGAACCTGTGGAAGGAACTTACGATGAAGCCAAAGCTTTACGCCGTTATATAGAGAAAAAGGAATCTTTTAAATCCATCATTATTGTAACTTCCGGGTTTCATTCAAAAAGGGCTAAATGGATTTTTAAAAAAGTTTTTAAAGGAATGAATGTGCATATCTCTGCCATTGAAGCACCCCATCAATTTTTTGATGCAAATGATTGGTGGCTTTGCGAGGATGGACTCATTACCGTATTTAATGAATATATGAAATTTCTCTATTATTTTTTTAAATATGATTAAATTGCACCCGCCTCCTTTTTTTTGATAGCCTTCCCTATAGCAACTTAATTTGTGGCATCGAGCAATCAAATGTCTCTACAACACATCGAAATTAATGATCAGTTTAAAAAAGCTCTGGAGTTCATGGAGAACACCAGCAAGAATGTGTTTATCACCGGTCGAGCTGGAACTGGAAAATCTACTCTTCTTAAACTTTTTCGTGATACTACAAAAAAGAAAATCGTCGTCCTTGCTCCTACGGGAGTGTCCGCATTAAATGTTCAAGGACAAACCATTCACTCCTTCTTCAGATTTAAAACAGATATCACACCTGATAAGATCAAGAAACTATCTGCGCAAAGTCACACCAAAAAGATTTTTATGAAACTAAAAACCATTGTAATCGATGAAATATCCATGGTGCGCTCTGACCTTCTTGACTGTATAGACAGATTTATGCGTCTCAATGGCGAGTATGCTGATCTTCCTTTCGGAGGCGTACAAATGATTTTTATTGGAGATTTGTATCAGCTTCCACCAGTAGTCACGAGCAAAGAAAGAGAAATTTTCAGTTCTTATTACCCAAGTCCCTATTTTTTTGACGCTCATGCTTTTGAAAACTTCTCTATGGAATTTTTAGAACTAGAGAAAATTTATCGTCAAACAGATGAAAACTTTATTCATTTGCTCAATACCATCCGTAATAATTCTGCAAAAGAGAACGATCTTAAAGCTATTAATGAAAGATTTAATCCTGATTTTGAACCCTCTCAAAAAGATTTTTTTATTTATCTCACAACAACCAATCAGCAAGCTCAAGAAATTAATCATGCTCAACTGGGGAAAATTCCAGGAAAGCTTCATTCATATTTAGGAGAAAAAAGTGGGGATTTTGAAAGCAACTATCTCCCTACTACCATGGCTTTATCACTCAAAGAACGCGCTCAAATCATGATGCTCAATAATGACGCCGATGGACGATGGGTCAATGGAAGCCTTGGAGAAATTGTTAAGATTTTCACAGAAGATGGTCAGGACATGATCCAAGTCAAATTAGCAGATGGAGAAATAGAAAATATTATTCCCCATACATGGAAATTATCCCGATTCTCCTATGATGCGAAAGCAGACAAACTCGTCTCGGAAACTATTGGATCCTTTACACAGTACCCCCTGATGCTCGCCTGGGCGGTCACCATTCATAAGAGTCAGGGAAAAACATTTGATCATGTAATCATTGATATCGGCAAAGGCACATTTAGTCACGGACAAATGTATGTTGCGCTCAGTCGATGTACCACTTTGAATGGTATTGTTCTCAAGAAACCCATTCAAAAGCATCATATCTTTATGGACTGGAAAGTGGTTCGATTTGTGACTCAATATCAATATAAGCTTTCAGAGAAAAACATCTCTTTAGAACAAAAAATGGACATCATCAAAGAAGCAATTAAAACAAAGCAAAAACTTCAGATTGTGTATCTCAAAGCCAATGACGAAAAATCGAAAAGAGTGATAGAGCCTTCTTTCCTCGGAGAATTAGAATATTTAGGTAAAAAATATACGGGACTGATTGCCCTTGATGCTCAAAATCAGGGGAAAAGAACTTTTAGGGCAGATAGAATATTAGAATTAGAAGTTTTAAAGAATAAATAGAAATAAAATTTATTATTGATACACCATCACTAAATCACCTGCTTCAACGATATCCCCTGATTTAACATAGACAGCAGAGACAATTCCCGATCTAGAAGCAGCAATGGATGTTTCCATTTTCATAGCTTCAAGCATAAACAACTTATCACCTTTTTGAATAGAATCCCCTGATTTTACAAATACATTGGTCACTCGCCCAGGCATAGGAGAACCCACCTGATGTAAATTATCTGTATCAGTTTTTGCACGTTTAAAGGTTTCTACTTCTTTTTTCTGATCACGCACTTTGACATCACGTGGATCTCCATTTAATTCAAAAAATACGGTTTTCATCCCTTCAGCATCGGTATCCGAAATGGCAATCAATTTAATATAAAGCGTTTTCCCCTCTTCAATATCTACCATAATTTCTTCGCCAGACTGCATTCCAAAGAAAAAGGTTGAAGTGGGCAAAATGGAAGTGTCTCCGTACATTTTTTTATGGCTGATATAATCCAAAGTAGCCTGAGGATGCATCGCATAAGACATCAGATCCTGATCACTGATTCTAATGACAGGTTTTTTGATAATCACTGCCAATTTTTTCTCAAAATCCTCTTTTAATTGAGGAAGCTCAACAGAAGAAGTCGCTAGCATTGACTTGGATTGATCTTTAAGCACTAATTCTTGTATGCGTTTTGGAAATCCTCCATCTGGAAAGCCCAGCTCTCCTTTCATCATATTAATAACACTTGCAGGAAAGGACATTGCTTGAGTTCGTTCAAAAAAGTTAGTCTCATCCAAATTATTGGCGACAATAAAAAGCGCCATATCTCCAACCACTTTTGAAGATGGTGTTACTTTAATAATATCTCCGAACAATTTATTGGCAAAAGCATAAGCCTTAATCACTTCATTCCACCGAGGAGCAAGTCCCATTGCCTGGGCTTGTTCATAAAGATTGGTGTATTGTCCACCCGGCATCTCGTGAAAATAAACTTCTGCAGAACTACTACGAAGATAAGATTCAAAAGGAGTATAGTTTTTGCGAACTTCCTCCCAATATGCAGAATACTCATTTAAAGTAGGTAAATCCAACCCTGTACCTCGGTCATGATGCTCTAAAGCGGCTACCAAACTGTTTAAATTCATTTGAGACATAATGCCACTCATAGAGGCCAAAGCTGCATCCACGATATGAACCCCTTCTTCTGCTGCCATCAAAACCGTAGCAGCTTGTACTCCAGTTGTATCATGGGTATGTAAATGAATGGGGATACCAATTTCCTGCTTTAAAGCTTTTATTAAAGCTCTCGCTGAATAGGGACGTAAAAGACCTGCCATATCTTTAACCCCTAAAATATGGGCTCCAGCTTTCTCAAATTCTTTGGCAAGCTTCACATAATAATTTAAAGAGTATTTGCTTCTTTTAGGATCTTCAATATTGCCGGTATAGCAAAGGGC
Organism: uncultured bacterium; assembly: GCA_964640155.1. Classification (GTDB taxonomy): domain Bacteria; phylum Auribacterota; class JACPWU01; order JACPWU01; family JACPWU01; genus CAZXEQ01. The sequence continues at coordinate 166,028 of CAZXEQ010000003.1, read as the reverse complement.
AGGTTCTGCAATACGACCTACCTCACGCACAGCCTCTATCGCTACTTGAATGGACTTTAATTGATTAAAAGCATCAAATATTCTAAAAATATCAACACCTGTTTCAGCAGCTAATTGAACAAAGCTTTTGACAACGGATGGAGAATAACTGGTATACCCCACCGCATTGGATCCACGCAGCAACATTTGCAAGAGTGCATTGGGCATGGCCTGTCGAATGGTGGCCAATCTTCCCCACGGATCTTCTTTCAAAAATCTTAAAGCGGTGTCGAATGTAGCGCCTCCCCACATTTCATATGAGAAAACATTGGGCTCACGTCTACACATTCCTTTAGCCACAGCCAACATGTCAAAAGTTCGTACACGCGTCGCCAGAAGAGATTGATGAGCATCTCGAAAAGTAGTATCTGTAATCAATAGCTTCTTCTGATTTAAAATCCACTTTACAAGCCCTTCAGGACCTTTTTCTTCTAAAATTTGTTTTGCTCCGCGAGGTGCAGCTGCCATGTGATCATATTCTGGGATACGAGCAAATACAGTTTGTTTAGGTCTTTGAAAATTTTTAACTGCAGGATTCCCATTAGCAATAATATTTGCAATATAAAAAAGAAGTTTTGACGCTCGATCTCTGTCTTCCGAAATAATTCTAAGTTCAGGATGATTTTCTAAATAGTTTGTTCTAAAATCACCTTCAAGAAATTCATTTTCCTTCATCACAGCACGAAGAAAATTAATATTGGTTTTGACCCCTCGAATTCTAAATTCTGCCAGAGCCCTATCCATTCGCTCAGCTGCTTCTCTCAAATGCCGACCATACGTGGTCACTTTGACGAGAAGAGAATCATAGAAAGGTGTAATAATGGCCCCTGTGTGAGCACTACCTGCATCCAAACGCACGCCATGACCCGCAGGAGATCGATACGTCGTTAAACGTCCATAATCAGGAACAAAATTGGCAGATGGATCTTCTGTGGTGATTCGACATTGAATGGCTGCTCCTCGATATTGCACATCTTCCTGTTTGGTAATACCAATTTCCGGATCAGAAAGCTTATAACCTTCTGCAATTTTAATTTGAGCCTTTACTAAATCAATTCCTGTAATCATCTCCGTCACAGTATGCTCCACCTGAATGCGAGTATTCATTTCCATGAAATAGAATTTTCCTGATTCAGGTTGAACCAAGAATTCAACAGTCCCTGCACTGTAATATCCTGCTTCACGCGCCAGTTTCACAGCAGAGCTCAAAATTTTCTCTCGAAGACTTCTACCCTCTTGAGAGCTCAACAAAGCCAAGGCAGGTGCTAATTCAATAACTTTTTGATGTCGTCGTTGAATGGAACAATCTCTTTCAAAGCAGTGAACCACCTGTCCATGTTGATCTCCCAATATCTGAACTTCCATGTGTTTGGGTTGTTCAACTAGTTTTTCAACAAAAATTTCTGGACGACCAAAAGCACTTTTGGACTCACTTGCAGCTTCAACATAAAATGATTTGAGCTCTTCTACACTTCGAGCAATTCGCATTCCTCGACCGCCTCCCCCAAAGACAGATTTCAACATCACAGGAAAACCAATCTTTTGAGCAAGAGGAATGGCATCTTCAAGACTCACAGGTGTTTCAGTCCCAGGAACAACGGGAAGCCCCATTTTTTGGGCTAAGTTTCTTGCAGCAACTTTATTGCCCATCATTGCAATATGTTTTGAAGAAGGGCCAATAAAAATAATTCCTGCTTTCTCACAAGCAGAAGCAAATCCTTCATTTTCAGACAAGAACCCATATCCTGGATGAATCGCATCTACATTTTTTTCTTTTGCAAGCTCAACAATTTTATCAATGGAAAGATAAGCCTTCAAAGGGCCCAGTCCCTTTGCAATGCAATAGGCTTCATCTGCTTTATAACGATGAAGGGAAAGCTTGTCTTCTTCAGAGAAAATGGCAACAGTACGAATACCCAGCTCTGCAGCGGCACGAAAAACGCGAATGGCTATTTCACCACGATTGGCCACCAAAATTCTTTGGATTTTTCTTTGTTTCATCTTTATCTCATAATTATTCTTAATATGTTTTACTTAAAAATTTCTATTTTCTTTTAACAATTATTCCTGAATATCTTACTCGAAGTGGCTTTCTTCACCAAGCACAAACTCTATTTCATTCTCAACTAATTTGATATCATTTCTATAAAAATAAACCGATCTCATCTTAAAGGATTCTTTATGATTCAAACCATTGGATATGCAAGTCAAAATACGACAACTCCCTTAACTCCATTTTCTTTTCAACGTAGAGATCCAGGACCTCAAGACATACAAATTCAAATTCTCTTTTGTGGTGTATGTCATTCAGATATACATCAAGCACGCAACGAATGGCATAGCACAACCTACCCTTGTGTACCAGGGCATGAAATTGTAGGGCGCGTTATAAAAGCTGGGAGCCAAGTTAAAAATTTTAAAGAGGGTGATATTGCTGGAGTGGGTTGCATGGTCGATTCATGCAGAAAATGTTCAAGCTGTCAAAATGGAACTGAACAATTTTGCAAAAGCGGCCCTATCTTTACCTACAACAGTGAAGATAAACATACAAAAGGAATAACTTACGGAGGTTATTCTCAAACCATTGTTGTTGATGAAGCCTTTGTACTTCGCATCCCTAAAGAATTAAATCTCCCAGCAGTTGCACCTTTACTCTGCGCTGGGATTACAACTTATTCTCCTCTTCGGTATTGGAAAATAGGAAAAGGTCATAAAGTAGGCATTGTCGGCTTAGGGGGTTTAGGTCATATGGCTGTAAAATTTGCCCATGCATTTGGTTCGCATGTGGTATTTTTTACAACTTCGCAAAATAAAATAAGTGATGCAAAAAAACTAGGAGCTCATGAAGTCGTCCTTTCAACCCATAAAAAACAAATGGAGCAGCATTTAGAAAGTTTAGATTTTATTTTGGATACCGTCTCTGCTGAACATGATCTCAGTCAATATTTAGAATTATTAAAACAAGACGGGATCATGACACTTGTGGGAGCTCCTGAAAAGCCTTTACCCATCGCAACTTTCAATTTGATCATGCGCCGTCGAAAGCTTACAGGATCTCTGATTGGTGGCATTCGCGAAACACAAGAAATGTTGGATTTTTGTGCCAAACACAACATCGTCTCAGAGGTTGAAATGATTCCGATACAGAAAATCAATGAAGCTTATGAACGTATATTAAAAAATGACGTCCGATATCGATTTGTCATCGATATGTCTTCATTGAAATAGAATTATGTTCTAACTTTTCCCCCACATGTCTGGGTGACACTCGACGGGGAGCCCCGCCGCACGCAATTTTTCATGAGCACGGTGGGGCTGACGAGTGGCAGGACCCGTCACCTTTTAAAAAGAATACATTTATATATCCAAAGTCATAAACAACGGGGGGTCTTTTCATGCAAAATAAAATATTTTTAAGGTCATTAAAAATAATACTGTTTGCGCTCTTTTCATTTTCATTGCACACTGCAATAGCACAAAACAACGATGCTCTCATTCATCAAAAAATCAGAAGCATACAAAGCATAGCTTCACACATTCGAATCGATGGTAGAGGATTAGATTGGAGAGGCATTCCTTCTTTTTCGGAGCCTGCAGGCGATGTGTATGACCCTTCACGAGATATTACAAACGTTTCTATTGCTCCGCGTCAAAACGATCTTCTCATCTTCATTGCTACTGCAGCACGACCCTCACAAGAAGATAGAGCCTTCTGGTTTGATATTGATTTTTCAGCTCATCAAATACCCGACATTCAAATCGGTCTTTCTAGCACAGGAACTCATACACTATGGATTAATGAAGAAGGCCATGCATCTATTTCTACACAATTAGCAGGCATTGAAGTCCAGATTAGAGATATTGTTGAAGTTCGCATCCCCTATCAAAGTCTTGTTCAAGTTTTACCTGCTTCAATGGTGCAATCTCTCATGAACGAAAACATGCGTCCTTGGATGCGTGTTTTCCCCTTCACTTGGGACTTTAAAACTCAAAGTTACATTGATTATGGTCCTGCAGTTGCTAGCTTCCGACTCACATCCTCTTGCCCTCTTGATGCCACTTTGCCAGTCATAGGAACACCTCCTCTATCAATCGAATTACCAGTCCATGGGAAATGGTATTTGGGCCAGGGCGCCTTTGGCGCATGGACGCATCAAAATGTCTGGGCTTATGATCTTTATATCGTTGATGATACACTTCAAGCTTCATATCCACGAGATAGTAGAATCAATACAGATTATCATTCTTGGAACAAGCCCGTTTTTTCTCCCCTTTCAGGAAAAGTAATTCGAACCTTCAATAACGCTCCTGATCTACCTCCCAAATCTGCAAGTGCACAACATGCACCCAATGAAGTTTATTTAGACATAGGAAATGGCATTGGACTATGGTTTGGTCATTTCAAGCAAGGATCAGTCGGTGTCAGCACAGGACAAACTGTATCTGATAATCAACCATTAGGTTTTGTCGGCAATTCGGGGAATACTTCATGGTCTCATTTGCATATTGGATTCTGGCAACTTCCAGAAGGTGCAATCACCTTGCCCATGGCTCTGGCCAATATTCGGGTCAGTCTTAATCCACAACCCAATGATTTTTGGGAAAGAGATTTAGATCAATGGGAACCACGAGAGGGAGTTTTTGTGGAAAGACAATAAAACAGAAAACAGTTTCAAGTTTTTAGATCGTTCAACAGAGTGTGAAGACCATTGAAGATCGAGAGAGCATGGAACCCCGATGAATATCGGGGAGAGCGAGATCTTCTTTGAGTTCGTTTACCTCGCCGGGGTAAACGAACGTGTCTGAACGCTCCGTTTGGTCATGGCATTAATTTATAGACTTTGAAACTCATCAACTCCCACAAGCAACACAACTCTCGGGATTTTCTAAGGAACAGGCTATTCCGGCCATCCCCTCTTCTTTTTGAACAGCGTTAACAGCAGGTTCTGGAGTCAACTTTACTTCTTTTTCTACCGTAAACTGAATCGCATCGACCGCAGCTTTTGTTCTCAAATAATACATGCCCGTTTTTAAACCTTTTTTCCAACCATAAAAATGCATGGAAGTTAATTTTGCGACATTGGCCTCTTCCACAAAAAGATTCAAAGACTGAGATTGGCAAATGAAAGCTCCTCTATCAGCAGCCATATCAATCAATGCTCTTTGTTTGATTTCCCATGCTGTTCTATAAATATCTTTAATATTTTGTGGAATTTCAGGAATATTTTGAACTGATCCATTATTCGCAATAATCTTTTCTTTCATCTTACTGTTCCACAAACCTAAACCCACAAGATCTTTCAGAAGATATTTATTCACTACCATAAATTCTCCAGACAACACCCTGCGACTGTAAATATTGGAAGTATATGGTTCAATACACTCATTATTCCCCAATATTTGAGAAGTAGAAGCGGTCGGCATCGGTGCAATTAAAAGAGAATTTCTAACCCCGTATTGCTTAACTTCTTCTCTTAAAGCCTCCCAATCCCATCTTGAAGAAGGTTTCACATTCCATAGATCGAATTGGAATTTTCCTTGAGATAAGGGGGACCCTTGAAATGTCTCATAAGGCCCTTGCACTTTTGCAAGATCTTTAGACGCAGTCATAGCCGCAAAATAAAGCGTCTCGAAGATATCCTTATTTAAAGCCCTTGCCTGTTCAGAATCAAAAGGCATTTTAAGAAGAATAAAAACATCGGCCAATCCTTGAACTCCAATTCCAATCGGACGATGTCTCAAATTAGATCGTCGAGCTTCCTCAATCGGATAATAATTCACATCGATAATTTTATTAAGGTTTTTTGTCACACGTTGGGTGACTTCAAAAAGTTTCTGATGGTCAAAACCTGATTCATTTACAAAACAGGGCAAAGCCAGCGAAGCCAAATTGCAAACCGCAACTTCATCCGAAGATGTATATTCCATAATCTCTGTACAAAGATTGGAACTTTTAAGCGTTCCTAAATTCTGCTGATTGGATTTACCATTTGCAGCATCTTTGTAAAGCATGTACGGCGTTCCGGTCTCAATCTGTGATTCTAAAATAGAGAACCACAAATCCTGCGCCTTCACTGTTTTTCGAGCCAAACCTGCATTTTCATATTTTTCATATAACTCTTCAAACGCTTTCCCCCAAACATCTGAGAGACCTTTGGCCTCATTAGGACAAAATAAAGACCAATTTCCATTAGCTTCTACTCTTTTCATGAAAAGATCCGGAATCCATAAAGCATAGAATAAATCCCGCGCCCGCATTTCTTCTTTTCCATGATTTTTCTTCAAACTTAAAAACTCAAAAATATCGGCATGCCAAGGTTCCAGATAAACAGCAAAAGCCCCTTTTCTTTTTCCTCCCCCTTGATCCACATAACGCGCAGTGTCATTGAATACACGTAACATCGGGACAATTCCATTAGAGGTGCCATTGGATCCACGAATATAAGAGCCTGTTGCACGAACATTGTGAATACTTAAACCGATACCACCCGCAGATTGGGAAATCTTGGCGCATTGTTTGAGCGTATCGTAAATTCCTTCAATGCTGTCATCTTTAAGAGCCAAAAGAAAACAGGAAGAAAGTTGAGGCTTGGAAGTACCTGCATTAAATAGCGTAGGTGTCGCATGCGTAAACCATCTTTGAGACATCAATTGATAGGTTTCAATCGCAGATTCGATGTCTTCTTTATGAATTCCAATAGAAACGCGCATAAGCATTTGTTGAGGACGCTCTACGACTTTCCCATTAATCTTTAAAAGATAACCCTTCTCTAAAGTTTTAAATCCAAAATAATCATAGTCAAAATCACGGTCATAAATAAGGGTCGAATCTAATAACTCTGCATTCTTCTCAATAATTTTATAAACATCTTTTGCAAGCAAAGGAGACTTCTGATTTGTTTTGGGATTCACATAAGAATAAAGATCGTGCATGGTTTCAGAAAAAGACTTTTTAGTATTCTTATGGAGATTAGAAATTGCAATTCGAGAGGCTAAAAGGGCATAGTCGGGATGTTGCGTCGTCATAGATGCAGCTATTTCAGCTGCAAGATTATCAAGTTCGGAGGTTGTTACATCATCATAAATGCCTTGAATGACTTTTTTGGCCACTTCCACTGGTTCAACATGCTTTGGATCTAATCCATAGCAAAGTCGCTCAATACGCCCTGTCACTTTATCAAACTTTACTGACTCCCGTCTCCCATCTCGTTTAATAACGTACATGGTTTCCCCCCTCTTTTTTTAAATAATTAGAAGTCCTTATCGAGACTAAACACATGCTCTTCTTTAGCACTCATAACTCCAGCTTTTTGATACTCTGCTACACGTTTCTCAAAGAAATTCGTTTTTCCCTGCAAAGAAATAAGCTCCATAAAATCAAATGGATTAGAAGCATTAAATTTCTTTGGATATCCTAAAGCAGCGATCAATCGATCTGCAACAAATTCTATATACTGACTCATCAATTTTGAATTCATGCCAATCAAATCCACAGGCAAGGCATCCGTTACAAATTCTTTTTCTATTTCAACTGCATGACCAATAATCTCATAAATTTTTTCTACAGAAAGTTTATTTTCCAACATACTGTAAAGCAAACAAGCAAAATCACAATGAAGACCCTCATCACGAGAAATTAGTTCATTTGAAAAGCAAAGACCGGGTGTTAATCCTCTTTTTTTAAGCCAGAAAATAGAACAAAAACTTCCTGAGAAAAAAATTCCTTCGACGGCTGCAAAAGCTACCAAACGCTCTGCAAAACTTCCATTTTTAATCCATTGTAGCGCCCAACTTGCTTTTTTCTGAACACAAGGCACTGTTTCAATGGCATGGAGAAGTTTGTCTTTCTCAACGGGATCGTGAACGTAAGTATCTACCAAAAGAGAATAAGTTTCTGAATGAATATTTTCCATCATGATTTGGAAACCATAGAAACAACGTGCTTCGGGAATTTGAACTTCTCTTAAGAAATTCATGGCTAGATTTTCATTTACAATGCCATCACTGGCCGCAAAAAAAGCTAAAACATGAGTAACAAAATGTTTCTCTCCTGGGTTCAATTTTGCCCAATCATTTAAATCGTGAGACAAATCCACTTCCTCTGCCGTCCAAAAACTAGCCTCTGCCTTTTTATACATTTGCCATATTTCAGCATGCTTAATTGGAAAAAGAACAAAACGTTCCTTATTTTCTTTTAATAAATTCTCCATTTCCCCTCCCCCTTTTTCGCACAAAAAACCCTTAGTATTTCCAAAATTCGGAAAGTCTAAGGGTCGCGCCTCATTAGCTCAAAATAATTTCTAAATTCCAGTTTTTTCACTTCCTTCACCCCCCATGAAAGAAGACTGCACTTTTAAGATTAAGTGCTTATTCAATTGTATTTTTAATTTACTCCGCTCTTTGTTTCATGTCAACAAAAAACACTATATATTGTGGTATAGACAAAAAATAAACACTATATGTATTGAATTTAGAATTTTTTCTCAACAAAGAAAAAAGCGTAACATCTTGGAATAGACAAGGTAACAAATAAGATAAAAATCTCTTTTAAAGATTTCTTAATCTCAAAAAATATTTTTTTATTTTTCCTGATAGAGCTCCAATCTCTTGATGTCCATTAAGAGGTTGTTTTAATTCTTACATGTGATCGATCAGAGTGATGTCTTCGCTTATATAAACGGCTTTTCAAAATATGTCCTATCAGAAAAAAAGGTAAAAGAAGCCCCAATGTTATATGAATCATACTTGAAATATTTCTAATCTCATCTCCATAATATAAAAAATAACCTGTTAAAACCAATAGAACTAAAACGCTTACTAATATTGCCCCGCTGGGCTTATTTCTTCTGGTTTTCCAAGATTTCACAATATGATTAGGAATCAGCGCTCCCAAAATGATCAAACTGATCATTGCAGAAGCTCCATGGATTTTCAAATTTAAGGAACGAAAAATAAACAAGATACTGTCACTTGCAGTCTCAGGGGTAATAGCAAAACCCAAAAGCCACCATACAAGCCCTGACGCAAAAAGAGCGGATAAGCCTAAATATAAAACTAAACGATGTGTTTTAGGAATTTTCATACAATCAATTCTTTAAAATAAACGCATCAGCATCATATTCTTTTAAGAGAGAATTTGCATCATCCCCTTTTAACATCACAACTTTAGTCAGAGCGTCTGCAATCATACAGGATGAAGCAAGAACAGAAACACTCCAACGTCTCAAACAAGGTTTTTTCTTAATAGGATTGGCAATAGGACTTACTTTACGACCCTTAAAGGACTTTCTTGAGTAATAATCTGCAGAGGTTGCTACAGAAATCTCTTTTGCATGTCTCATAAAAATAAGTTTTGTAGGGCGGCGAGGATCTCTCACATAAAGAGGCTGCTCATCTTCTCCAAAAATTCTTAAGTCCCCTCCCGCATTCACGGATCCAGCCTTCACACCATTTTCTTGAAGTGTATCAACTGCTTTATCTACTGCAAAGCCTTTTGCAATTCCTCCCAGATCTACCATAAGAGGTTTACGAAAAAAAACTTTATTTTGCTCTAAAAATTCAATATCCCTGTAAGAACCTCTCATCTTTTTTACTCCTTTAACTGTCTGGGGCAAATATTCCCATTCGACCAGTTTAGGAGCAACCGTGCAATCAAACCAACCTTCTGTTAGATGAGAGAGTTCAATAGATTTCTTTAACACCTCATAAGTCCAAGAATGAACCTGAACTGGTTTCTCAGAAGCAAGCTGATTAAGCTTTGAAATATCACTTTCTAAATCATGAAAGCTCATCAAGCAATGAACCTGTTCAACAGCAGAAAAGGCTTTATTCACTGCAGATTGGATTTGAATTTTATCCTCAGCTTGAACCCTTATTTCTACAAAGGTTCCAAGAAAAGGCTTCATTCTTCGTAAATGAATCATGAGTTTCCTTGTCTAGCTAAAACCACTTTATGCAAAGCCAAAAGTCTTTTTACTCCATCCATCACATTACGACAAGAGAGCGTCGCACCTGTAATATTAGGAACGTCCACATCTAATTTAAAGGGGTCATTCAAGGATTTGCCTTGAAAATTTTTTCTCCAATTGGATTCACGAACCTGTCCTCCATGCGTTTCACGATAACTCAAAATTTCAACACCCACCACTTTTCCGTCTGGAGTTAAACCCACGCCATAAGTGATAAATTCATGTTTACCAATAACATCATCTACAATAAACCAGCCTAGCAAACTTTTATCTTTCTGGACTCGCCACACACGTTGCTCATTCCAACGCTGCTTGACTCCGGATAAAGATTTAATCTCTTTTTTCTGAGCATCTGTTAAAACAACCGACGACTCTATGAAATTTTGAGCCATCGGAAACAAGAGATTTTGTGCTTGCGAGATAGAAAGATAATCATTTGCATAGGCCGGCGAAACAATAACAATCGCAGGCGACAAAGCAATTTTAATCCAGTCACGTTTGTTCATCATTTTGTTAAAATAAGTTTCCCCTGTTTTGTGATTGTAAGTCGATACAGCTCATGATGATGTTTAATGAGCACAAGTTTTCCTATTCCAAAAATATCTTTTGAATCAAGAATTTTAGTCGTTTTATCTTTTATTAAATTTGAAATAGGTTCTGGCAATGCTTTATCCATTATTTTCACTCTCTTAACAATTGAGATTATATCTCAATTGAAGATCAAAAAATTATCCACTTTTTTTCTTACAATTCTTGCAATGCCCATACATGCGATGATCATGAAAAGACATCTCAAACCCATAATGATCACAAATATTTTCCTGAAGTTTTTCAATATCATCTGAATGAAACTCAATCACCTTATGACAACTCAGGCATATCAGATGATCATGATGCTCTTTCCCGGTTTGACTCTCAAAAAACTCTCTTTTTCCCTCACCTACTGATTTTTGAATAATTCCACTTTCGAGAAGTAATGGAATCGTCCTATAAACAGTTCCCCGTGCAATTCGAGCCTTTTCATTTCTTAAAGACTCATAGAGTGAGTCAGCATTGAAATGGCCTTTAAATCGCACCACCTTCTCAAAAATAGACTTTCTTTCGAAAGTGAGCTTGAGATTCCTTTCTTGAAGAAAGGAACAAAAACCATTAAATGTGGGTATTTGATGTTTCATAAATCCTATTGAGATTTAGTCTAATTTAGATAAAATCTAAATTATATTCAAAAAACAGTCAAGAACTTTTTATATATTTTGAAGTTGAATAAATTCCACATGAGGAGGGAGAAACTTTTATGGCCTCAAACACTCTAAGCTCAGCTTTAATAAATCTTTTTAAGTTTAAGCTGGTCCCAACACTTTAACAACTTTTGACATTCTCTTTTCATAAAATCAGGTTTAAGCGTAACTTTACTTTTACCCCATCGTTTTAACACTGAAGTCGAGACAGCTAGTTCATTAAAACCTCTTTTTTGAACATCCTTAATTCTTGTTCCAAAATAAATGGTTCGAATTCTTGCCCAATGAATAGCTGAAAAACACATGGGGCATGGCTCTGTTGTTGAATAAATTTCACATTCAGACAAGTCGTATGAACCTAATTTTTGAGAAGCCATTCGAATTGCATTTATCTCTGCATGGCATGTTGCATCCTTGTTCTTCAAAACAGTATTATGAGTCACCGCGAGAACCTTAGTCTTACAGACAATGCAGGCTCCAAAGGGTCCTCCTTCCCCTTTTCTCATCCCTTCACGAGCAGAAGTAATTGCCTCAAGCATATAAAAACTTTTTGAAGGTTGTATCACTTTTCCCATTTCTAATATTCATTCCTTTATTGAATCTCATAAAGATTAAACAATTCTACAAGCAGCATTGACATATATCTACTCTAATTGATAGATTCTCCGCCATGTTTCGACTGTTTTCTTTATTTACAACTCTTTGTGTTTTCACCTGGTTTCTACCTTTGGGAGCCTTTATTAAACCTTCGCAGGAGAAACTTGCTTGCGATGGACAAAGAGCTTTTCACATGTGCACCTGCATTACAGAAGTAAATAATACAGGCAAACAAACAACCCAAAGATCAAACTTCAGCGCTTCAAATACCGAGCCTTTATCGAAAACATCTTCTTTTGGTGGAACAGACATTATTTTGGCAGATAGTAAAAATGATTTACTGATCAACACAACTTCAAAAATGAATGAACTCTGTTTTAAATTAAAGGCTCAACCCTTCTTTCCATCAATTGATCACCCCCCTCAGAGATAAACTCTCTTCTCGTTCTAATTAAGCTATCTCATCAAAAATTTAAGGAGAGTTTTATGCGTAGAAAATTTTTTCTATTCGCTTTTGTATTGGTTTATCTGTTTATCATTCAGTTAAATTCTGTTCAAGCTTGTAATTCTTGTGGATGTGCCCTTTCAAGAATTGGGACAGAAACAAAAAGTCCAATAGAATCAAATCCATGGCTTATTAATTTTTCATTTGAACATCAAAACTGGGATGAGATACCTGCTGCCCAAGCACATGAACTACATCATGATGGGCATCACATCCATGATAAAACTTATGAAGAATTTTATCATTTGGGTATCGGAAGTCATCCAACGGAAAGATTCACAGCATTCCTGGAAATTCCATTTGTTGTCCGCGAGCAAATCAACATCCATTCTGATGAAGCACTGGGAGAAAAAGAAAAATCTGAGGGAATTGGAGATTTACAGCTCACAGGAATTTACCGTTTCTTAAGTCAGGAAAACAGTTTTCTAGGCCCTGTGATAGGAATAAAGTTCCCAACAGGACAGACAAGCGAAAAAGCTAGCGACGGTGACGAATTTGAACTGGAGATGCAACCTGGAAGTGGTTCTTTCGACTATATTGTAGGAGCTGCTTTTCGCTATGACATTGAAAGATTTTCAATTCGTGGAAATAGTTTGTATACATTCCGAACCGAAGGAGATCATGATTTTGAATTTGGAGATTTGTTCACAAGCTATATTTTTATGAACTATTTAATCAACCCAGGTTGCCACCCATTCAAAATAAGACCTGGCATTGACCTTAATTTACAGGTTGAAAATAAGCAGGAAGAAGCAGGAGAAGAAATTGAAGATAGTGGTAGCACCACCCTTTTCATAGGTCCAGCACTGATGCTCGATGTAACTGACCATGTATCTCTTCTAGGTAATGTCCTTTTCCCTGCTTATCAGGATATGGGAGGTGTACATCAAGAACGTGATTTTATCATCAACCTAGGCGTAAAAATAAGTTGGTGAAATAAAAGTAGCGGGTCCTGCCGCTCGTCAGCCCCATCGTGCTCACAAAAGTTGCGCTCGCTGGGGCCCCCCGCCAAGCGTCACCCGCTCCATGAAGATCCTATACTCAATCACAAAAAATATTGACATTTTTAGGACAAAAATGAGATAGTCTCACCCAATATGATTTTACATTCATTTAATTCATCAAATTTTTCTTCTTTAAATGTGAAGCCTTTAATCTCACACAAAGGTTCTTTTCGCTCTATTTCCTTCTGTTGTACCTGCATCTGTAGATAGGGACTTCCTATCACAAGATGCCCTTTTACGTTTTATCCCAGGGTTTCTTTTCATAGTTAGTCCCACCCCATATTTCGAGAATCAACTCATGAATTTTCTCTCGAAGGGGCTGTCTTTTAAATCATCACTTTCAACATTCATAAAATTAAAACTCTAAAAGGGATTAAAAAATGAGAGGTAAATATTGGTTAGGATTATTGATTATTTTGTCATTAATCGTAAGTTCTGCAAAGTCCAGCTCGGCTGCTTTAAATGGCAATGGAGATTGGCAGTATTGGAGTGCAGCAACCATTGAAGGCCAGCTCACTCCTAAACTCAGAACTGAGTTAGAGCAAGAGTTTCGCTTTGGTGATGATATCAGCGACTTTTATAGAACCCAAACTCAAATCTTATTTGGTTATAAGGTACTCGATTGGTTGGAAGTTGCACCTGGCTATCGTCAACTTTTTGAGGAAAAGAGAGGTGAATTTCAACCTGAACAACGACCTCAAGTAGATATAACAGGTAAATGGGTCTTTCAAGGTTGGGATATGTCAGATCGAAATCGTGTGGAATACAGAGACAAATCTGGTGCTGAGAATACGATTCGTTATAGAAACCAGATTAAACTCAAACTCCCCTTCTCCTGGACTCAATGGAAAATTCGTCCTTGGGTTTCTGAAGAAATTTTTGTTGAAAGCCAGGGAGGAGGTTTTAACAGAAATCGCCTTTCCGTGGGTCTTGAAGCAAAACTTCTAGAACATGTTAAAGGAGAAGTCTATTTTTTATGGCAAGCCACTGATTCTAACGATGAATGGATCGATAACTATATTCTAGGGAGCAAATTAAAATTTGCTTTTTAACCAGTAATATCTATTTGATATCAATTAGTGAATAACTAGGAGAAACATAAAATGAAACGTTTATTGATTTTTTTAAGTATTGCGTTTGTATTTATTTCTGCGGTGATTGTTCTACAGGCAGAAGACGAACCTAAAAAACATAAATTATTTATTGTTGGATTTGCTGTCCCAGGAGAAGCAGTACAAAAAGAAATAGCACCTGCTTTTTCAAAAAAATGGGCCCAAGAACATCCAGGAGAAGAAGTAGAATTTCAATTCTCTTGGGGAGCCTCAAGCGCACAAGCCCGAAATGTCCTCTCTGGGCTTGAGGCCGATGTAGTTTATTTGTCAGATTGGACAGATGTCAACCGCATTCAAGAAGCAGGTTTGATCAATCACGAATGGAACAAAGACTCGAACGGAATTGTTTCTAAGTCCATCGTTGTTTTCCGTGTTAATCCAGGCAATCCTTTTAATATCAAGGATTGGCCTGATTTATTTAAAAATGGGGTTAAAATTTTAACCCCTAACCCACAAACCTCAGGATCGGCCCGGTGGAATATTCTAGCCCTTTACGGTTCTATTCTGAAGCAAGGGGGAACAGAAATACAAGCAGAAGAAGCACTTCGTACACTTTATCGCAATGTAGTTACATTGGGTGAAAGCGGTCGAGCAACTACGCAAGATTTTGAGCGTGGGGTTGGAGATGTGGCCTTAACTTATGAAAATGAAGTTTATTTGTTTCGTAAACAAGGCAAACAAGTTGAGTTTGTAACTCCCGCTAGCACTATTTATATTGAGAATGCTGCCGCAGTTGTCGATACCTATGCCGACAAACATGAGGTCAAAGAAATTGCTGAAGCCTTTATCAGCTTCTTGAAATCATCTGAAGCTCAAAAAATCCTTTTAGGATGGGGTTTTCGTTCAGTGGACAAAGATATTGCAAAGGAATATGAATCTCAATATCCTATTCCATCACAAGTGTTTGATATTGAATTTTTGGGAGGATGGCCCAAGGTTCAAAAAGAATTGTTTGATCAGGCGAGTTTATGGGACAAAATCGTCCAAACAGAGAGAAAAAACAGATAGAATCACAGAGTCGAATGGCAAGGTATGTTACAAAACTTGCCATTCGCACTCTTGTTATATTTTATTTAAGCATTGTCGTGCTTATCCCCATTTTAATGGTGGGTTATCATGCGATTAAAGACGGACCAGAAGCACTTTGGCAAGCGCTGACCAATAACCAAGCCATCCATGCTTTTCAAGTCACTTTTTTAGCGGCAGGAACTGTTACCATTGCAAACGCTATTCTTGGAACCATTGTAGCCTTTGCCCTTGTGCGATTTCGCTTTCCTGGCCGAAAGATTTTAGATTCTCTGGTAGATCTCCCCTTTGCTATTCCTACGTCCGTCATAGGTCTAACACTGGCATCTCTTTTAGGCCCCAAATCACCGATCGGAGCTTTTCTAAAAGATCATGGATACAATATTCTGTACAATACACCCTCGATTTATATTGCTTTCATGGTCGTCACACTTCCCTTTGTCATTCGTGCGGTTCAACCCCTTGTGCAAGCGCTAGACCCGGCTGAAGAAGAAGCTTCATTAACATTGGGGGCTAGCCCATGGAGAACATTTATTTCTGTAATTTTACCTGTGATACGCCCAGGAATACTCTCTGGAGCCGTACTCACCTTTGCACGCTGTCTGGGAGAATTTGGCGCTGTTGTTTTTGTTGCAGGAACAGAACCTTTTCATACAGAAGTAGCATCCACTTATATTTTTTCAAGACTCGAACAATTTGATTTTCGCGGAGGTGCTGCTGCTTCCGTTGTTGTTTTAGCTGTTTCGTACACTCTTCTATGGACTTTAAAATTTTTAGAGACGCGCTCCGAAAGGAAGCAAGAGTTATGAAACGTTTTTTAAATTTATTGGGACGATTTTCGCTTATTTCTACAACGATTCTCTACCTCTCTCTTCTCTTGGTTATTCCTAATATTTATCTTATCTGGCAAGCTTTTGCCCCTGGATGGAAAATCTTTCGTCTGTCCGTTACAGCAGAGTATGCTCTTGCAGCTTTGACTAACACAGGCATTGTCGTTGGTATTTCTCTTTTAATTACGATTCCTCTTGGAATCATTACAGCTCTTGTTCTAGTTCGAGATAAATTTCCTGGAAGAAAATTTCTGGATGGTCTTGTGGATATGCCCTTTGCAGCTCCTGCAGCCATAGGAGCATTTGCACTCATTTCTACTTATGGACCTCGAGGGCTTTTAGGCCCGTTATTGGATCCCATGGGAATTAAAATTATTTTTGCACTGCCAGGCATGGTTTTAGCAACCGTTTTTGTGACTTTACCTTTTATTGTAAGGGAAATTGTTCCTCTTTTGGAAGAAATGGGAACAGAACTCGATGAGGCATCTCATACTCTGGGAGCTTCTAGTTGGCAAACTTTGATATGGGTCACTCTCCCCTCTTTAAAAGTAGGAATCCTTCATGGGATTTCTCTTTCTTATGCACGTGCCCTAGGTGAATTTGGAGCCATTCTTATTATCTCTGGCAATATTCTAGGAGTAACACAAACCATGCCTATTTATATTTATGATAGCTATATTGATTTTCAAATGGATGCAGCTTATGCAGGTGCAGCAATGCTAATTTTTTTATCGATTGCAGGCAAAGGTCTCTTGGCACTTTGGGAAAGGAGATGGCGGGGATGAGTATTCTCGTAGGCAAATTAAAGAAAAGTTTTAATGGTTTTATGGCTGTCAAAGATGTTTCATTTCATGTGGAAGATGGATCTTTTGTAACTTTACTTGGGCCTTCAGGCTCTGGAAAATCTACAATTCTAAGGTGTTTGGCGGGCCTTGAAATTCCAGACTCAGGCAAAATTGTCATCAATGATGAAGACGTTACGCATGTTTCTGTACAAGATCGAAGAGTGGGTTTTGTATTTCAACACTATGCTTTATTCAAACACATGAATGTGATAGACAATATTTCTTTTGGACTTCGTGTACGTGGGAAAAATAAAAGCGAACGTTATCAGAAAGCAAAACAACTCCTTAATCTTGTAGGGCTTAAAGGTTGTGAAAAGAGAATGCCCTTTCAACTCTCAGGCGGACAGCGCCAAAGAGTTGCATTAGCACGCGCCCTAGCACCCGAACCTAAACTTTTGCTTTTGGATGAACCCTTTGGAGCATTAGACGCAAGACTTCGTAAAGGACTTCGAGCATGGCTCAGAAAACTCCATGACCATATTGGGCTCACAACACTTCTTGTCACCCATGATCAAGATGAAGCCTTTGAAGTGTCTGATCGCATTATTGTGGTCAACAATGGTGAAATTGAACAAGATGCTGCTCCCAAAACTATTTTTAATCAACCTGCCACAGAATTTGTGGCTTCATTTGTAGGAGAAACAAATCGTGTAGATGGAATGGTAAATCAAGGGAATGTGGAATGGGGTCCTTTTAAATTTCCAGCACCATCCCACCTTTCCAACGGAACAAAAGCTTGTGTTCTTTTTCGCCCTATTGATGTATATGTCTCCTCTAAACAGGAAGCAGGAGAATTTCCAGGCATTATTCAAACTACACGCTTTTTTGGAGCACTTGAAGAACTTAAAATTATTTTACAGGGAACTTATTTTGTTATTGCCCATGTCCCTAAAGGAGTGGCTCTTCAAAGTGATTTTAAAGTTGGGAAAAGAGTTTTTGTGAATATCACTTCTGCCCATGTATTTGGTCAAAAATCTTAAATAACATAAAAATCATATAAGAAAAAAGGGAGTGAGAAAAACTCACTCCCTTTTCAAAATCTTCCAACTCATCAAAAACTATTCTTTGACATGCTGCTCTAATGGAATACGAATCCTTGTTCCTTTTCGAGGCTTATTAGGATCAGCAATCACCTCTTTATTAAAATCATAGACTCTCTTCCACTGACGACCATTACCAAATTCACGCTCGGCAATTTTCCACAACGTATCGCCTGGCTGAATAATATAATCCTTAAACTTAACTCGGATTTCTCCCTCAAAGGTCTTTTTCTCCTCGATAACCTTATTTTCCTCTTTTTCTTTTTTCTCAAAAAGATGTCCTTGAGATGCAGGAATCATGACTTCTTCAACTTCAGCAATCATGAATTGAGCATTGCGATCCTTTTGCATACCCACAATGTCATTCGTAGGAGCTAAAGCATTTAATTTACCATGACTTAAAATACGAATACGTGCTTCTGGCAAACCTTTAGAAAGAAGATACTCTCTAACCGCCT
Organism: uncultured bacterium; assembly: GCA_964640155.1. Taxonomy (GTDB): domain Bacteria; phylum Auribacterota; class JACPWU01; order JACPWU01; family JACPWU01; genus CAZXEQ01. The sequence goes on along the minus strand of CAZXEQ010000003.1, from coordinate 147,366 downwards.
GTGCTCGTCTTTCACCTAATTTTTGATTATACTGTTCTGACCCTCTTTGATCTGTGTTTCCTGTTACCAAGATATCCGCTTTTGGATTTCGATCTAGAGTATACAGAGCGCTGTCTAAAGCCTTCACTGCATCATCACGCAAACCATACAAATCATAATCGAAATAAACTTTCACATTCTTAATAATCTTTTTAATAATTAAAGAAGGCTTCATTTCACCTTCTGAACTTTTGTAATCATAAATAATTTTTAAAACGTAAATATATCCCTGATTTCCCCAAGGACGGACTTGACCAGGAACTTCCGGCCACCACCAATATCCCCTTCTTTCAGGATCCTTATAAGGGCCTGGCTTAGAATCTGTGGGCCACCATTCAAACTCCTTAGCATGAGCCTTATATTCATCTGTAGTTCCATGAGGAAGCTCTTCTTTAAATTGATAGCTTGATGGTCTTACATCTACTGTTCCTTTTTCTTCCGTCGCCCGACACAATGAGCAAAAAGAAATAAAAAGCGCTAGTGCAGGAATTACTCTTACCCAAGAATTTTCAAATATCTTCATAATTTTCCTTCCTATTTTAATAGATAACAAAAATAAAATTTACTCAATCGATAATGGTCCTGTAGTGTATCAATAAACTTCCCAAAATGCTAACCGAAATTATTTAAATTTTTAAGCAATCAGATTAAGGAAGAAATTTTTAGAATAGCGCATTACACGATTTCATAAAAAGAGTTTCTCACGAAATACGAGACAAGCTTTTTTAGTCCCCGTTAGGGGATACGAATTATAGCTTCTAAAGCGGTGTCAACCTTGCAAATTTAGCAACAAGCCATTTGGGAGAAGCATGTTTTTCAAAAAAAACTCTGACTTTTGTTTCGTCTTCCTCTCCATCAATTTCTAAAATTTCACCCACACCAAAAATAGAATGAAGAACTTTTTGACCAACCTCATAACAAAAAACGACTCTCTTTTCTTCAGATTCTCCTTCAAAATCATTGTCAGATACAAATTCATGGCCATAAAGACCCACAGACTCCACAAGCTCTCTTGGGACCTCATCCAAAAATCGAGACGGCGCTGACATAGAACGACGACCATAAATAAGTCGACTGTTAACCGACGAAAGAAAAAGATTCTCTTTTGCCCGAGTCATACCTACATAAAAAAGTCTTCTTTCTTCCTCTAAACCATCCTCTTCATGCGAAGAATTCCCATGAGGAAATATTCCGTCTTCCAGACCGACAATAAATACAACGGAAAACTCTAATCCTTTGGCCGAATGAACAGTCATCAATGTTAATTTGTCTGTTGTCTCTTCCCATTGATCCACGCTGGCTACAAGGCTAATTCCTTCCAAAAACTCCCTTAAAGAAGGACTATCTGTATCAATCGTATATTCCTCAGCAAAAGATACAAATTCCTTCACATTTTCAATTCGGGCTTCAGACATAGTCTTATCCGTTTTCTTTAATTCATCAAAATAACCTACCCGCTCAACCAATTGAGTGACAAGATCAGAAATTTTCACAGAATCTTTGACCTGCCTTAAATCATCTACAATGTTTACAAAATTTTCCAAAGCTTGCTTCACTCTTGGACTTAATCCCTCGATTTCATGGCTTGAACGAGCTACCGCTAAAAGATTCATCCCCCTCATCGATGCCCACTGTTCTATTTTTTCAAGGGAGGCTTCACCGATCCCACGTTGTGGAACATTGACCACTCTTTTAAAACTCACCGAATCCCCCATCCCCTCTATCAATCGTAAATAAGCCACAATGTCTTTAATTTCTTTTCTTTGATAAAAACTCACACCGCCAATAATTTGATATGGAATCCCTGCTCGTCTAAGTCCATCTTCAAAAACACGAGACTGGGCATGTGTACGGTAAAATACGACCATATCTTGATATCTTATTTGGCCACCACGTTTTAAACGTTCAATATGATTAATCACAAAATCAACTTCTTCATGTTCATTGGCACCACAGAAATAAGAAAGTTTGGATCCACCCTCTTTATCGGTCCAAAGATTTTTTTCTTTTCGAGTTTTATTAAATCGAATCACCTGATTTGCAGCATTCAAAATATTCTGAGTTGAACGATAATTCTGATCCAACACCACTTCTTTACAATTGGGATAATCATCTTCAAACCTCAAAAGATTTGTAAAATCTGCTCCCCTCCATCGATAAATAGATTGATCGGGATCTCCCACCACACAAAGATTACGATGCAATCCCGCCAGTAAATTTACAAGACGGTATTGAGCATGATTGGTGTCCTGATATTCATCAATCATGACATATTGAAAGCGATCTTGATAAAACCTTAAAACATCTTGATGATGAGCAAAAATTTCGACTGTCTTCAGGATCAAATCATCAAAATCTAAAGCATTGTTAGCCTTAAGAGTCTTTTGATAAAGAGAATAAACTTCTGAGACTTTTTGTTCATAAAAACTACCGATTTGTTGAGAAAACTCTTCAGGACTAACAAGCTCATTTTTTGCAGAGCTAATTCTTTCACGTATCCCTTCAGGCCGAAATTCTTTTTCACTCAAATTTAATTTTTTTAAGGCTTCTTTAACCACATGCAATTGATCCTGAGCATCATAAATCACAAAATTACTTCGATAATTCAGTTTTTCTATACAGCGTCTTAAAATCCTGACACAAATGGAATGAAATGTCCCAATCCAGATTCTATTCGCCAATTCAGGACGTATCAGAGGAGAACGTTCAGAAAGCTTTCTAACTCGAGTAATCATTTCTTCTGCTGCCTTATTCGTAAAAGTCACAGCAAGAATTCGTTCTGGGTCAATCCCCATCCCCAGCAAATAAGCAATACGATACGTAATGACTCGTGTCTTTCCACTACCTGCACCTGCAAGAATAAGAAGCGGACCCTCAATATGCTGAGCTGCTTGGCTCTGCGCTGGATTTAAATCTTTGAGTAAATCTTCTAGAGTTTGATGCATAACGTTTGACATTTTTTGTGAGTATTTCACCTTTTCGGAACAGAGAATACCATGAGGAAATTTATAGTGAAAGAGTTTATAAAAAAAAATTTTAACGCCTTCTAGACAAAGATGAAATAAAGCTGATATAGTGTCTCCCTGCTTTAGCAAAAGAAACTTTATCTTAGAATTTGGCTCTAGCGATAGTAGGCGAATAGAAAGATAGGTCATCCCAACGTAAAATCGGGATGCTCCATTTTCTAGCTTCACTTCGTTCAGAGAAAATGGGCAAGTGGCGGAATCGGCAGACGCGTAGGTCTCAAAAACCTATGGGGGCAACCTCATGTGGGTTCAATTCCCACCTTGCCCAATCTTCTTTTTAAACTTCCTCAATCTCACCTGCCATAATTCTTTATGCGTTGCGACAAGTTCGGGTGGGAATTGTAAGGAGGCCCGATATTTATTAGTGTCAACCATATTCTAATACTTATACCTTAAAAAAGCTCCAACACCTCCCCATTCATGCATTCGCCCATTGCCCAAAATATACTCAACTTTACATCCTCCATCCATTGTAGTCTCAATTAAGTCATCAATTAAGTCTGGAATATTATTTAAAGGAATCTGACAAATAGGACATTCTTTTTCTTTCTGATCAAGATATCCGCATTTTGAACATTTTTTTCCAGAAATACTATATTCTTTACCCACTACCAAACTATGAATTTGCCCCTTGCGAAAAGCAGTTAATGTTCCCAAGATACCGGTAACAGCCATTCTCTGTCCTGTCATTTCCAATAGCTGATTCAGCAAAACATCTTCTTTTATAGAGTGCTTTTCCTGTTGAAGAGTCAACACCGTCTTTAAAACATCCTCTGGAGTCACATGAAGATCTGATTCGAAATGTCCAATTATCTTATCTTTTAATGAAGAATGTAACTCTTGCTCAAATTCTGAGAATTCATTCTGATGCCCTCCCACAACCAATTCTTCGCAATGATGCGCATCAAAAGACTCTTTTAAAACATCTGACACTCGTTTGTAATGCCGATGTAATTCTTCATTTTGATGTCGCTGAATGCGACTTTCTTCAACCCCTTTCCAGCCGCCCACTTTTACTCGCCTTGAAACACCTCCTTCAACTTCAGCATGTTCTTCAATTTCACCCAAGAAAACTTCAAAAATTCTGGCCTTACTTTTATCAATCAACACAACACCCAATCTTCGATATTCATCAAAAAGGCCTAAAAGAGGTCTAAGATATGCTGAGCGATCCAAAATTAAAATATTACCAACCTGCTGAGGCAAAGCATATATTTGCCAAAAGTTAGCAGCAGCTGATGCAAAAATAGCCAATCCCTTTTTGCCTCTCCAATCAAATTCATTTTTGAGAAAGGATTGCATTTTCTCAAAATCATTTTCAACAGACCTTCTTTCCTCCTTATTTAATCTTTCTAAATCTTTTTGTTTCTCTTTGATCAAACTTTTCAAAATGATTTCACAATCGTGTCGATTGTAATCGTTGCTTGTAACTCCTATATAAAGGCTCAACAATGTTTCTTGCGAACTCTGAAGATTGATAAGAGCTTCAACTTCTTGGAAGTTAATCATAGACCAGTCTCCTTAGTTTTAAGGGAAAGAAATGAGGAAGTCCCCTGAGGTAATAGAGAGGATTGGAAGATGCTTACTGATTGCCTCCTGATCTTAGGCTTCTGATTCAGATTCATAGGGCTCTCCTGCACAGATTATACCCTATCTGGCTTATACATAAAATGAGAACTAAAAAAACTAATCCCTCCTTCTTTTAAATATACTCCATAACAACAAAATCACCAATACACCTATTTCATTAACGGTTTACGGTATTATTCCCTCCACCGTAAACCGTTAATGAGAATCTTATTACTTCCCTACTTCAACCTTGATCTGTTTCGGCTTTAATTCTTCCTTTTTAGGAAGAACGATTTCCAAAATACCTTGCCGATAAGTAGCCTTTACAGCTGTGGTATCGACAGCCGAAGGAAGCTCTACGATTCTCTGGAACTTTCCATAAAAACGTTCCGAATGATATCGATCCTCTTCCTTCTCTTCTTTTTCATACTTCTTCTCACCCTTAATCTGCAAAGTACTTCCCTCTAGAGTGATCTCGACATCTTTCTCATCCATCCCAGGAATCTCTGCTTTCACCACGATATTATCCTTATTTTGGAGAATGTCCATCGCGGGAGCCCATGAGGATGGTGATGCAGACCACCGCCCAAGAGAAAAATCAAAAAGCCGATTCACTTCATTTTGAATACCTAACAGATCCTGAAAAGGATCATCTTGTTTTTTTTGCCATTTAATGAGTGTCATATAAACCCCTCCTTTTTCTTTTTAACTCAATATTAAGAAAAAGCATAAAAAATGCCAAAATCATTCATCAAACTAAGGTGATATAACTCCTTTATCTAGAATGAGAAACGACTCTTTTGAAAATGCAGTCGAAGAAAAAAGAATTGGAATGAGACTGAATGACTCACAGTGAGAGAGAAGTATGTTTACTTTTGTCTCGTAATTTTCGTAGTTTATTTTTAGCTTTTTCCAAATATTTCTTAGCCCATTCATATTCAGTAGATAAAATGGCTAGACCTGCAATCATAAAAGCTATTCCTTGAAGAATAGGTAAAAAAAGTCCTAACACACCTACAAGAAGAAAAAACCAACCTAAAGAAATTTTGAACCAATGTTTGATAGATCTATTTAACATCATCATTTTCAAATAATTACATTTGTTATGACACAGAGCAAGCAAATTACGATCAAAATGTACTATAATAAACAAAAATAATCTTTTTAAAGAACTTGGAAAAGACCCATGAATCATCGTCACAATTTTCTTCGTCTCTTAGGCGCGTGTGTTATCTCTCTTCTTATTCATAGTGGAGGATTTGCATTTTATAATTATCACGAAATTTTTACTCAGTCTTTAAAAACTCCCTCCCCCCAACCCCTTGAATCAAAAACTGAAATTCCAAAAGAAATTACACTCGAATTTATTCCAGCACCTGATAAAATTATTGAGAAAAAGCCAACTGTTCCCACAAATATTGTTTCTGAGAAAAGTACAACTGCTCAAAATTCTATTTCAAAACCTGAGCTATCTAAGGGAGCTGCCTATCAACATGGAATTTTAGAGCATATTGCATTAGAGCGTATTTCTTCTCCTGCGATTAAGCCTCAAAAACCTTCTCCAGAGCAAAAAAATCTCTTTCAAGAATCAAATCCTTTATTAAAAGAACTATCTCCTTCACAGGAAGAAGGTATCACCACTAAAAAAGGCAACCTTCTCAAAGAAAAAAATCAACAAAAGAAAAAAATCGAAGAAGATTTATTAAAACAACCCCAATACGAGATGTTTTCAAAACCTCAGAAGCCAGTCCCACCAATCCCCCGCAAAGTCGAAGAACTTCCCACCCCTGCTAAAAAAAATCTTACAAGCATTTCTGAAATTTTAGGAGAAACAAGTTACAATGCTGGGTCCAATGCCGCTGCCCGTTACTTTGCAAAAGAATTTAAAAAAATATCAAGTGTTTGGCGTTTAGAACTTTATACTTCTGGTGAATTTGCCCATCGTGTCAATTTAAATTTAAAGAAAACCGTGGTTGTTTTTCAAATTATGCCCGACGGCCACTTTGAAGATCTTCAGGTGATTGAACATGAAGGAGATTCTTTAGGCATTCGTTACCCCGTCAACGCCATTGAAAAAACAGCACCTTTTACCCCCTTGCCAAAAGATGTACTATCTTATATTCGTACACAAGGACTTTGGGTTAGAATAGAATTTAATTATATGGGGAAAGAAAAAAATAAAAATTAAGGAGACTCTAAAGAATGGGGAAAAATCTGATAGATATTTTTATGACAGGCGGCTGGACCATGATTCCGCTTTTCCTTTGCTCCATTTTATCTTTGGCTATTATTCTTGAAAGGTTTTTTTCTCTACAAGAAAGAAAAATTATTCCAAATCGCGTTGTTGAACTTATCGAAAAAAACCAAAAGCTAGAAGAAATTAGTAAGGGACTTGTGTCTAAAAGGCCTAGTCCAGTTGAAAAACTTATCGCTTTAAGTCTTTCACAAAAAAATCTCTCAAAAGAAGAAAACAGTGAATCCTTGGAATTAGCCGGTCGCTTAGAATCTCATCGTTTTGAAAATGGACTTCTTTTATTAGAAATCATCGCAGTTGTTGCTCCTCTTTTAGGACTTTTAGGGACAGTTTTAGGGATGTATGATCTTTTCATAGTGATTAGTCAAAAAGGAGCGGGCTTAGCCAAAGAATTCTCGGGAGGAATTTCAAAAGCCCTCATTACAACCATTGTAGGGCTCATCATTGCGATCCCCACATTAATTGCTCATAGTTTCTTTTCTCGAAAGATCGAGGCTTTGGTTTTAAACATGGAAACTTGCATTGGACTTGTCTTTTCTAAACTCTATCCTGAATCCAAAAAATCATGAGATTTAAGGCCAAACCTAAACGTAAACCTAGCATTCAAATCACTTCTCTAATTGATTTGATGTTTATTATTATTATTTTTCTTTTGGTAACAACCACCTTTATAGAACACCCTGCCATTAAGATCGATCTCCCCCATGGCAACCAAAACCAAAAAGTTGATTCAAAAAGAATTTTAATCACACTTACTGTGGAAGGAAAAATTTTTCTTGATGAGAGCGAAATTCAATTAAAAGATCTACCTGATATGCTAAGGATGAAAAAAACGACTTCCGAAGAACCTGTTATCACCCTTAATGCCGATCGCAAAACTCCCTACGGCATCGTCATTGAAGTTATGGATCAGGTACAAGAAGCAGGGTTTAAAAAGGTAGTAGCATTGACACAGGAAAATAATAGTTCTCAGTCGCCAGTTTCCAGTCACCAGTAAAAATCTAAAAATATTACAGTTTGCTCAAAAAGCCTGAAACACATTTTTACAAGCTTTTCTAGTACCATTCGTCAGGGGGATACGAACTACTGTTTAACTATATTTATACGTTACTCCGCACCCACTGCTAGGATTCGTCCATTTCACATAGCGGCTGGCAACTTGGCAGGTTCCACATTCTAAACAATTCTCAAAATTGACAATACATTCTCCAGAAGATTCTTTTTCTTCAAAAACTTTTGCGGGACAGATAAAAAGAATGGGTTTTACAGGATCTTTTTTGAAGGCCTCTTGATCGACAGTGATATGAGTTTTTTTACCAAAGTTCCTCTGAACAAGAAAAAGTCTATCTTCCATGGAAATATGGGATGAATCACTCATATTGACCTCCTCTTTTCATTAATTCACGGCCGTTAAATCATCTTTCTTGCTTTAATCATATTTAAAATTAATCTCCCCCACTTCACTTTTTTTCTTATTTTTTTGAAAATTTCTTTTTTGATTTCTTGCTTAGGTCGACCATCTACTGCGAAATAATTCATTAAAAACTCAACCGTTAACTCTGGATAAAGACCTAAGAATTCTCTATTTTCTCGCAAAGTATCCAAAAAATGACAATAATGCTTCATATCCTTTAAAACAAATGAGTTTTCTAACTTTTGTCGATACAGAGAAAGTGTTCGACCTGAGAAATCTCCTTTGGACTTTGCTTCCACAGCGACCTCACCCGCATAAATCCCAGAAGCCATGGCCATGTTTGTCCCCTCTTGAAAAAGAGAATTATTAATTAAACCTGCAGAATCACCTGCCAGAAGAAGACCATTTGTAAAAAGCTGGGGAAGATTTTCATAATTGTCTTCTGGAATCATATGCGTAGAATATTCAATCACCTGTCCACCTTCTATGAGTGGAGCAATCACCGGATGACGTTTCATATGATCTAAAAGATCATATGGAGCTTTACGCCTATCAATTAAATCTTGCATTTCACAACCAAGTCCAATCGCCAAAGAATCTTTATAGGTGTAAAGAAAGCCCGTTCCTAAAGCCCCTTGTACAACATCTCCTAAATAAACCACTGCGACACCCTGATCCCCACGAATATTAAATCGATCCTGAATTTTTTCTGGTGTTAATTGAATAACTTCTTTAACAGCAACGGTTCGATTGGTCGGCTGCATCTGACTTTTATCTTTTCTCAAACCTGCTTTTTCAGCTAGCATCGAATTAGCCCCTTCAGCACAAATAACCAAAGAAGCATACAGCTCATCAAATTGTCCTTCCGCCTCTCCTCTGGCCTTGATACCTACAACACATTCGTCTTTCCAAATAAAATCATCTACCACAACACCTGTTAAAAATTGGGCACCTGCTGCTTCAGCTTTTTCTGAAAACCATCGATCAAATTTTGATCTCATCACGGTAAAAGAATGATTGAATGGAGTCTGGTCATATTGAGAAGCCCAAAAATCTACACCGAGCTCTGCATCTGGAGTTAAAAAGGAAAAGCGTTTACGAGAAATATGGCGTTCAAGAGGAGCTTCACTTAAAAAAGAAGGAACTAATTTTTGAAGTTCAGGAGTAAAAAGGATTCCACCAAATAAGTTTTTAGCACCAGGATGTTGACCTCTTTCCAGAACAATGGTTGAAAGACCAGCCTTTGCTGTCACAAGCGCTGCAGCAACACCTGCTGGTCCTGCCCCAACGATGATCACATCAAAAACATCTGAGGACATCATCCCCCTCGCAGATTAGGCTGTTTCATCAGTCTTTCAGAATAAAGGTCGAAGCACATTCATCTTTACAAGAACAAGTATAACAAGCGTATAAGCCAAAGAAACTAAAAAAGATTGTAACAGATCTTTTTTTGTCATCTGAACTCTTGATTTAAAAATTTTCCAACCCAAATGCATTAAAATAAAACCCATTAAATTGGTCATCCAATAACTGATAATAAAACACAAACTAAAAGCAGATTGATTCTCTGAAAAAAATATACTTGCCATCAGCCATGCAAGGGGAAGATTAATTAAAACATCATTCCACCAAGTCAAAGGCGAAAGCAGCCAACCCAACCCAAATAACAAAATACCAAAAACTTTCTTTAAAAATTTTTCTGTCCGCCCTTGAACTTTAATTTGATCCCAAAATCCCATTTACTTTCCTTCCTTAAAACAGATGTGCTATTATTTATTTGTGTCTTAACATCATCATTCTACCCACTTTTCACGCAAAGCGTTGATTTAAATATGGTGGATGAAACTACTTCTAATTTTACAATCTCTTTTCAAATCTTTCTCGCCTTTCTTCTTATTCCAGGCATTTATTACATCTTAAAACATAAAAATGCTTCCAAAGTCTATTGGAATTTTGCAAAGAATATTGCTGCTTCTTTTATATTAATTGAACTCGCTCTTTTTTTAGTAGGAGGAACAACTATTAGCTCTTTTTGGGCTATTTTCTTCCACTTTATTTCGATTGCCATATGTGTCCTAGCAGGAATGATCCTTACACAACGTCTTCAAAAACCTAGCATCCCTATTTTAACAATGCTTACCCGAACCAGAACAACTCATCTTTCCTTCACTTTTTTCAATTATCTTAAACCCGTTCTTATCTATTCGATCATGATATGTATTTTTACAGCTTTATTGTTCAAATTCACCCATCCTGAGATTTCAAATTTTTTAAAAGAAATGAGTAAAACAGAAGGTAATCCTTCCCAGTATGCTGTACAAATAAGCTCCATTGTTTTCTTTCTTCTTGTTGCTTTTTATGAAGAAATCATTTTTCGTCTTTTTATTCAGACATTCTTTCTTTACTTATTAAGAAAATTTTCGTGGGGCTCCCTTGCATCCATTCTTATTTCTTCTCTCATCTTTGCTACAGGACATTTTGGGGTTCTTGCAACATGGTGGGTTAAATTTATTCAGACATTTGTAATTGGAATTATTCTAGGGATAAACATGAAAAAATATGGAATGGAAACTTCTTTTACTATCCATGCTATTTTAAATATGTTTGCTCTTTATACTTCTAGATTTTTGATGAGTTTTTGAAAGCGCATTGAGCATTTTCTTAGGATGATCCGTAGCTATTCCCAGAACTCCTAGTTTTTTTGCTTTTTTTAATGATTTCGCATCATTAATAACCCAAGTCAAAACATCTAAAGAATAATTTTTAGCCTCACTCATCAATTTGGGGGAAAGAGCGGAAAAGCTGGGGCAAAGGCAGTCAAGAAAACGAAATCCATCCTTTTTAGGTTGATTTAACTCCTTCATTCTTGAAAAATTAAGACCTGTATAAAAACTTTTATTTTTCTTTTTAATCCATCGAACTAAATCATAATCAAAGGAAACTAAAATTGACTTTTCTGCCAAATGATATTTCTTCAACAGTAAGAGTGTCTTTTGAGCAAGCTTATATCGCTGGGAATAAGAAGAAGGTTCTACTTTTAATTCTACATAGAAAAAAAGATGTTTAGAGAGCAGTGAAAGAACTTTCTCTAAAGATGGAATGTGTTCCGAATTTATTTTCTTTTCAGAAGATGAAACTAAAATCGAAGACAAATCTTTCGAAGAATATTGGCGAAAAGATCCTTTCCTATGAGCCAAACGCTTCATCTTTTCATCATGAAAAACAAAAACTTTCCCATCTCGACTTAAACGAACATCCAATTCAACACCATGAACACCCTCTTCAAATGCTTTTTGAAAACTCGCGATGGTGTTTTCAATCGCACGAAAGGGTGAACCTCGATGACCGAAAACAAGAAATGGATAGGATCTTAATTTTTTAGGAAGCATATAATGTTTTTCCTACAGCCTCTTTCCAACCATTGTAAAGTTTCTCTCTCTGAGAAGATTTCATGAATGGTTTAAAAATATGCTCCGTTTTTCTTAAGTTTTCTATATCTTCGTTGTCGCTCCACAGACCCACCCCTAAACCTGCCATAAATCCAGCACCCAACGCTGTTGTTTCAATGAAATAAGGCCGATTGACGGTACAATTCAGAATATCTGCTTGGAATTGCATGAGGAATTGATTAGCAGACGTACCTCCATCCACCCTTAATTCTCTGAAAGATTGGCCTGCTTCTTTCTCCATAGCTTCTACAACATCTTTTGTTTGATAAGCAATAGCTTCAAGGGTGGCTCTAATTAAATGTTCTCGACCTACTCCTCGAGTTAACCCCACAATCGTTCCACGAGCCTGTGCATTCCAATAAGGGGATCCTAGTCCTGTAAAGGCAGGAACAAAATAAACTCCGTGATTATCTTGAACTGAAAGGGCTATCTTTTCAGAATCTTTTGCTTGAGATAAAACTTTTAAATCATCACGTAACCATTGCACAGCAGCTCCAGCAATAAAAATGCTTCCTTCCAATGCATAGCCCATAGCTTTCTTTCCAAAACAAGCCCATGTGGTAAGTAGTCCATTTCGAGACAAAACAAGATTTTTTCCTAGAGGCCATAAAAGAAAACAACCTGTTCCATAAGTATTCTTTACCATCCCCGGTCTAAAACAAGCTTGACCAAAAAGTGCGGCTTGCTGATCCCCTGCCACTCCAGAGATAGGAATCCCAGATGGTAATTTCCCCAATTTGATTGTTTTACCAAAATCATCAATAGAATCTTTCACTTCTGGAAGTACGCAATGAGGAATATCTAAAAGAGAAAGTAAATCTTTATCCCATTCCCCTGTTTTAAGATTTAAAAGAAGAGTTCGAGAAGCATTGGTTCTGTCTGTTGCATGAACACGACCTCCCGTTAATTTCCAAATCAACCAACTATCGACTGTTCCAAATAAAATTTCGCCATTTTTTGCTTTGGTTTTTAAACCTTTTTCATATCTGAAACGCCAGAGAATTTTAGTGGCCGAAAAATATGGATCTACGACAAGCCCTGTACGATGATGAAAATACTTTTCGCCATGCTCTTTTTTCAATCCTTCACAAATATCCGCACTTCGTCGACATTGCCATACAATAGCCCTTCCCAATGCCTTACCTGATGATCTCTCCCACAAGATTGTTGTCTCCCTCTGATTGGTAATACCAATTCCAACAATCTCGTATGATATGTTTTTTATTTTTTGAAAGATTTCCTGAATACAGACATAGACCGTCTGCCAAATTTCTTCCGGATCTTGTTCAACCCAGCCCGGGCGCGGATAAAAACAGCGAAAAGCACGTGAAGCCTGTGCAATAATTTGCCCTTTTACATCGATAGCAATCACGCGAGAACTAGAAGTCCCTTGATCAATAGAAAGAATAATAGGAATTATTTTTTTCATATAAAGGAATATAGTCTATGTTTTTTTAAACCATTTTTCAATTTCCCAAAGCATCTCCACATTATACTCAGGACAAACGTGTGTTCCATCAGGGTAGAAAAGAAGACGTTTAGGTTCGGGAGCTCTTTTAAAAGCTTCAACCGCTTCTTGACCAGGAATAATCCTGTCTTTGCCTCCCCCAACAACCAATAAAGGACAATGTACTTTTGAAATAATCTCGCGCAAAGAAATCCTTTCCATAAAGTCATTCAGGAACGAATCTCCTCCAACAATATAACCCGCTGCTTTTTGAACTAAGAAAGGGAGTTGATTAAAATACAACCGCGGCGCAAAAGGAGGTGAAATCGCAGCACAAGAAGTAAATTGTACTTTACTAGCAGCCATATGAATCACCATATTTCCACCCAAACTGATTCCTAAGATGGAAATTTTAGAAAATCGATTTGGCCAAGATTTCTGAATAAAAGAATGAATGGACTCCCCTAGTTCCTGAAAATTTGGCTCAAGTTTGACTTGGCTCCAAGACTCTCCTAATCCTGGAGCATCAAAATAAAGAACAGAAAATCCTCTTTTAACAAAATACTCTCCATAATAATGAATCTCTTCTTTCACCCCATCAATTCCACCTAAAATGACTACACATCTTCCTTGATCATCTTTTGTCTCTCTAAAATATCCTGGGAGTTGAAATGACTGAAAGGGTACAAAGACCTTTCGGGCAGGAGGATCAAGTTGAGGAGCTGCCTTTGCATATGCTGCAGCACTTTTAAAATAAATTCTTTGTTTATATTCTGAAGGTTCATAAAATGGAAATTGAGCCATATGAAAAACGGCTCTTGCAATCAACCAAAACTGTGTCGTTGTATAAGACAATCCTTCCTTTTCAGCTGATTTTGCCATGGATTCACATTTCACACCCAATCGATACCAAAGCCTTACCCAATCCTCTAACGATCTTATTTTTTCAAAAACTGAAAAAGTATAAGATAAGGGAACTCCCATGGACAAAGATCTAGAAAGAAAATAATTGGCTAAAATTTTTTTACCACCCCAAATACGCAGAGCCCATTCCAAAGCCCAACGATTCCGAAGGATATAAGATTCAAAATTGAATAAATTTCGCATTACCTTTGCCTCGCACCTAAAGCGTGAAAACCTTTTCTAATTTCACTCCAAACTTTTTGAGAATCATCACAAGCCAATTCAGACATACACCCTGTCGCCTGATGCGACCACACGGCCATACGCGAAGGGTTTAAAGACTCAACGAGCTGAATTGCTTCAAAAACTTCTTTTTCTTTCCCTCCCGGTATTTTGAACCCTTGAATCCATACTTCTGATTCTTTACCAAATTTTTGAGCCAGCTCTATCAAATGCTTTGAAAAAATTTCTACAAATTCATGAATTGGCTGATTCATCAAACACCAATAAGGATCTGTGCTCAAAATATCAATTTCTTTTAAAGAAGCCAGAGACTCCCATTTTTCAATACCTAAAATTCTAGAAAACTTTGGAAGAGGTGAGGGAAGTAAACAAACAGCATTGCGTACTTTTTTAGAATGAACTCTTTCAGATAATCTCTTTAAAAAAAGAATGAGTTTTTTCTCTCGGAATTCAACAACTTCTGACGTTAATGTTTTCCCTATGGGATGCCCATATTCAGAAGAAAACTGTAATTGACAAACATCACAACAACATCCCCAATCTTCATAGCTTTCAGGATTTTTTAAAGCTAAAGCTCCCTCCACATAATAATGGGGTTCATCCCAGAAAATAACATCCGGGCCCAAATCGCATGCAACTTCTACCCAGTTCATCATAAAATCTTGAAAGGATGCACGATTAGGACAAGCAGCTGCTACCCTTTTTCCAGAAGCAAGAATTTGACATTCACCAGGGAAATCCGCAACAAATTTTGAAAACGCCTCTCCTCCAAATATACGCCCTACTCCCCAAGGATCTAAATAAACTTCTAACCCTGATTCTTTTGAGAGTTCCACAAAATCTTCGAGAGTTTTTCGATAATAAAGAAGATCATTTTCACTGAAGGTATGAATGATGTATTGAAAAGGGAAAGAAACAATTTCTGCTAAATCTTCTTGAAAATGTTTGATATACCGATTGCCAAAATAGCTAACACCTTTTTTACTTCGCATTTGCCACAAGAACGACAGGGTATCGAATTTTAACATCCCCATCTACACGAATTTCAATAGCGTACTCACCCGGAATATCAAAACGAAGATTATTGAAACGTGCAATGACCGTGTGTTTTGCTTTCAAATCATCTAATTTTACAACCGTAATGGTATCCTCTGCCAAAACAGAATTATCTGGGCGTCTGATCACGGTATTTTGTTTAAATTCTCCGACACCATTGCACCATCGATTGACAACAAAAAGCGTAGGATGAGAAACAGGAAATTGATTTGCTCCAATGGTTTCAAAAAGACCTAGAAGGATTAACTTTCCATTATGTTCGCGGCGAACATCATCGCAAAGAATGCTGAATTGAAGATCGGGTAAAATCCGAATCGCTTCATTCATGATTGCAGTCTTCTGAAAAACCCCGATTGGTTATAGTCTGATCAAAAAGTCTAAGATGCAAGGCGCACACAAGTGACTGCGGAGGCGTATGTTTTCCTATACGCCGCACAAAGAAACGCAGTGTGCAACGAAGCAGATTGGGCTTTTTCATCAGACTTGTTAGAATCCTAAGAAGTTTTGGCGTGACCTTTAAGAGGTTCAACTCGAAATTTAAAAATAATTTCTTGAGACCCGATTTTAAGCGTCAGCAATGTATTCAAACGGGTTAAAAGCAATCGATAAGGAACTTGAACAGAATGTCTATCTACATCGATAGCAACATGTGTATTTCCCAGAATACTTTCAGCAGATCGAACAGCTAAAATCAATTCAACAAATTTTTTGATTTTTTCAGTTAGATCTTTATTAAAAGTATAGTCATTCTGGCAGTTAGGGCATTTAACCGCAATTTTGCCGCTCACATCTAGAATAGAAAAGCGAACAAGCCCTTCGCATTCACCCTGAATACATTTAAACTCAATATTACCTGCTTTTTCCACAAAGTGCCCCTTTTATCGAAGGCAAAAGCTAACATAACTCCTTCGATTGAGTCAAGATTTTAAAAGATTCAGAAAATATGTTAACTTTTTTTCATTAAGACTTAAGAGCTGCAACCACTTCTATTTCAACATCTGCCCCTTTAGGCAAACGACTTATTTCAATGGTCGTACGAGCAGGTTTGATCTCATTAAAATATTGAGAATAAACCTCATTCATATCAGCAAAATGATCAAGATTTTTTAAAAAAACTGTCGCTTTCACAATGTCAGATAATTTTCCGCCTGCTTCTTCAACAACGGCTTTTATATTCTCAATAATGCGCTTTACCTGATCTTTAACAGAGCCTGAAACAAGCTCTCCCGTTGTAGGATCTAAAGGGATTTGCCCTGCGAGAAATAAAAACCCATTTGCTAAAACAGCTTGAGAATACGGGCCAACCGGTTTTGGAGCTTTAGGAGTATAAATTATTTTTTTCATCTTAAAATCCTTTCAATTAATCGATATAGAGTTTCTCAACTTTTAATCCACACATGATTTCATAGGGAACAGTATCTATTCTTTGAGCCATCTCTTCTAGAGTAATACTCTCCTGTCCCTGAGAACCAATAAGAACAACCTCATCATCTACCTTAACTAAACTTTCTAAACCTAAATCAACCATGATTTGGTCCATAGTCACTCTTCCTACCACAGGGCAACGCCTTCCCCCAATCAGAACTTCTCCACAATTTGAAAGTCTACGATCATAACCATGACTATACCCTACAGGAAGTGTTGCAATTTTTGTTTTATTTTTTGCAACAAATGTTGAACCATAACTCACTGTTCGCCCTTCTTCTATTTCTTTAATAAAAGCAACTCGTGTTTTCCAAGTAAACACTGCTTTAAAATCGTCTCTGGGGGTCCAGGGACTGGGATAAACCCCATACATCAAAATTCCAATTCGAGACATATTAAAGAATGATTCGGGGAGTCTCATCAGAGCACCGCTATTCGCCATATGTTGAATAGGAATTTCAAAACCCATTACTTTTAGTTTAAACAAAAATTCAAGAAATCGTTGAAGTTGTAATTTAGAAAATTCTAAATCCTGCCCATCTGAAGAAGCAAAATGACTAGCAACCCCCTGAATTTCAATAGCCTCCAGCTTCAAAAGTTCTTTGAAAAAATCTTCTCCTTTTTCATACCAAAGACCAATACGGCCCATGCCTGTATCAATCATCAAATGAACTTGAGCTTTTTTTTGCCTTGAACGAGCCACTTCATTTAACCTTCTCAATAAATCTAAAGAAGAAATCATAGGTACAAGTTTATAGTCTAAAATATCTTCCATATTGTCTGAAAAACTTGGACCTAAAATGATAATCGAAGCTTCTGGAAGAATTTTTCTTAACAGCAAACCTTCTTTGACGTCTGTAACGCCAAAAGTATTGGCACCTGCTTGCCAAAGAATTTTTGAAATATTCTCCAAACCCAACCCATAAGCATCTGCTTTCACAACCGACAGAAGTGAAACCATCGGGCCTAGAATAGAACGAATCCTCTTTACATTATGGGCCAATGCAGAAGAACTTATTTCAAGCCAAACTTTTTCACTTGTACTCGTTAAAGATTTAATCGACATACACCATCAAACTCCTGCGTAGGGCGCTTTAACATAACGAGGAACAATATCCATCCCCTCGAGACGCCATTTAGAATCTTGAGCCAAAATTGCAACAGAGGATGCTTTTGGGAAAACAGTCAAATAATCTAAATATTGATTCTCAAATAAATTTTCAAAAATTAACCGATGTTTTTCTAAAGCAGGGCCAAAAAAGAAAACGGGCTTTTCAAACATATTTTTTAGATTTGATACAGGAAGGCTAAACTCTTGAAAAGTTTTTGTCATCATTCCTTGCGATTTCTCAAACAAACCGCCATAAACTTCTTGGGCTTCTCCAGAAATCACAGGGCAAAGGGTTTGAAACTTGAAGTTTGACGCATGAACCAATACATCCAGTGTCCCAACGCCCCATAAAGGCTTATGAAGGGCAAACGCAAACGCTTTGGCCATTGTCAAACCAATACGAATACCTGTAAAAGAACCAGGCCCTAGTCCCACTGCAATCGCATCTAAATCTTTTTCAAGAAGAGAAGCCTTTGAAAATAAGTTCCTGAGCGACTGTTCGAAATGGCCTGCATGTCTCAAATTTTCACTGATGACTTCTTCAGCTAGGACCTTTTGCCCTTCTACAAGAGCCAAAGTTCCAACACGTGTGGAAGTTTCAATACCCAAAACCTTCATTCTCGAATCCAAAGACCTTTTCGAATATTAACGGGAGTCCCCTTAAACTCTAACTTTCTTTTCTTTTTGTTGACCACTTGAAGATGAACTTCTAATCTTTCAGGTGGCAAAAGATTTAAAGCTTTCTCAGCCCATTCAATAATCACAATCCCGTCTTTATCCAAATATTCTTTCAAATTAAGTTGCGTAAGCTCCGCTTCTGATTCCAGGCGATAAAGGTCGATATGGTAAATGGGTTTTCTCCCCTCGTATTCACGAATCAAAGTAAAACTAGGGCTTACAACTTCATGGCGAACATTTTTAACCCCCATCGCTTGAGCAAAACCTTTTACAAACACAGTCTTGCCCGCCCCCAAATCTCCAAAAAGCGCAATAACACCTTTAGGGTAGAGAGATGCACAAGCTTGACCTAAGCGATAAGTCGATCTCGGATTGGTCGTAATAAAAATGTTTTCTGACTCAGAAGTGGGTAAACCCCTTGCCACTAATGTTCTTTTTCTTCCCCTTTTCATCTTCGATTTGAATCCTTATAGGTTGATCAATGATTTGTCCAATACAAGTTGCAGAAAGTCCGAATTTTTCCTGGAAAGTCTTTATCCAAGATAAATCCTTCTTTCTAGACGTAAATAGCAGCTCATAATCTTCTCCATCACAAAAAGCTCTTTTTAAAACTTCAGAAGAATTTGAGTTTGCTAACTTCTTTGCATCCGATGAAACAGGAATGCAATGCGACCACAAACAAGCCCCTACATTACTTCTCTCTAATATATGTTTTAAATCCCCTAATAGTCCATCACTAATATCAATCATTGCACTAGGAATTTTAGATTTTACAAGCCACTGAGCTTCTTTAATTCTAGGCTGAAATTTTAAATGTTTTTTTAATCTAGATCCACCCAGTGAACCGGTAACAAAGAGCAAATCCCCCTTTCTCGCTCCTTTTCTCAAAACATATTTACCTTTTTGGGCCTCTCCAATCACCGTAACAGAAGCAAAAAAACCTTTAAGACTGCTCGTGATATCTCCACCTACAAGACTTAAGCTAAACTGATCTGCTAATTTTAAAAAGCCATCGTAAAAACGATGAATTGCTTTTGTCGAACAGCCTTTAGGAATTCCAAGTCCCACAAGAACAAACTTAGGAACACCCCCCATTGCAGCAATATCGCTAAGAGACCGTGCTAATGCTTTTCGTCCAATCCAGCGCTCGTCTATCCCTTTTTCAAAATGAATACCTTCGACCACATGGTCCACAGTCAAAAGCCAAACTTTAGAGGAACCTGAGATATCTAAAACAGCAGTGTCATCACCAATACCTTCTAAAACACCTGACTTTAATTTAGCTCTTTTAGCAATATGCTTAATCCACTCAAACTCTCCCATAAATAAATCCTATTTTAATAAAAAGAAAACAATCAGAACAGTCATTAAATTATTTAAAACATGAAAAGTAATCGATGCATAAAGGCTTCCTGTTCTCTCATAAAGCAAAGCCAAAAAACAACCAATGCATGTAATCGGCAAAAACGCCCAAAGACTAAAATGAAGTGAAGCAAAAATCAAAGCACTGAATAAAACGGCCCTTTTCACTTTGCCTGAATTTCGAATTAAAGGATAAACAAACCCTCTAAAAAAGATTTCTTCTAAAATTGGAGCAAACACAACAATTAAAATACCCATCATAATAAAATTAAAATCAGAATGTTCCCTCATTAACATTTTCATAGGCACTTGAGGTTCAATAGGAACTTTAAGTATTTCTGAAAACATCTTTATTACAAGTCCAATCAAAATCAAAGGAGGGAGAACAGCGATATAGTATTGTATCCCTAAGTAAATATCTTTCATACAAAACACTTGATTAAATCCCAAATCTTTCCACGATGTTAAATATCTTTTTTTCAGCCAATAAATCAAAAAAACAACAACAAAAATCTCAATTAGAATATTAAAAATACACAAATAAAAAGCATAATTATCTTTAGAAATTTTTAAAGCTGTTAAGAAATATCTTAGAAAAAAACTTAAAACCTCTCCCAACCCTAAAAAAACGACAAGAAAAAAGCCTAAATCAACCCATTTCCATGGAACTGGAAGAATTAGACTTGTTTCCTGATTCTTTTTCCTAAACAGAGTGAAATCCAAAAATAAACCCATAAAGAAAAAGAAGCTGAATAAATAAGCAATAAAGGGAGAAATTTCAGGTGCATTCATGAAAACAATTGTTCCAGGCGATGTTTCGAAAAATAATCTCCCGAAGAAAGGACTTTAAGCTTTTTCAAAAAAGAGCCTTTCAAATATGGAATCGGTCCTAAAACAGGAAATGGAAGTAAAGATGATAAAGCCTGAACATTGGTTTGAGTGGATAAATCTTTTTCATTCTTTGTTGAATTGATAATAATACCTAAAATCGATAATCCCTTTTGACGCGCATAATTGACTGTTAAAAGTGTATGGTTTAAAGTCCCTAATCCTAAACGCGTTACAATAAGAATAGGAAGTTTCATTTGAAGGGCTAAATCAGCTACCGTATACCTTTTTGTAATAGGAACGTGCAAGCCTCCCATTCCTTCCACCAAAGCAAAATCAGAAACACTTTGAATTTTTTGATAAGCTTTGAAGATTCTAGAAAAATCAATCTTCTTTCTATCAAAGTGCGTTGCGCTAAATGGAGCTAACGGTCGGCTGAAAAAAACAGGATTAATATCATCCAAGCTTAAATCAGAACGCCTAGCTGCTCTTCTCAAATTCTGCACATCGGAATGGGAGCCTGAAGCAAACGGCTTCATGACTCCCACACGATATTTTTTTGAAAAAATATTTGCTAAAGCGCAAGTGATTAAAGTTTTACCAATCCCTGTATCGGTGCCTGTAACGAAAACACCGGGCAAACAAGCTTTTTTCTTATTCACACTTCAACTATTCCATCGCTTCAATCACACCACAAGCTACACGAGCACCCGCATTCCCTGTAGGTTGAGTTTTAAAATCATCTTCCCCAGCATGAACAATCACACTGCGTCCAATAACCGTATGCTCTCCTACTAAACTTATTTTAGGATCAATATATTCAAGATGAGCATGCCCTTTTACATCAGCAATGATATTCCCCATATCTCCATCATGTCGGGTGGCATCCTCGGGAGAGCCATGTTCCATAGAATGAGGATTGAAATGCCCACCGGCCGCAGAGCCATCCGGAGAATTGCAATCCCCTTTTTCATGAATATGAAAACCGTGTTTCCCTGGAGTCAAGCCATCTACATCCACAGCAACCAAAACACCTTTATCTGTTGCCATAAATGTCACTGTGCCATGTACCTCATTTCCCTCAGTCGGATTTAAAACAGCCTGTGCTTTTGTTGGGATTTGGGATTCTTCAGCACAACTTAATAAAGCACCACCTAAAATCATGGATAGAAATACTATCTTTTTCATATTTTACTCCTCCATTTAGTTTTTGAATTCTATCAGTCTCCCTTGAAAAAGGAATCTTTAATTTTTGTAAAACCCTGAGCTAAAAACTACATCCTCATCATAAAGTTGACAAAGGGCAGCAACTTTTTCCTTTGAAAGATGTTTTTCATAAACTGCTTTTAAATTGTTCTGCACTTGCGATTCGTTCTTCATTCCAGGAATTACAACAGAAACATCGTCAAACGATAAAACAAATTCCAGAGCAATCTGAGAAAGAAACACCTCTGCATCACCTATCACTGACTTAATCTTTTCAATTTTCTCTAAATCTAAAATCGTTTTTTCTTTTGTCCAACGCCTACGATGATCATCCTTAGGGAAAATAGTATCGATACCATATTTCCCTGTCAAAATTCCACAAGCCAAAGGCTCTCGAATAATAAGTCCTATTCCTTTCTTTTGAGCCATAGAGAAAAACTCTCGTCGAGCTCGCTGATCTAACAAATTAAAAACAATCTGAATGGCTTGAATATCTGAATGCTCTATCCAAAACAATGCTTCTTCAGGTCCATGAACCGACACTCCATAGAAACGGATTTTTCCAGTTTTTTGAAGATTTTTTAATTCATCGAACAACTCATGATTCAAAGCTAGTTCTTTAGGAGGGTTATGCAACTGAAATAAATCAACATAATCTGTTTTCAAACGTCTTAAACTATCTTCCAAAGCGTACACAATATAGCTGCGGTCAAAATTTGCACGAATCAATCCATGAGAAAAATCCCATCCTGCCTTCGTTGCAACAATAATTTTCTCTCTGGGAAAATTTTGAATGGCTTGTCCTATTAGCTCTTCGCTATGCCCTTTACCATAAATGTCTGCTGTATCAATAAAATTAATACCGGCATCTAAAGCAACTTCTAACGCATGAAGAGATTCTGGGTCTTGAACAGGACCATAACTATGCCCCCCAATGGCCCAACTCCCAAAACCCATTTCAGAGATTTGTAAATCTGTTTTCCCTAATTGACGTCGAGGAATCATTTTTAACATATCCTTAATAGCCACCACCATCTAAACACGCCCAGTTTAAGCTGCTTGTTCAAGAATAGAACTACTTCTTCTTTCCATCAACCCTCTTTGAGCAGATTGAAAAAAGTTTGCCCTACCTCTACCTAACTCGGCTACTGCCATTTCTGCTACAGACGAAGTTCTTGCAATTTGTGGTTCATTCAAAAGAGATTCTAATAAGGTCGCAGTTACTTGAGTGATTGGAGCAATGGTCTGGTCTAAAGACTCCATAGGAATAAAAAAACGATATTGCGTATAACCTAAAAGGGAATATCCACAAAAACGAATGACATAACGAAAAGAAGCTTGATTTTCAAAATTCCCCTCCTCTTCTTTCTCAGTTACGAGTTCTAAAATTTTTTCTCTCAGCTGATCTAAAACCACTAAGGCATAACCTAGAATTTCAGGCGGAGCCTGTCGACTTAAATTTTTCAAAATCTCATCTATAAAAAAAGCTACAATTGCATGTCGATATGGACTCCCTTCCGAAGCTTTATCCTGAAAATAACGGCAAAACGCTTCCCAATAATTTCTAATTTGTATTTTATCTTCATGAATTAATCTTAAGCGCTGTACTTGTCTTCTCAATAAAGTCTTTGCATGAGAAACGGTAGAAATATCATCCTCTAAAATATCCATCGTCCCCGTAGTTCCTAAAATATAGCTTACGCCTCCTTTTCTTATTTCCACATGATCGGCATCTCTGATAAAAAACGACACCGCTGCATCCCTCAAAAAAGTTTTTGGCGTTATACTAAGAATTCGAGAACCACAAAAATAAAGATATTTCCCTCGATGATCCGTTTGTATTTGAATCCATGGAATTCGAGGTTTTGCCTTACAAAAATTAGAAAGAATACTAAAAACTTCTTCTAATCTTTCCCGCTCAGAAATAGCACGACCTTCGTTAATGCGATACGCCACTCCCATACCTGAATCACTCTCTGCGAGAATATTGTCTTCACCTAAAAGATCAGCTGTTGCACTTACATCTGTAGAATCTCTATCATTTCTTGTATCATCTGAAACCTCCCAAACTCCAAATCGATTTGTGATGTAATGACTTTCCTCTAATTGTGTCATATAAGCTATAAGGCTAGGATGATCGATCTTTAACTTTATCTCATCATAGACAGACAGTTGCTCTCGATACAAAAACGAAAGAATAACTTTCATTTGCAACATTTTCTTTTGATTCCCTAACGAATCTTTTAAAACATGCACAATTTCTCTTTGACCCAAAGCAATGGTCTTTGCTAAAAACAATAAAGATTCCACCACTTGATTAAAGTCTAATAATAATTCTGAATGAAGGGCAATAACCTGTTGCCGCCATCGATGAATAACTGTTTCTTCATCATCTAAGGAATCTGCTCCATAAAATGTAACCATATAATGAAAAAAACTTCTTAAAAATTCTGTTCGATCATCATCATTAGAAGCTGTATCTGAAAGAAGATCTAGAACTGAAAGAGAAGAAATAGAAAAATTTTGAATAAACTTTAAGTTGATGTTTTGAGACAGCATTCGTTCTAAGTACAAATGCCCCTCATCTCTCTTTTTTAGTATTGGCATTATAGCAATACAAGAAATACCTCGTTTTTTCAATTTTTCCATCAACCCCTGAGAATGAAAGCCTCCAGCAATCAAAATAGCCTTTTGTACACCTTCCTCTTTTATTTTCTGAAGCGCATTTTGAACCATTTGATCTTCTCTTTTTAAAGCAAGTCGATAAAAAGACTTCCCAGATTCAACAAGTCCTTTCATTTTTTTCATCCATAAAAAATCAATTTTATTTACAGAAAAATTATCGCTTTGCTTTTTATAGAGACTTTCTAAATGTTGAATAAACTGATCGAGATCAAAATTTTGACCTTCTTTCTCAAATTCTTTTCTAGAAAGAGTTAATGTTAAAGCTTTTTCTAAAGTTTCTAATTTTAAAGAAAGATTAAGTAGATTTTTTTCTTCTTCTGTTTTTGCGAGCCTCTCAAACAATAAATCTACAGCATCCTCTAACTCTAAAGCCAACTTCTCACTTTTTTCTTTCAAGAAGCGATGCAAATCAAAAACCCCAAAAAGAACAGAAAATTGATTACGAAGTCTTGTGATGTGATTTGATGGAAGAATATTTTTTAATCTTGAAAAATATTCTTCATCTGAAATTTTACTCAACCTCTTTTTTAGAATTAACTTGATAAGAACTTGTGTCTGATCGGCAGATAGAATTTGACTTAATCTTTGAATAAAAGATCTATGTTCTTTTTCCAAGAGAGAAGGATTCTTCTGATTTATAACAGATAAAATCTTCAAAAGTTTTACAAGATTAGGAGACGCACGGTTATTCCATTCTTCTCGAGAAAGAGTCTTAACAAATTTCACCAAAGCTAATTTCCCTTCTTGATACTCCTTCCAATCGTGATCGACTTTCAAAAGCTTTTTATTAAAAACTTTTCTCTTTAACCTTTGAATGAATATCTTCGAAACGTTCATAAATTGATTAGTATCACTTGCTTTTTCATAAACTTCTTTAAAAAAATAATAATTCTTAAGATAAAGTTGCTCATCTTCAATGCCATAGATGTGAATAGGAATTTTATTAAATTTTGAAATTGCAAGGTATTCACACCCACTGATAAAACCTTTCGCCAAAAATTTTCTACTCACCTTTTTCCGAATCTTTGAATCTGGGAAACAGCCCAAGAGATCGGTCTGAACTTTTCCTTGAGCACCCTCAACCAAGACAAGTTGAATTCTCTGTTTTTTTGAAAGCTCTTCAATCATTTTAGAAATATTAAGCTGACCTTCTAGATTGCAATGAATATCCTTGATATAAAAAATAGTTGTTTGATTTTTTGTACTTTGATAGGAATCAGTCACAACTCCAATTTTCGAAGGGAAATATATTTCACTTAAGTCTGTGCTCGTTGAATTTTCTTGAGAATTTTCCTCCAGAGAAGGAGAGCCCATCGCTTGAGTTAAAACAAGAGGAAACACCAAAAGGCATACAATTTTTTTATACAAACAACTCATCTGAGTATTCATTTAACCCCTTCAAAAACAAATCACGCCAATATATTTAACATGTTTGTTACCAATAGGTTATATTACCATCTAAATTAATCCACTTACTGATAATGTCAAGTATATTGCTATCCTCATTTCAAAAGGACAAGACTTAATTCTCCTTGCAAAAAAGCCAAAACAAGTTTATAAATAATGTCCAAATTTATCCTATTTAAGGAGTATTGTTTATGAGTTTATCTAAGGATCAAATCGCTCGTTATAGCCGTCATTTGATCATGCCTGAAGTTGGCGTTCAGGGCCAAGAAAAAATTTGTAATGCAAAAGTGCTTTGCATTGGTGCTGGAGGCTTAGGCTCTCCTTTGGCTCTTTATTTAGCCGCTGCAGGAGTTGGAACAATTGGTATTGTGGATTTTGATGTTGTTGATTTCTCTAATCTTCAACGCCAAATCATTCACAGTGAAGACAATATTGATAAATCTAAAGCAGAATCAGCCAAAGAAAGAATTCTTTCAATTAATTCAAGCATTAATGTTGAACTTTATAAAGAACGTCTCACATCTGAAAACGCTCTTCAGATTTTTGAGCAATATGACATTATCGTCGATGGTACAGACAATTTTGCAACGCGATATTTGGTCAATGATGCTTGTGTGCTCCTAGGCAAACCTAATGTTTATGGAAGTATTTTTAGGTTTGAAGGCCAAGCGAGTGTTTTTGATGCTAAACGAGGACCTTGCTATCGATGTCTTTATCCTGAGCCCCCTCCTCCGGGGCTTGTTCCAAGCTGCGCTGAAGGTGGCGTTTTAGGCATTCTTCCGGGTTTGATCGGTTGTATTCAAGCAACTGAAACCATTAAGCTTATTTTAGGTGAAGGCAATCCTTTAATTGGAAGGCTTATGATTTTCTATGCCCTCGACATGAAAGTCAAAGAACTAAAATTAAGAAAAGATCCTAACTGCCCTATTTGCTCTGATCATCCTACGGTTACAGGTTTAATTGATTATGAAGAATTCTGTGGTATTGGACGAGGTCAAAAAGCAGAAGCTGAAAAAGAAAATATGACTCTTGAAGTAACTGTAGGTGAATTCAAGAAAATTCTTGATCAAAAGAAAAAGATAGTTGTCGTGGATGTACGCGAACCTCACGAGTATGAGATTTGTCACTTGGATGAGGCTCTTCTGATACCTCTTTCAGAGCTTCCAAACCGTTTAAGCGAATTGGACACGGCCGATGAGATTATCACTCATTGTCATCATGGCATGCGAAGTTTGAATGCCACGCGATTCTTACGTGAAATGGGCTTTAAAAAAGCGAAAAGTCTCAAAGGTGGTATTCACGCTTGGGCTACAGAAGTTGAACCTGGTATGGCGACGTATTAAATTTAGTGTATTTCCAGTATTTTCTGCCTAGAAGTATTTCCGGAAATAATACTAATCCTCGACTTGGCTATTTTTAGATAATCCGAAATGATCTCAATCACGGCTTGATTGGCTCTACCTTCGATGGGAGGTTCTTTAATAGCTATTTCAAAATGTGTGTCATCAATCTTTATAAGCCGTGCTTCTTTAGCTCGAAGTTTTACTTTCACAAAGATTTTCATAATAATGAATGGGTTGTAATCTCTGAAAAATCTGCGATTTAAGTTTTATGAATGCTTCCATGCATGATAAGAGCTTCTTACTAAAGGCCCCGATTCCACATGCTTAAAACCTAATTTTCTTGCCTGCTCTCCAAGCATTCGAAATTCTTCTGGGGTTACAAATCTTTCAACAGGAAGTTGATCCAGACTTGGACGCAAATATTGACCCATGGTTAAAATATCGCAATCTACCTTTCTTAAATCTTCCCACACCTCAAAAACTTCTTCGTTTGTTTCTCCCAATCCAAGCATGATTCCAGTTTTTGTTAAAATATTTAATCTAATTTCTTTTGCCCATTTCAAAACGTCTAAAGAACGCTCATATTTTGACCCACGACGTGCTTTGGAATAAAGTCGAGGCACTGTTTCAATATTATGATTAAAAACATGTATGGGAGCAGTTACAACAGTTTCTACTGAAGTCCGATTTCCACGAAAATCTGGAGTCAAAACTTCAACACGTGTTTGAGGACTTAATTTTTTAATTTGAGAAATAACTTCTGAAAAATGTCCTGCTCCCCCATCTGACAAATCATCACGATCAACTGAGGTTATAACAACATGTTGCATTCCCAAATCTTTGACTGCTTTTGCCAAACGATGAGGTTCTTCTGAATCCACCATTCCAGGTTTACCTTTTGACACATGACAAAAACCACAAGCTCTTGTACAAACATCCCCTAAAATCATAAATGTGGCCGTACTATGAGCAAAACATTCACCAATATTAGGACATCGAGCTTCTTCGCATACGGTATTTAACGAATGTTGACGTAGGATAGATTTTGTTTTTAAAAAAGGATTATTTCCTGGAGCGGGAACACGAATCCAGGATGGAAGACGCTGAGTGGGTATGTTTAAAAGTTCTGGCATATCTAGAAAATCCAAAAATCAAACATCAAAATTATTATAAATTAATACTTCTACCTTGCGACACCATCAAAGCTTCATACACCGCTTCAGACAATGTAGGATGAGCAAAAATGACTTTTGACATATCTTCTGCAGAAATACCCAAAGTACGCATCATGGTTAACTCCGCAATCATCTCTGTCGCACCCTCACCCAGAATATGTCCACCCAATAATTTTCCAGAATTGGCATCCACAACTACTTTCACAAAACCATCGTCATGCCCTTCAGCCAAAGCTCTCCCTGAAGCCCTAAACGGAAATTTTCCAATTTTGACAATAAAGCCCTGAGCCTTGGCCTCTTCTTCGGAAAGCCCCACGCTTGCAACTTCAGGATGTGAATAAACGCAATTAGGAATGTGAGTTCGATCAATTCCTTCTAACCTTTTCCCTTTCAGCATCTCAACCATAACCTTACCCTCTTCTGAAGCTGCATGAGCTAAAAGAGGTGCTCCAATAACATCTCCAATTGCAAAAATAGATGGAACAGAAGTCTGATAACTTTTATTCACGCGAATGTACCCATCTTGTGTCTGAACTCCTACCGCATCAAGGCCTAAACTTTCAGATAGAGCCCTTCGCCCCACTCCTACCAATACTTGATCGGCAAAAATCTCTTTTTGCGCACGCTCTCTATCTTCATAACTAATCCGCACCACCGTTCCTTCTATTTGAGCTTTTGCAGCACGACATCCCGCTAGAACCTTAATTCCCTTTTTCTTAAAAACTCTTTCCAGCTCCATCCCAAGTTCGGTTTCAAGTCCAGGAAGAAGTCTTGCTTGAGCTTCTAAAATAGTTACTTCGGCCCCCATGGCTCTATAAAAATAGGCAAATTCAACACCCACAACACCTCCACCTAAAATAAAAACAGAGCGAGGAACTTTATTTTGAGTAAGAGCTTCATCACTGGAAAGAATAAATTTGCCATCAACTTTAAAGCCTAAAATTTCTTTCACAGCTGTTCCCGTTGCAAGAAGAATATTATCAACTTCCAATCTTTTTTCAGGTTCAATCAAAATGCTATTAGGGCCTGTAATATGCGCCTGACCTTTAAACACATCTATTTTATTTTTCTTAAATAAAAATTCTAATCCTTTGCCAAGTCGGTCTATCACCTTGCGGGTACGATCCACAACCTTTGTATAGTCATAACTCAATTTTTCACATTGAAGACCATAGGCATTCGCCTCACCCATCATTTCATAAAGCCGCGCAGAATGAAAAAGGGTTTTAGAGGGAATACATCCTCGATTGAGACACACGCCTCCCAATTGATCCTTCTCAATAAGTGCAACCTTAAAGCCCAGCTGAACCGCACGAATCGCTGCAGCCGTCCCACCAGGTCCTGAGCCAATCACTGCAAGGTGATAAAGATGTGCCATTTAAAAAGTCCTTCTTAAATATATGGTTAGAGAAGAGGCTTAGAAATAATATAAAAGATATTCTACCGCGGCCTTCATTTTTTTGCATTTGATTTTATTTGGAGAAGAATACGAGAGCTAAGCAGCCTGATCTAAAACAACTTCTCTTGAGGATACTTTTCTAGATTGAGTCGAAGGCAGTCCCCTTACAACACTATGAGCATAATCCGAAGCAGCTCTCATTTTTTCAGCTATGGCATCAACGATAACACGAGTGGCTCCTGAGCGTTCTGAACCTGGCAAAGATTCTATGACTTTTGAACCACTTACAACCATTTGCGCAACACTGGCTTCAGGAGGAAGCATGCGTGCAAATGAGCCTCCCCCAGTAGAGCTTGGCGAAGACGAAGAAAAAGACTGTGGTGATGCTTGTGTTTCTTCTGGCGTAAGTTGAGGAGCACCCTTCTCATCAATTCCAAAAAAATGAGTGACATCTCCATCAGGAATCATTCCTAATCCACGCGATCTTGCTTCCATAATTTTTGCAATGACTTCCGGTACATCATAAGGACGCTGGGCACCGATCTTGATAAAATGTTGTCCTTTTCCATGAAAAGCTTCAACAGGCTTTGCCCCTGCTCCAAATCCGATCGCAAAAATTTCTATTCCTAAAGCGCGATACCGATTTAACTCCTGTTGAAATTC
This sequence comes from uncultured bacterium, assembly GCA_964640155.1. Classification (GTDB taxonomy): domain Bacteria; phylum Auribacterota; class JACPWU01; order JACPWU01; family JACPWU01; genus CAZXEQ01. The sequence continues at coordinate 116,684 of CAZXEQ010000003.1, read as the reverse complement.
TCTTGAAGGTATGGGTTTATCACCACCGATAATTGCAGTATCTTGACCGTCCGTAAACAAAATCAAAGTTTTAAGCTTTGCCCGGCGTACATCCGCTTTTACATCTGACCCTACGAAATCCTTCAATTTTTTGCTCAGAGCATTGAGTAAATTATTGTCTCCATCTCCGATTTGTCTTCCCATTTTGACACAATTATCTTTCCATTCTGATTCTGAATAAAGCCTGCCCATTTCCATCATAGTAACGGGATCCGCTCCTGTATAAAACGATAAATCAAAATAAAAATGGCGAGAAGCTGCCCATTTCAATTTCCAAAAATTATCTCCAATCGCCCGCACCGCATAGGCTATCTGTTTCTTAAAAGGAGCCAAACTTCCGCTAAAATCCATCAAAACAGAAACAGCATGTGTTTGCATGTCAAAAACTTCTTCACGTTTGATAAATCGATTATAGAGTCTGAGCATATGAGCAATAGGATCTACTTCTAAACCGGATCTTAAACGAATGGTAATTGTTTTACGTTTAGATCGAAACGCGCGTAATATCCTGTCAAAAATGCTTTCAGCCTGACCTTGTCCTCCCATGATCATTTGATCGTATTCCGTTCCAGAGGCTTTTGTTTCTTCTTCTAACTTTTTCTTCAGGTCTTCAGTTTTGCGATGTTGTTTTTCTAAATCTTTTTGGCGACGAGCTTCCATTTCAGGAGTTAGATTTTCACCACTCGTTTCTTGAACCGTATCCGAACCTTCTGGGTTTGATACATTTACTTCCGGAGTGGCTCCTCCTTCCACCATTTCAACATCGACTTCAATTTCTCCATCCACTCCTTCCATAATTTCTTCTTCTCCACCCCCCTGCTCTGCAGTTCCCGTAGACACGCGTTGTTTATAAGCCCCTTTTTGGCCGCTTTCTAGATATCTAGGATGATCGTAAAGATAAAGAGCTAAACTTTCTAATGTCGCTTCATCCATCGTGAGAACCAAATCTAATACTGCTTTAATATCAGCATCTGCAAATACATCATCAATTTGAGGAGGTCTCCCTGTTGTCTTATTCAACTCCCACCATCTTTGTACAAGCCCATTCAATATTCCTTTTGATGCTTGAGTATAATAAGAATTGTTCTGTCCACTCGACACCCAACCAGCCAATTCTTCCTCAATATAATTTTTCTTTTCTCTAGAATGCATAAGTGGACTGAGCATAGAGTTCATTTCAATATTTTTAGGAATTGTTTTATGCGGGGCTTGATCATTTCGATGCCCTAATTCATGGTGGGCCGTCCATTCTGTTTGAATATGCTTTACGCCTCCTGTCTTAGGGGTATTGACGAGAGCATATTCTCCATCAAAATAGCCCATCTTATTTCCTTTCTCCAATCCATGTCCTTCAATCACCAGAGCTTCTCCACTGGTTTCCCATCCTTCTTTATGTGAAAGGGTGATTCGATCTAAAATCTTATTGGGATAAATGCGCAAAAATGGAACTGTACGATTTTTGGGAGTGAACATAAAAATAATCAAATGCCGATCAAATTTTAAAAAATGTTTTCTAAATTCTAATATGCCGTAGCGTAATCGAGTTTTGTCGGGAGAAGAGCGATGATATTCTTTTTGTAGAACTTCAAGATCTCTAACGATTCTGCTTTCCTGACCTGACCTTGCTAAAAATCCATCTAAAATAGCAGCCATACGGAGCATGTCTTGATCATATCTAGCTCCATCCCGATTAGCCAAAGCTAAAAAGTATTCAGGTAAAACTTTCAAGAAAATGTCTACTTTATCTGTTTGATTCGTAGTTTGATCAAAAGAAGTAATCGTTTCATGAATCCTTGCATGATCATAACCAACATCTTTTGCTAAATCAGCCGGCATTTCAACCGGTGGTACATGAACTTCAAATCTTTGAGGAAACTTATCTTCTTCAACTTTTGCAACTTTTTCAGCCCAAACACCCCAGAAAGTTTCAGTAATAGCTGGTTTATTTTCTTTTTTAGGAGGTTCAAGCCATGCCACAATCATTAAATCTAAAATGCGCTTATCCATTTCACTTCGACCTGAAAAATGAGCTGGATTATAGGTAAATACAAGTTGTACTCCTCTGCCTATTTTAAAAGGAGGCTCTCCTGGAAAAATGGGATAAATCCATTCTTCACCTCTTAAGACAGGACCTAAAAGCCAAAGAATTTCGGGTTGAGCATTCGCTTCATCAATATCAATGACTACATTTCCTTCGCGAAGATATTGATAAAGCTCTTGAATTTTCTTATGGAAAGTCCCATCTGCTTCCTGCTCTACTTCAAATGTAAGATTTTCCACACGACTTTTTTTATGAGATTGAAACTTATAATATTTCCTCCCTGTAATTTCTGCAAAATGTCCCGTTAAAGTAGTTTTTACGACACCCGGTTCACCCACCAAAGCTACAGCCTTTCCAAGCTGTGAAGCACGAGCCAGAACAGCCAAGCCCTCTTCTACAGATTGGCCACCGTACCTAACACGATGATCTTTAGAAACTTCTAGAGGGCCTTTAGCCCCTTCTCTAGCCTGAAGAGCAACATTGCCGATACGAGTAACCTGACCTTCCAGTGTACCCGTCGTGGTATGAACAGAAGTATTGAGCCCAGGAGGAACTTCCAAATCTAATGTTGAATGAAGAAGTTGTTCAAAATCAGGACGATCCAAAGGTTTTAATCTTGTACCAATAATTCTTAAAATTTCTTCTGCCATCATTTTCTTTAAAGCAGAAATATAAGCTTTATAAAGATCGATTGCATCTGTTGAAGAACCCGGAGGAGGTCCATGAATCAAAACATGTTCAAAATTTACGTCATACTGTTCTCTTAATTGTCTTTCTAAAGCTAAAATTTTAGAATCTTCACGTTTGGCCATTTGAATCGATTCTGCTAAAGCATAGAACAAAGTGGGGCCAAAACCATAATGGGCTTCTCCCTTCCAGCGCTGCGCCCCTTGAGCTGAATCAATATCCATCAAAGAAACATACAATCGGGTCAAGTCCTCCGCTTCTCGAAGGCTCATGCCAAAACGATTCACCAATACTTTTTCAAAATCAGAAAGTTGATTTTTAGTTTTTAAAGATCTCAAGAATTGAGTATAAATTTTTTCGCCTTTGAGACTTTGAGGAAAATTTTCCAAATTAAGCTCTGGATTAAAACGATAAAAACCTCCCTCCATCGGCAAAAGAACTTTTGCATCCCTAACGGCAACAATCAACTGTTCCGCCTGTTTTTCTGCTTTCTTGCTCAGCATACCCAAAACCTCTGGCTTGGAATAAATCCAGTCTTCAGGAGGATTCTCTCTAGAAATTCCTATTTTCACCCAGCGATTAAAAAAGGCGCTTGAAAAATCTTGTATGGACTCTGAACCCATGTCTGCAATGATGTGAACATGAGAGGGACGATAATAAGTCTCTATCGTACCGTCACCTTTTTCTAAACGAATATATCCATCCTCCAAAAATCCATTTAAGGCGGTTCTTAAATCTTCACTCCATAAATCAATATTTCGAATCCACAAAACTTGAGGGTGTAGTTTTTCTCCTGCACTTTCTAAAGCTTCCATCTGTTCTTTGGTCATCAAATGCTGAACCAACTTACCCAAGATATGTGCAATATTTTTACTACTTCCTTGTCGAACATCTGGGAAAGGCCCTCCCAGAATTTCCTGACGAGATTGTTGAGGATCTGCATCAATAATATTTACTTCTGCATTTAATTCTTCAGAGACTCGACGAACAACATCTGAAACACGTGCCCCTAATTCCCCCAAAAGAAGCACCGGTTCTCCGGCCTCCATACTCATTTTTGTTAAAAAAGCCTCTTCTAATTCCGGGCCTGTCACAATTTTAGATCTGACGGTTTTACCAAATGCTTTTTCCTTTAAAGTGTCAAATTTCTTGGTCACACGCTCATAACTGCCCGACTCTATATTCTCAATTTTTTCTCTTAAAATTCTCTCAACCTCATCTTTTTCCCAAGCATGAGTAAACATGGATTCATAGGCAATTCTTAAAGATACATAAAAATCAAAAACGGGATCCGCTTCCGAGTTCTGAGAATGAGCCCAACGCATCAGACGTGCAGCCCTACGAATTTCTCTTTTAGAAAGATAATGTCTATCTTTATCATCGACCCCCAAATCTTTTCCAATTCTCTCTTTCAAAGCCCAATGAAATTCACTTAAATGCTTTGCAAGATTTTCTTTTATGGTTGCATCAACCCCTAAATCTTGCGTAAAATGAAGGAATAACCTCTGCAACGTTTCAGGCCCATCATCTTCATCTACATCAACATATACTACTTCTGTTGCTACCTCACTTTTCATCACTTCACGGGCTTGAGTTTCACCCGCTTTATTATTCGTGATCACCAAATGAAAATCTAAAGATATTTCCAGGGGGGTTTCTATACCTAATTCTTTCGCCAAAGTTGGAAATTCATGAAGAAAAATTTTACGTCCATCACCACGAGTCCTTAAAGCTCTTAACAATGGAGCCAACCAATTTAAAAGTTCACGTCCTTTTTTTCCAACGGCGCCCTCATCTACAACATAAACACCCCCATGCGTAATGGCCTCTAGCAATTCTTGTCGGAAATGACCTTCATCATTGGGAAGATTGTTCCTAGTTAAATGACCTTTGCCATCTTCGCTATATCCCCCAATCCAATCTGATAATGTCCTTTGACCATGCATTTGAAAAACATAGGAAGGAAGTCCCAGAAGAAGAGCCACTTCACGGGCCATACTTGTTTTTCCGCCACCCGGTCCACCTTCTAAATCAACAGCCCAACCTCTTTGAAACGCCTTCAAAACAGAAGCCTCTACACCCTTCAACACTTCTGTCTCCATCAAAAAATCCCGAGGGATAAGTGTCCGTTCTCCTCCTGTCATTCCCGAAGGTTTCAATCGGGAATCCATTCTTTCCAATGGATGCACAATGTCAGAAAGCTGCAGAAGTCGAACTTTTTGTTTGGTCATCCCGGACAAGCGAGCTAAATGCGAGCGCGATCCGGGATCCAGAGAGGTTTGGATTCCGGCCTTCGCCGGAATGACAGTTTCATAATAAATCGTCTCACTGTTGTTTTCACTGACGACTGAAGACTGGCGACTGGTGACTGCTTTATGCTTCGTCGGATACCATCGTCCCTGATAATTGAGATAAACAATTCCATCCTCACCTAAAGCAAAATAAAAAGGTAGGCTAGGATATTTTGGAGTGAATGGAGCATCTAAAGCTTCTGTGATTTTAGTTTTTTGCTCTGACTCCGTCATTGCGAGTGAAGCCGATTTATCGGCTGACGAAGCAATCCCATCTACGAGATCGCCACGTCCCCCGATACTACGTCGGGGGACTCGCGATGACACCACATTTCTAGAAACTGTTTCCTTCACCTCTAATCTCTGAACCTTTGAACTTTGAACATCATCCAATCGATAACTCTCCCCTGTCTGAAGAGATTCGAAAGTTTTATCCCCTGTCATTAGTCCCAACACGTTTAATTCTAAAATCACGGCTTCCCCTCCAAAACCTGCTATCAATAACCTACCATCTTCCAATACTTTCAATGTCTTAACCCAATTTCCATAACTAAATATTTCTCGAGGAGGAAGTTCTGGATGGTTTAAATTATAAATCTTTACTGCACCACTTGCTCCAGCCACAACAAGATGATGTGGAGATAAATAAGTCATCGCTCTAATATTGCCACCAAAATTTATCAGTCTTTTAGGTTTCGGCGGCCTCTCACCTTTTCTAACTTTTGAAACATCATAAATAAAAATCTCCCCACCATCTCCTCCCAGTGCTAGAGTTCCATCTGGTAAAAGCGCGCAAGAGTGAATGGATGTGCACTCTAAACCTCCCAATTTTGGTATCCCATAAGTTTCTAACTCAGCAATTAAATAATCTGGTGTAGTTTGAGACTCCATCGACTGCTGATTAAAAACTTCTTGGCCTGGAATTGAATAAATACTTGCCCTTCCCATGTAGTCCGCGACAAAAAGAGTTCCATTGGGTAAAACCTCTAAGACGAAAATGGTTCGATTATCATCTTTCTTTAATTCGTAAGGCCTTCTTGTTAAATCTTTGAGATCATAGATAAGAATTTTTCCACTTCTTCCAGCTACAGCCAAAAGATCATTGGGTAAAAGTTTAATGGCATTAACTTCATCCCCATAAAGATGCGTAAACTGAACATAGCGATTTGGTGTGAGAGTATTGTGTATTGTCACCATTTCTGACACCCCTGAAACAACAAGCCGACCATCAGGTAACTCTTCTATCGCCCTGACCAAATGAGTAGCTGGAATCTCTATGGGGTGAGCCTCCGGTTTTTGTGGGTTATGAATAAATACTTTATCTCCTTTTGCGACAGCCACTCGACCATCTTTCAAAACAATACCCGTCCAAATATCTACTCCATCTCCTTCAATCAATGTCTTCGCAATTACATCTACTTTAAACACATCTCCTGGCATCAAAGCCTCTTTTACTTTCTCTTCTGGAGTCCATCCCTTTTCACTAAAATCTTTCCCTAAAACCCTCTTCAACTCCTCCGCCAAACACCTTCTTTCTCTTTCATCCGATTCTGTCACCATCTGCGCTTGCCGTCTCTTCACCTCATCCACAAAGTTTTCAGATGTAATCGCAGGTATAGACAAATGTACCGCTACACGTTCCCCACAAACATCCTGTAATGCATACTCTCTACCACTTTCCACATCTACAAACTTTTCACCCTCCATCACCATACCAATCGCATCTATTTTTAAGAGAATCTGTTGATTACCTAACCCTACAGCAATTCTTGTATTGTCATATACCTCTAAGCTAAAAATAAACTCTGTAATTTCAGCTAACTTTTGAAGTCCCAGAGAAGGATTTTTATGATCATAAATCAAAATTTCTTTTTCTCCAGCCATTACAAGTTTTCCATTCATAACGCGTACATGTCTGATTGAATGACGATATTCGCATCCATTCAAAAGCAAAAATCCATCATCTGGTTTTTGAGGATCAAAGACTGTCAATCCTTTGCCAGAGACTCCCATATAAATTTTCCCATCTAAAACTTGTAAATTTGAAAAAGAAACATCATTCTTGCCCATAACTTTAATATCTCGAAATCCTTGTTGAGGATGATCAGGATCATATACTTTCACATGTCTGTATGTTGTAGTTAAACCCATACTGATAGCTACCATTGATCCATCTTCCGTATGTCCACTCACATAAAGCTTTCCATTCAACCATTGCATAGAGTCTACAAACATCTCTGTTTTGCCATTTTCCAAAGGTTTAAATTTAAGTGGACCTTCGGAGAAATCACAAACATAAATTTCTCCTTTATCATTCGCCACATAAATCTTTCCATTCAGAGACCAAACACCATAGATTTTTCCATTATTAAACTCGTGCTTTACTCTTTGAACTCCCTTTCCTGATTCAGAAAAATCATAAAGATAAAGATAGGGATTCGCATTTCGATCTATCATATAAAGTTTGTTTTCAACAACTTGCAAATCCTGGACAGAGTCAAATTGAGAGAACGGAATAGATTGGAATAATTCATGAGGAGCATCTGGATGATAAATTTTTAATTCTCCTTCATCACCATATACCACACGCCCATCTGGAAGAATCGCTTGGGTAAAAACCGTGTCTTTTGAATCATTTTTTTGCTGAATCATGGCTCTCATCTCAAATACATCACCGGGCTTAAGATCTTTCTTATCGCATTCCATTTTGTCTGCATGTTCTCTAACAATATGCACTGCTTCCAAACCCCATCTTTTCTTTTCATGTTCACTTTGAGCCAATTTCATTTCATGAATGCGTTTTTCTACTTCTTCTTTCCAATTTTCAGGGTCTATGTAGGGTATTGGATGCAACGTCATCACAGCGTCAGAAACGATATTGCTCACATCATAAGTCTGCCCTGTTGCAAAAGAACGAAACGTCTTATCTCGCAATAGAATCCCGGTTATACTGAATTCCAGAAATTCGACTTTTCCTCCCTCGCCCGTAACCATCAACCTCCCATCCTTCAACACGGAAAGGGAAAGTATTTCACCGCCAAAATTCCCTAGAGGTTTAGGAGGTAAGTCAGGTCGAGTTAAATCATACATTTCCAATAAACCATTTTCTCTAGCGACAACTAAACGTGTAGGAGACAACAAGGCCATTTCTATAATTTTGCCTTTGAAATAAGCAAATCTCGTAGGTGGAGGAGGCACATCCCCTTTTTTTAAATTTTGAATATCATAAATTTTGATCTGTCCTTCATATGTACCTATAGCAATATTGCCATTAGGTAAAATAACACATGCCATCATAGAATCATCCTTACCTAATTCTGTGAGTGAGTCATCCCATTCAGGCATGGGTGTCTTCCATTTGGATGCGTGCCAGGCTAACATGCTTTCGACGCGCGCTCTCATCACCTCTCTAGAAGGTAACTGATATAGCCTTAATTTTTTATTCTCTCTAACCAAAAGCTGCCCATTCGGCAAAACCTGCGTGGCGGAAGAAAATGGATATCCTCTTTTCAAATGATAGGGTTCGCTTTCAATATTTTGAAGATCATAAATTAAAATATCCCCTCTTCTCTCACGAACTATTAATCTTTCGTCAGGCAAATATTGCAAATCATCAACATCTGCACTCCCGGGAAACTGTATTAAGTTTAAGCGGGTGTACTGGATGGGATCATAAATTTCAATAACGTCTCCTGCCTCATAAAGAACAAGATTCCCATTTGCTGAGAGCTCAATCCTGTTTATTGCTTTTTCTGTTTTTATTGTCTTTATAGGCGCTTCAGGGTGATTAGGATTATAAAATCTTAATTCTCTAAGCTTTATTATCACTATTTGACCATTAGGCAAGGCAACACCCTCACAACCAATACCGTCCGGATCAAGAAATGTTTTATTCATTACTTCCGTTTTAAAAATATCACCCTCTCTCAGTTTTTCTTTCTCTGATTCCATTTCAAACCATTTCATTTCTTTTCCATATTTTTTAACCAAAAATTCTATTTCTTTGGCCAATCTTGTTTTTTCTCTCTCATCATTTGTAGTGCGTATCTCATTTTCTCGACGTTTTATTTCATCAGCAAGATTTTCAGGATTAATGGAAGGCAAAATAGAGCGAGCAGTTACAGCGTCCGACACAACACTGTCTAGAGGATGAACTTTTCCGGTAGCTATAGAGACAAAAGAGTTTTGATCTCTGACAATACCTCTATTTTTTAAATCAAAAATTTTTACGATTCCATTGCCACCTGCCACCGATAGTTGTCCTTCAGGTGAAACTTGTAATGAAAAAATGATTCTTTTGAGTTTTTGTTTTTCTTCTATATCTAGATGTCCTAATTCAACAGGATCCTTCTTTAAATCCCATCTATCATAGAGAAGAACAACACCAGAACTTCCTGCTGCAACCAAATAATCATCCCCCCATGCTTGAAGAGCATAAACTTGTCCAGGATAAGGAAAAGAAAATTCTTGGGGTTCTGCGTCGTAATTTTCAAGATTATAAATTTTTATTTTTCCAAATCCTCCCGTTGTCAATCCTGCAACAGCTAATTCTTTCTCATTGAGAGATTCAATGGCAGCAACATCTCCATAGCGATAAACAAACTCTTTAGAAGGTTTTTCCAGATGAGCAGGATCAAAAATTTCAACATCCCCTCCTGACGCTCCCTTGCCAACAGCTAATAAACCATTTTTCAACAATCTCATGATCTCAGCACCACCTGCACAAGGAGAAGAAAACTTTTTAGCCTCCTGATCTGGTTTGTCTGGATCATAAATTTTAATTTCATTTTTCTCTTGAATGGCAACCAAACTATTATTCAAAAGCTCAAGAGCATACACATCTCCTCCAGAATAATGTTTAATTTGAATAGGTCTTGCGTCGGTATGAATAGGATCATAAATCCATACTTTGCTTATATAATCAACAGCTTTCCCGGCCACAATCACACGTCCATCTTTTAAAACTTTAATGGCATGAATTTCTGCCGGATAACGAAATTTAAACTTTCTTGGGATTGCATTAAGGTCTCCAGTGTTGTAAATCCACAACTCTCCTCTTTCCCCTCCTACCACCAACTCTCCATTAGGAAGAAGCGCCTGAGCACGTATTTTACCTGGATATGGATGTAAAAACTGTCTTTCTATCCCCGCACAAACTTCTGCTTCAAATATTTCTCCTACTTTCAAATCTTCCTTCTTTGTTTCTATCTCAATCCACTCTGCCTTATCCCCATGTTCTCTCGCAATATAGGCCAACTCCAATGCCAAATCTGTTCTTCCTTTAAAATCCTGCTCCTGCAGCGTTCTCATTTTCATTTGGCGAGATTCAACCTCTTTAGATAGATTTTCATGATCCACTTGAGGAGCTGGGGTTAAAACGGTCACTTCTTCAGAAGAAATTTTTGACAGGGGATGTTCAACTCCTGATTTTAGAGATCTAAAAGTATTCTTGCTATTCACCACACCGGTTGGAGAAAATTCTAAGAGAGTAACCCCACCAACACCGTTAGAGGAGCCTATGATAGACAAACGACCGTTTACTATTTCAAGATATGAAATAGTTGTAATATAATTCATTGTTCCGGGTTTTGCTCCTTCATCATTTTGATACTGAAATATATTGTGCAGACCTTTTCGTGAGCTCTCTGGATCCCATACTTTAAGTTCTCCTCCATATCCTCCCACATACAACTTCCCATCCAAAACCTTCATTGCTTCAGCTTTCATACCATACTCTCCAATAGGATAAGGGACTTGGGATTCTTGAGCATACAAAGAAGATTTATCCCAATAACGGATATGCCCACTTGAATCAAGAGCAACAATTTTCCCATCTAAATATTGCAAAGCGTGTGTGGCTCCTTCATGCATTGCTGTACTTTGAATTTTTTTCTCTGGCTCTTGTGAATCCCAAAATTCTAGTTGAACACCTCCCCCTATTACAAGTTTTCCATCCACAACAAGAAAACTAAAAACACTGCTAAATTCATGCCCATACTGTCCCAAAACTTCTCCCTGAATCTCTTTTTTATTTTTTAAATCTTCCAAAGTCCAATATCGAATAACTGCTCCTTTCCCACCGACAAAAATTTCCCCATCTAATTCTTCAATCGCATAAATTTCTTCTTTGTAATCTCCCAAACACCAAGGTTTTTGAGTAGGCTGTTCCGGATCCCACACTTCAAGATATCCAGCCTTCCCAGCAATTAATAATTTTCCTGCCACAACTTTTAAAACCGTGATTTCCTGATTGCCTCTTCCTACAGCATATTGTCCTATTCTTTTAAATCCCAAATGGGGTTTCTTAGGATCCCACAATTCAACCCACCCATCTGCAAAACCATAAGCAATACGTCCATCGGGTAAGACAGCTTGAGTTGTTATTGTGCGTGATCGGTCTGATATAGAAACTCTTTCTACAAACACCCCTTCAGTCTTGAAAACATCTCCCACTCCTAGCTCTTCTTTCTTTTGTTGGGACTGAATCCATTTTTTATCTTCTAATGGATTCCCGATAAAAGCCTTCGGGAATGACAGTGGTACAGAGTGTTTGTCATCCCCGAGTGTATCTATCGGGGATCCATCTTTTCTTTGGGCAGGTTTCCCTTTCCTCAAAACATGCATGAGAACCTCAGCTAATCTCTTCTTTTCAGCCCCTTCTGCTGTTTTAATCTCAGCTTGCAAGCGAGTGACTGCACTTGAGAAATTTTCATCGGTGACATGAGGAATTGGAATGAACACTTTGGCTTGATCTGTAGAAACTTGATCTAAAGAATATTTTTTACCCATAGGGCTTACGAAATCTTTTTCACTGCACATCACTCCTACCATCTCTTTTTCAATAAACGCTAACACTCCATTTCTTCCACCTATCAAAATCTTTCCATCCGCAGGTGAATAGCGAATCATGTTAATATCATTCCCATAATTTCCAAATTTATGAGGTTTTGCATTTTCTTTGGGTTCAAAAGCTAAAATTTCTCCTCCATCTCCACCCACTACAATGGTATCGTCCGGCAAAATTTCAAGAGCGTGAACATCTTTTCCATAATGGCCGACCAGAATAGGTTCACTGTCTGGATAATTGGGATCACAAATTTTAATAGCCCCACCTTCTCCAACAACTACATAATGGCCATTGGATAAACGCCTTGTCTTATAAATAATTTGTCTACCATCATACTGATAATATCGACCCAAAGATTGCGGAGTTGACCCGGCTTTGAGTTCAAACTTTTTAACATATCCTCCAGCGCCTACGACAACAATGGAATCATCTGGAAGAACTTGAATATCATGAATCGTCCCATCATAACCGCTTAAGCTTTCTCCTTCATCCTTAGGATCACTAGGATTATAAACTGTCATTTTCCCCCATGTTCCACCCGCCACAATACGCCCATCTGAAAGCACTCCTAAGGCTCTTAGTGGATGTAGAAACTTCTTACTCCAAATAACATTTCCCTGAAAGTCATAGATCGTAATAGTTCCATCCGCTTCTCCTGTTACAAATCGATTATTAGGTAAAAGACCCAAAGCCTGAAAAGGAGAAGAAGAATGAACGATTTTGACTGATGGTTTGTTGGGATTTTTAGAATCATAAATCTCTACAGAACCCCATCCCGCAGTCAGTAGTCTTCCATCGGGAAGAACGGCACTACATAAAATGGTATTACCCTCAGAATGATCAGAAAATTGTCCCATCACATTCTTTACTTTGATCACATCGCCTACTTTTAAATCCTTTTTCTCTGCATCAAATTCCATCCACTCTACGCTTTCTACATCAACTTTCAAACTTCTCGACTCCGCCCGAAGGCTATCACTGTTCGAGCCTGTCGAGAACGAATGTTTTATCCTATAAATTAACTCTGCTGCTATTATTTCTTTTTGAGTAGGAGTACTTGCATGGATTTCTTTTTGTAGTTCTTGAATTCTCTGAAGAAGATTTTCCGGATCAACCTGAGGCATGGGCAAACGCAAAGTTACTTCAGTAGATAAATCTTTACGGGAATAAATCTCTCCACTCGCCATCGAAACAAAATTTTGATCATCTACCATCACCCCTCGTGGATTGGCTTCATAGACTTGTAACTCACGACCGCCTCCTATCATCAGTCTATCGCCTAGCGGTACTGCCGTTAGAGCAAAACCTGCTTCATAAGAAGCTACTCTTTGCAATCCTATTTCAGGTTTTTCAGTATCCCATACTTTTAAAGATCCATCGTATTCTGGAATGACAAGCTTATTTCCCCAGGCAAAAAGAGCAGCGGGACCAGGCTCTACTTTTCCAAGAAGAGTAAATCCTATTTGAGGAGTTTTTAAATCAAATGAAAGAATTTCATGCCCTGAACTTCGTACAAATAGCCGATCCCCTATTAATTCAGAAGCAATGATTGAGAAATCTTTATTCTGGCCCTTTCTTAATACCCTTTTCTCAAATGGGCTAACAAACCTTAGCCAACTCTTTCGAGGCGTCCAAATTTCTAATTCTCCATTCATTCCTACAATCAACAACTGATTTTCTATCGTATATATTGCAGAGATATTTCCTTTAAACTTGCCTACTTTCTTAAGAGGAAGACCTAGAACCCTTTTGAAAAATTTAAACAATCGCAAAGTGCCTTCTGCCAGAATTTCAAATAATCTCAATCTAAACTTAGGCACAGGCGTAGCCCCAGCATCAAATCTTTCAAACCACTCTCTAAACCCCTTTGGAAAGAATTTAGAAACTTCACTTTCAATCCAAACCTCTCCGTTATTCTTTCCAACAATCATTTTTCCATCAAACGTAGCAAGAGAGCGTACGCCCGAATGATTTTCTATTTTTTTTAAATGATTTTTTGAATTGGATAAATCGATACTTGTAAGCTTTTCTTCATCTGTAATGATCCAAAGCTTATCCCCGTTGACTCGCATCTTTAAAATTCCCTCTCCTTTGTAAGCATGCGGCACTAACTTTCCTTGTGGATCTTGAGTGTCGAGCATAAAAATATTTCCGTTGGTATCCGCTACCACAAATTTATCTTGATATCTCTCACATGCCACTATTCCCCCTTCAGGAAAATGAAAAGGCAAAGCCTTGCTCACAACCTCAGTGGAATCAAAAATATCTCCTTTATTCAAAGCTTCTTGTTCTTGCCTTGCTTCAACCCATTCACCTTTATCACCATATTTATCTAAAATCCATTTCAGCTCTGCCACCAATCTCTTTTTGTATACCAAATCATTGGTCGTCCTCATTTCTTCCTGACGCCGCCTGACTTCATCATAAAAATTTTCGCGAGTGATTTTAGGTATGGGGACTACTAATGTTACAATTTCAGAAATTTCGTGGAAACTTATCTCATTGCCGTCTCCAGTAGAAAGGCATCTTGACTCAGTTATGACTATACCCATACGTGTTTCTTCAAGTTCTTCAGGATTCGAATAGAACAAATCTCCAGGTTTTAAATCAATCTTATGAATGCCAAAAATTTCTACCCATTCCACATCGTTGCTTTTCTTATTCATAAATGTCGCTAATTCTCGAGCAAATCTTTCTCTTGCCTCTGGCTCACTGGTTGCAATTTCAGCTTGCAAACGAACCACGCTCTCATAAACACTTTCTTCTTGAATTTCTTTTTGTTCCGAGCCCCCTTTTCCTTGACCCTGAATCACTCTCTCTTCTCTTTTCCTTTTTTCCACATCCTGATTCACAAAATACTGCACCGATCGAAAACCTGTACGCAATTGTTCTAAGGGTAACTGAATACTTGCATTGTCTAGTCCACGCAGATAAAAAAGATCGAGCTCTTCTTCTATCCTTCGAATCAAGCTTGAATAATCTTCAACGCGTGTATGCCCAGCACAGAACACAACACGCTCTAGAAACGCTTTCCACCTGGCATCTGAAATTCTGCCTCGGTAAGCTTCACCTTTATCTTCTAATACTTCTCGATATTTGCGTTCAAACTCAGACAAAACATTATAAAATTTCTCTGCGTAAGGATTCCAATCAAGAGCTTTCGTTTTAATTTGTTCAACAAATTCTTGTCTAAAATCATAGGAAGGAGAATAACCGTAGGGAACTGCTCGAGATTGTTCAGCCTGAGACCAGGTTGTTTCTGAATCCTGACGGCTTAAGAAAAGAATATGTGCATTGAGAGGAAGTTTCCCTTCATTTCTGCCTTTAATTTTTAAAAGGCGGTCTTGCAAAAATTCATTGAGAGCTATAATTTCTTGAGGAGGGATATTATGTGCGTTATCGAGCACATAAAGAACTTCTTCTCCAGGAGGAGCATTGTTGGCAGCATGAATTAAACGTCCCAATACCCCACGAGCTAAGGCCATCCCACCTGCTTCAGTTGGAATAAATCCTCCTTCCAACATGAAACGATCGGTTTCATCTGTGGCAGGAATTACAACTACACGTAAATTGGGACGCGCAGCTTTTAATTTTTCTAATTCTTTTGCAACATCTGTTTGAGGTTCTGCATAGACATGTACCGTTCTGTTTTTATCAATACTTTGATCCAGAATAAATTCTTGGAGATTTTTGGGAGCCAGACTGGGAGGAGCTCTCCCCTTTGCGAATTCTGCTTCAATGATTTCTAACGCCTTGTCACGATCTGTTTGCTTCTTCCATCGAGAGACCAAATGAATCCTAGCTCCATACATTAAAGCTTCGTCATGAGATTTTTTTAAAACTTTTTTAGCGTACATCACATCTTCAGCCAAACGTTTCAATTCTCTCTTAGTAAAAATAATATCTTCGTCTTTACCCAGATCTTGACTTAAATAGGCCTGAACAATTTTATTAAAAAGAGTTGCGAGCTTTTCAGAAAGTTCGTTGCGCTCTAGATCATCTGTAATTCCCTCAGAAATGATTTTGCCTTCCACTTCCCATGGGAATTTTAAAAAGAGATTTAAATGTTGCTGGATTTTCTTTAGATTTTTCTGCGCAGCATCAGAAATTTCAGGCTGTCCCCTCTCCCCTGGTGGGAGAGGTTGGGTGAGGGGGGTGGAAATTGAGGGAGGGGAAACTTTTTCTTGTTGAATAAATTCCCCAATTTTCAAAACCGGCGTTGCTTCTTTAAATCTTTTGGGGAAAGTTCCACGTGCCCCATAATTTGTTTCAGGATTGGTATCAATAATGACTAAAGCTTTTGGAGAAACTCGAATTTTATCAAGCTCAGAACGCTTAAATTTTCCAGCTGCTGTAGGTAGTTCCGTTAAATAAATCGTACGAAAACCCTCTGCGTCTGGCTTAGACTCTGCCAATTGCTGAAGCCACCAAGCTAAACTCACTTTATCATTTTCATCAATTAAGGCATTGAGCTCGCTTAAAGCAATCACACCTCCCTTTTCAAGCACTTCTCTAAAAAGAGTACGAGGATTAAATTTAAAATTTCCTTCTTCATTGGCTTCATATCCTCCAATAAATTCAGAAATATCTGTGGCTCGATTCACAGGATTGGAAGAAAAGTCTCTTCCGGTCAAAGATGCAAATGCGCGAGCTGTAAATGTTTTTCCAACTCCAGAAGCTCCTTCAATTCTTAAGATGGGCTTATGTTGATTAACCATCATTTGCATAGCGATCAACATTTTAATGGTCTCTTCATCTAGAATAAGACCCAAACGCTTGTAAAGCTCGTCATGTAAATTTTCTGAAGTTAAATCGTGAAATTTTTCAGCAAGGAGAATTTCAGTTCCTGCCAGAATGAGTTTTCCCTCTTTAACTTCAATCTCTCCCCTTGGATCAAGAGAAGTTAGAGGGGTTACATCTTCATTAACTCCCCTATCCCCTCTTGATTCAAGAGGGGGATTTAACGAAATTTGGATTTCTTCCTCTTTTTGAGGATTATTGGACTGAATAACTTTAATCAACACACGATCCAGAAAGGAGTCATCTTCCAAATTCACTCCCTTTTCCATTGTAAAAAGAAATTGAATATTGTCTGGCAACCTTACTGATCCTCCCAAATGTGGATCTCGAATCTCACGAATTCTCAAAATCTCTTGAAGCATGGTTCTGATTCCGGGTTCCATGGCTTCCACATTTTTAAAAATAAGAATATGTTTTTTGCCTGGATTCTTTCGAGCCGCTTCAACAGCTCTTAAAATCTCTCCATAACCATATTCAAGTCCTTCACCTTGCTCTCTTGGAATTCGCCGTCCCATCAAATGCGCATCATCTGTAAAAGGATGAAGGTGAATCTCACTGATCTGTGCATCCTTTCCAAAAAAATGAACGGCTTCCATAAGTTCTGGATCTGATCCTGGCTCTTCTTCAAAAAGAACAGGTTTATTGCCCATGAGAGCACGAGCGACTTTTTCTTCAACATAACTTAAAGTTCCATTTTTCTGAATTTTATACCATATTCTCAAAATATTTCTTTCAGCATGCTGAGTTCTATCAAAAAAGTCAGCCCCCAACCATAAAGCACAGTGCGTTATAAAAACGCGAATCATCTGGTCTCCAACAGCCATAGAGTCGAGCAAATCAGAATAATTATTTTCAAAAGCATATATTAAGGCATATCCCAAAGGATTCTTTATTTCCATATCCTTAAATTTCTTAGTCATTTCTAAAACATCTTGTGCCATACGCCACCCAGTTCTCATAGAAATCAATCGACTCGAAGCAGCGATAAAAAGAGAGTCGTTTTTGATCTCTTCTTCAAAGGCCAGAAGAGCCCTAATAAATCTTTGAAATTCTGGATAATCCATCCCTAGAAGCTCCAAAGTCTCTTTCCCTCGATAAATACGAACTCCATCTGGAGAAACTTCTGAAGCGTCAGCCTCTTCCCTTTGAGATCGCAAATCAAAATAAGCCTTAGTCAACGCAACGCGGGCGGGAAATAATTCTCCATAAGCCTGTTCAACAGCTTCTATATATAATCCTCTTTGAATTTCATTATTGGGATCAAATTGATCATCCGCCATAACCCCTTCCGGATCCAAAGCCTCAAAAAGGAGACGAATGTCATCCCATTGCATTTTTCCTAAAATATTTTTTTCTTCCCCACGTATTTCAGCAAGCCATGTTTCGACAACCTCATTCACGGAAAAATAATTTCCCTGGCTAGCTCGCGTGTCATTGCGAGCCGTAGGCGAAGCAATCTCGTCTTCTAAAACAAGATTGCTTCGGTCAGCCGATAAATCAGCTTCCCTCGCAATGACATCCCGTCTCAAGTCTTGCATTAATCTTCTTAAAATCTCAACCCGATGTCGAAACGTTGCTTGATCAAAGGCCTCTTTTCCTAACATCTCCAAAATATTATCCAAAATCAAAGCAGCAGAAAGCTTTTCTACTTTTTTTGATATAACTCCCCCCACCCCTCTTAATTTAAGAGGGGAGTCTTCCTCTTTCATTTTCACTCCCCTTAATTTAAGGGGAGGTGGAGGGGTTATTATTCGTTTACGATCAAATGAGAAACTCGCAGAACTGGACCTCACCGCACGAGCCTGTTCAATCATTCTTTCTTCATAAAGATGATTATCAAATTCGCCTGTCATCTTGGGTGTCCAAACAGCGTAAGAAATCCCTTTCTTTTTAAGCAGTCTTTGAATTCCTTCTGTATGAAAACCCCCAGCAATTAAAACAGTGATTTGAGGATGGTGGATTGTGGGTTGTTTCACTTTTTTCAAAAGATTATTCACCATCACATGATCACGCTTGATGGCAAGATCATAAAATTGATCTATATTCTGAATGATTTTTTCAAAGTTTTCTTCATCTAGAACAATCCCTAATTCTTGAGAATCTTTACTAAAATTTTTCCAACCTGTTTTCTTTATCCACAAAGAAAATTGCCTTCTTTCATTTCGCTCAAATTCCAATCGAAATCCTTTTTTTAATAATTCCCAATCCTTATACAAAGCGATAAAGGCTTGAGATCCCTCTTCTTTTGCCCATTGATCCGTTAAATCATCCATCACACGGTTTAATATCTTTGAAATATTCGAACGCTTCATCTCTTCCCCTTCCTCCAAAGACACATACCAGAAAGCCAAGGCAGAAAACGCTTGATCAAAACTTTTAGAGGATTGGGTATGATTCTCATAAAGCCTCTTCACATACTCTAAATAACTTTTTGGCGAGATTTTTCCCAAGCGATATTTCAAAGTTTTCTCAACAAGATTTTTCAATCTTTTACGGGCTTTTGCAGTCTCGTAGAGATAGTCCTGTAAGGATAGTCCCCGATAGGGGGCAAGATTTTTCAAAGATTCTTGAGTCAGTTTTTTCTCCATTTCATGCAAGAAGGAATTAAGCTCTTGTTGGATTTTTGGACTATTTAAACCCTTGGCTTCTTTTATCCAAGAACACCATTTTAAAATCTTCTGGCTTCCTTCAATATTCTGACCCTTCTCTTTAATTAACGGCTCCACTCTGGCAAGAAAATCAGGCAAACTCAGCTCACCATTCTGCCAAGCCTCCCATTGATCCATAAAATTATTTAAATTTTTCGAAATTTTTTCTTTTTTTAAACTTTTTAACTTTTCACTCACTTGTTCAATAATCTTTTTATTTTTCTTATAAAAAGATTTTATTTTTTGAAAAGCGTCAAAATTTTCTAAATATAGCTTTGAGTTTTCAACCCCGTAAAGTTTAAACTGACTTTTATTTCCCATTTCCATGCTTAAAAATTCAGGTCCCGTAAGATATCCTTTTTCTAAAAAATGAAGCGCCACAAGATGCCTAATTTTTGCATCAGGAAATGCTTGATAAAGATCCATGTTGATCTCATCACTTGCTCCCTCTATAAAAACTTTTGAAACGCCTGCTAATTCACAAAATTTTTCTATTCCTCTGGCAACTTTAAGTTGAGCTTGTGGCTGACAATGCAGGTCACGAATTAAAAAAATACCCACATTCGTTTGTCCCTGATAAATTTCACCCAAATCTAAATCTGGAGTTTCTAGAGAATTGATTTTTTTAGACCAAGAATGAGAAAAAGTTTCAGGAGAAAATATTTGAGCAGGTAAGGCATTTTTGGAAAAAGTTGTTTGAGCCCAAAGTGGTTCATTAAGTTCTGGAATAGAACTTAAAAGAAATGAAAAAATGATAATCCAAGAATTTATTTTTCTAAAAAAAACATGCCAGAAAGAGCTACCACTTCTCATTAAAAAACTCCCCTAGTTACCCACCTCAGTTTCCCCTTACACACTTTAGTTAACATAGCACAAAATAGCTCAAAAGACAAATAGCCCATATAATAAATAATTTGTAATTACCTCTTAATAAATAAGTTATAGAATAAATTAAAAAACTTAAAAATAAAAACTTCTACCTTGCACTAAGTTTCTATATCATTAATTCAAATTTAATTTGCTATGTTACAATAACTGTGGAAAGGGAGATAGATATGAAGCCTTTAAAAATTCTTGTCATCGACGATAATGCTGAGCAGGCTGAAATTTTACATACCATTTTAAAAGCGGAAGGTCGAGATGTGAAAGTCTCCACCGAATCTGAAGAAGCTTTAAAACTGATTCATCAAAACAATTTTGATATTGTTTTTACAGATGTCAGTATGCCCAAAGTCGATGGTCTTGAAGTTTTAAAATATACAAAAAAGCATTCTCCTAAAACTTATGTTATTTTAATTACTGCTTTCGGTGATTGGGGGGTGTATGCGGAATCTATTAAGGAAGGTGCTGCAGAATTTATTAATAAACCTTATAATATTCCGGAAATTCAGAATGCTGTGGAACGCGTAGCAAATTTATTAAAAACTTCCTCATCAGACAAGTAACAGCCTGGATCTTCAGCCCATGGATCTTGTGTCGCAAGATAGCCCCTGGTGCGAAGACCTCCCCCACATTGAGCCTTCCAAAAGCAAGAAGCACATCTTCCCTTTAGAAGAGGTAAGCGATTTTTCAATCCCTTCATCAGGGGATGACTAACATCTTGCCAAATCTGACTAAAGGGTTTGTCTTTCACATTACCCAAAGTCTGGGTCATCCAAAATTGATCCGGATGAACATTTCCAAAAAAGTCGATGCATCCTAACCCTACACCTGAACCAAACTGACCTCCACCATTCAAAGTAATAAGATCCAGAACTTCTTGTGCTTTGTCTTTTCTACCTTCTTTGAGAAGTTTCAAATAAAGATAAACACCATCTGCAGGATTTCCAACAGTGAGTATTTCTTTTTTTATTTCTAAAAGATGCAAATTTTTCGTCCATTTTATAATGAGATCCATCGCTTCTCGCAATTCATCTCGAGATAAAGCCTCCTCTTTTAAAAATCTTCCCCTACCTGTAAATACCAAATGATAGAAGCAGGCTCTATCAATTTTTTCTGTAATCATAAGATTAAAAATTTCATCAAGATTTTGAATGGTATGACGCGTCATGGTCAGCCTCAAACCCACCTTTTGTCCTACCTCTTTACAATGTCGAATAGCAGAAAGAGTTTTTTTAAAAGCACCTTTGACACCTCGAAAGTGATCATGAACCTCTCCAATGCCATCCAAACTCAAACCCACATAAATAAAACCTGCTTCCTTGATTTTCTCGGCAATCTCTCGTGTGATCAAAGTTCCATTACTCGATAAAGTGACACGAAGCCCCAATCGTCTTGCTTCTTGTGCAATCAAAAAAAGATCTTTTCTTAAAAGGGGTTCTCCCCCGGAAAGGAGCAAAGCAGGAACTTTAAATTGCGCCAAGTCATGAACAACAGCCAAAGCCTCATCTGTTGTTAATTCACCTGGATAGATCTTACCTTCTGAATCTGAATAGCAATGCATACATTTCAGATTACAGGTCCTAGTCATATTCCAAACAACCACAGGACGCCGGTCCATGGCTGATTGAAGTACATCCTTTTCTTTTTCTCGCCATTCATAACGAATTTTCTCACCTGCTGTTTTCTCATTACAATAAAGACGTGTAAGGTCGATCATTTTTAATATTTCCTTTCTTGAGGCTCATACACACAAAAGGGTTCCTCTTCTAAATAATCACCTGTCTGGTAATAAGCCCTTGCGCGACATCCCATACAAACTTTCTTAAATTCACACATTCCACATTTGCCTTTTAAGTTCTGTGTATTTCTTAAGAGTTGAAAAACATCAGATGTGTTCCATATCTGCTCAAAAGATGTTTTGGGTACAGTTCCAGACGATAGGGGTAAATAGCCACAGGGGAAAACTTTTCCCTCGTGAGAAATAAAACAAATGGAGCTTCCGGCCAAACAACCTCGAGTCATCGCCTGCATTCCCCGTTTTGAATAAGACATGGGCCGCTTCTCTTTTATTGCGTGATGTCGTAAAATACGAAAATAGTGCGGGGCACAGGTTGCTCGAACATGGATTTTCTGTTCCAAAGATTTTTCATAAAGCCATTGTAAAATTTCTTCATATTTTTGGGCATTGACCTGATGACTTTTTGCAATTTCAAGACCGCATCCCACAGGAACCAGCATAAAAAGATGAAAAGCATCCGCACCTAAATCCATCACCCTATCATAAATGGCATCCCGATGATCTTGATTATGCTGAGTTAATGTAGTGTTAATTTGCAAACTGATTCCGGCCTTTCGAATAGCCTGGCAGCCTCGAATAGCCCTTTCAAAAGCTCCGGACTCTCCTCGAAAAGTATCGTGAATTTGACTGTTAGGGCCATCCAAACTTATGGCAACTCTTCGGATTCCAGAATCTTTAATTTTCTTTGCCATCAAATCATCGATCAGCGTTCCATTAGAAGCCAAAGCAACTTCAAGCCCTTTAGCTCTTGCAAATCTTGCCAAATCAAAAATATCTTTTCGAAAAAGGGGCTCACCTCCTGACAAGACGAGAATGGGTTTTCCAGTTTTTGCAATTTGGTCGATCATTTCCAGAGACTGGAAAAAAGAAAGATCTTTTTTTGAAAGCTCTTTCGATACCTCTAGCCGACGGCAATGGATGCAGGCTAGATTGCATCCAGCCGTCGTTTCCCAAAAAACAAGACGAAGATCCGAAGTCGCAATCAATTTTTTCCGCCCCTAGCCCTCATTTGTCTCTCAAATAAATATTAGGAAGATTTTTTCAAAGTAAAAACTACTTCTTTGGAATCCCCCTCTGCCACTGTTACTGCTTGAGTTTGAGAGCCCAATTTTTCATGCCATACTTCTAAGGTGTAGCTTCCTGCCGGCAAATCCTTAATGACAAAAGTTCCATCATCTTGCGTCACTGCGTAGAAGGGATGATTAAATACGTGAAGATATGACTTCATCCAGAAATGGACATCGCAAACCAGTTCGATTCCCACCTCAGGTTTTTCAAATACTTGTTCCATCACAATTCCTTTGAAAGGCTGAGCAATGTTAAAAGGTGTATTGATTTTACTGTTAGCACGAATATTATGAAGAACTTCATCACTATTTTGAAAAGCAACCTTTTGCCCTACCATTGCTGCTGCCGCATGAGGAAGAAAAATACATCCATTCTGATCAATCAAAACAGACTGCTCAGGCGCCTTAAATTCTCCTTTCACTCCCTCTTTCACATACACTAAGGCCCATTTAACAGTTTGATTGGAATTAATAACCATATCTTCCGCCATCACAGGTTTGTCCTTGTGCATATCCGCACATTGTTTTTCAGCCCCAAAACTAACAGGTTTAGGTTTTGGAATATCGCCTTCATAAGCCACTTTTCCTGTAACAGTCGCCGCCTGAACTGAAGAAACAAACATTCCCACACTTATCAAAAACAACGAGGCATAACGATTTACTTTTTTCATTTTCTCTCCTTTTGAATTTGTTCCTTTAAAAGATCATTTATCTGATCAAAGCCTATCTGCTTTGCACCATTCTTTTTTAAGCATTCTTGTACTGATTCTTCACTGCCGAGCGCCATAAGATGTGAACCCATGGGAGTGTTTAATGTTTGATCAAAAACAAAATAAGCCTTTGATCTTTGAATCCAAGCTTGTGTCACACAATCGTGAACCCATGCCTCTTTAATTTTAGTTTGATTGTTTCTTTCAAAACGAACCATACATGCAATATCATCAAATTTCAAAATTTCCTCATCCTCTGTCAAAATAACGCAGGCAAATGGAGCATCCATCAAAGTCATTCTGCATTCTGAACACAAATCCTGCCCATACCGAATTTCAGGGACCTTCCCGGTCTGGTAAGAGCTACATCCTGTCAAAAAGAATAAAAGAAAAATAATTTTAAATTTTTTCATTAGTCCACACACCGTGATTTAAAAAAAATCCAACTCAAAAAAAGAGGTACAATCAGCCACAAAACCAAAAGAAAACTTAAGATAAAAATCAATCCATCTCCAAACACTTGAATGGCATACATTCCAATCGATCCAAAGGACTCAAGGCTTTTCTGCAATGCACCCGCCACAGCAAGCTTGAATGACTGTATGGGGTTTATCAGTACCAGTCCTAGCATTTGTCCCGGGGTCAGTTTCAAAACAATGGCTGTCCCGATAAGGCCCAAATCACTCAAAAAAATAAAGAAAAACCAGAAAAGCAGAGCTAGACCTAAGGCCATGGTATGACGCTTCGTCCACATGGAGATAAAAAATCCTATGCTCAAAAAAGCCCAACCCAAAAGAAGGGTAAATCCCACAAGAATAAGATAATCTCCTATTTGCTCTGTTCCAGCATAACGGCCCATCACCAGAGCACTGACTCCAAACCCTAAAAGAAGGGCTACGAGAATGGCTATTGCACACCCTAAAAATTTTCCAAGCAAAATTTCTGATACGCTCACGGGTTGTGCTAGCAAAGTCAATAAAGTCCCTTGTTCTTTTTCTCCCACCATACTCATAGCTCCGAGTAAAAGTCCCATCAAGGGAACAATCAAAAGAACCAGATTCAAAAGACTCGCAGCTGTTCTGCCAAAACCTGTAACGCCTACAGATCCCAAACCCGAAAGACCCAAAAGGCTTAAGGAAAGTGAAAGGAGAGCAAAAAGAATCGCAATCACAACAAACCAGCGGTTCTTTCTCGCATCTGCCATCTCTTTAGTCATCAAAATATAAGTGTTACGTATGTCCATAAAAAATCTCATCCCATGTTATGATTGATCTCGCCATCCATATCAAAATTGAGAATAGAAATCCCCGATTGAATCAACAGTCGAATAGGTTCTATTTTTGAAGCTTGACCCACCAAAATCAAAAGGTCATTTTCCCTTTGTGAAAATTTAAAACCCTGCTTTGTTAAGATCTCTTGTGCCTCTTTAAGAAAATGATTCTGCACGGACAATCTCATTAAAATTTCTTCTGCGAATAAATCCTTAAATTCTTCAGGTTTTCCATCCCTCTTTTTGACACCCGCTTCTAAAACAATAATTCGATCTGCCATTTGACAAACTTCAGTCCATCGATGTGAACAAAAAATCAGTGTCTTACCCTGACTTTTAAGTTTCTGAAGAGAATGAAGGAACTCTCTGCGTGTCTTTATATCCAAATGACTGGTTGGCTCATCCAAGAAAAGAATGGGAGGATCAGAAAGTAATGCAATGACAACCGCTAGTTTCTGACGCATTCCTCCAGACAAATTTTGGACAAGCTTGTATTTTGATTCCTCCAATCCCCACTCATGAATAAGCTGATCTACACGCGTATCAGAAACTCTCCTTAACCGGGCATAAAAACGAACCGTGTCTAAAACAGAGTGATCTAAATGGAGGCGAATTTCCTGAGGAACATATCCAATGGCCCGCCTGACCAACTTAGAATTTTTTCGAACTTCCATTCCCAAAACCTCCATTTCCCCGTCACAAGGAATGATTCCCAACAAACAGCGAAGCAAAGTCGTCTTGCCTGCCCCATTAGGGCCCCATAACGCAACAACCTCACCCAAACGAATCTCCAAATCAAGATCTGAAACTGCTTTCAATTTCTTAAATTGTTTTGTCAGCCCTTGAGTACGTATCACAACTTGCGTACCCGTTTTTAAAAGAGGTTCTGCAGTCGACTCGATGCTGTTTTCCCTTTTTATTCTCGACTGAGAGAAGCCAAGCATTGGAAGAAAAAAAGCAGCAGACAAAAGAATCCAAGGTAGAACATGAGAAGGTGTTTTTTCTATCCCCAAAAATTTAAAGGGTTGCATCACTGGAAACTCATCTACAAATTTAGACGTTGGTTGAAAAACAGGGAAAGTAGATGCAGCAAAATCAATCGCGGCTATAGAAGGACTTCCATAAAATACTTTTAAAGTATGATATCGATCAGCAATTCTCTCGAATAGCTTCATAGGATGATACGCAACATCCCCAATCCCATCTTGATTTGCATCAAACCCGCGATAATCACTCCAGTGATTGTGATTCCATGCATTGACAGTACGCGTACTGGAACCATCCAGAAGAATCTGTTCTCCATTTTCAATAAAGTTATTTTTAGAAAATTGATTGTTATTCGCAGTTGGAATCACCTGCATCCCAATATCATTCAAGGCAATCATATTGTTATAAAATAAACCCTTCATACAAGAATCCAGAAAAAAACCAACGCGATTACCAATGACATTATTCTTCTCAATCATCGCTTCATCCATGTCTTTAAATCCTATTCCATATCCACTAGGGCCACGATTGTTTAAAATGATATTTTCTCTTAATTGTAATCCGGCACTGTACATCAAATAGGCACCAACTGAATTGTGAGAAAGTTTGTTGTGTTCTACGACCGCCTGCTGACAATACATAAAATGCAAACCATAACGACTCTCTTGAAACTTGTTATTCAAAACTCGCATATTCTTCGAGAACCAAAGCACCACATCCCGTCCTTACGTCGCAAAATTCTTTTCAATCAATACATGATCGCTACACCAAACACGAATCAGATCTCCCCTACGAGCAATATCCAGCGGCTTGCTGATTAAAGAATTATTTCGGACCACACCGAATGGGGCCTGCTTTAAATAGATTCCAAAAAGTACATTTTCAAACCGATTGTCTTCTATACAAATCCTTTCTCCCGTGGCCCATAGTCCTGAATCTTCTGTGGACAAGACATTTCCTGTATTTCGAACTACAAATCCTTTAAACAATATATCTGCTGCTTCTAAATAAACCCCACTCCCCTTCCCCTGTGCATCAATTATAGGGAAAGCCTCTCCTATTAAATGAATCGATTTTTTAATATGAATCGGTCCATCATAAACACCTGCTTTAACATCGAGGATATCCCCAGATTCTGCTTGATCGATAGCCTTTTGAAGATTTTGGGAAGAGGAGGAATTAACAACAATCGTTTTGGCAAAAATATTCGGTGCTAATGAAAACATAAAAACAAAAAAAATGATCCCTGTTGTTACCACAGAACAACTCCTTCTTGAGACCAATCTTAAGAAAAGAGCAATCAAAATCAGAATTGAAGCAACAACTGTTAAAAAGAATCCAGTATCAAATTGCGCCAATGCTTGAAATTGAGCAATCTTGCCTATTCCAAAAAGGGGAGGTATGAAAGGCTTCACGGATGAACTCAAAGGTGCATGGGGATTAAGATTCAAACCAAAATCACGCAACCAATAATAAAGATCACCCATAAAAAATAATGGAAAGAAAATACCAGGTAATAAAAAAAAGAAGAATTTTTTTCTGGATATGAAAAAGGCAAAGACCAAACAAACCAGAATAAACCCTATGCCAACCATCGCCAGTTTTCTTTCAATCTGTGCAGCCTCAGATAAAGAGCGCATCCCGATATAATGGTTCAGAATATCTATTTCCCCAACATCGCCCTCCACATGATTTAAAAAAACAGTAACTTTAAGCCCCTTAGGATACTGAGGAGCTGTCACTTTCAGTTGCCAGTAAGGGAAAAAGATTGATAAAACCATTGCCACAATTGAAATGAATAATAAGGCTTTAACAATCTTTTCCCTTAAAGGCATACCATCAACCATCTTTCTTCATTTTATTCTTTTGGTTTAACTACTAAATATCCCGTCATCTCAAGATGAAGCGCTGAACAAAATTCCAAACAATAATATGGAAAAACACCTGGCTTTGCGGCTGTAAACTCAATCGTTGCCGTTTCCCCAGGTTCAATGCTCGCGGAAATGTTATACCCGCAAATGGTGAATCCATGTGTGGCATCCAAAGTCCTCTCCAAATTACTAAGATAAAGTGTCACTTTATCCCCTTCATTAACCTCAATATGTTCCGGATCAAAATGACTTCGTATCACAGGAATATAAACTTCGACATGATCCCCATTTCGAACAATTTTTCCTTTTGTTACCATCTTGTCACCCTTACTTTGAGTCAAAGGGTCCCAACCCACATCGGGATAAATCTCCCATGATTTAATTTTATCTGACTTGATAATTTGAGCATAATGGGGCTCTCCTACACCAATCGGCATATCATATAAAACCTTCAAGCTATCTCCCGTTTTTGAAATATCCATCAACTGTAGATTTTGTGGAAGAAGCGGCCCAATATTGGAGAATCGATCCACCGACCACTTATTAAGCGAAACAAGATACTTCCCATCCGGGGTCACAGTATCACCTTCAGCAGCCGAAATATGTCCTACATTGTATTGAACCGGTGTTTTAGAAACCAAGGTCCAAGGTTGCTCAGGTGCTTTGTATTTATCATCACCCAAAGTCCAACGGGCAATAGCGCTATCCAGAAAAAGACTTGTATAGGCATATCCTTTATCATCAAATTGAGTATGTAAAGGGCCTAAGCCTAATTCAACTTGAGCTACCTTAGCAGCGTCAAATCGAATAATCGAAACACCGAACGGATCCTTTCCTTCAAAATCTTTATCAGCAATCGCCTTTTTAATATTCTCAATTCCATAAACCGTCACGTGAGGATCCAATTTTCCAGCTACCACCATGTATTTACCACTGGGAGTTACATCCACACCATGAGGACTTTTCGGTTCTGCAATGAAATAAAGAACACCTTCTGACGCTGCCACATCCAGAGAAATAACTTTAAGGCCTTCAATCGTTTTGAATTTTCCTTCTTTTACAACCTCTTCTGCTCTCTTCCAGTTAACAACGTGAAGATAGTCCGTATCCCGCTGCGTCGTTCCAGCTTCAAATGGAGGATTACCTGATTCAATACCTCCTGTAGCCATTTCCGTATTGAAAGAATTCCAGAATGCCCAACCCTCACTGGCCCCTTTTCCTGCATCTGCAAGATCTTGCCAGTAAGGAGGAAGTTCAATCGCAAAAGAATTTTCCCTATCAATACGTCCTTTGGTTCTATCAAATTTCCAGAACGTTGCTGCCCCTCGATACTTGGCCTGATAATCTGAAAGTGGCGCATATACTTTTCCCAAAGGTTCAGAATATTGCGACCCTTCAACTACGTATTCTGTATTGGGAGTCACAAACGCGGCACCATGATCATTGTGCATTAAAGGATTGTCTATAATCTGCTTGGTTTCAAAATCCTTTAAGTCAATCACCGCCAAACGTCCATGCGCCTTATCTCCAATAAAAAGATATTGTCCATCGTATTCTCCTCCCGTTTCACTCAGAGCAGGATGATGTGTATCCCCACTTAGAATCTTTTCTCCATCAGGAGTTTTAGCAATATTTTCAAGCGCACATTCTTTAACCCCTACTCCATAGCCCTGCCAAGGTTCAGGAGTAAAAACTGCAATAGCTCTCAAAAGTCTCATCGACGGAAGTCCAATCACAAACATTTGCCCACTTTGACCGCCTGAAGCAAACATCATATAGTCATCATATTTTCCCGAAGAAACAAAGGTCGACACTGCCCCCAATATATCATCAGGGGTTAGTCCCCGCTCTTTAATCACTGCTGCAACATCAGCTGGCAGTTTTATATCTTGGGTTTCACCTGCCCTTGCCTCACCTGAAATACATAACATGGTTATGAACCCCATCAATAGAAACACTCTCAACAAAAGACATTTCATATAAACCTCCTGGTTTCACATTTTTCTACATGAGTAGGTCTATTCATGGCGCGACAGACCCTTTATTTAACAACTGCGTGTAATCTATTATATTTTCAAAAATCACTTTATGATGTAGATCATATTTTATTGATTTTCTTTCACTTCTCTAAAAATTGACCAGAATAAATATGATCCATATCATATTTATTCTACACATTTTCCTGTAGCCTTGTAAAAATTTTCAATCTAAAGCTTGGAAGGAAAAATCTTGAGTCATCCCTTAATTATTCAAGGAGGCATGGGGGCAGGTGTCTCCAGTTGGTTTCTAGCCAATACAGTCTCCAAGTTGGGCCACCTCGGAGTTGTTTCTGGAACCGCCTTGGATGTTATTATTTCCAGACGCTTACAGATGGGAGACATCGGCGGACATATTCGTCGTGCCTTACAACACTTTCCTTTTCCTAAAATAGCCCAACGTATCATTGAAAAATATTTCATCCCTGGAGGGAAACCAAAAGAGACACCTTTCAAGGGCAATACCATGTTCTCCATCGATCCTCCCGTTCACCTTCAAGAATTAACCATTGTTG
The DNA here is from genome assembly GCA_964640155.1 of uncultured bacterium. Classification (GTDB taxonomy): domain Bacteria; phylum Auribacterota; class JACPWU01; order JACPWU01; family JACPWU01; genus CAZXEQ01. The sequence continues at coordinate 86,195 of CAZXEQ010000003.1, read as the reverse complement.
CAAATTTTGTAGAGGTCTTTCTTGCCAAAGAAGAACACTGCGGGCTTGTTGGAATTAATTTTCTTGAGAAGATACAACTACCTAATCTCTTTTCTATCTATGGCGCCATGCTAGCAAATGTCGACTATGTATTGATGGGAGCTGGTATCCCTCGAGAGATTCCAGCTATTCTTGACAAACTTTCACGACATGAAGACGTAACGCTCACAATCAATGTCGAAGGCGCTGAAGGGGAAGATAATTTTAAAATTCATTTTAGTCCCCAAGCATTCATGGAAAAGCCTCTACCTATTCTAAAGCGTCCCAAGTTCATTGCTATCATTGCCTCAACCATTTTAGGTCTCACCTTGGCTAAAAAGTGCACTCCTAGCGTAGATGGCTTCGTTATTGAAGGGCCCAAAGCAGGTGGACACAATGCTATGCCGCGTGGATCGCTTTCTTTAAATGAGCGAGGTGAACCTATTTATGGATCTAAAGATGATGTAGATCTTGAAAAAATCAAAAGTTTAAATCTCCCTTTTTGGTTGGCTGGTTCCTTTAGCACCCCAGAACGTCTCAAAGAAGCTCTTGACTTAGGTGCAACAGGAATTCAAGTAGGCACTGCATTTGCATTTTGTAACGAGTCCGGGCTGGAATCTTCTATTAAGGAAAAACTGATTGAAAAATCCATCAAAGGAGAAGTCGATATTTTTACAGACCCCCTTGCCTCCCCCACAAAATTTCCTTTTAAAGTAATTCCATTAGAAGATTCTAATTCTGAAAAAATGGTCTACGAAAACCGAGAGAGAATTTGTGACCTCGGATACTTAAGACATCTTTATAAGAAAGAAGATGGTTCTGTTGGGTATCGCTGTCCTGCTGAACCGATAGAATATTACATTAAAAAAGGAGGAAATCCTGAAGAAGTTATGGGGAGAAAATGCCTTTGCAATGGACTTCTAGCTAATATTGGACTTCCTCAGAGCTTATCAAACGCAGACATTGAAAAACCTCTCGTTACAGCTGGCGAGGACTTAAAAAATATAAGCCGATTCATAAAAAATGGAAATAAATCTTACTCGGCAAAAGATGTGATTGAAGCCCTAACCCAGGTTAGTTTCTCTCAAAGCCTCTTCATCCCCTAAAAACAAGAATGCTGATCTAAATCATACTTCAATTTATTTCAATCATTTATCATCACTCAAAAATTTATTCGGAAATTTTAAGCTATGTTAGAAAAAGAAAACTTGTTTCCAAAAGATATTTCAACCATCGGCCATAAAGTCGATGCTCTTTTTTATGGAACTGTCATTGAAACAGGTATTGCCTTTCTCCTGGTTGTTTCTATCCTTCTTTATTTCATAATTCGCTACCGAGAACGTTCTTGTCATCAATCCTTTTATACCCATGGGAATCGTCTACCTCATCTGCTTCTTACGGGAGGACTTGCTTTATCTGTTTTCTTCTTTATCGATATGCGCCTTGCCAATTTAAGCGCGAGAGTATGGGATGATTTTCATAAAAGAATTCCAACAGAAAATATATTCCCGGTCCGCATCCTTGCACAACAGTATGTATGGAATATTCAATATCCAGGAAAGGATGGTCTATACAATACCCCTGATGACATCCGTACCATTAATCAACTTCATATTCCCATTCATCAACCGGTCGTTGTCGAGCTTGAGTCCAAAGATGTAATTCATTCTTTTTGGCTTCCTAATTTCCGATTCAAACAAGATGTTGTCCCAGGCATGACTCAGAAAGTTTGGTTTGAAGCTACAGAGCTCGGGAAATTTGAAATTGCCTGCGCAGAGTTATGTGGACTAGGACATTATCGCATGAGAGGTCATCTGAACGTTGAAACCAAGGAAAACCTTGAGAAGTGGTTTAACGAACAAAGAAAAGAGAATCAAAAAACTTCTTCCGAAGAAGAATGGTAAACATGAAAAATTTTCTAAAAAAATACATCTTCTCTACAGACCATAAAGTGATTGGAAAGCAATTTCTATTTACAGGCCTTTTCTTTCTATTGGTTGGAGGTTTCATGGCCATGGTCATTCGCTGGCAATTGGCTTATCCTTTTAAACCCATCCCTATCATTGGAAAATTAATTTTTCCAGCCCTCAAAGGGGTACTCGCTCCAGAAAGCTACAATATGCTTGTTACCATGCATGGGACGATCATGGTATTTTTCGCTGTAACCCCCATTTTAATTGGAGCGCTTGGAAATTATTTAATTCCATTACAAATTGGTGCGCGGGATATGGCCTTTCCAAAACTTAACATGCTTTCTTTCTGGCTGATGATTCCTTCTAGTTTGTTGATGACTCTTTCTTTTTTTGTCAAAGGAGGAGCAGCTCAAGCTGGATGGACCTCTTATCCTCCCTTGGCGAGTCTTTTTACACCTCATGGAGGTCAAATTTTATGGATTTTGAGTCTTGCTATTGCCGGACTATCGACACTTGCAGGTTCTGTTAATTACATCACGACCATCATTATGTTACGCGCCCCAGGTATGAACTTTACAAGACTTCCATTAACCATCTGGGGGCTTTTTTATACAGCTATTTTGAATGCAGTTTTTGTTCCCGTAGTCGCTATTACTCTTGTCCTCCTTCTTTTAGATAGAATTGCGGGAACAACTTTTTTTAGCGTCGGCTCTCTGTCACCTACCGGAGGGCAAGTTCTCCTTTACCAACATCTTTTCTGGGCTTTTGGACATCCTGAAGTTTATATTTTGATTCTTCCTGCTTGGGGCATTGTTTCGGATCTTCTAGCTGTATTTTCAAGAAAACCCATATTCGGCTATAAGGCCACTGTTATTTCTATGGGGATTATTTCAGTTTTAAGTGGCATTGTTTGGGCTCACCACATGTACCCCAGTGGCATGAGTGGCAGTTTAGGAAAGATTTTCATGTATACCACTTTTCTGGTAAGCATTCCTTCTTCTATCTTCTTTTTAAATTGGCTGGGTACTTTATGGAAAGGAAGTTTGCGTTTTACCGTTCCCATGCACTTTTGCTTGGGTTTGATTGTAGTATTCGCCCTCGGAGGATTAACAGGAATTTTTAATGCTTCACAAGCCATTGATGTTTACATTCATGATACCTACTTTGTGGTAGGCCATTTTCATTTCACACTTGCAGCATCTGTATTATTTGCAAGCTTTGCTGCCATTTATTATTGGTTTCCAAAAATGTTTGGCCGTTACACCTCTGATGGAATTGCTAAAATTCATTTCTGGATTACATTTATTTCGCTCTGCTATGTTTTCTTTGGAATGTTTTTCTTAGGAATCGGTGGAATGATGAGAAGAATTGCAGATCCAACGGTTTATGATTTTTTAAAACGTTTTCAACCCCTCAACATCAAAATTAGCTGGGCAGCCTTTATTCTAGGCAGTTCACAACTTCTTTTTATTTTTAATTTTTTCTGGGGTCTATTTTTTGGAAAAAAAGCTGAAGCCAATCCCTGGCATGCAACCACATTAGAATGGACTGTTTCCACTCCTGTTCCTCATCACAATTTTGAAAATATTCCCGTTGTCTACCATGGACCCAGCGAATACAGTCGACCTGAACTTGAAAGTAAAGACTGGCTTGCACAATCCGAAATCCTGAAAGTGAAGTAAAAAGGTGATGTTATGAGCTTTGAAGAAGTTTCTACCCAAAAAAGAAAAGTCATTTCGACTACTGGAATGCTTTTATTTTTAGGAACAGAAGTCATGATGTTTGCGACACTATTATCCGCATACATTGTCCTTCGATTTGCAAGTTCTTCATGGCCTCCTCCACAATTACCCCATTTACCCCTTTTACTAACATCCATCAATACCGTCATACTTCTATCCAGTAGCATTTTTATACATCGAGCCCAGAAAAATATTTCTGCCAAAAACCAGAAAAAACTTATTTTTCATCTTCTCATTACCCTCGTCTTAGGCTCTGGTTTTCTAAGCCTTCAGGCTTTAGAATGGATTCGACTCATTCATGAGGGCTTAGTCCCCCAAACCGGAGCCTTTGCCTCTGTATTTTTCACTATCACAGGATTTCATGGTCTACATGTACTCATTGGAATCTTGCTTCTGGTTTTTCTTCTCATTCAAACCATGCGTCGCATCAATACAGAACATCATCATAATGCCATTCATGTTGGATCTATGTATTGGCATTTTGTAGACATTGTCTGGATTGTAGTTTTTATAAGTCTTTACATCATTTAATCAACTCTCGTTTCAGCATCTAAATCTGCCCGATTAAATCTCTATGATCCATATCATAGGATTCAGATACTGATCTCTTCATAATTAACTCGTAGGAAAGGAGGATAATATGTCCCGGCTTTTCATCAAACTTGATCTAACCCTTAATACCCTTATACAAGAAATCGAAGAGAAAATAGAGTCAGTCATTGAAGAAGAGCACGCATTAAACTTAAGTCATACCTGCAAGCAGAGAATCCATAAAGCAATTCATGATGTGCTGGCCCAAGACATTGTCCAATCAGATTTATGTGGGTTTAGCATTTGCTGCAGAGAAAATGTGGCTGAATTTAAAGCCCCTACTTTTGATCAAGCAGCAGATCAATAAGATTCCTTTAAAGTATCACTATTGAGATGGTAAGATTATGACTTACTCAGTCATGCTCAAAGATTATGAAAAGCCGACAAAAATACATTTCAAAATCCTGCTGATGAGCTGGGCAGGATGGGTGTTCGACTTTTATGATCTCATTCTCTACACGTTCCTACTGATTCCTATTGGCCAAGAACTTCATCTGAACCATATTGAGCTTTCCTATATTCTTGGGGCATCTCTGGCGGCTACAGCCTTGGGAGGAGTTATTTTTGGAATTCTTTCGGATCGTTTTGGACGAAAAAAAATTCTTCAATGGACAATTTTGACATACAGCATAGGCACATTCCTAAGTGGCTTGGCCTTCAATCTTCCATGGCTTATGTTTTTTAGAATTATCACCGGACTAGGAGTCGGAGGAGAATGGGCTACAGGTCAAACATACATAGGAGAAACATTTCCTGCAAAAGTTAGAGGGCGTTACGGTGCATTTATGCAAACAGGAGCCCCTGTGGGAGTAGCCCTTGCTTCTTTAATAGGCGGTTTTGTTGCGCCTCATCTTGGTTGGAGAATGTGTTTTTTTGTTTCGGTGCTCCCTGCCCTGCTTGTTGTTTTTATTCGAAAAAAACTTCCTGAATCAGATCTATGGGTTGAAAGAAAAAAGCAACATCCTGAGAAAGAAGAAGCAAAGAGCTATCAAATTCTTTTCAGAGCCCCTTATCGGAAACTATTTTTTCTTTCACTCATCCTTGCAGTTTTTGACATGTCCGCCTACTGGTTCACCTATTCATGGCTACCTGGTTATTTACATGAACAGCGCCATTTTTCAATGGTTAAGTCAGCCTTATGGCTTCTAGTCACTCAAACTGGCGGTTTTCTAGGATATTTTTCTTTTGGTTTCTTTGCAGATAAATGGGGGCGTAGACCCACCTATTCTGTCTATTCCTTGATCATGAGCATGGGACTCATCATGATCACACTGTTTTGGGATATCATTGCAGTCTATCCTCCCCTCATTTTAAGTTTTATGTTTTTAGTTGGTTTTGGCACCGGCATGTTTGGAGGTTACGGTCCTTTATTTACAGAACTTTTTCCAACCTCTATTCGAAGTACAGCGATGGGTTCAGCATTTAATCTGGCAAGGGGAATTCAATTTTTTACACCTGTCATTATCGCTATCGTCGCTAGAAAATTCGGATTAAGTGGAGGCATTTCTATTGCGGCTCTGTTCGCACTACTCACAGGGTTATGGATTTGGACATTCCCCGAGACCAAGGGAAAGAAATTAGAAGAATAATTTTAAAACCTGAAATATTCAAACATTTAAAATCCTACTGTTAACTGAACATAAAAAAAACTAGCATTATCATCAGACCCAGACTCTGAGAGAAAATCTCCCGAAAAGAAATAAGAATACCCCAGCAAGGTTGCAATTTCTGGCCTCAATTGATAATTCAAAGTAAAATCTATTTCTTGTCCCACTTCGTGACTTGCGTTAGATATTTTCGATGTTCTTGTTGGAAAACGCGCTGCCGAATAAAGTGAATCTGTTGTTTCATCTAGAAAAAAGAAGTGAGTATCCATTTTCAACATTAATTTGGGCAAAGGCTTGCCACTCATTGTAAAAACTAAATCGTTGATATTCTGAAGTCCGATCAAATCCATAAAGCCATAAAACAAGTGATTGGCTGGAAAAAGGTTATCAAAAGTATTTCGTTTCCCATCCCCTGAGCGTTTATCTCCAGAAGCATGATCAAATTCAAAAGTAACACGAGGCGTCCAAGGAAGTTGAAAATTATAACCAACAAGGCCTATGAACATCCAGGCAGATATATCCTGAACACCAAAATCTCCAAACTGATAAGCCCCCTCCAATTGATAATCCAGTCCCCAAGGCTGTTTCCCCAAGAAACGCCCCCCCATTGTAGACTCACTCATATCACTTGAGCCAACCGAAGGACCAAAAACAATCGAACGATTGCTATCTCTAAAAAAATAATAAACGTCAACGGTATGATCTTTTATGACGGGTATGGCAGCAGCGTAAAAGCCCACAAGGTTGTCTTTATCATCCCATTCGTTGAGGACTCTGGAAGATTCCACTAACACTTTGCGAGCCATAAAAATGTCTAGTTTAACCAATTCGAATTGATAAAAGACTTTAGCAGCATCAAAACTTTGTGCAATATTAGACCAGTTAAAAGCCCCAAGCAGTCGTTCTGAGCCATAAGACAATTCTTGCCTTCCAACCTTTAATCCAAAACCCTTGTGAATCGCATCGTACATCTCGACATATCCCTGACGCAAATCCATAGAATCTCTAAAAGGTTTATCACTCAAAAATTCTGAACTTATAATTCTTGCATCTTGTCCCTGGATAAAACCTTTCAGGAAAGGCAACGGCTTGTATTCAAAATTTAAGCGAGTGCGAAAAAGATGAAAAACATCTCTGTCATCTCTCACATCGTCAAAGTCAAAATCATCTCGATATTCCAAACGATATCGAAACTCTCCTGAAATACTTATTTTCTTATCGACAGATTTTGGAAGCAAAGACTGTACATGCCACTGCTCGGCATTTGCCTCAAATGCATTGACACAAAGAAAACTCAAGAGAAAGATTAGAATAAAAAAATTCTTTTTCACCTATTTTACCCTCACTGAAAAGTTAACATGATCGTTGCATGTCTGAGATACGTTTTTTGGATGCCTCGTGAAACTCTTCAAAGGTTTCTAAATCAGGAATTTTTAACATATATCGAAGCATAAAGGCAAACCAGCTTAAAGCTGCCATCAACCAAAATAAAGATCCTATCCCAAGAAAAAAGAAATAACTTCTCGGATAAGAAACAGCTAGGATTCTAAAAACCAATGCCCCCAGAACTCCCAAGGCAATAACCCAAAGGATTTTCATTCTCTTACGCAATCGCATAGCCTGACCTGAATGACTCATGACCACCATCGTGCCTACCGCAAAAGTCATCAAACTAAATCCACCAATAAAAATAATATGAAGCATCTCAATACGATAACGAGGGAAAATAACAACGCTCCAGCTTCCCAGAAGTACCAGCCACATAGAAATCCATATCATCCAGACGTACATATCTGGAGCTTTTGGAGGACGCGGAAGAGAACGAGTTAGGAATAGCATACTTGTCACAACCAAAGCTCTAATCGCATAAGCGCTTATTTTCCATCCGAACCCCTCAAAGATAAAACTAAAGAAAAGTAATGTAGCAAATGAAAAATATTGTTTGAAACGTAAACGACGAAATTTAGCAATTAAATTTGGAGTAAGATCTTTATTCGGTTGAAAATGACCCATAAGCCGAGGAGATAAAAAACCACCCACGCCTATAACAATTGAAAGAAGAAAACCTTGATCCACCATGGGCTTGCCTATACCCAGAAGAAACGTAGCACCTCCTCTACTCTGCCCCCAAATGAGGAGGAGGCTCCCCAGAATACCATGTAAAATAGCTACTAAAATCCAAATAAACTCCATAGGAGGGACTGAAACACTTTGCTTCTTTTTAAATCTCCTAAAAGCAAAAAAGGCTAATGCCAAAAGTAATCCCACAAATAAAAACTCTGCCAAAATCCAATATTGATAGAAGGCAGCAATCCAAACACCCAAAATACACAAAATAAAAACCATCAACTCCCAAAGGGTCGCATAGGAAGCAGATGCAAATCTTGGAAGACTGGTTAACAAAAACCCTATCACAAATGAAGCCATATATGCTTGCATCTGAATACTTGAATGATAGAAACCAGAATAGCTTTTCGTCCATCCCATCGTATAAAAAACCCAATGTCCAACTCCTAGAATTCCTATCAAGACACCTAAAGGAAAAAACAACCGAAAAGGATCCTTACAAAACAAAATTATTATTTCTCTCAAACGTTTCAAGGTATCATTCCAGAACATGTCTTATGAAGCATATTTTTTGTTTTTTCAATTTTATTTATAATATCTACTATTTCCCATTTTTCCAACATCCCATCAATGGCAGGATACATAATCCCTTCTTCCTTTTTATGATGTTGAGAGTGAAAAGAAATAAATTGTTCTTCACTTTTATTATCTTGAAAAATTCTTTTTTGAAACTTATCACAAAGCGTCTTCACCATTTCCTTAATAACTTCATGTTCCTTTCTAAGCACAATGGTCGGTCCTACACCCATCATTCCAGATCTTTTTTCGAATAAAGGAAAAAGGATCTTCTCCTCCAAAGCAATATGCTGTAAAAGTCCGTGTTCAAATCTTTTTAAAAATTCTATGGATTTTAAAAAATTAGATTTCTTAAACTTTCGGAAAAGGAAAAATAAATCATCTAAGCGATCATGATCTGTCTTAAAAAAATCCTCAACACTTGCTTCAACATTTAAAGTGGTAGACATAGCAAATTCGCCTCCTTTTTCACCGAGACTAACAAAAGTTCAGAGATCTTAATATGACATAGATCATAATCTACACAATAACTCCAGGGCTACCCTACAAAGGGATATCTTTTTATTTTATAAAGCTGAAGCTCCATGGACTTACGTCCGTGGGATCTTGTAAACGCAAGCGCTGGAGCGCCTGTCCCCGTCCCTCCTGATATTTTTTATATGAATCGGGACTGCACTCGAAGGAGTGCGAAGAGGCAATCCACGGAGGTAACTCCGTGGATTGCCTCTTAGCGGGATTCATGCTATTTTTATTTTAACTTTAAGAAGGAAAGAAAAATGACTTATAAAGCCATTATCTTTGATTTAGATGGGACCTTGCTCGATACACTTGATGATCTTGCTGATTCTATGAATCAGGTTCTCATCCAACTGGGTTTTCCCACCCATGCGCCTTCGGCTTATAAGTTATTCGTAGGCGAAGGAGTCGAATATTTAGCTGAGCAAGCCTTACCCAAAAACAACCGTCAACCTTCAAACATTCAAAAATGTGTTGAGTTAATGCGCCTAGAATACGCAAAACGATGGGCCAGTAAAACTAAAATCTATAAAGGCATTCCAGAGCTATTAAAAGAACTCGCACATCAAAAAATTAAAATATCTATTCTTTCAAACAAACCAGACGACTTTACAAAAGTGATTGTTAAAAAATTCCTTTCTGAATGGAATTTTGAAATCGTTCAAGGAGCATTAAAAACCAGTCCCAAAAAACCTGATCCTCAAGCAGCCCTTAAAATTGCTCAAAAATGTGAACTAGCTCCCCATCAATTCATTTTTCTTGGAGACACCAAAATAGACATGCAAACAGCTTGTGCTGCAGGAATGCATCCCGTGGGTGCCGCATGGGGTTTTCGATCTGCTGAAGAACTCATTACAAGTGGAGCAAAAGCTCTTATTAACGTACCTCAGGAGCTGCTTTCATTTTTTAGTTCTTGATTATGATTTAGATCATAATGTTTTGAATGACATCCATTATAATGAAAACGTAAGATATGAAATCAAAACAAGAAAACAAAACCTCATTAAACTCCGAACAAAAAAAACCTATTTCCTCTCCTCTAGAATCTGCATCAAAACAAGATCCAGCACATGATATTTTGCGCTATCAACCTCATCCCCTAGATGCTGTTTTTTCTCCAAAAAATGTTGCTGTCATTGGAGCAACAGAAAGAATTGGGAGCGTTGGAAGAACCATTCTTTGGAATTTAATCAGCACTCCTTTTGGAGGCACTGTTTTCCCTGTCAATCCAAATCGAAAAAGTGTGATGGGGATTAAAAGCTATACAAATATTTCATCCATCCCTGATCCTATTGATTTAGCCATTGTTGTTACACCTGCCCCTACCGTTCCTGACATTATTGGCGAGTGTATTGATTCAAAAGTTAAGAGTGCCATTGTTATATCCGCAGGGTTTAAGGAATGTGGTCCGCAGGGTATTCAGCTAGAAGGAAAAATCCTTCAGCATTTAAAGCGAGGGAAAATGCCACTTATTGGGCCCAACTGTCTTGGCATTATGAATCCTATAAAGGGACTCAATGCCACCTTTGCGCGAGCCTCTGCAAATCCAGGAAGCATTGCATTTGTGAGTCAAAGCGGAGCTCTTTGCACTTCTATTCTAGATTGGAGCATTAAAGAAAATTTTGGATTTAGTGCCTTTATCTCACTGGGATCTATGCTAAACGTCGGGTGGGGTGACATGATTGATTATCTAGGAAATGATCCTCATACTAGAAGCATCATCATCTATATGGAATCGATCGGTGACGCACGTTCATTTTTATCTGCAGCCAGAGAAGTTGCTCTTAACAAGCCCATTATCATCCTTAAAGCAGGCCATACAGAAGCGGCTGCAAAAGCAGCGGCTTCGCATACAGGAGCCATGACAGGGAGTGACGAAGCCCTTGAAGCAGCATTCAAGCGAAGTGGTGTTTTGAGAGTTAACACCATTTCTGATCTTTTTTATATGTCAGAAGTTCTAGCAAAACAACCTCGTCCTAAGGGACCTAAACTTGCTATTGTCACAAATGCAGGGGGCGCAGGAGTACTTGCTACAGATGCACTGATTGCAGGTGGAGGGGAACTTGCCCCTTTAGCTCCAAAAACCATAGAAGCTTTAAATAAAGTTCTACCTTTGGAGTGGAGTCATAACAACCCAATAGATATTTTAGGGGATGCAAGTCCCCAGCGATTCACACAAGCTTTAGAAATTGTAGCGCAAGAGTCCTCTTGCGATGGATTTTTAGTGATTTTGACCCCTCAAGCCATGACCCTTCCAACCCAAACAGCAGAACAGCTCGCATTGCAAGCACATCACTTGAATAAACCTATTTTAACAAGCTGGATGGGAGGTATGGATGTTGCAGCCGGACAAGCCCTATTAAACCGCTCTCATATTCCAACCTTTCCTTACCCAGACACAGCTGTACGAATATTTAACTATATGTGGAAATATGAAAAAAATCTTAACAGTTTATACGAAACCCCTTCCCTTCCTCTGAGTGATGAAGAAAAAACAAATCACATTATTTGTCAAAAAATTATTTGTTCAGCCCAACAGGAGAATCGAACCCTTCTAACTGAAACAGAATCAAAAGAAATTCTTTCTGCCTATGGTATCCCAACAGTCAAAACAGTAGTCGCAAAAACAGAAGAGGAAGCCTTAGAAACATCCAAAAAACTAGGTTATCCCGTCGTACTTAAACTTTACTCTCACACCATCACTCACAAAACAGATGTTGGTGGAGTTAAACTTAATCTTGGAAATGCGTTGGAAGTAAAGAAGGCTTATCAGGAAATTCAAACTTCTATCACACAAAAACAAGGAGCCAAACATTTTCAAGGCGTCACAGTTCAACCCATGATTAAGAGAGAAGGTCTAGAAATCATTCTAGGTAGCAGCCCTGATCCTCAATTAGGACCCGTCATTCTTTTTGGAGCAGGAGGACAACTTGTTGAAATATTTAAAGACCATGCTTTAGCCCTTCCCCCTCTGAACACAACGCTCGCACGGCGACTCATGGAACACACACGGATTTATTCTGCACTCAAAGGAGTACGAGGATCAAAAAGTGTGGATCTTTCATATCTAGAAAAAATATTAGTTCAATTCAGCCAACTCATCCTTGAACAAAAATGGATTAAAGAAATTGATATTAATCCTCTGATTGCTTCATCAGAAAAAATAATCGCGGTAGATGCCCGTATTGTTCTTTATGAATCTCAAACAAAACTTGATGAAATTTCAAAACCTGCAATTCGTCCCTACCCTTCACAATACGTCAACACCTGGAAAACAAAAAAAGGGCTTTCAGTTACCATTAGGCCCATACGCCCAGAGGATGAGCCTCTCATGATTTTATTTCACCAAACACTCTCAGAACAAAGCGTCTACATGAGATTTTTTGAAACTCTGGGCCTGGACCAAAGAATTGCACATGAACGCTTAATGAGAAGATGTTTTATTGATTATGATCGAGAAATGGCGTTAGTCGCTATTCATAAAAATATAAAAACACAAAAAGAAGAAATTATTGGTGTAGGTAGACTTAGTAAACTCTCTCATGACGAAGAAGCAGAATTTGCCATTCTTATCACAGACACCTATCAAACTCAAGGACTAGGAAGCGAGCTCTTAAGACAATTGATACAAATCGGATATAAAGAGAAAATACACCATATCATTGCAGAACTTCTTCCTTCAAATAAAGCAATGCAACACATTTGCCGAAAAATGGGATTTACAATTCAAGAAGGCGATCGCACACTCAAAGCAATACTCAAACTATCAGAGAAAACGCATTAGAACAAATTCAGAAGCAGTAAACAAAAAAAATTTTATTCTCTTTTTTTACCTCTTGAATCAACCCTTGATTAATCCATAAATCCAATTGCTTTTTAAGACTTTCTTCTGACATCCCATTTGCAGAAAGTTTCAACTCTTCAAAAGGACAAGGTCTTCTTTTTAAAGTATCAAGAACTCTCTGAAACGCTACTACCTTATCTTCCTTCAAAACTTCTAATTCACCCAAAGGAAGGCAGTGTCCATCAAAAGGTAAAATACTTTTAGGCCATAAAAAATTTTGTATTTCTAAAAGTTTACTTTGAGAAATGGGTTCAGTTTGGGTATAGGCAGGAGGTCGTGTCACCGTACCCACATGAACTTGATGAGGCTGAATCAGAGTAATAACTTCTTTCAGCTTTTTGATCTCATCAAAATGATCATTGACTCCTTTGACCATCAGAATCTCAAGCCAAAGTTGTACTTTGGGATAATGTTTTCTAAAATCAATTAATCCAGAAATAATATTTTCAATTTTAATAGATTGATCCGATTGATCTACTTTTTGGAAAATATCAGGACTTACAGCATCTAAAGAAGGAAGAATAACATCTGCTAGACTTAAAACCTCTTGAACTTCTAAATCCATCATCAAAGAAGCATTGGTTAAAACAGCAATGGGTTTACTAACCCTTTTTTGAAGATATTCAATAATGGATTTGAGCTGTATTTCTAATGTCGGCTCACCTGATCCTGTGACGGTGATAACATCAAAATCTGTATCACCAAAAATGGATATATAATATTCAACCTCATTTATTAAGTGATCCATTTTCACAAAACGTCCGCGACGATTGATCTTGGCCGTTGTTTTCCCACATTCACAATAAACACAATCAAAATTGCAAATCTTATGAGGAACAACATCCAATCCCAAAGATTTTCCAAGACGTTTCGATAGAACAGGCCCAAAAAGATAACCCATTTACATCACCCTTATGATCTTTTTTTAGGCAAAGTCACAATAAAATTAGCCCATTTCCCGACTTCACTTTCACAACGAATTTTTCCCTCATGTTGATCTAAAATCTCTTCAACAATATACAAACCAAGTCCTGTGCCTTTTTTATATTCCTTATTGTGATAAGGAACACTTTGAAACTTCTCAAAAATTTCTTTCTGGTATTTGATGGGAACTCCAATACCTTGATTCAGAATCTCCAATTGAAACTCATTCGGGGATTCACTTAGACGAATCTCCAGTACCGTCCCTTGATACCCATATTTAATGCCATTAGATAATAAATTCTTTAATGCAATTTTTAACCATTGAATATCACCCAAAATCAAAGGAGGATTTGAATTAGTAAAATTTTTAAAATCCAAACTTATTTTATAACTCTCAGAAAAGTCTCTTATCTCCTCAATCACTGGAGAAATAACATCTTTTATGAGGTTTATTCTTCGAAAATGAGGTTTTGACTCACCATGCTCAATTCTAGCTAAATCTAAATAGCGAGAAATTAATTCACTAATTTGTTCACAACCTTGCTGTGCTTTCTGAAGAGCAATTTCAAGTTCAGGAATCAAATTTCCATAAGTGCCCTGCAAGGCCAAATCAATTCTTCCCTTGATGCAAGTCAACGGAGTTCTCAACTCATGAGCCACCACACTTACCATTTTTCGATAGAGCTCATCTTTTTCTTTTATTTTTTGCATGAGCAGACCAACAAAATATCCGAAAATACTAAAGAAAAAAGAGGTTGCTGCTGTGAGATAAATATATAAATTTCTTTCTACGCAGATTTGACGAATAGAAAAAGAATACAACCCATGTTCATGCTGAAAACAAAATTGAATAAACAACCAACCCAAAGGGCTCCCAAAGCCCAATAAAAAGCCTACAATAGCCAATTTAGATTTAAGTGACATTTTTCGAAGCCCCCTAAATCCATAATATACTATTTTTACTAAAAAATTCGTAGTTTATAAGACACCTCACAGCCTTATAGCACAAGCCTTAAAAATCTACTTTAAGCCAATTACGAAGTTCTTTTTGAAGAAGAGAAGGATATTCAATTTCAATACAAGCTCTTTTGATTTTTAAAAAATTTTTTTCTCTAAGTATTCTAAAAGTACGAATTGACGTTTCAGTTCGAGCTCCTACCATTTGAGCAATTTCACGATGAGTCAGAGGAATCTCTTTTCCAAAATCTTCCATAGAAGCCAGAAGTACTTTTGCAATACGATGTGAGACGGGGTCATTCATACTACCTAATTTTTGAGCCATTTTTCGAATTCTTCTCGAACATATAGAAAGAATTTCACGACAGAACTTTGGATTTTCATTTAAAAATCCTGTGAATACTTGCGTTGGGATTCTCAGAAGTTCGCATTGTGTCGCCGCAATACCATCAGCAGCATAAGGTTCTTGATCAAAAGCAGACACTCCACATAGAATCTCATATGGGGTCATTGTAAAAAGGATTACTGATGTCCCTTTCGAACCTTTTCTGATCAGATGCACCCATCCTGACTTAACCAACCAAACAAAAGACGAAGGATCCCCTTCTTTGAAGATGGTTTGACCTTTTTCAAACACCTTTTGTTCTGTTTGAGAACAAAGTTTTAAAAAATCACTTTTAGAAAGAGCACTAAACGCTTTTATTTTTTGAAGAAAATCTTCTGTTTTCATGTTCTATCCTTGCACACATTAGAACAGAAAACGAAAAATGGTTTTATGATTTAAATCACATTGAAAGGCAGTAGATCGCAATTCGTAATTTGTAGTTCAAAAAAACAGTTTCTATGGATTTTTTTATTCATTTTATTTTTAAAACTGCAAACTACTGTTTTTAAGTTTCTTTTACCAGTGCTTCTAGTTTTTCTGGGGAAACAAGGCAGGTTTTTCTTCGAACAGAACGAATGAGTCCATCTTTTTTCATGCGACTTAAAATACGAATCGTTGTCTCAACTGTAAGGCCTGCAATTTCTGCCATTTCTTGTCTTGTAAGAGGAATTTCATTATTAAATTTTTTCCCTAAAGTTAAAAGAAGGCGAATAATACGAAACTCTGCAGGATCCAAAGCATGGCAACCACGATCTTCAGATTCCCGAAGGCGATCACAAAATGTGCACATCATTTCTTGAGAAAAGGCCGGATTTTTACTGACAAGCCCTCTAAAAAATTCTCCTGGAATCTTTAAAACGATAGCAGATTCAACAACCAAGGCATCTGAGGTATAAGGTTTACCATCCAAGGCAGGTAAACAACAAAAAATATCTCCTGAGGTCATAATGCATGATGTAATTACTTTTCCATCGTAAGAAATATTTTGAAGATGAACTCGCCCTTTTTTAACAACCCAAACATCTTTACCTGGTTCTCCTTTTGAAAAAATAATCTCTCCTTTGTCATATTCTTTTTCCTGAGAATATTTCTTAAGTTGAGCAACCTCTGCCGAAGTCAACTTATCAAAAAGAGAAGGATTTAATTTTGTTTGCTTTTGCATATAGATTACTTGGATTATATCAAATTCACGTTGAAATAATTAGGATTTGAACGCAAAAAAAATCATAGGCTTTGTCATCAGACGAGAATGCCTTATAAAAAAAACTTCCATCTATTTTCATAGATGGAAGTTAAGTTTAAGAAAGAAGTCTAAAAAAGAGCTTGTTAGTCAGATTAACTAAATAAACTCGTGAACCATCTTCTTAGCTTGTTCAGATGTCAGCCCCATTTTCTTCTTCACAACAGGACCTTGCTTGATGACAACATCTTCTTCTTCATAGGTTGGAGCAATGGTTTGATAAAAAACACCAATCGGTATTTTCTTTACATCCCATTCATGAGCACGTTTAAGAGCTGCTTCATAATCACTACGATCATGTTTGACATCTTCAAGTTTATAGATGTTTTCTCTAAACCATGGGTAAGTGTTAACTTTGTTATAGGTCACGCAAGGACTAAACACATCTACCAGAGAGAATCCCTTATGTTGAATCGCTTGTGTCATAAGATCTGTAAGATGATTCATATCTCCAGAAAAACCTCGAGCAACAAAGGTCGCCCCACTGACCATCGCCAAAACAAGAGGATTCAAAGGAGTTTCAATATTTCCCAAAGGTGTTGATTTTGTCTTATGACCTTTGCGAGAAGTTGGAGAAGCTTGACCTGTGGTCAAACCATAAATCTGATTATCCATTACAATATAAGTTAAATTAATATTACGTCTGGCAATATGAACAAAATGCCCTAATCCAATGCCATAGGCATCTCCATCTCCACCAGTAATAACAACATTTAAATCAGGATTGGCCAACTTTGCTCCAGTTGCAACAGGGACAGAACGGCCATGAAGACTGTGAAAACCATAAGCATGGATAAATCCAGGAAGATTGGAGGAACAGCCAATGCCTGAAACAACCAAAAGATCTTTAGGCTGAATCCCACATTTACCTGCAGCTCTTTGTAGCGCATTTAAAACCCCATGATCACCGCAACCTGGGCACCAATCTGGCTTTACTTCACTTTTATATGTAGATGCTGGAAGTTCAACGACTTGTGGCATAAGATTTCTCCTTTACCTCTCGAACAATGTATAAGGGTTCAAATGGCTCTCCATCATATTTTCGGATAAAACCATCCGCAGTATAACCTGTTTCTGCTCTTAAGTGGCGAGCGAATTGCCCAGAGTAACAATTTTCAACAATAATACTTGTTTTTAATTTACCCAGAATCTCCGACACAGCCTTTTCAGGAAGAGGATGAAGGTATTTGAACTGAAGTTGATTAACTTTAATGCCTTCTTTATTTAAAAGATCAATCGCTTCTCGAAGTACACCTTCTGTAGATCCCCATCCAATCAGGGTAATATCTGCATCTTTAGGACCATAGAATTGAGGAAGGGGGAGCTTCAATAACTCCATCTTTCTCATTCTCTTTTCCATCATTTTCTTTCGAATGACTGGATTCGTGAATACATCACTGATCAAAATGCCTTCTTCATCGTGTTCATCAGTAGCTGTCACGTGAACGGCATTCTCTGTACCTGGCAAAATTCTTGGAGAGATTCCAGAGTCTGTAAAAAGAAATCTCTTATATTTCCCCTGCCCTTTCCATGAATCCACCAACTGTCCTCGATCAATCTTGATCTTGTCAAATTTCAAATCATCCACATATAGCGTTTCATGATGTTCAGAAAGCAATAAATCAGAAACAATCAATACTGGACATTGATAAATTTCAGCCAAATTATGAGCTTCTGCTGCTGTATCAAAACAATCCACAAGATTCGTTGGAGCAATGATAATTCTAGGAAAATCTCCTTGTGATGCTCCCACAACTTGATTCAAATCGGCTTGTTCTGTTTTGGTTGGAAGACCTGTTGAAGGACCACCACGCATAACTGTAATAGCAACAAGGGGGGTCTCAGTCATTCCTGCTTCTCCGACAGCTTCAGTCATCAAAGCAAATCCACCTCCGGAAGTTCCGCACATCGCGCGAGCACCTGCAAAACCTGCTCCAATGGCCATATTGATAACAGAAATTTCATCTTCACATTGCTTTACAACTACACCATATTGAGCCCCACGAGCAGACATATAATTTAAAATAGTTGATGCAGGAGTCATAGGATAAGCGCTGTAGAAATTACATCCTGCAGCAATAGCTCCCATGGCAAAAAGCTCATTACCTGTGATCACCATCCGTTTTCGATTATCCCCTTTAAGAGATTTTCTTAAGGGTTGATATTTTGCTTTCGCATAATCATATCCCAGTCGAAGCATGTTGATATTGGCTTGAATAACTTTTTCGCCCTTTTTCTCAAAGGTTTCCTTCAATAATTCTGCTGTCACATCAAAATTCAAACCGGTCAGAAAAAGAAGTGCTCCTAAATCAATAATATTCTGATAGATAGGATTTTTATCAGGAGAATCTTTCAATAATTCAAGAATAGGAAGAGGAAAAGCCTTTACACCCTTTTTCAAATGAGCTTCATCGACCTTAATGCGATCGGAATTATAAATAATACCACCGCCAGCCTCTACTTCTAAAGCATGCTGATCCACTGTATCTTGATTCAAGGCAATCACAACATCCAACCGGTCTCCGTGATTATGAACTTTTTCCTCACCTGCACGAAGTTTCAGCCAAACATGGCCTCCACGAATCACAGATTGATAATTATTATAAACATACACATCTAGACCTGATCTAGAATATGTTTTAGACAGTGTATCTCCGGTAGAAGCAATACCATCTCCTGCTGCTCCACCAATTCCTATTGTGATTTCCCTGTCAAGCATTGTTGTCTCCTATCGTGAATAATTTTGAAGAAGCTTTGTTACTTTTTGACTTGCCGCAATAGCGTCTTCAACTTTTCTTTGCCACATGTTGCGTCCAAAAATAATTCCTGCAACACCAGCATCCATGGCCGTCTTAATTTTGTGAAGCATCTCATCGTCATTGACCTTGCCACCACCTGAAAGAATGACCAATGTTTTCCCTGCAGATTCAACAACACGCTTCATAAGTTCACCTTCTGATTCTTTAAGCGTATCGTAAGGCTTAGGATATTGAGATTGTTTCTTTTCGTCAATTTTTGGAAAATTAACTTTCACAACATCTGCACCCAATTCACAAGCAACGCGAGCTGCATAATCAATAGCGTAAATACCATCACGGCCACCTTTCTCCGTATCAATGCCAATACCTCTTGGATAAGCCCAAACAATGACTGGAATTCCAAAGCGTACAGCATCTTGGCGAACCTGACTAAATTGTGCAAAATCTCTGTCTTGAGCAGGTGAACCTACATAGATAGTATACCCAATCGCATCTGCACCTAATCGAACTGCATCTTCAACCGTACCATTCAAAGGGCTAAAAGCTTCATCGTCTGAAGGAACTTCAGTTTTACCATTCAGCTTAAGAATCAAAGGAATTTTGCCTGCATATTTATTTAAATATTTTTCGGCAAGACCAATTTGAATAGCAATAGCAGAATAACCACCTTCAATGGCTAATCTAAATTGAAATTCTGGATCTTTACTGGGGGGATTAACAAAAAAATCACGGGGACCATGCTCTAAACCTTGATCGATTGGAAGAACCATCAATGTCCCATTTTTAGGACCATGTTCATAAAGCAATCGATGTAGACGTACTTTCTTACCTGTGGATAAATCTAAATCGTTTAATGAAAGCCATGGGCTTTTCTTCGAGGCGCCCTTGGTACTTACTACCTCTTCTTTTACTTGTGTGGTCATAGTGAACTCCTTCCCAAAACTGGCCAAAAGGTTAATGCAAATGAATCTACAAATCAAGAAAAAAAGAAGGTTTTTATATATTTGATCCTGCGGATCAAAATGTACCCTTTTATAGATACGGGTGACACTCGGCGGGGAGCCCCGCCGAGTGCAACTAATACTCGAGCACGGTGGGGCTGTCGAGTGGCAGGCCCCGGTCCCCCAAAAATCTCAAAAAAACGTCTATATTCACTTTCCCTTTAAATAGCCTGTTTAAAAAACTATAATAAAACTTATGGCAAACAAAACCTTAAACCCATATGTTTTAAAAATTATTAAAAAACTGGAACAAAAAATTCCTAATGCAGCTTGTGCCTTAACCTATGAAAATCCTCTTCAACTTTTAATTGCTACTATTCTATCTGCTCAATGCACCGATGAACGCGTCAATCGCGTCACTCCCCTTCTCTTTCAAAAATACAAAAGAGCCAAAGATTATATGCAAGCTTCAATCAAGGAATTGGAAAATGATATTCGGTCAACTGGCTTTTATCGTAACAAAGCTAAAAACATTCAAAACGCTTGTCGTATGATTGTAGGAAAGTTTAACGATGTCGTTCCAGATACAATGGAAGAACTTTTAACACTTCCTGGTGTAGCACGAAAAACAGCAAATGTGGTTTTAGGAAATGCATATCGTATTGCTGAGGGAATTGCTGTAGACACCCATGTCAAACGCCTTTCCTATCGACTTGGACTTTCTAAAGAACAAACTCCAGAAAAAATTGAAGTCGACTTGATGGGAATTGTCCCTCGAAAAGATTGGATTCAATTCAGCCATCTTATTATCTTGCACGGACGAATGACTTGTCATGCACGCAAGCCACTTTGTGATAAATGTGTTTTGAACAACTTGTGCCCGAAAATAGGTGTTGGTCCTCAGTCACCTGTCACGAGTCACCAGTTATAAGGAAAAATTTTATTCTTTAGCTGGCAACTGGAGACTATGGATTACCCTCCATAACTCCATCCTGTTTCTCGTAAGGGCAAAGGCTCTAAATCGTGTTGCACACCCACATCAATCACTTCAGCTAAAACCACATGATGATCCCCTTCTTTAATAATCTTGGACACTTGGCATTCAAGATAGCCTGGAACATCTAAAAGAATAGGAGCTCCCGTTTTACCTAATTTAAAAGAGAAACCATTGATTTTATCGCCTTCAATATGGGGAGGCTTAAAGAATTTTTGAGCAATTTCTTTTTGTCCTTTTCCAATAAAATGAATTACAAATTTTCCACTTTTTTCCACAACACGATAGGAACGACTTTCTTTTTCAAGTCCCACCATAATCATAGGAGGAGTCATAGAAGACTGTGAAAGCCATGTCACAGTACTCCCAGCCGTTTCTTCTTCGGATTTTGCAGTCAAAACATATAAACCATAAGAAATCATGCGCAAAGCTTTTTTTCTGATTTGTAAATCCATTTTTCAATCCTTTCCTAATTACTGTTATAAATTAGAGTTTTTGCAGTCTTCGAATTAGCAAAGCGTCTGCAGGCGGAAAAAACTTTTCCTGCATTTGAAAAGGTGTTATCCATTTTAAATCATGACAATCTTTTTTATAAGGAATACCTTCTCTAATCATACACCTATAAAAATAAAGTTCTACGATGCGATCTACGTATGCATATGAATGTTGCATCACAAGAAATTCAACTGAAACAAGAATTCCTAATTCTTCCCATAATTCACGTTTCAGACAAACTTCTAAAGTTTCTCCTAACTCTTTTTTCCCTCCAGGAAATTCCCAAAAGAAAGCTAAATGTCCATTTGCCTTTCTTTGAGAGATCAAATATTTTCCGTCTTTCAGAATAAGCCCTGCTGCAACTTGTATGAGAGGTCTCATATTTTTAACCTTGCCTAAAAGGCTAAAACATCCTTTAATTTCATGCATGAATGAATCTAAAGCAAAATTAGCTGAGCTCGAAAAAGTGTTAGTAGGTTGTAAAAATCTTCTTATTTTTGCACATGATAATCCAGATCCAGATTCCCTATCTAGCGCAGCCACATTGCGTTACATCTTAGCAAAAAAGTTTAAAATTAGATCAAAAATTGTTTATGGTGGAATTGTCGGTCGAGCTGAAAACAGAACCATGGTTCAGCTCTTAAAAATTCCAGCTAAACCATTGGGAGACCTTCCACTCCATAAATACCGCCATTTTGCCATGGTGGATACGCAACCTGGAACAGGCAATAACTCTCTTCCACCAGGGATTAAACCAACGATTGTCATTGACCATCATCCATTGAGAAAAACTACAAAGGCAGATTTTATTGATATTAGAACCAATTATGGTGCCACAGCAACAATCTTAACCGAATACCTTTTAGCAAGCGGTCTTGAAATCCCCTCTCATTTGGCTACAGCTCTTTATTATGGGCTTTCATCTGAAACTCAGCATTTAGGAAGAGAAGCCAGTGAAGTCGATAGACAAGCCTATTTCACCCTTTTTTCTTATACGAATAAAAAAATTCTTTCTAGAATCGAACATCCCCGACTTTCTCGAGATTATTTTTACAATTTATCCCAAGCCTTACAAAACGCTTTTACTTACCGTCATATCATTGTCTCTAGACTTGGAATTATCCAAAATCCTGATTATGTTCCCTATGTTGCAGATCTTTTGCTTCAGCTAGAACGTATGAGCTGGTCTTTTGCATTGGGCCAATTTCAAGACAAACTTCTTCTTTCACTAAGAACTACACAAACCCGAGCAAATGCTGGAAAGCTCGTTCAAAAACTTGTGCATCCCATTGGGAAAGCGGGTGGACATGGCATGATTGCAGGTGGAAAAATTGATTGTTCAGGGAAAACGGATGATGAAATTTTAAGACTTGAGGAAGAACTGATTCAGAAATTTATACGTCTTCTCACCAAACAAGAAGTTTTAGAAGTAAAACCTCTCATCGAACAATAAAAACATATTCTGAACTAGAAGCCACCCGTCGCTAGCTATTCTTTCTCTTCTAGATACTTTTCAGCATCCATCGCCGCCATTCACCCGTCAGCCGATTGCATCGGCTTCCCGAGAAAGACAACTTATAGTTTCCTTTCTCGTATCTATCCTTCCTACGAATGTATTTGGCTTCGCCTATTTTTGTGGAGACCAGAATGTTCTCCCCAAACCCCTCTCACGGCTACATGTTTCTAACACTTAATCTTTTTCAATCGCTTTACATCTACTCTTTTGCTTCTAAATATTTCTCCGCATCCATCGCGGCCATGCAGCCTGATCCAGCAGCAGTAACGGCTTGACGATATTTGTGATCTTGAACATCACCTGCAGCAAAAACACCTGGAACATTTGTTTCAGTCGAACCAGGCTTCGTAACCATATAACCTTTTTCATCTAGTTCAAGTTGCCCTTTAAACCATTTGGTATTAGGCTCATGACCAATGGCCACAAAAGCTCCATCAAATTTTTTCTCAAAAACTTTCCCTTCTTTCAAATCTTTTAGGCGAATAGCTTTTAATCCTGTAGAAGCCTCACCTAAAAATTCTTCTATCCCTGCATTCCAAATAAACTCAATTTTTGGATTTTTTTTAGCTCTTTCTTGCATGATCTTGGATGCCCTGAGTTCATCTCGACGATGAATGACCGTCACTTTTGTGCAAAATCGGGTCAGAAAATTAGCTTCTTCCATTGCTGTGTCTCCGCCCCCTATCACAGCCACTTCTTTCCCACGAAAGAAAAATCCATCACATGTGGCACAAGCAGAAACACCATGCCCCATTAATTTTTTTTCAGATTCAATACCCAGAAGTTTTGCAGAAGCCCCTGTAGAAACAATTAAGGTTTGAGTTTTTATTTCTCCTTGATCCAGAAAAATTATGAATGGGGCTTTCTTTACATCTATTTTATGAATATCTCCTACAATATATTGTGTTCCAAATCGCTCCGCTTGTTTTCGAAATAGAACCATTAATTCTGGTCCCTGAATCCCTTCCGGAAAACCCGGATAATTTTCTACATCTGTGGTAATAGTAAGCTGTCCTCCTGGTTGCGTTCCCTCAACAACAACAGGCGACAGATTTGCTCGACCCGCATAAATAGCTGCAGTCAAACCTGCTGGCCCTGATCCTAAAATAACAACTTTATGAATTTTTGAATCGCTCATGATTCCGACTCCTCAGTAGATTTTTTAAAAGATTTCACAGGGATCACATCTTTCCCATCAAAAGGGGGCGTAAAAACAATATAAGCAACAGCTGGTTCAGATGATTGATTCACAAAATAATGTTTAAGTCCTTTAGGAATAAAAATGGAATCACCTGTCTTTAAAGAATATTTTTTATCCTCGCAATAAAGCGTCCCTTCCCCTTTTTGTAAAATGGCAATCAAATCATGTTTTGCGTGAATATGGAGAGGTTCACGATCCCGTATAAAAACCATATGCTCACTCAAAAACTTAAGAGGTTTACCTATGTCTATGATTTTTATATTCTCATCTGCTTTAAGATGATTTTCCTCTAAGATCTTATCTAAAGAAGCAATATGCACATTTCTTCGGGTATTTTTTGGAAGTTCACACCCCTGAAAACTTAAAGTAAGAAAAAGTGTTATAGTGATGGATAAGATTTTCATAAAGGTTATTCATCATAAATCAGAATTGAGTTTAAAGTCCACGAAATACAGCCGGTCATTATTATGAAAAAAAGCCGTGCAATTATTCACATCGATATGGATGCTTTTTATACTTCCGTTGAGCAAAACGATCATCCAGAGCTCAAAGGCAAACCCGTTATTGTAGGCGGCAGCCCCACAAGCCGTGGTGTAGTCTCTTCGGCCTCGTATGAAGCAAGAGCCTTTGGAATTCATTCTGCAATGCCTTGTTCAAAAGCTTATCGCATACTTCCTAATGCTATTTTTCTAAAACCCAATTTTGAACGTTATGAAGAAATTTCTCATCAAATGATGGAAATCTTTCACCATTACACAGAATTTGTTGAACCTCTTTCTTTAGATGAAGCCTATTTGGATGTCACCCAAAGTCCCTTTCTAAAAACGACTGTGACTCATTTAGCCCAAGAGATCAAACAAGCTATTTTTGAAAAGACAGGACTTACCGCTTCTGCTGGTATCGGCCCCAATAAATTTATTGCAAAATTAGCATCTGATTACAAAAAACCGAATGGATTAACTGTGGTAAAACCATCTGAGGCGAAAAAATTCATTTTACCGCTACCGATTGGAAAAATGTGGGGCGTCGGAGAAGTAACAGAAAAACACTTTAAATCCTTAGGTATTCAAACCATTGGCGATATTCGAAAATTATCTCTCAAAAAAATGGCGGACGAATTTGGAAAATCTGGATTTTTTTATTACAAATTAGCTCAAGGAGTCGATGATCGTCCTGTAGAAGCAAGCTCAGAATATAAATCTATTGGACAAGAAACAACCTTTGAAAGAGATACTCTGGATATTGATTTCATGAGAGAAATTTTGCATGAGCTATGTCAAAGCGTTGCAGAACGCCTTCTTTCTAATGAAATCAAAGCGCACACCGTAACTCTAAAGGTAAAGTATCATGATTTTAAACTTATTACTCGGAGTCGAACAGTTTCGATTCCAGTTCAAAAAGCACATGATTTAATGAACGTCATTGAAATCTTATTCCCTAAAACCGAAGCAGGACAGAAACAGATACGCCTTTTAGGCGTATCTGTTTCAAATTTTGACCCAAAAGACTCATTGCAACTTCTTCTCTTTAAAGACATAATTTGAGAAATCTATGGATACTTTATTTCGCTGGGATCAAAGCATTTTTTATGCGATCAACTCATTACATCATACCCTCTGGGATAGCATTGCGATAAGTGTTCATGAAACTCCAGACTGGCTATGGGTTGTTATTCTCGGCCTCGCAACCTGGCTTTCTAAAAGAAAAGATCGTTGGAAAATCTTTCTATTTACCTGTGTTTTGCTGTTTACCGTAGACTTTTTAAATCATGAAATTTTAAAGGATTTATTTAAGCGCTCTCGCCCATGCAACGCCTTAACAGGAGTTGTAAACCTTGTTCCTTGCCCCCGTTCTTTTTCCTTTCCATCAACCCATACTATGGGAATTTTTGCAATTTCAGTCTTTCTCTCAATCTATTATCCTAAGCGTGTTGGACTCCTTGTTACGGTGAGCATCATTGTAAGCCTATCTCGAATAGCAGCTGGAGTTCATTATCCACTGGACGTTTTAGGGGGAGCACTCGTCGGCACACTTTGTGCTATTTTATTTTGGCAGATCGAAAAGAGGATTTTTAAAAATAAAATTGCAAAACAAGATTACGCCCCAACTACCACGAGCGTCTGATCATCGGAAGAAGGAAGGCCTTCAGCGAAAGATTCTTGATCTTTAAAAATAAGATCTCTTAATTCTACAGGTTTTAAATTTTGATGGGCAACCAGAAGATCTCTCAAGCGCTTTTCAGTATAATCTAGACCATGAATATTTTTTGTTTCAATAATACCATCGGTATAAAGTACTATTTTTTCCCCTGCACCTAATGAAAATTCCCAGGGTTCATCATCATTTTGAGCAGATGGAATTCCCAAAGGCACAGCATTGCCTCGTCTTAAACACTCTTCTATTCCATTGGAACGAATCAAAAGTGGAAAAGGATTTCCTGCATTTAAAACAATACCTTTGCCCTGTCGAGGCGTTAAATGTAAATATGTAACAGCAGCAAAAAATCCCATCGGAAGAATTCTCTCCAAAACCAATCGAACAGAAGCCATCAATTCATTGGGGGATAAAGCCGGCCCCTTTTGAATATTTAAGAAAACAGATTCAATAGCCGTTGCAATAAGCGCACTAAAAAGCCCGTGTCCCACACAATCAACAAGCATCACAATCACATCCCCTTCTCGTGTTTCCCATACATCATAGAAGTCCCCTCCTACACGAGATTGGGGTTTCAAACGTGCTGCAATTTCAATATTTTGAAACTGAAAAATTTCACCTGGTAAAATTTTCTGTTGAATCTGAGAAGCCTTTTCTAAATCTTGATCAATAAGCCACTGTTTTTCTTGAAGTGTTCTATGCGCTCTTCTTAATTCTTCAGCTTGCTCTTCTTTGTCATATTCAATAGATCCCACAGTCTGAAAAAGGAAATACGTCAGCATTCCAATAAAAAGACCCACAATGGCAAGTATCAAAATTTCATATCCAGGGAAAAAAAGATGTAAACCTAGAGGAAAAAGTACTACCGAAAGACCAATTACCGCACCATACCGTGGAGCAGCATAGAAAAAAGAACGATGGTCTTTAAAGATCTTACTCTTTCTTTTGAATGCAGTTACCGCTCTGGAAAATAGAAGCTGACAATAACTATATTTGATGGTTAATGTTCTCGTCGCTTCAAAAATGTTCACCTGGGCACAATACATTTTAAGCCCATCTTCTGAGAAAAGAGCTTTCGCCCTTCTCTTTCTTTTGCGTCCATGAACCAGCAAAGTTTGTAAGGTGTAGAGCGCAATAAAAACATCTTCAACTTGATTAGATTCTAAACGGGCATCCATACGGATTTTACGTAAACCCGTAGAAACTAAAAATTGAATCATCAAATCTATTTTAGGTTCTTGAGAACTCTCTGGGCCATAACTGGCTTTGAGAGTTTGCTGAAGAGCATCGACCTCCCACTCCACCTCTTCATATCCTTCAGCCCTGGCTTTTGGAAAGTATTCTATTTCAAGGAAACGTCCCCATAATTCACATTGTTTTCGAAACCATAAAAAGGAAGGGAAAAGGCGAGAAAAATTTTTTTTGATAGCAATTGAAAGAAGGACAAATGATAGGGCCATATTAGTTCTAAGTTTTAAGTCTTAAGTGGTAAGTTTAACTTACAGCAAATGTGGTATCTACTAACTGACGTCTGACAACCGACGACTTATTTTTAAGAATATACTCGATAGTCCAATTCAGGGAAAAGATTATCCTTTGCTTCGATTTCACTTAAGAACGCCTCATTCACCCGATTCTCTGTAATCTGACGATAAAGTTCATTAAAGCGTAAGACATGTTCTTTGGTTCTTTTAACTGCATATTCTACCATGGTACCTGTTTTTAGTATAAACGCCCAATCACTGGATTGTGCCAAGAGTAATTCCCGAGCAGCTTGGCGAAGCGCTCGACCCAACAAGCCATCCGACACGGGATACCGGTTAGCCAATTCTACCATTTGATCAGCAGCCTTATGCAAATGTCGATAAACCCAGTCATTAGAACTGTTCAACCAAACTTCATTAAATCCCTTATATCCCCAAGTTGACATAGAAGGTGTTGCTACTTGATTGGTTGGATAGCTTTCCAAATACTCCATGGGTTGAATAAGTTTAATCGTCTTTTGATCGTAATAAATCTTTCTAAAGAGGAAGTTAATCCATTCAGGGCCCTCATACCACCAATGACCAAAAAGTTCCGCATCATAAGGAGCTAAAATAATGGGTTTACGGTCCATCATGTTTGACAAATGATCAATTTGTTTTTCACGATTGAACATGAAATTACCCGCATGGCTTGCTGCTTTTTCCATGGCTTGGGATTGAACATAGGGTTTTTTATCTGTTGTAGTTCCTGTAATTTTATAATATTTAATTCCTGTATGAACCCTTTTGCCATCTGGAGAAATATAAGGTCGAATGTATTCAAAATCTAAATCAAAACCAATATCTCGATAAAAATCTCGATAATCTGTATCTCCAGGATAACCTTCTACTGCACTCCACACTTGTTTTGAAGATTCCAAATCTCGAGCAAATGCCGCAACTCCAGAAGGACAATAAATAGGTGCAAAAACACCATATTTAGGACGAGGAGATGCATGAAGAACGCCATGATTCTCGGTGAAGAAAAATTTGATTCCTGCTTCTCTTAAAATCTCATCAATACCTGGAGCATATCCACATTCAGGAAGCCAAATACCTCGGGGTCTGCGTCCAAAATGTTTTTCATACTGATCCACTGCAATTTTGACTTGGCCACGAATAGACTTCATCCCATTTGAACTGACAGCCATCAGAGGAAGAAAACCATGAGTAGCACCACAAGTTACGATTTCAAGCTTACCAATATCTTGCAAGTTCTTAAATGCCTGTAAAATATTACTGTTGTATTGATTGGCAAAAACTTCTCTGGCTCGATTAAACTTTGAATAATACATCAGAGCTAGTTCATGAAACTCAGGCTGGAATCTTGTGCGTTCAACTTCTTTATGACTGAGTTCAATTAATTTTTGAATATGTCGAAGATACCGATATTGAAGTAAAGGATCTGCCAACATCGCGACAAGAGAGGGAGAAAGAGTCATCGTAACTCTAAAATCTACACCATCCCTAACCAATCCATTAAAAACATCAATCAAAGGAATATACGTTTCAGTAATGGCCTCATACAGCCAACTTTCTTCTAAGAAATACTCATATTCTGGATGACGTACGAAAGGCAAATGGGCGTGTAATACGAGAGCTAAATAACCTTTTTCCATAAATTTTCCTTTAAAAAAGGGCTAAGAGTTAACTCTGAAAAACCCTTATTTCTAGAGACTTCTCAAAAAGGTCCCAGACATGCCTTTATAGTCCCCTTTAGGGGATGCAAGGCCCCCGCCAAACGACTGCGGAGGCGTACGTTGATGGTACGCCGCACAAAGAAGTGCAGCGGGTAACGTAGCAGATGGGTCTTTTTCAGAGGTCTCAACTCTATTTTAAAATCGGTTGGGAAACTTGTGTCATCCTCTCCACAACAGGCGTGATCGTACGTTCTTCTTTTCCATCACTAGACTTTGCTGTTACCGGAATAGGAAAGTTTCCATCGGGCAAAGCATATCGTAAAGTAAAAGTACCATCAGGACGAAGTTGTATGGGATGTCCACTCACAGTGACCTGGGCATTTGGCTCAGTTGCACCATAGATGATCAATTCTGCATCCAAAGTAAACCAAAAAGAGCGAGCCTTCTCTTTCTGGCCAACAGGACTTCCACCAAAACTTGAGACAGAACCAGAAAAAGCGGCTTCTTTAAAACACTTTTCCATCATCTCTCTTAACTCAAGAGAACCAGCTCCCACACGAAAACCTCCCGAAAGAGCATACATTTTCTCAAACTCGACACTCATCCAACGCTCATCTACAACTTCTGACATTCCAGCCCGAGGCATGGTAATCATATTTGAACGAGCAAGAGAAAAAAATCGACCATTTTGAGTCAAAAGACCAATTTCAATAAAAAAAGAGCGATCAGGTCCATTCAAATGTAAATACCAATTGGTAACTCCTCCAGAAAGCTCAACGTCAAAACAATGCTGGGAGCGATCTGTCCCCTCTGTCCCTGTCACATCATAAACACGAATAATACTTTTTGTCTGATCTAACGAACAACCTAAAGTCTGTAATCCTTCTTGAATTCTCTTTTCAGTAATTTCCCAATAAGTGAAAGCCCACCATGAATCTACAATCATTAATACAATACGTGTTTCGCCATAGGCTTTTGGAAGTTCTTTTTGAGCCTGATCCTGAGACCAACTTTTTTGGCCCATATAAAACTTGGCGTCTTCAACTCTTTGTTGATCTCTTTCAAGTATTGTTTCAGAATTTGCAGATATATCAGACATCGAAGCAATCTCCCTATTCAAAACGCCATTTTTTTCTTCAATATGATCTATTTTCATGATTGCTCCCCCATTCATTCGCACGAGTATATACTTTGCTTTAAAACGATTTCAACTTAAAAAACCTTAATTCTCACCTGCTACCAACTGTGCGGCTTTTAATGTGTTTTTCAAAAGCATGACAACGGTCATCAACCCGATCCCACCTGGAACAGGTGTAATGGCACTGGCTTTAGGAGCAACTTTCTCAAAATCAACATCACCTACGATTTTGTAACCTTTGGGCTGAGCTGTGTCTTCTACTCGATTAATTCCAACATCAATGACAACAACCCCCTTTTTTACCATATCTTCTTTAATAAAGTGGGCTTGTCCAATTGCTGCGATAAGAATATCCGCATCTTGTGTGTGCTTTGCTAAATCTTTGGTCGAAGAATGACATATTGTCACCGTTGCATTGGCATCCATTCCTTTTTGAAAAAATAGGGCTGCTGCAGGTTTCCCAACAATATTAGATCGTCCTACAACGACTACATGAGCTCCAGAAGTTTTAATTTTATATCGACGCAACATTTCTACAACACCTAAGGGTGTACACGGAATAAACTGGGGAATTCCCAAAAGCAACCTCCCCATATTAAAAGGGTGAAAACCATCTACGTCTTTTTCAGAGGAAATTGTTTCATAAACAATACTCTCATTTAATGATGCAGGTAAGGGATGCTGAACAATAATGCCATGAATATCCTTGCGATCATTGAGCCTATGAATATGAGCTAATAAATCCTCCTGGCTAACGTCTCTGCCCAGAACCAATTCTTCAGAGAAAATTCCAATCTCCTGACAGGATTTTACTTTTGATCGCACATAAACTTTAGAAGCAGGATGATCCCCTACCAAAACAAAAGCAAGCCCTGGACGAAAACCATGATGTTTATGAAAATCATGGACTTCGTTTTTAAGTTCTTTTTTAATCTCTTCAGAAACTTTTTTTCCATCTAAAAGCACATATGACATTTTAAAAACCTACTTTATAATTCATGAGTCTTAAGAATTAAAAACCACACTACTACTGTTTTTCTATTTTCTCCGCCCGTAATACAGGAACACGTGAACGAGATGCAACAACAGGGCCTGAAATTTTTACTTCTTGATGAATATATTGGCGTAAAGGGATTGTTCCTTCCGATATAAAACAAATTCTTTTGTGATCATGAATCAGCTTGTAATTTTTGCTCTTAAAAAACCCATCTGGTTCCAAGCGTCCTTCAAAAACACGATGAGAAAGAACCTTGGGTTGCCTAATCGACACAGAAGGTTTTACTGCTGTGGAAACTTCTGAAACAATGCCTGAAGACTGATCGCTTACGGTTGAAGATGCTGTTCCTATCTGTGAACTTTCTTGCTTAGGCAATTCTCCTTTTTTAGAACCTTCAGTAATATTTGTCTGTTTCGCCTGAATGTCTTCCAATTTTTTTTGCACCCTCAATTTTAATTCAGCGTCTTCAGGAAAATCACTGATTAATTTTTCATACTTTTCAGTGATTAATTTAAACTGAATCTGATCCACGGGTTTAAAAAACTCTTCTCTTTCAAAATTTTCCGCCAATTGAAACGCTTGCTCTTTTGAAATTTTTACAATAGGTGGAACAACTTCTTTTTTGGAAACTGAGGTATCCAAAACAGAATTCACTGGATTTGATTTTTCTGGGAGAGTATCAACAATGGGTGGTTTCTCATAAGACCTATCAAATACAACAAAAGTCCCACTTACCCAAGCTCTCGCAGAGGCAGGAGGTTTTATTTTTATCCATTCTCCCTCTTGCAAAATAGGATCTATCACTTCCCCCTGATTTAATTGACAATTGACCGTACTTTCAAGACTCGGGCGAACACGAACATTCACTGAATCAGTCGTTGCTTGATTTTCTTTGATAAAAGACTGATGCACCCAAAAAGAACACCCCTCTGGAGGTAAAATCTCATACCAATCTGAAGCCTCTTGTAGAGCAACCACTTCATCTCCTTCCTCAAGCTTAACTAAAATCTCATAATTAATATTCCCACCACTGCGAACATTAATATGACGTCCCTTAATTTTTCCGACAAATGGGAATTTAAGTTCAGAAGAAGCTGTGGTGGGTTGAGAAGAAGTTCCATCTTCCCCCACAACCAGCAAAACACCATGGATACAGCAAAAAAGAAAGAAGACAAAGATTTTTTGAGTTGTTTTCATCTATTATTTCCTAAGTTTACAGGTCAACTCATTCATTGATTTGAATAAGATGGAATATTCGGCATAAAAAAAAGAATTTCACGCGAGGTTAAAGGCCTAAGACGTCCTAGAGGGAGCATTCCTAATTTAACAGGTCCAATTGAAAGAGATTGTAAACCTAGGACCTCTAACCCAAATCCTTCTAAAACTGTTTTAAAGTTTGTATGAGGCCCCTCATAAATCTTAAAAGTAACACAAAAAGATGTACGTGTTTCTTTTTGTTTGAGAACCTCCGAGGGGTAAAGCTTTATACCCTCCCTTGAAAAACCTTTTTGAATTAAAGCCACTTCATTGAATTTTAAAGGTCTCGATAAAACGGCCTCATAAATATGTTCGACTTTAGATCCTGCATCCAAAACATGATTCAGAAAATGAGAATCACTGGTCAAAAAGACTAATCCTTCCGCTTGAGAATCTAAAACACCTACAGGAATAATATTATTCTTATCCCCCGGAAGAAAGTCGCAGACAGTCGGTTTATCCCCTTGGACTTTTAAATCTGTCCAAACACCCTTAGGTTTATTTAAAGCATAATAAACTGAATGTACTGAAGCCACATTCACCTCCTTATAACTTATTATGGCTTTGTTTTTGGTAATCCCGTGCCTCGATCTCCGTCCTTCCACTTCTTTCTCTTTTTAAGCAAATCTATTCTTTCAAAACGTTTGAGTACGTTTCTCTTTGCGGCAATTTTACCGCTTGATTTCAAACTTGGATGCTGTGACATTATGAATCTCCTTTCTTAAGCGAGGCTAAAATCGTCTCTACTTCCTTTTTAAGGGTATCTGTTTTCGCATATTTTAGAAATTTATTAAAGTACAAAACTGCTTTTGTTGCATCTTTATCCTTGTAGAGTTTTCCAAGCTTGAAATAAGCTAAGAAGAAATTAGAATCTAATTCTAAAGCTTTTTGATAGGCGCCGTCTGCATCTTCAATCATATCCTTTAACTGATACGCGTCTCCTAAATTATCAAAAATAAAGGGATTTTTAGGATCTAATTCTTTCG
The DNA here is from genome assembly GCA_964640155.1 of uncultured bacterium. Classification (GTDB taxonomy): domain Bacteria; phylum Auribacterota; class JACPWU01; order JACPWU01; family JACPWU01; genus CAZXEQ01. Next base: position 52,214 of record CAZXEQ010000003.1, on the reverse strand, counting down.
CCTTATTTAAATTGATTAATGCAAAATTAGGCTCTCTTTTCTGTACATACGCATTTCCCAGATTATTCAGAACATAAGCAAGCTTGGGATCAATTTCCAAAGCTTTATTGTACTGTTCAATTGCATCATCTAATCGTCCTAATTTGGTATAAGCATTTCCCAAATTGTTATAACCATAAGCAGACTCAGGGTCAAATTTAATGGCTTTTTCAAAATACTCCACAGCTTTTTGAAAATTCCCCTGACTAAAATAGGCATCACCCAGATTAGAATATGCAGGTCCATATTTTTCATCGCATCGAATCGCCTCTAAATATTGTAAAATAGCTGCATCTAGTTGCCCTTGAGACTCGTAAAGAACTCCTAGATTATTATGTACGACGGAAACATTTGGATCGACTTTAATCCCCTCTTGATAAGCCTTAATGGCCTCAGCTTTCATATGCATTTCTTCATAAGATCGGCCTAAATTATAATGTGCCCATACTTGACCAGGATAAATTTCAATGGCCTTTTTATATTCATTAATAGCCTGACCAAAGCGCCCTTTTTCATAAAATGTATTCCCACGTTCGACAATTCTAGAGGCCTTCTTAAAAAGATCTTCTTCGGCAGGGGTTAATGTTTTAGCTTTTAAAACACCTGAAAAAGCAAGAAAAGCAATAACTGAAAATAAAACAATCTTTTTCATTATTTTCCTTTGTCTATTAATGGCCTGAAGCATTTTCACCAATCCAAGTTAAATATTTTTCAAGACCTGCTTTAATAGGTAATAAAACAACTTCAGGGGTATCATAAGAATGATGTTCGACAATGAAATCTTTTATCTTCTCAAATTGTCTTTCAAGCGTTTTAATAAGAACAAGATATTCATTTTCCTTACAAGATTTCCCCTTCCACACAAAAAAAGATTCCACGGGGCCTAAAATATTACCGCAAGCAATCCAACGTTTAGTCAAAAGCCCTTTAATGATTGTGCGCGCTTCTTTCATGGTCTTTGTCGTTGTCATAACAAGTGAATACATGCTACTCATCCCCTAGATAAACTCTTCTTTGGCTACGAGGCAATTGCTGAAATGACGAAGCCGAAGGAGCGTTTTCCCATGACTCATGCTCTGGCATAGCTGACCCCTCATATTCTGCACATCCCATCATCATACATGAACTTGCTAAAAGCAAGACAAGCCATAAATTTTTCATTTGCTTTCTCCAAATTTTTGCAAAACTTCTGCTACCATTTTTGCAGCGCTCTTTTCAAAATTTGCATCACGATACAAAAGTGTTACAGTCCCTTTTTGAGAGTCTAACAGCAATTTATGAAATAACACTTGCTTTTCTTTCTCTTGCAATTCTTTCTTATAATCTTCCTTAAATTTTAAATATTCCTTTGTATTTTCTCTCAAAAATTCTAAAAGACCATAAGACGGAGCAAGATCTTTTAACCAAAGATCAATCTTATATGTATATACATCTGCCTCCATAGGCCAAAGACGTTCAATTAAAACTCTTTTTCCGTCTTCTACTGAAGGGACATCATAAACATTTTTTAATTTAATCATGAAATTATATCTCAATATTAGGAAGGAAATTTATTTTAAGGTAACACCTGGACCTTTGAACCAATACAGACCCAATCGTACAACTCTTCCACGTCAGGATTTAACATTCGAATACATCCAAAAGAAGCCTCGGATTTAATCGACGAAGGATCATTTGTTCCATGAATACCATATCCATAAGGAGCAAATTGCATCCATCGTGTTCCCAAAGGATAACGAGGATCTCCCGCTTTAACGAGATCACCCAAATAAGGGTCTGTCCAAATCGGCTCAATCATTTTATTTAAAATTGTAAAATCTCCTTCGGGCGTGCTGTCATTCTTTCCTATCGCAACATCATAGCTTTTAATCTCTTGATCTTTTAAAGAAACCGTAAGAACTTTGCCTGCCTTATGAATCACAATAGAAAAAGGACCTTCAATCACTTTCAATTTTTGTCCAATGCGAATTTGATTCACATTTTCAATATTATTCAATCGTTTGAGAAGACCTGTACCTACGTGATATTTTTCTGCAATTTCACTTAAAGTTTCTCCTGAAAGAACTACATGCTCCATTGCCCTTTTTTCTAAATCTTCAAATGAAAGATTAGGGAGAGAAACAATAGGACTTTGTATAGAATCAGAATGAGGTGAATTTTCTCTTGAAGCAGCAGATCCTGTATTATCTACGGGAGGTGGTGTTACAGAAGGGCCTAAACCTCTTTTTTGACAGCCTGCACCCACAAAACAGCATAAAATGAATAAAAAAACTAAAATTTTCCTCATAATGGCGAGATTTTACTCTTAAAGAGAGCTCAAAGGCTAGAAGAAAATGATATTTCAACTAAAACTAAGCATTTAAAGATTTATCTACCCTATTAAAAAAAATTTTGTATGATAGGCAACTCTTTTTTAAAGGAACTTTATGCCCGCACAGCTTCAAGTTAAAAATATTCATAAAAGCTATGGCCCCAATATCATCTTTGATGGGGCTACTGCCTCTTTCTCGACTGACCAGAAAATTGGCGTGATTGGTCGAAATGGGGCTGGGAAATCCACTCTTTGTAAAATTTTAACAGGCCAAGAAGAAATGGAAGAAGGCGAAATATCCAAGAGTGCAGATTTAAGATTAAGTTATCTCGAACAGCATGATGCCTTTGGCCCTGATGAAACTGTGTTGGAGTTTCTCACCCGTTACACGAAAAAAGAACCCTGGAAATGCGCAAAAATTGCTTCTCGATTTCACATTAACGTGTCCCAACAGAACTCGAAAATAAAAAACCTTTCTGGAGGCTATCAAACTCGCGTCAAGCTTACGGCCATGCTCTTGCCTGAACCTAACTTTCTCATTTTGGATGAGCCCACAAACTATTTAGATTTAAACACCCTCATCCTTCTAGAAAATTTTCTCTTGGATTTTGACGGCGGATATTTGATCGTTTCTCATGATCGAGAATTCTTAAAAAGGACTTGCACTTCTACTCTGGAGGCAGAAAGAGGTGAACTGGTTTTCTTTCCAGGCAATGTTGAGGACTATCTGGACTTTAAAGAATCACAAAAAGAAGAAATAGCGCGCTACAATAAATCTCTTGAGTCCAAGAAAAAACAACTTCAAACTTTTGTAAATCGCTTTGGAGCAAAAGCTTCTACAGCAGGACTCGCCCAATCCAAACGCAAACTCATTGAAAAATTGGAATCACAAACGATAGAAATTGACCATCCTATGGGCAATGTCCGCATCAAAATGCCCCGCTTGGATAAAAAATATGGCATTGCTCTTCGATGCAAAGACTTATCTATTGGTTATCCAGAAAAGCTTGTTGCAAGCAATATCACTTTAGAAATCGAACGAGGAGAAAAAGTCGCTATCTTGGGAGAAAATGGGCAAGGTAAAACAACTTTCCTTAGAACTATTGCTGATAATCTTCCCGCTAAAAACGGAGAATATCGCTGGGGTGGCGGCACGCAAATTGGCTATTATGCCCAACACGTTCTATCCATTCTTCATCCCAATGAAGATGTTTATACACATTTGAAGAAGAAGGCGGCACCAGGTGTTTTACATCAAGATATTTTGGATATGGCAGGAAGTTTTTTATTCAGAGGAGATGATGTCGAGAAGAAGACTTCTGTTTTAAGTGGGGGCGAACGTGCCCGACTTTGTCTTGCAGGACTCATGCTCTCAAAATGCAATGTTCTTTTATTAGATGAACCTACCAACCATCTTGATTTTGAAACTGTAGAAGCTTTAGGGCATGCGCTTAAAAATTATGAGGGAACAGTCTTTTTTATCAGCCATGACAGGACTTTTGTCCATTTACTTGCAAAGAAAATTCTAGATGTCAAAGATGGTCAAATGATTCGCTATCCTGGAACTTATGATGAATATGTTTATCGATTAGAACAGCAGGCACGAGAAGAAGCACAATCCGAAACGAAAGAAAATGAAGAATCTAAAAAAGTTTTACAGTCCAAACACGAGAAAAAAGATACAGAGCAAAAATTGGATAACACCACTCTTCCTGCCAAACTTGATTTTCTTGAACGTAAAGAATTACAATCAGAAGTAAAAAAACTCGCTAAACAAATTAAAAATATTGAAGAACAAATAGAATTCTATCGAGTGGAAAAAGATGACATCACACGACAGTTCTCAGAAAACCCTGCTTCTTGGACTCGTAAACTCAGTGACCGATTAGAGCTTTTGAATAAACTCATCAACGAAAGACAAGAAATTTGGGTTAAGCTTCAAGAAAAGCTAGAAGAGATGAATGCTAAATTAGCTTTATAGCCATTCGCTCTCCTAAGAATCCATCCTGTTTTTAGCTATTCCAAAATGACCACATAAAAAGACCTCTCCCCCAAAGGGAAGAGGTCTTTTGACAAGATGATAGAACTACCTTAATTAATGTGTTTCTTTTCCATGCTCTTCAGCACAACAAGATTCGCTTTCTTCATCTTTGCATCCTCGGCAAAAAAGAAGACTGTCCAAAGAAAAGCAGCCTGCTCCTGTAAAAAGAAGCCCTAAAGACATTCCAAGCAGTGCAAGACAGTATTCAAATCCCTGATTGCTCAAGAAAAATCCACCCGCCCAATGAACTCGAACAATCGCTACCCCCATCACCACAGCTAAACCCAAGGCAGAAAGTCGAGTTAAAAGTCCTAGAGTGATCCCTATACCCCCCACCAATTCTGTAAAAATAGCTGCATAAGCTAAAGGAGCAGAAATTCCCATTCCCTCAAAGCCCGCCACTGTTGTAGCCAAATCTTGTCCACCCCATAATCCAAATACTTTTTGTGCTCCATGCGTAGCAAAAATGACTCCCAAGGCAAGACGAACCCAAAGAATCCCCCATTGAGCCAAACAACATCTCCAGCCTGATTTTGATGACATGATTCCCCCGTTTGGTTGAACCCGGAAATCGAAGTTGCGTTGTGGAATTCGACGAAAGATCTTGGCCGTCTTGCCTTTCAGAAAGCCTCGACAGACACTTTTTGCGTATGTCTACGTTTTCTTCAAGTCAATCTAATCCAAGCTTTTTCGTCTCTGTTCTCACAGTCAACTTCGGTTCCCGGGTTGAATGGTTTATGGTTTAACATTGAACCGCTACTGAAAAATATGGTACTTATCATACCTGAATCGCTTTCTTTTAGGAATAAATTAAACGGAAGGATAATATTCAAATGAAAAAATGCTTTTTTGCAATAAGTTTACTTTTTTATACCTCTTTTATTTTTGGAAAACCTCTTCCTATTGAACAAATTAATGCTCAAAGTTGGCGTGTACATTCTGATGCGTTTTCTCATGAAGAAGAAGATGCTGAAACTCTGCTTGGTAAAGATGTTGTTGATCCTGCCTTTTTAGAAGAAGAATCTGAAGATACCATCAAAATGATCAAAATTAACCAGGGAAGCCTCCTTCACCAAGCGGGCTTTCAAACAGGAGACCGCGTCGTCGGAGTCAATGGAGAAACCTTAGATGGAGCATGGAGCACTTTGACATTACTCAAGGAAATTAAAGCAAGTAATTCCACTATTAGCATTCAGGTTGCTCGACAAGGCAAAATCAGAAGCCAGCAATATCTTTTTGAAGGAAACTCTTTGCAAGAGCTTTCTCTTATTTTTATTCAAGAGTTAACAGCTTATCTCAATCCTTTTAATGCTTAATTTTCTCCCAATAACTTTTAAAATCAAAACGAGGGCTATTCTCAACATCATGACAGCCCATGCAAGTCCCACTTCCAGCTTTTAACATTCGATTTTTAAAGGGAGCTTTAATATGCTCTCCCCCAGGACCATGACAAGATTCACAACCCACGAAAGCAAGATGAGAAGTTAAATCTTCTCCCTTAAAACCTCCTTTATATTGAAATCCTGTTGTATGACAACGCAAGCAATCAGGATCAAAAATACGTTCGGATTTTATTAAAGAAGAGTATGCCTCTGCATGACGTGTCCCCTTCCATATTTGAAAGGCTTTTGCATGACATCCAGAACAGGCTGAACTTCCCAAAAAATTTCCGCTGGAGCTGACCGTACGATTTTCTTCATTCTTAAAAAGTTCTTCTTCACCAAGACGTTTCTGGTATTGTTGCATCAACGTTTGTAGCTCTTTAGAATTTTCTATTTTTTCATCTAAGGGAATATTCTCGATTTGGCTCCAACTGTATTCTCCATTATCTTTTTGAGTCAAAATAGCTTGCCCTGCATACTTCGCCTCCCTGATGGTAGTAGTAATGAATACAGGCCCTACTTTCTCTGATTGAGAGATCTCTTCAGAACCATGCCCCGTAATAATCAATTTAATTTGAGGAAAAGATCTTGCTAAATCACGTGCTTCGTCTCTGTCTCCATGATAGAGCAAAATCCAAATCGTTGAAGCCTGCTCCTCTTCTGAAATCAATTCACGAATGACCTCTACAGGATTTAAAATTTTATAATCAGAAGGAATTTGACTTTGAAATTGAGGAGATAATATTCCCAAAACTTTTGTTTGGATGTTGCGATTTTGAAATCGAACTTTCTGAGTATAAACCTTTCCGAACAGAACTTTTCCTTCAACATCTAACACATTACTTGAAAGCCAGGTGAATGAAGAAGCTGATTGCATGGCTTTTAAAAAATTCAGATCCCAAGTTAACTCTTTTTCGCCTACATTCAACACATTATATTTCATCTGATTCATTGCATCCAGAAGGGTTTGAAATTTAATTTCATCTTGCCTTTTATTTCCATTCAACAAATCTCCATTACTCAAGACCAACATAGAAGAAGCATTCATGGATTGATTCCTAATAAAGGTGTGGCGTCTGGAAAGCCCCCCTAATTGTCCTGAAGCACATCCACAGGGTTCTAAACGTCCTCCATCCTCTCCTGTAAAAAAGAGAGAAAAGGTTTGCGATGATTGCTCAGAAAACACAAAAACATTTGAGCAAATTGAAAAAAGAAAAAAGAAAACTAAGTATTTGAAATGTCTGGAAGCCATACTTGTATAGGAACCTCAATGATTCTCATAGAATCTTCGCTTGTAGAAATTTTTAATATCCCTCTTAAGAACTTTTCTTTTATTCCAGGCTTCACTTGAATCATGATTTCATAATGAACTTCCATTTCACGAACAAAAGTTTTTGTTTCAAAAAGCGTGGGATCAAGCTCTACATTGATGAGATTAAACTTTCGGAACTCAGAGCCTATCACTTGAACACTTTGCCATTCAGAAGCAACACCTGGATTTCCCCGGACTACGAAATTAACCTGACGAGGAGCAACACGAATCAGACCTTCAACCTGACCCGACACCTGAAATATCACCGGACTGATGCGCACATCAGAAAAATGTAATGTCACCATTTCATAAAAAGATCCTGTTGGGAGTTGTCCCAAAAAAGTAATATTTAAATTTTTCCACTCTCCCGGAACTAAATTTTCTTGTGGCATTTGAATTTGAACACGAGGACCATGATCAATTCTTACAATTTGTACAGCTGAACTAGTGTCATTGAGTCGAATTCTGACTTGTCCTGATACAGATTGATTTAGCAAAACATTTCCCAAATTCAAATGTGAAATATCAATATCCACAGCCGTTTTGATATCTCCATCAATTAAAAGTTCTGCTTTCGGATTTTGAGGATCACTGCTATGAACATAAATGGATTTCTGAAAATACCCCTGCCTGCCTGAAGAATTAAACGTCACATCAATTTGACTAGATTCTCCGGGAGCTAATTCGTTCTTGCCTGGAATAGCCCCCGTACAACCACAAGAAGTTTCAATACGATGGATGATCAGAGGAGCCTCCCCACGATTGCTTACAGGAAATTGGCATGTGGCTTTATCCCCTTGCTTAATATTTCCAAAATGATGTTCTCTTTTGGAAAGTTCAATACGAGGCTGGTCTGCTTGTGCATGGGAAATAAGAACGACAGAAGAGATTAAAAATAGAGAAATAATCTTAATTTTCATCAAGAATAATTTACCAAAAAA